>NZ_KK211229.1:0-19311 GCF_000621205.1 Halotalea alkalilenta DSM 17697 | reverse complement strand
CCCATCCGTTCGTGGTGAGCCGGGCCTTCGCCGACTTGAGCCATCTTGCGAGCCATCATGGAGGCCCGTGTCGAACCACGGCCTCACCGCCGCCGGTTGCGCCTTGCTTGGACGAAGCAAGCCAGTCACCCGGGCATCAAGGAAGAAGATCAGTCGTATACCTGCCGACGGTGGGCCACTCTGAGTACAAGGATGGTCAAGACGTGATCATCGAGATCGCAGACGATCCGATAGTCACTTACCCGGTAGCGCCATAGGGTGGAGAACTGGCCCTTCAGCGGTTTGCCGAGCTGGCGCGGGTCGGCGATGGTCATCAGCCGCTGCTCCATGTAGGTGCGTATGCGTTGTCTGGTCTGCGGGTCCAACTGACGGATCTCCTTCTGGACCGAACTTGCGTATTCAACCTTCCACTTCATGCCAGAACGCTTCGTGGCTCAGGGTCTCTTCCTCACCCTGACGGATGCGCTCCAGGGTGCGCTCCGCCAGGTAGACATCTTCCAACTCGTCGAGGTTGTCTTCGATCAGCTTGCGCAGATAGAAGGCCTTGGAGCGTCTGGTGGCCTCGGCCAGGTGGTTCAGGCGTTGTTCCGTCTCGATCGATAGGCGAATGCTGGTGGCCATGTCGTGCTCGGAGTGAGTGAATACATGCATTCAATGTATCCTCTTTCAGCCTTCGGTGATAGCTCTGGTGAGTGTCACGAGGGTGGTTCGAGCACCATCGCCTCGCGCTTTCACTCATCGGCATCCGGGCGCCTGCGGTTGAGCCCGTGCTTGGCCAGTTTGCGCACCACGCTCGGCTGGCTGATGCCGAGGCGTCGAGCGATGGCGCGGGTGCCGCCGCCCTGGGTGAGGGCGCGTTCGAGCAGCCGGCGCTCGGTGGCGTCGAGCGCGGTGGCGAGATCGAGGCTCTCGGTCTCGAGCTCGTCGAGCGCCGGTGGCGGGGCAGGGTCGGCAGTCGGCGGGGAAGAGGGCGCGAGAGCGGTGTCCCCGGCCAGGCAGAGGCGTTCGAGGTGGTTTTCCAGTTCGCGTACGTTGCCGGGCCAGGCGTGGCTCATCAGGTAGCCCCACTGGCGTGCGTCCAGCGACAGCTCCAGGCCGTAGCGCTGCTTGAGCCGCGCGCGCTGGCGCTCGACCAGGGCGGGAATCTCCTCGCGCCGCTCGCGCAGCGGCGGTATCCAGGCGGGCACTACGTTGAGCCGGTAGTAGAGGTCGAGCCGGAAGCGCCCTTCTTCGACCTCTCTGGCAAGGTCTCGATGGGTCGCGACGATCAGCCTGAAGTCCAGCTGGCGCGCACGGGTATCGCCCAGGCGCATCACCATGCCGTCCTGGAGCACCTTGAGCAGTTTGGACTGCATGCCGAGACCGAGCTCGCCGATCTCATCGAGGAACAGGGTGCCGCCGTCGGCCTGTTCGAGCAGCCCCGGCTTGCCCTGGCGCGCGGCGCCGCTGAACGCGCCGGGCAGATAGCCGAACATCTCCGACTCGAACAGGGTCTCCGGGATCGCTGCGCAGTTGACTTCGACGAACGGGCCACCGGCCCGCTCGCTCTGGCGGTGCACCTGCCGGGCCAAAGCGGTCTTGCCGACCCCGGATTCGCCGAGCAGCACGATGCTGGCGCGGGTGGCCGCCACCCGCGCCAGCAGCGTCACCAGCCGGCGCATCGCTGGGCTCGAGGCTTCTATCCCCTCGAGCGTCGGCGGCTGTTCGGGTTCGCGCAGCTGGGCATCGAGCTGGCGTTGGAGCTCGGCGTACTCCTGCTCGAGGTCGGTGAGGTCACGCGAGCGGCTGATCACTCGTACCAGCCTGCCGTCGACCCGCACCGGATAGGCTTCGGCGAGCACCCGCCGTCCGGTGGGCGTGGTTTGCAGCACCTGTTCGGCGCGCTGGCTCGCCAGCACCTTGCGTGTCACCGAGGGGGCGAATACGCCCTGCGCCTCGAGCGTATGCACGTTGCTTTCGCTCAGCGCCTGCATCGACAGGCCATAGACCGCGCAGGCGCTGGGGCTCGCACGGAGGATTCGCCCGCTGGCATCGGTCAGTACCAGGTGATCGTGCGAGGCCTCGAACAGTACCTCGAGCGTCGCACTGTCGATGGATGCGGTGGTGGTCGGCATGGCACCTTCTCAGTGATTCGATTCAATACTGGATCAATGATTCATCAACGTATCGGCAAAACGCCGCCGCTGATACCTATTTGAATCGGAGTTGACTCAAGTAGTTGATTTAAAACGACTCGAAGGTTGGCACGCTTCCTGCTGGATAAGAACAACAAGACCAAATACAGGAACCCCCCATGACCGCTTCGACCTCCCACGATTTCAACCAGCCGCTCGGCGGCAATGAAATGCCGCGCTTCGGCGGCCCGGCGACGATGATGCGCCTGCCGACCCAGGCGGACGCCCGCGGGCTCGATGTCGCCTTCGTCGGCATCCCGATGGACATCGGCACGTCCAACCGTCCCGGCACCCGCTTCGGGCCGCGCCAGATCCGCGACGAGTCGCGCATGCTGCGTCCGTTCAACATGGCCACCCGGGCCGCGCCGTTTCAGTCGTTGCAGATCGCCGACATCGGCGACGTGCCGATCAACACCTTCGATCTGAAGAAGAGCGTCGAGATCATCGAGCGCCACTACGATGGGATTCTCGCCCATCCCTGCGTGCCGCTGACGCTGGGCGGAGACCACACCCTGACCCTGCCGATCCTGCGGGCGATGGCGAAGAAGCACGGGCCGGTCGGGCTGATCCACGTCGACGCCCACGCCGACGTCAATGACCAGATGTTCGGTGAGAAGATCGCCCACGGCACGCCGTTCCGGCGCGCGGTCGAGGAGGGGCTGATAGATCCCCAGCGGACGGTGCAGATCGGCCTGCGTGGCACCGGCTACGCCGCCGATGAGTTCGATTGGGGGCGTGACCAAGGCTTCATGGTGGTGCCCGCCGAGGCGTGCTGGCACAAGTCGTTGACCCCGCTGATGGCCGAGGTCCGTGCCAAGCTCGGCAGCGGCCCGGTCTACTTCTCCTACGACATCGACAGCCTCGATCCCGCCTACGCCCCGGGCACTGGCACGGTCGAGATCGGCGGGCTGACCATTCCCCAGGCGCTGGAGATCATCCGCGGCGCCTACGGGCTCGAGATCGTCGGTGGCGACCTCGTCGAGGTCTCGCCGCCTTACGACCCGCACGGCCAGACCGCGGTAGTCGCTGCCAACCTGCTGTTCGAAATGCTCTGCATCCTGCCGGGTGTCATTCGCCGATGACCCGCGTGGACGAAGTGCGAGCGGCGCCAAGCGGCGGTTGAAAGCAGGAAGGCTCGCGCGAGGCATTCGATGCTCGTCGTACCGGATGTCCCTTCGCGGGTTTGGAGTCCTCTAGGTTCCTCGCGGCCCCGCCGCACCGCCAATGCACCACCACCCGATGACTGTCGGGGGTGAATAACGGGGTCTGCGTGCCTGCGCCGGCCTTATAAAAATCGTGATAGGTGCTGGAGAAACACATGAGCCACGCGACGCGTATCGAAACCTTCGGGGTCGAGCAGATCCCCGACAGCCAACGCGATGCCACCCCCATCGATCTGTTCCGGCTGATCTTCGGCGGTGCCAACACCTTCGCCACCGCGGTACTGGGCAGCTTCCCGGTGCTGTTCGGCCTGTCGTTCCAGGCCGGCGTGTGGGCGATCGTCCTCGGGGTGACGGTGGGCGCGCTGATTCTCGCCCCCATGGGTCTGTTCGGGGCGCTCAACGGCACCAACAACGCCGTGTCCTCCGGTGCCCACTTCGGCGTGCATGGGCGCATCGTCGGCTCCTTCCTGTCACTGCTCACCGCCGTGGCGTTCTTCTCGCTGTCGGTGTGGAGCTCCGGCGATGCCCTGGTCGGCGGCGCCAAGCGGCTGATCGGCCTGCCGGAAAACGACCTGACCCTGGGCCTGGCCTACGGGCTGTTCGCCGTGCTGGTGCTGGTGGTGTGCATCTACGGGTTCCGCTTCATGCTGTGGGTCAACAAGATCGCGGTATGGGCCTCGAGCCTGCTGTTCCTGCTCGGTCTCTTCGCCTTTGCCGGGGCTTTCGACGCGGGCTACCCCGGCATCGTCGGCCTCGAGCAGCCGGGCTTCTGGGCGGCGTTCATCGGCGCCGCGCTGCTGGCGATGAGCAACCCGGTCTCATTCGGCGCCTTCCTCGGTGACTGGTCGCGCTACATCCCGCGGCACACACCCAAGCGGCGCATCATGCTGGCAGTGCTCGCCGCCCAGGCCGGCACCCTGATCCCCTTCCTCTTCGGCCTGTGCACCGCCACCCTGGTGGCGACCCTGGCGCCGCAGTACATCGAGGCCAACAACTACGTCGGCGGCCTGCTGGCCATCTCGCCCACCTGGTTCTTCCTGCCGGTGTGCCTGATCGCCGTGATCGGCGGCATGTCCACTGGCACTACGGCGCTGTACGGCACCGGGCTGGACATGTCGAGCCTGTTCCCACGGCTGATGAGCCGCGCCGTCGCCACCCTGCTGATCGGCGTGGCTGCGATCGCCTTCATCTTCATCGGCCGCTTCGCCTTCAACCTGGTGCAGAGCGTGTCGACCTTCGCCGTGTTGATCGTCACCTGCACCAGCCCGTGGATGGTGATCATGATCCTCGGCCTGGTCGTGCGCCGTGGCTGCTATCACGCCGATGACCTGCAGGTGTTCACCCGCGGCCAGCGTGGTGGCCGCTATTGGTTCCACCACGGCTGGAACTGGCGCGGCCTCGGTGCCTGGATTCCCAGCGCGGCGGTGGGCCTGTGCTTCGTCAACCTGCCCGGCCAGTTCGTCGGCCCGTTGGGCGAGCTGGCCAGCGGCATCGATGTCAGCCTGCCGATCACCCTGGGCATGGCCGCCGTGCTCTATCTCGCCCTGCTCAACCTGTTCCCCGAGCCGGCCAACGTCTACGGCCCCGCCGGACCGCGCTGGGTACGCCGGGAAAGCACCGCGGCAGCCACGCCCACCAGCAAGCCCGCGGCACGAGTATGACCATGAACACGCCTCACTACATCGCTGGCCGCTGGGCCGCAGGCAAAGGCACTGACATGCTCAGCGTTTTCGATCCATCCATCGCCCAGCCTTTCGCCGAGCTGCGTGCCGCCAGCACGGGCCAGGTCGACGAGGCCGTGGCTGCCGCTCGCCAGGCCCTACCCGCCTGGAAAAACAGCGCACCGGACGAGCGTGCCCGCTACCTGCGTGGCTTCGCCGAAGCCATCGACGGGCAACGCGACGCCCTGGTCGAGCTGCAGATGCGCAACAATGGCAAGCCGCGCCGCGAGGCCGAGGTGGACATCGACGATGCCGTGGCGACCTTCGCCTATTACGCCGATCTCGCCGAACGCCTGATCGAGCAGCAGAGCCGCCAGGTCGCCTTGGCAGCGTCCGGCTTCAGCTCGCACACGCGGCTGGAAGCGATCGGCGTGGTTGGCCTGATCGTGCCCTGGAACTTCCCCCTGGTGACCAGTGCCTGGAAGATCGCCCCAGCCCTGGCGGCCGGTTGCACCCTGGTGCTGAAACCTTCCGAGGTCACCCCGCTGATCGAGCGGACCTACGGCCAGATAGCCGACCAGCTGGGCCTGCCCGCGGGTGTGCTGAACATCGTCGGCGGCAAGGCTGAAGTCGGCGCGGCGCTGAGCGCCCATAGCGGGCTCGACAAGCTCTCCTTTACCGGCAGCAATGCCGTGGGCAGCCGCGTCATGCATAGCGCTGCCGAGCATTGCCGGCCGGTGACGCTAGAGCTCGGTGGCAAGTCAGCGATCATCGTGTTCGACGACTGCGATCTCGACCAGGCCATCGAATGGATCATCGCCGGTATCTGCTGGAACGCCGGACAGATGTGCTCGGCGACATCGCGCCTGCTGGTTCAGCAGGGCATTGCCGATGCGCTCTTGCCCCGCCTGGCCGAGGCGCTGGACGCGCTGCGGGTCGGCAGCCCGTTCGACGAAGAGATCGACATGGGCCCGCTGAGCAGCGCAGCGCAGTGGCGCAAGGTCAGCGAGTACCTCGCCATCGGGCAGGAGGAACGGCTGAACTGCCTGGCCGGCGGCACGCCTCTGGAACGGCCGGGCTGGTTCGTCGCGCCGACGCTCTATGCCGGCGTGCCTACCGAAAGCCGGCTATGGACCGAGGAAATCTTTGGCCCGGTACTCTGTGCCCGGCGCTTCGACAGCGAAGCAGAGGCGATAGCCCTGGCCAACGACAGCCGCTTTGGCCTGGTCGCCACCGTCGCCAGCGCTGACCTGCAGCGCGCCGAGCGGGTCGCCGCGGCGCTGGAGGTCGGCCATGTGTGGATCAATTCGATCCAGGTGGTATTCGTCGAGACCTCCTGGGGTGGCACCAAGGGCAGCGGCATCGGTCGCGAACTCGGCCCCTGGGGGCTGGCCGCCTACCAATCGGTCAAGCACGTGACTCGCTGTCTGGGTTGAAGCCGCTGCTTGCGCGGCCAAGCCTTCGACATTGGTCGCCTATGACCCGCTGGTTGGCGGTATGCTGGTGCCACTGCTCGGCGCGCTGTCCAGCATGATCCAGCCGGACCGGGGGCCAAACCATCGCTAGTGACCAAGGAGAGGCATCATGAGTGCCGAATTCACTTTCACCCCGCAGGCAGCGCGGCTGCGCGAGCGGGTCGGCGGCGCCGAGTGGGAGGCGCGCTGCCAGCTCGCCGCGCTCTATCGGCTCATCGCCTACTATCGGATGACCGACCTGATCGACACCCACCTGACGCTCAGAGTGCCGGGTGAGCCTGGTCACTTCTTGATCAACCGCTACGGTGTGCCGTTCGAACGCATGCGTGCCTCGACCCTGGTCAAGATCGATCATGAGGGCCAGGTGGTCGACGCGCTCGAGCCAGGGGCGAAGGTCAACGTCGCGGGCTTCGTGATCCACTCGGCGATCCACGCCGCACGCCCCGACCTGGATTGCGTTATCCACACCCATACCGCCGCCGGGATGGCGATAGCGGCCCAGGCCGAGGGGCTGCTGCCGATCACCCAGCATGCGCTGAAGTTCTACGGCCATCTCGCCTACCACCAGTACGAGGGCATCGCGCTGGACATCGCCGAGCGGGAGCGCCTGGTCCGCGATCTCGGCAGCCACAACGCGATGATCCTGCGCAATCACGGGCTGCTCGCCGGCGGTGCCGACGTCGCCTGTGCGTTCATGGAGATCTATTTTCTCGAACGTGCCTGCCAGGCCCAGGTCCAGGCCCTCGCGGGCGGCCGCCCGTTGAACCTGCCGAGCGAGGAGGTGTGTCGCCATACCGCCGAGCAGTTCCAGGCTGAAGGCGAGCAGGAGATCGCCCAGCTCGCCTGGCAGGCCGCGCTCGAGCTGATCACCGATCAGCGCGAGGACTACTGTTCATGAGCCGAGTCGCACTGGTTGGGCGCGGTGCGACGCTTTCGTCGCTCGCAGCGCAGCTGCCGCGGGTCGACCCTTCGATCGAGGTGGTGACGCTGGCGCCGGGCGAAACCCTCGACGATGCCGAAATCGCGCTGTGCTGGTATCCGCCGCCGGGCAGTTTCGCCAGGCTGCCTCGGCTGCGCCTGGTCCATTCGATCGCCGCCGGCTGTGACCACCTGTTCGCTGACCCGAGCCTGCCGGCGCAGGTGCCGATATGCAGAATGGTCGACCCCGACCAACGCCTGGGAATGACCGAGTTCGTGCTCTGGGCCGTGCTCCACTACCACCGCCGCCTGGATCAGGTATTCGCCGATCGCGCTCGCCACCGCTGGCACTGGCCGGTGCAGCGCGAGGCCAGTGGCTGCAGGGTCGGGGTGATGGGCCTCGGCGCGCTCGGCGCCCACGCCGCCCAAGCGCTCGCCGCCCAGGGCTTCAGCGTGCGCGGCTGGGCGCGCAGCGCCAAGCGCCTCGATGGCGTGGCCTGCTTCGCCGGCGAGGAGGCGTTCGACGCCTTTCTCGACGGCCTCGATATCCTGGTCTGCCTGCTGCCGCTCACCGAGGCGACCCGCGGCATCCTCGGCCGCGCGACCTTCGCCCGCCTCGCCCGGGATGCGGCGGTGATCAACCTGGGCCGCGGCGAGCACCTGGTTCGCGATGATCTCCGCGCCGCCCTCGACCAGGGCCAGCTGCGCGGCGCGCTGCTCGACGTCTTCGAACGCGAGCCGCTGCCCGAGGATGACCCGCTGTGGCGGGATCACCGGGTGATCATCACCCCGCACATGGCCTCCGCCTCAAGCCTCGACACCATCGCCGCCCAGGTCGTCGCCAACATCCACCGGCTCGAACGGGGCGAGGCGCTGCTCAACCGGATCGATCCGTCGCGGGGCTACTGAGCGGCGAGGTTCGACTCAGTCCTGCTTGTCGAGGGCCCAGAACACCGGCACCGGCGCTTCGAGCACGCCGCTGAGCACGTTGCGATACGCCGTCGCGGTCCTGATCTCGCTCTTGTGCCAGGTGGCGACGAAGATGCTCCAGCCGCCCTGGGCCGGCCGTGCGGTGCGCGCGGCACTGGTTGAGGAAGTGCTCATCGAAGCGGCGGGCGTTGGCCATCCGCCTCGGCCAGCGCTCGTTCGCACTCCACCGCGAAATGCAGCGCCGCCCGGCCGGCGTCGAGCCTGGGTCCTTGCTCGATATGCGCCTCGAAATAGGCGAGGTAGCGCTCGCGCTCGAGGGTCTCTAGCTGCCGCCCGTGCATGCGTCGAGCCAGCCGCCGCCGGGAACGCTATCGAGGTGGGAGCCGACCAGCACCGCCTGGGTGACACCGGGCATCCGGCCGTGGACGTTGCCGACCGAGTCGAGGCGCGGCTCGAGCCCGACCTGTGACATCCGCTCCATCAGCCAGCGCCGGGCCGCCATGTCCGCGTCCGAGAGCGCGATACGCGTAAGCCCCGCGCCGCTGGCGCCGATCTTCGCCAGCGCACGCAGATCGTTGATCACGTTGTCGGTGACGATCTTCATCGGCTCAGGCTCCGCGCGCTCCATCCGTGGCCGTCGCCTTGCGCAGCGCAAGGCCTGCGAGGAAGTAGGTGATCGCATAGACGATCACCCGGTACATCACCGCCGAGCCCGGCGGAATGCACAGAAACGAAAGCCCGGCGCAGCCTCTTCTGCCGACCTCATGAGCGATGCGGATCGCCTCGTAGTCGGTCATCCCGATCGGTTCGGCCAGCTCGCCGAGCAGGTCGCCCTCGGCTGGCCCGGCGCCGCCCAGCACGTCCATGTCGAAGTGGGCATATACCGCGTCGGTGCCGTTCCAGGCCTGGTCGAGGTTGTCGATCACCCCCTCGATCCCGAGCTCGGTGCGGATCTTCCACATCGGCATGAAGTTGCAGCCCTCGCGGACGAAGCGCCGGACCACTTCGGGGTCTTCGAGCATGCCGCGCTCGCCGATCTCGACCAGGTTGGGAATGCTGAAGTTGGGACAGTCGCGGTAGAGCTTGTCCTTCCAGTTGGTCGAACCGGCGATATGCGGGCTCATCGTCGCCCAGTCGTAGGGCCACGCATCCCAATGGGTATCGAGGCTGACCATCCCGATCGGCCCCGCGTGGCGCTCGGCGACCGGGCGGCCGATGGCGTAGGAGGCGCAAGGTGAGTTCTGCCCGACCACCAGCGGCACCGCGCCCGCGTCGAGCGCTGCCCGGACCTTGCGCTCGACCGCGGCCTGGGCCTCGAGGATGCGTTCGACGGTGCCTTCGTAGCTGGCCTCGAGCGGCAGATCGACATCGCCGTAGTCGACGACCTTGAGGTGCTCGAAGATGTCGAGATCGAACTCCTGCACGTAGCCGCCGCGATAGCGTATCGATTGCTGGCGGATCCTGGTGGTGGCGGTGAGCCACTCGGCCTTGTCGACGCCGCTGTACTTCTTGCCCCATCCGGCAGCGAAAGGTGCGCCGATGATGACCACGTCAGCGCCCTCCAGGTCCTCATCGCGAATCGCATAGGGCACGCCGAGGAAGGTCGGCATGTCCTCCCTGATCCTCGGGAAGTGGGTACTGCGCCAGTGCTTGCCGGCAAGGGTCTGTTCCCAGCTGGGGTAGTGCGGCATTAGGTGTTCTCCTCATCGCAGTTCGGGGTGATCGCAGTCAAAGGCTCGCCGGGAAGTCGCGCAGGTTGGGCTGGTCGACGAAGCGTCCTCCCTCCAGGTAGGCGCCGACGATGCGGTCGAGCTGGCCCGACATCAGTAGGTCCTGGAGGGCGATGTCGAATACGGACTTGAGCTCCGCGTTGCCCTGTTTCACCGTCCAGGCGATCGGCAGGAAGAACACCGGATCGTCGGCGAACAGCACCTTGACGCTGGGCTGCTGCGCGGCGAACTGAGAGGCCGTGAAGGCATCCTCGAAGCTCACGTCGGCACGACCCGAGACCACTTCCATGAAGCCGGCGGTGAGGTTGCCGGTGGCCAGGGAGACCAGCTGGGCCTCGGGGATCGAGCGGCGGACGAAGTCCTCGGCGGCGGTGCCTTGGATCACCGCGATGCGCACGCTGGGATCGTTCATCTGCTCGATCGAATCGAAGCGGGTATCGTCCTTGCCGACCATCGCCACGCTGCCGAGGTAGAAAAGCGGACGGGTGAAGTCGACCGCCATCGCGCGCTTGACCGTGGCGAAGGTGGCGGCGATCGAGACGTCGAACTGATCCGACTGCAGGCCGGCGACGAAGTTGGCCCAGGTGGTTTCGATGAAAACCGGCTCGACCCCCATCTGGTCGGCGATGTTGCGTGCGATGTCGACATAGAAGCCGGTCAGCTCGCCGCTGCGTGGGTCCTTGGCCGTGCCTGGCGGCGAGGGTACGTAGCCGATGCGCAGCTCGCCTCGTTGGGTGATCCGGGCGAGCTCACCCGCCGCCTGCACAGGCGCGGCGCTGGCGAGCATGGTCAGCACCATCAGCGCGATGGTGAAGAGAAGGTTGAGGCGTTTCATTCAGCGGGCTCCGTTATGGTTGTGGTGGCCGTGATGACGCAGCACGCGGGCGAGGAATGCCCGTGTTCTTGGGTTTTCCGGTGAGACGAACAGCCGCTCGGGGGCGTTCTCCTCGACGATCCGGCCGTCCTCCATGAACACCACGCGCGTTGCGACCTCGCGGGCGAACTCCATTTCATGGGTGACGATCAGCATGGTCATGCCCTCTTCGGCGAGCTGGCGCATCGTCGCCAGCACTTCTCCGACCAGCTCGGGGTCGAGCGCCGAGGTCGGCTCGTCGAACAGCATCAGGCTCGGGCGCATCGCCAGGGCGCGGGCTATCGCCACGCGCTGCTGCTGCCCGCCGGAGAGCCTGGAGGGGCGCTGGTCGCGTTTGTCGAGCAGACCGACCTTGTCGAGCAGCCGCTCGGCCCGCTCGATAGCGCTCGCCCTAGGTTCATGGAGGACCTGGATGGGGCCCTCGATCAGGTTGTCGAGCACACTCATGTGGCCGAACAGATTGAAGTTCTGGAACACCATGCCGATGCGCGCGCGCTGGCGGTTGATCACTCGGTCCGAGGCCTCGCGGCGTTTTCCCGCGGCCTCCCGGTAGCCGACGCACTGTCCCTCGAAGCGCACTTCTCCCTGCTGGTAGGGCTCGAGGAAGTTGATGCACTTGAGCAAGGTGCTCTTGCCCGAGCCGCTGGGGCCGATGACGGCTACCACATCCTTGGTGGCGATCTCGAGGTCGATCTCGTCGAGCACCGTATGCGCGCCGTAGGCCTTGGTCAGTTGTTTGATGCTGAGCACGATGAAGCCTCCCAGGGGTCAGGCGCTTTGGCGCATGCGGTTCTCGAGCCGCCTGGATAGCCAGATCCAGGGGAAGGTGATGACGAAGAAGACCAGCGCGAGGAAGGTGTAGACCTCGAGCGGGCGATAGATCGTGGCGATCAGGTTGTTCGACTCCTGCAGCAGTTCGTAGACGGCGATCATCGAACCCAGGGTCGAGAGCTTCATCAGGTTGGCGAACTCGTTGATGAACGGCGGGATCATCTTCTCGATCGCCTGCGGCAGGATGATTCGCCTGAGCATCTTGATGTAGGGCATGCCGATCGCTCGGGCGGCCATGAACTGGCCACGGTCGACCGCGTTGATCCCGGCGCGGACGATCTCGGCGATGTAGGCGCCGGAGTGGATGCCGAGTGCGACGATGACCGTGGCGGTGGCGTCGAGCTTGAAGCCGAACAGGATCGGGAAGCAGTAGTAGAGCCAGACGATCTGCACCAGCGCGGGGGTGGCGCGGAAGAATTCGACGTAGATCGAAAACGGCAGGCGCAGCCACGGCGAGCGCGCGGTGCGCATCACGCCCACCGGCAGCCCGATGAGAAGGCCCAGCACGGTGGCGCCGAGCGTGATTTCGAGCGTCGCCAGCGCGCCTCGAGCGAACACCGGCCAATAGTTGTAGATGAGGTGGAACTGCCATTCGTACTGCATCGATGCGTCCTCGCGTTAGTTGTCGTTGTCGCTTGGAGGGCTGGTTGTATCGATGGAACCTGGCTTTGGTCTGCGCTCTACTCGAAGTGGTGGGAATCAGAAGGTGGCAGGGGTATTGACCCAATGGATCCGCGCAGTGCCTTCGCCGATGTTCTCGTAGCCATGGGGCTCATGGCTCGAGAAATGGAAAGCGTCGCCGCGGTTCAGCACGTGCGCCTGGTCGCCAAGGGTGAGCAGGATGGTGCCCTCGAGCACGTAGCCGACCTCCTCGCCGATGTGGTTGATCTGCCCATCGCTCTTCGCCCCGGGTGGGATAATATGGATGTGCGCTTGGAGCAGGCTGCCGCGCGATGCGCCGTCGAGCCGTTCCAGGCGCACGCCGTTGGAGGGATCGAACTCCGAGACCAGGCGCTCCCCCTGCCGCAGGATCGGCCCGCTTGCCGAGGCCGTACCGATCAGGTCGGAGACGTTGGTGTTCACCGCCATCGCCAAGCGATGCAGCATCGCAAGCGATGGCATCACCAGGCCGCGCTCGACCTTCGACACTTGGCTTTCGGAGCAGTGGGCTTTCTCCGCCACCGCCTTGAGCGTCAGCTTGTGCGCCAGGCGCGCATGGCGCACTCGCGCGCCCAGCTCGTCGCCGTCGAGATCGGCGACGTGGGCCGACCCGGTATCCGTAATGCTCATCGATAACTGCCTCGCGCTAACTGAATGACGACGGCATGGAGACGGTTTCCTTTTAGGCAAGTGAGCGCCAGCTGGGGAAAGTCTTGTATGCCCAGTCAAGTAACTTGATTTTAATGAAAGCAATTGTCATGCCAGGACGAGATGCCCGGCGATCCGGCGCTTTACAGAGGTATCGAGCTTAAAAACTGCACGGTCTTGGCGCGTGCAAGGACGGGGAGTGAGTTGATCTGGCGCGAGGCGGCGCTCAGCGTCGGTCGAACAGCTCGACGGCGCGCACCGACGCGCCGTCGTCCAGGGCAAGCGCGAGCGCGGTGGTCGCATCGACCACCAGGCTGCCCCGCTCGAGCTTCGCCGGGGCGGCGGTGATCCGGCAGTCGGCGAACCGGCGGTTGTGGAGCAGCCACGGCACTGCGTCTTCACCCGCGGGGCCGACCCTGAGCGGCACGGTGATACTCTCGCGCACGCTGCGCAGGCCTGCGATATCGCCCTCGAGCACGGGACCGGCATCGAAGATGTCGACGTAGCCCGAGTAGCGCAGTCCCTCCTCCTCGAGCATCTTGAGCGCAGGCGCGGTATGGGGGTGCACCTTGCCGATCACCGCCTGTGCCTGCGCCGAGAGCATGAAGGTGTAGATCGGCAAGCGCGGCATCAGCTCGGCGATGAACGAGCGCTCGCCGGTGCCGGTGAGGTAGTCGGCGGCGGAGAAGTCCATCGCATAGAAATGGCGCCCGAGGCTCTCCCAGAAGGGCGAGATACCGCGCTCGTCGCTGACCCCGCGCATCTCGGCGATCAACCGCTCGCCGAAGTGGTCGAGGAATTCGGCCAGGAACAGGAAGCGGGATTTCGATAGCAGCCGGCCGTTGAGCCCGCGCCGATGGTTGGGGTGAAGGAACAGCGAGCAGAGCTCCGCGCGTCCGCACAGGTCGTTGGACATGAACAGGATCGGCAGCCGGCTGGTCACCCCGAGCGCGCTCGAGGCGCTGACGCTGAGCCCGACCCGATAGTTGTACCAGGGCTCATGGCTGCCGACCGTGGCCTCGATGCCGCACATGCCGACCACTTCAGAGCGTTGGGCGTCCTCGAGCACGAACAGATAGTCGGCTTCTTCACGTGGCACCCGGCCCGCGAAGCTGGCCTCGGCCGCCTCGACCCGCTGGGCGAGGCGGTGCTGGTCGGCGGGCAGAGAGGTCAAGCCGGTGCCGGCACTGCGGGCAAGCCGCAGCAGCGCATCGAGATCCTGCTGGCGAACCGGGCGGACGATCATCGCTCGCGCTCCTTTGGTGGGGTACGGTACCGGCGGCTCATGCGACCGTCAGCCGGTCGCCCCGCGCCAGGCCCAGCGCCGCGGCGCTCTGCGCATCGAGCCGGGCCTGCCCAGGGGCGAATTCGTCGACCGCGGCGAACATCGCGCGAAAACCGGCCAGCCGGGCGTTGCTGATCAGCCGCTCGGGCGCGCGGATCGATGCTTGCTCTATTTTCACCAGTTCCAGCGTGCGCTTGGCGCAGAGGGTACGCATCCGCGCGAAGCGCCCGACCAGGCTGGGCCCGGTGTCGAAGACATCGAAATAGCGACTCTTCTCCAGCCCCTCCTCGAGCAAAAGCCGCTCGGTGGCGCGAGCGCGAGGGTGGCTGACCCCGATCGCCTCGCGCACCGACGCCGGCATCAGCGACTCATAGAGCGGATAGAGCGGCAGCAGCTCGGATAAGAACAGCCGATCACCACGGCTGCACAGCTGCTCGGCGCGCTCGAGCTCGACACCAAAGAAGTGCCGCCCGATCGCCTCCCAGAAGGGAGAACGGCCGCGCGCATCGACCATACCCGGCAGCTCTGCCACCAATTCATCCGCGAACCGCCCCGGATGGCAGGCAGCGAACGCCAGCCGCCCACGCAGCGCCAGTTCGAGCAATGGCGGGTCCGTGGTAACCAGGTGCTGACGGGTCAATCGCGTAGCGCCAGCGAGGTCGTGACAGACGCTCAGCGCACTCGCCCGGCTGCGCTTGTCGAGCGCGACCGACGCATGGACGAAGGTATCCCGGCGCAGGCTGTAGAACGGCTCGATCCGCTCACCCACGTCCTCGAGCCCGGCGCAGCCCACCGTCTCGCCCGCCAGCGTGTCGAGCATGAACAGATGAGTACCGCCGCGCTCGTCGCCATCGAGAGCTAAAGCCCTCAACGAGGCCTCGAGCAACGCACCGAGCCGCTGGTCATCGCCAGGCAGCGCATCGACCCCGAGACTCGCCGCCGCTTTGAAACGCCCGAGCGCCGGCAGATCGGCCTCATCGGCCGGGCGCAGCAGGTAGCGTGCAGGCGATGCGCTCATCGAACGGTTCCTGGACTAGAGGATGAATCATTCTCGCCATTTCTGGCCGAGAAGGAGTGTTCACCATTTTAGGCCGCGCGAGGTGACGTGCGTCCATTCTCCATCTCTCTCGTTTGGAATGAATCGCACTCGAACTCACACATGTGCTTGATGCACTTGGCAATGTTGGCGTGAATGGCGGCGTGAGGATTGTATAAGACAGTAACGAAATGTATCCTCTAGCACTTTAATGAGAATGTTTCTCTTTATGGTTGCTCGCTAGGATCCATCCTCCGCTAGCTTGGCGGTAGCGTTACTGCTCGATCTCCCTTCTGCTCAATTGATGGAATCACCGCATGTCGAATCGTATGGCCTCTTCATCGAGGGGGATGGCGCTCGCTTGTTTTTTATCGGCCGTGGCAAGTGCAGCGCACGCCCAGACCAGCCCCATCGACCAGGACATCATCGAGCAGCGCCAGCGATCACTATTGGATGACGCGCGTCGGCAGCGCGAATCGCTGCAACGGAGCATCGAGATCAACCCCGAGGCGACACCGATGGAGGCGCCCGAGGGGGCTCCAGCCATCACTGTAGGTGACAATGACTATATAGTCGGTGCCAATCCGAGAGGGAGAATAAAGTGAGAATCATAAGGCTGAACGCAGAGTACTTTTGTTATCCACTGTGGGAAAAAACGCCCGGATTGGATCCTGGAGATATCAACCCTAATGATCTTCCGCTGTCAGATGTTTTGAAGCGGGACATTATCGAATGGGCGGAGGTTTATAATTCAAGCTTCAATTCCGCTGATCCTGCGAATTCTGCATTTGATAGCCCTGATACCGATATCTGGTTCGAGCAGGAGAAAAAGAGGATATTGCGGGAATTGAAAAGAGAACTGGGGCCAGAGTTCAAGGTATTTACAAATGATGAAGATTTAGCAGCAGAATGAGAGTCGCCAAGCCGCGAATGCGGGCCCGCCAGGAAATGATGCTGATGCTTCAAAGTTCTGCGGCCTGCGACACCTGAATCCCGCTTGGAATCCAGGTGCCCCGCTTCTATTTAAATCACGATCAGTTTAAGGAGATTGCCCAGAGACTTGATCGTTGCACAGAAGCTGGTTGTTTCGAACGGGAGATCGGCCGTGCCAAGCTACTGAGCGAGCGCCAGGATTTTGATGTCCTTCAATTTTGCGCTGCCCAGTCATCGCGTTGCGGCGAGGCCGTGATTTCCTTGATGGTTTCTCCATTTGAAGGAATTGGACTCAAGAGCTCTGAAGCAAAGAAATACCTGTCAGAGCTGATGTGGGAGAATCCTGGTAAAAATGAGGCGTTTGCAACCGCTGCCGCTGGACGAGGTAGCCACGATCTCGTTAATCAACTTGATTCCGGTAGAAGGCTGGATGAGGAAAAAATAGCTCTCGCAGAGTCGACTCTTTCTACGATAATTTCATGGGGCGGATAGAGGCGTGTATTCAATTGCTCCTTCAAGAGCTACCTCTCCCATTGTTCAAGATGGAGGCGTAAGTTTTATTTCCATTGCTCTGATGGAGGAGCATATAATTCTGCAAGAATACCCTTGTCGGGAAATACTTTGAACTCGCCTATTGTCATTAAAGAATTAACCTCTGATGGATCGAAAATTTCAGATGGGGGGAAGTTTAAGACAGAATCCATAACACTCCCAAATGGACAAAAGAAACAAATACATTTTTATAAAAATATAATGACTGGGGAGTTGAATTTGAACATAGATTTCAAGGTGAAAGGAGAAATACAATGATTGTAGCAAAAGAAAAAAATGGAATACACAATTCAGCCACATGGATTCCACTTGAACAAGAACTTGTCGTGTTGTCTATTCAGGTTCATCCAGCGCAAGGGATTTTTTACATCTTATGGTCTGATTATCAAGAAAGCGTTGCCATGTTTTCTGCGAACGATTTTTCAATCGTCGATAACAGGTTGTCTAACAGGTGGGTTCTTAGTATGACAGAAGACGGGGGAATGATCTTATCTCCGTCTGCCTGGTTAGAAAACGATTTTTGGAACAATTACCATGAAGAAGATCCTGTAGCAAACGAGATATTTCAAAGAGAATTTGAGTTAATGGTCAAAGAATGGGATGGAATGGATTTACCCTCATCAAATCGGAAACAGCCGCCCGTTGATTAAATGAGTACGAGACCCATTTCCGCGAGAGGGCAACTTCTACCGCCGCCTGAGAACAGCGTTATCAATGATCAAGTGAATCACCTAACCCATTCGATATGGTGTTGCCATGATTCATTGCCATTATCACTGCTCTGCTTAAGACTGAACCGCCATCATGCTGATGCGTACTCACCGCTCGATTCCGGCCATCGCGCGGCAATTGGGATGTGCGCCCTGCACCATCTCAGGGGAACTGGCACGCCATACGATCAGGCCTGACAAGGGGTATGATGCCAGTCTTGCCGGTTTCCGGGCCCAACTGACCCGCCGCTGGCCTCGCCGTCGACCCAAGTCTCACACGAAGCGATCTGTAACGCGCTCTACGCCATGCCTCGTGGCTCGCTGAAGGAGGAGCTGATCGTCTGTCTCAGGCAGGGCGAAGGTAAGCGATGTCCGCGCAGTCGGGGCAAGGGTCGGCGGCAACAGATTCCAGACTTGGTCAGCATCCATCTGCGGCCTCCTGAGATCGAAGATCGCCTGATGCCTGGCACTGGTAGATAGACCTCTTTATTGGCGCCAACAATCGCTCTGCTGTCGGTACGCTGGTAAAGCACACCAAGTGACGGGTGAATCCTGGCGAAAGTAGATAGAACCACCGCCACAGCGGCGGCAGTTGTCTTCGGTGATAAGCTCGATGAGGTGCCGCGGGCCTTGCGCCTGCCCATGAACTTCGACCAAGGCAGAGAGATGGTGAAGTATGCCGAGATCACTCAGAAGACCGGTACCGCGATCTACTTCGCTGATCCGCATAGCCCATGGTAGCGGGGCTCCAATGAGAACACCAACGGGTTGCTGCGGCAGCAGCTGCCAAAGGGCACGGACCTATCGGTCTACAGCCAGGAAGAGCTCGACGCCATCGCTGACTCACTGAACACACTGCTTCGCGAGACGCTGGGCTAGCGAACGCCGCTGGAACTCTTCGCCGAGGTGCTCAAGAAGTCGGTCCCCCGGCCCGAGCACCCTTCAATAGCGTTGCGCTTGGAACTTGAGACCGCCGTCAGTTAAATTTTGAGAATTTTATGAGTGTAAGTGATCGGGTTGAATTTTTTGGCGCGTCTTTAAAAGACAGGCTGGATCCACTATTGATTAATTACGCATTGGAGTATATAGATCACTTGAAAAATGTTTTAGCGTTTTAAGTGTATGTGGTTATATTGCTGATCATGATGATGTCTTGAAAAATAAGATCAAATTATGTAAGTGGTTAAGGATTTTGGATTGGGACTAACCGGAGGATATATAATGCTTGATAATAAAAGGGACCATTAAGGAATAGTGCCAAACATTTATATGTACAAATAAGACGGGATAAGATATACCATAGCCATCACTGTAGGTGATAATGGCTATATAGTCAGCGCCAATCCAAGAGGGAGAATAAAATGAGAATCATAAAGCTGGACGCAGAGTACTTTTGTTATCCGTTGTGGGAAAAAACGCCCGGATTGGATCCTGGAGAGATAGATCCTAATGATCTCCCCCTGTCAGATGACTTGAAGCGAGATATTATAAAATGGTCGATGGTTTATGATTCAAGTTTCAACTCTGATTATCCTCCGGATTCTGCATTTGATAGCCCTGATATCGATATCTGGTTCGAGCAGGAGAAAAAGAGGATATTGCGGGAATTGAAAAGAGAACTGGGGCCAGAGTTTAAAGTCATCATACATGGTGAGGATCCAGCAGCAGAATGAGAATTGCCAAGTGACGAATGCGCAGTCCATCAAAAAATGACGCTGATGCTTCAAAATT
>NZ_KK211228.1:80245-333623 GCF_000621205.1 Halotalea alkalilenta DSM 17697 | reverse complement strand
GACGTCCATGCGCGCCGACCCGAGGGCAAGCGATTGATCGGCCAGGGTTTCGCGATCTCGTGGCGGCGCGTCCCCTTTCAGGGGGAGCGCGAGGGGACCGCCCCTCGCATCTAAGCGAGCGAGAGGTGCGTTAGGACCCAAACGGTTCTCGACTCGCCAGGATCGAGAGCATCGCTGGGGCAAAAGGGGTTTGTCATTAATCTGAAAAAAGGAGGCCCGGGGCCTCCTTTTTTTCATACCCTTTCATACCTGCGCGGATCGGCGGCTCGGGCTACTTAGGCTCAGGGCCGCCGAGCACGAGCGGGCAGGCTCACTGCACGAACTCGAAGACCTTGACCACCGAGCGCACACCGGCGACCCGGCCTGCGATGTTGACCAGGTTGTCCGCTTCATAGGGTCGAATCAGGCCCATCATGTAGACCACGCCATTTTCAGTGATGACGTGCAGTCGGCTCGAGTCGATCGCGCTCGCCGTCCTGAGGCTCGAGACTACCCGCGTGGAGATCCAGGTGTCCTGCATGCGCTGCCAGGCCGAGGTGTTGGCACCCACGGCCAGTGCATTGTGGACCGCTCGGGCGCCTTGGGCCGCTTGGGCTTGCTGTTCGGCCTGGCTCCTGAGCTCCTGGCTCGGTACTTGGCCTGTCAGCAGCACGTAGCCGTTGAAGCTATCGACGTTGATGTGGGCCTGGTCGAAACCTGGCGTTTGGGTCAGCTGCTGATAGAGCGAGCGTGCCAGGTCGGCGTCACTACGCGCTGTTTCTGCACTGCGCGTGGCGGAGGGGGCGGCGGTCGCGTTGGCACCGGTGCCACCGGAACCGGTACTGCAGCCGGTGGCCAGCAGGACGGCTGCGATCAGGAGAAGGGGAAGACGCTTGTTGCTCATCGGGCTCTCTCTCGTTCTCTCGTCTCAGGAAGCATCCAGCCGGAGGGCGAACCGGCTGCTCATCGCAGCGCCAGGGGCGCGGCATCGTGTCGTTCTTTCGTCAGTCGGCGGTGCCGAACAGCTGGTGGTCGATCAAATCGCACAGGCAGTGGATCACCAGCAGGTGGACCTCCTGGATGCGTGCCGTCGAGGTCGCCGGTACGCGGATCTCGCAGTCTTCCTGGCCCAGCAGCGAGACCATGTCGCCGCCGTCGCGACCGCTGAGCGCGACCACGGTCATTTCGCGATCATGCGCCGCCTGGATCGCTTGGATCACGTTGGCCGAATTGCCGCTGGTCGAGATCGCCAGCAGCACGTCGCCGGGCTGGCCGAGCGCGCGGATCTGCTTGGAAAACACGTCGTTGAAGCTGTAGTCGTTGGCGATCGAGGTCAGCGTCGAGGTGTCCGTGGTCAAGGCCAGCGCGGGCAGGCTCGGGCGCTCACGCTCGAAGCGGTTGAGCAGTTCGGAGGAGAAGTGCTGGCTGTCGCCCGCGCTGCCACCGTTGCCGCAGGCGAGGATCTTGCCGTCGTTGATCAGGCACTGGACCATCATCTGGCTCGCGGCCTCGATGAATGGAGGCAGCACTTCGCTCGCATAGGTCTTGGCGTCGATGCTGGCGTTGAAGTGGTCGAGGATGCGTGATTGGAAATCCATGGTCACTCTAGATGCTTGGAGGTCAGGGCGTGCGGTGCAAAAAGACTCGGTGCGAGATGCTCGTCAGCCGTCGAAGGCGGCTTTGATCCAATCGAAACGTAGCGCATCGGGAGCGCGCCCGGTGATGCCGACCACGTCGAAACGGCAGGCACATGATAGCCGGTTGCGCTGCAGATAGACACGCGCCGCCAGCCTCAGCCGGCGGCGCTTGGTCTCGGTGACGCTTTCCAGCGCCGAGCCGAACCGGGTGCTGCGACGATGGCGTACCTCGACGAACACCAGCACGTCGCCGTCGCGCATCACCAGATCGATTTCCCCTCCGCGCGCGTGCTGGTTGCGCGCCACCTCGACCAGCCCCGCGCGGACCAAGTGGGCGGCGGCGAGGGCCTCCATCTGCTGGCCATCCGCGCGCCGGTTGGTGCCGGTCACGGTGCCGCCGGCGAGCCGTTGCGGAACACCGCCCAAGGCAGCTGGCGTTCGAAGCGACGATCCTGGCTCAGTCGCAGCAGGCCGGTCGCACCCTGGGTCTCGCTGCTCGGTAGCGCTTGGTAGAGCGGCAGGCGGCGAGCCAGCTCGAATGCATCGACGCCCATCGCATTGATCTTGAGCATGCTGGGGGATATCTCTTCGTCGCTGCTGAGGCGGCGATAGACGTCGGCGTAAGGCAGGCTATCGACTCCTCCCAGTTCGGGTAGTTCCCACGGAATGGTCGGGAACATCACGCCGTTCAGGTCGTTGTCCTCGTTCGGCGCCGGCTGGCCGGCGTAAACGTGGGAGGTGGCGTAGATCGGCAGGTCCTGAACACCGTAGTACTGCAGGTTGGGGGAGATCTGGCGAGCGTAGGGCGGCAGGGCGAGGACGAACAGCATGTCCGGGGTGCCGGCCCGCATCAGCTGGCTGACGGTTTGCGATACCGGGGCGCCGGGGTCGTAGAGCGAAACGTTGAGCACGCTGTTGCCACGAGCCTGCCACTGCTGGCGGAAGGCTTCGAGCACGCGTGAGCCCCAGTCGTTGTTCGGTACCATCACGTCGGCGCTGCGTCGGCCGTCGTTGGCTGCCCGCGTCGCCACCTGGCGGGCCTCGTCCTCGGCGGAAAGCCCATACTGGTAGAGCCCTTGGGCCTGGTTGCTGGCGGAGTTGCCATAGTTGAGCGCGAGGGTCGGCATCGGCACCTGGCTGCGCTGTTCGAGCTGGGTCACCTGCTCCTTGTCGAGCGGCCCGATCACCACCTGCGCGCCGGCGCTCGAGGCCTGGGCATAGAGGGCATCGATATTGCCGGCGCTCGAATCGATGAAGTCCAGCTGAGGCGCGCTTTGCCCGGCGTCGGCCAAGCTCTGGCGCGCCACCTCCATGCCATGGCGGATCGCGTTGGCGACGGTGGAGAGCGAGCCGCTCTGGGGCAGCAGTACCGCGATCCGGCTCACCGCCTGGTCTTGCAGGCCATGCAGTGCGGTGAGTTCCGAGGGCGGATTGCGCGAGGCAGGGTGGGTCGGGTAGGCCGCGCGCCAGTTGTCGATCTGGGCGGCGAACGCGTTGGGATCGCCTGAGGACTGCAGCCGCAGCTGTGCGAGGGTCAGCCAGCCATCCGAGAGCGCGTCCGGATTGGGCAGGCGTTCGAGCTCGGCGGCGTTCAGCTGTGCCAGCTCGCTCCATACGTCATCGTTGTAGCGCGGATCGTCGCCGCTGTTGCGCTGGGCCTGGAGCAGCATCGAGACCGCCTGGAGGTGGTCGCCCAGCGCGCCATAGGCCAGGCCGCGCGCGGCCTGGAGCCGCTGGCGCTGGGAGTCGTCCAGGCGGGTGCCGTCATCGAGCGTCGCGGTGGCCTCGAGCGCGGTGCGTCCGTCGTTCTGGCGCAGCGCCACTTCCGCGGTGAGCAGCGCCCAGCGCGCCCTGCCGGCGTCCGACAGGGTACGTGGGTCGATGTTGTTCAGAATCCCGAGCGCCTGCGCGTCGCTGCCGCCGCGTGCTAGGATGTCGGCCGCCTGCAGGCGGCTCAGCGCGGCTTCTTCGCCCTGCTGCTGCTGGGCCTGGTCGAGCAGCGCGTCGGAAGAGGGTTCGCGGGTGAAGGAGGGGCCTCCGGCGCAGCCGCCGAGGATCACCGCGGTGAGGGTGAGGCCTGACAGCCGCTGCAGCGCGTCACGCATGTTCGTATCGCTCCTTGATCGTGGTCATGAAGGTGGCGGGGCCCGGGTCTCGTCTCCTGCCCGAATCACTCGCCGGCGCCCTTCCGACGCCGACCGTCTGCGCATAAACGTTAGCAGTCGATCGCGGTGGTTGGCGAGGTGCGCGGGCTTAACTCTATGCCCGCCGAGGGGCATGACTCTCCTCGGCGTTCAATCCTTGGGGTGTGTCGGGGCCAAGGCGCCGGTCGCATTGCCGGCGGCATGCCCATGAGGCGCGACGAGCGCCTCGTTTCCATCACATCCTGGACAAGCGGAGCGCCCCATGGCCGAGACTTCCGATTCCATCGTACACACCGCCACTGGCTCGCACGGGGCGGGGGCATTGTACGTGGTCGCTACCCCGATTGGTAACCTGGACGACATCTCCGCGAGGGCGGTGGCGACGCTCAAGATGGTCGATTTGATCGCCGCCGAGGATACGCGGCACAGCGCGCGCCTGCTTGCCCACCTCGGGGTTCGCGCACCGCTGCTCTCCCTGCATGACCACAACGAACGAGCACGCGCCGAGCAGCTCGGCGAGCGGATCGCCCGCGGTGAACGGGTGGCGTTGATCAGCGATGCCGGCACGCCACTGATCTCCGATCCAGGTTATCGGCTGGTGAACTGGCTGCGTGAAAGAGGCCTTGCGGTGATACCGCTGCCCGGGCCATGCGCGTTGATCACTGCGCTCAGCGCGGCTGGGCTGCCCACCGATCGGTTTCGCTTCGAAGGCTTCCTGTCGGCCAAGCGCGGCGCGCGGCGCGCGGCACTCGAGGCGCTGCGCCGGGAGCGGGCGACGCTGGCTTTCTATGAGTCGCCGCATCGAATCGAGGAGACCTTGGAAGACCTTGCCGAAGCGTTCGGCGAGCGCCGCGTGGTGCTCGCGCGGGAGCTGACCAAGCGATTCGAGACTTTTCTCGATGGCGATGCGCGCGCCCTGCTGGCACGGATGCGGGAGGACCCCGATCAAGCGCGTGGAGAGTTCGTGGTGATGGTCGAAGGCGCGGCCGAGCAGGCCGGGGAGAGTGGCGAAGTGGACGGCGAGGCGCTGCTCGCCGCGCTCGCCGAGTCGGGGGTCGGGGTCAAGCAGGCGGCCGCAGTGGCGGCGCGGCTGCTCGGCGGGCGTAAGCAGGAGTGGTATGCCCGTGCTCAATCATTGAAGGAAGGCGAGCGGTAACGCTGTCACCATTTAGTGTAAAGAAGTGCAAGGTGTTCACCCTGATGGTGCAAATTCCCCGCCTAGGGCTGCGTGGAGTGTTGAGAGGGGGGCGGGGCGCTGTTATTCTGCGAGCCGAGAGAGCGGGCTAGACAGTCGCCGCCGGGGTTCGCCCCGGGGGAGGAAAGTCCGGGCTCCATAGGGCAGAGTGCCAGGTAACCCCTGGGCGGCGCGAGCCGACGGAAAGTGCAGCAGAGAGTAGACCGCCTACGCAGGCCCGGTTCGCCGGGCTGCCGGCAAGGGTGAAAGGGTGCGGTAAGAGCGCACCGCGCGGCTGGCAACAGGCGTGGCATGGTAAACCCCACTCGGAGCAAGACCGAATAGGAACCCGATGGCGCGGCCCGCGCTTGGGTTCGGGTAGGTTGCTTGAGGTGTACGGTGACGTACATCCTAGAGGAATGACTGTCCACGACAGAACCCGGCTTATCGGCCGGCTCTCTCCCCCAATCATCGATGGCGTCGTGCGCATGAGGCGCTTGGGCCGCGGCCTCTTTCCCCGGAGTGCGCTTTCGTCGCTACGGCATGGCCCGGCCGGCGTCGCTACCGTGCGCATGCCGCCATCCGTTCCATTTTCATTCGATTCGAAGCGGGTGCCATGTCATCGAAGGCCGGAGCATCTGAGGCGCAGTCCCCGCATGGCGCGGCGCGAGACCAGGCGCACAGGCACGTAAGCGTACTGCTCGAAGGCGCGGTGGACGCACTGGTCCACGATCCGGATGGTATCTATCTCGACGGCACCTTCGGTCGCGGCGGCCATAGTCGGTTGATCCTCGAGCGGCTGTCCCCTCGGGGGCGGCTGCTGGCGATCGATCGCGATCCGGCCGCGCTGGCTGCGGCGGGCGAGATCCTCGATCCTCGTTTTTCCATTCACGGCGCTCCCTTCGCCGAGCTCGGCGAGGTCGCGCGGTCGCAGGGCGTGCATGGCGAGCTCGCCGGTGTGCTGCTCGATGTTGGCGTCTCCTCGCCCCAGCTCGACGATGCCGAACGCGGCTTCAGCTTCCTGCGCGATGGCCCGCTGGACATGCGCATGGATCCCAGCGCCGGAATCTCCGCCGCCGAATGGCTGGCATCCACCGCTGAAGGTGAGATCGCCCGGGTGTTCAAGACCTACGGCGAGGAGCGCTACGCGAAGCGCTTGGCGCGAGCGATATGCGAACGCAGGCGTGAATTGCCGATCACCCGCACCGGCGAGCTGGCGGAGCTGCTCAAGCGGGCCCATCCCGCTTGGGAAAAGGGCAAGCACCCGGCGACCCGCGCCTTCCAGGCGATCCGCATCCATCTCAACGACGAACTCGGCCAGCTCGAGGCCGCGCTTCCCGCTGCGCTGGAGGCGCTCGCGCCCGGGGGGCACCTGGTGATCATCAGCTTCCATTCGCTCGAGGATCGCTTGGTCAAGCGCTTCTATCGCGACGCCGCCAAGGGCGATGCCCATTTGCCCAAGCACTTGCCGATCCGCGAGGCACAGCTCAATCGGCGCCTCGAGCTGCTTGGCAAGGCGAAACGACCCGATGACGTCGAGGTCGATGCCAATCCCCGCGCGCGCAGCGCAGTGATGCGCGCCGCGCGCAAGCTTGCATGAGGCGATGATGGAAAGGCGTACCGATCAGGATGGACGGAGCTCGGCCGGGATGATGGGGAGTTTGCCGACCAAGCTCTTCTTCGGTGCCTCGCTGGTCAGTGTCATGGTGCTGGCCGGCATCGTGCTGGTGTCCGCTTTCGCGGTGGTCACCGTCACCCACCAGACCCGGCTCAACTACGCTTCGCTGCAGACGCTCGAGCGCGAGCGCGACGAATTGCAGGCGGTATGGAGTCGACTGCTGCTCGAGGAGAGCACCTGGTCGACGCCCTCGCGGGTCGAGAGCATCTCCCAGCAGCGCCTCGACATGCACGTGCCCGCCATCAATGACACCGAGGTGCTGGCGCCATGAGCCGCTACAGCGAACCCGGTCAGCGTGGCCGGCGGGTGGAACGGCAGGTGCTCGGTGCCTCGGCGCCCTGGCGCTATCGGCTGATGCTGCTGGTGATCCTGGTGGCGCTCGGCGCGCTGGTCTGGAGGATCATCGACCTTCAGGTGGTCACCCATGACTTCCTCCAGGGCCAGGGCGACGCGCGTACCGTGCGGGTCGAGCCGATCGACGCCCACCGCGGGATGATCACCGATCGCGATGGCGAGCCGCTGGCGGTATCCACCCCAGTGGTCACGCTATGGGCCAATCCGCGCGAACTGCCCGAGGATCGCGGGCAGCTCGCGGTGCTCGCCCGCGCGCTCGGCGAGGAGCCCGATGCCTTCATCTCGCGGATCGATGGCCTGCGCTCGCGAGGCTTCATCTACCTGCGCCGCCAGGTGACGCCCGAACCCGCCCAGCGGGTGCTCGACCTCAACGTGCCCGGGGTCTACGGCCAGCATGAGTACAAGCGCTACTATCCGGCGAGCGAAGTCACCGCCCAGCTGGTCGGGGTCACCAACATCGACGATCACGGCCAAGAGGGGCTCGAGCTCGCCTACGACCGCTGGCTGACCGGCACGCCCGGCCAGCGCCGGGTGCTCAAGGACCGCAAGGGGCGGCTGGTTCGCGATCTGCACCTGATCCGCGATGCGAGGCCGGGCGGCGACCTGACCCTTTCGATCAACCTGCGCCTGCAGTATCTGGCCTACCGCGAACTGGCCGCGGCGGTGGCCGCCCATGATGCCGACGCCGGCTCGCTGGTGATGATGAATGCCAAGACCGGGGAAGTGCTGGCGATGGCCAACGTGCCCTCCTACAACCCCAACAACCGCGCCAATATGGATGCGGCGGGGCTGCGCAACCGGGCGATCACCGACGCTTTCGAGCCGGGCTCGGTGATGAAGCCGCTGGCGATGGCGGCGATCCTCGAATCGAAGCAGTTCTCGCCGAACACCGTGCTCGAGACTTCCCCGGGCTGGATGCGCGTCGATGGCTATACCATTCGCGACGTGCGTAACTTCGGCCGCTTGACCCTGACCGGCGTGATCACCAAGTCGTCGAACATCGGCATGACCCAACTGGCGCTGCAGCTGCCGAACGATACGATCTGGAAGATGTACGATGCGATGGGCATCGGCCATAGCCTCGGCACCGGTTTTCCCGGCGAGGCCAATGGCAGCCTGCCGCCGCCGGTGTCCTGGTCCAAGGCCAAACGGGCGACGCTCGCCTACGGCTATGGCTCGTCGATCTCCGCGCTGCAGCTTGCCAGCGCCTACACCACGCTGGCCAACGATGGCCGCCGCCTGCCGCCCTCGCTGCTCAAGCTCGATGGCGCGCCGGAGGGTACTCAGGTTCTCTCACCGCAGACCGCACGCCAGGTGGTGGAGATGATGGAGACGGTGGTCGGCCCCTACGGCGGCGGTGGGCGAGCGCGGATCGACGGCTATCGGGTAGCCGGCAAGACCGGCACGGTGCGCAAGGTGGGCGCTTCGGGCTACGAGACCAATGCTTATCGTTCGAATTTCATCGGCATCGCGCCGGCCTCGGACCCACGGCTGATCGTGGTGGTGTCGATCGACAACTCCAAGCGCGGTGGGTACTACGGCGGGGTGGTCGCGGCGCCTATCTTCGCCCAGGTGGCCGGTCCTGCGCTGCGGATGCTCGACGTGGCGCCGGACTCGAACGCGGCGCCGTACAATCCGGAATCGCCGGAGCAGCAGGTCGCCGAGGCCGAGCAGGCGATGAGGGTGACCGGTATCCGCCAGCCCGAGGCGGCGGTATCGGCGGCACAGGCGACCCCCAATGACTGATTCCGAGTCGATGCACCACCTAGCCTCCACCATGGATGATAGCCGGGGGCCGCTGCTGGTCGTCGCCCGCGACGACCTTTGGACGGCGCTGGCCAAGCGCTGGCCCGCGCTGCCCCGGCAGCCGCTGGTCGAGCTCCCGGAGCGCTTCGCGCTGCACCTCGATGCCCGCCGGCTGCGCTCGGGCGAGGTCTTCATCGCGCGTCCCGGCGTGCGTGGCGATGGCCGCGCGTTCATCTCCCAGGCGCTGGAGGCCGGTGCGAGCCTGGTCCTCGCCGAGGCGCCGTTCGCCAGTGACGACCCGCGCGTGCTGGTGCTCGACGGCCTGAACGATGCACTCGGCGATATGGTCGCTGAGCTTGCCGGGATTCCCGAGTCGCTGCTGGCGATCGCGGTCACCGGTACCAATGGCAAAAGCTCGGTGACCCACTATATCGCGGCGCTTTCGCAGGCGCTCGGCACCTCCGCGGGGTTGATCGGCACGCTCGGCGTCGGGCGCGTGGGGGGACTGCATGATACCGGGCTCACCACCCCCGATCCGCTGACCGTGGCCGCTGCGGCCGCCGGCCTTGCCGGAGAGGGTGTGGTGCGTCTAGCGCTCGAGGCGTCATCGCACGCCCTCGACCAGCGCCGCCTCGACGCGTTGTCGATCCGGGTCGGCGTATTCACCAACCTGACCCGCGACCATCTCGACTACCACCACACCATGCTTGCCTATGCGGCGGCCAAGGCGCGACTGTTTCGCCGCGCGGAACTCGAGCTGGCAGTGGTCAATGCCGACGATCCCCATGCCCGTCTGATGGTCGCCGGGCTCGCCCCGGGCGCACGACTGCTGCGTGTCGGGGCTGAGACGGGTGATTTCCGCGTGCTCGACTGGGCGCCCGAGCCGGCCGGCCAGCGTGCCCGGCTGGCGACGCCCGAAGGCGATCGCGAGCTGAGTCTTGCGCTGCTCGGGCGGTTCAATCTCGATAATGCGCTGCTCGCGATCGCCACGCTCTATGGCCTGGGCGAGCCGCTCGACGCCGTGCTCGCCGCCGCTGCCGACCTCGCGCCGGTGCCGGGGCGGATGGAGCGCTTGGCTGTAGCCGGGGCGCCGCTGGTGGTGGTCGACTACGCTCACACCCCGGATGCGCTCGACAACGCGCTCGCCGCGCTGCGCAGCCATACCCAGGGCCGGCTTTGGTGCCTGGTCGGCTGCGGCGGGGATCGCGACCCCGGCAAGCGGCCGATGATGGCCGGGATCGGCGCCCGGCTCGCCGATCGGCTGGTGATCACCGACGACAATCCGCGCAGCGAGCCGGCCGCCGCGATTCGCGCCGCGATGCGCGAAGGCGTCCCCGCCGGTATCGAGGTGGAGGAGTGCGGCGGCCGGCGCGTCGCGATCGAGCGTACGATCGCCGCCGCCTCACCGGAGGACGTGGTGCTGATCGCCGGCAAGGGGCATGAGGGCTATCAGGAGATCGAGGGCGTGCGCCATCCGTTTTCCGATCTCGAGATCGCGCGTAGCGCCCTGGCGCTGCGTGGTACAGGAGGAGCGCCATCATGATCGACACCCTTGCCCAGGCCGCGGTCGCGATCGCGGCCGAGTTCGAGGGCGATGACCGACCCTTCTCGCGCCCGATCACCGACAGCCGCCAGGTCGGCGAAGGAGATCTTTTCTTCGCCATGCGCGGGGAGGCGATGGATGGCCATCGGTTCGTCCCCGACGCCCTCGCCGCAGGGGCCGCGGCGGTAGTGGTCGAGTACGACCTCGCCGCCGAGCTGCCCGAGGCGGCGGGGCGCCAGCTGGTCGTCGCCGATACCCGGCTCGCGCTCGGGCTGCTCGGCGGCCACGCGCGGCTGGCCTGGGGCGGGCCGTTGGTGGCGGTCACCGGCAATAGCGGCAAGACCACGGTCAAGGAGCTGGTCAAGTCGATCCTCGAAGTCGCCGCGGGCGACGACCAGCCGGTGCTCGCCACCCAGGGCAATCTCAATACCTACGTCGGCGTGCCGCAGACGCTCTGCCGGCTGCGCGACCATCACCGCTTCGCAGTGGTCGAGCTCGGTGCCAACCATGTCGGCGAGATCGCCTGGACGGCGCCGCTGGCTCGCCCCCAGGTCGCGGTGATCACCAACGTCACTGGTGCGCACGCCGGCGAGTTCGGTGGCCTTGCCCGCATCGCCCAGGCCAAGGCCGAGGTGCTGCTGGGTCTTGCCCCGAACGGGGTGGCGGTGCTCAATCGCGACGACCGCTTCTACCCGCTTTGGCGTCAAGTCGCGCTTTTGCGTGGTGAGCCGGGTATGCTCGTGGACTTCGGGCTCGACCCGCAGGCGCGGATCGGCGCGGAGCGCATCGCCCACGACGATGCCGGCCGCCATCGCTTCGTACTGCGGCTCGATGGGCGGCAGGTCGGCGAAGTCGCGCTCGGGCTGGTGGGGCTGCACAACGTACGCAATGCGCTCGCCGCGAGCGCCGCCGCGGATGCGCTGGGCGTGGAGCCCGCGGCGATCATCGAAGGGCTCGAACGGGTGGGCGACGTCGGCGGGCGGATGACGCTTCGCCATGGGCGCGAGGGACGGCGGCTGCTCGACGATAGCTACAATGCCAACCCCGGGGCCTTTCGTGTCGCGCTCGAGGCCCTGGCGCTGCAGCCCGCGCCGCGCTGGTGCCTGATGGGTGCGATGGCCGAGCTCGGCGCTGAATCGGCCGTGCGCCACGCCGAGCTCGGCAGCTACGCCAAGCACCTCGGCATCGACGCGCTGATCGCTTATGGCGCCGACGCCGCACCGGCGGCCGAGGCCTTCGGCGGCGCATGCTTCGATGATTGGCAGGCGTTCGTCGACTACGTCGAGGCCCGGCTACCGGCGGGCGCCTCGGTATTGATCAAGGGATCGCGCAGTATGCGCATGGAGCGGCTGGTAGATCGTCTCTCCGCCGCCGACGCGAAGTGAGCTGCCCCTTGCGGTTCGCTTCGTCCAACACACAGAGCGTGAAGAGATAGATGCTTCTTTTTCTGACCAACTGGCTGGCGCAGTATTCGAGCGCCTTCAACGTCTTCGGCTATACCACTCTGCGGATGATCCTCGGCGCGCTCACCGCCCTGGGGCTCTCGATGCTGATCGGACCACACTTCATCCGCCGCCTGATCGAAGGGCAGATCGGCCAGGCGGTCCGGAGCGACGGGCCTCAGTCACACCTCTCCAAGGCTGGCACGCCGACCATGGGCGGGGCGCTGATCCTGGTCTCGATCTCGATCTCGACGCTTTTGTGGGGCAACCTCGGCAATCACTACATCTGGCTGGTGCTGGTGGTGACCCTCGGCTTCGGCGCGGTCGGCTGGGTCGACGACTACCGCAAGGTGGTGGAGAAGAACCCGCGCGGGCTGCCGGCGCGCTGGAAGTACTTCTGGCAATCGGTGCTCGGCCTGGGCGCAGCGCTCACGCTCTATTTCACCGCCCGTACCCCGGTCGAGACCAGCCTGATCGTGCCGCTGTTCAAGGACGTGGTGATCCCGATGGGGATCTTCTACGTGGTGCTGACCTACTTCGTCATCGTCGGTAGCTCCAATGCGGTCAATCTCACCGACGGCCTGGACGGTCTGGCGATCATGCCCACCGTACTGGTCGCGATGGGGCTTGCGATCTTCGCCTACGCCAGCGGCAACGCGGTGTTCGCCGAATACCTGCACATCCCCTTCGTCAGCGGTGCCAACGAGATGGGCGTTTTCTGCGCGGCGATCGTCGGCGCGGGACTGGGCTTTCTCTGGTTCAACACCTATCCGGCGCAGGTATTCATGGGCGACGTGGGTGCCCTGGCACTGGGTGCGGCGCTCGGCACCATCGCGGTGATCGTGCGCCAGGAGATCGTGCTGTTCATCATGGGGGGAATCTTCGTCGTCGAGACCCTGTCGGTGATCCTACAGGTGGGCTCCTACAAGCTCACCGGCCGCAGGGTCTTTCGCATGGCGCCGCTGCATCACCACTTCGAGCTCAAGGGCTGGCCCGAGCCGCGGGTGATCGTGCGCTTCTGGATCATCACCGTGGTGCTGGTGCTGCTCGGCCTCGCCACTTTGAAAATTCGCTGAGGCGACGACGATGATGAGCGCTATCGGCCCCCGTCACCGCGTGCCTTCCGGTCACCGGCTGGTGGTCGGTCTGGGTATTTCGGGACGTGCGATCGCGCGTCATCTGGCGCGACTGGGGCTGCCCTTCGTGGTCGCCGACAGTCGCGAGACGCCGCCCGGCGTGGATGACTTTCGTCGTGCCCATCCGGACGTCGAGCTGCTGCTGGGCCCGCTCGAGTCGCTTGCGATGGACCAGGCACTGGAAGTGGTGGTGAGCCCGGGGGTCGATCCGCGCCAGCCGGCCTTCGATGCGGTGCGCGACCGGCTGGTCGGTGAGATCGAACTGTTCGTGCGTGCCCGCCCCGAGTCGGCTGCGCTGGTGGCGATCACCGGCTCCAACGCCAAGTCCACGGTCACCACGCTGGTCGGCGAGATGGCGCGCGCGGCGGGGATCGACGCCGGCGTCGGCGGCAATCTCGGTACCCCTGCGCTCGATCTGCTCGATGGCGCGCACGAGCTCTACGTCCTCGAACTCTCCTCGTTCCAGCTCGAGACCACTCGGCGGCTGGCGGCGACGGTGGCCTGCTTTCTCAATCTCAGCGAGGACCATCTCGATCGCCATGACGGTATGAAGGGCTATGCCGCGGCCAAGCAGCGGATCTTCGCCGGCGCGAGCCATGGGGTGGTCAATGACGAAGATGCCGCGACCTGGCCCTCGGGTGACCTTGCGGTTTCGCGCTTCACTACCCAGGCTCCTGGGCCAGGGCAGTGGGGGCTGATCCGCGACGGCGGGGGCGTCTGGCTTGCCGAGGGTGACGAGCGCTGGATCGAAGCCAGCGAGCTGCGCATCGAAGGGCTGCACAATTACGCCAATGCGCTGGCGGCGCTGGCGATCGGCCGGCGGATGGGTTGGCCTCGCGAGGCGATGCTGGCGGCGCTGCGGGCCTTCCCCGGCCTTGCGCATCGGGTGGAGCGCGTCGGCGAACGTGGCGGAGTGCGCTTCATCAACGATTCCAAGGGCACCAACGTCGGCGCTAGCCTGGCGGCGATCGAGGGGATCGGTCCGACCCTCGAGGGCAAGTTGATCTGGCTGGGCGGCGGCGTGGGCAAGGGGGCGGATTTCTCCGCGCTGGCATCGCCGCTGGCCGCGCATGCGCGCTGCGCGCTGCTGTTCGGGCGCGACGCCGCGCTGCTCGAGGCCGCACTCCAGGCGAGCCTGCCCTGCGAGCGGCTCGATACCCTCGAGCAGGCCTTGGCGCGCGCTGTGGCGCTGGCCCAGCCGGGCGATGCGGTGCTGCTTTCGCCCGCCTGCGCCAGTCTCGATCAGTTCGCCAATTACCAGGTGCGCGGCGAAGCCTTTCGCGCCTGGCTCATGCGTCGTCTCGACGCCGATCGGGAGGAGGGATGATGAGCTTCTACGCGCGCTGGGAAAAGCGTCTTTCGACCCGCGACCAGGCACTCGACGGCTGGCTGATCCTGGCCGCTTCCGTGCTGGCCTCGCTCGGTTGGATCATGGTCACCTCGGCCTCCAGCGAGATCGCCTCGAGTCTCACCGGCAACCCCTACTACTACAGCATCCGCCACGGTATCTATGTGCTGCTGGGACTGTTTTGCGCGGTGGTCACCATGCGCGTGCCGATGTCCTGGTGGCGCGGCAACGGGCCGACGCTGTTCCTCGGTGCGCTGATCCTGCTCGCTGCGGTGCTGATCGTCGGGCGTGAGGTGAACGGTGCACGGCGCTGGATTCCGCTCGGCGTGATCAACCTGCAGGCCTCCGAGGTCGCCAAGATCTGCATGGTGGTCTATCTCGCCGGCTACCTGGTCCGCCATCTCGAGCGCGTGCGCTTCACCTGGTGGGGATTCATCGCGCCGCTTGGTCTGGTCGCCGGCATGGGAGCGCTTTTGATCCTCGAGCCGGACTACGGCGCCACCGTGGTGATCCTCGCCACCTGCATGGGCATGCTGCTGCTCGCCGGAGTGGCGCTCTGGCGCTTCCTGCTGCTCTCCAGCGGCGTAGTGGCGCTCGGGGTGTTCGGCGCGCTCGCCGAACCCTATCGTATCCAGCGCATCACCAGCTACCTCGACCCTTGGGCCAACCAGTTCGACAGCGGCTACCAGCTGACCCAGGCGCTGATCGCCTTCGGGCGCGGCGGTTGGAGCGGCATGGGGCTCGGCAACAGCGTCCAGAAACTCTTCTATCTACCCGAGGCCCACACCGACTTCGTCTATTCTGTACTCGCCGAGGAGCTGGGTCTGATCGGTGCGGTGGGTGTCGTGCTGCTGTTCGCGCTGCTGGTCTTCCGCGCGTTCAAGATCGGGCGTACCGCGGAACTCACCGGGCGGCTGTTCTCGGCTTACGTTTGCTATGGCATGGCGCTGATCTTCGGTGCCCAGGCGTTCATCAACCTGGCGGTCAATACAGGCCTGCTGCCGACCAAGGGGCTGACCCTGCCGCTGCTAAGCTACGGTGGTTCGAGCATGCTGATCTCGGGTGTGATGGTCGGCATGCTGCTGCGTGTCGACGGTGAGACGCGCGCCTATCGCCAGTCCGCCCAGCGGGCGCGGCGCCAGGGGTACAGCGAAGCACAGAGCGAGGAGATCGGTTTGCAGGGACGGGAGGCATGAGTCCAACGACGGTTGAGCGCGCCCCTGGGCGCGCGCTGATCATGGCCGGTGGAACGGGGGGGCATGTGATTCCGGCGCTGACGCTTGCGCGTGCGCTCTGCGCCCGCGGCGTCGAGGTTCATTGGCTCGGCTCTCCTCGCGGCATCGAGAACGTGCTGGTGCCGCAGGCCGGCATCCCGCTGCACCATATCCAGGTCGCCGGGCTTCGCGGCAACGGTGCCGCCGGCTGGCTGATGGCGCCGCTGCGCCTCTCGCGCGCGGTGCGCCAGGCCAAGCGAGTGATCGATGAGCTCGACCCGGGGCTGGTGGTCGGGCTTGGCGGCTTCGCCAGCGGGCCGGGGGGCCTCGCCGCCTGGCTCGAGCGCCGGCCGCTGGTGATCCACGAGCAGAACGCCGTCGCCGGGATGACCAACAAGGCGCTCTCTCGCCTCGCCAAGCGCGTCTACGCGGCCTTTCCCGGTGCGTTTCCCGCCGCGCGAGGGGCCGAGGTGATCGGTAACCCGGTACGCGCCGAGATCGCGGCACTCGGGGAGCGGCCGCGCCTGGCCAGCGAGATGAGCGGTCGGCGTCTGCGCCTGCTGGTGATGGGTGGGTCGCTCGGCGCGGTGGCGCTCAATCAGCAGGTGCCGTTAGCGCTTGCCGAGCTCGCCCCCGAGCGGCGTCCGCTGGTGCGTCACCAGACCGGTCGCGGCAAGCTGGAAGCGACCCAGGCAGCCTATGCCCAGGCAGGGGTGGAGGCTGAGTGCAGCGAATTCATCGACGACATGGCCGGCGCCTATGATTGGGCGGACCTGATCGTCTGCCGCTCGGGGGCGCTTACCGTCGCTGAGCTCGCCGCCAGTGCCAAGCCTTCGATCCTGGTGCCGTTCCCCCACGCGGTGGATGACCACCAGAGCGTCAACGCACGGGTGCTCAGCGATTTCGGCGCCGCCGAGCTGATTCCCCAGCGCCAGCTCGGAGCGCAGCGGCTGAGCGGTGCGATCACGCGCTTGCTCGAGCCCGAAACACTCGCCACCATGGCCCAGGCTGCGCGCTCCCGCGCCCAGCTCGAGGCGATGGAGATCATGGCCAATGGTTGCATGGAGATAGGTTTTGAACAGCGCTGATGATTTTGAAGCGATGACTCGCCAGCCCGGCGTCCGGCCGCAGCTCGGTTCGCGCAGTAGCATGGGACGTATCCGGCGGATCCATTTCGTCGGTATCGGTGGCTCTGGGATGTGCGGCATCGCCGAAGTGCTGCACAACCAGCGCTTCGAGGTCAGCGGCAGCGACCTGCGCGCGTCCAGCGTCACCGCCCACCTGGCGGCGATCGGCGTGCGGGTGATGATCGGCCATCGCGAGGAGAACGCGGTGGACGCCGACGTGGTGGTGGTCTCGACCGCGATCGATGTCAGCAATCCAGAGATTCGCTATGCGCGTGAGCACCGGATACCGGTGGTGCGGCGCGCCGAGATGCTCGCCGAGCTGATGCGCTTTCGCAACGGCATCGCGGTGGCCGGTACCCACGGCAAGACCACCACCACCAGCCTGACCGCGACCCTGCTCGCCGAGGGCGGGCTCGATCCGACCTTCGTCATCGGCGGGCTGCTCAACAGCGCGGGCACCAACGCCAGGCTGGGGGAGGGTGAGTATCTGGTCGCCGAGGCCGACGAATCGGACGCCTCCTTCCTGCACCTGCAGCCGATGACCGCGATCGTCACCAATATCGACGCCGACCACATGAGTACCTACGACGGCGACTTCGGGCGGCTGCAGGAGACCTTCATCGAGTTTCTCCACAACCTGCCGTTCTACGGTCAGGCGGTGCTGTGCATCGATGATCCGGTGGTGCGCGCGCTGCTGCCGAGGATCCAGCGTCAGTTCGTCACCTACGGTTTCGACGCCGACGCCGACTACCGGATCGAGGGCTTCCGCCAGTCCGAGCGGCGTATCAGCTTCACCGCACTGCGCCCTGGCGAACTCGCGCCGCTCGAGGTCAGCCTGTCGATGCCGGGGGAGCACAACGCGCTCAATGCGCTGGCGGCGATCGCGGTGGCCAGCGACGCAGGCGTCGACGACGCCGCGATCATCCGCGCCCTCGCCGGCTTCGCCGGGGTCGGGCGGCGCTTCCAGGTCCATGGCGATTTCCCGGTGCCGGGGCGGCGCGATGGAGAAGTGATGCTGGTCGACGACTATGGCCACCATCCGCGCGAGGTCGAGGCGGTGATCCGCGGCATACGCCAGGGCTGGCCGGAGCGGCGTCTGGTGATGGTCTACCAGCCGCACCGCTATACTCGCACCTTCGAACTCTACGAGGAGTTCGTGCGGGTACTTTCGGATGTCGACATGCTGCTGCTGCTCGATGTCTATTCCGCCGGCGAGGCGGCGATCAGCGGTGCCGACGGGCGCTCGCTGGCCGGCTCGATCCGCCAGCGCGGCCAGGTCGACCCGCTGTTCGTCGAGAGCAAGCAGGCGCTGCCCAAGCTGCTCGGCAATGTGCTGCGCGACGGCGACATCCTGATCACCCAGGGCGCGGGCGATATCGGGGCCATCAGCGTGGCGCTGGCCCGTTGCGGGCTCGAACTCGACGGACTGGAGCTCTGAAGCACGTGAGTCGTCTTTCATCCGCCTGCGAGTGCGCCGATGTCCAGTAGCTTCTTCAACCGCTTGCTAGGTCTGGTATTGATCGCGGTACTGCTAGGTGCCGGCGGGCGTTCGCTATGGGTATGGCTCGACCAGCCGATCGAGTCGGTCGCGGTCGAGGGCGACTTTCGCTATATCGATGCCAGCTTCCTCAGCGGCCAGCTCAGTCCCTTGGTCAGCGGCCAGCACTGGCTGTCGGTGGACCTGGATCAGCTGCGCGAGCGGGCCAAGCTGATCCCTTGGATCCATGAAGCGAGGGTTTCCCGGCACTGGCCCAATGCGCTGACCTTCGAACTGGAGGAGCAGCGCCCGGTCGCGTGGTGGAACGATGCCTTCCTGATCAACGCTGAAGGTCATCCGTTCTCTCCCGGGCCGAGTGATACCCTCGAGCGGATGCCCAATCTGGCGGGTCCTGGAGATCGATCCGCCGATGTATTGGCTTATTATCATGTGTTGGAGGGGCGTCTTGCGCCGCTCGGGCTCGAGCTCACTCAATTGCGCCTGGAAGCGCGCGGGGCATGGCGCTTTCAGGTCAACGATACGTTCTGGGTGATTCTGGGACGCACCGGGCTGGATATCAGGCTGGAGCGTTTTCTCGCAGCTTGGCATCGTTCCTTGTCGGAGCGAGCCGATCGGATCCGCTATATCGACCTGCGTTATCCGAACGGCCTCGCGGTTGGCTGGCACGGCGAGAGCGCGGCGGCCGAAGTCTCTCGGCAGTGAATTCGGTGCAATATGTCCGGAGTTCCGTTCCAGCGGCTTTTTTTAGACTGTGGACCTTTGGGTAAACGAGCTGTTTTTATACGTTACGAGTTTCCGTTAAACCTTGGCCGGGTATTTCTTTCGGCTGCGAATAACCGTATTCTCGAAGTACTTTCACAGCCGATAGAATTGCTGTGGGCTGGTATTCGCGGAATGTGGCAGTTGTTGACGGCGTTGCTTTTCGTCATCGTTCCTTCGAATGTCAGAAATGGCAAAGTGGCTTACACTTGGTGATGTGGCCAGGAAGGAACAGCGGAGAGTTTGGATTCATCGTGATGATTATCAGGGAGTAGGCCCGACCTATGGCTGGACAATCCAACGCTTCCAATATGGTGGTCGGGCTGGATATCGGAACATCCAAAGTCGTGGCCATCGTTGGTCAACCGACCGACGATGGTGGCATCGAAATCGCAGGTATTGGCTCGCACCCCTCGCGTGGAATGAAGAAGGGAGTGGTGATCAACATCGAGTCGACGGTGCAATCGATTCAGCGCGCGATCGAAGAAGCGGAGTTGATGGCGGGTTGCGATATCCACTCGGTGTTCGTGGGTATCGCCGGGAGCCATATCAGTTCGATGAACTCCGATGGCGTAGTGGCGATCAAGGAGCGGGAGGTGACGCCCTACGACATCGATCGGGTGATCGACTCGGCCCGCGCCAGGGCGGTGTCGGAGGGGCAGCGCATCCTCCACGTCCTGCCGCAGGAGTACGCCATCGATGCCCAGGAGGGCATTCGCGAGCCGCTGGGGATGTCCGGCGTACGGCTGGAGGCGAGGGTCCACCTGGTCACCGCCGCGCTCAACGCGGTGCAGAACATCGAGAAGTGCGTGCGCCGCTGCGGGCTCGAAGTCGACGACATCATCCTCGAGCAGCTGGCTTCCAGCCACGCCGTGCTCACCGAGGACGAGCGGGAGCTCGGGGTCTGCATGGTCGATATCGGCGGCGGGACCACCGACATCGCGGTATTCACCGAAGGCGCCATCCGGCATACCGCGGTGATTCCTATCGCGGGCGATCAGGTGACCAACGATATCGCCATGGCGCTGCGCACGCCGACGCAGTACGCCGAGGACATCAAGGTCAAATACGCTTGCGCGCTCACTCAGCTGGCGTCGAGCGACGACATCATCCGGGTGCCCGGGGTCGGCGATCGGCCGTCTCGTGAACTTTCCCGGCAGGAACTCGCCCAAGTGGTGGAGCCTCGCTACGAGGAGCTCTTCACCTTGGTGCGCGAGGAACTCAGACGTAGTGGTTTCGAGGATCTGATCGCCGCCGGCGTCGTGCTCACCGGTGGTACATCGCGGATGGAAGGGGTGACGGAGCTGGCCGAGGAGATTTTCCACATGCCAGTCAGGATCGCGTCACCTCAGAACGTCCGCGGCCTTGCTGACGTGGTGCGCAACCCGATTTATTCGACAGGGGTTGGTTTGCTACTCTACGGCATGCGCCACTCGCACCAGGCCTATGGCACCGAATCGTTCGATAAGGTCCAGCCCCGGCGCGAGGAGCATGCTCGCCGAGGTCTCTCGGAGCGTAGCTCTTCGCGATCCTTGGGCGATTCACTGCCATCCGCCATCGAGCGCATCCGAGGCTGGTTCAAAGGTAATTTCTGACAAGACCGCAGAGCGGTTACGGGAGACGGGGCTTATGTTCGAGCTAGTAGACAACGCGCCATCCAACAATGCGGTCATCAAGGTGATCGGTGTTGGCGGTGGTGGCGGCAACGCCGTCAACCATATGGTCGAGAACAGTATCGAGGGGGTCGAATTCATCTGCGCGAATACCGATGCGCAGGCCCTCAAGCGAGTTGCAGCCAAGACCGTGCTGCAGCTTGGTACCGAGATTACCAAGGGGCTCGGCGCCGGGGCCAACCCGGAGGTCGGGCGTCAGGCGGCGATGGAGGATCGTGAGCGCATCGCGGAGCTGCTCCAGGGTGCGGATATGGTGTTCATCACCGCCGGTATGGGCGGTGGCACCGGTACGGGCGGTGCACCGGTGGTGGCGCAGGTGGCCAAGGAGCTCGGTATCCTCACCGTCGCGGTGGTGACTCGTCCCTTCCCGTTTGAAGGGCCGAAGCGCCAGCGTGCGGCGGAAGAGGGGATGAAGGAGCTCTCCGAGCACGTCGATTCGTTGATCACCATTCCCAACGAGAAGCTTCTGACCGTGCTGGGCAAGAACGCGAGCCTGCTGACCGCATTCAGCGCCGCCAACGACGTGCTGCTCGGTGCGGTGCAGGGGATCGCCGAACTGATCACCAGCCCAGGGATCATCAACGTCGACTTCGCCGACGTGCGCACCGTGATGTCCGAGATGGGCATGGCGATGATGGGGACCGGCGCGGCGACGGGTGAGAACCGCGCCCGTGAGGCGGCGGAGAAAGCGATTCGCTCGCCGCTGCTCGAGGACGTCAACCTGAACGGCGCCCGCGGCATCCTGGTCAACATCACCGCGGGCCCCGATCTCTCGATCGGTGAGTTCAACGACGTGGGGGCCACGGTGCAGGAGTTCGCCTCGCAGGACGCGACCATCGTCGTCGGTACCGCGATCGACATGAACATGTCCGACGAGCTGCGGGTCACCGTGGTCGCCGCTGGCCTCGATGGGCTGCGCAAGGAGAAGGCGGTCGCCGCCGAGACTCGCCACGCGCGTCCGGAGTCGAGCGATTACCGCAAGCTCCAGCAGCCGACGGTGATGCGCCAGCAGGCCGCCAAGGAGCGCGAGCGCGAAGAGAGCGCACGTGAACGCCGCGGTAGTGTGAGTGGCAAGTCCCGCGAGCTCGATGATTACCTCGACATTCCCGCCTTCCTTCGCCGTCAGGCCGATTGAGAGCGGTGATCGCAGAGGGCCTGGGCTGTTTGCGCCGATGGATGCTCTGGCATTCATCGGCGTTTTGACGATCGAATTCGAATGGTTCGGACGGAGTGGAAAGCGCAAATAGCGTGCAAGTTTTCTTTTGCGAACAGCGTTCGTTGTCGCGCTTAGTCCTAACTGTTATCATTTTCATAATTCGCTCTTGCGTCCCGTGTGTGGCAGCCTCCTATGATTCGACAAAGAACGTTACAAAACACCATTCGTGCGACCGGAGTGGGTCTGCACTCGGGTAAGAAGGTCTACCTGACCCTTCGGCCGGCCCCGGTCGACAAAGGCATCGTCTTCGTCCGTACGGATCTTTCGCCTGCGGTCGAGATACCCGCGCATCCCGAAAACGTCCACGACACCATGATGTGCACCGTCGTGGCCATCGGGTCCGCCCGTGTCGCCACGGTGGAACACTTGATGTCCGCCTTCGCGGGGCTCGGCATCGACAACGCCTATGTCGAGGTCAGTGCTCCCGAGGTGCCGATCATGGACGGCAGCGCCGGGCCCTTCGTCTTCCTGATCCAGTCGGCGGGCATCGTCGAGCAGGATGCGGCGAAGAAATTCATCCGCGTGACCAAGCCGATCGCAGTGGAAGACGGCGACAAGCGCGCTGCCTTCGCCCCCTACGACGGTTTCAAGGTCAGTTTCGGGATCGACTTCGACCATCCGGTGTTCGCCAACCAGCGCCAGGAAGTCACCGTCGACTTCTCCACCACTTCCTTCGTCAAGGAAGTGAGCCGGGCGCGTACGTTCGGCTTCATGCGCGACCTGGAGCGGCTTCGCTCCAGCAACCTGGCGCTCGGCGGCAGTCTCGACAATGCTATCGTGGTCGATGATTATCGCATCCTCAACGAGGATGGGCTGCGCTATGAAGACGAGTTCGTTCGCCACAAGGTGCTCGACGCGATCGGCGATCTCTACCAGCTCGGCCACAGCCTGATCGGCGAGTTCCACGGTTACAAGTCCGGGCATGGGCTCAACAACCAGCTGGTGCGCCACCTGCTCAAGCACCCCGAGTGCTGGGAAATCGTCACGTTCGCCGATGGCGAGGTCGCACCGATCTCCTACGCGGCCCCGGCGATGGCCTAAGGCCGGCGCCGATTGATCGTTGAAGACTGCGACGCCGCCCTTCGGGGCGGCGTCATTGCATTTTGAGGGTCGGATTCGCGCTCAGCCCGGCTGCTCGGGCTCGCTCGAGGCATGGGAGGCGAGTCGCGCAAGCGCCGCCTTGAGGCGAGGATCGTCGACTTCATTCGCGCATTCGTTGAGCCGTTCGGCGGCATCGGCCGAGAGTGTGCGCAGTTGGCGTGGGGCGGTCTTGATCGGGCGCAGCGGGCGGACCTTGAAGACCAGTCCCTCGATCTGGGCGAACTCCGGCAGGTAGCGCAACAGGGCAAGCAGGCGCGCGCGCTCGAAGCGCAGCCAGGTCAACCATACCGCGCGGTCGGTGAGCAGGGTGAGCTGGCCGTCGGTGTAGCCCCCGACCAGCACGTGGCCGAGCAGTTCCGACGGCAGGTGGCCATCGAGCTGGCGCTGGGCCCGCTCTATCGCCTGTGCCTTGCCCAGCAGCGGCGCCAGCGTGCTATCTCGCCGCACTCCGTGGGAGGAGGTGGAGAGTAGCCCGGCAATGGGCTGTGCGTACCCTTTCTTAGCCTTTATACTCATCGCCTTGCGACCGTAACCGAAGATTACGAAGGATCTCGCTCGCCGTACCGACGACGAGGGGAAAGCAGCAATCTAACATGACCGAGTCAGCCACACACAGTTCGCAGCACGATCATCGTGTCGCCCGCCGTCGTCACCCCTGGTGGCTGACGGGGCTTCTCGTCGGCTGTCTGCTGCCGATGGCGATCTCCTCGGCGATGCTCCAGTACCGGCTCGACCTGATGACCGAGCGTCTGGTGCGGATTGCCTTCCAGGTTCCCGAGACGATTCGTGCCGTTTCCCGCCGTCGCAGCGTCAGGCCACGACGCTGTCCGCAGCCGCCGAGGCGACGAGTGCGTGCGCGTACGCCCGTGCTACCTCGTGTCCCGTTCATCCCCATGACCAGCGGCTGCGACGTACTGTCGCGGCGCGGCCCACCTGCCTGTGCGATCGACGTTCCGGCGGCGCGCGAGCTCTGATCATCTCGCCATGCCCCACATCGCCAGCGAACAGGGCGCCTGCGCTTTCTCGATGAAGCCGCTGACCCTACCCAGCAGGTCACAAGTCAAGCAAGCCCCATCGCCCGTGGCCATCTGCCAGGTCGAGGGGGATCAATAGGACGGTTCGATGTTCAATACCTTGGTACGCAAAGTGCTCGGCAGCAAGAACGAGCGTGATCTCAAGCGCATGCGCAAAGCGGTGACGAAGATCAACGCGCTCGAGGAGGGCCTCGCGGCGCTCGATGACGAAGCGTTGAAGGCCAAGACCGTGGAGTTCCGCAAGCGTCTGGAGAGTGGCGAGAAGCTCGATGAGCTGCTGCCCGAGGCGTTCGCCACCGTGCGCGAGGCGAGCAAGCGCGTGCTGGGCATGCGCCACTTCGACGTTCAGCTGGTGGGGGGGATGGCGCTGCACGAGGGGCGCATCGCGGAGATGAAGACCGGGGAGGGCAAGACCCTGGTCGGTACCCTGCCAACCTATCTCAACGCCTTGACCGGCAAAGGTGTCCACGTCGTCACGGTCAACGACTACCTGGCCAGCCGGGATGCCGCGACGATGCGTCCGCTCTACGAGTTCCTCGGCATGAGCGTCGGCATCATCTTCGCCGGCCAGCTGCCGCATGAGAAGCGCGAGGCCTACCGGGCCGACATCACCTATGGCACCAACAACGAGTATGGCTTCGACTACCTGCGCGACAACATGGCGTTCTCGCTCGAGGACAAGGTGCAGCGTGGGCTGCATTTCGCGCTGATCGACGAAGTCGACTCGATCCTCATCGACGAGGCGCGCACGCCGCTGATCATTTCGGGACCGGTCGAGGAAAACACCGATCTCTACAAGGTGATCAACCGCATGGCGAGCGGCCTGGTGCCTTGTTCCGATCCCGAAGACCACGAAAGCGGCGACTTCGTCATCGACGAGAAGCAAAAGCAGGTCGAGGTGACCGAGCAGGGCCACCAGAAAGTCGAGCAGTTGATGCGCGAGGCCAAGCTGCTCGACGAGAATGACTCCCTCTACGCGGCTCAGAACCTCGGCCTGCTCCATCACATCAATGCGGCGCTGCGGGCTCGCCACCTCTACCAGCGCGACGTCGACTACATCGTCGCCAACAATGAAGTGGTGATCGTCGACGAACATACCGGCCGGACGATGCCGGGACGGCGCTGGTCGGAAGGGCTGCACCAGGCAATCGAGGCCAAGGAGGGTGTGGATATCCAGAAGGAGAGCCAGACGCTCGCCTCGACCACCTTCCAGAACTACTTCCGCCTCTACGACAAGCTCGGTGGGATGACCGGGACCGCTGATACCGAGGCCTACGAGTTCCGCCAGATCTACGAGCTCGACGTGCTGGTGATCCCGACCAACCGACCGCTCGCACGCAAGGACCTCAACGACCTGGTCTACATGACCACGCTTGAGAAGTACGAGGCGATCATCGAGGACATCAAGGACAAGGTCGCGGCCAAGCGCCCGGTGCTGGTCGGTACCGCCTCGATCGAGAGCTCCGAGCAGCTGTCGATGATGCTGCGCGAGCAGAAGATTCCCCACAACGTGCTCAACGCCAAGCAGCATGCCAGCGAAGCGCACATCATCGCCCAGGCCGGACAGCCCGGCGCGATCACCATCGCGACCAACATGGCCGGCCGCGGCACCGACATCCTGCTCGGCGGTAACTGGGAGGCGGAGATCGCAGCGCTCGAATCGCCCTCGCAGGAGCAGATCGACGAGATCAAGGCGAACTGGAAGCTGCGTCACGATGCGGTGATCGAGGCCGGTGGCCTGCATGTGATCGGCTCCGAGCGCCACGAGTCGCGGCGCATCGACAACCAGCTGCGCGGCCGTGCCGGGCGCCAAGGGGATCCGGGTTCCACGCGCTTCTTCCTCTCGTTGGAGGACAGCCTGATGCGGCTGTTCGGTTCGGAGCGGGTGCAGCGGCTGATGTCCGCGCTCGGTCTCGAACGCGGTGAGGCGATCGAGCACAAGATGGTCACCAATGCGGTCGAGCGGGCGCAGAAGAAGGTCGAGGGGCGCAACTTCGACATCCGCAAGCAGCTGCTCGAGTACGACGACGTCGCCAACGACCAGCGCCGTGTGGTCTACGAGCAGCGCGATGAGATTCTCGGCAGCCCCGATGTCTCCGATAACATCCGCGGCATTCGCGAAGAGGTGCTGGACACCGCCTTCGCCGAGCACGTACCGCCGCAGAGCCTGCCCGAGCAGTGGGACGTCGAGGGCCTCGAGGTCGAGCTCAAGGAGAACTTCAATCTCGAGGTGCCGATCACCGAGTGGTTCGAACAGGAGCCGAATCTCGACGCCGAGGGCCTGCGCCAGCGCCTGCAAGAGCAGCACGCCGCGCTCTATGCCGCCAAGCGCGAGGCCATCGGCGATGAAATGATGAAGCGTTTCGAGAAGCAGGTGATGCTGCAGATCCTCGATACCCGCTGGAAGGAACACCTGCAGTCGATGGATCACCTGCGTCGCGGCATTCACCTGCGCGGCTATGCGCAGAAGAACCCCAAGCAGGAGTACAAGCGAGAAGCGTTCGGTCTGTTCCAGAACCTGCTCGCCAACATCAAGTCCGACGTAGTGCGCGTGCTCAGCCACGTGCAGGTGCGCCGCCAGGAAGAGGTCGACCAGTTCGAGCGCGAGCGCCGCGCGGCGATCGAGCGCGAGCAGGCCGCCAGCGAGCATACCCGCGAGGACGAAGCGCTCGAGGCCGCTACGCTCAGCGACGAGGCGGTGGCCAGTGCTGCCGCCGTCGCTGGGGTCGCCGCCAGCGACGCTTCCGGCACGGTCAAGCGCGAGCAGCCCAAGGTCGGCCGCAATGACCCCTGCCCCTGCGGCTCGGGCAAGAAGTACAAGCAGTGCCACGGCCGGCTCAGCTGAGCCGGCGGGTATCCAACAGGCGGGCCACCTGGCCCGTGTGACGATCGAGGCGGCGCCGCAGGGCGCCGCTAGGCTTAGGAGCGTGACGATGGCCGTAGGTGAGTCGGTATTTCCCCGGATGCCGGTGATCGCGGGAGTTCGCATCGGTGTCGCGAGCGCAGGGATCAAGAAGCCAGGTCGTCGTGACCTGGTGGTCTTCGAGCTTGCCGAGGGTGCGAGTGTTGCCGCTACCTTCACCAAGAACGCCTTCTGCGCGGCGCCGGTCACGGTGGCGAAGCGCCACCTCGGCGCTGGCGACGTCCGGTACTGGCTGGTCAACACCGGCAACGCCAACGCGGGCACCGGTGACGCGGGCCTGGAAGCGGCCGAGGCCTGCTGTCGAGGGCTCGCCTCGCGAGTCGGCGGGAGCGCCGAGAGCGTGCTGCCGTTTTCCACCGGCGTGATCGGCGAGCCGCTGCCGGTGGAGCGGATCGAGGCGGCATTGGGTGCCGCGGTGGAGAACCTCGCTGCGGACAATTGGGAAGCCGCCGGCCACGGTATCCTGACTACCGATACCCGGCCTAAAGGGGCGACCCGCAGCATCGAGATCGATGGGCGGCGCGTGGTGCTCAACGGCATCAGCAAGGGGTCGGGGATGATCTGCCCGAACATGGCGACCATGCTGGCCTTCGTCGCCACCGATGCGAAGATCGAGCCCGCTCTGCTGCAGCGGCTGTTGGCTGACGCCACCGAGCGCTCCTTCAACCGGATCACCGTCGACTCGGATACCTCGACCAACGACGCCTGCGCGCTGGTCGCCACGGGCGCCGGCGTGGCGATCGAGGGCGAGGCCGCGACCGCCGCTTTCTCCAGCGCCCTGTCCTCGCTGATGCTCGAGCTGGCCCAGCTGATCGTGCGCGACGGCGAGGGTGCGACCAAGTTCGTCACCGTCGATGTGCGCGAAGCGAGCAGCCAGGCTGAAGCGCTCGAGATCGCCTATAGCGTCGCGCATTCTCCGCTGGTCAAGACCGCGCTCTATGCCAGTGACGCTAACTGGGGACGCCTGCTGATGGCGGTCGGTAAGGCCCCTGTCGAGCAGTTCGACGTCGCTCGCGTAGCGATCGAACTCAACGGCGTATCGATCGTCGAGGCGGGGGCGCGTGCACCGGGGTACAGCGAGGAGGCCGGCAGCGCAGCGCTCGCCCGCGAGGAGATCGAGATCGTCATCCGGCTTGGCCGGGGTGAGTGGCGAGAGCGGGTCTGGACGTCGGATCTGTCCCACGAGTACGTGAGTATCAACGCCGACTATCGCAGCTGATCCAGCGCGAGCGACCGGGTTGGGTGGTGAAGGAGAGCGGTTTGAGGCTATCAGAAGGCAAGGGGAGCGTCGCGCGCTCGCCGAGTGGAGAGGGAGAGAGAGCGATGAAGCGTGGGCACAGCGATCACGGCGACGAGCAGCTGCCGAAGCGACGGGTGCACGTCGTCGCCGCCGCGATCTACAACGACGATGAGCGGGTGTTCCTCTCCCGGCGCCCCTCCTACGTCGACCAGGGCGGGCTTTGGGAGTTTCCCGGGGGTAAATTGCACCCGCACGAGACGGGGCTCGAAGCGCTGAAGCGCGAGCTCAACGAAGAGCTGGGCATCCACGTCAAGCGCGCGCAGCCGCTGATCCGGGTGCATCACGAGTACACCGACAAGCACATCCTGCTGGACGTATGGGGCGTTCGAGATTTCGAGGGCGCGCCCTACGGACGCGAGGGGCAGGTCGTGCGCTGGGTGCCGGTGGCCGATCTCGGACGCTACAACTTTCCCGCCGCCAACCTGCCGATCATCAAGGCGGTGGCGCTGCCGCATGCCTACATGATCACCGCCGACCGGGCCGACGAGGCGAGTTTCGAGGCCGGCCTGACGGCGGCGCTCGAGCGTCATCGGCCAAGGCTGGTGCGGCTGCGCGATACTGCGCTCGATGCCGAGGCCTACGCCGCTCGTGCCGAGCGGGCGGTGGATATCTGTCGCCGGGCCGGCGCTCAGCTGATGCTCGGGCACAGGGGGAGCGAAATGGAAGCGCTGGTCGCACTGGTCGAGCGCTTGGACGCCGGCGGACTGCACTTGACTAGCGATCAGCTCGGTGTGCTGGCTCGCCGGCCGCTGGATGGCGCTCGCTGGCTCGGGGCATCGGTGCACGATGCCGCGGGCCTGGCGCAAGCCGAGCGTCTCGACTGCGATTTCGCGGTGCTCTCCCCGGTGCGCGCCACTGGCTCCCATCCGGATGCGCAGCCGCTGGGATGGCATGGTCTACAGCAGATGATCGAACACGTACGGCTGCCGGTGTTCGCCCTGGGGGGCTTGGGGCTCGAGGATATCGACCATGCCCGAGGGGTAGGCGCCCAAGGGGTGGCGGCCATCTCTGCGTTCGAGCGCTAGAGTACGGATCCCGTCCAGCGGGATCGTTCGACGAAGGCGGCGCCGATCGATGGCGCCGCCTTTTTTCGTTCGCGGTGGAGTCGGGCAGGAGGCTGCGCGAGATTCTGCGACGCGGCGCTAGCGCTGCTCCTGCCCGCGTTCGAGGCTCTCCAGCATCGCATCGATGTCGGTTTCGTCCAGCGCCATCTCCCCGGGGATGCGGTGACTTTCATTCGCCCAGGCTCCCAGGTCCAGCAGCTTGCAGCGCTTGGAGCAGAAGGGGCGGTAGGGGCTCTGTTCGTTCCAGGGGACCTGGGTGGCGCACTGGGGGCAGGCGACCTTGAGGGAGTCGCGAGGTTTGGACATGGAATGACTCCTTCGCGCTTGTATCGCGATTGGGGTGGATCGATCGAGCCGCGGGCGGACTGTCGATATTGGGGCGAAGACGGCAGTGGTCAACTCCCGCAGGCGGTGCGTTGGTGTGCCAGCCGTCGATAGAAGGCGTCCAGTTCGGCGACTCGCCGCTCGGTCGATAGCTCGTCCCGGGAATTGTCGATCATCTCATCACTGCGGGCCAGACGTTCGGCGCGCGGCATCTGCGCGCGCACAATCGCTTCGGCCTGGGCGAGTTCGCCGCCATCGCGTGCCAGCACACGCTGCAGCTGCAGCGCTTCGGGGACGTCCACCACCAGTATCCGATCGACCACCTCGGCGTAGCGATCGGACTCGAGCAGCAGCGGTACCACCAGCAGGCGGTAAGGACCCTCGAGCGTCTCGAGCCGTTCGAGCATGCGCGCATGGATCAGCGGATGCATCCGCGACTCCACCCAGCGTCGCTCCTCGGGCGAGGCGAAGATCCGCTGGCGCAGCGCGGCGCGATTGAGCCGGCCCTGGCGGTCGAGGATTCGTTCACCGTAGCGCTCGACCAAGGCGTCGAGCATTGGTTCTCCTGGCTCGACCACCTCCCGGGCGATCTGGTCGGCGTCGACCGCTGCGATGCCGCGTTCGGCGAAGAGTCGAGTGACGGTGCTCTTGCCCGAGGCGATGCCGCCGGTTAGGCCGATGGTCAGCATGATAGCGCTCCGTGCCGGGGCGTGGATGAGGAAAGGGTTCAGTACTGGCCGCCGAGGTCGAAGACCGGCAAGTAAAGGGCGACCACCAAGAGGCCAATGACCAGGGTGAGCAGGGTCATGACGATCGGCTCGAGCAGCAGTTCCAGTCGCTCCAGGCGTCGCTCGAGTCTTTCCCGCTCGAGGGCCGCCGCGTGATCGAACGCTTCGGCCAGGCGACCCGAGCGCTCGCCGTTGGCGACCAGGGCGGCGAGCAGCGCACCGAAGGCGCGTTCAGCGCGCATCGCCACGCTCAGCGGTTCGCCCTGGGCGACTCTGGAGGCAAGCCTGCTCAACGGCAGCGCCCCCTTTGGGGTCGCGATGAGCTCAAGCGCGACGTCCAGGGCCAGCCCGCTGCTCTGGGCGAGTGCCAGTGCCTCCAGGATACCGACTTTGTCGCTCGATTGAAGCAGCGGTCCCAGCAGCGGCAGCCAGCGTGCAAGCCGCGCACTGTGTCGCCGTGCGGCGATCCAGCCGGCGATGAGCGCGAGCAGGGCGATGAGGCACGCTTCTAGCCGTGCGCCGAGTCCTGCGGAAAGGGCGAACAGCACCTCGGTGGGCAAGGGAAGATCCGTCGCATCGTCTGCATAGAGCGCGGCGAAAGTCGGCACGATCTCGATCAGCATTACCGCCATCAGGCCTACCGCGAGCACGGTCACCATCGCCGGGTAGCGCAGCGGGGCTGCGAGTCGGCGGCCGAGTCGGGCGCGTGCGTTGAGATGTTCGGCGAGGCGGGCCAGCACCGTCGCCAGTTTGCCACTGTGTTCACCCAGGCCGATCAGCGCGGTGCCGAGCGGCGCGTGGAGCGGCAAGGTGGTGGCGCCGAGAGCGGCCGAGAGCGAGTGCCCCTCGGTGATCGCTAGGCGAAGCGTCGACCAGTAGTGGTGTTCCGCTGCGGTCTCGGCATTTTCGCCGAGCTGCTCCAGCGCGTCGAGCAGGCCGATGCCCGCCTGCAACAGGCCGGATAGCTGGCTCAGGCGCAGCGCCAGGCGCTCGGGACCGAGGCGTTTGGTCCTCACGCGCAGGCGGCGCAGCCGTCGAACGATCAGTCCTCGCGCCGCGAGCTCGGTGTGGGCCTGGTCCCTGGTAGGGGCATGGAGTCTGCCGGTGCGGTGATCTCCGCTCTCATCCGTCGCCCGCCATTGCCATAGCCGCTGCTCAGAGCGCACGTTCCAGCGCCTGCCTCGAGATCACCCCCTGCGCCACCTTGTAGAGCCCTGCTCGGCGCAGGCCATCGACCTCCTCTGCGCCGGAGCGGTCGATCGGGCGCGAGAGCACTTCGAAGATGGCGATACGGCCGGCGTGTCCATTGTGGCAATGCCGACAGCCGCGGGCGACATGGGGGGAGAGCGTATCTGCGGTGAGGCCCAGCTCCATCGCCAGGTCCGCTTTCTGCGCCGATGGCGCCGGGACGCGGCAGGCAGGACAGAGCGTGGGTATGAGGCGCTGCGCGATCACCAGGGTCACGCACTCGGCGAGATCGCGCTCGTCGGCCCCCAGATGCGCCAGCCGAGCGAGGCTCGCTCTGGCGCTGGCGGCGTGCACGGTGGCGAGAACCAGGTGCCCGGTGCGGGCCGCCTTGAGCGTGATCTCGGCACTCTGGGGGTCGCGAATCTCACCGATCATCATCACGTCGGGGTCTTGGCGCAGGAACGCGCGCAGCGCAACGGTGAAGTCCAGCCCTATGCGCGGCTCTACCTGCAACTGCTGCACGCCGGGCAGGCGATGCTCGACCGGCTGCTCGGCGCTGACCACATGGCGACGCTGCCGATCGATGTGCATCAACGCGCTGTAGAGAGTGATCGTCTTGCCGCTTCCGGTCGGCCCGCAGACCAGGATCAGCCCACGGGCGGCCTCCAGGGCGCGTTTCAGCGCCGCCAACGGCAGCGGATCGAGGCCTAATTCGTCGAGGGAGAGCGCCTGGTAGGGCGCATCCACCAGGCGCAGGGATGCCTTCTCCCCTCGCACGGTAGGCAGCGTGGCGAGCCGGAAGGAGAGGGTGTAGCGATCCTCCGGCGAGATGCTCAGGCTGCCGTCCTGGGGCAGGCGCTGCTCGCCGACATCGAGGCCCGCGAGCAGCTTGAGTCGCATCATGCAGCGCTCGCCCAGCGCGGCGGGGAGCCGTTCGAGCGTGCGCAGTTCGCCATCGATGCGGATTCTCACCGTGAAGCGTTCTCCTTCGGGCTCGAAGTGCAGGTCGGAGCCACGCAGGCGCACGCAGGCCTGGGCGAGACGTCGCAGGCAGGCATCGGCCGAGGTATCGCTACTCGATGGTGCCGAGCGTTGGTCCGCATGAGCCAGATAGGCTTCCAGCAGCTTCGCCAGCTGCCGCGGTTCGGCGAGGCGCGGCACGATCGCGCGTGCGCAGGCGAAGCGTAGCTCGTCGAGCTGGTCGAGGCAGGCGCCGTTGGCCACGGCGACACTGAGCCTGCCTGCTTCTTCATACAAGGGCAGGGCGCCGATACGCGCGAACAGCCGGATCGGCAGGCCGGCGCAGGGTAGGCTGGATATCTCGATGCCATCGAGATCGACCGACTCGAGAAGTTCGGCAGGCGCTGCCGGACAGGCTTTTTCGTTCATCGCTGGATGCTCCCGGTGATCGCCAATGCGCACCGCGTCGAATGCCGCGGCATCGAAGCTATCGGCCGCGGCCGCCTGCTTTATAGGGGTCAAGTCCCCGGTTCGAGTGGACGTTATGCGCTGAGACGGGCGAGCACCGCTCGCTTGGATCGCAACGGAGGCGAGATGGACGAGAAACCGGCTGAGGCGGTGAATCTGGCGCGAGGCGCTCCTCCAGCGCATGCGCAGGGCGGATTCACGCTGCTCGAGATGATGGCGGTGGTAGCGATCGTCGGGGTGCTGGCGGCGGTGGCGATTCCCCGCTACCAGCTCTATGTCGCACGTTCCCAGGTCTCCTCCGCGAACATGCTGCTGAGGGCCCAGCAGGTGGGCGTGGAGGACCTGCTGCTACGCGGCCAGGAGGTGGATCTGGCGGCGCTGGGCCATTCGGGCGATTCGGTCGCCCATGCCCATGGCAGCTGGAGCGTCGAGGCGGACGGTACGCTGCGCTATCGATTCGGTGAAGGCTCCTCACCGCTGCTCGCCGGTGAGGGGGTGGAGCAATGGTTGCAACTGCAGCCGGGTAGCGGTCTCGAGGGTTGGCGCTGCCTAGCGTCGGCTGCGCTGGAGCCGACGCTGCTGCCTCCCGGTTGCTCGCTTTCGAACGGCGCCTAGTACAGCGCACGCTCCTCCTCGATCACCTCCTTGAGCAGGGCGAGGAACAGTTTGTCGGCGGGGGAGTGCTGGGATTCCCGAGTTGGGATCTTGACGCTGGTGGTGGCGGAGATCTCCTCGGCGATCCGCTCCGCTGCGTCTTTTTCTCCGCTGTGGCGTCTTGCGATCTCCAGGGCGGTGGGCAGGATCGAGGGATCGTAGAGGAGCTTCTTGATGAAACCGCGCAGCTCCTTGATGATCCGGGCCTGCTGCATTTCGCTGGATGTCGTCATGGGGATGCTCCTGTGGCATGTCCGGCGGCGGCCAGGGCGTGAAATGAAGACGAAGCGCCGCGAGTAGGGAAAGGGTGCAATGGGGCGATTATGGTCGGTTTGGGCGGTCAAAACATCCTAGTCCGACGCACGCCAGCATCTGATCTCGCCCAGCCAGTCGAGATCGACGGCCAGCGACGCCAGATGGGCGACGTCCGGCGGTGGCGTCTCGCGGCACAGATAGAGCTCGATATCGATGCGCCGCTGTCCGTCGCCGGCCGATGTGCGATAGTGAAGCGCCATGTCCAGGCGGCGGGACCACGCCTCGATGCCCTGCCAGTGCGCGTCGAGCAGCCGCTCCACCTCGCCGCGAAGCGGCAGGGGCCTCGCTTGGCGCCTGAGGCGCTCATCGCCATCGTTCTCAGGGTCGATGTGAAAGGTGACGTCGCGCAGGGCAGCGAAACGCTGGCGCAGGTGGCGGGTGACGGTATTGCCGATCTCGTGGGCTTCGGAAACCGTGAGCCGCGGTGCTACCAGCAGGTGCACGTCCAGCGCCACATCGGCGCCGATGCGCCTGGCGCGAAGATCGTGAAGATCGCGCAGTTCCGGAATCTCCAGCGCGCAGCGGCGCAGGCGCTCGGTCTCCTCTTCCGGCAGGGCGGTGTCGATCAGTTCTCGGCTTGCACCGCGGAGCGTGTCGAAGCCGATCTTGCCGACCAGGATGGAGACCGCCATGGCGGCGAGTGGGTCGAGCCAGTAGAAGCCGAATTGGGCGCCGGCGAGCCCGACCAGCACGATCAGCGACGAAAGCGAGTCGCTGCGTGAGTGCCAGGCGCTCGCCTCCATCAGCGGTGAACGCTGGCGTCGAGCCACGCGCAGCGTCCAGTGGAACAGCGCCTCCTTGACCAGCATCGCTAGCAGGGTGACGCCGATCGCCCAGTGTCCGGCATTCAATGCCTCGACCGAGAAAAGGCGCAGCGCGCTTTCCCATGAGACTGCGCCGGCGACCACCAGCAGCACGATGCCGAGCCAGAGGCTCGCCATCGTCTCGATCCGGCCATGTCCATAGGGGTGGCCCCGGTCTGGCGCGCGCCGGCCGAAGTGGGTGGCAATCAGCACTATCAGGTCGGTGAGCAGGTCCGCAAGGGAGTGGATGCCGTCCGCGACCAGCGCGCTCGACAGGGTGAGCGTGCCGACGATGATCTTCAGCGCGGCCAGCACCGCATCGATGAGGACGGTGGTCAGGTTGACGCGCTGTGCCTCGCGACGTCGCGCTGATGCGGTGCTGCTCGAGGATTGAGAGGGCATGGGGATCGCTGATCGGCGGACTCGACTGGAATTCTGTGCGGATGGGGGGGTGAAGGCAAATGCCCCGGTGACCCGCTGGTCGAAGGCTCAGCGCTTTTCATCCGCGGGCGGATCGATCCTGTTCGAAAAGCACCGCCCCTTGTAGACTTCGCAGCATGCTCCGGTTCGTCGCAGCCGCGTTGTCGCTCGCGCCATGCGTGCGATACGGCGTCCCTATGGTGTCGCAGATGGTGTCGAAGGAAACGTTCCACCGTGATGTCCCCCTTTTCGTGGCTACGCAATCTCTCCAATCCGTTGACCCACCAGGCCGGATTCGGACCGGTGCTGCGTATCATCGCGGTACTGCTGCTGGTACTGGTGGTGATGATGGCATTGCCGCTGGCGGTGCTCGCCCTCGAGCGTGATCCAGACATTCGCGCCTTCGCCACCTCTATCCTGATCACTCTCGGTGTATCGGGGCTGCTGCTGGTGCTGACCCGGGACGCCGGTTTCGAGCTGCGCCCGAGGCAGATGTTCATCCTCACCGTGATGAGCTGGGTGGTGTTCGCCGGCTTCGCCAGCCTGCCGATGATGCTCGGCTCGCCTCAGCTGTCGATCGCCGACGCGGTGTTCGAGGCGGTTTCCGGGGTCACCAGCACCGGCGCCACGGTGATCGTCGATCTCGATACCACCTCGGATGGAATCAAGCTCTGGCGGGGGCTTTTGCAGTGGATCGGCGGGGTCGGGATCATCGTCATGGCGATCGCGATCCTGCCGTTTCTCAAGGTTGGCGGCATGCGCTTGTTCCAGACCGAATCCTCCGCCTGGACCGAGCATATCGTGCCGCGCGCCGGGGGCATGGCGAAGTCGATCTCGATGGTCTATCTGGGCCTGAGCGCGCTGGCGATGCTCTCGTACTGGCTGCTGGGGATGCGCCCGTTCGATGCCGTCGTCCACGGCATGACATCGGTATCGACGGGGGGCTTCGCCAACTACGACGAATCCTTCGGCGTCTACGCTTCGCGCCCGGCGATCCTCTGGGTGACGGTGCTCTTCATGCTCAGCGGCGCGTTGCCATTCGTGCTCTACGTGCGCTTCATCACCCAGCGTTCGATGGCGATCTGGCGCGACCAGCAGGTGCGTGGATTCTTCACCATCCTGCTGGTGGTGATCGCGATGATGACGCTGGAGCGGATGCTCCATCACCCCGGGCCTTTCTGGCCGGCCCTGACCGAGATCACCTTCAACGTCGTTTCGGTGATCACCACGACCGGGTATGCCACCTCGGACTACAACCACTGGGGCACCTTCGCGGTGAGCGTGTTCTTCTACCTGCTGTTCATCGGCGGCTGCTCGGGGTCGACCACCGGTGGGATGAAGGTGTTCCGCTTCCAGGTCGGGCTGGTGATGCTGGTCAACCAGCTGCGTCACCTGGTCCATGCCCAGGGCGTGTTCGTCCAACGCTACAACGGCAGGCCGTTGACCGACGACATCGTCCGTGCGGTGGTGGCGTTCTCCTCGTTTTTCTTCTTCACCGTATCGGCGCTGTCGGTAGCGCTTTCTTTCCTCGGCCTCGACATGGTGACCTCGCTCAGCGCCTCGGTCTCGATGCTCGGTAATACCGGGCCCGGCCTCGGGGAGCTGATCGGGCCCGCAGGCAACTACGCGGGGATGCCCGAGGCGGCGAAGTGGCTGCTCAGCTTCGCGATGCTGCTCGGGCGGCTCGAGATCCTCACCGTACTGGTGCTGCTCACGCCGGCCTTCTGGCGCAAGTGACTGGGTGCCGGGGATGGTAGGGGAAGGCGAAGGCCCTCGATGGCTCGAGGGCTAAGGGTCAGGCGTCGAGCAGCATGGGGGCGCGGCAGTTGATCACCGGGTTGGCATACTGGCGCAGCCACCAGGGGCGAAGCTCCTTGGGAACCTCGGCAAGGCGCGCCTCGAAACGGGCGCGATCCGCCGAGGTGACGTCGTCGAGTTCGAGCAGCTCGGGATGCTCGCCCAGCTTCTCGAGCGCCAGGAAGTGCGAGGGATAGAGCCGGTAGCCCTCGAGCACTTGGCGATCTATCTCCTCGGTCAGTGCTTCGACGCTGTCGAAGTCACCGCCGTTGAGCGCGGTGCCGAAACGCAGGTTGACCCGCCCCTTGTCGCCGACGATGCCGGCGGCGATCGAGCGCATGTCCTCGAAGGCCAGCTTCTGGTAGCTGCCGTCGCTTTCGGTGGCGGCCAGCTCGCGGGCCTTCTGCACGTCGCAGGGATCGTACTCGTAGCTGATCGAGACCGGCACGACGTGCAGCCCGGCGATGATCTGCGCCAGCGGTGCGTCGCGATTCTCGGCGCGCTTGGCCATGCACAGCATCTTGATGATCGCCGGGTCGGTCCGGTCGATACCGTTCTTGGCGCGGCCCTGACGCTGGGCCATCCACACCGAGTGGTTGTCGATCTCGATCGAGTGTTGGATGTACTCGGAGAGCAGCTGGAACGCCTTGATCATCTCGCGTTTGCCGGTGGACGAACGTGGCACGATGAAGCTCTTGTTGAGCCGCATCAGATCGGAGACATAGGGCTTTTCGAGCAGGTTGTCGCCGATCGCTATCCGCACCGTGTTGCGGTTGTGCAGATAGAGGGCGAAGTTGACGAAGGCCGGGTCGAGCGAGATGTCACGATGGTTGCCGATGAACAGATAGGCCTGATTGCCGTCCAGCGCTTCGAGGCCATGGATCTCCAGGCCATCCACGGTGCGCTCGATCATGTGCTCCATGTAGTCGGCGATGTGGCGCTGGAACTCGGTGATCGAGTGGATGCCGCGCATGCGCCGACGCAGGCCGTAGCCGATCAGCGCACGGGTCAGCCAAGGAGCGACGGCGTCCAGGCGTGGGAGCCTGAAGCGAGCGATCGCGGCTTGGAATTCATCGTCGTGGGAGAGCCGGCTGAGAACGCTCGCCACCTCATCGTCTTGGTAGGGGCGCAGCGCCGAAAAACGGTCGGTGACCGTATCCGCGGGCGTGACGGGTGTCATTGATCGGAAATCACGGTGATTGATATGTTCATTTGGATGCATCAAGCCTCGACGGCCTCGTCCTGATGCCAGGGCGCGGGCCCGGTTTCCACCTCGCCCCCGAGCCACTCGATCAGCCGCTCGGAGAGCGCCGCCAGGGTGCTGGCCATCAGCGCGAACTCGGTCTCCAGACGTTCCACCGGATCATCGTTTCGTACCTCGTCATCGGCTTGGTCGAGCAGCTGATCGTCGAACTTCAGGCTTTTCAGCGCAAGGTCGTCCTGCAGCGTGAACGAGAGCTGGCCCTCCAGGCTCAGCGCCAGGCGGCTGACCTGACGCCCGGCCGCCAGCGCGGTCTGGATCTCTTCACCGTCGAGGTCGATGGCCCGCGCGCGCAGCACGCCATCGTCATCGCCGCGCAGCTCGACGGCATCGCCCAGAAGCAAATCCTGAGGCCTGCTCGCCGGCTCTCGCAGCCAGTCGGTGAGGGTCTTCGCCGGCGGTCGCTTGACCGACAGCGGGGTGACCTTGAGCGAGCCCAGCGCTTGACGCAGCAGGTCGATCATCTCTTCGCCACGCTTGCGGCTGGCGCAGTCGATCCCGATCAACGAGCGCCGGGTGTCCCACCATAGATCGATGTGCCCGCTGCGGGTGAAGGCCCGGGGCAGCAGCTCCTCGACCACCTTTTCCTTCAGCGCCTGCTTCTCTCGCCTGGGTGGTGCGAAGCCGTTGGCGGCCTCGAACGCTTCGCAGCGCTCCTCGAGCTCCTCGGCGACCACCGCGTTGGGCAGCAGGCGCTCCTGGCGGCGCAGCCTCAGCAGGCGGTGTCCTTCCAGCTCGTGGACCAGACGTTCGCCTCCGCGCCCAGCGGGAGCGCCGAAACCGACGCGCTTGGCCTCGAAGCGGCCGACCGGGCGGAAAGCCAGGACCGCCAGGGCGTCTTCGAGGGCCTGCTGGCTCAGCGATGCCTGATCATGCACTCGGTAAAGATGTAAATGCTTGAACCACATGGGGTGTCCATCCTTTTGATCCGGCCATTATGTCGAAACCCGCCTGGTGGTGCTAGGGCGGCGGGGTAATTGGCCATCGCCGCCGGGTGCGCTCCCGCCTTGGTCGCAGAGGCCCGGTATGCGGCCCGGTGGGGAGCGCCGGGGAGCCGCGCAGCGGCGTCCGGCGAGGCGGGCGGCGTGGCACGATTGTGGTACACTCGACGGATTCCGAAGACACCTCGTTGCCGTGGGCACGAGAGTCCCGCGCGGGCTGCGTTCGCCTGCCAGCGAGGTCGCTTCGGGCGCTCGTAAAAGTCAAATCAGGATTCAACGACCCATGGGTGAGATCGCCAGAGAGATTCTGCCAGTCAACATCGAGGACGAGCTCAAGCAGTCGTATCTCGATTACGCGATGAGCGTCATCATCGGTCGTGCTCTTCCCGATGTGCGTGATGGTCTCAAACCGGTGCATCGGCGCGTGCTCTATGCCATGCACGAGCTCAAGAACGACTGGAACCGCCCCTATCTCAAGTCGGCCCGCGTGGTCGGCGACGTGATCGGTAAGTATCACCCGCACGGCGACAGTGCGGTCTACGATACCATCGTGCGCCTCGCTCAGAGCTTCTCGATGCGCTATCTGCTGGTCGACGGCCAGGGCAACTTCGGCTCGATCGACGGCGACAGCGCGGCGGCGATGCGTTACACCGAAGTGCGTATGTCCCGGCTCGCCCACGAGCTGCTGGCGGACCTGGACAAGGACACCGTCGATTGGGTCGATAACTACGATGGCTCCCAGCGTATTCCCGACGTGCTGCCGACCCGGGTGCCGAACCTGCTGGTCAACGGCGCCACCGGCATCGCGGTGGGTATGGCGACCAACGTGCCGCCGCACAACATGGGCGAGGTCATCGACGCCTGCCTCGCATTGATCGACGATCGCCACCTGTCGATCGATGATCTGATGGAGTTCATTCCCGGCCCCGATTTCCCCACCGCGGGGATCATCAACGGTCGTGCCGGTATCCTCGACGCCTATCGTACCGGGCGCGGGCGGATCTACGTGCGCGCGCGCCACACCGTCGAGCACGACGAGAAGACCGGGCGCGATCACATCATCGTCACCGAACTGCCCTACCAGGTGAACAAGGCGCGGCTGATCGAGAAGATCGCCGAGCTGGTCAAGGAGAAGCGGGTCGAGGGGATCGCCGAGCTGCGCGACGAGTCCGACAAGGACGGTCTGCGGGTGGTGATCGAGACCAAGCGCGGGGAATCCGGCGACGTAGTGGTCAACAACCTTTTCTCGCTGACCCAGCTGGAGAGCGTGTTCGGGATCAACATCGTCGCGCTCGACAACGGCCAGCCGCGTACGCTCAACCTCAAGCAGGTGCTCGAAGCCTTCCTGCGCCACCGGCGCGAGGTGGTGACCCGGCGCACCCTGTATGAACTCAACAAGGCCAAGGAGCGCGGACACGTGCTCGAGGGCCTGACCGTCGCGATCTCCAACATCGACCAGGTGATCGAGCTGATCCGCGCCTCGAGCTCCGCGCAGGAGGCCCGCGAACGCCTGGTGGCGCGCAGCTGGCCACCCGGCCAGGTGCTCGGCATGCTCGAACGCGCCGGCAGCGTCAGCTGCCAGCCGGAAGGGCTCGACGACTCGTTCGGTCTCTCCAAGGATCGCAGCGAGTACCGTCTCACCGAGACCCAGGCCCAGGCGATCCTCGATCTGCGCCTGCATCGACTGACCGGTCTCGAGACCGAGAAGCTGCTCGAGGAGTACAAGTCGGTACTGGAGAAGATCGCCGAGCTGACGCGTATCCTCGCTTCGCCCGACCGGCTGATGGAGGTGATTCGCGAGGAGCTGACGGCGGTTCGCGAACAGTACGGCGATGCCCGGCGCACCGAGATCCAGGTCAGCCGGCGCGACCTGACCATCGAGGACCTGATCAACCAGGAAGACATGGTGGTCACCATCTCGCGCTCCGGCTACGCCAAGACCCAGCCGCTCTCCGACTACCAGGCGCAGAAGCGCGGCGGAAGGGGCAAGTCGGCGACGGCGATGAAGGACGAGGACGTGATCGAGCACCTGCTGGTCGCCTCGACCCACGATACCGTGCTGCTCTTCTCCGACCGCGGCAAGGTCTATTGGCTCAAGGTCTACGAGGTGCCCCAGGCGAGCCGCGGGTCGCGTGGCCGGCCGCTGGTCAACCTGCTTTCCCTCGACGAAGGGGAGTGGATCACTGCGATCCTGCCGGTGCGCGAGTATCGTGCCGACAGCTACATCTTCTTCGCCACCGCCAACGGCACGGTCAAGCGCACTTCGCTCGACCAGTTCTCGCGGCCCCGCTCCGCCGGCCTGATCGCGCTGGATCTCGACGAAGGCGATCGCCTGGTCGGTGCTGCGATCACCACCGGGCACGATCACGCGATGCTGTTTTCCTCCAATGGCAAGGCGATCCGCTTCGATGAGAACGACGTCCGCGCGATGGGCCGGACCGCACGCGGGGTGCGCGGCATGCGCCTGCTCGATGGCGCCAAGGTGATCAGCCTGATCATCCCCAGCACCACCGAGATCGACGAGTCCGCCGATAGCGATCTCGACACCGGCGAACCCGCGGACGGCAACGGTGCGGATCAGGTCTACATCCTCACCGCCTCCGAGAACGGCTTCGGCAAGCGTACCCGGCTCGAGGAGTTCCCGCTGCGTGGGCGCGGCGGCCAGGGCGTGATCGCGATGCAGACCAGCGAGCGCAACGGTGCTCTGGTCGCGGCGATCCAGGTCGGCGAGAACGACGAGATGATGCTGATCACCGATCGTGGCACCCTGGTGCGCACTCGCGTGGTGGAGATATCGCGCAGCTCCCGTAACACCCAAGGGGTTACCCTGATCCGCACCGCCGAAAACGAAAGCCTGGTCGCCACCGTGCGCCTCGACGACGAGACCGACGTCGATGCCGAGGATGCCGATGTCGACGAGGATGCACCGGAGAGCGGGGCGACTCCCGGTGACGAGCCCAACGCCTGACATCAGCGAAGATCATGAGCCGACATTTCAACTTCTGTTCCGGTCCCGCCACGCTGCCGCTCGAGGTGCTCGAGCGGGCGCGCGAGGAGCTCATCGATTACCAGGGGCGCGGCCTCTCGGTGATGGAGATGAGCCATCGCGGGGATGATTTCATCGAGATCGCAGCGCGTGCCGAGCGCAACCTGCGCGAGCTGCTCTCGATCCCCGAGGGCTATCGCGTACTGTTCGTGCAGGGCGGTGCGTCGACCCAGTTCTCCTGCGTGCCGCTCAACCTGCTCGGCGGCGGCGGCACCGGCAACTACCTCGACAGCGGCGTATGGGCGAAGAAGGCGCTGGCGGAGGCGCGGCACCTGGGTGGCGCCCACGTGGCCGCGAGCACTGCCGGCCTGGGCTATCGTCGTGCGCCCGCCCAGGACGAGATCGTGCTCTCCCCGGACGCGGCCTTCCTGCACTACACCGACAACGAGACCATCGGCGGCGTGGCCTACGACTACGTGCCGGAGGCCGGCGGCGTGCCGCTGGTCTGCGACATGTCCTCGTCGATCCTTGGCCATGAGATCGATGTCTCGCGTTTTGGTGTGATCTACGCCGGCGCGCAGAAGAACATCGGCCCAGCCGGGCTTACCGTGGTGATCGTACGCGACGACCTGCTCGATCGCGCGCGGCCCGAGACTCCGCAGATGCTCAGCTATCGGCAGGCCGCGGACCATGGCTCGATGCTCAATACGCCGCCGACCTATGCCTGGTATCTGTGCGGCCTGGTGTTCGAATGGTTGAAGGCTCGTGGCGGCGTCGCCGCGATCGCCGAGGTCAACCGGCGCAAGGCGGCCAGGCTCTATGCGGCGATCGACCAGAGCGAGTTCTACTCCAATCCGATCGACGCGGGCAGCCGCTCGGTGATGAACGTTCCTTTCCGGCTTCGTGACGAATCGCTCGACCAGCGCTTCCTCGCCGATGCCGAAGCGGCCGGGTTGCTCTATCTCCAGGGGCACCGCAGCGTCGGTGGGATGCGAGCGAGTATCTACAATGCCATGCCCGAAGAGGGTGTTGAGGCGCTGATCGAGTTCATGGACGGCTTCGCCCGTCGCCACGGGTGACCGCACGGCGGGGCGAAAACGCCGCGCCGTGTTCGAAGGCTATCGCACATACGGACCAAACCATGACAGAAGAGCGTTGTGCCCCTGGCGTTTCTCCGCACGATCTCGGCCGAGACATCGAGCAACTGGAGAGTCTCGACGAGCTGCGACAGCGTATCGACCAGATCGATACCGAGCTGCTAGGTTTGATCAGCGCTCGGGCGCGCTGCGCCCAGCAGGTCGCGCGGGTCAAGCTCAGCGATGATGCCGATGCCGTGTTCTACCGCCCCGAGCGCGAGGCGCAGGTGCTGCGTCGGATCATGGCGCTCAACCCCGGCCCGTTGGCCGACGAGGAGATGGCGCGGCTGTTTCGCGAGGTGATGTCCGCCTGCCTCGCCCTGGAGCGCCCGGTCCAGGTCGCCTACCTGGGGCCGGAGGGCACCTTCACCCAGCAGGCCGCGCTCAAGCACTTCGGCGATTCGGCCAGCACCCAGCCGATGCCTTCGATCGACGACGTATTCCGTGAGGTGGAGGCGGGGGCGGTCAACTACGGGGTGGTGCCGGTGGAGAACTCCACCGAGGGGGTGGTCAACCACACCCTGGATACGTTCATCGGTTCCTCGCTCAAGATATGTGGCGAGGTGGTGCTACGGATCCACCATCACCTGATGGTCGGCCAGAACACTCAGCGCGCGAAGATTTCGCGGATCTACTCCCACCCCCAGTCGCTGGCCCAGTGCCGGAAATGGCTCGATGCCCACTACCCGATGGCCGAGCGGGTCGCGGTCTCCTCCAACGCAGAGGCGGCGCGGCTGGTCAAGACCGAGTGGCACAGCGCGGCGATCGCCGGCGATATGGCGGCCCGCCGCTATGGGCTTGAGATCGTCGCCGAGAAGATCGAGGACCGGCCGGACAACTCGACTCGCTTTTTGATCATCTCCACCGATGACGTGCCGCCGTGCGGCAACGACAAGACCTCGCTGGTAGTGGCGATGCGCAACCAGCCCGGCGCGCTGCATGCGCTGATCGAGCCGTTCCAGCGCCATGGGATCGACATGACCCGGCTGGAGACCCGCCCTTCGCGTACCGGGGTGTGGAACTACGTGTTCTTCATCGACCTCAAGGGGCATCGTGAGGATCCCGTCGTCGCCGCGGCCCTCGAGGAAGTACAGCTGCGCGCTGCCGAACTCAAGGTGCTCGGCTCCTATCCGGTGGGCGTACTCTGAGATGAGCTCGAAGGTACAGTCGCCGCGCTGCACCGCGGTGGTCGGGCTGGGGATGATCGGTGGCTCGATCGCCGCGGGCCTCAAGCAGGCGGGATGGGGCGGCGAGCTGCTCGGCTGCGATCTCGATCCCAGCGAGCTTGCGCAAGGAATGGCGCTGGGGGTGATCGATCGCCAGGCGACTCTCGAGACCGTCGCGCGGGAGGCCGATCTGATCGTGCTCGCGGTGCCGGTATTGTCGATCCACCGGGTGCTCGAACGACTCGCGCCGCTGCTGGCGAAGCGCCAGTTTCCCCCTGTGGTGACGGATGTCGGCAGCGTCAAGTGCCGGGTGCGCGAGGCGGTGGTATCGGTATGCGGGAGCATGCCGGGCTGGCTGGTGCTCGGTCACCCGATCGCCGGTGCCGAGCGCAGCGGCGTGGCCGCGGCCAATCCCGAGCTCTACCGCCAGCACCGAATCATTCTCACTCCCGAGGCGGATACCTCTCCCGATGCGCTGGCGCTGGTGCGCACGATGTGGCAAAAGCTCGGTGGCGAACTGCTCGAGATGAGCGTCGAACGCCACGACGAAGTGCTCGCTCGGACCAGCCATCTGCCGCATCTGCTCGCCTTCTCGCTGGTCGATACCCTGGCGCTGCAGGACGAGCGGCTCGAGATATTCCGCTACGCGGCCGGCGGCTTTCGCGATTTCACCCGTATCGCGGGTTCCGATCCGGTGATGTGGCGCGACATCTTCATCGGCAATCGTGACGCGGTGCTGCATGCGCTCGACGAGTTCGAGGCGGGCGTGGCGCGATTGCGCCACGCGGTCGAGGCCGGCGACGGTGAGCGGATGCTGGGCGTCTTTACTCGCGCGAACCATGCGCGGCACTATTTCCAGACTTTGTTGAATCAGTCGAGTTACCAAGCGAGCTATCACCACATGGAACAACGCAACGTGCGCTATCGCGCTGCCGCCGGCGGTCGTGTCGAAGGCCGTATTCGAGTCCCGGGCGACAAGTCGATGTCGCATCGCTCGATCATGCTCGGCGCCCTCGCCGAGGGCGAAACCAGCGTCGAGGGCTTCCTCGAAGGCGAGGACAGTCTCGCGACGCTGCAGGCATTTCGCGACATGGGCGTGGTGATCGAGGGGCCCGAGCAGGGACGGGTGCGGATCCACGGCGTCGGCCTGCATGGCCTGCGCAAGCCGGCCGGGCCGCTCTACCTGGGCAATTCGGGCACCGGCATGCGGCTCTTCTCCGGCCTGCTGGCCGGCCAGGCCTTCGATACCGAACTCACGGGCGACGCTTCGCTGAGCAAGCGCCCGATGAATCGCGTCGCCGATCCGCTGCGGCTGATGGGGGCGGTGATCGAGACCGGCGATGGCGGCCGTCCACCGCTCAGGATCAAAGGCGGCCAGCGGCTGCACGGCATCGACTACGACATGCCGATGGCCAGCGCCCAGGTGAAGTCCTGCCTGCTGCTCGCCGGCATGTATGCCGAAGGCGAGACGCGGGTGCGCGAGCCGGCGCCTACCCGGGATCACACCGAGCGGATGCTCAGCGGTTTCGGCTACCCGGTTTCCCGCGAAGGCGCGGTGGCCTCGATCCGCGGAGGCGGACGCCTGAGCGGTGGAAAGATCGACGTCCCCGCTGATATCTCGTCCGCCGCGTTCTTCCTCGTGGCGGCCTCGATCACCCCGGGCGCCGACCTGGTGCTCGAGCACGTCGGCATCAATCCCACCCGGATCGGGGTGATCAACATCCTGCGCGAGATGGGTGCCGACATCACGCTGCTCGACGAGCGCGAAGTGGGCGGCGAACCGGTCGCCGATATCCATGTGCGCCACGCCGAGCTGCACGGCATCGATATTCCGCAGGACCAGGTGCCGCTGGCGATCGACGAATTCCCCGTGCTGTTCGTCGCCGCCGCCAACGCGCAGGGCACCACCCGGCTGCGGGGCGCGGAGGAGCTGCGGGTCAAGGAGTCCGACCGGATCCAGGCGATGGCCGACGGCCTCACCGCTCTTGGAGTGGTCAACCGCGTGCTGGAGGATGGTATCGACGTGGTCGGCGGCCCCTACGGTGGCGGCAGCGTCGACAGCCTCGGCGATCACCGCATCGCGATGGCGTTCACCGTGGCCGCGCTGCGTGCCGCTGGCGACATCGTGATCGACGACTGCGCCAACGTGGCGACCTCGTTCCCGAACTTCGAGGCGTTGGCCAAGCAGGTCGGCATGCGCCTCCAGGTCGAGGTCGAGCGGGTATGAGCGATGCGCCGGTGATCACCATCGATGGGCCGGGCGGCGCGGGCAAAGGCACCGTCTCTGCGTTGATCAGCGAGGCGCTGGGCTGGCAGCTGCTCGACTCCGGCGCGCTCTATCGCTTGACCGCGCTGGCGGCGAATCGCCAAGGCGTGGCGCTGGATGATGAGCCTGCGGTGGCGGCACTCGCCGAATCGCTGCCGGTGGCGTTCATCGCCGCCGAGGGGGGGGCGCGTATCGAGCTCGACGGGGTCGACGTGAGCCAGACGATCCGCAACGAGCAGGTCGGTGCCGACGCCTCGGTGATCGCCGCGCTGCCCAGCGTGCGCACCGCGCTGCTGGCGAGGCAGCGGGCATTTCGCCGGGCGCCGGGGCTGGTCGCCGATGGGCGCGACATGGGCACGGTGGTGTTCCCCGATGCGCCGCTGAAGATTTTTCTGACCGCGTCGGCCGACGAGCGGGCCCGTCGCCGGCATGATCAGTTGCGGGAAAATGGCACTTCTGCTACGCTTCAGAGCCTTTTGGAAGAGATCAGGGTTCGGGACGAACGTGATCGGAATCGCGCCGTTTCTCCGCTCAAGCCGGCGGCGGATGCGATAACCATCGACAGCACCGAACTCGAGATTCCAGAAGTAGTCGCCCGCATCAGGGCGCTGCTCGCCGAACGGGGGCTTTGAGCCACTGAGTCGGGTTGGAAAGCCCTTCTGGGATGCCCCATCAAGACGTCATGGGGTGACGATACCGAAATCGCAGTCTGAAAGGTGCGTCACTTCTAACCAGCGCTAACGTCCATGGGGAGCGTCACACTGGCCCACACTCGCTGGTGGTGTGGAGATCGCGGCGATTTTGCCGCCTTAACGTTGATCACGTAGGAATAACATGAGCGAAAGCTTTGCCGAGCTGTTTGAACAGTCTCTCAACGACATCAACATGGAGCCGGGCGCCATCGTTCTGGCTTCGATCGTCGACATCGATGGTGACTGGATCACCGTCAATGCCGGCCTGAAGTCCGAAGGCCAGATTCCGGCCGCTCAGTTCAAGGACGAGAACGGCCAGCTGACCGTCAAGGTCGGTGATGAAGTTCGCGTCGCGCTGGAAGCCGTCGAGGACGGTTTCGGCGAAACCCGCCTGTCGCGCGAGAAGGCCAAACGCGCCGAAGCTTGGAAAGAGCTCGAAGCGGCCTTCGAAGACGACCAGATCGTCAAGGGCGTGATCAACGGCAAGGTCAAAGGTGGCTTCACCGTCGACGTCAACTCGATCCGTGCGTTCCTGCCGGGTTCGCTGGTCGACGTGCGTCCGGTCCGCGACACCACCCATCTCGAGAACAAAGAACTCGATTTCAAGGTGATCAAGCTCGACGCCAAGCGCAACAACGTCGTCGTCTCGCGCCGTGCCGTGCTCGAAGCCGAGAACAGCGCCGAGCGTGAAGCTCTGCTCGCCACCCTGCAGGAAGGCCAGCAGATCAAGGGTATCGTCAAGAACCTCACCGACTACGGCGCTTTCGTCGACCTCGGTGGCGTCGATGGCCTCTTGCACATCACCGACATGGCGTGGAAGCGGATCAAGCATCCGTCCGAAATCGTCGCCGTCGGCGACGAGATCAACGTCAAGGTGCTGAAGTTCGACCGCGAGCGCAACCGCGTCTCCCTCGGTCTCAAGCAGCTGGGCGAAGATCCGTGGGTCAACATCAAGGCCCGCTACCCGGAAAACACCAAGGTGCGCGCCCGGGTCACCAACCTCACCGACTACGGCTGCTTCGCCGAGCTGGAAGAGGGCGTCGAGGGTCTGGTCCACGTGTCCGAAATGGACTGGACCAACAAGAACATCCATCCGTCGAAAGTCGTCCAGGTTGGCGATGAAGTTGACGTCATGGTGCTCGATATCGACGAAGATCGTCGTCGCATCTCGCTTGGCATCAAGCAGTGCACCTCGAATCCGTGGGAAGACTTCAGCTCGCGCTTCAACAAGGGCGACCGGGTTTCCGGCACGATCAAGTCGATCACCGATTTCGGTATCTTCATTGGCCTGAACGGCGGCATCGACGGTCTGGTCCACCTCTCCGACATCTCCTGGTCGGAAGCGGGCGAAGAAGCCGTTCGTCGCTACCGCAAGGGTGACGAGGCCGAGGCGGTCATCCTGTCGATCGATCCCGAGCGCGAGCGCATCTCGCTGGGTATCAAGCAGCTCGAAAGCGATCCGGTCTCCGAATACCTTGCCGTCAACGACAAGGGTGCGCTGGTCAACGGCCGCGTCACCGAAGTCGACGCCAAGGAAGTGCTGGTCGAGCTGGCGACCGATGTCATCGCGGTCCTCAAGGCTTCCGAGATCTCCGATGAGCGCATCGAGGATGCACGTACCGTGATGAACGTTGGCGACAGCGTCGAAGCGCGTATCGTCGGTGTCGATCGCAAGAACCGCATGATCAACCTGTCGGTTCGTGCGAAAGACCAGGCGGATACTCGCCGCGCGATGAGCAAGCTGCGTGACGAAGAGACCGAGACTGCGGGTCCGACCACCATCGGCGACCTGATCAAGCAGAAGCTCGGCCAGGACTGATCGCTGATCGGTCAATGATCGTCCGGCCGTATCTGGCCGGATGATCGAAACGAAACGGTGCCCCGTGCGATTTCGCCGGGGCACCGTTTTTTCATGTCACCAGGGTCGCGATCCTGGCGAGACAGGCCCGGTAACGTTTCCCGGTGCGCCGGATCATCTTCCCGCCAGTGCCTTGATCATCCCGGTGAGCATCGATAGCTCGCGTTTGCTGGGTTCGCTGCGACGGATGATCGCGCTCAGCTTCTCTTCCGTCTTGGCGTGGGGCTGATTGAGAAATCCACTCGGTCGGAGCAGCTCCACCAGCAGCTCGTCGAAGTACTCGAGCTGGGCACGGCTTGGCCGCGGCTCTCCTCCCTGCAATTCCCCCATGCGCGCCGACGGTGTGGCATTGGCGCTGCGACGCCAGGCATTGCGCAGCTCATAGCAGGAAATCTGCACCGCCTGGGCGAGGTTGAGAATCCCGTAGCTGGGGTCGGTAGGCAGCCGCAGCTGGTGGGTACAGTGATCCAGCTCCTCATTGGTGAGGCCGAATCGCTCTCTGCCGAAGACCAGCGCTACCGGGCCATGCAGTGCCGCATGTATTGCCGCCTGGCCCATCTGGTCTCCCTCCTCGAAGCAAGGCAATGCCCGCTCCCTCAGGCGCGCGCTGGCGCCGATCACCATCGTGCAGTCGCTCACCGCTGCCCGAAGCGAATCATGGACCTGGGCCCGATTGAGCAGTTCGCTGGCTCCGGCCGCCATCCGGCTCGCTTCTTCGGCGGGAAAATCGCGGGGATTGATCAGGTGCAACGCCGTTATGCCCATGGTACGCATCGCCCGAGCGGCGGCACCGATGTTGCCGGGATGGTAGGTCTGCACCAGCACGACACGGATATTGGCGAGCAGATGATCGTTGGCGGTAATCGGCATGAGGGGTATGGAGTCCGGGGGTAGGGCGAGGTGCCATTATATCGATGGCAACGGCAGGGGAGTATCGAACCCGCTCCTTGCCTCTTTCGCCGCGAGCCTGCGTCCGGCGCCATCGCGCCGGACGCGGTCATCGATGCCGGATCAGTGGGGGTTGGCGGCATCGATGAAATCGGACAGGTCGCGATCGAAGCGGTCGGCTTCCTCGATGAACGGTGCGTGTCCCGACTGCGCATAGCGCGTGCTGCGGATTCGCGGGTTCAGGGCCGTGGCGCGGGCGATGGAGCGCTCTGCGTCCACTAGGGAATCGCGTGCGCCATAGAGCAGCAGCAGTGGCTTATGGATCGAGCCCAGGCCTTCGGCGGAGGCGATCGTCATCGAAAGCACCGCACTTTGCATCTGCGGCGATGCCAGGGCCGCATTGGCGAGCAGGCGCTGGAAGGTGATCGGATCGGGCTGAGTCTCGAAACACAGGGTGAGGAAGGTGCGCTCTGCATCGAGGTGAGTCTTCAAATCGGGCGACGTCAGATCGCGGTACACGTCGGGGTGGGGCGCGCTCAGCTCCGGGCTTAGTTCGATCACGCCGCCGACATAGACGGCACCGGCGATGCGCTCGTCGCCGTAGGCGGCCAGGTAGTTCGTGATCACGGCGGCGCCTAGCGACCATCCCACCAGTACGGGATCACGCGCATCCGACGCTGCGATCACCGCCGCTAGGTCGTCCGCCCAGCGGCGCCCGTCGGTATAGGCATCGGTATTCTCCGGCTTGCCGGATAGACCATGGCCGCGCAGGTCATAGGTGATCAGCCGGTAGCGTTGGAGCTCCGGGCTGGTCATCTGCGCGTCCCAGCTCAGATGGCTGCCGAGCAGTCCGTGGACGAAGACCACCGCGGGGCCGTGGGGATCGCCCGATTCCTGGACGGCGAGCGTGACCCCATCCGGCGCGGTCACGGTGTAGTGCTTGGTGTTCGCCAGCGCGACGGCCGATATGGCCATCATCAAGGTCACCATCACTATTTGGAAACCACGAGCAAGCTTTGGGTGAAGCATGATGAGAAGGCTCCTGGAAGTGCAGATGGAGACAGTTTCAACCCTCACGCCGGTGTGAGGGTCAAGCGCCGGGTGCTACGCTTATGCCCCATGAACCAGATCACTTCCAAGCACCCCATGTCGATCGGCATGCTCGCCCGCGAAACCGGGGCGAGCGTGCGCTCGCTTCGCCACTATGACGAGCACGGCCTGCTCTCTTCCGGTCGTGCCGGTAACGGCTACCGCACATTCCCGGCCACAGCGATCGTGCGGGTCAGGCAGATTCAGCGGCTGATCGCGGCCGGCTTCAGCCTGACCGAGATTCGCGGGTTTCCCGACTGCATGCTCATGATCGAAGGCGCGGCGGCCTGCCCCGAAACCTCCGAGGTCCAGCGCAAGCGATTGGCTTCGGTGGAACGGCAGATCGCCGATCTCGAACGTCGCCGCGTGCGCCTGCGCAGGATGCTCGTCGAAGGGGCTGCCCCGCCATTGGATTAGTGCACCAGGCGCTCTCCACCCCGGGACGCTATCAGCTAAATCCCGCCGGGCTTCTCCGGGGAACTGGCACCGACTCGAGCCGTGGCTGGGCGCATAAAAAAGCCTCGCGCGGGGGCGCGAGGCTTTCGTTGGCCGGCCGTTGGATCGGCCGGGGAGGGCGTGGATTACATCATGCCGCCCATGCCACCCATGCCGCCCATGTCAGGCGCGGACGGGGCTTTCTCTTCCGGATCCTCGGCGATCATCGCCTCGGTGGTGATCATCAGGCCACCGACGGAACCTGCGGACTGCAGCGCGGTACGGGTCACCTTGGCCGGGTCGAGAACGCCCATTTCAGCCAGGTCGCCGTATTCGCCGGTCGCTGCGTTGTAGCCGAAGTTGCCTTCGCCTTCCTTGACGCGGTTGACGACCACGGATGCTTCTTCACCGGCGTTGGTGACGATCTGACGCAGCGGTGCTTCGAAGGCGCGCAGCGCCAGCTGGATACCGTGGGTCTGATCTTCGTTGTCGCCTTTGAGGTCCTTGAGCTTGGTCAGCGCGCGGATCAGCGCGGTGCCACCGCCAGGAACCACACCTTCTTCTACCGCAGCGCGAGTGGAGTGAAGCGCGTCTTCGACGCGAGCCTTCTTCTCCTTCATCTCCACTTCGGTAGCCGCGCCAACGCGGATGACCGCGACGCCGCCGGCCAGTTTGGCGACGCGCTCCTGGAGCTTCTCACGATCGTAGTCGGAGGAGGTCTCTTCGATCTGGGCACGGATCTGGCCGACACGTGCTTCGATGTCCGCTTCGGCGCCAGCACCATCGATGATGGTGGTGTTTTCCTTGGACATGGTCACCCGGCGTGCGTTACCCAGGTGCTCGACGGTCGCCTGTTCGAGGGTCAGGCCGACTTCCTCGGAGATCACGGTGCCGCCGGTCAGGATCGCGATGTCCTGCAGCATGGCCTTGCGGCGATCACCGAAGCCCGGTGCCTTGGCAGCAGCGACCTTGACGATGCCGCGCATGTTGTTGACCACCAGGGTGGCCAGCGCTTCGCCTTCGATGTCTTCGGCGATGATCATCAGCGGCTTGCCGGCTTTGGCGACTGCCTCGAGGACCGGCAGCAACTCGCGGATGTTGGAGATCTTCTTGTCGACCAGCAGGATGTAGGGGTCTTCGAGCTCGACCGCCATGGTTTCCTGGTTGGTGACGAAGTAGGGCGACAGGTAACCGCGATCGAACTGCATGCCTTCGACGACTTCGAGCTCGTCTTCGAAGCCACGGCCTTCGTCAACGGTGATGACGCCTTCCTTGCCGACCTTTTCCATCGCGTCAGCGATGATCTGGCCGATGGTGGAGTCGCCATTGGCGGAGATGGTGCCGACCTGGGCGATGGCCTTGGAGTCCTTGCACGGGACGGAGAGCTTCTTGACTTCCTCGACGGCGGCGATGATCGCCTTGTCGATGCCGCGCTTGAGGTCCATCGGGTTCATGCCGGCGATGACGCCTTTCAGGCCTTCGTTGACGATGGCCTGGGCCAGCACGGTAGCGGTGGTGGTGCCGTCGCCGGCGACGTCGGAGGTCTTGGAAGCGACTTCCTTGACCATCTGCGCGCCCATGTTCTCGAACTTGTCTTTGAGCTCGATTTCCTTCGCGACGGAAACACCGTCCTTGGTCACGGTCGGCGCGCCGAACGATTTCTCGAGAACAACGTTACGTCCTTTCGGCCCGAGGGTGGTCTTGACCGCGTCGGCCAGAACATTGACACCGCGTGCCATCCGCTTGCGAGCGTCATCACCGAACTTGATCTGCTTAGCTGCCATGTCTCTGTCTACCTCAATTAATTCAGTAGGCGAATAATGATGAAGGTGTCATTTGTCGCCGCTAAGGCGACCGGGTGTTCGAGATGGCCGATCAGGCCTCGAGCACGCCAAGAATGTCGGACTCGCTCATGATCAGGACTTCTTCACCGTCGATCTTCTGTTTCTCGACCCCGAAACCTTCCTTGAAGATCACTTTGTCACCGACCTTGACGTCGAGCGGGCGAACCTCGCCGTTTTCGAGGATACGACCCTTGCCGACGGCCAGGATTTCACCGCGGGTCGGCTTTTCTTGCGCGTTGCCCGGCAGCACGATGCCGCCAGCGGTCTTCTGTTCTTCTTCCAGGCGACGAACGACGACGCGCTCATGCAAGGGACGAATTTTCATTGCTCAAGTTCTCCTGAAGTTACCTGTCACTCGAATGTCGGACGCCTCGCCATCACTGGCTCGGCGGGGCTTGGCCGGTATCCCGGACCAAAACTCAAACGATCTCGTCTCGATGTCGGGCTATTAATGTGGTCGCGGTTTTGCATTTCAAGGGGCGCTCGGCAAATTTTTCGGCCCGGAGCACACCCTGGCGAAAGTCAATCGCGATGCTTGTGCTCGATGTACTCTCCTTCGATGGTCTGGCCTTGGTTGGATCGATCGCTTTGGGCTGCACGCTCGTCGCGGAAGGGCGCTTCACCGTGGAAGGTGTCTCCGCCGGTGCGGTCCCGTCGCGGGTGATAGGGCTCCACCGGTGGGTTGCCGCGCAAGCGCCGGAGCAGCAGCGGCACCAGGCAGCAGAGCCCGACCAGGTCGCTGAGTGGACCCGGCAGCAGCAGCATGAAGCCGGCGATGACCAGGGTGCTGCCACGGATCAATTCTGAAGGGTTGGCCCGTCCTTGAAGCAGGCTGAGCTGAGCGTTGCGCAATGCCTGCATGCCTTCACGGCGAATCAGTTGGATGCCGAGTACCGCCGTGCCGATGATCAGCAGCAACGTGGCGAGCACTCCGATCTGGCCACCAAGCAGGATCAGTGCGATCAGGTCGGCGAGGAAGTAAAGCGCGATGAAGATGAAAATCGGCATGGAGCGGTCCAAGGAGGTAAAGGAATGACCTTACTAGTGGGCGCTCCTTGGCCGGATTTCAATGGTGCTGGGTGATCCAGATCTGAAGCGGCGCGGCGGGCCGCGCCGCGATGGCTCAGAAGCTCAGGTGCTCTTCGAGGATACTGACGGTCGCCGCACCGATGCCCTCCGTGCGAGTCAGGTCCATGGCATCGAGGAAGGGGCCATTCGCTTCTCGCTCGGCGACGATCGCCTGTGCCTTGGCCGGGCCGATGCCTGGCAGGTGCACTAGCTGTTCGACGGTGGCGGTGTTGACATCGATCGGTGCTGGCTCGAGCGCTGCGGCGGGTTGGGCCAGCGTCAGCAGTACGGCGAGCAGGGGGGACAGAAGATAGGTGCTCATGGTCGGTCTCCGAAAGCGGAAATGTCGGTTGGAGGGAAACGCCCTCGATGAGAGCTATCGACCCGGCTCGTCGGTTTTTGACCCTGGACGAAAGGATGCCTCATCCGGATGAGTGGCGATCGCTTTCCAACTCGCGAAGCGAAGGGTATAAACGACGCCGACGAGCGTTGTGGATTCCCGCGAGGAACACGGACGCCGGGACGCCCTCCGTCTCTCTTCAACGAAGGATTCCCCATGCAATCACCCCTGATCATCGCCCTCGACTACGCAAAGCTGGACGATGCGCTGGCGATCGCCGATCTGCTCGACCCCGCGACATGTCGGGTCAAGGTCGGCAACGAACTCTTCACCGCGGAGGGACCGCTGGTCCTGCGCGCGTTGCGCAACCGTGGTTTCGAGGTATTCCTCGATCTGAAATTCCACGACATTCCGAACACCGTCGCCAAGGCGGTGCTCGCGGCGGCGGACCAGGGCGTATGGATGGTCAACGTCCACGCCTCGGGAGGACGGCGGATGATGGAGGCGGCGGCCGACATCCTCGAGAAGCACTCGATGAAGACCCACCTGACCGCGGTTACCGTGCTGACCAGCCTGGCCGGGAGCGAGCTGGCCGAGGTCGGTATCACCTCGACGATCGATGAGCAGGTCGAGCGCCTGGCGCAGCTGGCCCAGGCCTCCGGGCTCGATGGCGTGGTCTGCTCGGCGCGCGAGGCGCGCAGGGTGCGCCAGTGCTGCGGGGACGATTTCCTCAAGGTGACGCCGGGGATTCGCCCCTGGTTCGCGGCCGCCAACGACCAGCAGCGCATCACCACGCCGGCGCAGGCGCTGGATGATGGCAGCACCCATTTGGTGATCGGACGCCCGGTGACCCAGGCTGACGACCCCTCCAAGGCACTGGCGGAAGTGCTGCGCGAAATCGAGGGACACTGAACCCGGTCGTGAGCCCGGCTGCGCTCAGTGCGCGGCGTGGGGCGCTTCGCTGCGAGGCGGGAATTCGTCGATCGGCTTGATCGTTTCCCAGTCGTGGCATTGAGGGCAGTGCCAGTAGAGCCGTTCGATCTGGAAGCCACAGTGGCGGCAGACGAACCGCGGGTCTCGCTGGACCAGCCGCTCCAGATGATGATGCAGGGTCTGCATCAGCAGGCGCTCCGCCGGGTGCCGTGGATCGATGCGCTCGACGTCGAGCGCGGCGAGATAGACGACGCCGCGGAGATTGGGAAACTGCTCGAGCCGCTCGCTGAGCTTCTTCGCCGTGGCCTCCAACCCTTCGCGCGGCAGGCCACGCTGCGCTCTCATCAGTAGCGCCGAGATGCTCGGGGTCTGCTCCAGCGCCCGGTCGAGGTGCGCGAGCAGGCCGGGTTCGTCGTCGAGCATGTCGTAGGAGCGGCCCAGGCGCTCGAGGATGATCGGAGAGAACTCCCGGTCCTGCTGCGGAATTTTCGACAGCGCTTTGATCTCGTCGCGATAGCGGCCCAATGCATGGAAACGCTCCGCCTGGATCCAGTGGCTGCGTACCGAGCCAGGGCAGGTCGATAACGCCTGCTTGAGCTTTTTCTGTCCCGACGCGATGTGTCCCCGCTCGAACTCCTCCAATGCCAGCTCGCAAAGCCAGTTCGCCGCCGCGCGCTGCAGGGACGGATCGTCGCGCAGTCGCTGAGTGCTGGCTACGTCGAGTGCCGCTTGCCACTCCTTCTCCTGTTCGAACAGTTCGATCAAAAGCCGTCGCGCGGCGCTGAGTATCTGCTCGTCGTGGCAGCGCTTGATCAGAGAGTCGAGCAGCCCCTCGGCGCGATCGAGCACTCCCAGGCGCATGAAGTCGCGCGCGAGCTCAAGCTGGACCTGGTCGCTCTGGCGCGAACTGAGCGCCGGGCGGGCGAGCAGGTTCTGATGGATCTTCACCGCACGATCGGCTTCACCCCTGCTGCGAAACAGGTTGCCGAGGGTGATGTGGGTGTCGATCGTCTCGCTGTTGACCTCCAATGCCTGTACGAAGGTCTCGATCGCGCGGTCCGGCTGTTCGGTGAGCAGGAAGTTGAGGCCAACGAAATAGTCACGCGAGAGCGTGACCGTACCTTGTTGCTCGAGGTGTCTTCCCCTTTTCGTCGAACCCCGGCGTCCGAGCCACCAACCGATCATCAGGGCGGTGAGCAGGACGACGAAGAGGAGAATATCGCGCATCTAGTGGGATTCCTTCAGCCCCTGGGTACGCAGGCGGTCGAGCTCGAGCTGCTGCTGGCGGTTCTCACGCCGGCTGCGGGCCAGTGCGGAGCGCAGCCTCACATAGAGCCCGGTCATCGCCGCCATGCCGAGTATCACGCCGAGCAGCAGGGTCGCGAGGAGCCAGAGCGCGAGGGAGGCGGGGGGCAGTTCGATCCAGATCACATCGAGCGGGATGGCCTGCTGGTTGCGCACCGCGAAGAGAATGCCGAAGAGCACGACGACCAAGGAGATGATGGCCAGGAGCAGCCCTTTGAGCCAGCGCATGAGAGATCGATTCCTTTGCGAAGGGGATGAGAACGGCCGCTCTACGGCCCGAGCGACCATTCTAGCAGCGCCAAGGGGCTACCGGGGCCGCGTGGGCCCAGCTCAGTAGCCGAGCGCGCGGCTCGCATTGACTTGCTCGCGGAGCTCCTTGCCGGGCTTGAAGTGGGGAACGTACTTACCATCGAGGGGCACCGCATCGCCGGTCTTGGGATTGCGACCGACGCGGGGCTCGCGATAGTGCAGCGAAAAGCTGCCGAAGCCGCGAATCTCCACTCGACCGCCCTTGGCAAGGGTTTCGGTGATGTCATCGAGGATCAAGCGGACTGCGGTTTCAACCTCCTTGAGCGACAAATTGGCGTGCTGCGCCGCAATCTGCTCGATCAATTCGGATTTGGTCATCGGATGCTCTCCAAGCTTCGGTATCCCTCGGGGTTAAGGGTTGTTTTTGTTTGCGTGGGGCAATTCCTCCGGACTCAGCATAGCGGCCAGCCCCGGGAAAAACAATTCTGAAAAAACAAGACATTAGGCAGGCCCGCCGACAACGGTGTTCAGGCACCTTATACTGCTGCCGATGCAATACCCACGGTCGCCTGAAAGCGGCCCTTCCAGGAGAGATTCCCTTGTTCGACGAAGCATCTCGAAAACGACTCCAATGGCACTCACGGCGCGGCATGTGGGAGCTCGACATGATGCTGAGGCCCTTCTTCGACGCCTGTTTCGACAGCCTCGACCCGCAGCGCCAGCTCGACTACCAGCAGCTGCTCGCCCGCGAAGACCAGGAGCTGTTCGTCTGGCTGATGCGTCGTGAGGTTTGCGACGACGCGAGCCTGCAGCCGATCATCGACGATATCGTCGCTTACGCACGGGAGCGCGATGAGGTCAACGTTCGTCCCATCTAGGCTGGCGCTGGCCGCTCATCTGGGAATCGCCTCCCTGATCGCGCTGGCGCTTTGGCTTTGGCTCGACTGGCGCCTCGGCCTGCTTGCATGGCCAGGGCTCTGTTGGCTGGGCTGGTATGAGACACGCAGAGCGCCGCCTGCTCTGCGCTGGTCGACCGTGCGGTCGTGCTGGCAGGACGACCGCGATCGGGAGGTGGACATCGTCGCTTTTCGGCTCGCGCCGCTGGTGATCGGGTTGAAGATCGACGGACGGGTATTTTGGCTGTGGCCCGACAGCGCGGACGCGCAGACGCTCTGGCGGCTGAGGCGGCGACTCAGGCAGCGCAGCGAGCATCGAGCCTGAAGAGCGTAAGTTCAGACCCCGCTGGTCTCGTGGGGGATTCGCTGCTTGTCGTGGATCATGTAGTCATGGTTGGCGCGCCGCTGGAGCCGTTGGCTGGGCAGGCGCTGGATGTTGCCGAGATTGGCGGCCAGTGCGCTGGTCTGGCGCGCAAGTTCGCGATTGAGCCATAGATAGCCGCTCGGGCTGAACAGCTGCCGGCCATTCTCGGTGCTCGCCCCGAGCGCGCGCCCGGCATAGCGCTGCAGGCTGAACGGGGCGACCTTGACGTCGATCAACTGGCCGGTACGGATCTGGAACGCCAGCGTGCCCAGCGCGCGCGCCAGGCGATGCTGCTCCTCGCGCAGTCCTTCCAGCCCTTCGATCAGGTCATGGCCGTCGCGGGTATCCCAATGGGTCTCCAGCAGCAGTTCGACGGTCGACATCATCCGCCGTTCGAGCGAGAGGATGTCGTTCAGCGCCCCGCGCTTGATACGGCCCTCCTGGTGGACGCCGTCGATCAGGCCGCGCTGCTTGACCAGCTGGGCGGTGGCGGTCTTCATCAGCTTGGCGCCGAGCTCGAGATCGAGGCGCTTCGATGCGGTATGCGAATGGTAGAGCCTGGCGAGCTTGTCGAGATTGTCGGCGAGCAGGAAGCGCAGCACGTCGGTGGCCTTCTGCGGCAGCACCAGGAGGGTAACGAGGATAGCGATGCTGGTGCCGATCACCACATTGGCGGCGCGCCACAGCGCGGTGGATATTTCCGGGTCGCCGTCGCCGACCACCATCAACAGGGTGATGCCGAACATCAGCGCGCTGTAACCGTAGCGTGATGTGAAGGTGGCATAGGTGGCGACGCCGATCGCCGCGAGGGTCAGGCCGTTGGCGAAGATGGCGGAGGGTAGCGGCAGAAGCAGCAGCGCGATCCCCAACAGGCCGCCGAGAATGGTGCCGGCCAGCCGCTGCAGCCCCTTGTCGAGCACGCCGCCGACATGGGGCAGCCCCCCCATCACCATCAGCGCGCTGACCAGTGCCCAGCTGCCGTGGGGCAGTTGAAACAATGCCAGCAGGCCGAAGATGATCGCCAGGGCGAGCACGGCACGGAAGGTATGGATCAGCTGGCGATGCCGATAGATGAAAAACGGGTCGCGGAGGGGCGGCAGTAGTGGCATCGCGTATGTCGTCTCGGCGCTGAGGGGAGCTTGGCGTTCGATCGAAGTGAAGAGGGATTATACTTTAGTATGATACTTCGCCCGCCGTATCACCACCAGACGGCATGCTTCGTCGGTGACCATCACTCGACCATTCGGCAGGGCGCTCGAGTGAAGCTTAGCCTAGCACCATCGATTCGACCTTGGGCACCGAAGGGCCAGGCCAGATTGCGCTCTCCGTGGCCGATCGCCAGCCCGGTGTAGAGCGCTATGTCGTGCGGGGCGAGCCATTCGGCGAATACCTCGGCGATCGATGAAGCACTGCCGGGAACGGGACAGTCCTTGAATTCGCCCAGGCAGACAGCGTCGAGCCAGCGCTTGTCGAGACTTTCGAGCAGTTGGAAGAAGCTGCGCTCCAACCGATAGAGTGGCTCGCCGACGTCCTCCAGCAGCAGCAGGCTGGGCGCTTCCAGGCGCAGTGCCGCCGCGGTGCCGCAGAGGCTGGCGAGGACGGTGAGATTGCCGCCCAGCAAGCGGCCGCTCGCCGGCGAGACATGCCCCCAGGGCGCGATCGGGAGGGTTCCATGGGATTCATCGATAACCGCAGCGATCGACCTCATCGCCTGCCAGCGCGAAGAGTTTGCCGGTAGCTCGGGATCCTCGAGCTCGAGTTTGTTCAGCTCGCACGCGACCGGCCCATGAATGGCGGCCAATCCCCGGGCGGCGAAGGCGACCAGCAGTGCGCTGATGTCGGAGTAGCCGATCAGCGGGCGCCGTGTCGCGGCATCGATGCGGGACCAGTCGATCCGGTCGAGCAACTGCGCGCAGCCATAGCCACCGCGCAGACACCACACCGCGTCGACGTCGGGACGTCCATAGGCCTGGTAGAGGTCATCGAGACGGGCGTCGACGTGGCCTGCGAGATAGCGGTGGCGCGCGGTGACATTGTCACTGGGCAGTGCTTCGATACCGAGCGAATCGAGGCGCGACAGGCACTCATCCAGGGCTGCGCCATCGACTGCGCCAGCGGGGGCGATCAAGGCGACTCGCTTCGGGGATCTCCAGAGGGGAGAGGGCATTGGCGTGGGGCTCCTGAGTTCAGACTGAAAACCGCCTGTTGCCGATGATACCGCGTCGAAAAATCGTCCGGGACGTGCGTTCTAGGATATAGCTCATACTCAAAGCTCGGATCTCAGACTATCGAAGGCATCTCGGAGAGCCTTGGCCATCGGCTTTCGCTGACCCGTTTGACTGTGCCATGTCTGAGTCGTCAACCTCGCAGCGCCGATGGCTACGATCGCCACCATTCGAAGTGCCGTACGGCGCTCGGGCTGCCGCCAGACCTCACAGAGCGTGTTGAAGAGCGCCTGCTCCTGCTCTGCGTAGTACGTCTGCTTGCGCGCAAGCAGCGATTCGCTCGATCGCATGACTTTGTCGATGGCCGCCATCTGTTCGGTTGGATAGCGCGCGACGTGCTTCACCATCACTTCGCGAACGGCATCGAGCGGCCGTACGTCGGGCGACACCTTCAGCAGGTCGGCATACAGGCCGGCCCAATTGGCGTCTTGCCGGAACAAGATGATGTCGTCTTTCGACTTGAAGTAGGAGAAGAAGGTGCGACGCGAGATGCCGGCTTCTGCCGCGATGACATCCAGCGTCGTACCTTCGTAACCGTTGGCGAGGAACAAGCGCCACCCGGCATCGGCGATGCGTTGACGCGTTTCTCGGCGCTTGCGTTCCCGCAAGCCTTCTACAGGTACAGTGTCCGCGGAGGGGAGGGTTTTCGACATTCTTGAATGGCCTATTGTGCACTTGCACTTAGTGCATTAATACCCGCACTGAGTGCGATTATTTGTGCACCCTGCTGAATTCCAGCTTACCTTCGTTTCCGGTGCCAGGTAAAGACCATGGCGGTGGGCCGTCTCCGATACGCGGCCGCCCATCCATGGGCGGGCGGCGGAGAGCTCAGCGGCACGCAGTTGCAGACGTTCCACGCCAACCAAACGTCAATGCGCGTCTCCATGGCGTGCTCCGGGACAGGAGTCTCTTGCCATGACCCGACCTGCAACCCCTGACGCACGCCCGCCGCACGCGCTGCAGACCCTGTTCAACCTGCGCCGCGAGGAGATCGGGCCGGTACTGATCGCAGCACTGTTCTTCTTCTGCGTGCTGACCGCGCTGATGCTGCTGCGGCCCGCGCGCGGCGCTGCTCGGCAGCATCGACATGTGGACGCAGGGCGCGTTGTCGACGCTCTTCGCTGCGACCTCGCCGCAGGCTCAGGGCGGCGATTACTACGGGCCTGACAAGTTACACGAGATTCGAGGTTATCCCGCCTTCGCCAAAGTACCGCCGCAGGCGTTGGATACGGGTGACGCTGCGAGGCTATGGGTGGAGTCGCAGCGACTTACCGAAGTCGAATTTTCCTCCGGCGCTTAGCGGGCTTCAGCATTCAAGGATGACAGGGCTTGCAAGGGAGCACGCTCGATCACCGGCGGGTCTTCAGCAGGAGAGCGGAACGAAGAGACGCCGGACGATCGCGGATATAAACCGGACTATCCAGCATGGATCGCGCTATCGACAGCGCCTATCGTCGGTCTGGCCTGGACGGAGCCATATTCCGCTCGGTCAAGGGCGGGGCGTACGACCATGAAAGTGCCTTCGATATCGAACATGGTGCGCAGCCGCAGAGCATCGAGGATACGAGAGGGCAGCGGCCCCAAGGCCGTACTCGATCTCCTGCGTTTGCGTGTGGAAGGTGGTCACCAACATCGCACGCAATTCTTTCCTCGGCCGCTCCTTCGCTGCTTCGAAGGGAGTGACTGCGCCCTCTGCCGACTGGCAACCCTAGTAACGGAAGGCGCCTTTTAGCGAACAGGCACGTCTGGTGGCTGCTCCTTCCACCTTCCCTGCGGCTGCAGCGTTCGACACGAGAACGTTCGAGACAAGAAGAGAGACGGCTGATGGATTTCGACCCGGTGGATGCGGTGATGGTGTGGATCAGCGCCTACGGCCTGATGGGGCTTTTCGCCATCGCCCTGGTGGAGCGTTTCATTCCTCTAGTGCCCTCGTATGGGCTGCTGCTGGCCGTCGGCATCGCCGCTGCGGATGGCGTCTGGTCGCTTTCGACCGCGTTCCTCGCAACCTTCGTCGGCAGCGTGTTCGGCTGTGCGGCCTGCTTCTATGCCGTCAGGCTGCTGGACGAGGCGCGATCCACGCGTTTTCTGATCAAGGCTGGCAGGCTCTTCGGCTTGTCCGCCGAGCGCATCGAGAACGCAATCGTGTCGGTGCGCCGCAATCAGACCGTGCTGGCTTTCTCACTCCAGCTCGTGCCGACCGTCAGGCTCTTCGCCCCGGCCTTCGCGGCCCTTTTGCGTGGGAATTCGCGAAGCTTCCTGGTCGCCTCGACCGCCGGTATCGCGATCTGGAACGGTCTGTTCATCGGCATCGGATATCAAGCCTCGCGCTCGATCGAGACGGCGAACACGACGGTTCTGGCCCTGGTTGCCCTTGGCTGCCTGCTTGCCGCGGAAGTGGCTCTGCTCTGGATCGCACGCTGGATTCGGACCCGGCGCAAGCCGGGAGGTCGCGCAGTGCGATGTCTGCTGGCTCTCCGCGACGGCAAGCGATCGGCCACGTCGTCGTCCCCTCGCAAAACGTGTTCGAGGTAATGTTATGAAGCACCAGAATTTGACCGAGGCGCTCGGCTTCTTCCAGGCCTGGCTCAAGAGCCCGATGCGCGTCGCCGCCATCGCACCGTCCGGCCGCGCGCTCGCACGCCTCATCACCTCTGAGATATCACAGGATACTGGACCGGTCATCGAGCTGGGGCCGGGCTCCGGCTCGTTCACACGGGCTCTGATCGCCTGTGGTGTCAAACAAGAGGACCTCGCGCTGATAGAGTTCGGATCCGAGTTCGCCGCCGCGCTCCATTTCCGCTATCCCAAAGCGCGCACGCTGTGGATGGACGCTACCCGCCTGCGTACCGTCGATCTCTTCGATGGGAGGCGCGCCGGTGCCGTCGTCAGCGGGTTACCTCTGCTGTCGATGCCGCCGCGCAAGATAATCGCGATCCTGGCCGGTGCGTTCCGTAAGATGAGAGTGGATGGTGCTTTCTATCAGTTCACCTATGGCCCGAACTGCCCGGTTCCGCGCAGGTTGCTGGACCGCCTCGGGCTCGAGGCGGAGCGCATCGGCGGGACGCTTGCCAACATTCCCCCCGCAGCGGTCTATCGCTTGCGCCGACGCGGATGACACAGTGGATGTTCTCATCCAGAAGATCGATCGCCCAGGCGCTGACGCGCATGTCGATCTGGATGCCGGGATAGCCTCGGTGAAACGCAGGCGAGGCCGATACCCGGATCATCCTCGCCAGCGGACTCGGTACGTCGACGCGTAGCCGGCCCTCGACCAGCTCGTGGGCCTGCGAGACGCCGTTTTCTACCTCTCCCAGGTCCTTCATCACCACATCATCGCGACCTCCCTGCGCGTCACCGTGGGTGTTCGACCATCGGGATCCGTTGGATTGACAAGAGGAACGATGTTCCATATAAAATCGGAACATCGTTCCTCTTGTGTCGTAGGGCAGGAGGCCGATGGCCCAAACACGGGAGGAGGAGGTGAAGATGCAATATCGTCCGCTAGGCCGCACTGGTATCAAAGTCAGCCCTTACTGCCTCGGTGCCATGATGTTCGGCGCCATGGGGAACTCCGATGACGACGAGACGACCCGGATCATCCACCAGGCGCTCGATGCCGGGATCAACTTCATCGACACCGCTGACGCATACAGCCAAGGGAGCTCGGAGGAGGTGGTCGGCAAAGCGCTGCGGGGCCGGCGCGACGGCGTCGTGCTCTCTACCAAGTTCTATCACCCGATGGGGAAGGATCCGAACCAGCAGGGCGGCTCGCGCCGCTGGGTCACCCGCGCGGTGGAGGACTCCCTGCGCCGGCTGCAGACGGACTACATCGACATCTACCAGCTCCACCGCCCGGCGCCCGATACCGACATCGAGGAAACGCTGTTCGTCCTCGACGACCTGATGCGCGCGGGCAAGGTTCGCGCGATCGGCACCTCCACTTTTCCCGCCGCCGACATCGTCGAGGCGCAATGGGTGGCCGAGCGGCGCGGCCTCTCTCGCTTTCGAATCGAGCAGCAGCCGTACTCGATCCTCAACCGGGGGATCGAAAATGCCATCCTGCAGACATGCCAACGCTACGGGATGGGGGTATCGGCCTGGAGCCCGCTGGCCAAGGGCATGCTTTCGGGGAAATATCGCAAGGGCCAACCGACGCCTGATACTCTGCGGGCGAAGTATTTCCCCAAATTGATGTCGGACGTCCGCAGTCTGGAAGCCGTCGAGCGGCTCGTCGCGCTGGCGCAGGATGCTGGCGTGCCGTTGACCCACATGGCGATCGCCTTCGTGCTATCCCATCCTGGTATCACCTCGGCCATCATCGGCCCGCGGACGATGGCGCAGTTCGACGACCTGCTGGCCGGGGCGGGCTTCGCGCTCGACGACGCGCTGCTCGATCGGATCGACGAGATCGTTCCGCCCGGAGCAGACATCGCACCGCTGGAAGGCTCGGCCTATGTGCCGCCTGCGATCAAGCAGCCCGAGCTTCGCCGCCGCCCGATGTCCGAGCGGGCTGCTGCTTGATCGGTGTATGCTCGAGCTTCGAAATGAGCGATAGGACCAGCGATGATGGCGGCAAGCCGGCAGGAGCAGGGCGAGGGTACGCCTCGCCCCAAGCGCGCCGACGCGCAGCGAAAGAAGGCCGCATTGGTGAAGGCGGCGTTGGAGGTCTTCACCGAATCAGGCGTCGATGCGCCGGTTCGCGAGATCGCTCAGCGGGCCGGTGTTGGACTTGGCACGGTTTACCGTCATTTTCCGCAGCGCTCGGATCTGATCGTTGCGGTCTATCGCAGCCAGGTGGACGAGTGCGCGGATGCGGCCGCGGTTCTCGCCGGCCGGCACGAACCCTTCGAGGCGCTCGCCGGCTGGATGCGGTGTTTCGCGGATTTCATCTCGACCAAGCGCGGCCTGGCAAGGGGGCTCAACTCCAGCGACCCGGCCTATAGTGCCTTGCCCGGCTACTTCTTTTCCCGTCTCGGGCCTGCGCTCCAGATGCTGCTGGACGCCGCCATCGATTCCGGGGCCATCCGTCGGGGTTACCAGGCGAACGAGCTGCTCCAGGCGGTCGCTGCCTTGGGCCGGGGCGGCCATGATAAGGAGCCCGGCCACCTGCACAAGATGGTCGAGCTGTTGGTCGATGGCCTGCGCCGTGTCCATGCCTCAGCGGAGCCGGGAGCGCCGAAAGAGGGCGCTACTCCGCCCGCCTCGTAAACCGACGGGCGGTGATGTTCGAGCAGGCCAGCCTTGCGGCTTGTGATCGCTTCTATGCAATGCGCCGCGGCCTTCAGCCGCGGCGCTCTCGTTTGGTCCCGACCCATCAAGTTCTGGCCATGCAAGGAGACCCCTCAAAAGAGCTGACCCCTTTCCCGCCGAGATGTCGAGCGTTGCATCGTCATCCATTCAGCGCCGGCTGAAAGCCTGGTCACTGGCAAACCCTCGAGCTAATTGTGCGTCATTTCGTACATGTCATTCGGATTAGTCAGTCTTATCGTACGGAACATATTCCATCATCATTCTAATAAGAGGAAACAGCAGCTCCTCTAATCCAACGGTTCGGCGTCTCGCATCGATGTTCGCTGCCGGTGACCGACTCAGGCGAATTTCCCCTGACTGTGGAGAAACACATTGTCCCAAGTAATTCTCATCACTGGAGCGTCGAGCGGTTTCGGCTCGCTGATTGCGCAAACGCTGGCCCGCCAGGGGCACATCGTCTACGCCGGCATGCGAGACATCGCGCGGCGCAACGCCGCGAAGGCGGCGCAGGCGGTAAAGTTCGCGGCTGACAACGGCGTCGTGCTCAATCCCATCGAGCTCGACATCCAGCTTCAATCGGTGGTCGACCAGGCGATCGAGACGATCATCGCCGAGCAGGGGGTGATCGACGTCGTGGTCCATAATGCCGGGCATATGAGCTTCGGTCCTACCGAGGCCTTCACCGCTGAGCAGCTCGCGCAGCTTTATGACGTCAACGTTCTCGGCACGCAGCGCGTCAATCGCGCTGTGCTCCCGCACATGCGTGAGCGCGGCGCCGGCTATCTTGTCTGGATATCGTCCTCGAGCGTGCGTGGTGGCATTCCGCCATTCCTAGGCCCTTATTTTGCCGCCAAGGCGGGAATGGACTCGCTCGCCGTCACCTACGCCTATGAGCTCGCTCGCTGGGGCATCGGGTCCACCATTGTGATGCCCGGCGTGTTCACCAGCGGAACGAGCCACTTCGACCATGCCGGCCAGCCGGCCGACGGCGCAGTCGCAGCTGAATATGCACGAGGACCTTACGCCGTCGTTGCCGACGTCGTCATGAAAGGGATCGCGCGCCTCGAGCCGGACGACAACGATCCGCAGCTGGTCGCTGACGCGATCGCACGGCTGCTCGCTTCGCCCGCCGGGGCTCGGCCGTTTCGTGTCCACGTCGATCTGTCCGAGGACGGCTGCGAGGTCGTCGACGCAGTCATGGAGCGTGTGCGCGCTGAGTTCCTGCGCCGTGTCGAGCTCGGCGACCTGCTCAAGGCCATTCCCCGCAGCGCCACCAATTGACCATTAAACGCAGAACAGGAGCAGGAATCATGTCCATCATCAATCGTCGTGTCGCCATCGTCACCGGTTCCTCGCGGGGCATCGGCCGGGCCGCGGCTGAGCGGCTGGCCAGGGACGGGCTCGCCGTCATCATCAACTACGCCGGCAGTGAGGCGGCAGCCAAGCAGACGGTCGAGGCCATCACCGCGGCCGGCGGCGAGGCCAGGGCTTTCAAGGCGGACGTCGCGGACGAGGCGCAGGTCGAAGCGCTGTTCGACTTCACCGCACAGGCGTTCGGCGGCGTGGACGTCACTGTGAACTGCGCAGGCATCATGACCACCAAGCCGGTCATCGATTTCACCGTCGAAGAGTTCGACCGCATGCACGCGATCAACGTACGCGGCACCTTCCTGGTCTCGCGCGAGGCAGCTCGGCGGATGCGCGCGGGAGGTGCGATCATCAACATCTCGACCGCGGTAGAGCGACAGGCCCTGCCGGCCTATGGCCCCTATGCTATGTCGAAGGGCGCGGTCGAGGGCCTGAGCCTGATTCTCGCCCGCGAGCTCAAGGGTCGTGACATCACCGTCAATGCGGTCGGCCCTGGCCCCGTGGCCACCGAGCTGTTCCTCACCGGCAAGGACGAGGCGCTCATCGAGCGGATCGCAAGCCTCAACCCCTTCGATCGGATCGGGCAGCCGCCCGAGATTGCCGAGGTGATCTCGTTTCTCGCCGGTCCCGCCCGCTGGATCAATGGGCAGACGATCTTCGTCAACGGCGGCATGAACTGAACTTCGCCCGCCCAGCCGACCGTGCACATGGAAGTGCACCTCATCGGCCTGGAGAACCTGCTTCACCCGTGCATCCGCGAGTGAAGGCCCAGCGCAGCGGCGCAAGTCCGACGCACTGGTCGATCTCAAACCTCGAGTGCTCTAGGAGAAACGAATGAGTCATTCCCAGGATTCACCGCGCGGCTATCTCACGGTGACCTTCGCCGCCGCCGTCACCGCCGCTCTTGCCGCCGCTGGCGCGCTCGCGCTTTCGCTGCCGGTCTGGGCGATGTTCATCGGCTGGATCGCGTTCTTCACCCGCGGCCTGACCACCCGATCGACGCTCGAGAACCTGGGGTGCGTCTGGCTCGGGCTGGGCATCGGTGCGCTATCGGCGCTTGCCAGCGGCGCACTGGTCCCGGCGCTGGGCGTATCGTTGGCGCTGCCTCTGGTCGTGTTCGTGGTCGCCTTGGTCGTGGTCTCGCTCCGCGGCATGCCGGTCCTGAACAACCTGCCGAGCTACTTTCTCGGCCTCGTGACCTGGTTCGCCGCGCATCTCGAGCCGGCTCTCGAGAGCGTCGTCCACCTGGCCGGCGCCACGACGCTCGGCTCGATTGCGGCCTGGGTTTCGCACTTCATCCCGCGTCAAGTGCTCAAGGCCGCTCGAGCATGAATGCTGCGACCTCGTCTTCCAAAGCGCGCCTCGCATGTTCCCGGTGGCGAATTCGTCCCGGATACCGGCGTGCTCCGGGACAGGAGTCTCTTGCCATGACCCGACCTGCAACCCCTGACGCACGCCGGCCGCACGCGCTGCAGACCCTGTTCAACCTGCGCCGCGAGGAGATCGGGCCGGTACTGATCGCAGCACTGTTCTTCTTCTGCGTACTGACCGCGCTGATGCTGCTGCGGCCCGCGCGCGATGCGCTGGGCATGGAGCGCGGCATCGAGAGCATCCGCTGGCTGTTCATCGGCACCGCGCTGGTGACGCTGGCGGTGAACCCGCTGTTCGGCTGGCTGGTCAGCCGGCTGCGGCGGCTGCAGTTCATCAGCGCGACCTACGGCTTCTTCGTGCTGAGCCTGGCCGGCTTATGGGGCCTTTTGATCTTCGCCCCCGGCGCGATCGGCGAGCGCAGCGGCCAGGTGTTCTTCGTCTGGTTCAGCGTGTTCAACCTGTTCGTCACCATGGTGTTCTGGGCGCTGCTGGCCGACCGCTTCACCAGCGACCAGGGCAAGCGCCTGTTCGCCCTGATCTCGGTCGGCGGCACGCTCGGGGCGATCTTCGGCCCCTGGCTCACCTCGCAGCTGGCCGAGCCGCTGGGCACCCCCAGCCTGCTGCTGGTCGCCGGCGGGTTCCTGCTGCTGGCGCTGGCCATGGCCTGGTTGCTGGTGCACGTGGCGCCGGACCGGGCAGGCACCGATGCGTCCGCCGCCACGGCAGGACCGGCCGACGAGTCCGAGCGCATCGGCGGCAGCGCCTGGGCGGGCCTGCGCGCGGTGTTCCGCTCGCCCTATCTGACCGGCATCGCCGGCTACATCCTGCTGATGACCGTGGTCGCGACCTTCGTCTACTTCACCCGCCTGCAGATGGTCGCGCAGGTCGCCGACGACATGGATGCGCGCGCGGCGCTGCTCGGCAGCATCGACATGTGGACGCAGGTCGCGGTGCTGGTGCTGCAGCTCACCCTGACCGGCAAGATCATCCAGCGCTTCGGCCTGGGCGTGGCGCTGGCGATCCTGCCGGTGGCCACCGCGCTCGGTTTCATCGGCCTTGCGATCTACGGCTCGTTCGTGGTGCTGGTGCTGCTCGAGGCCACCAACCGTGCCGTACAGCGCGGCATCACCCGGCCGGCGCGCGAGGCGCTGTTCACCGTGGTGGGCCGCGAGGAGAAGTACAAGGCCAAGGCCTTCGTCGACACCTTCGTCTACCGCGCCGGTGATGTCGCCGGTGCGCAGACCGAAGGAGCGCTCGGGCGTCTCGGGCTGGCGATGGGTGGACTGGTCAGCGTGGTGGTGCCGCTGGCGCTGGTGTGGGCGGCGCTTGCGCTGTGGCTGGGCCGCGCGCAGGCGCGGCGCTCGCCCGATCGAGCTCGTTGATCGCCTCGGACGGCTGCCGGATGACGCCGCGCTACTGCCAGCACACCAAGAGAATGACAGCAGCCATGAGCACAGAAACAACCACCTCGGAAGTCAGAAGCTACCGGCGCATTCTGCTGGCCGCGATGATCGGTACGGGCTGCGGCCTGTTGTCCATCACGCAAGCAGTTCGTCAGGCGGTCGGGGACTTCGACAGCCCGTCAAAGCAGGCCCGCGGTGAGCGCCTTGAGCGTGGCCGCCGCCCGGGTGGCGCAGTCGAGCTTGCGAAAGATGCTCTCGACATGAGTGCCTACGGTGCTGGGGCTGATACCCAGCGTGCGGGCGGCTTCCTTGTTGCTCGCGCCGAGGCTGATCTGCCGTAAAACCTCGAGTTCGCGTTGCGATAGCACAGTGCCGGTGCTGGGCGCCGGTCGCGCAGGGGCGACGCCCGATGCCGCCATGATCGCGGTTTCGGTGATGTCGACGTCGAAGCGCCCGGCGCTCGCTTCTTCCCTCAGCATCCGTGCGGCCTCCCCGGGCGTATGCGCGGGCCTCCATGGACGTGCCTCGACCAGCGTCTGTAGTGCGACGGCTGTGGCCAGCACTCGATGCGACGTCGCCAGCGCCGCGCCCCCTACGCCGCGAAAGTAGCCGCTGCCGTCCAATCGTTCATAAGCGTAGGAAGCGAGTTCCGTCGCGGGACCCAGGCCAGGGATCTGGCGTGCCGCTCGCGAGGTCCAGTAAGGCATCAGCCGGACCTGCTCCCACTGGTGGCTAGAGAGCTGGTCGGGCGGCGTGTTCCAGAGCTGGTTGGGCAGCGCCGCCCGCCCGATGCCATGCAGCAGCGCGGCGTCTTGCAGCAGCTCCCGTTCGGCTTTCTCCATGCCGATGAGCTCGGCGCACTGGCAGGCCAGGTGCGCGACTCGCCGGGAGTGCCCGGCCAGCCAGGGCAGCTTGAGCTCCACGACGTCCGCCAGCAGCGTAAGCTTGGGAGGCGTCTGGGTTCCCCCGGCGCGGAGGTCCCAGTCCGAGACGCGAGGGGGCATGAGTTCCATGTCGTCGAGCCAGCGCGGGCCGTGTTCGATCGCAAGCATGGTCAGGTCGGCTGGGTACTTCGCGCCTGCCTCGGCTTGCAGGAGCTTCAACGCCTGTTCGCGCCCATGGGCGCGCGCGAGTATCTCCAGGTCGCTCGCCACGTTGACCCGGTAGGCCGCGCGCGGTACCGCGTCCGCGCCGAGGCCTTGCGGCGAGCCCAGGCCGTCATGGCGTTCGAAGGCGTGGCGCAATCCTGCCTCCACCTCAGGCGGCAGTCCCAGGTTCGCCGCCACATCGCCGGATATCTCACAATGAATGACGGCCAGCGGCACGATCAGCGAGCGGGTGTGCGCGTCCAATGGCGGCAGGGTTTGCGCCATCATTGCTTCGCGCGAGGCGATGTCGTCGCCCAGCAGTTCGGCGAAGCCGCTGGCATTGGCGGTGCAGCCCGACCAGCGCAGCAGCGCGACCGCGCGAGCATGGTTCTGCTCGGCGGGACCAGCGCCTTCGGCTGCGGCGAGCAGGCCTGCCAAGCAGGCCGTGCGGCGCGAATGATCGGTTGCGCGCCCCATGCTGAGGTCGCCGACGAAAGCCAGCGCTAGAACGGCATCGGTCAGGTCCATAAGGCCAGTGGTGAGATGGATGGTGTGATGGATGGTGTGATGGGGGAGGGAACGGATGCGGGATGGACTATAGCGGCACCGCTCATCGGGCGGGTATCGGTTGATCGACCGATGCCGGTCGAAGCGCCGGGCCGGAATACTGCAACTCCACAAGCACGACTTCCGATGCTTGAGAACGCAGTGAAAGGAGCCTTTCCATGAAACGCTATAGTATCGCAACCGCCTTCCTGACCCTCAGCCTGGTGACGGGCTTTTCCGCACCGGCGCTGGCCGCCCAGCCTTCGGTCGTGATCACCCACGGTGCCTTCGCCGACGGGTCCGACTGGGCCAAGGTGATTTCGCTGCTGCAGGACGAAGGGGTGCAGGTGCAGGCGGTCCAGAATCCGCTCGAATCGCTGGCCGGCGACGTGGCCGCTACTACGCGGGCCATCGACAATCAGCCCGGCGACGTCGTCCTGGTCGGCCATTCCTGGGGCGGGGTGGTGATCACCGAGGCGGGCAATCATCCCAAGGTCTCCAATCTGGTCTACGTCGCGGCATACGTGCCCGACAGCGGACAGTCGGTCGAATCTCTGACACATGACCAGCCAGTGGCACCGGGTCTGGCCAGTATCGTCGCGGACGATCATGGCTGGCTGCGCCTGACGCCGCAAGGGGTCGCCGAGGATTTCGCCCAGGACGTTCCCGCCGGGCAGGCGCGCGTCATGGCGGCCACGCAAGGGCCGATCAAGGCCTCCGCCTTTGGCGAAGCGGTATCGACGGCGGCTTGGAAGACCAAGCCTTCGTGGTACATCGTGGGGGAGAACGACCGCATGATCCCGCCCGAACTGCAGCACACGATGGCAAACGAGATCGGCGCCAAGGTCACCTCGCTGCCCACCAGCCACGTGCCGCAGCAATCGCGGCCGGCGGACGTGGCCCGTGTGATCCTGGACGCTGTGTCCAGCATTGAGGCCAGCGCCGAGTGAAAGCGCTGGCGCGAACGCAGCCAGACTGACCCGTGCTGTTCCGATTCGCAGTCTTTTACGGACACCCAGCCCATCGGCCTGCGTGTCCGTCTTTGGTTTGGATGTGGACTTCATTGTGAGCCTTGGCTGCAACGCTTATCCGCGCGCCGGTAGCCTCCTCATGCGTCATCGCTCTGTGTCATCGCTAGGGTCGCGTCGAGCAGCCGCGCTGCTCCGTTGGCCCTCGGCGGTTTTCCATCGAATGAACTCCCCGCTTGACAACATCGGTTCAAAGCTAATTCTACCTATAGTAACTTACTAAAGGTAGGGTTGGTGGGCAAGCCGTGCCGGGCATCTAGTCCGGTAATGGAGGCCTTTGTGCCTGCGTCGAGCACCTTCGTAACGCGACCTCCGCGCTCGCACCAGGTGCGAACGACGTTGCGCATCCGCTGCGGAGTAATTTCCAAGGAAAAATCATGATCAATCTTTCTCGCAGGGCGCTGCTCGCAGGTTTCGGTGCGGCGGCGATGATCACGGCCATGCCTGCTTTTGCCCTGCAGGCGACCATGCCGCCGGTTCGCATGGTCAGAACCAATGGGATCGACCTGGCGGTGTATGAGGCCGGTTCAGGTCCGGCCATCGTCCTGCTGCACGGCTTCCCTGGGCTGGCCTACACCTGGCGCCATCAGATACCCGCGCTCGCTGCCGCGGGCTATCGCGTCATCGTCCCCGACCTGCGCGGCTATGGGCTGAGCGACAGGCCAGAAGCGGTCGAGGACTATGACGTTGCCCAGCTGACAGCGGATCTCGTCGGCCTGCTCGACGCGCTTGGGGTGGAGCGGGCGGTATTGATGGGCCATGACTGGGGCGGTCTGCTCGCCTGGCAGATGCCGCTTTTCTACCAGGAGCGGATCGCCGGAGTGATTGCGCTCAATACACCACACATTCCCCACTGGATGCTCTGGCTGCACCCAGTGCTGGTCAACGCCGTGTTGCCGAAGGGGCGAACCTTCGTCGCCGATCCGAATGTCGATCCGATCGCGCAAATGCGCGAAGTCTACCGTCCCGAGATGTACGTGCTGATGTTCCAGGACGGGAAAGCGGCCGACGAGGTGATGAACCAGGACGTGCGCGGCACATTGCGAAGCGCGCTGCGCAAGGACCTGATCACCAGCGCCGATTGGGACGAACTGCCGCCTGAGCTGGGGCACATGGCGTACTACGGGCAGCCCCTGCCGGATCGTCTTCCGGGGCGGGATGTCCTGAACGCACAGGAGCTGAATTTCTACCTCCGACACTTCGAGCGCACCGGCTTCACGCCGGGTATCAACTGGTATCGCAATATTTCGCGCAACTGGCATGCGGGACGCGATATCGACCAGACCATCCATGTGCCTTCGCTGATGGTATCCGCAGCCAATGACGTGGTTCTCAGGCCAAGCATGACCGATGCAATGGATGCGTACGTGAAGGATCTCGACAGGTATGTGCTTGCCGATTGCTGGCATTGGACGCCCGAAGAGAAGCCGGCGGAATTGAACCGGCTGGCGATTGCCTGGCTGGAGAGGCGCTATCCATCGCATTGAACGTGCATAGGTCCCTGCGTGGGTTGTGCAGCGCAACCTCACCGGGGATATGCGCCAGTTCCACCGAGCGCCGGTGGGCAGGCCGAGAATTCAAACATGAGGTTTTTGGTAATGGAGAAGATGATGAGAGGACAGGTGCTGTTCGTCGGCGGTTCGGGAATAGTTGGGCGTCAAGCGGTCAGGTTCTTTCGCCAGCGGCATCCTGATCTGCCGATCCTGATCGGCGGGCGCGATTTGGCGAAGGCGAGGGCGGTCGCCCGGGAAGTGAGTCCGGCCGAAGCGGTGAAGCTCGACGTCGAAAGCCCTGGGCTGGGACTTGGCCGCGACGTTTGCCTGGCCGCCGTGGTCATGATGGCGCCCGACGAGGGTCTTCATGGCCTGGCATGCGCGCAGGAGAGGGGGATCCCCTACCTGAGCATCGGCAACTGGCTGGTCGAAGTCGGTGCCGAGATGGCGCATTTCATCCGCCGCCCTCGAGCGGCCCCCATCGTGCTCGCCAGTCATTGGCACGGTGGGCCCGCGGTCTTTCTCACCCAGCTGATCGCAAAGACCTTGGACAGCGTGCGTGCCATCAGGGTCGGGGCGATCGTGGATGAGCTCGACCCGACCGGCCCCGCTGCCATCGCGGACATGGAGCGGGGAGGGGAAGGTGGCACCGGTGCCCTGGCCTTTGAGGGGGGACGGCGCGTTTGGCTGTCCGGGGACGCGGCCCGAAGAATGGTCAGTGCCATCGATGGCAGGGAGCTCGAGGCCATCGCGTTCGCACCGTATGACATCGTCAGCCTCCATGCCGTGACAGGTGCGCAGGACGTGCGCTTCGATCTCGCGACCGGTGTGTCGTCGAGCCGCCTGCGGGGAGGCGACATCGCCACCGAGCTGATCGTGGAAATCGACGGCGAAATCGGCGCTATCCCGAGATCACGCCGTTCGACCATCGAGTTCCCGAAAGGGCAGGCTGCGTTGACGGGGCTCAGCATTGTGCTGGCGCTATCGACCGTCCTGGGTCTGGAAGGCCGGCCGCCGGCCCCTCCAGGTCTCTACTTTCCGGAGCTTCTAATGGACACCGAATGGTTCCTGGACGAGCTTGTCCGAGCCGGCGCCACCGTGGAGAAGGATGTCGAATGACCAAGGGACGCTCCGACGACCGAACGGGAGCCGGCTGAGCGACACCCCGGATGAGTGAGCGGTACTCGACGAGCCTGTCGCAAAAGGCTCGCCCCTCTAATATCCAGCCTGCCGCGGGGTGATTTGCCCCCTGGTCTGGCTGGCATGTCTTGCCGGCGGCATGCCGAATATCCGGGCATAGTCGCGGCTGAACTGCGAAGGGCTTTCATAGCCGACCTGGAAGCCGGCACTGGCCGCGTCCGCTGCATCGCTCACCATCAGCCGACGCGCTTCCTGCATGCGCAGTTGAGTGCGGAACTCGATGGGGCTCATGGTCGTGACGGCCTTGAAGTGAAGGTGGAAGGTGGAGCGACTCATTCCCGCGACCTCTGCGGCATGTTCGATGCGGCAGGGGCCGCGGAAGTGCGCCCTGATCCAAACGATCGCGCGGGCGATCTGGTTGAGCCGGCTGTCCGCCTGGGCCATGTGACGGACGACGCTGCTGTCGGGCCCGGTCAAGAGGCGATAGAGGATTTCACGAATGGTGAGCGGTGCCAGCGCGTCGATGTCGTGCGGGGCATCCAGTAATCCCACCAGGCGTATCGCCGCATCGAGCAACGCAGGGGTGGTTCTGTTCAGCGTCAGCCCGGCCGGGCTCGTGACCTCTTCCCCGGCCGATGCCGGGTAGCGGATCGCGAGATCCGATAGTTCGGCCGAATCCAGGTCGAGCTGTAGCGACAGATAAGGATGGCTCGAGCTTGCCTCGATGACCGATCCCATCACCGGCAGCTCGACCGAAGCGACCAGGAAATGGGCCGGGTCGTAGCGATAGGTGGTCTCACCGAGGGCCGCTTGCTTGGTGCCTTGGGCGATCAGGCAGAGCGTGGGCGCATAGATCACCGGCATCGGCATCGTCGGGGAGGACGCGCGAAGCAGTTTCACCCCCGGCATCGGGGTCTCATGGCTGCCATCGGCTGGCGCATGGCGGCCGATGAGATCGACGAGCGTATCGAGTCTGTTCATGACTGCCATGTTACGCCGGCGGCCGAACGGCGCAAAAGCGCAAATGACCAGCCTCGGACGATCGTGCAAGCACGCCGGACAAGCGGGATATCCCGGCGAGAGGAGGGTGGAAGAAGATATTTCGGGTCAGCCGCAAATCGCAGGCGCCGAAAGGATCTCAACGAATGACTACATCCAACTCACTCGCCCACTATCGCTTGCTCGGCCGATCCGGTCTTCGTGTATCTCCCCTCGCGCTCGGCACCATGACCTTCGGCTCCGACTGGGGCTGGGGGGCCGACGACGCCGAGGCGAAGCGGATCTTCGACGCCTACGTCGATCGCGGCGGCAATTTCATCGACACCGCGGTCAACTACACCAATGGCAGCGCCGAGAAGATGCTTGGCGGCTTCATCAAGGACAAGCGCGAGCGCATCGTCCTTTCTACCAAGTTCACCATGGCGCGCGAGCCGGGCAATCCGAATTCCGGCGGCAACCACCGCTTCAACCTCGTTCGCTCTGTCGAGGCCAGCCTGCGCCAGCTCGACACCGATCGCATCGATCTGCTCCACGTCCACGCCTGGGACTTCACCACCACGCCCGAGGAGGTGATGCGGGCGCTCGACGATCTGGTGCGGGCTGGGAAGATCCTTTACGTCGCGATCTGCAACACGCCAGCCTGGCGCGTCGCCCAGATGCAGACGATCGCCGACCTGCGTGGATGGTCTCCATTCGTTGCGCTGCAGATCGAGTACAGCCTGGTCGAGCGCTCCGTCGAGCATGAGCTGATCCCGATGGCGCAGGCGCTGGGCCTTGGCGTGCTGCCCTGGTCTCCGCTCGGCGGCGGCGTCCTCACCGGCAAATACGGCCGTTCGGACCTGACCGACGAGAACGGAGCCGAGATTTCCCCGACGCGCAAGGGCGTCATCGCCTCCACCGGCCATTTGAACCAGCACGCGCTGGAGATCGCCGACGTAGTGGGCGAAATCGCCGAGGAGCTGGGTGCCTCCCGTTCGCAGGTGGCGCTTGCCTGGACGCTGCTCAATCCGGCCGTGGCCTCGCCGATCATCGGTGCGCGCACGCTCGCGCAGGCCGAGGACAACTTCGGCGCGCTGGAGGTCAGCTTCACCGATGCACAGATTGCCCGGCTCGATCAGGCCAGCGCCCTGGCGCCGATCTTCCCGGCGCGCTTCATTGCGCGGCCAATGGCGCAGCAGCTGATGTTCGGCGGCGCGACGGTAGTCGGTCGCAGGTAATGACGGCATGCAATTGGCACTGATCCTCTGTTGGCGCTGGCTGGCGAGCATCAGCGATAGGAGAACGTGATGACGGACCACCGTAGCCGCGTCGCCCTGATTACCGGGGCAAACAAGGGCATCGGATTCGAAACGGCACGCCGGATCGGCCGGCACGGACATGTCGTCTTGCTGGGGGCGCGTGATCCCGCGCGCGGTGAGGCGGCCGCCACGACCCTCAAGGAGGAGGGGATCGACGCCCATTTCGTTCATCTGGACGTCACGAATCGCGCCACGATCCTTGCTGCCGCGCGGGATATCGAAAGGCGCTTCGGCAGGCTCGATATTCTCGTCAACAACGCGGGGGTGAGCTCGCCATTGGACGGCCCCCTCGGCAAAGCGGATCTCGCCGAAGTGCGCCGTCTCTTCGAGACCAATTTTTTCGGCACGCTGGAGGTCACTCAGGCGCTGTTGCCACTTCTGAAGAAAGCGCCTTCGGCGCGGATCGTCAACGTGTCGAGCGGCCTTGGCTCGCTTGCCCGAAACAGCGATCCGGATTGGGAGTACGGGGCGGTCCAGTTGACCGGCTACAACAGCGCGAAAGCCGCCCTCAACATGGCAACCATCCTTCTGGCCAAGGAGCTGAAGAGTGCCAGCATCAAGGTGAACTCGGTGGCGCCCGGATTCACCGCGACCGATTTGAACGGCGGTGGCCCGGGAGCCCAGACCGTGGAAGAAGGGGCGGAGGCTTCGGTACTGGCCGCGCTGCTGCCCGATGACGGCACGACAGGTGGTTTTCTGGGCCGACAGGAACCCGAGCCCTGGTGATCGGCTGGAGAGCGCGGGACACCGATCGCTAGCCAGCTTAACGCCGCGTTTTCCCGGCGCGCTTCATTGCGCGGCCAATGGCGCAGCAGCTGATGTTCGGCGGCACCTCCATCACCCGCAGAGCGTGATCGCCACTCGACCCATATCACGAGAGAACCACGATGCGTTCGATTCATGCCTCACTGCTGCTGGCCGCTGCTTTGGTCAGCCTGCCGATCGCCGCGCAGGCGGACAACGAAATCCAGCCCGCGACGTGCGCCGCCAGCGGCCCGGCGAGCCCGGGTGAGCTTCACCGCGAATGGATCATGGTCGGATGGGAGAAGCATCCCGGCGATTCTTTCGATTTTCGCCAGAGGTTGGGCCACCTCTATCACTGGGATTCCAGTGATGTAGTGCTCTACGACAACTTCGATCTCCAGCACCGGGTGGGGCGCAGCGCGAGCGAATGGGCCTCGCTCTGGACGGGGCCGTTCAACGAGCTGAGGGAGGCCCGGCACAGCGTGATGGACGGTCCGGACGTCATCGACGGTGGCCGTCTTGCCGCCTCCACCCTCGAGTTCGCGGCGCGCCTCGAAACCGCGCAGGGGGAGATCGTCGGCAATCGAGCGCGCACCTCACTGGTCTGGGAGTGCACCCCGGACGGCTGGAAGATCGTTCGCGAGCACACCTCGGTGCGGCTCGTTTCGCGGGAGGAGATCGACGCGATCGTCCCCCATCCCAACGGCTGACACTACATTTCATCGGTGAAAGGAGCGAATACCATGGCATCACTGACTTCTCACAGCATCCGCGCGGGCCTCCTGGCCTTGGGAGTGATCGCCTGCGTCGCCGTGTCGTCGCCCTCGGCGAACGCAACCGAAGCCGCAGGCGCCGAGTCCCGCAACAAGCGGATCGTCACCCAGGCGTTCGAGCGCTGGGCGGCGGGTGGAACCAGATTCTTCGACGAACTGCTGGCCACCGATGTGGTCTGGACGATCGAAGGGTCCAGCCCGAGCGCTGGCACCTTCGAGGGGCGCGAGGTCTTCATCGACCGCGCCGTACGCCCGTTCGCCTCTCGCCTGTCGAGCCCCGTGCGCCCGGTGGCCAAGCAGGTCTGGGCGGACGGCGAGCATGTGATCGTCAACTGGGACGGCGAAGGCATGGCCCAGGATGACGTTCCCTATCGCAACAGCTATGCCTGGATACTGCGCATGCGCGATGGGCAAGCGGTGGAGGTGACCGCATTTCTCGATCTTGCTCCCTATGACGCCGTGCTGGAGCGCATTCCGGCACCTCGGGCAGGAGGTCAAGACCAGTGAAAGCGATCATCACGCTGGCTGCCTGCGGCTTCGCCATCGTCCAGGCGCAGCCCTCGGCAGCCCAGGTAAATCAGCCAGCGACAGAAAGCGCTGTTAGTCAGGAGGAGCGGAGTATGCAGCAACATCCTTATGTCGGCATGTGGGTCACAGGCGATGGCCACGTTCGGCAGGAGCTCCTGTCGAACGGCCGCTACGACGAGGCCAGGGGCAGCCGCCAGAGCGCCTATCAGGGCCGTTACGAGGTGAATGGCAATCACATCGACTATTGGGACGATACCGGGTTCACGGCCGATGGCACCTTCGTCGACGATGATGAACTCCACCATGGCGGCATGATCTTCCATCGCGAGCATTAGCCGAGCCGCTTCCTCAACGAGTGAACGTCGAAAGCGGCAGGGGCGCGCGGCTTCCTCGAGACCAGCGTCAGAGACTCGAAGTCCAAGGGCTGCGCGCTCCTTTGCCGATGCCGCTAAGATTGTCGAGTGCCGTCGAAGAGGCTAGTTTGCAGGCTGGTGATGGCGCTCGCTGTCGCGGACATGGGCTTTGAGGAGGGCGAGGGATGAGTGAAGAGCAGCCGCAGGTCGACGACGCCGGGCGGGTAGTGGCGCTGCAGGTAGGATTCGCCGCATTGATCGAGCTACTGGGGCGCGAGCGGCCGGAGCTGAGGCAGCGCGTGCTCGAGTGCTTGCGACAGACGGGAGAGAATCCGACCAACGCGCATCTCCAGAGCGCCTTCACCGAGCTCACCGAGATGGTCGAGGGGCTCGCGCGCTAAGAGGCGTCGCAGCGCCCCGGCTCAGAGGCAGCGGTGCCGCCATCTGCGGGGCGCGCGAGTGGAAGCGGCAAGCCATTGGGCTTGCCGTTTCGCGTTTCAGCCCAGCGTCAGGCGCATCAGTGCGATGCCGGCGAGGGCGGGTGCCAGCGCTATCAGGTTGAGCAGCAGCAGTGCTCGCACCGGCAGCGGGCTGGCCCAGCGAAGATGGCGGAAAACCGCCATCAGCAGGATGGCCAGCGTGGCGGCCAGCGGCACGACGACCAGGATCATTCCGAGGACGTGGTAGAACTGCTGCAGCGGCATGCTTGGCTCCGTGGATGGCGGTGCCGCCCAGCCTAAGCCAGTCTCAGCGGCAAGGATAGCCGCATCGCTTTGGTGCGTCTCGACTGGTCAGCCGCGGTCTGGATCGGTATTGTGCCCCTCGCAGCTGCGGCCATGACCGTGGCGCGGTGGTTCGAAGCGTGCACGGGGCGGTCATCGAAGATCGATCGGCGTTTTCCGTGCGGGGTTGGCTCGCGGTTTACCGCAATGGCAACGTCACCAGGCTCAGCGTGGGAATGCGAGGAGCGGCGGCGGTCGAGGATCGGGATAGATGAACGAAAACGTGGCCGGTGTCTCCAGCTCGGGCTTGTACCCCGAGCAGCGGGCGCGCAGGGCGGCATGGGGCAGCTTCATCGGTGCGGTGGTGGATTGGTACGACTTCCTGCTCTATGGGATCGTCGCTGCGCTTGTGTTCAATTCACAGTTCTTTCCCAGTGTCAGTCCTGCCACCGGCACGCTCGCGGCGCTCGCCACCTTCGGTGTGGGCTTTCTGTTTCGTCCGATCGGCGGCATGGTATTCGGCCACTTCGGCGATCGTCTCGGGCGCAAGCGCATGCTGGTGCTGACGGTGATCCTGATGGGCGGTGCCACCGCATTGATCGGGCTGCTGCCGACCTATGAACAGATCGGCATCTGGGCCCCGGTGCTGCTGGTGTTGCTGCGGGCAGTCCAAGGGTTCGCGGTGGGGGGCGAGTGGGGAGGGGCTGCGCTGATGGCGGTGGAGAGCGCGCCCAAGCACCGTCGTGCGTTCTACAGCAGCGGTGTGCAGGTCGGCTATGGCGTCGGTCTGATCCTCGCCACCGGCAGCGTCGCGCTGCTCAGCCATTGGCTCGATGAAGAGGCGTTCAACAGCTGGGGCTGGCGGCTGCCCTTCGTGTTCAGCATCGTCTTGGTATTCATCGCCTTCAAGGTGCGCGCCAGCGTCGATGAGTCGCCCGAGTTCACCGAGCAGGTCGAGGTTAACGAGGAGGGCGCGGCGAAGCTGCCACTGCTCGAGGCGCTGCGCCGTCATCCGAGCGCGTTTTTGCTGATCATCGCGATGCGTATGGCCGAGCTCTTCACCATGTACATCGTCACCACCTTCGCGCTGAGCTACTCCACCACCCACCTGGGGCTTTCGCGAGACCTGTTCCTGTCGATCGGCCTGCTGGTCGGTGCGATCAGCTGCGTGACGATTCCGTGCTTCGCCTGGTTGGCCGATCGGTTCGGGCGCAAACGGGTCTACGTCACCGGCGCGGTGATTGGGGTGGTCTTCTCATTCCCGTTCTTCTTTGCGCTCGAGGCGCGCAACGTCGTCATGATCGTGTTCTGTGCGGTGATGCTGGCCAACATCGCCCACGACATGGTGGTGAGCGTGCAGCAGCCGGTATTCGCCGAGCTCTTCGGCACCTCCTATCGCTACAGCGGTGCGGGGGTGGGCTACCAGGTCGCGAGCGTGGTCGGCGGTGGCTTCACGCCGTTCATCGCCGCTTTCCTGGTGGCGATGTGGGATGGCGCCTGGCTGCCGGTGGCGGTCTACCTGACGCTCGGATGCCTGCTCTCGGCGCTGGCGGCGGGCTGGATGATGCGCGGCCGGGAGCATGACGTCGCCTAGCGGCCCCTCGACGGGCAGTGGGCTCAATGGCGATAGTCGAATTCGAACCCAGCCGCTCGCTGTCGCTCGCGCTCGTCGCGCAGGTCTTCAACGAGCAGGGCCGAAGCGGGGCGCTGCAGGGTGAGGGAGAGCCGCTCGCCGCTGGCGTTGAGATCGAAGTCCAGGCAAGGGGTGTCCTCCCGGGTGCGGTTGAGCACCACCGCGAGCCTCAGTAGCCTGACCAGCCGGCCATGGAGATGGCACCGTTCGGGATCGAGCCGCTCCTCGGCCTCCTTCAGCGAGAGACCGCGACGATGCCCTAGTACCAGCAGCGCAAGCAGCCGCTGGTCGAGCTGGGAGAAGCCGGGAAGATCGGCGTTCTCGATCATGTAGGCGCCGTGCCGATGGAATCGGGAATGGGAGATCAGCAGGCCGATCTCGTGCAGCTGTGCCGCCCAGCCGAGGAAGGCGCGCGCCTGGTCGTCGAGCGTCCAGTCATCCCTGACCTGGTCGAAGCACCTGAGCGCGGTCGCGACGACGTTGTCGAGGTGGCGCTGGTCGCCGCCGAAGTGGCGGGTGAAGGAGGCGACCGCACTGTCTCGGGGATCGAGCTGCGTGCCGCGGCCGGTGAGGTCGAGCAGCACGCCGTCGCGCAGCGCGCCTTGGCTGATCCGCAGCGAATCCAGATAGAGTCCATCGAACAGTGCGCCAACGATGGCGACGCCGGCGGGAAATACCCGCGCTCGCTCCGGCTTCATCCCGGCGAACGGCAGCTGCTCGACCGAACCGCTGGCGCAGAGCAGGTCGACCACTCTCTTGATCGCGCCGTGGTCGAGCCGTTCGCCGTCGCCGCTCTGCCCGCCGGCGATCTGGGCGAGGGTACGCAAGGTGCCCGAGGTGCCCACCGCCTCGTCCCAGCCGTGGGCGAGGTAGGCGCTGCGTATCGGGCTCAGCTCGGCGAGCGCCGCCCGCCTGATGCGCTCGAGCCTGTCCAGGTCGATCTTGCCGTCGGCGAGGTAGCGTTCGGTATAGGTCACGCAGCCCATCTCCAGGCTCTCCAGCAGCCTGGGCTCGCGAGCCTCGCCGATGACCAGCTCGGTCGAGCCGCCGCCGATATCGATCACCAGCCGCCGTCCGTGCGTATCGGCGAGAGCGAAGGCGGCGCCGGCGTAGATCAGGCGGGCCTCCTCCCGGCCCGAGATGATCTCCAGCGGTACGCTGAGCAGCTGCTGGGTGCGATCGATCAGCACCCCGGCGTTGGTCGCGTTGCGCAGCGCGCTGGTTCCCACGGCGCGGCGCCTTCGAGGGTCGATGCCCTGCAGCTGCAGGGCGAATCTCTCAAGACATGCGCTCGCGCGCTCGATCGCCTGCGGTGAAAGCTCGCCGTCGCGCATGCCCGCGGCGAGCTGGACCCGCTCGCTACGCTTGTCGACCTGCTTGAGCCGCCCTTGGGTGCGCTCGACGATCATCAGGTGGAAGCTGTTGGAGCCCAGGTCGATCGCGGCGAAGCGCTCTGGACGGGAAAGGTGAGGCATGGCTCCGGCATCCTTGGCTCAATGGAGGTGTGAATCGAATTCATCCGGCGCATGCAGCAGCGCCTGCTGCACTGCGGGCGTCTCTCCACCGGTCGGCGGGTGGTAGCTGCCATGCTGGTCCAAGTGCCAGCTCTGGTGGGTATCATCGAGATAGCGCATGAGGTCCTGGAAGATGCGCTCGGCGAGTCCCTGGTCGAGGATGGGAAAGCAGCTCTCCACCCGGTGCAGCAGGTTCCGCTCCATCAGGTCCGCGCTGGCGCACCAGGTCTGAGCCTTGCCGCCATTCTCGAAGCGATAGACCCGAGTATGTTCGAGGAAGCGGCCGATCACCGAGCGCACCTCGATGTTCTCCGAGACCCCCGGCACGCCGGGGCGCAGGACGCAGATGCCGCGTACGATCAGCCTGCAGCGCACGCCGGCCTGGGAGGCGCGGTAGAGCGCGGCGACCAGCTGGGGCTCGGTCAGCGCGTTGCACTTGATGATGATCCCCGAGGGCCTTCCGGCGAGGGCGTGCTCGGCCTCCCCGCGTATCTTGTCGAGCAGGCTCGAGTGCAGGGTGAAAGGCGCATGCAGCAGCACCTGGGTATCGATCCTGCGCTCCATCCCCGAAAGCTGACGAAACAGCATCAATACGTCCTGGCACAGCGGCTGGCGTGCGGTGAGCAGGCTGTAGTCGGTATAGCGCATCGCTGTCTTGTTGTGATAGTTGCCGGTGCCGAGATGGGCATAGTGACGCAGCCCCTCGGGTTCGCGGCGAACGATGTGCAAAAGCTTGGCGTGGGTCTTGTAGGCCATCACCCCGTAGATCACGTTGACCCCGGCGCGCTGCAGGCGCTCGGCCAGATGAAGGTTGTTGGCTTCATCGAAGCGAGCGCGCAGCTCGATCACCACGGTGACCTCCTTGCCGTTGTGGGCGGCCTCGACCAGTGCGCCGACCAGCATCGAGTCGGCACGGGTGCGATAGAGGGTCTGCTTGATCGCGAGCACGCCCGGATCGTTGGCGGCCTGGTGGAGCCACAGCTCGATCGGCTCGAAGGCATCGAACGGGTGGTGGAGCAGTACGTCCCGCTGCTGGATGACCTCGAACAGCCGGCTCCTCGAGCGCCACAGCCGCTCGGGCCAGACGGGCACGAAGCTCGGATAGCGCAGCTCGGGACGCTGGGTCATCTCGAGTACGCCGAACAGCCGGGCGAGGTTGACCGGGCCCGCCACCCGGTACAAATCCTGCGGCTCCAGCGAGAACTGCTTCAGCAGCAGATCACACAGCGGCTGCGGGCAGCTGTCGCTGACCTCGAGCCGCACGCCATCGCCGTAAGGCTGCGCCAGTAGCTCCCCCTCCAGCGCCGAGGCCAGATCGGAGATGCCCTGCAGGCCGACCGCCAGATCAGCATTGCGGGTCAGGCGGAACTGGTGGCAGCCGGTAACGTGCATGCCGGGGAACAGCGATTCGACGTTGGCGTGGATGATCGAGGAGAGAAAGACGTAGTCCTCCCGCTCGGCGATGCCTTCCGGCAGTTTCACCAATCGTGGCAGCGAGCGCGGCGCGGGCAGGATCGCAAGCCCGCCTTCGCGGCCGAAAGCATCGATACCTTCGAGCGAGACGATGAAAGTGAGGCTCTTGTTCGCCAGCCGGGGAAAGGGGTGGGCGGGGTCGAGTCCGATCGGACTGACCACCGGCATGATCTCGCGCTCGAAGTACTCCCCGATCCAGTCGATCTGGGCCGGGCTCCATTGGCGCCTGCGCAGGAAGCGGATGCCCTCGGCTTCGAGCGCCGGCAGCAGCCGCTGGTTGAGGATCCGGTACTGTCGCTCGATCTGCGCATGGGCCAGCTCGCCGACCCGAGCCAGCACCTCGATGGGGTCGAGGCCATCCACCCCGGCCTGGAGCTTGCCCCGGGCCAGCCTGCGTTTGAGCCCGGCGACGCGGATCTCGAAGAACTCATCGACGTTGGCGGAGAAGATCAGCAGGAAGGTCAGGCGCTCGAGCAGCGGCAGCCGCTCGTCCAGCGCCTGGTCGAGCACGCGGACGTTGAACAGCAGCTGGGATATCTCGCGGTTGAGATAGAGCGCAGGGTCGAAGACATCCAGTTTCGAGAAGATCGGTGGTTCGATCGCATCGGGCGATTCGATGCGCGCCGCCTGGGACGATGCACTCACGGAGGCTTCACTTGGTAGCGTCGGAGAGGGCAGTCTAGGGTTCGTCGGTGACGCTCAAGTGGCGGCTGGATGACGCTGGTATTGCAGCGCACCATTGGCAGGCGCCGCGCTCATGGTTCCTTGATTTCCGCCTTAGCGACGGGTTTTCGCGATGAGCGCATTGAGAACGCTGGCGAACTGCGATTCGTACTGCTCTGGAGTCATCATCGAGTGGGGCCTATAACAGGTGGTGGGTGAGCAGTTCGATGCAATCCTCAGGCCATCTTGCTCTGGCCCGCCGCGGGATTTCTCCTCCACCGTCGCTTAGAGACCGACCGAACCCAAGGACGGACAGTGAAGCGAACGGGATTCACGCAAGGGCAGATCATTCGGAAGGCACCGTCGACAGCTGGGCTGCAGCTGGAAAGCCAAGCTACCTATAGTGGAACACATGGATAGCGGGAGCGGCGATGATGATCGAGGAAAGTGCGATGGTCGGCTAGATCGTGACGCTAATCTGGGGAATATGGGCGAAGAGGATGGTGCCCGAAGCCGGGATCGAACCGGCACGCCCATAGGGCGAGAGATTTTAAGTCTCTTGCGTCTACCTATTCCGCCATTCGGGCGAGAAGGGATTCAAATGGAGGCTGGAGTCGGAATCGAACCGGCGTACACGGAGTTGCAGTCCGCTGCATGACCACTCTGCCATCCAGCCTCATCTTGAATCGTGTCTGGAGCGGGAAACGAGGCTCGAACTCGCGACCTCCACCTTGGCAAGGTGGCGCTCTACCAACTGAGCTATTCCCGCCTGAACACGCGGTCGCATTATACGTAGCGAGCCTTCATTGTCAATTGATGCCTCGCCGTGGAGTTGAAAAAATCGCGGCAAAGCCGTGGGTTACGGTGTCAGATATCTCTCACCAACTCGGGCCAGGCGGCGCGGAGATACTGGATCATCGACCACAGGGTGAGGAGGGCGGCGGCGTAGAGCATCAGCTGGCCGAGCATTCCGATCATCGAACCCGGCGATACGCCGAGCAGCAGGAAGATCGAGATCATCTGTAGCGCGGTCTTCAGCTTGCCGATCTGGGATACCGCGACGTTCGCCCGCTTGCCCAGCTCCGCCATCCATTCGCGCAGCGCCGAGATGACGATCTCTCTGCCGATGATCACCAGCGCGGGAAGCGTCATCCATATGCTGTCGTAGCGCTCGATCAAGAGGGCCAGGGCAACGGCGACGATCAGCTTGTCGGCCACCGGGTCGAGGAAGGCGCCGAAGGGGGTGCTTTGGTTCCAGCGTCGCGCCAGGTAGCCATCGAACCAGTCGGTTACCGCCGCGGCGCCGAACAGCAGTGCGGCACTCGGGTAGCTCCAGCTGGGAGGAAGGTAGAAAGCGATGACCAGGAGCGGAATGAAGATGATCCGGATGAGGGTCAGGATGTTGGGGATGTTCATTGCTGAAGAGGTTCCTTACGGGATTCGGCGACCGAGGCCGCGCCGATACGAGGAAAGGCGTCCGCCTCGCCGTCCCTCGCTTATCTCGGTCATTCTAAGGAAATTTTCGTCGGGGCGTCGAGGTGATGCGCTGCGTATCTCTCAGCCCTGGCCGTGCAGTGCTGCATGAATCTGTCCGGCGAGCTGGGCGCTGATTCCGGGTACCCTGGCGAGATCCTCGCGGCTGGCCCGCTTGACGCCCTGGAGGCCGCCGAAATAGCGCAGCAGTTCGCGCCGCCGCTTGGGCCCGACGCCTGGGATCTCCTGCAGCGTCGAGGTGCGCCTGGCCTTGTCACGACGCTGGCGGTGGCCGGTGATCGCGAACCGGTGGGCTTCGTCGCGAATGTGCTGGATCAGGTGCAGTGCCGAAGAGGTGGAATCGACCTCGAGGCTATGTTCCGGTGTTTCGAGGAACAAAGTTTCGAGGCCCGGGCGCCGGGTGGTGCCCTTGGCGACGCCGAGCACCTGCAGCGCACCGATGCCTTCGATCTGGGAGAGCACTTCGCGGGCCATGTTGAGCTGGCCCTTGCCGCCGTCGACGATCAGCAGGTCCGGGCGCTTGGCGTCTTCGCTGGCGATTCTCCGATAGCGCCGCTCCAGCGCCTGGCGCATCGCCGCATAGTCGTCCCCCGGGGTGACGCCCTCGATGTTGAAGCGCCGGTAGTCGGACTTGAGCGGTCCATTCTGGTCGAACACCACGCAGGAGGCGACGGTGGCCTCGCCGTGGCTGTGGCTGATGTCGAAGCACTCGAGCCGGGTCGGCACCTCGTCGAGGCCGAGCAGGTCGCGCAGCTCGATGAATCGGCGCATCAACTGCTGCTGGCTGGCCAGTTCGGTGGCGAGGTGCTGCTCGGCGTTGGTCCGCGCGAGCTGCAGCCACTGGGCGCGGTGGGCGCGCACCTGGTGGGTCAGTCGCACCGCGCGGCCGGCGCGGGCGGCCAAGCCCGACTGCAGGAGCTGCGCATCTTCGACCGGATGGGAGGTGATCACTTCGCTTGGAATCTCGCGCTCGCCGCCGATGTAGTACTGGCCGATCAGTTCGCCGAGCAGTGCGCCGTCGCTGAGGTCGAGGCCATTGCTCGGGGTGAAGTGGCGGCTGCCGAGCACCCGCCCCTGGCGGATCGGCAGCAGGGTCACGCAGAAGCCGCCCGGGCGCTGGGCGAAGGCGAAGACATCGGCGTCGCCGCCCTCGATATCGACTGCCTGCTGGGTCTGCAGCCTGCGCAGCTGCTGGATCTGGTCGCGCAGCCACGCCGCCTGCTCGAACTCCAGCGACTCGGCGGCGCGCTCCATCTCGACGCCGAGCTGTCGAGTCACTTCGTCGCTCTTGCCCTCGAGGCACATCACCGCGTGCTTGAGGTCGCGCTGGTAGTCCTGCTGCTCGATATAGCCGACGCACGGCGCCGTGCAGCGGCCGATCTGATACTGCAGGCATGGGCGAGTGCGGTGGGCGAAGACGCTGTTTTCGCAGTTGCGGATGCGAAATATCTTCTGCAACAGCGCGAGGCTCTCGCGCACCGCCGCCGAACTGGTGAACGGGCCGAAGTAGTGGCCGTCGCTGCGCTTTTGCCGCACCCGGCGAAATTCCAGCGCGGGGAAGGGGTGGCGGTCGCTGACGAACACGTAGGGATAGGATTTGTCGTCGCGCAGCAGAATGTTGTACGGCGGGCGCTGCTGCTTGATCAGGGTCTGCTCGAGCAGCAGCGCCTCGGTTTCGCTATGGGTGACGGTGACCTGGATGTCGCAGATGCGTGCGACCAGCGCCCGGGTCTTGGTGTTCAGTCCGGAATTACGGAAATAGCTCGCCAGGCGGGCCTTGAGCCGCTTGGCCTTGCCGACGTAGAGCGGTTCGCCGTCGGCGTCGAGCATACGGTAGACCCCCGGCGCCTCGGAGACGTGCTTGAGAAAGGCGCGGGAGTCGAAGCTGCGGGTTTCGCTGGAGGTCGCCAAGAGATCCCTCGAAGGTGATGAAGCGCGGGCCGTCGGTGAAAGGTACCGCCCGCCTGTGCGTATTCTAGCAAATCCGCATGCGGGGCAGGACCAGGGGCGTTCGCTGCCGCCCCGCGGTCGGGGCAAAGCACTTGACTATTCAGCAGCTTGGTCTTAGAGTGCGCCGCAGGTCTGGGGCCTTAGCTCAGCTGGGAGAGCGCAACGCTGGCAGCGTTGAGGTCATCGGTTCGATCCCGATAGGCTCCACCAAGAACTCAGGCAGGCGCGCGGCGCCTGTCAGCAACGAAAGCCTCGGCGCATTGCGCCGGGGCTTTCGTGTTTTCGTCCCCGGCTTGAAAGCGTCCAGCGTTCCGATCATGCTGTCGTTATCAGGGTACGGAGGCACCAAGCTCTCCGTACGGTCCAGTCGCTTCGCCGGTGCGCCCGGCGTGGCTCGTTCCAAGGAATTCGTCATGAGTGCCACTCTCGATACCATCAAGCAGCAGATCAGCGAGAATCCGATCCTCCTCTACATGAAAGGTTCGCCCCAACTGCCGCAGTGCGGCTTCTCCGCCCAGGCGGTGCAGGCACTGATGGGCTGCGGCGAGCGTTTCGCCTTCGTCAACATCCTCGAGAACCCGGACATTCGCGCGGAGCTGCCGAAGTATGCCAATTGGCCGACCTTCCCGCAGCTGTGGGTCGGTGGCGAGCTGGTCGGCGGCTGCGACATCATCGTCGAGATGTACCAGAACGGTGAGCTGCAGCCGTTGATCAAGCAGGCCGCGGCGACCAATGCCACCGAGGAAGGCGACGCCTGAGCCACTGCCTCATCGGCTTGGCGTAGTAAAGAGCCCGCGTCCCGAGAGGGACGCGGGCTCTTTTTCGCCTGCTCGGCGCCTGGGCATCGCGGCGCTTCAGGCCCGCTCGTCGAGCGCCTGTTCGCGCAGCGTCAGCGCCCAGCCGCCGAGGTCGCTGTAGCGATTGACGATCGCGCAGAAGAGCTCCGCGGTTCGCTCGGCATCGTAGCCCGCCGCGTGAGCATGCTGCTGGTCGAACGGGATACCCGCGGCGGCGCATGCCCGGGCGAGCACCGTCTGGCCATAGGCCAACCCGGACAGGGTGGCGGTGTCGAAGCTCGAGAACGGGTGGAACGGGCTGCGCTTCAGCCCGCATCGCTCGATCGCCGCATTGAGGAAGCCGAGATCGAAAGCGGCATTGTGGCCGACCAGGATCGCACGGTTGCAGTCATGCGCCTTGATCGAGCGGCGTACCTGCTTGAACAGCTCCCCAAGGGCCTGTGTCTCGCTGACCGCTGCCTCTTGGCGCAGCGCGCTATCGAGGCGGATGCCGGTGAAGTCGAGCGCCGACTGTTCAATGTTGGCGCCTTCGAACGGCTCGATGTGGACCGACAGGGTTTCATCCGGCAGCAGCTGCCCGAGGTCGTCCATGGTCAGCAGGGTGGCGCCGATTTCCAGTATCGCGTCGCCGCGAGCATTGAAGCCGCCGGTCTCGAGGTCGATCACCACCGGCAGAAAGCCGCGAAAACGCTGGCTCATCAGCCGCGCCACGTTAGCATTGGTCATTCTGCGGATTCCCCTGCGCCGATATGCCGTCGAAAGGCCTTCCGTCGTATCGAACGTATCGCGAAGGCTATCAAAGGTAGCGAAGTCTAACATCAAGGCGCAGAGGCGTCCTGCCTTGGTCCAGTGCTATGGGTCAGTCTGGCGTTGAAAAAGCGCGGCAATCGTTCATGCTGTGAGCGATGTGGTGGCGGGGCCATCGTTTTTCGTCTTCAAGGCGAGGGTGTCGCCGTCTGGGCTGGGTTCGATCAGGGAATCATTCGATGCTGAAGAAGCTGTTCTCCTCGTTGCTGGGCGGTGGGCGCGAGGACGCGCGCGAGCAGGCGCCGGAAGTCGCAGAGGCGCTCGAGTACAAGGGCTATGAAATCCTCGCCGCCCCCGTACCGACGGGTGGGCAGTACAGGGTCAGCGGCGTGATTCGCCGCGCCGGAGAGGCGGCCGAGCCGCAGGAGCATCGCTTCGAGCGCTCCGATACCGTACCCGACCGCGAAGGGTGCGTGGTGCTGACCCGCCAGAAGGCCCAGCGCTTCATCGATGACGTGGGTGAACGCATGTTCGATCCGCGCTGAGCGCGGATCGCGGACGAATCGATGAAACGCACCCCGTTCCTCGAGCCTGCGGCGGAGCGCCTACCTGGGCTTTCACGCTGGCGTGGATTGGACGCCGCCGGGCGCTGCTCCGATGTGCTCGCGGGACTGATCACGGCGGCGCTGCTGGTGCCGCAGGGCATGGCCTATGCGGCGCTGGCCGGGCTGCCGGCCGAGATGGGGCTCTATAGCGCGCTGCTGCCGCTGCTGGTCTATGCGATGTTCGGCACCAGCCGGGTGATCGCGATGGGGCCGATGGCGCTCACTGCGCTGCTGGTCGGCGAAACCCTGCGTGGCCAGGGCATCGACTCGTCTCAGTTCCCGGCCTGGGCCGGTACCCTGGCGCTGCTGGTCGGCGCCTGGCTGCTGCTGCTCTATGCGCTGCGCCTCGGGCGGCTGATCGATTTCGTAAGCCCTGCGGTGATGCAGGGGTTCACCGCCGCTTCGGCGCTGATGATCGTCATCTCCCAGCTTGCCGGACTGTTCGGCCTGGTCGGGGGAGAGGGCAATTTCTTCCGCCAGGCCGGCGTGCTGCTCGCCCAATGGGCCTCGCTCTCGCTGACGCCTGTGCTGTTCGGCACCGCTGCGCTTTTGATGTTGGTGATGATCAAGCACTGGCTGGCTCCGCTCCTGCGCGCGCTCGGCCTGCCGGCTGCGGTGGCGAGCATCGCCGGGCGCTGCGGGCCGCTGCTGCTGCTGGTCGCGGCGCTGGTGCTGGTGGCCTGGATGGACTTGCCGCTGGCGCGCGTCGGCACGCTGCCCGCTGGCCTGCCGGGGCTGACGTTGCCTGCGCTCGACCTCGATGCCTTGGGGGCGCTGGCGGCGCCGGCGCTGGGTATCGCGTTGATCAACTACGTCAGCGCCATCTCGGTCGCCCAGACGCTGGCGGCGCGCCAGCGCGAGCGGCTCTACACCCAGCGTGAGCTCTGGGTGCTGGGGCTTTGCAATCTGTGCGCGGCGCTGAGCCGGGGGTTCCCCGTCACCAGCGGCCTGGGCAGGGCAGTGGTGAATCTCGAGGCGGGCTCGCGTACCCCGTTGTCGTCGCTGTTCGCCGCCATCGCCCTGGCGGCGGTACTGCTGTTCGCGGCGGGGATCTTCGCCCCGCTGCCCAAGGCGGTGCTCGCTGCGGTCGTGATCCAGGCCGCTTGGCCGCTGCTCGACCTGCGCCCGCTTCGGCACACCTGGCGCTACTCGCGCGCCGATGGCGCGGCCTGGCTGGGTGCCTTCGCCGGAGTGCTGGTGTTCGGGGTGATGGAGGGGCTGGCCATCGGGGTCGGGATCGCACTTGCGCTGCTGCTCACCCGCGCCAGCCGTCCCTACATCGACGAGGTCGGGCGCCTGCCGCAGGGTGGCTTTCGCAACCCCGCCCGCTATCCGGTCGAGATTCCATCCCATCTGCTGATGGTCCGCCCCGGGGCGGATCTCAACTTCGCCAACATGGGCGCGCTCGAGCGGTTCATCAACGCGCACCTGGCCGACCGGGACGGCGTCACCGACCTGGTGTTGGTGATGAGCGGGGTGCTCTACATCGATGGCGCCGCGCTCGAGGCGCTGGCGCAGCTCGATCAGCGCCTCGAAGGGCAAGGGGTGACGCTGTGGTTCGCCGAGCTGCGCGCGCCGGTGCGCGACCAGCTCAGCGCGACGCCTTTCCTCGCCAGCCACCGGGAGCGGGTGTTCTTCTCCACCGAGGATGCCTGGCGGCGGCTCGCCGTGCGCGAAGAAGACTTCAGTATCTGAATCGCCAGACGAGCGCCTATATACCGTTATCTTGGCTGTTGGTCTCAACCACGCTATTTCCGGAAGGATAGAATATCCGCCCGGGTAGCTCGGCCAGACTTTACGCCATTGCGCTTGAGCCTAAGAGACACCACGTTATCCCCAGCTTCGGGCTGCGCGCTCAGATAGCCAGGGCGGAGGTTGCAAAGCATTTCAATAGTTTCTGGCGGTAGCCCAATCTGGTGTACCAACTCAGCACGCTCAAAGATGGGTTTGCCCCATCTCTCCGGACAGATCCGATGGCATGATCATGCCTGGAGAGCGAAGCGATGGCACGAAACAGAAGACATTTCACGGACGAGTTCAAGCGCGAGGCGGTGCGGCTGGCCGAGCAGCCCGATATAGCAACGTATCGCGTGTAGCGCAGGACCTGGGTCTGGACCCCAGTGTTCTACGGCGTTGGGTCGGGCAGATGTGTAGCGGCACATGGGAGCCCGCGCCCGACAAGCCGCTCAAGAGCGCCCAGCAGCAGGAGATTGAGCAACTGCTCCGGGAGTTGGCCAAGGTCAAGACCGAACGGGACATATTAAAAAAAGCGTTCGGATACTTTGCCAAGGACCAGACATGAAGTATCCGTTCATCGCCCGACACCGGGCCGTCTGGTCGATCAGCGAGCTATGCCGAACCTTGAGCGTGTCGCGCAGCGGTTCTTATGAGTGGCATGCCCGCTCGCCCAGCGCTTGGGCGCTGGCCAATGAGCGATTGACCGGCCGCATCCGAGAGAGCTTCCAGGCCAGCGATCGGACATAAGGCAGCCCTCGGGTATGGCGGGACCTGCGCACCTGGGGCGAGCACTGCGGCCGTCATCGTTGTAGCGCGTCTGATGCGTCGCGCAAACCTAGTGGCACGAACCAGGCGCCGTCGTCATCCGTCGGATACGGGGCCAAGATCGGCTCATGCCATTGCTGTCAACGTGCTGGATCGAGACTTAACGGCTCGCGCGCCCAACTAGAAATGGGTGGCGGACTTCACCTACGTCTGGACTGCAGAGGGCTGGCTCTACGTGGCGGCCGTCATGGACTTGTACTCACGACGTATCGTCGGTTGGCCCATGCAGGCCAGCATGACGTCGCAATTGGTGACCGACGCCCCGATGATGGCGTTGCATCGGCGAGGCCGGCCGCGCGAAGTCCTGCATCACTCCGACCAAGGCAGCCAACACACCAGCGAGCAGTTCCAGATGCTGTTGGCCGATGCCGGGATCGTGTGCAGCATGAGCAAGCGCGGTGACTGCTGGGATAATGCCGCCATGGAGAGCTTCTTCTCCACGTTGAAAGCCGAGCGGCTGAGCCGACGGATTTACCGGTCCCGCGATGAGTGCCGGGCCGAAGTGTTCGACTACATCGAGCGGTTCTACAACGCACGGCGCCAACACTCAACGCTGGGATACGTCAGTCCCATGCAGTTCGAGGCGGCGGCTTGTTAGGTTAAACAACCTGTCCGGAGGGACGGGGCAAGCCCAGTATGATCAGTTGTTGGAGGCAGGGGCATGAATCTTCAGCACGCACGCATTGCCGAGCTATGCAGCAGCCTGGAGCTCGAGCGGATCGGCACTGACTGGTCACCTTTGGCACAGCAAGCGGCCACAGGCGACGCGAGCTTCGCCGACTTTCTCGAGAAGCTACTTGCCACGGAGGCGGATGCCCGTGCCGAGCGCTCCCGGCAGACCCTGTTGAAGATGGCCACGTTTCCAGTGGTGAAAACGTTGGAGCAGTATGATTTCGCCTTTGCATCAGGCGCGCCACGGGCACAGCTCCAGGAGTTGGCGGGCTTGAGCTTCATCGAGCGCACCGAGAACATCGTGCTGCTTGGGCCCAGTGGGGTAGGCAAGAGCCACTTGGCAACGGCTTTGGCGTACCGGGCGGTGATGGCCGGCATCAAGACACGCTTCGTGACTGCCGCCGACCTGATGCTGCAACTCAGGGCAGCACACCGCCAGGAGCGGCTGCGGGAGTACTTCAATCGTGTGGTGATGGGACCACGCCTGCTGGTGATCGACGAGATAGGTTATCTGCCGTGTGGGCGCGCCGAAGCGAACCTCTTCTTCAACGTCGTCGCCAAGCGCTACGAGCGCGGCAGCATGATCCCGACCAGCAACCTGCCGTTCACCCAATGGGCGGGCACCGTCGCCGACGACCAGACGCTCACCGCAGCGATGCTGGAACGACTGCTGCACCATGCCCACATCGTGCAGATCAGCGGTGAGAGCTATCGGCTCAAGGACAAACGCAAGGCAGGCACCTCTCGGCCAGGCGTGACTCCAGTCGGATAACCGAGGAACCCAAGGGGGTCATTTTTACTCCGGTGATTTGACGCTAAAAGGGGGCAATTTTCAGTCGGTGTTGACGCTTCAGTACGGAAACCGCAAGCGACTTCAACGTGTCGAGGTTCTGATCAAGGATGCGCGATACCAGCAGGCTCCAAAGCTCGGCTCGATTAACAACTTTCCAGATGCCGCTTCCGAGAGATAACGGGCTGTCGGTGCAGTGTAATATTTCCCCTGCTTTCTTTAACCATTCGTCATAACTGATGCCAAGCGGTTGGGTTATCGCATCAAGGTCACATTTACTTTTTTCGTTCCAGCTCCCGATCAGGACCGCTAGGGCCAAATAGGTGGCGTCCAAGTGCTGAGTCCAATCGATTTTAGGTTTCTCCTGCGCTGCCTTGAACTCCTAGGGCATCTCCGCCATAACCCTTTGTTTAAAGACATCCAAAAGATCGTCCGGGATATTGCTGGGCGTGATGGTGCCGGCATCCTGATTCCATGTTTGTACGATATCGATAACCCGTGACCAGACCAACTGCGGAGACTGCTGCTGGAATTGGGAAATATGGGAATGCAGCAGAGACAGGACACACCGAACTCGTTACCAAGATCGTAGCCGAGTAGATGAAAGTGGTTCAGGAGGTCATAAAGTTCGCCCCTTGAAACATCGTTGCCACCATCTGCTGCCTTCAAGTGGTGCTGAATGACCTCCAGTTTCTTGGCACTCTTGGGTGGGCTGTATTTACTTGCTGGACGTTTCTGAAAAACTCATCAACGTCTTTGGTGTGCCTCGTTTGGTTCAGCAACCATTGCACATTGTGTGCATCGGTCACGCTGAGCTGCCCTGTGATCAGGGCAATGATATCTTTACCCCTAAAGGACACCTTAAGATTGTTGAAATCATTCCAGGCGGCCTGCATCACCTCCCCAAACAGGGTGCTGCTCTGCAAGATAATAATGGAATGCTTGATCTGCCCGAGAAGTTTCCGCCTTTCATTGCTGTTCAAGTTTTCTACGGCAACAACGAGGTCGTCTGTATCAAAGCCGTCGATCTTGCCCTGAAGTTTGATTTCCGCAATTGGCCAGTAGAGAAGACACGGGGCGTGACCGCCAGTGAGCATCAGCGCAACAAAAGACGCCTGGACATTTGCTTCACAATGAACACCGCCACCGCCTGTAGAGAAGGGATTGCTTAGATTTTTCTTTTTCACCATCTTTGGTCGCTACTCTTCGTGGGTAACTTGGATGCCTAATGCGGAGCTCAGACGCGTGGGCTGAGTAGTAGACCACGTCGGTTGGAGCGACTAGTTATCTGTTAATCGCTAGAATACAGTTGATATATTGACTCTTTCAACGAGGGTGGCGCCTGGACAAATACCCTGTAACTGTCGGCGTAGGTGATTTGCAGCCCCATCGTTTTCAGTGACTTTTCGAGTTTTCTTCCCTTTAACTCCATGTGCTCTATCTGAGCTCGCAATATCTCTTTTATGCCCAGCTCTAATAGCAACCCTTCCTTATCGACAAGGAGTAGCTTTGACAACTCCAAATTGATGGGCTTGATAGTATCTAGTTTTCTTTCCATGAAGACCCAGTCGATGTGCCGAATAGGGATCGTAAACTCGGATTTCTTTGCAAAAACTATCTCGATCTTTTCTCTCTCACTCGATCCAAGAGCTTTTGGGTCATAGGAGTGCTCTATAAAAACTGAGCAGTAGTTTTGACTCTCTGACTCTTGGTTTTTAGGGAAAGAGCCTATTGCGCTTACGATAGCTTTCTCACGTGGAAACAATTTTTCTTTGATATTCAGAATATGAGAAAAGGTTTCAACGCCCGAAAGAATTTCCATTTATATTTCTCTCCATGACTATCTATTATATATAAAGGTTATTGGACAGCATGCTCGTTTATTGGCTTGAACGCGCACGCGCGTTCAATAATGCTATTGAGTATAACGGAAGGCCACTAACCTATTGAAATTACTCGTCATCAAGTATGCCTCGGCAACATAACGCCAATAACCGTGCTTGCTGCATAATACTCTTGAATGCATATGCGGCCTTCCTCGGACTATTCGTTATGGGTCGTTATCAGCCATAATAGACCTCTTCCGTAGCTTGCTACACAGCACGCAAGTCATTGCTCGACCTCCCCCGCCAGCAGCTTCAGTATGACCAACGCAAACTGCCTGCCAGTATCTTCATCCTCCAGCAGCGGCATTTTTAGCTTCTCGTGGTCGCTGAGGGCATCAAGCATGGCGTCGGTGACCTTCTTCGGGAAGATGCTGTGCTTTATTTGGTCTTCGCTGGGGTTGCGCATCTGGGCCATCACCATTGCGTCACGCTCGATGCGGTCGACGACGCCACTGGTGAAGTGTAGCTTGTCGTCGTAGCTGACCTCTGCGCCGTAGAGGTCGTTGAGTCGGTCGATGATCTCGGCCAGGCGCTGCTTCTCGGGGTCGTGGGGCTTGCCAGAGCGGGTATCGTTGACCGAAGTAAGGCCGTAGTCTTCTCCAGCCACTTCCAAGAGAAGGCGTTCCTCCTCAAGCTTGATGAGGCGATAGTGGGGCAATTCCAACCAGCTGATGTACTCCCCGCCCCCGGCAGACATGACCTTGGTGACATTCCACTGGGACTGAGCTTCCCTTCTGTTCGCCATGTCATCCCCTACGCGTGGCGTAATTATACGTAACAGCCTAGCGTTTAAAGGATGTAAGGAGAAGTTTACTTAGCCCAGTATATCGTTGGAGATATTAGGCGTCATCTCAGAAGGTTATCCAGTGCCTGCTTCAATAGCTCAAGTGACTGACGGTGCTTGTTTGGGTGCATCTTCCGAATGTTGGCGAGCTTCCAACGCACGGCAGGTAGCCGTTCAACGCCCGGTAGCGGAAGCAGCGCCCAGTCAGGCGCTCCCTGCTTGAAGGCCAGAAGGAAGCGAACATCCTCATCGGTCATCAGCTGGCCCAGTCGCGACAGAAGTTCGTGCCGGACGTCCTCTAACTGCTGCAATGGGATATCGGCCCTGGCCATCCCGATAAACTCCTGTCGGTAGACGTCGTCCAACGCTTTCAGCCGCGGGTTGATCACTTCGTTCAAGGGCCTGGGATGCCCCAGCAGATAGACCAGGAAGCCTTCGAAGACGCTTCGATTCAGGACGCCCTGGTTCAGCAGCAGCTTCACATCGAAGAGATCTCTGGGGTGCTGGCGATCCAGCGCGGCGCAGATCTTGCCACCATACAGGTCCGGCAGTGACACTACCCGCACCGCAGTGAAGCCGTAATCGTCTTCCACGGCTTCAACGACATCGCGCTCCTGGGGCGGGTGCAGGGTGCCACGCAGTACTGGCGATACCTCAACCTTCACCTGGCTACGCCCTCGGCGTACCAGAATCCTCAGCTCATCTCGGCGATTATCCTGAAGCTCGGCGCGCACACCTGGCAGCCGAGCACTGAAGGTCTCTGCCATTCGCTGCAGCGCCTCGCGACAGCGTCGCAGTGCCTCGTCACGGGGCTCCAGCGGCAGGTAGGCCAGGTCGATATCGACCGATAGGCGAGGTAATGGCTGCACGAAGAGGTTGATGGCCGTACCGCCTTTGAGGGCGAAGCACGGCTCGTCATTGAGAAATGGCAGCAGTGAGACCAGCAGACTGACCTGTTCGTGGTAGCGAGCTTCAATCGGCATGCAGGAACGCTTCCGGCACCGTAACGTGATATTCCCTGTCCAACTTGCCGCTCTGGCAGAGCTGCCGTTTGCCTTTGCCAAGGTCCAATTGGCGTGGTTCCAGGCGACCATACCAGGCATGTCCGGCGTGTCGAGCCAGTACCAGGAAGGCACGCTTGGTTCTCACCGAACGGCACCCCTCCAGCAATGCCTGAAGCCGGCGCGGGCGCAGCGTGTTAAGCCCGTCGAAGGTGTCCACCAGCTCACTGCTGAACAGCAGCTCGTTTGACGTGACGGCGATCCATTCCAGTATCGCTCGCTCGGGCGTCGAGATTTGCAGAGTGAAAGCCTTGCCGGCCGGCGCGTATGCCGTGAAACTGCCAGGAAGCTGCCCCGGCAATCCTTTCTCGGTATGCAGCACGGTCGGTCCTGCCCATTCTGCGGTACGCCACCAGCGGGGCAACCGGGCGCCCTCACCGCCAAACAGTTGCGTGGTGTCGTGTCCCATGGGGAGATAGTGGGCGAAGCCCTGCAGCGCCAGTGCAGTCTGGCCTCCCGGCCAGATAGGTGGCTTGTCCTGCTCACCGAGCGTCTGCAGAGCAAAAACTCCGCTCTCCCAGGCGAGAGGGTCCCCCGCACGACAGTAGGCACCGTGGCCCACGCGCTTCAGCCAACCGCTGTTGGCCAGCTTGCGAGCCTGGTCAGGGGTGACGTCATGTGCAGCGAGCCAGGCCGTTGTCACGACGGCACCATGCGGGATCTGCTGCCAAAGAAGGTTTAATTTCACGCTAGAATACAGCCTTTAATGGCGTTTTCATGAGAAATTATAAACCACTGGTGGTTTAGCAACACCCCTAAAAGCGGAATCCTAGGCCGTTTTAGTCAGGGATTAAAAACCAGGCAGCGAATCCTACCGAGCTTGTCAGGGTATCCTGTCTCTCACAGTGCCCGCGGCGTGTCGCTCGCCAGTGCGGATCTTACTGAAATCGATATGCAGATAACCGATCGGATAGGCTTTGAAGCGTTTGGGGGGTGGCTTGTCATCGCCGTCTTTCGGCCGCCGGCTGATCTGATGATGCTGGTAGAGTCGATGAAGACTCGCCCGGGTCAGGTACGGGATGAAACGCTGCAAAGCGAACAGGCAATCATCGAGCGGGAGCAAGGTCCGCCGGCGGAGGTCGCGAGCGAGGCTGTTTGGGTCTCATGGCTACGTCCTCGACCGAGTCCCGTGCACGCCATTTATGGACGGTCTTGAGATTGAGGCCATAGCGGCGGCTCAATGCCGCGATCGAAGCGTTCGATCGCTGTATTTCTTTTCGGATGGCGTGCGTGGTCGTGGCGCGTGGGTGAAGAATCTGACATGGGTCCTCCGCAGACATGGGTTGATACCACAATCCCCTACACCCTGAGCCCATGCAATTATGAGTCCTGCTTTCTCCGGGCCCTGGTCACGGGCGTTCGCTCAGCGAGGCTGCCTGGCGGCAGCGCTGGCTCAGGGCTCGGTCTTGTCGGGATATTCGCACAGGTCTTCGATCACACAGCTGCCGCAGCGCGGTTTGCGTGCGATGCAGGTGTAGCGTCCGTGGAGGATCAGCCAATGGTGGGCATCCTGGCGGAACTCCTTGGGCACTACCTTGAGCAGCCGGCGCTCGACTTCGTCGACGTTCTTGCCTGGGGCGAGCCGGGTGCGGTTGGCGACGCGGAAGATGTGGGTGTCGACGGCGATGGTAGGTTCGCCGAAGGCGGTATTGAGGATCACGTTGGCGGTCTTGCGCCCGACCCCGGGCAGGGCTTCGAGCCCCTCGCGGGTGCGCGGTACTTCACCTTGGTGATCGCGGATCAGCATTTCGCACATCGCTACCAGGTTCTTTGCCTTATTGTTGAAAAGCCCCAGGGTTTTGATCTGCGCCTTGATCTCCTCGAGGCCGAGGTCGAGCATCGCGCGGGGCGTATTGGCGAGCGGGAACAGCCGTTTGGTCGCCTTGTTGACGCCGACATCGGTGGACTGCGCCGATAGCGCCACGGCCACCAGCAGCTCGAAGGGCGTGGTCCAGTCGAGCTCGGTGGTGGGGTGGGGGTTGGCGGCGCGAAGGCGCTCGAATATCTGGCGTCGCTTTTGGTCGTTCATCGCTATCGCTTCGATACTGCGGGTGATCGGGAAATGCCAGCGGGTGCGGGTTTCACGGTGTCGCGCTGTTGGTCAGCGCGAGCTGTGCCTGGCGTTCGGTATCCAGCGCCCGCTCGAGCTGCCGACGGGCTTCGGTGATCTCCGGCTCGCCCTGCTGCCGCTGGCTGTGGCGCAGCTGGCGCTCGGCGAGGCGGCGGCGCTGCTCGGCGGCGTTGAGGGCGATCCTGAGCTGGCGCTGGTGCTGAGCGCGGTCGGCACTGGCAGCGCCGCCGTTGCGGGCCTCGGCGAGGCGGGCTTCGAGGGCGGCGCGCTCGGGGGCATCGCCTGCGAGCCTTGCGAGTTTGTGCTCGAGTCGTGCGATGGTGGCGGCCGTACGCGGGTCGCTCGATCGAGGAGGCGGCGCAGCCGCGGTCTCGCTCGGCGGCGGGGCTTTCGCGGGCAGGCGCCGCTGCAGGCGCTCCAGGCGCCGTGCCTTGGCCGCCCGCTCTCTTTCGGCGAGCCGTACGCGGCGAGCATCGAAGCGTCGGCGCCCGTTGTCGGCGCGCAGCGCGAGATAGCGTTCGCGTGCGGCATCACTGCCGGCCTCTTGCCAGCGCGGATGAGGACGCATGTCGATGCAGTCGACCGGGCAGGGCGCGACGCAAAGTTCGCAGCCGGTGCATTCCGATTCGAGCACGCCGTGCATCAGTTTGGCGGCACCGACGATCGCATCGACCGGGCAGGCCTGGATGCATTTGGTGCAGCCGATGCACTCGTCTTCGCGAATCACCGCGAGCTGGGGCGCCTCTGCCGGGCGTTCGAGCGCTCCTTTGGGGCGATCGAGCAGCTGGGCCAGTGCGATCAGGGTGCGTTCGCCACCCGGCGGGCACTTGGTGTGCGCCTCACCGGTTGCGATCGCCTGCGCGTAAGGGCGGCAGCCCGAGTGGCCGCACTTGCCGCACTGGGTCTGGGGGAGCAGCTGGTCGATACGCTCGACCAGTGCTGCTGCGCCGCTCGTCGCCATCTCAGCTGACCCGCTGGCCCGGTAGCGCACCGCTGTCCGGGGAGAGCAGATGGAGGCCGTCATCACCGCCTGCGGCCAGAACCATGCCCTCGGAGACACCGAAGCGCATTTTTCGGGGCGCGAGGTTGGCGACCACCACGGTCAGCCGATCGACCAGCGCTTCGGGCGAGTAGTGCTTGCTGATGCCAGAGAAGACCGTACGGGTCTCACCGCCGAGGTCGAGGGTCAGCTTGAGCAGCTTGTTCGAGCCCTCGACGCGCTCCGCAGCGGTGATCCGGGCGATGCGCAGGTCGACCTTGGCGAACTCGTCGATGCCTATCTCGTCGGCGATCGGGTTCTGGTCGAGTGCGCTTGGCATCTTGGCCTGGCCGCCCTTCAGCTTCTGCTCTTCGGCAAGCACTTCCTTGGAGGCTTCGAGCATCGCCTCGACCTTGGCGCTGTCGACTCGGGTCATCAGCGGCTTGAACTTGTCGATCGGATGATCGAGCAGCGCTTCGCGGCGGCTCTCCCAGTCGAGCGAATCGAGGCCGAGGAAGGCTCGGGCATCCTGTGCCAGGCGGGGCACGATCGGCGCCAGGTAGACCACCAGCTGGCGGAACAGATTGAGTCCCAGGGAGCAGACTTCGAGCACCTGCTGCTCGCTTCCCGGCTGCTTGGCCAGCGCCCAGGGAGCCTGTTCGGCGATGTAGGCATTGGCCTCGTCGGCGAGCTCCATGATCCTGCGCACGCCCCGGGCGAACTCGCGGGCCTCGAAGGCCTCGGCGATTTCGTCGCCGGCGGCGACCGCGCGATCGAGAAGCTCGGTGTCGGGCAGCCGGGCCGCGAGGCGGCCGCCCTGCTTGTGGACGAAGCCCGCGCAGCGGCTGGCGATGTTGACCACCTTGCCGACCAGGTCGGCGTTCACCCGGGCGGTGAAGTCCTCGAGGTTCAGGTCGAGGTCATCGACGCGTGAGGTCAGCTTGGCGGCGAAGTAGTAGCGCAGGTACTCGGGATCGAGGAAGCGCGCATAGGTGTCGGCCTTGATGAAGGTGCCGCGGGATTTCGACATCTTCGCACCGTTGACGGTGACGAAGCCGTGGCAGTGTACGCCCGTGGGCGTACGCAGCCCCGCACCCTCGAGCATCGCCGGCCAGAACAGCGCATGGAAGTAGACGATGTCCTTGCCGATGAAGTGGTGCACTTCCGCGTCGGAATCCTTGCGCCAGAACGCATCGAAGTCGATGCCTTCGCGATCGCAGAGGTTCTGGAAGCTCGCCAGGTAGCCGATCGGCGCATCGAGCCAGACATAGAAGTACTTGCCGGGCGCGTTGGGGATCTCGAAGCCGAAGTAGGGCGCGTCGCGGGAGATGTCCCATTCGTTGAGCCCGGTGTCGAACCACTCCTCGAGCTTGTTGGCGATCTGCGGTTGGACCGTGCCGGAGCGCAGCCAGCCGCGCAGGAACTCGCTGAAGTCCGGCAGCTTGAAGAAATAGTGGGCCGAACTCTTGATCACCGGCTTGGCGCCGGAGATCGCCGAGACCGGGTCGATCAGGTCGGCCGGGGTGTAGGCCGCGCCGCACACTTCGCAGTTGTCGCCATACTGATCCGGCGAGTGACACTTCGGACAGGTGCCCTTGATGAAACGGTCGGCCAGGAACAGGCCCTTGACCGGGTCGTACATCTGCTCGATGTCACGGGTGGCGATGTGCCCGCCCTCCCGCAGGGCGAGGTAGATCGCCTCGCTGTGACGGCGATTCTCCTCGGAGTGCGTGGAGTGATAGTTGTCGAAAGCGATGCCGAACTTGGCGAAGTCCGCCTGGTGGGCTTGCTTGACCTTCTCGATCAGCGCCTCCGGCGTCATCCCCTCCTGCTCGGCGCGCAGCATGATCGCAGTGCCGTGGGCGTCGTCGGCGCAGACGTAGTAGCAGCTATGTCCCCGGCTCTTCTGGAAGCGCACCCACATGTCGGTCTGCAGATACTCGAGCAGGTGACCGAGATGGATATCGCCATTGGCATAGGGCAGGGCGCTGGTGACGAGAAGCTTGCGGGTGGACATGGAACCTCGGGAAGGTTGATGAGCGTGGCGGCTGCTCGATGGTGGGAGCGACTGGCTTCCATACCATCGGGCATCGGGAAATTTTGCCATCGATTCTAACGCGAGCGGGATGCGGTGGGGTAATCACGTTTCGATGGACTGGTCCCGGCGATCGCTAGGCTCGCCGGGCGGGTGCTCGCTGGGTCAGCCTAGTGACTCGGTGGGCTCGAGAGCGTCTCTTTCGATCTGGGCGATCTCCCGTTCGATGATCGAGCGCATCTTGGGGTCCTTGAGGCTCGACTCGCTCCAGCCGACTTCGAAGGCAATCTCATTGACCGCGAAGGTCTGGAGAATTCGGCAGTGCTCCTTGGCGGGGATCGTTTCGAGGGTCAGGTCGTTGCAGACCAGGGCCGAACCTGGACTGCTCAGCGCGATGTGCAGGCTCATCGTCGAGTCGAATTGGCTGAGCTTGAATTCGGAGTCGATGCTGCCGAGCAGCTGTCGCATGATCAGCTCCAGCGTCGACTCCGAACACGAAGGAATGAGAATGTCGGTGAGTTCGACCTTCTCGGTCGCGGTCTGGGATGCGACCACCAGATGCAGTCGCTTGATTCGAAGAGGCGCTTTCTGCCACTTGCAGTCATAGGGCGTGGCGCCTGCGGTGAGGATGATGTCGAGGTTGCCCTGGCGCATACGCTCGTTGGCGTCCTCGATACCGAGATTGATCAGCTTGATGCTGTAGGAAATCGGGTACGAAAGCAGTCGCTTGCCCAGCAGGCAGGCATAGGGTTCGAGCATTGCGCCACTGTAGCCGATGCGGATTTCCTGGTCGGTCTTGCGATACAGCGATGAGAGCTCGCTCTTGGCTTCGTCGAGGGCGGCCAGGACCCGGCGTGATACCTCGGTCAGTGGCAGCAGGTGAGGCATAGGGTAGTAGTGCCCCTGCTTGCGATAGTAGAGGTTCTCTCCAAGAAACTCCTCGATTTCCTTGATTGTTTTGGACACATTGGCCGTTGTCATGTTCAGGCTTTCCGCAGCGCCGCTCACCGTTTTGCGTTCGTCCACCGCATTGAGTATACGCATATGTTTGAGTGTCATCCGGCGGTCGATGTAATGAGTACAAAGCCGAGCGAATGAAGGGTCTGTCAAGTTGTAGTGCATGCGCGCCTCCCGTGCCATGGTCATTAAATAAACGATCGCTTCGCAAGTATGTCAATCGTTTCCATTCGATAACAATGGTAAATAAATAAAAATCAAAAAAAACGGCGTCCACGCAGGGGCAAGGATGAGAATGGCTTTCAACCACCCGTTCACCCGGTCGTTATGGTAGTGTTTTCGGTGATTGGCCATCTTTTTCGTATGGGTATAAAGCGACCCGAGCTAAATCTCCGGTCATTGCCCGGGTCGCGCTCGACTCACGACCATAGGCGGGTGCTGGCTATGAGAAATGGTCCGACTGATCTTACGTTTCGCCTTTTTTCAGCGACTTGGCGCTACTGTGGGCGGTGTGTCGGCGGTACAGGGGAGACGCTGTACCCTTTCAGTCGTTCAACTTGAAAGCTTTCGAACGAGGCGAGAAGCAGGCTCATTCGTAGAATAACGGGGATGAGAATAAAATATTCTATAACCAATTGGCTTTGGGTCAAGAGGTTGAGATTTGTTAATTGAAAGTTGATAGCGGGAACCAAGGTACATTATTTTTCATAATAAAAAGGTTTTTTTCTGTAACGCTTGAGGTTACGGTGGCCCTGTCGAGCATGTGCCAAAAGGTACCGGGTACCTGTCATGGCGTACCATCGATCAGTAGGGTGCTATCCCGGCGGACGGAGATTAATTCCCTTTGGCCTTATGTATTTATTTCCTGGTTTATAACTTTTTCTTGTCGCGTTAATCATTCACTTTCCATGCGTCCTTCGGACGGTGGCAGGGAGTGTTCATAGTGATGCCCCGCACTCGATTGCTTACTTTAGTGATATCGATGCTCTCCTCGCTCGGTTGGATATCGCTCGCCGATGCCGATGCGATGGTGATGGGAAGCGTCGACGTGAAACTCGATGTGCCGAGAGGATGCACGATCGCGTTCGAGCCGCATCAGCGGATGCAGTGGGGAGTGATCGATTTCGGGCAGCATCCGCGACTCGATCGGCAAGGCCAGGGGATCGATGCCGAGGCGCCAGGGTTCGAGGCGCTCAGCGTCGTCTGCAATCCCGGTACCGAGTATCAGCTCGGCGTCGATGGTGGCCTCCATGGCAACGCTTCTTCTCGTCATCTGGTTGCGCGGGGCGACGATGACGGCCCCTCGGCCCGCTGCGAGCCGGTTCGGCTGCCTTACCAGGTGTTCCTCGACGCTGCGCGTCGCCATCCCTGGCCTGCCGATGAGCTGGTCGGTTTCACGGTACCTGGGGATGGACGCTTGAGAATACCGCTGTATGCCCGTATCGGGCCGCTCGACGCAGTACCTCCGGTCGGCTTCTACACCGACGAGCTCACGCTCACGCTGCGCTGGTAGCACGGCTTGGCTCGCCAGCCCCTGGGGCTTCGGGCCGGGATGGGAGGAGGTGATGCACGGGGAGCCCTCCCGTACGAGGGGCGGCGCTGTCTCCGGCATCCGATGGCAGGTGATTGATTGGCTCATAGACGAGGGAACACACATGCATAGCAACAAGAAGGCCATGCTCGCCGGGATGGCATCCATGTCCATGCTGTTCGGCCTGGGTCAGGCGCAGGCGGCAGTGACGGGGAAGGTCGAGGTATCGCTGAACGTCGCCCAGGGGTGCGAAGTCACCGGCGGCGGGGTGGACGGCGACCTCAACGACTTCGGGATCTTGGACTTCGGTGACGTGTCCACGACATGGACCAACGTGCTGAGCGCTGAGCTGGCCGGCGTATCCGGTGGCACGCTCCAGGTCGAGTGCAGCAAGGATCTCGAAGCCTTCCAGGTCAGCGTCGATGGCGGCCTGCGCGGCGATCGTTCGCTGGCCAGCGCGGATTCCGGGGACACGGTCAGCTACGAAGTCTTCAGTGACGCGGCGCGCACCGTCCCGTACATCATCGGCAGTTCGCAACCGATCGCGCTCGACACCAGCGGTGCCCCGACCGAGGTGCCACTGTACGGCGCGATCGCGGCGAACGGCTCCGCGATCGCGAGCGGTCTCTACACCGACACCCTGCTGGTCAAACTCGAGTTCTGATTCGAACCAACGCGGTGGCCGGTGGCCGCCGCCTTTTGCTCGCACCCGGAGTGAACCGCCATGTCCGTGATATCCCTGCGTCGTACCTCATCGATCGCCGCCGCCGCGTGCCTGGGCCTGGTTGCGACTTCTCCATCCTTCGCCGCCACCGTCACAGGCCAGGTCGATGCGACGATCACCCTGACCAGCGCCTGTGAGGTCAACGGCTCGAACGGCACGACAGGGGTCGAGTTCGGCACCATCGATTTCGGTTCCCAGACCACGCTGTTCAGCCAGGCCGATGGCGAGCTGGTCGGCGGAGCGCAGAGCGGGATCTCGATCCAGTGCTCGCCGGGCCAGGACGCCACCCTGACCTTCCTCGCAGGAATCAATGACGCCGACGCCGGTGCCTATACCCGGGCGATGGCCGGTAATGGCCAGTTCGTCCCCTACAACCTCTATAGCGACAGTGGACGGCAGACCGTGCTCGACAATGGCGACGAGCTTACGGTGGTCGCCGATGGCTCGGCCCAGACGATCCCGGTCTATGCGCGTGCTTTCGGCAATGACGGGTTGGCCGCGGGCACCTACAGCGACACCGTTCAGGTCAGCCTGGAGTTCTGACGTGAACGGCGCGAGTCGGAGCGTGATCGCTGGACTGGCCTCAGCCTTACTGCCCGGCCTATGGATCGCTTCGGCGAGCGCCGCTCCCACCAGTACGTTTCAGGTCAGCGCCACAGTCAGCGAGGGTTGTCTGGTCGACGGCGCGCGTCCCGCCGAAGGCGCGAGCCTGGGCATGCTGGGATGGCTCGATTTCGGCGTCGATTCGGCGCTTTCGACCGCGACCCATACCGCGAGCCTGGTGGCGGGGCAGTCGGTGACGCTCAACTGCACGCCCGGAGTGGCGCTCAGTATGTGGGTCGATGGTGGGCAGCACTACGACGACCAGCGGCGCATGCGCCACGCCGATGGCAGCGGGCTGCTCGGCTACAGCCTGTTCTCCGATGCGGCGATGCAGCAGCCGATCGCGGTGAACCAGGAGGTGCCGGTCAACACCGCCGCAAGCCCGGAGAATGTCCAGCTGCCTCTTTATGCCCGCCTGTCGCTGCCCGGCGATGCATCGGCGGGTTCCTATCACGACACCCTGGTGGTCACGCTGCAATGGTGACGGCGCCGCTCTTTTAGTCTCTCGATATCGAAGGAAGCAACCGATGACCACTGGCATCCTGAGAAGCTGGCCATCCAGCGTCGCGCGGCTGTTGCTGCGTAGCGTCCTGGTGATGGCTGCAACTCCCGTGTGGGCGGCGAGTTCGGTGCTGATCTGGCCGGTCGACCCGTCGATCGCAAGCAATGAACGCGCCGCTGCGCTGTGGCTCGAAAATCGCGGCAGCGCTCCGGTGACGCTTCAAGCACGGGTTTTCGCCTGGCAGCAGGACGGTGGCGATCAGTATCACCAGCAAAGTGAAGTGATCGGCAGCCCGCCGATGATGCGGATCGCCCCTGGGGAGCGCCAGTTGGTACGCCTGACTCGTACTCAGCCGGTGGCCGCCGGGGAGGAGCGGGCTTATCGGGTGATCATCGATGAGATTCCGGTGGCCGGCAACGATCAGGACCAGGGTAGCGTGGGGGTCAAATTCCAGATGCGCTATTCGGTCCCGCTGTTCAGCTACGGCGAGGGCCTCGCGGGTAGGACCAGAGCCGGCGCCGAGGCGCGCGCAGAGTCCGGCCAGCCGCGCCTCGGATGGCGAGTCGTCGATCAGCAAGGCAAGCGCTACCTGGAGATCGCCAACCGCGGCAACCTGCATGCGCGCATCACCCGCGCGGAGTTCGTCCAAGGCGCACAGCGCCATACGATATCCGACGGTCTGCTCGGCTACGTGCTGGTTGGCAGTGAGATGCGCTGGCCGTTGCCAGAGGGCGTGGAAGCCGCTGGCAGGTTCGAGGCCGCGGTCAACGGCGGCGAGATCGCGCCGATCGCGCCTTATGGTCATTGACCATGGCGACCAGCATCGAAGCGGCAGCGCCTGCCGCCACGATAGCGGCCGCGGCGTGCATCGAACCCGGCTGGCGCAAGCGCAGGCCAGGGGCGCTGCTGCCATGCCTGATCAGCGTTGCGCTGGCGCTGGCCGGCCTTGGCCCTGGGGTGAGTCGCGGCCAGGCATTGCCGCCGGCACCAAGATCACTCGATGAGCTCGGTGCGCAGCAGCTGTTTCTCGAACTGGTGGTCAACCAGCGTGCGACCGGCAGCGTGGTCGCGGTGACGCAGCGCCAGGAGCATTTCTTCGTCGCTGCCAGCGACCTGCGCGCGGTGGCGATTCCGGTCGACGGGGAAGGTGAGATCGCCGTCGATAGGCTCGACCAGGTCGAGGTCACTTACGAGGCCAGCGCGCAGCGGCTGCGAATCGACGTGCCGCCGGCCTGGCTGCCGGCGCAGTTCCTCGGTCGTGATTCCGGGCTCGAGCGTGTGCGTCCCCGGGCGAGCCTCGGCATGCTGTTCGGCTACGACGTCTACCTCAATGACGTCGATCGAGGCGCCACCACCGCCTCGACATGGAATGAGCTGCGCTTGTTCGGCGATTTCGGCGCATTCGCCACCACCGGGGTGTATCGCAGTACGCTTTCCGGCAGCACCGGGCGCGGCGATCGCTACATTCGCTACGACACCTCTTGGCGCTACGCCGACGACGAACGGATGCTCGCCTACGAAGCGGGCGATGTGGTGACTCGCGCGCTTCCATGGAGCAGCTCGATTCGCTTGGGCGGTGTGCAGCTGTCGAAGGATTTCGCCGTGCGTCCTGACGTGATCACCTATCCGCTGCCGCAGTTCGCCGGAGACGCCGCGGTGCCGACCTCGGTCGACCTGTTCATCAATGGTTATCGCAGCAGTAGCGACCAGGTCATGCCGGGTCCCTTCACCATCACCAACGTGCCGTTCATCAACGGCGCTGGTGAGGCCACGGTGGTCACCACCGATGCCCTCGGTCGGCAGGTCGCCACGACGATCCCTTTCTACGTCACCAGCGCGCTTTTACGTCAGGGGCTGAGCGACTACTCGTTCAGTGGGGGGATGATCCGGCGTCAATACGGGCTGCGCAACTTCGACTACGGCGAGGGTGCCGGTAGCGCCAGCTATCGTTTTGGCCTGACCGACGATCTCACCGTCGAGGCCCATGCCGAAGGCGCGGGCTCGCTGGCGCTCGCTGGCATAGGCTCGGTCGCGCGGCTGGGAAACCTCGGGGTGCTCAATACCGCCTACAGCCAGAGCCATGCGCGCGACGATGAGGGTGGCCAGCTGAGCGCCGGTTACCAGTACACCCAGCGTCGTTTCAACCTTGGGCTTCAGCACATTCGCCGTGGCCGGGGCTTCAACGATCTCTCCAGCTACGACAGTCGCTACTACCAGCTGAGCCGGGAGAGCTCCCAGCTCACCGGCAGCCTGCAGATGGGCGCGTTCGGCAGCCTGGGAAGTGGCTACTTCGACATCAAAGCGGCGGACGGCACCCGCACTCGACTGCTCAACCTCTCATGGACCCAGTCGCTGGTCGCCGGCAGCAGCCTCTATCTCTCCGCCAACCGCGAGCTCGGCGGCGGCAACTGGTCGAGCATGGCGCAGGTGGTCATGCCTTTGGGCCGTATGGGTGGCAGCGTCAGCGCCAGCGTGCAGCAGGGCGCCGACCATCGCTTGAGCCAGCGGGTCAACTACGGTCGCTCGATTCCCTCCGAAGGGGGCTGGGGCTGGGATCTAGGCTATGGACGCGGCGACGATGCCGATGACTATCACCAGGCCAGCGCCACTTGGCGTGGGCGCGCGGTCCAGCTTGGCGGCGGGGTGTACGGATCGCAGGGCGACTACAGCCGCTGGGGCGAAGCGCGGGGTTCGCTGGTGTGGCTCGATGGGCAGCTGTTCGCCGCCAACCAGGTGCGCGATGCGTTCGTGCTGGTCTCGACCGACGGACAGGCGGGCGTACCCGTGCGCTACGAGAATCAGCTGGTGGGAGAAACCGATGCGCGTGGCCACCTGCTGGTGCCTTGGGCCACCGCCTATTACGCCGGCAAATACGAGATCGATCCGCTCGGCCTCGCAGCCAACATCGACACGCCCATAGTCGAGCAACGCGCGGCGGTACGCGCGGGCAGCGGCTACGTACTGCGCTTCCCGATGGGGCGGGTGGTGGCCGCGAGCATAAGCCTGGTCGACAGCCAGGGCGAGCCTCTGCCGGTCGGAGCGGTGGCGAGGCTCGATCGCGGCGGCAGTGCCTATGTGGGCTGGGACGGCCTGACCTACCTGGAGGGGCTCGAGGCCGACAACGGGCTGACCGTGAGCCTGCCGGAGGGCGGGCAGTGCGCGACGCACTTCGCGATCGATCCCCAGGCCGATCGGATCGCCCAGATAGGACCGCTGACATGCCGCTGAGAGTCGTGATGAAAAGCTATTGGATGTCGCCATGGCGTTGGCCGCTTCGGCTGCTGTGGATCGGCTGCGGACTCGTGCTGTCCGCGAAAGGGTATGCTTCGTGCACATTGACCACCGGCAGCGGTGAAGGCTTCTTCGGCACGGTCAGCTCATTGAGTATCTCGCAGTCGCAGCAGGTCGCGAGCGTGCCCGATGCGGGGCTTTACTGCGACGGTGCCGCGCTGGCGCTGCTGGGCACCGGCAATCGCATGGATGCCACGGTGAGCTCGGCCAACGCGGGTGCGTTGGTCAGGAATGGTTCCACCGACGCGGTGCCTTATCAGATCTTCGCCGACCCCAGCTATGACAATGAAATTCCCTTGAACACCACCTTCAATTACGCGCGTAGCAATTTGCTCGATCTGCTCGGTTTGCTGGGCGGCAGCAGCTACTCCCTGCCGATGACGCTGCGCACCCGAACCGGTGATTACAATCTGGCGGCGGGCACCTATACCGATCAGTTGTCGGTCTCCTGGAACTGGGATGTCTGTAGTGGGGTGAATCTGCTGTTCATCTGCCTGGGGCGCAGTACCGGCAGTGGCACTTCGGTCGTCAATCTGCGTCTCGAGGTTTCCAAGGACTGCGCCATCGAAGCGCCTGATCTCGACTTCGGTAGCGCGCCGTTGGTGGTGGGGTTCAACAGTGTGACCCAGACGATCTCGATCCGCTGTACCAAGGATGCGCTCTACAGCGTCGGTTTGAGCGATGGCAGCCATGCCGATGGCGGGCAGCGACGAATGGCCGCCGATGGCCAGTATCTCGCCTACGAACTCTACAAGAGCATCACCGGCAGCGACCGCTGGGGCGCCGCGGGTAGCGAGCGTCGCTCGTCGGAGAGCGCTGATCAGAACCCGGGCGCCTACACTGGCACCCTCACCCAGGGGTTCATCTACCGTGCCGAGATCCTGAGTGGTCAATCGACACCGCCGGCTGGTACCTATACCGACATGATCGTGGTCGACGTCACCTTCTGATTCCGCCGCGCTCTGCGTGGATGGCCTCGGGGCCATCCGTCGCCATGCTATGCTGGGCCATCCATCTTCGCCTCGCGCCGAGGCGCCCTGCATAAGGACGCCAACTCCATGCTGGTCATCTCCCCGCATCTCTCCATCCCATTCGATGAGATCGAGACCCACGCGGTGCGCGCCCAAGGAGCGGGCGGGCAGAACGTCAACAAGGTCGCCTCGGCGATCCATCTGAGATTCGACATCCGGGCCTCGAGCCTGCCTCCCGCGTTCAAGCACCAGCTGCTGTCGCTCAGCGATCAGCGGGTCAGCCGCGAGGGCGTGATCGTGATCAAGGCGCAGAGCCATCGCACCCAGGAGCGTAATCGAGAGGATGCGCTGGCGCGGCTCAAGGAGATCATCGCCGGCGCGCTGGCCGCGCCCAAGCCGCGCTGGGCTACCCAGCCGACGCGGGCGTCGAAGCGCCGTCGATTGGACAGCAAGCAGCGGCGGGGCCAGCGCAAGGCGCTGCGCGGCAAGGTCGAATCCTGATGGGTGCCGAGCCGAGGGTCGCGGTGTTCGTCGATGTGCAAAACGTCTACTACACCACGCGCCAGGTGTTCAAGCGGCCGTTCGATTACGCTGCCTTCTGGAAGGAGGTGGGGCGCGGTGCCCGCCTGGTCGAGGCGAGCGCCTATGCGATCGACCGGGGCGATGAGAAACAGCGCCAGTTCCAGCAGATCCTGCGTGGCATCGGTTTCGAGGTGAAGCTCAAGCCGTTCATCACCCGTCGCGACGGCTCGGCGAAAGGGGACTGGGACGTTGGCATCGCGCTGGACGTGATCGAAGCGGCCGAACGGGTCGACCGCGTGGTGCTGGTCTCCGGCGATGGCGACTTCTCGATCCTCGCCGAGCGGGCGCGGCAGCGACACGGGGTCGAGTTCGAGGTCTACGGCGTCGATGCGTTGACCAGCGATGCGCTGGTGCGCGCGGCGAGCCGCTTCGTCGCGATCGGGCCGGCGCTGCTGCTGCCTGGCAGGAACTGATCCACAGAGAGCCAGGCGAGGGTCGCATGGGGTTGGGTTGGTTGCCCGCGCTATACTGGCCGCGATATTCATTCATTGGTCCGCGCTCGCGAATGGAGCGCGCAGGAGAGCAAGCTGTGATCGAGGGTGTGAAGCAGATCGTAGCCGTAGCGTCGGGCAAGGGTGGCGTCGGCAAGTCCACCGTGACGGTCAACCTGGCGCTGGCGATGGCCGCGCGCGGCAAGCGAGTGGGCTTGCTCGATGCCGACATCTACGGGCCCAGCCAGGCTCAGATGCTCGGCATCGCGCCCGGTACCCGGCCGCGGATGATCAATGAGAGCACCATGGCGCCGATCGAGGCCCATGGGATCAAGGCGATGTCGATGGCGTTCATGGTCGATGTCGAAACCGCGATGGTGTGGCGCGGGCCGATGGTCGCCGGCGCCTTCCAGCAGCTGCTCAACCAGACCGCCTGGGGCGAGCTCGACTACCTGTTCATCGACATGCCGCCCGGTACCGGCGACATCCAGTTGACCCTGGCGCAGAAGGTCGCGGTCGCCGGAGCGGTGATCGTCACGACGCCCCAGGACATCGCCCTGCTCGATGCGCGCAAGGGCATCGAGATGTTCCGCAAGGTCAACGTACCGGTGCTCGGCGTAGTCGAGAACATGAGCCTGCACGTCTGCTCGAACTGCGGCCACGCCGAGCCGATCTTCGGCGAAGGCGGCGGCGAGCGGGTAGCGGCGCTGTATCAGACCGAGGTGATCGGTCGGCTGCCGCTCAAGCTCTCGATCCGCGAGCGCTCCGATAGCGGCCGGCCCAGCGTGGTCGCCGAACCCGATGGCGAGGTGGCCGGCTACTTCAAGGCGATGGCCGAGCGGGTTGACCAGCAGCTCGGCACCGCCGTGCGCAAGGGGCCGAGCATCGGTTTTAGCTAGGGGGAGAGCCTCCGGCGGATGCCTGCGCCGTTCGGTCGCCGCCCGGGGTTCAGTCGTGCGCTCCGTCCCGGTATCATGGCTGCCCGCCTGGTGCGGCCTCTAACCCGAGTCATTCAATCACAGCAGCCAGTCACAGCAAGGTAGCCAGCCGTCATGAGTATCAAAGCGGACAAGTGGATTCGTCGTATGGCCTTGGAACACGCCATGATCGAGCCGTTCGAGCGCGACCAGGTCCGCGAAGTCAACGGTCAGCGGGTGATCTCCTTCGGCACCTCGAGCTATGGCTATGACGTGCGCTGTGCCGACGAGTTCAAGGTGTTCACCAACATCCATTCCGCCACCGTCGACCCCAAGCACTTCGACGACAAGAGCTTCGTCGACGTAAAGGGCGACGTCTGCGTGATCCCACCGAACTCATTCGCCCTGGCGCGCACCGTCGAGTACTTTCGCATCCCGCGCAGCGTGCTGACCATCTGCCTCGGCAAGTCGACCTACGCGCGCTGCGGGATCATCGTCAACGTCACCCCGCTCGAGCCCGAATGGGAAGGGCACGTGACGCTCGAGTTCTCCAATACCACCAACCTGCCGGCGAAGATCTACGCCAACGAGGGCGTGGCGCAGATGCTGTTCCTCGAGTCCGACGAGATCTGCGAGACCTCCTACCTCGATCGCGGCGGCAAGTACCAGGGCCAGCGCGGCGTCACCCTGCCGCGGACCTGACCTGGGCCGGGTGTCGAAGAGAACGAAGGGCTGCCCTGTGCTCCAGGGCAGCCCTCAGACTGCTGACAAAGTATTTGAAGATGCCTCGATGGCTTCCAGCCGCCTCCAAGAGCGCGCTGGCCGGCAATCGATTGCACCGGGATTTGCGACATGGATGTCGCAAAAGGCGCGCCCGGACAGGGACGTCCATGCGCGCCGACCCGAGGGCAAGCGATTGATCGGCCAGGGTTTCGCGATCTTGTGGCGGCGCGTCCCCTTTCAGGGGGAGCGCGAGGGGTCCGCCCCTCGCATCTAAGCGAGCGATAGGCTCGTTGGGGCGAAAACGGTTCTCGACTCGCCAGGATCGAAAGTGTCGCTGGGTCTAAAAGGGGTTTGTCATTAATCTGAGGGCTGCCCTGTGCTCCAGGGCAGCCCTTTTTGGTACTCCCGCTGAAGGTCAGCCCTCGTCGATATCATCCAGCGCATCGGCGTGCGAGAGCCGCATGCCGGTGGGCTTGAGTGCGATGCCGTCGAAGGTCGGGCCGGCGGCTTCGAGGCGCAGGCGGCCTTCGAGGAACCAGCGCACCGCGATCGGGTAGAGCAGGTGCTCGCGCGCCTGGACCTTGCGGGCGAGGGTCTCTTCGGTGTCGTTCTCGTCGACCTCTACTTCCGCCTGCATCACCACCGGGCCGCCGTCGAGCTCCTCGGTGACGAAGTGGATGCTGACGCCATGCTGCTTGACGCCGTCCTCGAGCACCCTGCGGTGGGTGTGCAGGCCGCGATAGGCGGGCAGCAGCGAAGGATGGATGTTGAGCAGGCGGCCGTGGAAGCGGTTGACGAAGCGCGGGGTGAGGATGCGCATGAAGCCGGCGAGCACGACGAGATCCGGTTCATGGCGCTCGATCACCTTGATCAACGCGCCGTCGAACGCTTCGCGGCTGTCGTACTCGCCCTGTGGCAGCACCACGGGGGGAATGCCGGCCTCCTTGGCGCGCACCAGTCCGTAAGCGTCCGCGCGGTTGGAGACCACCGCGACGATCTCGCCGCCGAGTTCGTCGAAGCCCTGGGCGTCGATCAGCGCCTGGAGATTGCTGCCGTTGCCAGAGATCAACACCACCACCCTGCGTGGCTCGACCGGGGCGGCCTCGAATCCAGTGCTGTCCTCGCTCATGCCAGGTTCTCCAGCCGCACCTGCTCTTCGTCACCGACCCGGGCGCGTACCGCGCCGAGACGATGGACGGTTTCTCCCTGCGCCTCGAGGTGGCCGACCGCCTGCTCGGCCTGGTCGGCCGGCACCACGATCACCATGCCGATGCCGCAGTTGAGCACGCGGAACATCTCGCGGGCATCGACGTTGCCTTCACGCTGCAACCAGTCGAACACCGGCGGGCGCGGCCAGGCGGTGACGTCGATGTCGACGCAGGCGTTCGCCGGCAGTACCCGTGGCAGGTTCTCGAGCAGGCCGCCGCCGGTAATGTGCGAGAGCGCGTGAACCTGGACGCCGCTTTGCTTGATCAGCGAGAGCAGGGGTTTGACGTAGATCCGGGTCGGCGCCATCAGCGCATCGCCGAGGCTCATGCCGTCCAGCTTGGTGTCGAGTTCGGCGCCGGCGCGTTCGACGATCTTGCGGATCAGCGAGTAGCCGTTGGAGTGGGGGCCAGAAGAGGCCAGGCCGAGCACCACGTCGCCGGGCGCCACCCTGGCGCCATCGATGATCTCGGACTTCTCGACCACGCCGACGCAGAAGCCGGCGAGATCGTAGTCGCCGCCCTCGTACATGCCCGGCATCTCGGCGGTCTCGCCGCCGACCAGCGCGCAGCCCGCCTGCAGGCAGCCTGCTCCGATGCCGCTCACCACGTCGGCGGCGACATCGACGTCGAGCTTGCCGGTCGCGTAGTAGTCGAGGAAGAACAGCGGCTCCGCGCCGGCGACCACCAGGTCGTTGACGCACATCGCCACCAGGTCGATGCCGATGGTGTCGTGGCGGCCGAGATCCATCGCCAGGCGCAGCTTGGTGCCGACACCGTCGGTGCCGGAGACCAGTACCGGCTCGCGATAGCCGCTCGGCAGCTGACACAGGGCCCCGAAGCCGCCGATGCCGCCCATCACCTCAGGACGGGTGGTGCGCTTGACGATGCCTTTGATGCGATCGACCAGGGCATTGCCCGCGTCGATGTCGACGCCTGCGTCTTTGTAGCTGAGCGACGCCTGAGTCGCAGAGGAGTCGGGAGGAGTGGTGGTCATGTGGCTCTCGAGGCAAGAATGCGATCGCCGGGCGCGCATCCGTTGGGAAGGCCGCAGCGAGATGAATCGACTCGCCCGCATCGCGGGCGCTCGGGCGCACCGGTCGATACCGAGCGGTGCGATGGGAACGCGAGGGGCGGGCGTCCCAGGGCGGCGATTGTACCATTGCGAGTCGGCGCCCGCATGGCCCGAGCGAGCGGCCGCAGGCTCCGGTCGAAGGTATGAAAGTGGTTGATCCTCTTGAGGTTTCGTAAAATCCTCAGGTGACTCGATCGAGTGATGGGGATTTCGATAGTATGCTGGGGCATCGGGTTCGCGTCGTGCGGTGCGAATCGTACGTTACAAGGAGCATCTGATGCGTCTGCGTTGGTGGGGCCTGCTCACGGCGGTAGGGTTCTTCTGGATGGTGACCCTGCTGTCGCCGATCCTGATGCCCTTCTTCATCGGCTTCATCCTCGCCTACCTCGGCAATCCGATCGTCGGTATGCTCGAGCGTTCCGGGCTTTCGCGCCTGTTCGCGGTGATCCTGTTCTTCCTTTTGATCGGCACCCTGACGCTGTTGGGCATGCTGATCCTGCTGCCGCTTCTCTGGCAGCAACTGCTGCAGTTCTTCTATCTGATCCCGGAAATGCTGATCTGGTTGCAGGGGTCGGTGGTGCCCTACCTGGAGCATTACCTCGATCTCGATCTCTCCACCGGGTTCGAGCAGATCCGCCTGCTGCTGCTCGAACACTGGCGCGAGACCGGCTCCTTCGCCGCCTCGCTGCTGGCGCAGATGTCGCGCTCCGGGCTGGTGCTGGCGCTATGGTTGATCAACATCACCCTGGTGCCGGTGGTGGCGTTCTATCTGCTGCTGGACTGGGAGCGGATGATTGCCGCGGTGCGGGGCTTGCTGCCGCGCCGGATCGAGCCCACGGTATCGCGCCTGGCCGGCGACTGCGACGAGGTGCTCGGTGCTTTCCTGCGCGGGCAGCTGATCGTGATGGTCTCGCTCGGTACCGTCTACGCCAGCGGACTGTCGCTGCTCGGGGTGAGCTTCGGCGCGCTGATCGGGATGGCGGCGGGCGTCATCAGCATCGTGCCCTACCTGGGCGCGCTCTCCGGTTTCACCACCGCGATCCTGGTGGCTTTCTTCCAGTTCGACTCGCTATGGGCCCTGGTCGGCGTCTGTGGCGTATTCCTGCTCGGCCAGATGCTCGAAACCTTCGTTTTCCAGCCGCTGCTGCTCGGCGACAAGATCGGCCTGCATCCCGTGGCGGTGATCTTCGCCGTGCTCGCCGGCGGCCAGCTGTTCGGCTTCTTCGGCATCCTGCTGGCGCTGCCGATCGCCGCGATGGTGATGGTGCTGCTGCGCTTCGCCCTCGAGCGCTACCGCAGTAGCGCGCTGTTCGAGCGAGGCTCGGTAAGGATCGAAATCGACGGCGGCTCGCCGCGGGAGCGGCCATGAGCCCTCCCTGGCAGCTGCCGCTCGGTGTGGGGGTACGCGACGATGCGACCTTCGCCAACTTCTTCACCGGCGATAACCCGGCCGCGGTGGCTGCGCTCAAGGCCCAGGCGAGCGGTGAGGAAGAGCCGCTGATCTACCTGTGGGGGCGAGAGGAGTCGGGGCGCAGCCACCTGCTCCAGGCGGCCTGCCACGCTGGTGCCGCGAATGGGATGCGCACGCTCTACCTGCCGCTCGGCGAGCTTGGCCACTTCCCGCCGCTGATGCTCGAGGACCTCGAGCGTCTCGACCTGCTGGCGATCGACGACGTCGACCGGGTGGTGGGGCGCAAGCGCTGGGAGGAGGGGCTGTTCCATTGCTTCAACCGGATGCGCGACGCCAAGCGCCGTTTGGTGGTCTCCGCCTGCGCACCGCCCCGCCAGCTGGGTATCAAGCTGGCTGATCTCTCCTCCAGGCTCGGCTGGGGGGCGACCTTCCATCTCCAGCCGCTCGACGACCAGCAGCGTACCGAAGCGCTCAAGCTGCGCGCCGGTCAGCGGGGGATGCAGCTGCCCGACGAGGTGGCGCGCTACCTCCTTCATCGCGGACCGCGTCGGCTGTCGCAGCTGTTCGAGGTGCTCGACCGGCTCGACCACGCCTCGCTTTCGGCGCAGCGCAAACTGACCATCCCCTTCGTCAAGCAGGTGCTCGACTGGTAGCCCGGCTCATTCGCCGAAGGCGGTGACCAGCAGTCTCCGGCTGCCGCCGTGGTCGCGGTGCTCGCCGAGCCAGATCCCTTGCCAGGTGCCAGTGGCCAGCCTTCCGTTTTCTATCGCCAGGGTCAGCTCGGTACCGAGCAGGCTGGCCTTGATGTGCGCAGGCATGTCGTCATCACCTTCGTAGGTATGGCGCAGGTAGGGCAGGTCACCGGGTATCCGGTCGTTGAGGAACGCCTCCATATCGTGGCGCACGTCGGGATCGGCGTTTTCGTTCAGCGTCAACGAGGCCGAGGTGTGGAGCAGTTGCAGGTGCAGCAGGCCGATGTGGATTCCGGTGAGTTCGGGCAGCTGGGTGAGGATCTCATCGGTGACCAGATGGAAACCGCGGGAGCGTGCTTTGAGCTTCAGCGTCTTGCGCTGCCACATGATGGGGCCTCCGGATGGGGTATGGGCGTGGTTGGGCGGATGGGGGTATAGTGATGCGAATAAGTATCACTCGTGCACGCGCCGGGAGCGATCCCGCGCAGGCTGCTATCGTTCAATGATAGCCACCCAGTCTAATGCCTGGCGCCGCATGAGCCAGCCCGTCATCCAGCCCGCAATTGGAGGTCCGCATGAGCAGCACCCGCATCGAACGCGACAGCATGGGAGAACTCGAGGTACCCGCCTCGGCGCTCTATGGCGCCCAGACCCAGCGCGCGGTGCAGAACTTTCCGATCAGCGGCCAGCCGCTGCCGCCCGCCTTCATCCAGGCGGTGGCGCGGGTGAAATGGGTCGCCGCCGAGGTCAATCTGGAGCTCGGGCTGCTCGATGCGCCGCGGGCCGAGGCGATCATCGGCGCGGCTCGGAAAATCGTCGAAGGCGAGTACTTCGATCAGTTCCCGATCGACGTGTTCCAGACCGGCTCCGGCACTTCCACCAACATGAACGTCAACGAGGTGATCGCCCACCTCGCCTCGAGCGACGCGCTCAAGGTAGGTCCCAACGACCACGTCAACATGGGGCAGAGCAGCAACGACACCATTCCGAGCGCGATCCACATCTCCGCATCGCTCGAGATCGACCGCCGGTTGCTGCCCTCGCTGCGCCACCTTCGAGAGGTGATCGAGCGCAAGGCCTCCTCGCTCGACGACGTGGTGAAAAGCGGGCGTACCCATTTGATGGACGCAATGCCGGTGAGGTTGAGCCAGGAGCTCGGCGGCTGGGCGGACCAGATCGCCCAGTCGATCGCGCGGATCGAGGACGGCCAGCGGCGCTTGCTGCGCCTCGCCCAGGGCGGCACCGCGGTGGGTACGGGAGTCAATGCCCACCCCGAGTTCGCCACCCGCTTCGCCGCACGGCTCGCCGAGCAGACCGGGCTCGCCTTCGTGCCCAGCGACAGCTTCTTCGCTGCGCTTGCCTCCCAGGATGCCGCGGTGGAGATGTCCGGCCACCTCAAGGCGCTCGCCTGTGCGGTGATGAAGATCTCCAACGACCTGCGCTGGATGAACTCGGGGCCTTTGGCCGGGCTCGGCGAGATCGAGCTCAAGGCGCTGCAGCCGGGCAGCTCGATCATGCCGGGCAAGGTCAATCCGGTGATTCCCGAAGCCGCCGCCCAGGTAGCGGCCCAGGTGATCGGCAACGATGCGGCGATCACCATCGGCGGCCAGTCGGGCAACTTCCAGCTCAACGTGATGCTGCCGCTGATCGCCAGCAACCTGCTCGGCTCGATCGGACTGCTCGCCAACGTTACCCGGCTGCTCGCCGACGACGCGATCAGCGATTTCAACGTTCGCCGCGACCAGATCGAGGCGCCGCTGGCGAAGAACCCGGTGCTGGTCACCGCGCTGAACCCGGTGATCGGCTACGACAAGGCCGCCCAGGTAGCGAAGAAGGCTTACAAGGAGGGGCGGCCGATCATCGACGTCGCCGAGGAGGAGACCGACATCCCCCGCGCGGAGCTCGAGCGCTATCTGGATCCCGCCCAGCTGACCTCGGGCGGCATCCAGGAGTGAGTGAGCGCCGCTGAATGAGACCGGCCCGCCAATTGGCGGGCCGGTCTCATTCTGGCTTGGCTTTTCAGGCCGGTTCGGTCGTTTGGGTCTGCTTGGCCAGGTAGTCGGCGACCCGCTGGCACGCTGGGGCATCGAGGCGCAGCTTCAGCTTGGTGCGCCGCCAAAGTACGTCCTGCGCCTCGCGGGCCCATTCGTGCTCGACCAGGTAGTCGAGTTCCCGGGCGGTGAGGCCGGCGCCGAAGTGTTCGCCCATCGACGCCTCATCGGTCGTGAGGAAGCGCTCGCAGAGCGAACCGTAGCTCGAAGCGAGGCGCTCGGCGTTTCGCTCATCGAGCCATGGATAGCGGCGGCGCAGGTCGGCCGCGTACTCGAGCCGGCTCGAGATATCGCCGCCCGGCAGCGGCTGGCTGGCGGTCCAGGCGGGGCCCATCTCGGGGAAGAACGGCCCGAGCTTGGTCAATGCCGCCTCGGCGAGCTTGCGGAAGGTGGTGATCTTGCCGCCGAACACCGAAAGCATCGGCGCACCCTGTTTGCCGTCTCCACCGAGGTCGAGGTCGAGCGTGTAGTCGCGGGTCATCGCCGAGGGATCGCTCGACTCGTCGTCGCAGAGCGGACGGACGCCTGAGTAGCTGGCGACGATCCGTTCGCGGCTGAAGCTGGCCTTGAAGTGGTCATCGAGCACGGCGAGCAGGTAGTCGATCTCGGCCTCGCTGATCGAAAGCTGCGAGGGATCGCCCTGATAGGCGACGTCGGTGGTGCCGACCAGGCTGAAATCGCGCTGGTAGGGGAGTACGAAGACGATGCGTTTGTCGGTGTTCTGCAGGATGTAGGCGCGTTCGTCGGTATTGATCCTCGGCACGATGATATGGCTGCCCTTGATCATGTTGATCCCGAGCCGCGGCGTGCGCGAGGAGTGGCCGCGAATGAACGATTCGACCCAGGGGCCGGCTGCGTTGACCAGTGCCCGCGCCTGGCGCTCGCTTCGGGCGCCGCTGGCGACGTCTTCGAGCACGATGTGCCAGACGCCGTCACGCTCGCTCGCCTCTATGCAGCGAGTGCGGACCAGGATCTGCGCGCCTTTCTCCTGCGCCTGGAGCGCATTGAGAATCACCAGCCTCGCATCGTCGACCCAGCAGTCCGAATACTCGAAACCGCGCTCGATACCTGCTGCCAGCGGGCTGTCCGCGCCGAATTCGCGGGCGAAGTTCAGCGAGCGGGCGCTGGGCAGGCTGGTGCGTGGGCTGAGGTGGTCGTAGAGAAACAGCCCCGCGCGCAGCATCCAGGCCGGGCGCAGGTGGGGCTGATGCGGCAGGATGAAGCGCAGCGGCCAGACGATGTGTGGCGCTTTGTTGAGCAGCACTTCGCGCTCGTGGAGCGCTTCGCGGACGAGACGGAACTCCCTGTGCTCCAGGTAGCGCAGCCCGCCATGGATCAGTTTGCTCGAGGCCGAGGAGGTGGCGCTGGCGAGATCTGCCTGCTCGCAGAGCGCTACCTTGAGGCCGCGGCCCGCGGCATCGTTGGCGATGCCGGTGCCGTTGATGCCGCCACCGATGACGAACAGGTCGAGGAGCTGGGAGCTGGACATGGGCCTCTCCGGACGAGGTGGACGACGCGGTGTTCGCGAAAGAATAGATATGTTCGGAAACGAACATAGACCAACTCGTCACGCGCTTCAACTCTCGCCGACCGTTTCGCTACTCCTCCTGCGCCTCGACCACGTGCAGCGCGACCCCGTGCTCGCGCATCAACGCGAGCAGCGGCGCGGGGGGCGTTACGTCGGTGAACAGGGCATCCAGCTGCGAGAGGTTACCCTGGCGGACCAGCGCCCGGCGGTTGAACTTGGAGCCGTCGGCGACCAAAAAGCGCTTGCGCGAATTGTGGATGATCGCCTGGGCGACGCGGACTTCGCGGTAGTCGAACTCGAGCAGCGCGCCGTCGTCGTCGATGCCGCTGATGCCGATGATGCCGAAGTCGACCTTGAACTGATCGATGAAGTCGATCGTCGCCTCGCCGATAATGCCGCCGTCGTGGCTGCGCACCGTCCCGCCGGCGATGATCACGGTGAAATCCTCCTTGGGCTGGAGGATCGCGGCGACGTTGAGGTTGTTGGTGATGACCTCGAGACCGCGGTGTTCGAGCAGCGCCTGGGCGACCATCTCGGTGCTGGTGCCGATGTTGATGAACAGCGAGCAATGATTGGGGATCTCGGCCGCCACCCGCTCGGCGATGCGCCGTTTGGCCTCGGCGTTGTGCGCCTGGCGCGAGTGATAGGGAGCGTTGGTGGTGCTCGATTCACAGCGCCCGGCGCCGCCGTGCACGCGGCGCACGCTGCCTGATTCCGCGAGCTGGTTGAGATCGCGCCTGATGGTCTGGGGAGTCACGCCGAAGTGCTGCGCCAGCTGCTCGATCGAGGCATAGCCTTGTTCCTCGATGATGTCGAGAATGCGCAGGTGGCGCAGTCGCTGCGATGAGCCGGAGTCTTGCATGCCGACGTCCTGTCTTTGGGGTTCTCGCCCCTGTCCGCGATGCGGGAGATGGAGCTGTGGCTTCCAAGCATACATGATCGGCGTCCGAGCGCCGCGCAGTGCGACGCTCGGACGCGCGGCGGTGGGATGTCATGTTACGAACCCATATGGCTTCGCCAGGTATGCGATTTCACTGCGTATCCCGCCGCTTGTAGACGAAAGTATAGGAAATGGAAGCCTTTTTTAACTGGGCTTGATGCATCGGTTTGGGTTAGCTTCGTTTTCGAAATCGAACATGTGGGTTCGTGAACGACCCCAGGGTCGATCTGGATCCGATTCACCCCTTCCATGGGAATGGGGCCTTGGGGCGGCGTCGTTCGCTCACTTCCACCGTAATGGACGATTCCGTTCCATCAAGGAGAGATCTCATGACCGATCATATCCTCGCCATCGACCAAGGGACCACCAGCACTCGCGCGGTGCTGTTCGACCGCCGGGCGAAAGTGGTGGCGATGGCCCAGGAGGAGCTGCCCCAGCACTTTCCGCACAACGGGTGGGTAGAGCACCATCCCCAGGACATCTGGCAGTCGACCGTGCGCACCATCACGCAGGCGCTCAGGAATGCGGGCAAGACGATCCATTCGCTGGCCGGCATCGGCATCACCAACCAGCGCGAAACCACGATGGTATGGGACGCCCGCACGGGTGAACCGATCCACCGGGCGATCGTGTGGCAGGATCGGCGCACCAGCGAGGCATGCAAGGCACTGTCCGAAGCGGGGCACGAAGAGCTGATCAGAAGCCGCACCGGGCTTTTGATCGATCCCTACTTCTCTGCCACCAAGCTGCAGTGGCTGCTCGATCACGTCGAGGGCGCGCGGGAGCGTGCCAAGCGCGGGGAACTGCTGTTCGGCACCATCGACAGTTACTTGATCTGGAAGCTCACCGGCGGCAAGCGCCACGTCACCGACGCGACCAACGCCTCGCGTACCTGCCTGTTCGACATCCACCGCCAGTGCTGGGATGACGATCTGCTCGAACTGTTCGACGTGCCGCGGGTGATGCTCCCCGAAGTGCTCGACTCGAGCGGTGAATTCGGCTGGCTCGACCCGCAGCTGTTCGGCGCCTCGGTGAAGATCGCCGGCGTCGCCGGCGACCAGCAGGCCGCCCTGGTCGGCCAGGCCTGCTTCTCGCCGGGAATGGTCAAGAGTACCTACGGCACCGGCTGCTTCATGATCATGAATACCGGAGAGCGCGCCGAGCGCTCGGCCAACCGCCTGCTGACCACGGTCGGCTACCGGCTGAACGGCGTGCCGACCTATGCGATGGAGGGCAGTATCTTCGTCGCTGGCGCCGCGGTGCAGTGGATGCGCGACGGGCTCAAGCTGTTCAGCGATGCCTCCGAGACCGAACGGCTGGCGCGGGCGAGCGACGCAGAGCACGGCGTCTACCTGGTGCCGGCTTTCACCGGGCTGGGCGCCCCCTACTGGGACCCGCTGGCTCGCGGCGCGATCTTCGGCCTGACCCGCAGTACCGGGATCAGCGAGATCGTCGCGGCCGGCCTGCAGTCGGTGTGCTACCAGACCCGCGACCTGCAGGCCTGCATGGACGATGACGCCGCGTCCCGGGCCCAGGCGCTGAGGGTCGACGGCGGCATGGTCTGCAACGACTGGGTGATGCAGTTTCTCGCCGACATCCTCGACCTGCGCGTCGACCGACCCGAGGTGCTCGAGACTACCGCATTGGGTGCCGCTTATCTGGCCGCGCTGGAGCTCGGCTGGTTCTCCTCGCTGGATGAGATCTCCGCGCTCTGGCGGCGCGAGCGCTGCTTCACCCCGAACATGGAGTCGGCGCATCGAGAGCAGCTCTACGCCGGCTGGCGCGACGCCGTGCGCAGGGTGATGTCATGAGCGGGCAGGTTGGGCGGAGGCCCGCGACATGACGCCATACATCGGGGAGTTCGCCGGCTGCGTCGCACTGATCCTGTTCGGCGACGGCGTGGTCGCCAACGTGCTGCTGCGAGGCAGCAAGGGCCACGGCAGCGGGTGGATCGTGATCGCTACCGGCTGGGGGCTTGCGGTGATGGTGGCGGTGCTGGTGGCCAACGCCGCGGGCTCGCCCCAGGCGGACATCAATCCGGCGGTGACGGTCGCGAAATGGGTGCTCGGCATTCACCAGGACGCGATGGTGGTGCTCGGCTACATCGCGGCGCAGATCGCTGGCTGCTTCGCCGGTGCGGTGCTGGTATGGCTGACCTACCTGCCGCACTGGCAGGCGACGCCGGAGGCGGCGCTGAAGCGTGGGGTGTTCTGTACCGATCCTGCGATCGAGCACCGGGTCGGCAATCTGCTCAGCGAGATGATCGGGACCGTGGCGCTGGTGATCGGCATTGGCGGCATCGTCGCCGCTGGCCAGATGCCCGCCGGACTGGGGCCGTTCCTGGTCGGTGGGCTGGTATGGGCGATCGGGCTTTCGCTCGGCGGGCCGACCGGATACGCGATCAATCCGGCCCGCGATTTCGGCCCACGCCTCGCCCATGCGCTGCTGCCGATCGCCGGCAAGGGCGATTCGGCATGGTCCTATGCCTGGGTACCGGTGTTCGGGCCCCTGGTGGGTGCGGTGCTCGGGGCGCTGATCTGGATCGGCCTGCTGAACGGCTGAGGATGGCGCAAAAAGGGTGCACAAGCCGTTGCATTCGAAAGAGAAATGAGTAGAATGGCGCAGCGTTCGGAGGGGGTGCGGTCTGCACATGCATCCTCCCCCGCATCGGAATGTAGTGTGGCATCGGAATGAGTGTGGAAAGTGTCGGGACAGGACCATAGCTCAGTTGGTTAGAGCGCCACGTTGACATCGTGGAGGTCAGCGGTTCGAATCCGCTTGGTCCTACCATTTGCCTTTCACACCTGCGCCTGCCCAGGGCGACCCTTTTGATGCGAACGTCCTTAGGACCATAGCTCAGTTGGTTAGAGCGCCACGTTGACATCGTGGAGGTCAGCGGTTCGAATCCGCTTGGTCCTACCAGCTTCCAGTGAAGACCCTCGCTTTCCATCATGGATCGCGAGGGTCTTCGCGTTTTGGTCTCTTCATTTCGCCGTAAAGCGTCGCTGCCGCCTGGGGCAACCGATGGGGTGACCGCGCGCCTCTTCGCTCAGCCGATCAGCTGGTGCTCGTACTCCTCACGAAACTGCTGCATCGAGCTGCGCACCACGGTCACCGCACCGTCGACCAGCCCGCACCGACCGCTGCCGGGGAGCAGGGCGCAAAGGCTCTCCAGCGCGCGCAGGTCGGCCTGCACTCCGACGCCGGTATCGATCCGCCGCAGCAGGCGCGAGAGCTGGTAGGTGCCGGTCTTGCAGGGCGTGCATTGGCCGCAGGAGCCCGCGGCGAAGAAGTCGACGTACTCGGCGACCTTGCGCACGATGCTGGTCCCGGCGGAGATCACGATCATCGCGCCGGTGCCGAGCCTCGAGCCGCGCTGCGCGACCGCGTCGAAGTCCAGCGCCACATCCAGATCGTCGGCGGTCAGCAGCGTATTGGAGGGGCCGCCGGTGAACACCGCCTTGAATGCCAGCGGCCCCAGCATGCCACCGCCGTGGGTGAAGACCAGCTCGCGCAGCGAAGTGCCCATCGGCAGTTCGAACAAGCCCGGCTCGAGCACGTCGCCCGATAGCGAGTAGAGCTTGGTGCCGCAGGCCCCGCCGATTCCGAGGGCGCGATACCAGTCGGCGCCGTGGCGCAGGATATGGGTGACGTTGGCCAGGGTCTCGACGTTGTTGATCAGCGTTGGCCGGCCGTGCACGCCGGACTCGGCGGGGTAGGGTGGTTTGCGGCGCGGAAAAGGGAAGCCGCCCTCGATCGTGGCGATGACCGCGGTCTCCTCCCCGCCGATGTAGCGTCCCGAACTCTCGACTACGTCCAGCGCCAATCGCAGGCCTAGCCGTCGTTCGATCGGTGCGAGCAGTCCGCTCGCGCGCCACTGCTCGATGGCCGATCGCGTCGACTTCAACGCCTCGTGCTGATGCGGGTTGACGTAGAGAAGGACGTGGTTGGCATCGACCGCGACCGCGGCGATCAGCGCACCCTCGATGACCTGATGGGGAGAGGCGCTGAGCAGGTGACGATCCTTGAAGGTACCGGGCTCATCCTCGTTGCCATTGCACAGCACGTACTTGTCACCTGCGCTCTGGCCAGCGACGGACGACCACTTGCGATGGGTCGGAAAGCCCGCACCTCCCATACCGCGAAGCCCCGCGTGGGCGAGTGCGGGAATGATCCGCTCGGGCGCTGCCAGGGCGTGCCGCAGGCCTTCCGCTCCGCCGTTTTGCAGCCACGCGTCGAGATCGGCGCCGACCGCGGCGGTAGGGGCAAGCAGTACCGGTCGATGAGTCATTCGACCCTCCTTGCACGCTTGGGCGCATACGTCGTTCGCTTACCGCCACGCAGTGCCAGTTCATCGCCGAAATCGAAGTTGGCGTAGCGGGGGAACAGGTCGGGGCCGAAGCGATCGAGCGGCATTCCCGCCGCCACCAGTTGGCGCCGCCAGCCTTGGAGGTGGAACAGCCCGACCTTGGGGGCGGGATGCCTGCTCGCGCTTCGCGCGGCGTGCAGGCCCGCGCGGCGACCGAAGGTGATGATCTCCTGCAGCGCGTTTCCCATCATCCGATTGCGGCCGTGGATGCCGCCGCTGAGTTCGCCGGTGCAGTAGAGTCCTGGCACAGAGGTCGTGCCGTTCTCGTCGATCACCACGCCGCCGTTCTGGTAGTGCAAAGTGGGGCGTACCATCATCGGCTCGCGGCTGGGATCGATGCCGCACTGCCTGGCGAGGTGGCCGAGGCTGATCAGCCGCTGCGCGAGAGTGCCGGGCTGGCGTCGTTCTAGCTCGGGAATATCGAGAAATACCCCGACCATGCCTTCGCGCTCGATGCCGCGCCCCTCGGCGCACTCGCGAAGAATCGCCGCCGAGACCACGTCGCGCGCAGCGAGCTCGTCGACGAAGCGCTCTCCGAGACCGTTGAGCAAATGGGCGCCGGCGGAGCGCGCGGCTTCGGAGATCAACCCGCCGAGGCGAAAAGAGGGCCAAGCGATGCCAGTGGGGTGGTACTGGAACGAATCGAGTTCGCGCAGCGCAGCACCGATACGATAGGCCAGCACCAGTCCATCGGCGGTGGCGCCGTAATGATTGGAAGTGGGAAAGTCGTTGAGATGCAGTCGCCCGACGCCGCCGGTGGCGAGAATCACGCAACTGGCCCGAACCAGCACGAAGCGGTGGAGAGCGAGGTCGTAGAGCACCGCGCCGACGCAGTGGCCCGCCTCGTCGGAGAGCAGTTCGACCAGCGGGCAGCGATTCCACAGCCTGATCCGCTCATCGAGCTCGACGGCTTCCCGCAGCACCCGCATCATCTCGAGCCCGGTGTAGTCCTTGAACGAGAGGATTCGCGCCCGTGTCGCTCCGCCGGGCTTCTTGCGCAGCAGCTTGCCGCCGATCGCGCCGCCCTCGGCAAGATCGAAGCGCATGCCGCGGTCGATCAGCCAGCGGATGCTGTCCGGCGCCGAGGATGCCAGGCATGCCACCAGGCGGCGATCGGCGCAGCCGTGGCCTGCGCGCAGGGTGTCCTCGAAATGGCGCTGGATCGAATCGTCCTCGCCGACCGCCGCTTGGATACCGCCCTCGGCCATCACCGTATTGCTGTCGCCGATACGCAGCTTGGTGGCGAGAATCACCCGCCCGCCGGCCTCGGCGGCAGTGAGCGCGGCGGCGCAGCCGGCACCGCCGCCGCCGATGATCAGCACCTCGGTGTCGACCACCGGGGCGCCGGCGAGGTCGGCATCCTCGATCCGGGCATTGCTCTGCAAGCTGGCCGCCAGGGCGGTGGGGCATTCGCTGCCGCGGTTGGCGCCTACCGCCAGGCTGACGAGAGAGCCCTCGCGATAGTCCGGGTGATGGGCCTTCAATAGCGCCTCGATGTCATCGATCGGATTGGGTGCTGCATGGTCGCTGGCGAGCAGCCGCTCGAGCGCCAGACGATGGTCGATGCCGGTCATCCGCGGCTCCTCCCTGTGCCTAGGGTTGGGTCGACGCCACGTCCTGGTCGATGACCATCTCGCCTCGTTCGATCTGGTGCAGGCGCAGGACCAAATCGGCCGGACGGAAGCCGATCGCAGTGCTGAGGCGGCGAACGTAGAGGCCGAGGTGGTTGGGCGAGATCAGTTCGGGGCAGGCGATGGTGCAGAGATCGCACATGATGCACTCGTCGAAGCACTCGGCGGCGGAAAGATCACCGGCCGCGGCGAGCATGACGCCTTTGTGCACTTGCAGATGCTTGGGGCAGGCGCTATCGCATCCGCCGCAGTGGCGGCAGTGCTGGGCCTCGGGGAAGGTGGCGTTGATTCGTTCGAGGATCCGCCAGCTGTCGCCGTTCCAGTCGTCCATGGCGTAGACATGGTGACGGTGCATCGGCAGGTGGTCGAGGAAGGCGACCTGCAGTCCCTCGCATGCACGAGTCTCGCAGGCCAGTGCGGAGAGCACCTCGGACTCGCCCTGGCGGCGGACGAGCACCCGGCATGAGCCGCAGACGCCTTGCCCCATGCAGCCGACCCCGTCGATCAATGTCTCTCCGGCATCGATCATCGCCTCGAGGATCGAGCGGGTGGGCTCGGTGTCGATCACGCAGCCGTTGACGGTGATGCGAACCTGGGATGTCTGCATGGCGGCGGCTCCTGTCGGTTGCCTGCCCGCTCGCTTTCAAGCGGCATGGCCCGGCGGCCTGGTCACGACGTCCATGTTAGACGTTTTTGTCCCGGTAGATAGTGTGGTTATTTGTCTCGCTCAAGCGCCGGGCCCGATCGGTTCAGTCGAAGTCGCTGGCCGCCTTGAATATCTCGCACAGCCGCTCGATCCCGGCCTGGTCCTCGGCACTGAAGCGTGCCTCGTTGGGGCTGTCGATATCCAGTACGCCCCAGAGCCTGTCGTCGACCACGATCGGTACCACCAGCTCCGAGCGAGAGGCGGCGTCGCAGGCGATGTGGCCTGGAAAGGCATGCACGTCGTCCACCCGCTGGGTCAGACGCGAGCGGGCCGCGGCGCCGCATACGCCGTGCTCGAAGGCGATCGGGTTGCAGGCGGGCTTGCCCTGGAATGGGCCGAGGGTGAGCCAGCCGGGCGAGCTCTGCAGGTAGAAGCCGACCCAATTGAGCCGGTCGAGCGAATGTTGGATGAAAGCGGCGGTCTGGGCCGAATTGGTCAGCCAGTCGCGGCTGTCGAGCAGTGCCTCGAGCTGGCGGCCAAGCAGGGAATAGTCCATCGCGGGCTCCTGGGGATGAGGAGGGCGCCGGCCATCGCCGGCGCCTTCAGAGGGTTACTGCCAGCCAGGAATGGCGCCGCACTGGAACAGCGCCTCGGCGCGGTTGGCCACTTCTTCGGTCTGGAACGCTTCGACCAGATGGCGAATCTTGGGCAGCTCCTGGTCGCCGTTGCGCACCACGATCAGGTTGACGTAGGGCGAGTCGGTGCCTTCGCGCAGCAGTGCATCCTCGGGGGTGAGCCCTGCGGGCTGGGCGAAGGTGTTGTTGATGAAGGCGAGGTCGACGTCATCGAGCGAACGCGGCAGCTGGGCGGCATCGACTTCACGGAACTGCAGGCCGTGGGGATTGTCGCTGATGTCGTCGAGGGTCGCTTCAGGATTCTGGTCATCGACCAGCGAGATCAGCCCGGCCTGATCGAGCATCAGCAGCGCGCGGGCCTGGTTCGACGGATCGTTGGGCAGCGCGATGGTGGCGCCTTCAGGCAGCGCCTCGATCGAGTCATGGCGTCTGGAGTAGGCGCCGATCGGATAGAGGAAGGTGTTGCCGGCCGAGACCAGATCGTAGCCACGGTCCTGGTTCATCGCCTGGAGGTAGGGCGCGTGCTGGTAGGCGTTGGCGTCGATGCTGCCGTCGGCGAGTGCTGCGTTGGGCGAGACGTAGTCGGTGAACTCGACGATCTGGACGTCGAGATCGAAACGCTCCTTGGCGATGCGCTGGGCGACTTCCATCAGCTCGCTTTCGGGGCCTGCGATCACGCCGACGCGCACGCTGTCGTCATCGCCTGCACCGCCGCCGCAGCCGGCGAGCAGCGAGGAGAGCGCCAGCGCCCCGGCACCGAGGGCGAGGTGTGGAGAAAGACCTTTGAGTCGGTCGAACATGGTGGACATCCTTCTTGGTTCTGGTCGGGGCGCATGGCCCGTGTCGTCATCGGCGCCCCGAGGCTATGAGCCCGGGCGCAAGTGGGATGCGACCGGCCTGTGGCCGGTGCCGATTATGGTTATGGGGGTGCGTCGCGGCTCATTTGTGCTGCGCCTTGCGAACCAGGTAGTCGCCGATCATCTGGATCAGCTGCACCAGCACGACCATGATGGTGACGGTGCTGATCATCACCGCGCTGTCGTAGCGGTTGTAGCCGTAGTTGATGCCTATCGCGCCAAGGCCGCCGGCACCCACCGCGCCGGCCATCGCCGAGTAGCCGATCAGGGTGATCAGGGTGATGGTCGCTGCGGTGATCAGCCCGCCGCGCGCCTCCGGCAGCAGCACCTTGAGAATGATCTGCGGCGCGGTGGCGCCCATCGACTGGGCGGCTTCGATCAGCCCGGGCGACACTTCGTTGAGCGATCCTTCGACCAGCCGGGCGACGAACGGGATCGCCGCCACGGTGAGCGGTACGATGGCGGCGTTGATCCCGATCGAGCTGCCGACCAGCAGGCGAGTGAAGGGGACTATCGCGACCATCAGGATGATGAACGGGATCGAGCGGCCGACGTTGACGATGATGCCGAGCAGCCCGTGCAGCAGCGGGCGGGCCAGGAACCGGCCAGGGCGGGTGACGTAGAGCGCCACCCCGAGCAGCAGCCCGAGCAGAATCGAGATGACCCCGCTCACCGCGACCATCACCAGGGTGTCGAGGGTCGCCTGCCAGAGGCGCTCGAGCATCGCTTCACTCATTCCCAGGAACATGTCCGATCACCTCTACGTCCAGATCGATGGATTGCATGTACGCGATCACCTCCGCGGTGGTCTCGGGATCGCCGATCAGCTCGGCGATCATCAGCCCCAGGGTGTGCGACTGGATCGCCTCGACCCGGGCCTGGAGGATGCTGATGTCGATATCGAAACGACGCGAAAGGTGCGAGATCAACGGCCGGTCGACCGATTCGGTGCCGAAGGTGAGACGCACCACCGGGTGGGTCCGGCCGTCGCTGCTTTCGCCCATGCGCGCGAGCAGCTCGGGCGGTATCTCGAGCTCAAGGTAGTCGTTGATGAAGGCGCGCGCCGCCCGGCTCGCCGGTGCGGTGAAGAAGCGTCCCACCTCGGCGGTCTCGACCAGCTTGCCGCCCTCGATCAGCGACACCTGGTCGCAGATCGTCTTGACCACTTCCATCTCGTGGGTGATCAGTAGGATGGTCAGCCCCAGCTTTTGGTTGATCTCCTTGAGCAGGGCGAGAATGGAGGTAGTGGTATGGGGGTCGAGCGCTGAGGTCGCTTCGTCGCAGAGCAGCACCTTGGGGCGGCTGGCCAGCGCACGGGCAATCGCCACGCGCTGTTTCTGGCCGCCGGAGAGCTGCGCGGGATGGCGCTCGGCCATGCTCGCAAGGCCGGTCAGCTCGAGCAGTGGCAGTACCCGTTCACGGATTTGCGCCTTGTCCATCTTCATCAGTTCGAGCGGCAGCGCTACGTTGGCGTAGACGGTACGCGAGTCGAGCAGATTGAAGTGCTGGAAGATCATGCCGATCTGGTGGCGGGCCGCGCGCAGGCCCGCGGTGTCGAGACTGGTCAGCTCGACGCCGTCTACTTCTACCCGGCCCGAGGTCGGGCGTTCGAGCAGGTTGACGCAGCGGATCAGGGTGCTCTTGCCGGCCCCTGAGAGGCCGATGACCCCGCTGATGGTACCGGCGGCGACGTGCAGGTCGATGCCATCGAGGGCGGTGACCGCTCGTTCGCCGCTGCCATAGGTCTTGACGATGTTTTCTAGGGTAATCATTGGCCTGTCGGGTCGAGGCGACGGCTTCGCGACGCAAAAGCGCCAGGCGTCGAAGGATGGGGGGCGGCGATAATCGAAACTGCGGGCGGGAACGGGCGGGACGACCACCGGCTGGAAGACCAAGGCGGTGTCGAAGCGATCGGATACGACACCCCGTTTAGCAGTATTTGCTCTGGCGCCCGCAAGCAGGGATCAAATCAGCGCCTGTCGAATGGGGCGGAATTCTAGGCACCGGGGCGGTGGACGTCAATCGCGCGGCCCGCTCGGCAGCCGGGCGGTGACCGTGACAAAATGACCGCCTTCGCGCTAATCGGCCCATGCGCTATTCAGCCATCAACAGGAGTCGGTCATGTTCACCGGAATCATCCAGGGAGTCGCCGAGGTCGTCGCGATCGAGCGCCGTGCGGGTCTTCACCATCTCACCGTCGCACTGCCGCAGGGGCTCGAGCGCGGGCTCGAGACCGGCGCTTCAGTGGCCCACAACGGCTGCTGCCTGACCGTCACCGAGGTCGACGGCACGCGCGCAGGCTTCGACCTGATGGCAGAAACGCTGAGGGTCACCAACCTTTCAGGCCTCGAGGTCGGCGACCGGGTCAACATCGAGCGCGCTGCGCGCTTCGGCGATGAGATCGGCGGCCACGCGATGTCCGGGCACATCATCTGCCAGGCGACGCTCGAGGAGATCATCGAGGCACCGAACAATCGCAGGCTATGGTTCCGGCTGCCTGGCGAATTGCTGCGCTTCGTGTTCGACAAGGGCTACATCGGTGTCGATGGCGCCAGCCTGACCGTCGCGGCGGTGGAGGGGGAGCGCTTCTGCGTCGACCTGATCCCGGAGACGCTGGCTCGTACCACGCTTGGCGAGCGCTCTATCGGCGCGCGGGTCAACATCGAGATCGATCCGCAGACCCAGGCCATCGTCACTACCGTGGAGCGCGTGCTCGCCGCGCGCACAGGCGAAACCGTCGCATCGCCACCGGCGGTTAAGCCTGGGCGGGATTTGGATTAGACTAGGCCACCTCTGAGTATTCATCCGTCCTGCGCCTGGCCCCTTCGATACGGCGATCTCGCCTGTTCGTGGGGCGGGCCTGGGCAATCATCCCAAGCATGGATCGAGTCGCGCGAGGCCTCGCGCGTGAAGGAGAGACCCCGTTGGAGAACTCGATGAGCGTCTATGGCGACTACATCAAGTCGGTGATTCGCACGGTGCGCAACTGGCCGGAGCCTGGCGTCAATTTCCGCGACATCACTCCGCTTTTGCAGAACAGCGCCGCCTTTCGCAAGCTGATCGACAGCTTCGTGCACCGCTATCAGGAGCTCGAGATCGATGCCATCGCAGCGATCGACGCGCGCGGCTTCATCATCGGCGCGCCGCTCGCCTATGAGCTCGGCTGCAGCTTCGTGCCGGTGCGCAAGAAGGGCAAGCTGCCGTTCAAGACGATCAGCGAGACCTATAAGCTGGAGTATGGCGAGTCGACCGTCGAACTGCACTCCGACGCTTTCCGTCCGAAGGACCGCATTCTGATCGTCGACGACCTGATCGCCACCGGCGGCACCATGCTCGCCGCCGCCAAGCTGATCGAACGCAGCGGTGGACTGGTGGTCGAGACCGCTGGAATCATCGATCTGCCCGAACTCGGCGGATCCAAGCGCATCCGCGAGGCGGGCCACAGCGTGTTCGCCGTGTGCAGCTTCACCGAATCGGAGTGAGTCGAGATGAGTAGCAGCGACCGCTACCAGCACTACTTCACCGTCTCCTGGGACCGCCTGCACCGCGACGTGCGCGAACTCTGCGACAGCCTGCTCAGTCGCCGCTTCGTGGGCATCGTCGCGGTGGCTCGCGGTGGGCTGATCCCGGCCGGGCTGATCGCGCGCGAGCTCGATATTCGCCTGGTCGACACCGTCTGCGTGAAGAGCTACGACAAGATGGAGCAGGGCGAGGGGATCGACGTGCTCAAGGGCATCGACCATGACGGCGATGGCTGGTTGCTGGTCGATGATCTGGTCGATACCGGCAAGACCGCGCGGGCGGTGCGCGAGATGCTGCCCAAGGCGCATTTCCTCACCATCTACGCCAAACCCGAGGGGCGCGAGCTGGTCGATCAGTATCATTCCGAGGTGGCACAGGACACCTGGATCCAGTTCCCCTGGGATACCGGCTTCGCCTATGTCGAGCCGCTGGCCGACCGCCGTCGTCGCGATCAGGACTGAATCTTCCAGTGCGCTGCCCAACCGCGCGGCGCGCTTGGGCTTTCCCACCGCAGTCAAGGATATCGCCGATGCCCGCTGTGCTTCCCGACGATTGGAACGCGACCCTCGGCGCTGAGTTCGAGGCGCCCTACATGCGCTCGCTCAGGCGTTTCCTCAAGGATCGCAAGGAGCAGCGCCGAATCATCTACCCTCATTCGAGGGACTGGTTCCGCGCCTTCGAGCTGACCCCGCTGTCCCAGGTCAAGGTGGTGATCCTCGGCCAGGACCCTTATCATGGGCCCGATCAGGCGCACGGGCTATGCTTCTCGGTGCGCCCGCAGGTGGCGATCCCGCCTTCCCTTGTCAACATCTACCGCGAGCTGGCCGCCGACGACGTCGATTTCACCCCGGTCAACCACGGCTTTCTCGAGAGCTGGGCGCGCCAAGGCGTGATGCTGCTCAACAGCGTATTGACGGTCGAGCAGGGTGCCGCCGGCTCGCATCGCGACCAGGGCTGGGAGCGGTTCACCGACCGTGCGATCGAGCTGATCAATCGTGAATGTCCGCACGTGGTGTTCCTGCTCTGGGGCAGCTATGCACAGAAGAAGGCGGCGTTCGTCGACCGTGAACGCCACCTGGTGCTGCACTCACCGCACCCTTCACCGCTCTCCGCGCATCGCGGCTTCTTCGGCAACCATCACTTCTCGCGTGCCAACGCCTTCCTCCGCGATCATGGCATCGCTCCGGTGGACTGGCGGCTGCCCGAGCGAGTCGAGTGAGCCGCATCGCCACATCTACAATGAACTAAGGTTATCGATATGAGTGTCCACGCCATCAACCACCCGCTGGTCCAGCACAAGCTCGGCCTGATGCGCGCCAAAGGCGTCAGCACCAAGCATTTCCGCGAGCTCGCCAGCGAAGTCGCCGAGCTGCTCACTTACGAGGCGACTAAGCACCTCGAGCTCGAGCCCCGGATGATCGAGGGTTGGACCGGCGAGCGGATCGAAGTCGAGAAGATCAAGGGCAAGAAAGTCACCATCGTGCCGATCCTGCGCGCCGGGATTGGGATGATGGACGGGGTCACCAACCTCATTCCCAGTGCGCGGATCAGCGTGGTGGGGCTCTATCGTGACGAGCAGACCTTGGAGCCGGTGCCCTATTTCGAGAAGTTCGTCTCCGACCTCGACGAGCGTCTCGCGCTGGTGATCGACCCGATGCTGGCTACCGGCGGCTCGATGATCGCCACCATCGAAATGCTCAAGGCGCGCCAGTGCCGCGAGATCAAGGTGATCGTGCTGGTCGCGGCGCCGGAGGGGATCGAACGGGTGCTCAAGGCGCATCCGGAGATCGAGATCTACACCGCCTCGGTGGACCAGGGGCTCGACGAGCACGGCTACATCGTGCCGGGGCTGGGCGATGCCGGCGACAAGATCTTCGGTACCCGCTGAGCCGGCGGCCCGGGTCGAGGCGGTGATCCTCGCCGGTGGCGAGGGCCGGCGCATGGGGGGAGTCGATAAGGGGCTGGTCGAGTTCGCCGGACGCGCCCTGGTCGAGCATGTGCTCGAGCGGCTCGCGCCCCAGGTGGTGGGCGTATCGATCAGCGCCAATCGCTCTCTCTCGGCCTATCGGGCCCAGGCCGTCGGTGCGGTCTTTGGGGACCGAAGCGAGTGCGCGGGGGCCGGTCCCCTGGCTGGCATCGACGCCGCGCTGACGCGGATGCGACCGGGGAGCGAGTGGCTTTTGGTCGTACCCTGCGATGCGCCGCTGCTGCCGATCGATCTCTGCGCGCGGCTGCTCGCCGTCGCGCAGGAGACCACCGAGGTGGTCTACGCTTGCGATCGCAAGCATTGCCATCCCACCGTCGCGCTGCTGCGGCGTGAATTAGCGCCTCGTCTTCGCACTGCGCTGCTCGAGGGCGTGCGTCGTCCGCTCGATTTCTATGCCGGGTGTGAGACCCGAATCGCGCAGTTTCCCGATCCGATCGCATTCGCCAACCTCAATACCCCGGCCCAGCTCGCCGAGCTCGAATCCATGCTGCGCGGCTGACCAATGGAGTACGCTAGATGAACGATCGCATCGCGCCCGTGCAGAGCATCATCCCGCTGATCGGTATCGTCGGCTGGAGCGGCTCGGGCAAGACCACGCTGCTCGAGCGGCTGCTGCCGTTGCTGCGCGAGGCGGGCGAGCGTTGCGCGGTGATCAAGCATGCCCACCATCGGTTCGACATCGATCAGCCTGGCAAGGACAGCTACCGGTTGCGCAGCGCGGGCGCGGTTCCGATGCTGGTCGCATCGGGGCGGCGCTACGCAATGATGGTCGAGACGCCGGGGCGTGAAGAGCCCGATCTGGTCGAGCTGGTCGAGCAGGTCTCGAATCTGGCGCCGACGCTGATCCTGGTCGAAGGCTTCAAGCATGCGCCTCTGGCCAAGCTCGAGGTGCATCGACCGGTGCTCGGCAAGCCGCTGATCGCGACCAGCGATCCTTGGGTCATCGCAGTGGCCACACCCGAGCCGCTCGCGCTGCCGGCAGGGGTGGACAACCTCCAGCTGGATCGGCCTGGGGAGCTCGTCGACTGGCTGCTCGGCTGGTGCCGTGGCTGGCCGTCGCACGATGCGCCGCGGCTGCCCGTCGAGCACCAGCGATGAGCGTCCAGCGACTTTCGCTCGCCGAGGCGCGGGCGAGGATCAGCGCAGCGCTGGGCGAGTTTTCCAGCCGGCGTCGGCTGGCCACCGTGGCGCTCGATCAGGCCAGTGGCCGGCTGCTCGATCAGGCGGTGATCGCCGGGCTCGATCTGCCCGGCATGGATAGCTCGGCGATGGACGGTTTCGCCCTGGCGATCTCCTCGCTCGCCGGCAGGCCTCGGCTGCGGCTGGTGGGGGAGAGCCTGGCGGGACATCCGTTTCGCGGCCGGGTCGCGGCCGGTGAGGCGGTACGTATCGCGACCGGCGCGCTGTTGCCGGATGGCTGCGACACCGTGGTGGTGCTCGAGCGGTGCGCGCTCGAAGGACAATGGCTCGAGATAGAGCGTGGTGCCGAGGTGCGACGTGGCGAGCACATCCGCCGGCGTGGCGAAGCGGTGGCCCGCGGTGATCAGGTACTGGCGGCCGGCACCCGGCTCGATTTTCGCCATCTGGGGCTGCTCGCGGCCCTTGGCCACGACGAAGTGCAAGTGCGCGATCGGGTACGCGTCGCGCTGTTCTCGAGCGGCGACGAGCTGCGGGCACCCGGGCGGGCGCTCGACCCGGCGAGCGGCTTCGATGCCAATCGGCCGCTGCTCGCCGCACTGCTGCGTCGCCGCGGTGTCGAGCTGGTCGGCGGCGGCATCCTCGCCGACGATCCTGGCGCGCTCGCGCGTGCCTTCGATAGCGTCGCCGAGCGGGTCGATTTGATCGTCACCACCGGCGGCGTTTCACTCGGACCCAAGGATCACCTGCGCGATGCGCTGGCGGCATCCGCCGGCCTGGACTTCTGGCGTGTGGCGATGAAACCGGGCCAGGCGATGGCGTTCGGCCGCTGGCGAGGCGTGGCACTGCTCGCTCTGCCGGGCAATCCTCTGGCCGCGCTGGTGGGTGCGCTGCAACTGGTGCTGCCGGCGCTGTCGCTGCTGGAGGGGGGCGAGGCCGCACCGCGCCGCTTGCACGCCTGCCTCGACTCTGCCGTCGAGGGGCGCCGAGGACGCTGCGACCTGCTGCTCGGGGTGTGCTATGTCGATGCGATGGCGCGGTGCCGGGTGCGTCCCTTGGCAAGACAGAATTCGCATATGCTCGGCACGCTCGCTGGGGCCAACTGTTTGATCGAGCTCGATGAGGAACGCGAGCGAGCCGAACCAGGGGAGGTGGTGAGCATTCAACCTTTCGGAGAGACACCATGAGCCGCACGTTCACCCACTTGAATGCACGGGGCGAGGCCCACATGGTCGACGTCGGCGACAAGCCGGTCAGCCACCGCGAAGCGCTGGCCAGCGCCAGGGTGCGGATGGCGGCCGAGACGCTGGTGCGTCTGGTCGAAGGGGGGCTGCCCAAGGGCGACGTCCTGGCCACCGCGCGCATCGCCGGCATCCAGGCGGCCAAGCGCACCGCCGAGCTGATCCCGCTGTGCCATACGCTGCCGCTCTCCTCGGTGCGGATCGATTTCGACATCGACCCGGCGCTGCCGGGAGTGCTGGTCGAGGCGCGCTGCCGTGTCGAAGGGCGCACCGGTGTCGAGATGGAGGCGCTGACCGCAGCCTCGGTCGCCTGCCTGACGCTCTACGACATGTGCAAGGCCGTGGATAAGGGCATGGTGGTCGAGGCGCTCCAGCTCGAACGCAAGACCGGCGGGAAGTCGGGAGACTGGCAGCGTATGCAGGCATCCGACGCCTCCCCAGGGCAGGCGGCGGAAAGTACAGCGGCAGCTGAACTGGGCGACGAGGAAGGCGATGCTGTGGCGCCGCAGGCCGCCTCCGTGCGCGTACGTTTCTTCGCCGAACTGCGTGAACGTTTGCAGTGCGATAGCGTGAGTGTTCCGATGACGGACATGGATACCACGACCATCTTCGCGCTCAAGCAGGCGCTGATCGCAAGAGACCCGCGCTTCGCGGCACTCGATGAGCCTCGAGTGCTCTGCGCGCTCAATCGACGGATGAGCAAGCTCGACGCCTCGCTTTCGCCCGGCGATGAAATCGCCTTCTTTCCTCCGGTGACCGGAGGATGAAAACGATCGCGATTCAGACCGAGGGTTTCGATCTCGGCGCGGTCGAGTCGTCGCTCATCCAGGGGCGTTCCGACTTGGGCGCGATGGTCTCGTTCGTCGGTCGGGTGCGTGATTTCAGCGATCGACCGGGAGTCAGGGCGCTGACGCTCGAGCACTATCCAGGAATGACCGAGGCGGTGCTCGATGCCCTGGCCGATGAGGCAGTGGCCCGTTGGCGGCTCGGCGGCGTGGCGATCATCCACCGCGTAGGGCGGCTCTCACCGGGCGATGAAATCGTCCTGGTCGCTGTCGCCTGCGCGCATCGCAAGGCGGCCTTCGAGGCGTGCGAATTCATCATCGATCGGCTCAAGACCCAGGCACCTTTCTGGAAGAAAGAGCATAGTGACGAAGGTGATCGCTGGGTCGGCGAGCGGATGAGCGACCGCTGGGCCAGCGAGCGATGGGAGGAATCATGAGCCAGTCTAGCGACAGCAGGGGATTGATCGACGATTTCGGACGCAGGGTACGCTACCTGCGTATTTCCGTTACCGATCGTTGTGACTTTCGCTGTGTCTATTGCATGAGCGAGAAGATGACTTTCCTGCCCCGTCAGCAGGTGCTGACGATCGAGGAAATGGCCAACGTCGCCAGCGCCTTCGTATCGCTCGGGGTGGAAAAGCTGCGGATCACCGGCGGCGAGCCATTGGTGCGCCAGGGCATCGGCACCTTGATCCCGATGCTTGGCGAACTCAAGTCTCGCGGGCTCAAGGAGCTCGCGATGACCACCAACGGTTCGCAGTTGGTGCGTCACGCACGGGCCTTGCGCGAAGGTGGGGTCGACCGGCTCAACGTGAGTCTCGACTCCCTCGATGCACAGCGTTTTCGCCGTCTGACCCGCACCGGTGAACTGAGCAAGGTGATCGCCGGTATCGACGCTGCCCAGGCGGCGGGATTCGACAGGATCAAGCTCAACGCGGTGATCATGCGCGGGCGCAACGAAGACGAAGTGCTGCGGCTGGTCGAGTTCGCGCGAGAGCGTGAGCTGGACATTAGCTTCATCGAGGAAATGCCGCTGGGAAACGTCTCCGACCACGGTAGAGATGAAACCTATTGCTCCAGCGACGAAGTGCAGAGAATCATCGAGCAGCGCTATGTATTGACGCCTTCGACCGAGTCGACGCTGGGACCATCGCGCTATTTCAGAATGAGCGATGCGAAGAGTCGCATCGGCTTCATTTCCCCGCACAGCCACAATTTCTGCGCCAGCTGCAACCGCGTTCGTGTGACTGCCGAAGGGCGACTGCTGCTGTGCCTGGGTAACGAGCACTCGCTCGATCTACGTGCGATCCTGCGCCGCTATCCGGGTGATATGGCGCGTCTCGAGCGTGAGATCATCGCGGCGATGAGGCTCAAGCCCTACCAGCATCATTTCACCACCGATGGCGATGTACAGATCGTACGCTTCATGAACATGACCGGAGGTTAGGAGGGCGCCGGATCGTTCGAGCTTAAATCGGCATCCCATGACCGGATCGGGCAGGGAATGTGAGAAAGAAAAATAGCCCATTGCGATGAGATGGATATGCAGTTAAAACCATCTCATCTTATAATGCCGGCGAACATTCCATCTTCGAGGAGAAGACATGTCCAGTGACGATCTTGCCCGTATTGCTCGCAACAAGAACGTAGCTCGTGCCGCTGCGCGGCAGTTGAGCATGGAGCAGCTGGTCAAACTGTCTGAGATCATCAATGACGTGATCACTCAGAAACGTGACGAGGAAGCGCAGCGTCAGCAGGAAGAGAAGCTCAAGGAAGAGAAGCTCGCCGAGATTCGCGATGCCATGAGCAGTGCCGGTCTCTCCGTCGACGATTTAGTCGCCGAGCGCCCGAAACGTCGGGGTCGTCCGCCGAAAAATGCCGCGAAGTGATCATTGGCGCATCCAGTCGTGATGCGCTTTTTTTCCTCGGAGCCGGACCCCCGCTAGCCGCGGGGGTTCACTTCGTTCAGGGCGCCACCTCGACGATGTCGAGATGGATTCTCGCCACGCGCGGGCCGTGATCGAACAGCCAATGACCCAGGGCATCGAGCAGGGATTCACGCAGCTCGCGGGTGTTGCGTGCATGTTGGTCGACCAGACGTTCGTCGAGCCAGTCGCCGAGTACGTACTCGTCGATCTCGACGCCCAACGGCGGGTCGACGATCAGTCGCCCGACGCGCGACCAGCCCGATTCATCGTGGACCACCGGCAGGACGAGGGCGAGCGCAGGGCGTGAGTCGCGACGTTGATCGCTGCGGCGCTGCTCGATCAGCCGCGGCGCGAGCTCCAGCCGTGTCACCAGCTCGATTCGCTGTCCATCCCAGCGCAGCCAATCACCGTCGCGAGGGCTGAGATCGCCTTCGATGCCCAGTTCGTGGGCGAGTGCCAAGTGGGCGCGCTGGTGCTCTTCGGTACCGTGCACCGGCAGCAGGTAGCGGGGCTTGATCCAGCCGTAGAACGTGCGCAGTTCATCCCTCGCGGGGTGGCCGGAGGCGTGCAGTTCCGGATGCTCGCTCTCGTCCAGTACCTCGATCTGGCGCTGTCGCAGCGCCGAGACCAGGCTCGCGATCGCGCGTTCGTTGCCGGGAATGATCTTGGACGAGAAGATCACCGTGTCGCCGGCTTCGAGTTCGAGCTCCATGTGCCGCCCTTGCGCCATGCGGGAGAGCGCAGCGCCTGGCTCGCCCTGGCTGCCGGTGGCGATCAGCAGCACTTCCTCGCGTGGAAGGTAGCCTGCGTCCTTGAGCGGCACGGGCAGCGGGAAGGCGTCCAGGTAGCCGCAGCTCTTGGCGATCTGGACCATCCGCTGCATCGCCCGCCCGGCCAGCACTACGCGACGATTGCTTCCGCGCGCGGCGAGCCCGGCGGCGTGGATACGGGCGAGGTTGCTGGCGAAGCAGCTCACTACCACGCGCCCCGTGCATTTGGCGACTGCCGAGGCGAGCGCCTGGGCCACGCTGCCCTCGCTCGCCGAGTGGCCGCTGACCGTGGCGTTGGTGGAGTCGCCGACCACCAGGTCGATCGGCGCCAGACCGCGAAACAGCGCCTCGTCGATCCGCGGGCCGAGTAGCGGTTGGCTGTCGAGCTTCCAGTCACCTGTATGCAGCAAGCGGTGCTTGCCGACGGTGATCAGCAGCGCGCAGCTTTCGGGAATCGAGTGGGTGACCCCAAGGGTGCGCACACCGAAAGGCTCGATCTCGAAGGCGTCGCCGGGCTGGAAGACCTGGATCACCCCGGTGTCGAGGCCGTGCTGGGAGAACCGGTGACGCAGCATCGCGGCGGCCAGCGGTGACGCCCATATCGGGCAGCCCCAGCGCGGCCACAGCCAGACGATCGCACCGATATGATCTTCATGACCGTGAGTGACGACCAGCGCGGAGGGCGTGATCCCTCGCTGCCGGAGTGCCTCCACATCGGGTACCTGCAGGGGAGAGCCGGGCAGCTCCTGGTGGATCATCATGCCGCAGTCGATGGCGATCCAGCGATCCTCACTCCCATAAAGAGTGAGGTTCATGCCGATCTCGCCGCACCCCCCCATGAACAGGACATCGAGCGGCGAACGGCGGCGAGGACGAATGGATACATGGTGTCGGCTCATGGGACGCCTTTTGCCGTTGGGCATTTCACTATACGCGGCGTGACTGGATCGCGACAATCGCACCCGCTTCGAAGTCGCTGAATATACAGTGATTCATCTTCGCGCCGCTGGGATCATCGAGGATCCCAGAGCTCTTCGAAGAGTACCAGCTGACGTTCCAGCGCCGCATCGGCGAGACGTACGCCGACGCCGAGCAGGCGGATCGGCCTCTGGCCGCGCTGCCAGGCCTGGTCGAACAGGGTGACGAAGTTGTCGAGTTTCGGCGCCAGGCCGCCGCTTTCGAGCGTGGTACTGGTGAAGTCGTCGAAGCGGACCTTGACGAATAGTTTTCCGATCGAGGGAGCGCCATGGCGGTCGAGGCGCTCGGCGAGACGTTCGACCAGCGGAGCCAGCGCGGTGCAGCGGGCTTGCTGGTCGTCGATGTCCCGGTCGAAAGTGGTTTCGACGCTCACCGACTTGCGCTCGCGGTGGGTCTTCACCTCGCGCTCGTCGATACCGCGGGAAAGCTCGTAGAGGCGCCGCCCGAACTTGCCGAAGTGGTCGATCAGCTCGGCGATGGGGCGCTGTCGCAGTGCCTGGCAGTCTGCGATGCCCATCCTTTCCAAGCGGGCGGCGGTGGCAGGGCCGACGCCCGGCAGCTTGCCGACCGGCATGGCGCTGACGAAAGCGTCGACCTGGTCGGGAGTGATCACGTAGAGGCCATCCGGCTTGCGCCAGTCGCTGGCGATCTTGGCGAGGAACTTGTTCGGTGCCACGCCTACCGAGATGGTGATGCCGGTGACCTCTCGCGTGCGCGCCTTGAGCCACTCGGCCATCCAGGTGCCGCTGCCCTTGAAGCGCTCGATGCCGCTGATGTCGAGGAAGGCCTCGTCGAGGGAGAGCGGCTCGATGCGATCGGTCAGCTGCTGGAAGATCGCCATGATCTCGGCGGAGACCTGACGGTAGCGTTCGAAATCGGGGGGCAGGAGCCGCAGCTGGGGGCAAAGTCGCAGCGCTTGCGCGCTCGACATCGCAGAGTGCACGCCGAAGCGTCGCGCGGGGTAGTTGCAGGTTGCCACTACCCCACGCTGCTCGGGGCGGCCGCCAATGGCGATGGGGATGTCGCGCAGACTGGGATCGTCGCGCATTTCCACCGCGGCATAGAAGCAGTCGCAATCGGCGTGGAGGATCTTTCGCATGGGGCGATCTTCGCGTCATCCTGGATGAATGTCCAGTCTCGGTGATGCCAATGATGGTCTGTCATAGCGCACCAGTACCTGGGTATCGCTTCGGCTGCTCTTTGATCGTCCATTTGAGTTTTACTCTGTGCATGATTGTTTTTTATCCAAGGTGAGCGGGGACGATATGGAAGTTGGCTAAAAAGGCGAGACGGAGTGTTCTAAAGAGTGAAATAAAATGTAAAGTGGGACTTATCCGGGTGTCTTCCATTACTTGCATGGGGTAAGCTTTCATTCCCAAGGTTGGATCTAGCTTCTGGTCCCGCGTGCATGAACGCTGCCTCAGCGGAAAAGTAAGCATCCATTATGAACCTTTGCCACCGACCCGCGGTCTTGAAGGGTGGCGCTTGCCTCAACCTGATTGGAGATGCTCCTAGATGTCACTTCTCAGCGATTATTTACTCAAAGAACAGCAGATCAAGAAGCTGCGTGAAGAACTTCAGAAGCTCGAGCAGGATCAACGGCTTAAAGTGGAGTTGGAATTCAAGGGCAAGCTCGAGTCGCTCATGGGCGAGTTCGACAAGAGCGTTTCGGAAGTGATCGAGATTCTGGCCCCCCAAGGTGAGAGCATTTCGCGCGAGGTGGCTAAATCCGGCGGCAAAGGCACTGGTACGCGCCGAAAACGCAAGCTGAAGATCTACAAGAATCCTCATACCGGCGATGTAATTGAAACGCGTGGTGGTAACCACAAAGAACTCAAGGAATGGAAAGAACAATACGGTGCCGAGACGGTGGAGAGCTGGCTGGAAGGCACCGAAGCTTGAATGCGCTTCGCATCGGGCCGTGTTCGCGGCGTCGATGACGATTTATCGTCTCGCTGCTTGAATGCGCTCGTGTTCGAGATCGAGCTACCGCCCGCTGGGTCTTCCCGGTGGGCGGTTTTCGTTGTGCGCGACCGCCAACGGGCGTGGGGCAGCTGTATCAGCGCGCTATATTGCGCATATGCCGAACTTGCCACCGAGGAGGTCCAATGAGTCACGCCGCTCCTATCGTATCGGAACTGCAGCAGCAGGTGATCGATATCGCTCGCCGGGCGGGTGAGGAGATCATGCGTATCTATGTTCGAGACGACGCGCCAGCGGTGTCGCTCAAGGCCGATCACACGCCGCTGACCGAGGCCGATCGCAGTGCCCATCGCTTGATCCACCAGGCACTGAGCGCGCTCACCCCCGAGGTCCCGGTGCTGTCCGAGGAGTCGAGCGCTGCGGAGCTCGCGTCACGCCGGCAGTGGTCTCGCTTCTGGATGGTCGATCCGCTCGATGGCACCAAGGAGTTCATTCGTCGCAATGGCGAATTCACCGTCAATATCGCACTGATCGAAGCGCATCGATCGGTGCTCGCGGTCATCGAAGCACCAGCGCTGAATGTAGGCTATACCGCCCGCAGCGGCGCGCCGGCGCTGCGCTACCCAAGCGGCCCGGGGTGCGCTGGCGCGGTGCGCTGGGAGGTGCTCCAGGCGCGGCGATGGCACGAGCGCACGCCGCTGCGCTTGCTCGAAAGTCGCTCTCATTCGCGAGATCCGCAGGGGCGCTGGCGCCGTCTGCTGCCCGAGCACTCCACCAGGCGGCTCGGCAGCTCGTTGAAGAGTTGCGAGATCGCCGCGGGAGAGGCGGATCTGTATCTCCGTCTCGGTCCGACCGGGGAGTGGGACACCGCAGCCGCGCAGCTGATCCTCGAATGCGCCGGCGGTGCGCTGGTCGAGGTGGGCGAGCATTCGCTCGGCGAGGCGCTGGGCTACAACCGGCGCGACAGCTTGATCAATCCCCACTTCGCCGCTTTCGCGCCGGGCGTTGCGCCGCTGCTCGAGGCGTTGCTCAGCAGAGCCGATTGAGCCTCTGCGTGCCTTGCACGAATCGATTCGAGCGCCTCGCATGCTCGACACTCGTTGCGGCTTCCTGCCTGTCTTCGTTCGCGCCCATCCCGTCGGTGGCGAGGCCCTGTACGGTCGGCCGCCAGCGCGATTGGGCCGATCCGGCTTCGCGTCCGCTGCCCGCCCGCGCCGGCGGCTGGCAGAGACCGCATACGTAGCCGCAGCGCGGCGCATTGGCGTGGTCGATGAACAGGATTTCGCAGCGGGTGCAGCGGGTGGTCTGCAGCAAGTCGCCGTCGAGAAAGCGCAGCATCGTCCAGGCTCGGGTCAGGGAGAGCAGGGCGTTTTCCCATGCATCCTCCTGCCATTGCAGGTAGAGCCGGTAGCTCTTCAGCAATCGTTCGGCGGGCGCGGCACTGGTGCGCAGTTCGAACTGGCGATGGATGTTGTAGAACAGCGAGGCGTGCATGTTGGGACGCCATTGGAGAAACCAGTCAGCAGCGAAGGGAAGCGCCCCCTTGGGCAGATGGGTGCCGGTCTTTTCTCGATGGATTCTCGCCAGCCGGCCGTAGGAAATGGCGACGCTTTGCATGATCACCGAGGTACGCGCGCCGAGCTCGATCATTTCTATCGCCAACTGTTGTTGGTGCATCTGTTCGATCAGTCCGTGACCGGCCATTTTTCCCTCCATCACTTCGAATGGCGCGGCGAAGCGCAGGTGATGGGGTCGAGCAGGCTCAGCATGCGTCGGGCGCTGTGTGCCTCTGCCAGCCGGCGCTGCGTTGGATCGCTCTCCAGCAGGGCGGGATCCTGCAGGGCGAAAACGCACAACAGCTGGCTCATATGCGCAAGCTCCACCAATTGCGCAATGGGCAGCGCAAGCAGGCGCGTGGCGATATCGGTATCGATGCCGAGCTGCAGGATCGCCTGGTCTACATCATGCTTGATGAGATCGCGGGCGAGGATCAGATAGGCCAGGTTGTGCCGGTGAACTTTGGAAAGCAGCGCTAGATCTTGTTCTTTCTTTTCCATGATGATGCCCTTTCGTGCATTATCGATAGGAGTAATCATTTGCATTGATGGGAATCGGCAGGCCGATGGGCACGCTTTAATTTTTTATTTAAGAAACCATTAAAGTTATCCTCGGCAGTTTGTCGATGCCGCGATTGCATCATGTCGAGGATGCTGGCTAACATCATGCGTGCCCGAAGAACGGACGAAGAGATGCCCGTGTTGGAACTGATCCCCAAACCTTTCCTGTTCGTTCGCCATGGCGAAACTTTTCATAATCGTGCGCGTATCGTGGCCGGTAGGCTCGATGTCGTGCTCACCGATAAAGGCAAGCGGCAGGCGATCGCCGCACGAGAGAAGCTCGCTGGCTGGCATGCCGGCGTAGTGGCTTCGAGCCCGCAATTTCGCGCGCGCCAGACTGCGATGCTGGCGGTGCCGGGCGCTCGGCCGCTGCTGCTCGAGGGATTGTGCGAACGTGATTGGGGCCCTTTGGAGCTCGGCCCTATCCTGTCGCCGATGCCCTATCTCGACCCACCGGAGGGTGCAGAGGCATGGGAGCATTTCGTCGAGCGGGTGGGACGCACGATCAATGCCCTGCTCGAGCGCTACGAGCGGCCGCTGATCTTCGCGCACTCCGGTGTCTTCCGGGTGATCCGCCATCTCGCCTTCGGTACCCATGAGGGGCCGCGCATCGGCAACGTCGAACCGACGCGGATCCTGCCGCCCGACCAGCACTCCGGCAGCTGGCGGTTCGAGCCGCTCTGAGCGCTGGGGAGCTACGCGGACGGGCTAGTCGACGAGGCGCAGCTGGGTACCGGCGGTTTCCAGTCGTGCCCGCCACTCCTCGTTCGGCAGACGGTCGGTGACCAGCACGTCGACCATGCTCAGCGGGCCGACCTGGACCGGCGCACGCCCATCGAACTTGGAGGCATCGGCGAGCAGCACCGTGCACTCGGCATGACGCTTCATCACCCGCTTGATTTCCGCCTCGCCGATGTTCGCCTCCATCAGCCCGCGTCCGGCGTCGAGTGCCATCGCACCGATGAACGCGATATCGGCATGGAACCGCGCCAGGCAGCTCTCGGCGATCGGGCCGACGAAGGCCAACGATTTGCCGAGCAGCTCCCCACCGCAGCACAGCAGGGTCGCATCGCTCTCCACGCCCGCGGTGATCCGCGCCGAGTTGGTGACCACCGTGACGTTGCGCCGGCTGCGCAGCGCCCCCATCAGCTCGAACGTGGTGGTGCCGGCATCGATCATGATCGTCATGCCATCCTCGACCAGCGCCGAGGCGCTCTGCGCGATACGTCGCTTGTGGTCGACGTAGAGCGTCTCGCGCGCCCAGTAGGGCAGGGCGCTGTCACCCTCACGGCGCAGCACCGCGCCGCCATAGGTGCGCTTCAGCCAGCCCTCGCGTTCGAGCTTCTCGAGATCGCGCCGAATGGTCTCTTCGGTCACCCGGAAGCGCTCGCTGAGCGCGCCGACGTGGACCTTGTGTTCGCGCTGCAGGGTGGAAAGGATCTGCTGCTTTCTTTCTTCGGGGAGCATGGCGATGGCGCTTTCGTCGTGTTTGCGAGGATTTAACGCAGGATTCCCACAGCAAACAACATCGACCTTGGCCTAAGAATTACATTCAAGCCTCATTCATGCCGAATGAGGCCGGGTCTGGAAGCAGCGCCAGCCCCAGTCGGCACGACGATGCCGGCTCGTGCCACGGTGATGGCGATCTGGCTGGCGCAGCGATGAGTTGGCAGTATCGGTCTTCACTGTAATGTACGATCGGGCTTTGCTTTTGTGGGGTGGTTGCAGGCTGTCTTTTCCCCGAGCCTCTACTACCCTGAGGGAAGCCGGTCACCTTTGGTGACTCCTGAGCAAGCCGGTCCGGTCTCGTGCGAAAGCGGTGGCGATTCGATATGTCCGAGCGCGCAGATCCGGGCGGCTTCCAGACGAACCACTGCAGAAGAATTAGCCAGGCGAACCATCCAGACGAACCGTCATCGATCAAGGAGACGACATGAGTATCAAGAAGAAGGGATCCGCGCACTGGTCCGGCTCGATCAAGGAAGGCAAGGGCACGGTCTCCACCGAAAGCGGTGCGCTCAAGCAGAATCCGTACGGTTTCAATACCCGCTTCGAGGGTCAGCCCGGCACCAACCCGGAGGAGCTCTTGGGCGCGGCGCACGCGGCCTGCTTCTCGATGGCGCTGTCGCTGATGCTCGGCAATGAAGGTCTTACCGCCACCAGCATCGATACCACCGCTACCGTATCGCTGGACAAGGATGGTGAAGGTTTCTCGATCACCGCAGTGCACCTTGCCACCAGCGTCGAGATACCCGGTGCCGAGCAGGCCCAGTTCGACAAGATCGTCAACCAAGCGAAGGAGGGATGCCCGGTGTCCAAGCTGTTCGATGCCGAGATCACGCTCGACGCCAAGCTTGTGAGCTGAAGTCGTCTACCCGGATGGCGGCAGCGCCATCCGGGCCTTCGTCGATGGCGCGACCGCTCGCGCGCGCAGGTGCGTGCGATTAGACTGCGGGCCCCGATCCCGCTGAGATGCCGATGACTTCTTCCTCTTCGTCCCTCGATCCTGCAGTTTCCCCTCATGAGCAGCCGCTGCGGCAGACGCGTGATTGGATCTCGCGGATAGTCGTCGGCCTCGATCTCTGTCCCTTCGCCCGTCGCGAACTCGACGCCGGGAGGGTGCGCTATCGCGCGGTCGACGGTGGCGACTTCGCTCTCGCGCTGGCTGCGCTCGACGAAGAGGTCCGCCTGCTCGACGAGGACGAAACGGTCAGCACGACGGTGATCGTGCTGGTCGACCGCACGCTCGACTTCGACACTTATCTGGATTGGCTCGAGCTCGCCGAGCGCTGGCTGGCGATGGCGGGCTATGAAGGGATCTACCAGATCGCCAGCTTCCATCCCGACTACCGCTTCGAAGGGAGTCCCGCGAGCGATCCCGCCCATCTGACCAACCGAGCCCCGTGGCCGCTCTTCCATCTGCTTCGAGAGCAGCAACTCGAGCAGGCGCTGGCGCACTTCCCGCATCCCGAGCGCATTCCGCAGCGCAACGTGGCCCTGCTTCGCGAGCTGGGCGAGCAGGGCGTGGCACGGCTGCTTGGCGAGCGCGGCTGAACCGGAGACCGCACCGAGAGCGGTGGGTCAAACGATGTCGAGCGGCTCCTTGCGCTGTGGCGGGGTGAAGGCGCGGTCGAGTCGCGCAAGTTCTGCCTCGCTCAATTCGATCTCGAGGGACTGGGCATTCTCCGCCAGATGCGAAGGCTGCACCGCCTTGGGGATCGCCAGGATGTCGCGCAGACCGTCGCGGGGGCGAATCGTCCAGGCCAGCAGCAGCTGCGTGGGAGAGATTCCCCGCGCCCCGGCGATGGCTTTGACCTCCGGGTGCTCACGCAGCGCTCGACTGGAGACGCCGCCCTGGGCCACCGGGCAGTAGGCCATCGTCGGCATCTTCAATTCGCGCATGCGCGGCAGCAGGGCGTATTCGATTCCGCGCGAGCCGAGATGATAGAGCACCTGGTTGGTGGCGCAGCGCTCGCCGCCTGGCAGCGCCGCCAGCTCATCGATGTCGTCGACGTCGAAGTTGGATACTCCGTAGCGCAGTATCTTGCCGTCTTCCACCAGTCGCTCGAACCCCTCGAGGGTCTCCTCGAGCGACGTACCGCCACGCCAGTGCAGCAGGTAGAGATCGAGTCGGTCGGTACCCAGCCGCGCCAGGCTGCGCTCGCAGGCGCGTACCACCGCATCGCGCCCGGCGTGGGAAGGCAGCGCCTTGGAGACCAGGTAGGCCTCGTCCCTGCGCCCGGCAAGCGCTCGGCCGACGATCTCTTCGGCACGGCCATCGGCGTACATCTCGGCGGTGTCGATCAGCTTCAAACCCAGGTCGAGCCCGCGCCGCAGCGCCTCGACCTCCTCTTCCTGGGAGTAGAGGCCCTCTCCCATGTGCCAGGTACCCTGGCCGATGGCGGGCAGGCGGACGCCGGCGAAATCGAGCGTGGCTGTCATGTGCATGGCTCCTTGGCGGTAAAAAAGGTCTTAGTCTAGTACGTCGGCGCAGCGCCGGGACTTGGCGCTCAACGGCACAGCGCCTCGCCAAGTCGCCGCATCAGCGCATCGCAGGCGGCGAGCTGCTCCACTGCGATGAACTCATCGGGCTGGTGGGCCTGGGCGATGTCGCCCGGACCGCAGACGATCGCGCTGAACCCCGCCTGCTGGAACTGTCCCGCTTCCGTGGCGAAGGCCACCGCCCCTTGCGGGGTTTCGTCGCCGAGCAGGGGTGCGAGAAAGGCCAGCGCTGGGTTATCGGCTTCGGCGCGCAGCCCGGGCACCGTAGCGACCACGGTTTCGGTGTCGATCGAGACCGTCGCGGCGCGCTCGCGCAGCTCGAACTCGAGCGAGCGGGCGAAACGGTCGAAGCGCTCGTATATGCTCTTGAACGCCTGCTCGGGGAGGTGGCGAATCTCCCAATCGAACACGCATTCTCGCGCCATGATGTTGATCGCGGTGCCGCCTTCCACCTTGCCGACGTGGAGTGTCGAGTAGGGGACGTTGTAGGCCTCGTCGCAGGCGCGTTCCTCGCCCAGCTCGTACATGATCGTCTCGATTCGCGAGATCAGCCGGGCCGCCACATGGACCGCCGAGACGCCGGATGGAATCTGGCTGGAGTGCGCTTCGAGCCCGGTCACCCTGGTGCGCAGCACGGTGATGCCCTTCTGGCGGGTGACCGGGCGCATCATCGTCGGCTCGCCGATGATCGCCAAGTGCGGGGGATGGGGCTTTGCCGCCAGACGCTCGATCATCCGCGGTGCGCCGAGGCAGCCGATCTCCTCGTCATAGGAGAGGGCGAGATAGATCGGGTGTTTCAGCTCGAGCCCTCGCCAGTACTCGAGCTGCCCCAGGCAGCAGGCGATGAAGCCTTTCATGTCGCAGCTGCCGCGGCCGTACAGCCGGCCATCGCGCTCGGTCAGCTCGAACGGATCGCTCGACCAGGGCTGTCCGTCCACCGGGACCACGTCGGTATGTCCCGATAGCACCACCCCGCCTGGCAGGTTTGGGCCGACGCGCACCAGCAGATTGCTCTTGGTTCCCTCGTCATTTTCGATCCGCTCGAAGCAAAGCGGCTGGCCCGGGCTGGCCGCGAGGGCGCCCAGCGCCGTCTCGATCTCCTCGATCAGCGCCAGATTGCCATGTCGCGATACGCTGTCGAAACCCACCAGCCGGGCCAGCCAGTCACGGCTCTCCCGCGGCGGTGGGCAAGCCTCGTGATCAGGATTGTCGTCCATTGCTCAGTGTTCCCTTGCCAAGCAGGAGTGCGCCTAGTCGTCGCGCCGGTGTCTTGACTAGAACAGGAACATCGTCGCAAGGCCAGCCTCGATGAACTGTGCTTACCGCCCGGTGATGGTGGCGCATCGAGATTCGCCGCGTGCCGGCGATTACCGATCCGGGCACGATCGGACACGTGCCCTGGGAACTTTTCCGCTCACTCGGCTGACGCGAGGCCATCGCCCTGGTAGAGTAGATCGGCTAAGCGTTTCATTCGTCTCGTTGCGAGCCGAGTGGAAGGCCGGACGCTGGATCTTCCCACCCGATGTGATCGCGCCCGAAAACGATGAGACCGACGTGCGGCGAGGTGATCCCTCGCCTTCGATGTGGCGCTCTATATTCGGCGCCGCGCCGGCCGCCTACGATCAAGACTTAAACGAGCCCACGGCCTTTGCGGCCGGTACGCGCTCTCTTCGAACCCATTGTATCGACACCCATGACTACCAGAACCCACGATGATGCCATTGAGTCGGGCGAGCGGCGCTTGAACCGTCAAGACGCCAAGACTCTGGCGCTTTCCGCCCTCGGCGGCGCTCTCGAATTCTACGATTTCGTCATCTTCGTCTTCTTCGCCACGGTGGTAGGGGCGCTTTTCTTCCCCGCCGACATGCCTGACTGGCTGCGCCTGGTGCAGACCTTCGGGATCTTCGCCGCCGGCTATCTGGCCCGTCCGCTCGGTGGCATCGTGATGGCCCACTTCGGTGACCTGCTCGGTCGCAAGCGGATGTTCATGTTCAGCATCCTGCTGATGTCGGTACCGACCCTGATCATGGGCCTTTTGCCGACCTATGCCTCGATCGGTATCGCCGCCCCCTTGCTGCTGCTGCTGATGCGCGTCTGCCAGGGCGCGGCGATCGGTGGCGAGGCGCCGGGGGCGTGGGTGTTCGTCACCGAGCACGTGCCGAGCCGGCACATCGGCTTGGCCTGCGGCACCCTGTCGATGGGGCTGGTGCTCGGCATCCTGATCGGCTCGGTGGTCGCATCGCTGCTCAGCGCGACGTTCAGCGATCAGCAGATCCATGATTGGGCTTGGCGGTTGCCGTTCATCTTCGGTGGCCTGCTCGGCCTTGTGACGCTCTACCTGCGTCGCTACCTGCACGAAACCCCGGTGTTCGCCGAGATGCAGGCGCGCAAGGCGCTGGCGGCCGAGCTGCCGGTGAAGAAGGTGGTCACCGAGCATCGCGGTGCGGTGGTGCTGTCGATGCTGGTCACCTGGGTGCTCACTGGCGCGATCGTGGTCACTGCATTGATGATGCCGACGCTGCTGCAGTCGCCATCGATCGGCATCGACCGCGCTACCGCGCTCAACGCCAATACCATTGCGCTGGTCTTCACCCTGATCGGCTGCGTGGTCAGCGGCCGGATGGGCGATCGCTTCGGCGACGGCCCGGTCTTCTCGCTGTTCAGCTTCGGTCTCGGCGTCAGCTTCATCTTCTTCTTCGTCTCGGTGCACTACACTACCGCGTACCTGGTGCCGCTCTATGCGCTGTCGGGTTTCTTCGTCGGTATCGTCGGCTTGGTGCCGGCGATAGCGGTGAAGTCGTTTCCCGCCGAGGTACGTTTTTCAGGGCTTTCGTTCTCCTACAACGTGGCCTATGCGATCTTCGGCGGCGCGACACCGCTGGTGCTGTCGCTCGCGCTGGCACGCTGGAGCTACGCACCGGCCTACTACGTTGCGATGCTCGGTGTGCTGGGAATGTTGATCGGTATCTACCTGATCTACTCGGGTGCATCCCGCGCCAGCGTCGAGTCGCGCTGAGCGGTTCCAGTCCCCGGCGGCGCCCGCGCGCCGCCGGACCCGGCGCCCAGGCGTCGTTCGCCGTGCGAAACCCTTGCAGATGTACGACACCCTCGCTTGTGCCCGCCGGCTCGATCGCCGAGATGCCAAGACGCTCGCTCTCTCCGCCCTCGGTGGTGCGCTCGAATTCTACGATTTCGTCATCTTCGTATTCTTCGCCGCGACCATCGGCATGCTGTTCTTCCCCCCCGACATGCCGGAGTGGCTGCGCCTGGTGCAGACCTTCGGGATCTTCGCTGCCGGCTACCTGATCCGCCCGCTCGGCGGTGTCGTGATGGCTCATTTCGGCGATCTGCTCGGTCGCAAACGGATGTTCATGTTCAGCATCCTGCTGATGTCGTTGCCTACCCTGGCGATGGGGCTGCTGCCGACCTATGCCACGCTCGGTGTGCTGGCGCCGCTGCTGCTGCTGGCGATGCGATTGCTGCAGGGAGCGGCGATCGGCGGTGAGGCGCCGGGCGCCTGGGTATTCGTCACCGAGCACGTCCCGACACGCCACGTGGGTTTCGCCTGCGGCACGCTCTCCGCCGGTCTTGCCCTGGGGATCCTGTTGGGCTCGCTGGTGGCCACGGTAGTGCATCGGCAGTTCAGTCAGGAGCAGCTCGAGAGCTGGGCCTGGAGACTGCCGTTCATCCTCGGCGGCCTGCTTGGGCTGGTGACGCTCTACCTGCGCCGCTACCTGCACGAGACGCCAGTGTTCAGCGAAATGCGCACGCGCCAGCAGCTCTCGCGTGAGATGCCGCTGAAGCGGGTAGTGCGCGAACATCGGGCCGGCGTGCTGCTGGCGATGCTGGTGACCTGGATCCTCACGGCGGCGATCGTAGTCACCACCCTGATGATGCCGACCCTGCTGCAAGGGCCGGGCATCGGTCTCGATCGGACCGCAGCGCTCTCGGCCAACAGCCTGGCGATCCTCGCGGTGGTGGTCGGCTGCGTGGTCTGCGGGCGGCTGGCCGACCGCTTCGGCGACGGGCCGGTGTTCATGGTGTTCAGCTTCGGCCTGGGCGTGAGCTTCACGGTGTTCTACGTCACCATGCACCACACCACCGACTACCTGGTGCCGCTCTATCTGCTGACCGGATTCTTCGTCGGCATCACCGGCCTGATCCCGGCGATCGCGGTGAAAGCGTTTCCGGCCGAGGTGCGCTTCTCGGGGCTGTCGTTCTCCTACAACGTCGCCTATGCGATCTTCGGCGGGCTGACCCCGCTGGTACTCTCGCTTGCGATCGTGCATTTCGACTACGCGCCGGTCTACTACATCGTGCTCTTGAGCCTGCTCGGCATGGCGATCGGCGCTTATCTCACCCGCCGCGGCCTGGCCGCTGGCCGGGTCCGGCTGAACTAAGGCATCTTCTTCGTGGCCTGCTAGGCTTTGTCTTGGTGGGGCGGCATCGTTCCTCCCCGGCACGCACCCAGCAGGAGGCGATATGGAAATTTCCCTCAAAGGCAAGAATGCGCTGGTCACCGGCGGCAACCGCGGGATCGGCGCCGAGGTGGTCGCGCAGCTCGCCGCCGCCGGCGCCAACGTAGCGCTCCATTCACGCAGGCCGCGCGACGAGGCGACCCGCACCGCCGAGGAGCTCAGCGACAAGCATGGGGTCAAGGTGGTGGTGGTCACCGGTGACTTCACTGATGCCGCAAGCGTCGCAGGGCTCTTCGAGCAGTTCGATGAGAATTTCGACCAGATCGACATCCTGATCAACAATGCGGGCTACGAGGACAAGTACGCGCTCGAGGAGCTGCCGCCGGAGAAGTGGGACGCGCTGATCCAGGTCAATCTCACCGCGCCCTTCCTCTGTGCCCAGCAGGCGGCGCGGCGAATGAAGAACAGCGGCGGTGGGGTGGTGATCAACATGCAGTCGATCCACGACGAGGTGACGCGCAAGGGCGTCGGCCACTACAGCATCGCCAAGGCGGGGCTCAAGATGCTCAGCCGCGCCGCCGGGGTCGAGTGGGGCGAGTACGGAATCCGGGTGGTCGGGCTCTCGCCGGGCGCGATCGAGACCGACATCAACCGTGGCGACATCGACGAGATGGGGCGCGACAGGTTCGAGCGCTGGATACCCGCCGGGCACGTCGGCGAGACGTCGGACATCGGCCAGACCGTGGTGTTCCTCTGCTCGCCGCAGGCGCGCTACATCACCGCGACCACGCTCTACATCGACGGCGGCTACATGCACAACGTCATCCGCTATGACGAGCGCCCCGGCAAGCAGGGTGTCGATGGTGAGTGAGGCGGTGGAAAGCGCTGGATTTCGCCGTCGGGATTAGGGAAAGTAAGCCATGGCACGCCTTGCTCATCCCCTGTCCCGCACGGTTGGGGGAGCGGGGCGCGTCCCAGGCCGCGATAAGCGGCCGGCGTCGCTCGGACGGTTCCGGGCGCCTACGTCACTGCCGAGGGTCCCATGACCAGCGTTACCCCACGTCGTTTCACCCGCATCGATCGTCTGCCCCCCTACGTTTTCAACATCACCGCGGAGCTCAAGATGGCCGCTCGCCGACGGGGCGAGGACATCATCGACTTCTCGATGGGCAATCCGGACGGCCCCACGCCCGCGCACATCGTCGACAAGCTGGTCGAGGTGGCGCGCCGCGACGATACCCACGGCTACTCGACCTCGAAGGGCATCCCGCGGCTGCGCCGTGCGATCTCCCGCTGGTATCGGGATCGCTACGCGGTGGAGATCGATCCCGAGAGCGAGGCGATCGTCACCATCGGCTCCAAGGAAGGGCTCGCCCACCTGATGCTCGCCACGCTCGATGCCGGCGACACCGTGCTGGTGCCCAACCCCAGCTATCCGATCCACATCTACGGTGCGGTGATCGCCGGCGCCCAGGTGCGTTCGGTGCCGCTGGTGCCGGGCATGGACTTCTTCGCCGAGCTCGAGCGAGCGATCCGCGAGACCATTCCCAGCCCGAAGATGATGATTCTCGGCTTTCCCTCCAACCCCACCGCCCAGTGCGTCGAGCTCGACTTCTTCGAGCGCGTGGTGGCGCTGGCCAAGCAGTACGGTGTGCTGGTGGTCCACGACCTCGCCTATGCCGACATCGTCTACGACGGCTGGCAGGCGCCATCGATCATGCAGGTGGAGGGCGCGAAGGAGATCGCGGTCGAGTTCTTCACTCTGTCGAAGAGCTACAACATGGCCGGCTGGCGGATCGGCTTCATGGTCGGCAACCCCGAGCTGGTCCAGGCATTGGCGCGGCTCAAGAGCTATCACGACTATGGCACCTTCACGCCGCTCCAGGTCGCCGCGATCGCAGCGCTCGAGGGCGACCAGGGCTGCGTCGGCGAGATCACCCGCGAGTACCAGGCGCGCCGCGACGTGCTGGTCAAGGGGCTGCACGAGGCCGGTTGGATGGTCGAGAAGCCGCGCGCGTCGATGTACGTCTGGGCCAAAATTCCCGAACCCTACGCCGAGCTAGGCTCGCTCGAGTTTGCCAAGAAGCTGCTCGCCGATGCCAAGGTTTGCGTTTCTCCCGGGGTCGGCTTCGGCGAGTACGGTGACGACCATGTGCGCTTCGCGCTGATCGAGAATCGCGACCGCACGCGCCAAGCGGTACGCGGGATCAAGGCGATGTTCCGCGCAGATGGGCTGCTGTCCGCCCAGGGGTGAGACTGATCCAGCCAGCGACGACCCGCTTGGCGCGTAATGCCGTTCATTCGAGCATGCGTGGCCAAGCGGGAGTCGCTGATGAATCCGACGCCAGACCCCGTCAGCGGATTTTTCCGCCATCCACCAGCCATCGCTCGATCTCCTCGTCCACAGCTGCTTACCGCCCCGCGTCGCTCGCCCGGTCGTGTCTCGAGCGGTGGCGGCTCGAGCCCGTGGCCATGGCGGAAAGATCAGGTGTTACACTCGGTTTTTGCAGCCGTTCCACGGCCGGGCACTTGGAAAAACATCAGGGTTTTCGTAATGCAAAAGATCGAGCACCGGACATTGACCGAGCTCGCCTACGATGAAATCACCCAGGGCATGGTGTCAGGACGCTTTCTGCCCGGTCAGGTGCTGATCATCCGGGCGCTCGCCGATAGCTACGGTATCTCCGCAACGCCCATCCGCGAGGCCCTGCAGCGTCTGGTCGCCGAGCACCGGCTGGACGTGCTGCCGAATCGCTCGATCGCGGTGCCGAAGATTTCCAAGGAGAAGTATCTCGAACTGCTGCGCATTCGCTGTGCGCTGGAAGGGCTCGCTGCGGAACTGGCCACGCCGAACATAGACGCCGCGTCCCTGGAAGAGCTTGGGAGAATGCTCGATGAGCTGGAAGCGTCAGTGCGTGAAAATAGCTCGGAAGGCTATGTGACGCTGAATCAGAAGTTCCATTTCCATATCTATGAAAAAGCCAACTCCCCGCATTTGCTGAAAATGATCCAGGACCTATGGAGCCGGGTCGGTCCGTTGTTCAACGAGCTGTTCGCCGACCCCGATTTCGTCAACCACGCCAATGACGAACATCGACGGATCTACGCCGCCCTCGAGAAAGGCGACCCTGCCGAGGTCTACGACTGTCTGGTGCGGGACATTCACGTGTCGGCCAGTTCGCTGCACGCCCGGGGCTGAGCCGGGCGCGTCTCACTGGCGCTCCAGGCGCACGAACAGAATCCAGAACAGGCCGAGGAACAGCGGCAGGGTCACCAGCAGCACCAGGGTCGTCAGCGCGAAGATGATCGGCACCTGCGACTGCTGGGACGACGCCATGATCCAGTTCCACACCGGCATGGTCTCGGTGGTCCCGCGCAGGAACAGGGTGCGCAGCATTTCGTTGAACGACAGCAGGAAGCCGAACAGCGCGGCGCCGACGATGCCGGGGCGCAGCAGCGGCAACTCGATGTCGCGGAATATCTGCCATTTCGACGCGCCGAGATCCGCCCCGGCCTCGATCAGCCGGTGGTCGAAGCGGGTGGTCAGCACCATGATGATCAGCAGGGCGAAGGGGAAGGCCCAGATGAAATGGCCCACCGCGATCGACCAGAAGCCCAGCTTGAGCCCCAGTACGGTGCGGGTGAGGATGAACAGCGCCGCGCCCATCGACATGCCGGGAATGAATAGCGGCAGCACCAGCAGCAGCATCAGGCGTCCCGGTCGCCGCGTCAGCGGCAGTGCGCGGCCCACGTAGGTGGCGCAGACTGCGCAGAGCACGCCGATCAAAAGCGCCATCGCCAGGCTGGCGCCGAACGGGCCGATCCAGCGGGTGTCCTGCCACAGCGCGGTGTAGTGCGCCAGCGACAGCGGCAAGGGAATGCCCGACAGCGGGCGTTCGCTGATCGACATCAGCGCCAGCCACAGCAGCGGGAAGTAGATCAGCAGCAGCATCAGGGCGCCGATGCCCTTGCCCAGCAGGGGCCAGCCTTTCCAGTAGCTCCAGCGCTGATGTACCCGGGGATGTTGGTTCACTGTTTCAGCTCCTCAGCACGCGAAACGATGAAGACAGATCGCCGAAGCGTCGACCGATGAGCACGAATGCCAGCACCAGCACGCCGAGGATCATTACGATCAGCGTGGTCAGGGCCGCCAGTACCGGGTAGCGCAGGGCTGAATAGGCGCTTTCGATCGAGTTGCTCAGCAGGTTGACGAAGCCGCCGCCGAGCATGCTCGGCTCCACCCAGGCGGCCATCGCCGAGCCGAGGGTGAACAGGATGCCGGCGATCACCCCGGGCAGCGACAGCGGGATGACGACCCTGGTCAGGGTCTGCCAGGGGGAGGCGCCGAGGTCGTTGCTGGCATCGATCAAGGTGTCGTCGACCAGCGAGATGGCGATGTATACCGGCAGCATCATGGTCGGGAACAGGGCGATGATCATGCCGAAATGGACCGCCCATTCGCTGTACAGAATGCCGGCCGACCCCGGCTCGACCAGGCCGATGCCGGTGAGCAGCGGGATCAGCGGCCCGTTCTCGCCCAGAATCGCCCGCCAGATGATCGTGCGTGAAGAGAGGTCGAGGAAGAACGGCACCGTCATCAGCGCCAGGGTCATCGCCTTGACCGTGCGCGAAGCGCGGCCCTTGGCCAGCCACAGGCTGAAGGCGAAGGCCAGTACCAGCTCCACCGCGGTCACCGTGAAGGCGATGCGCAGGGTGCGCAGGATCACCTCGAAGCGGCCCGAGTCGAAGATCGAGGCCCAGGTGTTGAGGCTCGGTGTGTACACGGTGAAGAACGACTTGGTTTCGAAGAAGCTGTAGACCACCACCCCAAGCAGCGGTACCACCACGGCGATGAACCAGGCGACGAGAAACAGCGCCAGTGGCCAGTCGATGCGGCCCAGCAGGGTTCGCCAGGGCGTCTTGGCCGCCAGGGACGGTGGCGCCACCTGAGCCTGTGTATCAGGGATCGATGTACTCATGTGGCGTCTCCTCTTGTGTCGACCGGCGCCCGCCGGATGCATTCGGCGGGCGGGCCATGGGCTCAGGCGTTCAGGAAACGCTGCCACTGCTCCTCCATCGAATCGGCGTTCGACGGAGTGGTGGTGCTGACCAATGGTTTGGAGAACTTGCGGGCGATCTTCCGCTCGGTCTCCTCGAGGGTGGCGATGTCTTCGGCGCTCCAGCCGTTTTCCCGCGCATAGGCCACCGCCAGGTCCATGTTCGGCCCGGCATAGCCGCGATCGCGGGCCTGCAGGGCGCGGTACTCGCCGCCGAGGTAGTAGTTGAGCACCTTGTAGATCGCATCCAGGTTGTCCCTATCGCCGGCCTGCACCGGCAGGTAGGCGCCGTGGCCCCACTTGTAGTAGCCCTCTTGGGTGTAGGCGTAGCGGGTCGCGTCCTTGCCGAGCTTGAGGTTGACCTCGCGCACGGCCGGCTCCCAGCAGTTGATCACGTCCACTTCGCGGTTGCTCAGCAGCTGGATCTGCTCCTCGAACGAGGAATGCAGGGTGCGGAACTGCCCGGCGCGCTTGCGCTCGATCAGGAAGTCGACGACCTGGCGGGTCTCTTCCGGCTGGAGGTCGGCGCAGTTGCTGAACGGCTTGCCGGTCTTGCTCTGCAGATACAGCGCCGCCATCGGCAGCGAGTAGCCCCAGGTCCTGTCGAAGGAGACCCGGCCGCGAGTGCGCGGGTCGTCGAACACCAGCGACCAGGACAGTTCTTCTTCGCTGTTCGGGTCCAGGCCGAGCTTCTCCGGGAAGTAGCCGAAGCTGTCGGCGTTGCCGATCACCGGCACGCCCCATTGGTTGCCTTCGGCGTCCTGGACCACGCGGCTGTGCTTCCACTCGTCTGGGGTGCGCTCCCATAGGGTCAGCGCCGGGTGCTGGGTATCGATCGGCAGGTAGATACCGCGCGGGCCGAGGATGTCCTGGGTGCCGGCTTCGAAGACGAAGATGTCGGTCTGGTCACCTAGCCCCGAGGCGACCACGTCGCGCAGGAAGACCCCGACGTCGTTGCCGGTGCCGGTGAACTCCATCTGCACCCCGATGGACTGGGTCATCACCGACCAGTCCTTGAGCTGCGAGGTGGTCACGCCATAGCCACGCACGGTGGCCGGGCCGGCCGCCCAGAGCCGGCTGGCGGGGAGGTCCAGGGCCAGAGGCAGCGCCAGGGCGCCGGCGCCCAGTGCCGCCGAGCGCAGGAAGTCGCGTCGCGACCGTTGTAGTTGTAGTTGTGAAACGCTCTTCTCTTTCATGGCACGCTCCTGGATGTCAGGGTTGGTCAGGCAGGGAATGCGATCGAATCCTCTACTTCCCAGATCACCGTGTCGGCACTGGGCACGTCGACGTTCTTTCCTTCCCAGTTGCGCAGCTTGAGCCGGCCCGCGGGGGTGTCGGCCCAACGTTCGGTGTACTTGCCGCGGTAGGCCGCCGGTGACGGCTCGCAGGGCAGGGCATTGACGCCGGCTGGCGCGTTGGTGCCCGCGGCGCTGATCAGGCGCAGGTGTTCGGCGCGCACGGCTATGCCCGCGTCCACGCCGGCCTGTAGCGGTTGATCCCCGCCTACCCGGCTGCGGATGCGTGTGCCGTTGGCCAGCTCGATCAGCGCGGTGCCGTCGCGGGTGTCCAGCACGCGACCGCCGAGCAGGTTCTCGAAACCCATGAATTCGGCGGCGAACAGGCTGCTGGGGCTGTCGAACAGGGCCACCGGCGGGCCGATCTGCTCGACCCGGCCGCGGCGCATCAGCACCACCCGGTCGCTCATGGTCAGGGCCTCTTCCTTGCTGTGGGTGATGAAGATGAAGGTCATCCCCAGCGAGCGCTGGATCTCCACCAGCTCCGACTGCATGTCGATGCGCAGCTTTTCGTCGAGCGCGGCCAGCGGCTCGTCGAGCAGCAGCAGCGCCGGACGGATGACGAACGCCCGGGCCAGGGCCACGCGCTGCTTCTCACCGCCGGAGAGCTGGCCGATGCTGCGCTGCGCCTTGGCCTCCAGGCGCACCACCGCCAGTGCCTCCCGAGCCTGGCGCAGGGCTTCGGCTCGCGCCACGCCGCGCACTTTCAGGCCATAGGCCACGTTCTCCTCGACACTCATGTGCGGGAACAACGCGTAGCTCTGGAATACCGTGGTGCAGTTGCGCTGGGCCGGCGGCTTGCCGATCACGCTTTGGCCGCCGATCGCCAGCCGGGTGATCGACTGGGCCTGCTCCAGCCCGGAAATCAGCCGCAGCAAGGTGGTCTTGCCGGAGCCGCTTTCGCCCAGGATCGAGACGAACTCGCCCGGCTCTACCCGCAGTGAGACGTGGTCCAGGGCGAGCACGGAGCCGTAGCTGTGCACGGCGTCTTGGATCTCGAGAATCGGCGCTTGGGCGGCGGTGTTCATGACGCATACCTCGGCAGTACAGGGCCCGGCAGGGGGGCGATCACAGCCAGTCGGCCAGCGCGGCGTGCACTGCGCGGGCGAGCTGGATGGCGTTGGGAGTGTCGGAATGCACGCAGATCGATTCGGCGGTGACCTTCACGTCGCGACCGTTGACCGAGCGAGTCACGCCCTCGGTCACCGCTCGCCTGACCTTCTCCACCATCGCCTCCTCGGCGACGCTTTCATGCTGCCGGGTAATGATCTGGCGGCCGTCGTCGTCGTACTCCAGGTCGGAATAGAACTCGCACTGGAAGGGGACGCCGCGACGGATGAAGACTTCCGACATTACGCAATCGGCATAGCCGATCACCGGCACGCCCAGCGCCAGCGCCGCATCGGCGATGCCTTCGGCGACATGGGCCTGGCGCTGGGCCATGCCGAACAGGGCGCCGTGCGGCTTGATGTGCGACAGCGCCAGGCCCTCGGCATCCAGGTAGGCTTTCAGCGCGCCGCTTTGGTACAGCACCAGGGCGGCGATTTCCTCGCGTGTCATGCTCATCTCGCGGCGGCCGAAGCCTTCTCGATCTGGCAGGCCCGGGTGCGAGCCGACGGCGATGCCGTGGCGCTTGGCCGCCTTGACCGTGCGCCACATGGTGACCGGGTCGGAGGCGTGAAAACCGCAGGCGACGTTGGCGTGGGTGATGAACGGCATGCAGGCTTCGTCGTCGCCCAGGCGGTAGATGCTGAACGCTTCACCCATGTCGCAGTTGATCGTGACCTTGGCCATGTTGTCCTCGCTGTGCCTTTTGGAGCGGTTGCCGTCAGGCGCCTTGCTGGGCGGCGAGCACCGCGCGCAGCTGGGCGATGAAGAAATCCGCGTTGTCCCGGGTGAACACCAGGGGCGGGCGGATTTTCAGCACGTTGGCCCGCGGTCCGGTGGCGCTGATCAGCACCTGCCGTTCGCGCAGCCCATCGACCAGCTTCCCAGTGAGCGGTGCATCGGGGCGCTTGGACTGGCGGTCGCCGACGATCTCCACGCCGAAGAACAGACCCGCGTGGCGCACATCGCCGATCGCCCGGTACTCGCTCATCAGTTCGCGCAACCCTTCGGCCAGGTAGGCGCCGACCTTCTGTGCGTTGTCCATCAGCGCCTCGTCCTGGATCACCTCGAGCACCGCCATCGCCGCGGTGGTGGCCACGGTGTTGCCGCCGAAGGTGTTGAAGTAGCGAGCGCTGCTGCCGAACTCCGCGATGATCTCCGGCTTGACCACGACGCCGGCGACCGGGTAGCCGTTGCCCATTGGTTTGCCCAGGGTGACGATGTCCGGCACCAGGCCGTGGCGCTGGAAGCCCCACAGGTGGCTGCCGGTGCGGCCGAAGCCGGATTGCACCTCGTCGGCGATGTACAGCGCGCCCGCTGCGCGTACCGCCTCGACCGCGCCGGCGAGGAAGCCGGCCGGTTCGGTGAATACGCCGTCGCTCGAGAACACCCCGTCGCAGATGAACGCAGCCGGCTTGATCCCATGGCGCTTGAGGTCGGCCAGGGCGGCTTCGACATCGCGCCGCAGCCGGTCGGCGACCTCGCCGTCAGGGCTGCGGTACAGGTCGGGGGCCGGCACGGTGCGCACGTGGACGCCGAGATCGACGTTCGGCCCCAGCGAAGGCGAGATCTCGGCGATCGCCTGGGTGATGCCGTGGTAGGCGCACTCGGTGACGATGATGCCCTGGCCGCCGGTGTAGGCCTTGGCCGCGCGCAGGGCCAGGTCGTTGGCCTCGCTGCCGGTGCAGGTGAACATCAAGTGGCCGAGCGCATCGGGAAAGGTCGCCTGCAGGCGCTCGGCGTAGCCGAGGATGGTGTCGTGCAGGTAGCGGGTGTTGGTCGCCAGCACCTGCACCTGGTCGGCGATCGCGCGGGCCACGCGCGGGTGGCAGTGGCCGACCGAGGCGACGTTGTTGTAGACGTCCATGTAGGCCTTGCCATTCTGGTCGTAAAGCCACACGCCGTCGCCGCGCACGATGTGCACCGGGTGCTGGTACATCAGCCGATAGGCCGGGCCGAGCAGGCGCCTGCGCCGCTCGATCATCGCCTGCTCTTCGGCCGGGAGCTCCACCGTGCCCGGGCGGTAGGCATTGGGCATCGCATCGTCTTGCATCTCAGGTCAGCTCCTATCTCAAGTTCTTTCGCCGAGCGCGCAGGCCAGGTAGGCGTGGGCCGCCTGGGGGCTGATTTCGCCGAGCCGCTCCAGGGCGCGCCATGCCGGTGGGTTGTTGCGCAGGATGTAGGTGTCGTTTTCCGGATGACGCTGGGCGCGCCAGCTGGTGATGATCACTGTCGTGGCCAGGCGTGCCTTGATCAGGTCGAACAGTGCCTCGAGTTCCTCGGGCCGCAGTGGCAGAACCCGGTGGTAGGCGCGGACGAACTGGCCCACTGCTTCGAGCGGGTGGCCGTCGTCCTCGTCGATCTGGTAGGAGCAGGCCACTGCCAGTTCGTGGATCAACGGGGTATGCACCGCGTCGCCGAAGTCGAGAATCCCGGTCACCCGCTGCTGATCGCGGGGATCGACCAGCAGGTTGTGCGGGTTCAGGTCGTTGTGGATCAGCTGCGCGCGCATCTTCGCCACCTGCGGCGCGACCGTCGATTGGTGGCGCTCGAGCAGCGCCTGTAGCAGGTCGCGGCGTGCAGGATCGGCGATCGCTTCGATCAGCGGACGCAGCCGGTCTACGTGCTTGATGTCCCAAAGCAGTTCGTGGCCGGCGGCGGCCGGATGCTCGAAGTCGGCCAGGGCCAGGTCGAGACGGGCCAGCAGGGCCGCGATGGCGGCGCGCTGGACGGCACTGCGCTCGGCGCGCCACAGCGGCATGCCGTCGAGCCAGGTGAAAAGCCGAGTGATGGTGGGCTCGCCGTCCTCGATCGCCAGGCATGGCTCATGCTCGCCGTTGCATGCGGCGATCAAACGCTGGATCGGCAGGCTAGGGTCGCGCTCGGCGATGTGCAGCATGGCGGCGGTGGTCAGGTTGGTGACCAGCGGCGTTTCGCTCTGGTTGGCGAACTTGAGGATGTAGCCGTGCCCGTCGCTCGTGCGGGCGTGGTAGTTGGTGTCGCGTTCGCCGCCCAGCGCCTCGACGCTGACGTTCAGGCCATAGTGGCGCTCGACCAGCGCTACCGCCTCCGCCGGTCGCACCCGGGGCGGGGCGTTGCACAGCAGCGCATTGGCCAGCGAACCGTGATCGATCATCGACGACTCCAGGGCAGAAGAGAGGTGGCGCGAGGGCGGTATTTCATTGCGGGGTCAGCGCCTCTTGGGTCACGGCGCTGTCCAGGTCGCGCCTTCGTTGTTGGGCCTCGTCCAGCGACACTTGGTGAAAGCGCAGGATTTCGTGGGGGCGTACCTGGCCGAGCTTCCAGAATTCGGCGCTGGGTACGGTGAAGGGATTGATGAATCCGCCGGTGCTCGGCGCATCGTTGATCAGGATGATGGGGGTCTGGCCGGCCAGGTTGATCGCCCCCAGCGGGTAGCCGTGGTCGAGGATGTTGGAGGGATCCTGGCCGTGCTCGGGACGCTTGTCGGTGGCCCGGGGGGCGAAGCTGAAGGCCGGGCCGCTCAGGCGCATGCCGGTGCGGTTGCTCTGGGCTTGCACCTTCCAGTCGCTATTGACGAAGTCGGCGAGCGACGCATCGCTCAACCAGTCGTCGTTCGGCCCCCGCACGCAGGCTATGCTGCGGCTCTCAGCGCTGCCCAGCGGCGGACGATGGGCCTCGCCGACGTGATGAAAGCCGCGCTGGTCGCTGCCCGGCACGCCCAAGGGCAGCGTCTGCCCGGGCTGCAGCGCCCGTCCGCCGATCCCGGCCATGTGGAACACCGCGCGTGAACCGAGCACCGGGGTGGTGGCAATGCCCCCGGAGAAGGCGATGTAGCTGCGCATGCCGACACGCGAGCCGCGCAGGGCCAGGGTCTGGCCAGCGCGGGCGATCATCGTCGTCCACATCGGAATCGGCTGCCCGTCGAGGGTCGGCGACATCTCGGCCCCGGTGATCGCGATCAATGCGCTGCAGTGCAGTCGCAGGGTCGGCCCCATCACCTGGCACTCCAGCGCGGCGGTGTCGCGCGGGTTGCCGACCAGCAGGTTGGCGAGGCGAAACGACCAGAAGTCCACCGGACCGGAGGGCGGAATGCCCTGCTCCCAGTAGCCGAGGCGGCCGGGCAGCTCCTGTACCGTGGTCTCCAGGCCCGGTTTGACCACCTCGAACTGCAACGGCGGATTCATGTCCGCCCTCCGGCTGGCTGTCCAGCCCCGGCTCTGCTGCGCTCCTCGCGGTAGCGGCCCACCGAGAAGGTCTGGTGCTCGACGCAGTGGTGCTCGTAGCGCCCGGCCTCGACCTCGCTTTCGAGAAACTCGAACTCGGCCTGGTCGATGGGAATGAACCTCACCCGGTCTCCGGGGCGGAACAGCACGATGTCGTCGCGGAAGGCGGGCAGGCGCTGTTCACGGTCGAAGATCGGCACCGGGGTCCGGCCCAGCAGCTGGTAGCCGCCGGGCGTGCGGTCGGGGTAGATGCAGGTCAGTGCGCCGCCCAGGCCGATCGCGCCCCGGGGTGTCCAGGTACGCGGCGGGTTGTACTTGGGCGCGACGATGCGGGCACGGTCGTCCAGCGGCATCAGCGAGCAGAGGCCGGGCCAGAAGCCGAGGGCGGCGACCCAGTAGTCGGTACCGGCGTGCAGTCGGCGCAGCGCGTCGCGCCCGGGCAGTCCGTTGGCCTGGCAGACCAGCTGCGCATCCGGCTGCTTGTCGGGCTGGCGGCTGCGGTAGTCCTCGATGCAGGCCTCGGTCCAGGGATCGAAGTACATGACCGGGATGTAGAACATGCGGCTGGGCAGTTCGGCGGTATCGATCCGGCTGGCCCCGTCGTGCAGGGCACCGACCTCACGAACCACGTCGGCATAGCTGATCGCTTCCGGATCGTAGGAGATCTGCATCGACGCCAGCTCCGGAATCAGCTCGATGATGCCGGGAATGGCCGCCTGGCGGATGGCGGCCACCAGGTTGTGCACCAGAATGTTGAGCTCGAAGCTCATCCCATCGCCCAGTTCGACCTCGATGTAGCGATCGCCCCCTACGTAGAACCTGGGGTGTTGATGAATCATCGGTGTGCCTCGCATTGCCCCATTTCGGGACCGCTCGAAAGCGGTGATATATGATATATCAAGAGAGCAAATTGCATGCCAAAGTGCGATGCGTCAGCGTGGCATTCGGCATGCATGGGAAGAGCCTCGTTCAATCAAGGCCTTGGGTGGGATCTAACGATGAGCGAACGCGACGATGTCGAGTGCGTGGAAGTCCTGCAGTCGTGCTGGATGATCCGTGAAGGAGCACGATGCGCTGAAATGGCGCCCTGAAATGGGGCTAGAAATGTCCTGGCCGAATGAAGCGGAGGATTACGGCGCAAAGGCCGTGGTTCGAGACGCTCGTTCGCTGGGGATCGTATCGATCCCCAGCGTTGCCAGCCGACGCAGGCAGTACCCGGTCAGTGCCCCAGGTTCGCCTGCCCCCCTACGTCGGCGGTGGTTTCGCGGACGCGATGGCCGGAGAAGCCGTACCAGGCGATGTAGAGGTAGCAGAGCACCGGCAGCAGGAAGGCGACCTGCAGGCTGAAGTTGTCCGCCAGCGCTCCCTGCAGCACCGGCAGGATGGCGCCGCCGACGATCGCCATGATCAAAAGGCTCGACGCCTTGCCGGTCAGCGGCCCCATGCGATTGATGCCGAGGGTGAAGAGGGTGGGGAACATGATCGAGTTGAACAGTCCCACCGCAATGATGCTCCACATCGAGACCTGGCCGCTGGCGATGATCGAGATCAGTACCAGTGAGCCCGCGACCAGTGCGAACAGCCCGAGCAGCAGGTAGTCGCGCACCACCCGCATCAGCGCCGCGCCGACGAAGCGACCGACCATCGCGCCGCCCCAGTAGAGGCTCAGGTAATGGGCGGCCTGGCTCTCGGTGATCCCACCGATCTCGGGGAGCGAGATGTAGTTGATCATGAAGCTGCCGATCGAGACCTCAGCGCCGACATAGAGGAACAGGCCGATGATCGCGAACACGACATGGCGGTGGCGCAGTACCGCGGCGAAGCTATGTTCGCCCTGGCCCGTTTCGCCAGCCTGCTCCTTGAAGCTCGGCAGCCGCCACAGATAGATCATCACCGCGAGCAGTGCCAGTACCACCGCCAGGCCCACGTAGGGAATCTGCACCGCCTGGGCTTCCTGCAGCCGATAGGCGCCCAGCGCCTCGGCGCTGAGCTGCGCCTGCTGCTCCGGGGCGAGCACGCTGTTGGAGAGGATCAATAGCCCGCCGAAGGCCGGGGCGATGGTGGTGCCGAGGGAGTTGAACGCCTGGGCCAGGTTGAGCCGGCTGGAGGCCGTTTGCTCATCGCCGAGCAGGCTGATGTAGGGGTTCGCCGCGACCTGCAGCATGGTGATGCCGCTGGCCAGCACGAACAGCGCGCTCAAGAACAGCCCATAGGACTCGAACGCGGCGGCGGGATAGAACATCAGCGCGCCGATGCCCGCGACCAGCAGGCCCGCACTGATGCTGTTCTTGTAGCCGATCAGGCTGAGTACCTTGCCCGCCGGCATCGACATGATGAAGTAGGCGCCGAAGAAGGTGAACTGGATCAGCATCACCTGGGTGTAGTTGAGCGAGAACACCGCGCGCAGATGGGGAATCAGGATGTCGTTGAGACAGGTGATGAATCCCCAGATGAAGAAGATCGAAGTGACGACGATGATCGCACTGGTATAGCGCGAAGGGCCGCGTTGCTCTATAGCCATGGATGACGCTCCGGAGTGGGCCGCCCGGTGAGGCGACGGGATCGATTCAGTTGGTTGTATTTTAGTTTAAGTTCTTTGTCCTCCTCGGAGGGTGCGTCCAAACGTCGTATAGACACCGTTGGGATCTGGTCGAGCCGAATGACGCGCCATCGCGGGTGGGCGACAAGGCGCTGCTCGATCGTCCCCGGCCGCTGATCCTGGGTCGGATTTATTCCATGGCGGTCCGCTCGGCATGTGCAGCGGCCTCCGGTAGACTGGTCAATGCCGCTAGCGCTTGTCGCCGCGCTCGGCGCCCCACCAGTTCACCACTCCCGCCAAGGCGCCCATGTTCACCGTCGTCCACGCCAATCACATCGAGGACCTGCGCGATCTTGCCCTGGCGATGATCGAGCGCGAGCCGCTGGCGCCGCTCGAGTCCGAAACCTTCCTGGTCCAGTCCAACGGCATGGGGCAGTGGCTGCAGATGTCGATCGCCAGCCGCCAGGGAGTGGCCGCCTCGATCGAGTTCCCGCTGCCGGCGAGCTTCGTCTGGCGCGCCTACCGGGTGTTGCTCGGCCAAGGCATTCCGCAGCAGTCGCCGTTCGACCGTCCCGCGCTGGTATGGCGATTGATGGCGCTGCTGCCCGGGTGCCTGGGGGATCCCGACTTCGCGCCCTTGGCCGACTACCTCGAACGCGAGCGGGACGACAGCGGCCTGCCGGCTGCGCGCCACTGTCACCAGCTGGCCGAGCGATTGAGCGCCCTGTTCGACCAGTATCTGGTCTATCGCCCCGACTGGATCGAGGCCTGGAGCGAGGGTCGTGACGCCGGGGATCTCGTGCTTCCTCCCGAGCAGCGCTGGCAGCCGAAGCTCTGGCGTGCACTGCTCGATTCGGCCTCGCCCGAGCAGCGCGGGCTGCATCGCGCCGCGCTGCACCGGCGCTTCATCGAGCGGCTGGCGGCGCTCGACGCGCTGCCGCCGGGGCTGCCGCCGAGGCTCTTCGTCTTCGGGATCTCGGCGCTGCCGCACTCGATCGTCGAGGCGCTGCACGCGCTGAGTGCGCACATCGATGTGACGCTGCTGGTGACCAACCCTTGTCGCTACTACTGGGGCGACGTGGTCAGCGAGCGCGAGGCGCTCAGACGCGATGAGTGGGCCCGGCGGCGGCACCCCGAGCGCCCGGGGCTCGCCGAGCTCGACCCCGCACGGATGCACTTGAGCGCCAATCCGCTGCTGGCCGGCTGGGGTGCCCAGGGCCGTGACTTCATCCAGGCGCTCTACGCCTTCGAGGAGAGCCACGGCTTCAGTGCTGAGGCCGATGTGTTCCGCGACCGCGCCGCGGGCGACGATGCAAGCCTGCTCGAGCAGCTCCAGCAAGAGGTGCTCGAGCTGGTCCATCCCTTCGAGCGCGCGGAGCAGGAGGGCGGCAAACGGATGATCGAGGCCGAGGACGATTCCGTGCGCCTGGTCGCCGCCCATTCGCCGCTGCGCGAGATAGAAATCCTCTTCGATCAGCTGCTCGATGGCTTCGAGCGTGATCCGACCCTCGCGCCTCGCGACATCGTCGTGCTGGTGCCCGAGATCGATCGCTATGCGCCGTTCATCGAGGCGGTGTTCGGCCGCCTCGGCGTCGACGATCCGCGGCGGATCCCATTCTCCATCGCGGATCGCCGGGCCAGCCGGGCGAGCCCGCTGCTCGGCTGTGCGACGGCGCTGCTCGAGCTGCCGCATCGTCGGCTCTCGGTCAATGAGCTGCTCGACTGGCTCGATATTCCTGCCTTCCGGCGTCGCTTCGGGATCCTCGATGGCCAGCTCGAGCTAATCGCTCGATGGCTCGAGCAGAGCGGGGTGCGCTGGGGACTGTCCAGCGCCCATCGCCAGCAGCTGGGGCTGCCGGCGCTCGACGCCAACAGTTGGCGCTTCGGCCTGTCGCGGATGCTGCTCGGCTACGCGATGGGCGACACGCCGCCCGGGCAGGAGACCGGGCTCGCCGAAGTCGATCCGTTCGATGAGGTGCAGGGGCTCGATGCGGCCCTGGTCGGGCGCCTCGCGACCCTGGTCGAGGCGCTCGAGGAGGCGGCCGGGACGCTGGCCGAGCCGACCGACCGCGAAGGCTGGGTGGCGCGGATCGAAGCGCTGATGCTGCGCTTCTTCGAGCCGCGTGAAGAGTACGAATACGACACCCTCGGGCGCCTCTCCAGCGCCTTGGATGGCTGGGGCGAGGCGTGCCGGCTGGCCGACTACCGCGACCAGATACCGCTCGAGGTGGTGCGCGAGGCGCTGGTGGCCCGGCTCGACGAAGGCGGCCTGGCACCGCGCTTTCTCGCCGGACGGGTCAACTTCGCCACGCTGATGCCGATGCGTGCGATCCCGTTTCGCCACGTCTATCTGCTCGGCATGAACGACGGCGACTATCCGCGTCCCCAGCTGACCCAGGATTTCGACCTGATGGCGGCGAGACCGCGCGGCGGAGATCGCTCCCGGCGTGACGACGATCGCTACCTGATGCTCGAGGCGCTGCTCGCCACCCGCGAGCGGTTGACCCTCTCCTGGGTCGGTTTCGACCAGCGCAGCAACCAGCCGCGTCCGCCCTCCGTGCTGGTCAGTGAGCTGCTCGACGTGATCACTCAGGGCTGGCGGGTGGATGACGACGGCGATGACGATGCCCGCGCCCGTGCGTCGATCGAGCGACGCTTGATCCAGTACCACCCGTTGCAGCCGTTCTCGCCGCGCTACTTCTCCGCTCGGGCAGGGACCCGCTCGCCGCTTTTCAGCTACGACGACCACTGGTTGAAGCTTCACCAGCCCGTTGCCGAGCGGGCCGCGCTCCCCGCGCTTGCCGCCCCCCCCGAGCGGATCGGGCTCGATGCGCTGGCGCGACTGTGGCGCGACCCGCCGGCGGTGTGCCTGGGCGAGCGCCTCGGGGTGCGCTTCGCCGAGCCCGAGGCGCTGGCCGAGGATGCCGAGCCGTTCGCCCTCGACGGGCGCGATCGCTACCAGCTCAAGCGCGAGCTGCTCGGCGCGGCGCTCGAGGGACGCTCGCTCGCGCAGGCGGCGCTGCGGCTCGAGCGGGCCGGGCGGCTGCCGGCGCTCGGCTTCGGTGCTGCGCTGCTCGACGATATGCTGCCCGCGCTCGAACGCCAGCTCGAGCGCTGGAGCGAGGAGACCGCCGCTCTGCGCCGGGTCGCGGCGCAAAGTCTTCAGCTCGAGCACTGCGGGCTGCTGCTCGAATCGCGCCTCGATGGATTGCACCAAGGCCCGCTGGGACTTTGCTGCTGGCGGCTCGAGCCGACCGCCTTCGGTGAACTCAAGCGTGACCCGCAGGGTCGGCTCAAACGGTTGGGCAAGCCGCACCGGCTGATCGAGCTCCACCTGTTCCAGCTCGCCGCCAGCGTCGCCTATGGCGAGCCGGTGAGCGCCCATGCGCTGTTCGAGGATCGTTGCCTGCACCTGCCCGCGCTGGCGCCCTCAGCCAGTGAGGCGAGGCTGCGCACGCTGCTCGAGTGCTGGAGTGAAGCCTGGCGGGCGCCCTTCGCTGCGCTGCGCGAGCTTTCGCTCGACTACCTGATCGATCTGAACGAAGACGCCGACATCGCACGTGACAATGCGCGCGCGCGCTACGAGCAGGGTGATTGGCGGCGGCCGGCGCTGCGTCGCGCGCGGCCGGCGTTGGCCGAGCTGTGGCCGGATTTCGCCGCGCTGGAGCGCGCCGGGTTCGCCCGCTTCAGCGAGTTGCTCTACCGGCCGCTGCTCGAGATGCTAGAGTCAATCGATACCTGACAGCCAAATCATCGCGCGGGGCTCACCGCGCGTCGTCCCTGGAGTAGGCCTTGCATTGCTCACCTCCTTACGCGCGAGGCGCCGGCGCGCCGGCGCGTCTGATCATTGGCATCTCCGGTGCCTCCGGCTCGATCTATGGCGTGCGGCTGCTCCAGCTGCTGCGCGACACCCCGATCGAGACCCACCTGGTGATGACGCCATCGGCCAAGCTGACCCTTGCGCTCGAGACCGACCACAAACCGGCCGAGGTCGAGGCACTGGCCGATGTGGTGCATTCGAGCAAGGACATCGGGGCATCGATCGCCAGCGGCTCGTTTCGCACCCTGGGGATGATCGTCGCACCCTGTTCGATCCGCTCGATGTCCGAGATCGCCGCCGGCACCACCGCCTCGCTTTTGACCCGCGCGGCCGACGTGGTGCTCAAGGAAGGCCGCCGTCTGGTGCTGATGGTGCGCGAGTCGCCGCTGCACCGTAACCACCTGCGCCACATGACCGAGCTCGCCGAGCTGGGGGCTATCATCGCGCCGCCGGTGCCGGCGTTCTATGCCCGTCCCCAGAGTCTCGAGGAGATGGTCGACCACAGCCTCGGCCGGGTACTCGACCTGTTCGACATCGACGTCGGCGTGGTCAGGCGCTGGGGCGAACACGAACGCTGAGGAGGGCGGATGGAACATCTCGACCTCCGGGTGGTGGAACGAGCGCTGCAATGGGCGCATGAAGGCGCGTCGGTGTGGTTCGCCACCGTGCTCGACACCTACGGCTCGGCGCCCAGGTCGCCCGGTGCGCTGCTGGTCGCCCGCGACGGTGGCGACTACCTCGGCTCGCTATCCGGCGGCTGCGTCGAGGAGCGTTTCATCGAGCAGCTCGCCGAGGGCGAGTTCGAGCGCCCGGCGACGCTGATCCGCTACGGCGAGCGCGCTGATGAGCGCGAGCGGCTGCGGCTGCCGTGCGGCGGCGTGCTCGAGGTGCTGGTCGAGCATCGCTCGGCGGATGATGAATGGATCACCCACCTCGAAGTGCTTCACGCCGCCCTGCTCGGGCGCCAGCCGATGCTGCGCCGGGTCGAGCTCGACAGCGGCCGCTACAGGCTGCGTCTCGACCATGCGCTGGGCGAGACCGCCTGGGTCGAACAGCGCGACACCGCACAGGCCGCCGCGATGGTGCGCATCGGCCCGGCGCTGCGCTTGGTGCTGGCCGGACTCTCTCCGGTCGCCGAGTACTGCGTCGAGTTCGCCCGCGCGCTCGGCTTCGAGGTGATCGTGTGCGAACCGCGCGAGCGGGAGCGGTTGGCTTTCGCTGCCCGTGCCAAAGCCGAAGGGATCGAGCTGCAGGCGGTGTGGCCTGCGCTGTTCGTCGCCTCGGGGGCCTGCCATGCCGCTACCGCGGTGGTGGCGACCACCCATGACCCGCGTCTCGACGACCCGGCCATGGTCGAGGCGGTGCGCACCGAGGCATTCTACGTCGGGGTGATGGGGTCGAAGGCCTCTTCGCGCAGCCGCGCCGAGCGCCTCGCCCGCTCGGGCGGCCTGACGCAGGCGCAGATTGGGCGGATTCACATGCCGATCGGGCTGGATCTCGGCAGCAGGCGCCCGGCGGAGATCGCGCTGTCGATCGTTGCCGACGTGCTGCGCGTCCATCGCGGCGTCGCCCAGTGAGCCGGCTGGCGATGCTGGTGCTCGCCGCGGGAAGGGCGCGGCGCTTCGGCGCCGACAAGCGCGTGGCGCGGTTGGACGATGGGCGTGGGCTGCTCGAGGCGAGCCTCGCCGCGCTCGAAGGCGTCGATGCCGAGCGCTTCGTCGCCCTGCGCGCGGGCGAGACGCTCGCCGGCCTCGCCCCGGGCTCGCATGGCTGGCGCACGCTGGCGCTGGCCGAGAGCGAGCAGGGCATGGGGGCGACGCTTGCCGCCGCGGTGAGCCGCATCTCCAGCGCAAGCCGCGCGAGCGCACTGCTGGTGCAGCTCGGCGATATGCCGTGGGTCGCCGCGCGCACGCTCGAGGCGCTGATCGAGCGCCTCGATGAGCGGCGGATCGTGCGCCCGCTGCATCACGGACGCGGCGGCCATCCGGTGCTGTTCGGGCGGCGCTTCTGGCCTGCGTTGTGCAGCCTCGATGGCGATCGCGGCGCGCGCTCGGTGCTCGAGCGCGCGGGCGAGGCGCTGATCGAGCTCGAGTGCCTCGATCCCGGCGTGCTCGCCGACGTCGATCGCCGCGAGGCGCTGCACCGGCCACGCGGCTAGCTCGACGGCGCGGCTCAGTCGATGGTCAGCGTCTCGATCGGCGGGTCGAGGTCGGGGCGGCCGAGAGAGAACTCGGCCCGCCGCTCGGTGAGGTTCATCACGATGGTGAACAGCGTCGCCGAACGCCGTGCCGGCTCGGCCGCGGGATCGACCTCGCGACTGATCGCATTGGGGGCGCCGTCCCGGTCGCACAGGCGGGCGCGCAGCGAGGCGAAGGAGGGCGCTTCACCCAGGCCCAGCTGCTCCAGCCGGGCGAGCCGGGCGAAGGAGTCGGGGGAGGGCGCATCTTCCAGGCCCGGCGGCAGGAATCTCGAGATCAGATGGTTGGTATGGCACAGCCGCCCGCCGCGCGGCAGCATCGAGGCGCCGCCCAGCGGCGAGACCTCCATCGCCACCGCATGGCAGTCGCCATCGGCGATCAGCAGGTGGGCCGGGGAGGCGGCGCCGTCGCTTTCGATTCTCGCCTGCGCCGAAGGCGCATCACCGCACTCGAGCACCCGGCGCAGCAGCACGTGGATCGGCACCTTCGGCCGGCACAGCGCGCTGCGCAGGGCGTTGAGGCAGACCCCCACGCCCGCGGCATTGAAGCCGATCTTGCCGATGATCCCCGCTTCGGTGATCAGGGTCAGGGCGGGTTTGCCGAGCGAGGGTGCGGGACGCAGGGTGAGGCGGATCAACGCCGCCTGCTGTTCCGGCTTCCAGTCCCAGTTCTGCGCCAGCCATTGGATCTGGCCGTGGCGCTCGGAGAACGCCGAGCAGCCGTCGCTCTGGGCCGGCCGGCCGGTGATCTCGGCACGGGTCAGGGCGATTTCGCTGCGCGCGTTGAGCACCAGCACGTCGAGTGGGTCGACCTTGGCGCCGAGGGCGATCCCGGCCATCTCCTCGAGCAGTTCGGGACAGCAGGCCTCTATCGGTGCCTTGAAGCCTTCGGCGATGGTGCGTGCTTCGCTCCAGGTGATGCCGTCGATCTGGTCGAACAGCTGGGCATAGTTGGACAGGCTCAGGCGGATCTCCTGCGCCGCTTCGCGCCCGTGGGCAAGGCCCAGTTGGTAATGGCTGCCGCTGGCCTCGATGTGCTTGATCATTACGCCTGCCTTGATCGCTCGTGGGTGGTCTGGTCGACCTCGTTGTCGTTGATGCCTTCTTGATGCCTTCGAGTGTCTCGATCGTATCTAGCCTCGCCCTCACCATAAGCGCTCGCCGCTGGGCCGTCGAGGGTCCGCGTCGGGCGGCAAACGTGCTCTAATGGCGCTCATGGACCAACCGCTGGATATCCCCCGTCTTCCGCTCAGCGGCCGCCGCCTGATCGAGGCCAGCGCCGGTACCGGCAAGACCTACACCATCGCCGCGCTCTACGTTCGCCTGGTGCTCGGCCACGGCGCGGAGCACGGCTTCGCACGCCCGCTCGCGCCGAGCGAGATCCTGGTCGTCACCTTCACCCGCGCCGCCACCGAGGAGCTGCGTGAGCGCATTCGCGCGCGCCTGCGCGAGGCGCGTGATGCGCTGCTCGGGCGCCTCCTACCGGATGCCACACTGGCGGCACTGCTTGCCGAGTACCAGGGCGATGTGGCCCTCGCCCAGGCGAGGCGTCTAGACCAAGCGGTTCGAATGATGGATGACGCGGCGATCTTCACCATCCACGGCTTTTGCCAGCGGATGCTCAAGCGTCATGCCTTCGACAGCGGCACCCGCTTTGCGGTCGAACTCACCGCCGATGGATCGGCGCTGTTCAAACAGGGGCTCGAGGACTACTGGCGGCGGCACTTCTATCCGCTCGATAGCGACGCCCAAGCGTTGATCCAGAGCTACTGGGAAGGGCCCGCCGCGCTTAGCGAGGCGCTGGCGATACCGCTCGGCGCCGATGTCGAGCGGCGGCTGCTGTGGCGCGGGAAGGAGGTCGAGGCGCCGGGCTCGGTGTCGGAGGCGCTGGCTCCGTGCCGTGCCGGGCTGGCCCGTGCCGCCGACGCCGCGGCGCGGGTGCGCGCGGCGTTCGATTCGCAGGCCCTCGAAGCACTGTTCGAGCAAGCGTTGGCGGAGAAGGTCTTTGCCGCCAACCGGGTCTCCAAGGCAAGCCTCGCACCCCGGCTCGATGCGCTGCGCCAGTGGTGCGCCGGCCATGCGCCGTTGCTGCCCCAGGCGCTGCTCGACGACAAAGGGCGCGCCTGGCTCGGCGCGGCGCGGCTCGAAGCGGCGGCGAAGAAAGGATGCCAGCCGCCTGGGCATGCGCTGTTCGATGCGCTCGATGCGCTCGCCGAGTGCCAGGCCGGGCTGGTCGACGCCCGCCCGGCGCTGATCGCCCATGCGTTGGAGGTGCTCGAGCGCGAGCTCGCCGCGCGAAAGCGCAGCGAAGGGCTGCTCGATTTCGACGATCTGCTGGTCGAGCTCGACCAGGCGCTGGCCGGTCCGCTCGGCGAACGACTCGCGCGCAGCATCCGCGTCGAGCTGCCGGTGGCGCTGATCGATGAGTTCCAGGACACCGACGCTCGCCAGTACCGGATCTTCGAGCGGGTCTATCCAGGGGGAATCCATCCAGGGGGAATCCATCCAGGGAGACGCGGGCCTGGCGCACTAGGCGCCCAGGGCGGTGATGCCCAGCCCCATGCGCTGCTGCTGATCGGTGACCCCAAGCAGGCGATTTATGCCTTTCGCAATGCCGATGTCGGCACCTACCTCGCCGCTCGCCAGCGGGTCGAGGCGCGCTATACGCTGAAGCGCAACTTCCGCTCGAGCGTGGCGATGGTCGAGGCGGTCAATCGCCTGTTTTCGCTCTCATCCACGCCCTTTCGCGATCCCGGCATCGTGTTCACCCCGAGCGAGGCGCAAGGTCGCGCCGAGCGGTTGGCCTTCGACGGCGAAACCATCGCGGCGCTGACCTGCTGGCTGCCCGCGTCGGACGCGAGCGTGGACCGCGCTAGCTACCTGCGTACGATGAGCGAGGCGGTGCGGGCGGACATCCAGCGGCTGCTCGAAGGGGCCGGCGCTGGCCGGGCGGGCTTCGTCGGCGAGCAGGGCGGCCTGGTCCCGCTGCGCGCCGCCGATATCGCCATCCTGGTGCGCACTGGCACCGAGGCGCTGGCGGTGCGCGAGGCGCTTGCCCGCGGCGGGATCAAGAGCGTCTACCTGAGCCAGAAGGCCTCGGTGTTCGAGACCCAGGAGGCGTTCTGGCTGCTTCAACTGCTCGAGGCGGTGGCGCAGCCCAAGCGCGATCGCGCGCTGCGCGCGGCGATCGCCACCCGCCTGCTCTCCGACCAGCTCGATGAGGTCGCTCGGCTGATCGACGACGAACGCCACTGGGAGTCGATGGTCGAGCGTTTCGAAGACTACCACCGCGACTGGCGCCGGGTCGGCGTACTGGCGATGATCCGCCGGGTGATGCATGACTTCGATGTCGGTGCGCGGCTGCTCGCTCGTGACGACGGCGAGCGCAGCCTCACCGACCTGCTCCATCTCGCCGAGCTGGCCCAGAGCGCGAGCCAGGTGCTCGATGGCGAACAGGCGCTGCTGCGCTGGCTGCACCGCGCGCTGAGTGGGCGCTTCGAGCGTGGGCTCGACCCCGAGGCGCTGATCCAGCGGCTGGAGAGCGACGAGGAGCTGGTACGGGTGGTGACCATCCACAAGTCCAAGGGGCTCGAGTATCCGCTGGTCTACCTGCCGTTTCCCTGCGACTACCGGCGGGTCGAGCGGCCGCAGGGCCCGCTGGTGGTCGATCATCCCGAGTATGGCCGGGTGGTGGCGCTGGCGCCCGACGACGGACTGGTCGCGCTCGCCGACGAGGCTCGCCTGGCCGAGGACCTGCGCCTGCTCTACGTGGCGCTGACCCGGGCCCGCTACGCTTGTCGTGTCGGCATCGCGCCGCTTTACAAGGGCCGTCGCCTGCGCGGTGACGACGATGACGCCACCACGCTCGAGCATAGCGCGCTGGGCACTTTGCTCGGCGATGGCGCAGCGCTCGGCGGCCGCGCACTGCGCGAGCGGCTCGAAGCGCTGGCCGATGGCCGAGTGATCGCGCTCGCGCCGCCTCCCGAGCCGCCGCTGCGGCCCCTGGAAATGGCGGCCGCGGCTGCTGTCCCGCGGCAGGCGCGGCGCTTCGGCGGCGAGATCTCCCGCGGCTGGTGGATCTCGTCCTACACCGCGCTGGTCGAGGATGCCCGGCGCGGCGATGGCGATGAGGATGCGCTCGACGTCGCACTGCTGCCGGCAGGGCTCGACCTCGAGGTGTTTGATGAGCGTACGCCGGTGCCCGCGCCGCCGCTGGGCCGGATCAACGACTTCCCCAGGGGGCCGCGTGCCGGCACCTTCCTGCACACGCTGCTCGAGGCGCTCGACTTCGACCGCCTGGCCGAGCCGGACTACCGTCTCGAACTCGATGCGCTGGTCGAACACCGGCTCCGGCGCAGCGCCTTCGATCCCGGCTGGCGGCAGCCGTTGCAAGAATGGCTCGGGCGGCTGCTCGGCGCCCCGCTCGATCCGGAGCTTCCGGGGCTGCGTCTCGATGCGCTGGGGGCGTGGAAGGCCGAGCTCGAGTTCTGGCTGCCGGTGGCACCGACCCAGGCCGGGCATATCGATCGGCTGATCCGCCGGTTCGAGCCGCTGGGCGCGCAGGCGAACTATCCGACCCTCGCGCCCAGGCGGCTCGAAGGCATGCTGCGCGGCTTCATCGACCTGGTGTTCTGCTTCGAGGGGCGCTGGTACCTGCTCGACTGGAAGTCCAACCATCTGGGCGATAGCGGTGAGGCCTACCGGGAACAGGGGCTGCTCCAGGCGATCGTCAGCCACCGCTACGACGTCCAGTACGTGCTCTATGCCCTGGCGCTGCATCGGCACCTGCGGGTACGGATCGAGGACTACGACTACGAGCGCCACTTCGGTGGCGTGCTCTATCTGTTCCTGCGCGGGGTGGACGCGGAGCGCACCGACCAAGGGGTATTCAGGCGCCGCCCGTCGCCGGTGCTGATCGAGGCGCTCGACCGGCTGCTCGCGGGGGACGCAAGCGTCGAGGCGCCTGTCGGGGAGATCAAAGATGGCGGCTAGAACGCAGGACGACGGCCATCAGCTGGGGTTGTTCGAGGAGCCGCGGCCGACCGCGCCGGATCTCGATACGCTGTTCGAGCGCTGGACCGAACTTGGCTGGCTGCGCCCGCTGGATGCCCACTTCGCCCGCTTTCTCGGCACCGACGATCCCGCCGTGCGCCTGGCGGCGGCGCTGGTCAGCCATCAGCTCGGGCGCGGCCATATCTGCCTCGATCTGGGGCGCGCGCTGCTCGATCCCGACGCAGTGCTGTCACTGCCGCCCCAGGACGGCCGACGCGGCGGTAGCGAGACGAGTGGGCCCAGGCCGCTGCTCGATGCATTGGGGCTTGATCGCGGCGCGACCTGGGCCGCGCGGCTCCTGGCCTCTGCGCTGGTGGCGCCGGCCGCTGACCTGCTCGCCGGGCGCCGGGCGCCGGCACCGCTGGTGCTCGATGGTGAACGGCTTTATCTCTACCGGCTGTGGTACTGCGAAGGCGCGGTGGCGCGCGCCCTCGGTGCCCGGCTCGGCGCGCCGGAGCCGCTCGGCACCGGCGTCATCGACGCGATCGCACGGCTGTTTCCGCGCGACCCGGCGCTCGAGCCGGACGAACCAGACTGGCAGAAGATCGCCTGCGCGCTGGCGCTCTGCCAGCGGCTTGCGATCATCTCCGGCGGCCCGGGCACCGGCAAGACCACCACGGTGGTCAAGCTGCTCGCCCTGCTGCAGCAGCAGGCGATCGAGGGGCAGGGCAGGGCGCTGCGGGTGCGCCTCGCCGCACCCACCGGCAAGGCGGCTGCGCGGCTTTCGGCGTCTATCGCCGGCGCGGTGGAACGCCTGGTCGGCGATCCCGCGCTGCGCGAGACGATCCCGCAGGAGGCGAGCACGCTGCATCGGCTGCTCGGCGCGCGACCGGACACCCGTCATTTCCGCCACCATGCGGCCAACCTGCTGCCGCTCGACCTGCTGGTGGTCGACGAGGCCTCGATGATCGATCTCGAACTGATGCAGGCGCTGCTCGAGGCGCTGCCGCCGGAAGCCCGGCTGGTGCTGCTCGGCGATCGCGACCAGCTCGCCTCGGTCGAGGCCGGTGCGGTGCTCGGTGAGCTGTGTGCCGATGCCGACGGCTTCTCCTTGCCGCTGCGCGAGCGCCTGGCCGCGCTCACCGCGCAAACGCTGCCCGATACCGACGCGGCCTCACCGCTGGCCGATCACGTCGTCACCCTGAAACGCAGCTATCGCTTCGACGGTGGCAGCGGCATCGGTGCGCTGGCGCAGGCGGTCAACGCCGGTGATATCGAGGCATTGCGGCGCTGCTGGAGCGCAGGCTATGCCGACCTGTCGCGGCTCGAACTCTCCGGCGAGCGCGATACCCGGCTGGTCGAGCGCGCAGTCGAGGGCTACCGCGGCTACCTGCAGGAGCTCGAGGGCGAAAAGGATCCGTTGCTCGCGCTCGAGCGTTTCGGGCGTTTCCAACTGCTCTGCGCGCTGCGCCGTGGCCCCTGGGGCGTAGAGGGGCTCAATGCGCTGGTCCTCGCGGAGCTCGCCCGCGCGGGACTGATCGGCGCCACCCGGGGCTGGTTCGCCGGCCGCCCGGTGATGGTGACCCGCAATGATCCGCGCCTCGGGCTCTACAATGGCGATGTCGGCCTGACCCTGCCCGATCCCGAGTCTGCCGGACGGCTCAAGGTGTTCTTCCAGCAGCGCGACGGCCTGCGCGCGATCACGCCTGGACGGCTCAACGATGTCGAGACCGTGTTCGCGATGACCGTGCACAAGTCGCAGGGTTCGGAGTTCGAGCGCGTGCTGCTGGTGCTGCCCGACCAGCCGAATCCGATCCTCACTCGCGAGCTCCTGTACACCGGCATCACCCGCGCGCGGCGACACTGCGAACTGGCCACCGCCGCGCCCGGGTTGATCGAGACCGCCGCGCAGCGCAGGATCTGGCGCGAATCCAACCTGCGGGCGCGGCTCGAGCGTGGCTGAGCATCGGCGTCGGCTGGCACCGGCGGCTCATGCCATCATCGCCGCTTCGCCCCGTATCCAGAGGCCCTTGGCTTGAGTACCGGACCCCATACGTCGCGCCCGGATTTCGAGATCGCCGGTCACCGCATCTCTCCTGGCCAGCGTCTCAGCCTCGACGTACCGATCGTTCGGCTCTACACCCACGCGCCGCTGCCGATTCCCGTCGAGGTCATCCACGGCCGTCGGCCCGGACCTGTGCTGCTGGTCTGCGGCGCGCTTCATGGCGATGAGATCAACGGCGTCGAGATCGTACGCCGGCTGCTGCACTCGTCCCGCCTCGACGGGCTGAGCGGCACCCTGGTCGCGGTGCCGATCGTCAACGTGCTCGGCTTCGTCCAGCACTCGCGCTACCTGCCCGACCGGCGCGACCTCAACCGCTGCTTTCCCGGCCGTGAGGACGGCTCCCTCGGCGCCCGGGTCGCGGCGCTGTTTCGCCGCGAGGTGGTCGACCGCGCCAGCCATATCATCGACCTGCACACCGGCGCCCTGCATCGCAGCAACCTGCCCCAGGTGCGTCTGCAGCTCGGCGTCGACGACGCATCCAGGCAGATGGCCGAGGCCTTCGGCGCACCGGTGATTCTCAACGCGCCACTGCGTGAGGGCAGCCTGCGCGCCTACGCCCAGGGCAGGGGCATCCCGGTGCTGACCTTCGAGGCCGGCGAGGCGCTACGCTTCGACGAGTGGGCGATCAGCGCGGGCGTACGCGGCATACTCAGGGTCATGCGAAAGCTCAAGATGATCCCTGCGGGACGCGGCCGATCGGCCGCTTCCGAAGTCGCGCTGGGTGCCAGTTGGGTGCGCGCACCGCAGGACGGCATCCTGCGGCCTCGAATCCGGCTCGGCGCCCGGGTCTCGCCCGGGCAGATCCTGGGCCTGGTGGCGAGCCCGATCGGCGACGTCCAGGCGGAAGTACCTGCCCCCGGCGATGGCATCGTGATCGGGATCAACAACCTGCCCCTGGTCAACCGCGGCGAAGCGCTGTTCAACATCGCCCGGTTCAAGGAGCTCGACGACGCCGAAAGCGCAGTGGATGAGTATCAAGAAGCACTGGAGCTGGGGCTGCGCTGAAAGTAAGCGTCTCCAAAAGGCGCCACCGTCGTGCGCCGGAAGGTAAGCGCTTCAGCGCCGGCCATGCGGTCATCATGCATAATGCGAATCCGCGCAGTGTATGAGAGACTGCAATCTTTTTTTCCGCCGCTTGGAGCGCGACCCAACGTACGGTTGCGTCCAGGCCTCTGGCGCAGCGATTGCCGGTGCCGGCGTATCGCGCGGTGCGCTCGCAGAAGGCGCCTTGGCTGGTCAATGTGGCTGACCTTGCGACTTACCTCGATGAATGTCGAGAGCAGGCGATGCGGGATTGGCAGAAGATGAACGAATGAGCGCCTAAACCGTGATCTGCCTTTCGAGCGAGTGTATGATTCAACATACGGATTGCAGACGGATAGGAGGACGCATACATGCGCGATGTATCTTTGGCCACCAAGCGGGCTTACTTCGAAAGGGTTAAGCTAGCGAACTATCGGCACAGCCTACGTCTCGAAGGTATTGAGCCTGCACCTGAATCTGAGCTGGGTCTTTCTAAAGACGAGCTGATTCGAAAATACCGTCGAGCGCCGGACGGAACGATACGTGACTGATAAGTATGGTGTTGAGGGCGATCCCTATTGTTATAAAGGCACCGGCACGCTGCTAAATCTGCTCAATATCAAGGATTTTGATGAGCTGGAGCGAGCCGAGCGAGACATAAGCTTTATTGCTGCCAGTTCAATTAAATTCTTTCCACCGCCTTACGATCTGGGTTATCTCCAAACGCTCCATCACCAGCTGTTCTCTGATCTCTATGAATGGGCTGGTGAATTGCGTCGTGTCGACATCTCGAAAGGCTCGACCCGCTTTTGCAACGTGAAATTCATCGAGCGAGAGGCGGATAAGTTGTTTAGACGTCTTGAGCGGGAACAATGGCTTATAGAGCTTAACCGTGATGCCTTAGTTCCCGCTGTCGCCGAGTTCTATGGTGACTTGAACGTAATTCACCCCTTTCGCGAAGGTAATGGTCGCACGCAGCGCTTATTGTTCGAGCACTTGATTATCAATTCAGGTTTCGAGATCGACTGGGAAGGCATTGAACATACTGAATGGATAAAGGCCAATATCTCAGCCTATCTATGCGATTATGCGCCACTCGAAAGAATCTTTGATCGAGTGATCGGAATCGGGCTGAATTGATCGCCTTTAATCCCGCAATTTCAGCTCCTCGGGTTTCAGATTGGTATAGCGCGTGAGCATGTCCCAGCTCTCATGCAGCGTGAATTGCTGCACCTCGACTATGTCGTAGCCCCTTTCGAATAGCCTGGACGTGCCTTCGTGGCTTAGGTCATGGAAGCTTAGATCATCAATCGCGAGCGCTGCCGTTGCCCGCGCCCAGCGGCTTCCGATCGATTTTGATTCATAAGGAAAGATGAACTCGCCGCTGAGCATCTGGGCGATCTCGCGGCGGGCGAGGGGGAAGCGGCGTAGCGCATTCATCGTCGCCTTCTTCGTCCGCCCAGCACCGGCCATGTACTCTTGCTGGTAACGCTCGATCGCATCATCGAGCGTCACTCCTTTCCATCGAGCCAGCAGTACCCCGCCCCGCCCGGCTCGGCCAGCTCGAGCTCGCGGCGTTTGGCCCATTCCTCTGCCATCGCCTTGCGTGGAAAGATGCGTGTCTCGCTGTACGGGGCTGGCCACCCTGCGTTATGCGAACCTGCACGGTGTATGAGAAACTGCCGTCTTTCTTTTTCCGTTTTCTGACCTGGCCTTGCCTGCGCCTTTGTTCCAAGGAAACGGCGAAAACCTAGCAAAACACCCCTAAACCATGCCAAACGTAACCATGCCCGACAACGCTGCAAGCCCCGTGACACCTGAGATTCCGCGCGCTGACCGGGCACGGCGGTTTTCCGTCGCCCCGATGATGGAGTGGACGACGCGGGAGTATCGCGCTTTCGCTCGTGGCCTGACCCGCGAGGCGCTGCTCTACACCGAGATGGTGACTACCGGGGCTTTGCTGCATGGCGCGCCGCGCGAACGTTTCATTGGGTTCGATGAGCTCGAGCAGCCTTTGGCCTTGCAGTTGGGGGGGAGCGATCCTGGGGCGCTGGCGGAGTGCGCGGCGATCGCTGAGCAGTGGGGCTTCGATGAGGTCAATCTCAACGTCGGCTGTCCGAGCGATCGGGTGCAGAACAATATGATCGGTGCCTGCTTGATGGCGCACCCCGGGTTGGTGGCGGACTGCGTGAGGCGGATGCGTGACGCGGTGGGCATTCCGGTGACGGTCAAGTGCCGGATCGGTATCGACGATCAGGATGCGGAAGAGGACTTCGATCGGTTCGTCGATACGGTGGCCGACCTGGGAGGGTGCGAGACGTTCATCGTCCATGCGCGCAAGGCGTGGCTCCAGGGGCTGTCGCCGAAGGAGAACCGTGAGGTACCGCCGCTGGACTATGCGAGGGTGCATCGGCTCAAGGCGCGTCGCCCGGAGCTTTGGGTCGCGATCAACGGGGGACTCAAGAGCCTCGAGGCTTGTGTCGAGCAGTTGGCGCCGCTCGACGGGGTGATGGTCGGGCGCGAGGCCTACCAGAATCCTTATCTGCTCGCCGAGGTGGACCAGCGGCTGTTCGGTGCCGAGCGCCCGGTGGTGAGCCGTGCCGAGGCGCTGCTGGCGTTTCGGCCCTACATGGTCGCGCGGCTCGAGCAGGGCGCTCGGCTCAATCACCTCACCCGTCATCTGCTCGGGCTGTTCCAGGGGCAGCGCGGCGGCCGGCGGTTCCGTCGTCATCTTTCGGAGAACGCCCATCGACCGGGAGCTGGGATCGAGGTGCTCGATCAGGCGCTGGCGATGGTAGAGGCCGTGCCTGCCTCAGCGTGACCCGCTGGTAATTTTCTTCTCTCGACCGTAAGCAAGTTCGCGATTGGCATTAAATGAACGCAATTGGCGGATTTTGCCGGTTTTTCACTCCCAGATGGCGCGATTCAACATGTTAGGCTTTGCTCTGGCATGGTCGGCATCGACTTTCGTCGCCAGTCGGCTCGACTGCCCGTAGCGACTGCTTGACGGTTCGCGAGCAACAGGGCCGGCCTCAGCCGCGCCATGCCCAACGACCCAGCGCCCTCGTGCCGAATCTTTCCACTACCCGAGAAGGTGGATGGGTCTCCTTTCGCATGACCAGAGGGGGTCTGGATGTCGCCGGATTCGAGCCTGCTCGCCCGGATGTCGTCGCCGGCGCAGAGAAGAACGAAGATCGACACGCTGCGGGGACTCGCCTGTCTGCTGCTGGTGTTCTACCACGCGGTCGACGGCTATACCCGTGCGTCGCTTTTGAAGGATGGCTCGCTCCTGGTCAGCTTCGCAGACTCCTTCACCTACCTGCGCATGCCGCTGTTCACCTTTCTTTCCGGCTATGTCTATGCGCTGAAACCGGTCCAGGCGGAGATGCTGGTTGGTTTCGCCCGGGGCAAGCTGCGCCGTCTCGGACTACCTCTGCTGTTCGTCGGCCTGCCGCTCGCGCTGCTGCAGGTCTATCTCGGCAGCGAGGGCGAACATAGCCTGATTGATGCGCTTTGGTCGCCGCTCTATCCGATCACCGTGCTGTGGTATCTCGATGCGCTGCTGCTGATTTTCCTGATCGTCGCAGTGCTGGAGCTCGGAGGGCTCTTGAGCACGCCGCTGTACCTGGGCGGCTGCCTGGCCGTGGCGCTGGTGGCGACGTTCTGGTCGGGGGATGGCTCTGGGCTGCTTGCGATCAGCGGTGCGCTCTATCTGCTGCCGTTTTTCCTTCTCGGCGTCTGGGCACAGCGCTTCGCGGTGCGCCCTTCGCGCGCCACCCGCCGTATGGCGGTCGCAAGCCTGTGGCTGATCGTGCCGCTATGCGGCCTGCCGGTGCTGTTGCTCGATCGTGACACGCTGCTGGAGAGCAAGACCTTGCCGTGGGCGATCGGACTCTCCGCGGCAAGCTGCCTGGCGCTCTACTTCCTCGATTGGCGAAACATGACGCTGGCCCGCTTGGGCGCGTATTCCTACGCCGTGTTCCTGTTCCATACCTTGTTCATCTCCGGCTCGCGGATCGTGATGAAGCAGCTGCAGCTCGACGACTACATCGCCAGCGAATGGCTGCTGGCGATGAGTTTCGCCTGCGGCCTGATCGGGCCGATCCTGCTGCAGCGCCTGGTCAGGCATTGGCGCCCGGTCCACATGGTGCTGCTCGGCAGCGCTGCCTCACGGCGGGAGGGAGGGGAGGTATCGCGGGCCTGAGCGTTACCGTTCCCCACCATCACCCTGGATGACGGAGATCGTCGCGCAGTACCGCGTCGAGGGCGATCTCGATCATCGCGGCGAAGCTACGCTCGCGCTCCTCGGCGCTGGTGGCTTCACCGCGCTTGATGTGGTCGGATACCGTGCAGATGGTCATCGCCCGGGCGCCGAACTCGGCGGCGAGTCCATACAGGCCGGCGGCCTCCATCTCGACCCCGACGATGTTGAAGCGAGCCATGGTGTCGAACAGCGCGGGCTCGGGGCTGTAGAACAGATCGGCCGAGAACAGGTTGCCGACCCTGACCTCGGTACCGCGCGCTTCGGCGGCCTCCACCGCCGCGCGAACCAGGTCGAAGTCGGCGATGGCGGCGAAGTCGTGGCCGTGGAAGCGGCTGCGATTGACCTTGGAGTCGGTGCAGGCGCCGGCGCCGATGACGATGTCGCGCAGCCCGATCGAGGGGTCGACCGCGCCGCACGAGCCGACCCGGATGATGCGCTTCACTCCATACTCGCGGATCAGTTCGGTGGCATAGATCGAGCTCGATGGAATACCCATCCCCGAGCCCATCACCGAGACGCGCCGGCCCTTGTATTCGCCGGTGTAGCCGAGCATGCCGCGAACCTGGTTGACCAGTTCGGGGGCCTCGAGGAAGGTTTCGGCGATGTACCTGGCGCGCAGCGGGTCGCCTGGGAGCAGGACGACATCGGCGAATGCGCCGGGCGCGGCCTCGATATGGGGCGTCGGCATGGAAGAAGCTCCTTGCGGTGCGGGCACTCGGCCCGCGGATGGAATCAGGCGCTGACCAGTTCGTGGATCAATACCGGCGGTTCGGCGTGTTCGCTGACCACCACCGCGCGGTGGACCAGCTCGAGCACCTCGTCGAGATCGTCCTGGTTGGCGTGCAGCACCAGCAGTGGCTCGCCTGCGCGGACCCGATCGCCGACCTTGGCGTTGAGCACCATGCCGGTGGCGAGATCGATCGTCGAGGCCTTGGTCTCACGACCTGCACCGAGTTTCATCACCGCCGTGCCGAGCAGCGCGGCATCGAGCCGGGCGACCACGCCGTCGCGCGGCACCTCGACCGTGACCTGGCGGCGTGCCCGGGGCAGCCGCTCTGGATGGTCGATCAGCGAGGCGTCTCCGCCCTGGTTCGCGACGAAGCGCCTGAAGGTCTCGATCGCGCGGCCGTCGGCCATCGCCGCTTCGAGCAGGGCGCGGGCTTCATCCAGATTCGCGGCGCGCCCTGCGAGTACCACCATTTGGGCGCCGAGCGTCAGGCACAGCTCGTGCAGGTCAGCGGGGCCTTCGCCGCGCAGGGTCTGAATCGCCTCCTCGACTTCCAGGGCATTGCCGATCGCGCGACCGAGCGGCTGGCTCATGTCGGAGATCACCGCCATGGTTCGCCGGCCGACCTGATTGCCGATCCGCACCATCGCCTCGGCAAGGCGCCGGGCGTCGTCGACGCTCTTCATGAAGGCGCCTTCGCCGCACTTGACGTCGAGCACGATCGCATCCGCGCCGGCGGCGATCTTCTTGCTCATGATCGAGCTCGCGATCAGCGGGATCGAATCCACCGTCGCGGTGACGTCGCGCAGCGCATAGAGCTTCTTGTCCGCAGGCGTCAGGTCGCCGCTCTGGCCGATCACCGCGAGCCGGTGGCGATTGACCTGGTCGATGAAGGCGGCGCTCGAGAGCTCGACATTGAACCCGGCGATCGATTCGAGCTTGTCGATGGTACCGCCGGTGTGGCCCAGGCCGCGTCCGGACATCTTCGCCACTGGTACGCCCAGCGCGGCGACCAGCGGGCCTAGCACCAGCGTAGTGGTATCGCCGACGCCGCCGGTGGAGTGCTTGTCGACCTTGATGCCCTCTATCTCGCCGAGGTCGAGGGTGTCGCCCGAGTTGGCCATCGCCAGGGTAAGATCGGCTCGTTCACGATCATCCATATCGCGAAAGTAGATCGCCATCGCCAGCGCCGCGGCCTGGTAATCGGGGATTTCGTCGCGGCTGTAGCCATCGACGAAGAATTCGATCTCCTCGCGCGACAGCGACTCGCCGTTTCTCTTCTTCTCGATGATGTCGACCATTCGCATCGGTTTTTTCCTCGGAACGATTCAGTTGAGCTCGACGAGAAAGCTCTCGCCGTGGTCGGGTGCGGTGACGCCGAAGTTCTTGGCGATGGTGGCGCCGACGTCGGCGAAGCTGGTTCGCTCGGGCAGTACGCCGCCGCCGGCGAAACGCGGCGAGCAGGCGATCAGCGGCACCCGTTCACGGGTATGGTCGGTGCCGCGAAAAGTCGGGTCGTTGCCGTGATCGGCGGTGAGCAGCAGCAGGTCGTCGGCTTGGAGGGCGGCGAGCAGCTCTGGCAGCCGGGCATCGAAGGCCTCGAGCGCGCGGGCATAGCCTTGGGGATCGCGCCGGTGGCCGTAGATCGCATCGAAGTCGACCAGGTTGAGAAACGATAGCCCCTCGAACGGCTCGTCGAGCACTTCGAGCAGGGTATCGATACCGTGCGCGTTCGACTGGGTGCGCAGGCTCCTGGAGATGCCTTGGCCATCGAAGATGTCGCCGATCTTGCCGATGCCGATGGTAGCGAAGCCGCTGGCCTCGAGCGCGTCGAGCACGGTGGGGGCGAATGGTTTCAATGCATAGTCGTGGCGGTTGGCGGTGCGCATGAACTCTCCTGGCCGATGGCCGAGGAACGGACGGGCGATCACCCGCCCGACCCGGCAGTCCGGCGCCAGGGTGAGCTCGCGCACCTTCGCACAGATCGCATAGAGCTCATCGATCGGCACTACCTCCTCGTGGGCGGCGATCTGCAGCACCGAGTCCGCCGAGGTATAGACGATCAGGGCACCGGTCTCGACCTGCTCCATCCCGAGTTCGTCGAGCACGTCGGTGCCGCTGGCGGGTTTGTTGCCGATCACCCGGCGGCCGCTGAGCGTCTCGATCCGTTCGATCAGCGTAGGCGGAAAGCCCTCGGGGAAGACCTGGAAGGGCGTGTCGATCTTAAGCCCCATCAGCTCCCAATGGCCGGTCATGGTGTCCTTGCCCTTTGACGCTTCGATCATCCGGGTGACCCGGCCTGCCGGTGCCTCGGCGGCCGGCACGCCGTCGATCGGCGCGAGCCCGTGCGCGGTGCGGATGTTGGAGAGCCCTAGCGCGGCCAGGTGAGGCAGGTGGAAGTCTTCCACGGTAGCGCCGATGTGGCCCAGGGTGTCTGCGCCGAGATCGCCGAATGCCGCAGCGTCGGGTGCTTCTCCGATGCCCACCGAATCGAGCACGATCAGGTGGATGCGCTTGAATCGCCGCATGTCGGCACTCCTTCTGTCGATGTGGCTGCTCGGGACGTTCCCTTTCATAGGAACAGGCCAGCGACGGTTCCCGACAGCAGGCTGACCAGGGTGGCGCCGTAGAGCAGCTTGAGCCCGAAGCGGGCGACCTCCGTGCCCTGGGGGTCGTTGAGCGCCTTGATCGCGCCGACGATGATACCGATCGACGAGAAGTTGGCGAACGAGACCAGGAAGACGGAGATGATGCCGACCGCGCGCGGCCCGAGCTCGGTGTACTGGCCGAGCTGGAGCATGGCGACGAACTCGTTGCTCAACAGCTTGGTCGCGATCAGGCTGCCCCCGGCCACCGATTCCGCCGGCGGGATGCCGATCAGTATCGCCAGCGGGGCGAACAGATAGCCGATCAGGGTTTGGAAGTCTATCCCGACCAAGGACTCGCAGAGGCCGTTGATCATCGCGATCAGCGCGACATAGCCGATCAGCATGGCGGCGACGATCACCGCGACCTTGAAACCGTCGAGGATGTATTCGCCGAGCATCTCGAAGAATGCTTGATTGCGTGGATTCTCGACTTCGAGCAGGTCCTCGTCGGCGGAAACCCGGTAGGGATTGATGATCGATGCGATCATGAAGCCGCCGAACAGGTTGAGCGCCAGCGCGGTGACCACGAAGCGGGGCTCGATCATTTGCATGTAGGCGCCGACGATCGACATCGAGACCGTCGACATCGCCGAGGCGCAGAGGGTATAGAGCCGCTGCTTGGGCAATCGGCCGAGCTGCTTCTTGAGCGAGATGAACACTTCCGACTGGCCGAGCACCAGTGAAGCGATGCCATTGTAGGACTCGAGCCTGCCCATGCCGTTGAACCAGCTGAGCAGCCAACCGATACCGCGCATCAGTAGCGGCAGCACGCCGATGTACTGGAGAATGCCGATCAGCGCGGAGATGAAGACGATCGGCAGCAGCACCGCGACGAAAAACGAGAACGCGCCTTCGTTGACCATGCCACCGAAGACGAACTCGATGCCCTCTCCGGCGAAGCCGAGCAGCGCTTCGAACCCGGCGGCGAAGCCACCGATCAGCCAGGCGCCGGCGCTGGTATTGAGCAATAGGAAGGCAAGCACTATCTGGGTTACCAGCATCACCAGCAACGGGCGATAGCGAATGCCGCGGCGATCGCTGGATACGGCCCAGGCGAGCAGGTAGATCACCGCCAGGCTGGCGGGAACGAGCAGCAGCTTCATCGGTGTGGCTCCACATGAAGGCCTGGTGGCCTCGTGATTATGATTGTTCTTGGGATGCGAGGCTCAGTCTTCGTGCATGTCGCGGGCACGGAAGGCGCCGGGCAGCAGCTCATCGATGCCGCATTCGCGCACCTGTCCAGAGAGGTTGGCGAGCAGGATGCGGGTGTGCTCGTCGCAGAACTCGGCGAGCACCTGGCGGCAGGCGCCACAGGGCGAGACTGGCTCGAGGGTGTCTGCGACCACCGCGACCGCCTTGAACCGGCGCTGGCCGGAGGAGACCGCCTTGAACACCGCGGTCCGCTCGGCGCAGTTGGTCAGCCCGTAGGAGGCGTTCTCGATGTTGCAGCCGAGGAAGACCTCGCCATCCCCGCTGAGAATCGCCGCACCCACCGCGAAGGAGGAGTAGGGCATGTAGGCCTGTCGGCGGGCTTCGATCGCCTGCGTGACGAGTGCCTGGACCTGATCGTCGTCGAGCATCGGGTGAATCTCCTGGAAGGTCAGTAGTTGTTCTCGCCGTGTTCGCCACGGGCTATCGATACCCCTGCGCTGGTGCCGAGGCGGCTGGCGCCGGCGTCGACCATGCGCTGCGCATCCTCGCGCGAGCGGATGCCACCTGAGGCCTTGACCTCCATGCCCGGGGGGATCGCGTCGCGCATCAAGCTGACGTCCTCGACGGTGGCACCGCCCGAGGCGAAACCGGTCGAGGTCTTGACGAACCGGGCACCCGCTCGCGCGGCGATCGCGCAGGCACGGCGCTTTTGTTCATCATCGAGCAGCGCGGTCTCGATGATCACTTTCACCAACGCCTCGCCCGCCGCTTCGACCACTGCGCGCATGTCCGCCTCGACCAGCAGATCATCGCCGCTCTTCAGCGCGCCGATGTTGATCACCATATCGATTTCGTCCGCGCCGTGGGCGACGGCTTCACGGGTTTCGAGCGCCTTGGTCGCGGTGGTGGTGGCGCCGAGCGGGAATCCCACCACGGTGCACACCTTGACCTCGACGTCCGCCAGCCGCTCGGCGCAGGTCGCCACCCAGCAGGGATTGACGCAGACCGAAGCGAACCCATGCTCCCGGGCTTCCTCGATCAGAGCGAGGATCTCGCCGTGGGTCGCGTCAGCGCGCAGCAGAGTGTGATCGATCAGGCTGGTGAGGGACATGGCGGTCTCGTGGCAAGTAATTGTCTGCGCGATGTGATAGCACGAAGCTGATCAGGTGTAAAACAGGATATGAAAGTTATTTCACCAATGGATCAAACGTGGTCGAGCAATGCCCGTGCGCTGTACTGATCGGTGATCAAGACGTTGGCGTAGCCGCCGCGCAGTGCCGCATGGATCGCATCCAGGCGCTCCGCGCCCCCAGCCACCAGCACCGAACTCTCCTTGGTCTTGAGCTCCTCGAGTCGGATGCCGACGGTGCGTGCGTCGAGCTCGGGGCTGACGATGCGGCCCTCGGCGTCGATCACCCGTGAGCAGATGTCGCCGACTCCGCGTGCGAGCAGTCCAGCGATCTCACCCTGGTCGAAGTAGCCGAGTTGGAACAGCAGGGCTTGCGGGCTGACCACGCCGACGGTGAATACGGCGATGTTGGCGCGCCGGCCCAGCTCGATGATTCGACGCACGTGGGGATCTGCCTCGGCCATTCGCTTGACCGGTTGGCTGGCGAAGATTACCGGTAGCGGCAGGTAGTGGGGCACGGTATGGAAGGCATCGGCGAAGCGGTGGGCGATCTCGAAGGCGTGGGTGTCGACCTCCGAGTGGCTTATCCCGCCCTTTAGCTGGACCACCTCGACGTTCTTGATCGGCTTGGCGGCGAGTCGTCGCGCCACCGCGTACATCGTGGTGCCCCAGGTGACGCCGATGATGTCGCCGTCCTTGACGTTGTCATGGATCCACTCCGCCGCGGTCTCGCTGAGATGGCGCTGGATCTCCTCGTATTGATCGAGCGGCGAATGGCACAGCCTTGCCTCTTTGAGGCCGAAGTGCTGGACCAGGCGCGCGGCCAGCTCGTCCAGGGTATCGCGTGGGTCATGGATCTCGATGCGCACGTAGCCCTGCTGCTTGGCGTGCTGGAGCAGGCGAGAGACGGTGGGGCGGGAGAGTCCGAGGCGATTGGCGATCTGCTGCTGGCTGTAGTCGGCTTGATAGTAGAGGCGGGCGGCTTCGATGCTCAGTGCTTGCTTGTCGTCGCTGATCTTGGACACGTGAGGGCACTCGATTCGGAAAGGAGGCGTGTGGCGCCGAGTTGAGCAGTGTAAGCAAAAAAGGAGCAACGAAAAAACGCGAAGCCGAGGCTTCGCGTTCGCTGGTAGCGGTCGGATGGCTCACGCCATCTGGAATCAGAACTGGGCGCCGATGGAGAGCTGGGTGGTGTCCAGTTTGAAGTCCGAATCGATGTCGTAACGGGTGTACTCGAGACGGGTGAACAGAGGCACGGTTTCCCACTGGTACTTGACGCCAAGACCGTAGACCGGGGCCCACTCGTCGTTCACGTCGACACCGACGTCGCTTTTGCTGATGTCGGAATCGATGTAGGCACCGCCGACGCGGCCATAGCCGATCAGGCCGGCCCAGATCGGGATCTCGCCGATGGCGCTCAGGCTGTAGGCCTTGGTGCCGAGGTCACGGGTGTTGCCGTCGCTGTTCTTGAGGCTGATGTCGCCGAAATCGGTGAAGCCGAGTTCGGTCGAGAACCAGTTGTTGAACTTGTAGCCGACGAAGGCGTTCAAGTTGGTGTCGTTGTTGTCGTCCAGACCAGCGTCGCTCTTGACATCGTGAGCGATGGTGTTACCCACGCCGATGCCGGAATACAGGCCGCTGCTGACGTCTGCCGCGTTGGCGGCGTTGAGGCCGATCAGTGCGGAAGAGAGAACCACCGGTGCAGCTAGGAAAGTGGAAAGTTTCATCGACTTGCTCCTAATCAATAGTCGTTGCAAGGCATCCGCCTGGGTGTTCGATACGTTGCCGAACAGTGTTTTTTAATATGCACCCGCCGGGACATTAAATCAAGCGCCTGAGGTCGTGCAGCCAAAAAAAACTCTCGCTTAGTGGAACTGTCGAGAGTATGTACATCATATAGACGGGAAACAGTGTTCGCGCAAGGAAGGATGCTCGCCGCCGCGGTGCCGGGGCACCGCGGCGGCGAGTGGATCAGGCTTGTTCGAGCGGGATCACCGTCGATGCCGCCTGCTGGTACTCGGCGATCTCGTGGAAGTTCATGTAGCGGTAGATCTCGCCGGCCATGGCATCGAACTCGCCCATGTAGCCCATGTACTCCTCGACGCTCGGCAGCCGGCCGATCACCGCGGCGATCGCCGCCAGCTCGGCGGACGCGAGGTAGACGTTGGCACCGTCGCCGAGGCGATTGGGGAAGTTGCGGGTGGAGGTGGAGACCACCGTCGATTTCGCCTCGACCCGCGCCTGGTTACCCATGCACAGCGAGCAGCCCGGCATCTCCAGCCGCGCGCCGGCGTGCTCGTAGATGGCGTAGTAGCCTTCCTCGGTGAGCTGGTGCTTGTCCATCTTGGTTGGCGGTGCGAGCCACAAGCGGGTCTTCAGCGATCCTGGGGGCTGCTTCTCGAGCAGTTTGCCGGCGGCGCGGAAGTGGCCGATGTTGGTCATGCACGAGCCGATGAACACTTCGTCGATCTTCTCGCCGGCGACTTCGGAGAGGCGGCGCGCATCGTCGGGATCGTTCGGTGCGCAGAGCACCGGCTGGTCGACCTCGGCGAGATCGATCTCGATCACCTCGGCATACTCGGCGTCGGCATCGGCGCGCAGCAGGCTGGGGTTGGCCAGCCAGTCTTCCATCGCCTTGATCCGGCGCTCGATGGTGCGTACTTCGCCGTAGCCGTTGCTGAGCATCCACTTCAACAGCGTGACGTTGGACTTCAGGTACTCGGTCACGCTCTGCTCGGATAGCGTGATGGTACAGCCCGCGGCGCTGCGCTCGGCGGAGGCGTCGGAGAGCTCGAAGGCCTGTTCGACGGTGAGATCCTCGAGTCCTTCGATCTCGAGGATGCGCCCGGAGAAGGCGTTCTTCTTGCCGGACTTCTCGACCGTCAGCAGCCCCTGCTGGATCGCGTAGTAGGGGATTGCATGGACCAGGTCGCGCAGGGTCACGCCGGGGCGGCGCTCGCCCTTGAAGCGGACCAGGATCGACTCCGGCATGTCGAGCGGCATCACCCCGGTGGCGGCGGCGAAGGCGACCAGCCCGGAGCCGGCGGGGAACGAGATCCCCATCGGGAAGCGGGTGTGGGAGTCCCCGCCGGTGCCGACGGTGTCGGGCAGCAGCATGCGGTTGAGCCAGGAGTGGATGATCCCGTCGCCCGGGCGCAGCGAGACGCCGCCGCGGTTCATGATGAAGTCGGGCAGGGTATGCTGCATCTCGACATCGATCGGCTTCGGATACGCCGCGGTGTGGCAGAACGACTGCATCACCAGGTCGGCCTGGAAGCCGAGGCAGGCGAGGTCCTTGAGCTCGTCGCGGGTCATCGGTCCGGTGGTGTCCTGGGAGCCGACGGTGGTCATCCGCGGCTCGCAGTACATGCCCGGACGCACGCCTTCCATGTTGCAGGCGCGACCGACCATCTTCTGTGCCAGGGTGTAGCCTGCGGTGGAGTCCTTCGGCTGCTCGGGCTTGGCGAACACCTCGCTCGGCGCCAGACCGAGGAACTCGCGCGCCTTCTGGGTCAGCCCGCGGCCGATGATCAGCGGAATGCGTCCCCCTGCGCGTACTTCGTCGAGCAGCACCTTGGTCTTGAGCTCGAAGGTCGAGATCACTTCCGAGCTGTCATGACGGGTGACCTTGCCTTCATAGGGATAGACGTCGATCACGTCGCCCATCGCCATCTTCGAGACGTCCATCTCGATCGGCAGCGCGCCGGCATCCTCCATGGTATTGAAGAAGATCGGCGCGATCTTGCCGCCGAAGCAGAAGCCGCCGCTGCGCTTGTTGGGCACGAAGGGAATGTCGTCGCCGAAGAACCACAGCACCGAGTTGGTCGCCGATTTACGCGAGGAGCCGGTGCCGACCACGTCGCCGACGTAGACCACCGGGTAGCCCTGGGAACGCACCGCCTCGATCTGGCCCTGGGGGCCGCGCTTGCCGGGCTCTTCGGGCTCGATGCCCTCGCGCTGGTTCTTCAGCATCGCGTTGGCGTGCAGCGGGATGTCCGGACGCGACCAGGCGTCAGGCGCGGGTGAAAGGTCGTCGGTGTTGGTCTCGCCGGGAACCTTGAATACGCTCAGGGTGATCTTCTCGGCAAGCTTCGGCCGCTTAGTGAACCATTCTGCTTCGGCCCAGGAATCGACCAGTGCCTTGGCGTGAGGGTTACCGGCCTCGACACGTTCGGTGACATCGTGGAAAGCGTCGAACATCAAAAGCGTGTGCTTGAGCTGTTCGGCGGCCTCGGCGGCCAATGCCTTGTCGTCGAGCAGTTCGACCAGGGTGGCGATGTTGTAGCCGCCCTGCATGGTGCCGAGCAGTTTGACCGCGTGGACCTTGTCGATCAGCGGCGAGGTGGCCTCGCCTTTCGCGATCGCGGCGAGGAAGCCCGCCTTGACGTAGGCGGCTTCGTCGACGCCGGGTGGTACGCGATGGGTCAGCAGGTCGAGCAGGAACTGCTCCTCGCCGGCCGGTGGGGCCTTGAGCAGCTCGACCAGCTGAGCGGTCATCTCGGCGTTCAAAGGCTGCGGCGGCACGCCTTCCTGGGCGCGCTCCTCTACGTGTTGGCGGTAGGCTTCTAGCACGGGGGGCATCCTCATCGGTCCGGTTGTAATGGCGCGAATTCTAGCGCGGAATGTCGACAATGTTAAGACGGATACCCCGATTGGGCATCTGGTCTCTCCTCCTCGGCATCGATGCATTATCATGCCCGCGGCGGAGCGTGGAAGCACGTCTTCGACCATTTTATCCAGTCACTCAAATCAAGGACCTGCCGATGTCCAGTCCCGGGCTCGCCGAGCCATTGCCCCAGGCGCTGCGCGATTTTCTACCCTGTCCCACACCGGCGGCCTGGATCGAGGCGGCGCTCGGCAACGAGCGCCTCTTGCTGATCGATCACGCGCAGTGCGAGAAGAAGGCCGCGACCACCGCGATGAACCTGATGTATCGCTATGTCGACCGGGTTGAATTGTTGACAAAGATGTCCCAGCTCGCCCGCGAGGAGCTGCTCCACTTCGAGCAGGTGGTCACGCTGATGCGTGAGCGGGGGATCGAGTATCAGCACCTGAGCGCCTCGCGCTATGCCGAGGGGCTGCGTCGCCATGTGCGCACCAGTGAGCCGGGCCGGTTGATCGACATCCTGATCGTCGGTGCGCTGATCGAGGCGCGCTCCTGCGAGCGCTTCGCGGTGCTGATCCCGTACCTCGACCCAGCGCTTGCGAAGTTCTATCGCACGCTGGTGCGGTCGGAAGGGCGCCATTTCGAGGACTATCTGGCGCTCGCGCAGCAGTACGCGCAAGAGCAGGGCGTTGGCCCGATCGACCAGCGCGTGGCGTTCTTCTGCGCCTGCGAGCGTGAGCTGATCGAGGCGCCGGACGAGGAGTTCAGATTCCACAGCGGCCCGCCGGCGGCGTAGGCGGGCCCCGGGGTGGTGGGCGGTGGGCTAGTGGTAGGCGAGTTCGCTGAGCGAGAACTGCTCGAGAGTCAGGGTCAGGCCGTCGTGGCGCACTTCCCAGCCGATGTCGACATCGGCCTCGCGGTCGAGCCGCCAGTCACCGACCACGTAGCGGCGTACCACCTCGTCGTCGATCAAGAACTCGTGCACGTCGGGGCGGTGGGTGTGTCCTTGGATCAAGGTGCGTACCTGGCACTGGCGCATGATCCGTTCAACCGCCCCGGGGTTGACGTCCATGATCTCGGCGCTCTTGTTCGAGTTGGATGCGCCCGAGCGCTCGCGCAGCTGCGCGGCCATCCGCAGCCGCTCGGCGATCGGCAGGGCGAGGACCGACCGCTGCCACTGCGGGTCGCGGACCATCGCACGAAATGCCATGTACTCCTGGTCGTCGGTGCACAGGCTGTCGCCATGCATCAATAAGAGCGGCACGTCGCCGAGCATGATCAGCGACGGATCCTCGATCAGCTCGGCGCCGGCCGCCGTGGCGAAGTCCTGTCCAAGGAGGAAGTCCCGGTTGCCGTGCATCAGGTAGAGCTGGGTGCCCTTGCCTGCGTACTCGGCCAGTTTGTCGGCGACCGAGCGCTCGAATTCGCCGATCGCGTCGTCGCCGATCCAGTAGTCGAACAGATCGCCCAGTATGTAGAGCGCGTGCGCCCCTGCAGCGCGATAGTCCAGGTAGTCGAAGAGCGCCTGGGTGAGCTCGGGATGCTCGGGCGAGAGGTGCAAGTCTGCGATGAACAGGGTGATCATGAGGTCTCTTTGCAATGAGGATGTGACTTGAGCATATCGTGTCGTCGCGGCGGCGCAACACGGCCGCCGCGACGAGTCGCTCAGGCGTCGACCACCTGGGCGCGCTCGATCACCACGTCCTCGCTCGGCACGTCGGCATGCATGCCGCGCCGACCGGTGGCCACGCCCTCGATCGCCTCGACCACATCCATGCCTTCGACCACCTCGCCGAACACACAGTAGCCCCAGCCCTGGGAGGTCGGCGCGGTGTGGTCGAGGAAGGTATTGTCGGCGACGTTGATGAAGAACTGTGCGCTCGCCGAATGCGGGTCGGCGGTACGCGCCATCGCCAGGGTGCCGCGGCGGTTGCTGAGGCCGTTGTTGGCTTCGTTCTTGATCGGCGCCTGGGTGGGTTTCTGTGCGAAGTCGGTGTCGAAGCCGCCGCCCTGGATCATGAAGTTGCCGATCACGCGGTGGAACAGAGTGCCGTCGTAGTGGCCGTCGCGGACGTAGCGCTCGAAGTTGGCGGCGGTCTCGGGTGCCTTGTCGTCGAACAGACGAACCTTGATGTCGCCCATCGAGGTGGAGAGGAGAATCATGCGTAAATCCCTGGTTGAGCGCCTCGGTGGCGCAGGAGCGGGACCGGCGTGTGCGGCGGTCCCGCTGGATCGGCGCTTGGATGCGTACAGCATCGCTGCGTGGCGTTATAATAGCGGTTTCGATCGGATCGGCGAAACCGCCCTCCGCGCGCGCCCGGAACCCGGCGCCGAGCCATTTTTCCCGCGCCGCGAGCGGCGCGGTAGCCAACCACGAGGTTCAGCGACGCCCCATGAGTGTTGAGAGCAGCAGCGCCCCGAATTTCCTTCGCAACCAGATCCGCGACGAGATCGAGCGCGAAGGTGAGGTGTCGATCGTCACCCGCTTCCCGCCGGAGCCCAACGGCTTCCTGCATATCGGCCATGCCAAGTCGATCTGGGTCAATTTCGGCCTCGCCGAACAGTTCGGCGGTCGCTGCAACCTGCGCTTCGACGATACCAACCCGGCGAAGGAGGAGCAGGCCTACATCGATGCGATCCAGGAGGATATCCACTGGCTGGGCTTCGAGTGGGCGGGCAAGGTGCGCTACGCCTCCGACTACTTCGACCAGCTCTACGCCTGGGCCCAGCACCTGGTTCGCCAAGGGCTGGCCTACGTCGACGATCTCAGCGCTGAGGAGATGCGCGAGTATCGCGGCACGCTCACCGAGCCGGGGCGGCCGAGCCCCTATCGCGAACGCCCGGCCGAGGAAAACCTCGAGTTGCTCGAGCGGATGCGCCAGGGCGAGTTCGCCGAGGGCGAGAAGGCGCTGCGCGCCAAGATCGATATGGCGGCACCGAACATCAACCTGCGCGACCCGGTGCTCTATCGCATCCGCCATACCAGCCACCACCAGACCGGCGACAAGTGGAAGATCTATCCTTCCTACGACTTCGCCCACGGCCAGTCCGATGCGATCGAGGGCATCACCCACTCGATCTGCACCCTCGAGTTCGAGGACCATCGCCCGCTCTACGACTGGCTGCTCGAGCATCTGCCGGTGCCGAGCCGTCCGCGCCAGATCGAATTCGCGCGGATGAACGTCAACTATACGGTGACGTCCAAGCGCAAGCTCAAGCTGCTGGTCGACCGAGGCATCGTCGAAGGCTGGGACGACCCCCGCATGCCGACCCTCTCCGGGATGCGCCGGCGCGGCTACACTCCGGCCTCGCTGCGTAAGTTCTGCGAGATGACCGGCGTCGCGCGCGCCAACGGCGTGGTCGACATCGCCATGCTGCACCACGCCATTCGCTCGGATCTCGAGGACAACGCGCCCCGGGCGATGTGCGTGCTCAAGCCGCTCAAGGTGGTGCTGACCAACCTCGACGAGGCGTACGAGGAGATCATCGAGGTGCCGGGCCATCCGGCGCGCGACGACATGGGCGTGCGCCGACTGCCGCTCAATCGCGAGATCTACATCGACGCCGACGATTTCATGGAAGAGCCGCCGAAGAAGTTCTTCCGCCTCGCGCCCGGCCAGGAGGTGCGGCTGCGCAATGCCTACGTGATCCGCTGCGATGAGGTGGTGAAGAACGCCGCCGGCGAGATCGAGGCGCTGCACTGCAGCGTCGATCTCGCCACCCTCGGTGCCAACCCCGAGGGCCGCAAGGTCAAGGGCGTGATCCACTGGGTCAGCGCCCGCCATGGCGTGCCGGTCGAAGTGCGCAACTACGAGAACCTGTTCACCGTCGAGGCGCCGGACAAGGACAAGGAGGGCGATTTCCTCTCCCATCTCAATCCGCACTCGCTCGAGGTGGTGCAGGCGATCGCCGAGCCGTCGCTTGCCGACGCCGCGCCGGAGGATCGCTTCCAGTTCGAACGGGTCGGCTACTTCTGCGCCGATCGGCGTGAGCATGGGGTCGCCGGCAAGCGGGTATTCAATCGCACGGTAAGTCTCAAGGACGGCTGGGCCAAGGCGCAGAAGAAAGGATGAAGTGATGAGCGTACGGATCTACAACACCCTGACCCGCAGCAAGGCGCCGCTGGTGCCGCTCGATTCCAAGCGGGTGAGGATGTACGTCTGCGGGATGACCGTCTACGACTACTGCCATCTCGGCCACGGTCGAGTGATGGTTGCCTTCGACGTGGTCACTCGCTACCTGCGCTCACGCGGTTTCGCGGTCGAGTACGTGCGCAACATCACCGACATCGACGACAAGATCATCAAGCGCGCCAAGGAGAACGGTGAGCCGATCGACGCGCTCACCGCGCGGATGATCGATGCGATGCACGAGGACGAGGCGCGTCTCAACGTGCTGCGGCCCGACCATGAGCCCCGCGCCACAGCCCACATCGACGATATCCAGCGGATGATCCAGACGCTGATCGACAAGGGGCACGCCTACGCGGCCGACAACGGCGACGTCTACTATCGGGTGCGCAGCTTCGCCGGCTACGGCAAGCTCAACAACCGCAACCCAGACGAGATGCGCTCCGGCGCCAGGATCGAAGTCGGCGAGGCCAAGGAGGATCCGCTCGACTTCGTACTGTGGAAGGCGGCGAAGCCGGGTGAGACGCGCTGGCCCTCGCCCTGGGGCGACGGGCGCCCTGGCTGGCACATCGAATGCTCGGCGATGTCGACCTGCTGCCTGGGCGACAGCTTCGACATCCATGGGGGGGGGCCGGATCTGACCTTCCCCCATCACGAGAACGAGATCGCCCAGAGCGAGGCGGCCACCGGCAAGCCCTACGCGAAGATATGGATGCACGCGGGAGCGCTCAGGGTCAACGACGAGAAGATGTCGAAGTCGCTGGGCAACTTCTTCACCCTGCGTGAGGTGTTCGAGCACCACGATCCCGAGACCGTGCGCTACCTGCTGCTGGCCAGCCACTATCGCAGCCCGATCAGCTATACCGCGGATTCGCTCGAGGACGCCCGGCGCTCGCTGGTGCGCTTCTACACCGCTCTCGAGGGTGTCGATGCGGCCGTCGGAGAGGTGGACGGCAGCTTCGCCGAGCGCTTCTTCGCTGCGATGGACGACGATTTCAATACCGCGCTGGCGCTGGCTGCCCTGTTCGATCTGGTCCGCGAGCTCAATCGCGCCAAGGGCGAGGCGCCCCGGCTTGCGCCCGCGCTCGCCTTCGAGCTCAAGCGGCTGGCAGCGATCCTCGGCCTGCTCGAGCGTGCGCCGAGCGATTTCCTCCGTGGCGAGGCGACGCTGCCGCTGCCGGCCGAGGAGATCGAAGCGCGCATCGATGCGCGTGCGCAGGCCAAGCGCAGCAGGGACTTCGCCACCGCCGATCGGATTCGTGACGAGCTCGACTCGCTCGGCATCGTGCTCAAGGATGGTCGCGAAGGGACCAGCTGGGTATTCGACAAGCGCTGAGCGCGGTCAGGATTCAACGCCCGCCGTCCGTTGGATGGCGGGCTTTTTCGCGCCCGGCGGAAGGAAGAGAGAGCTGCGGCGAGGCGTCGTTGTTTAAGTGAATCGCTGGGGCAAAGCTGCTAGTCTTGCTCGGCTCGTCTGCAAACCAATGGGTAACCCTATGCTTCGTAAATCGTTAACCGCCCTGGCGCTGACCCTGGTCGCGCCGCTCGCCTTCGCCCACGCCAGCCTGACGTCGAGTCAACCCGCCGATGGCGCCGAACTCGCGACTGCGCCCACCGAGCTGGTCTTCGATTTCAGTGAAGGCGTCGAGACCTCGCTGAGCCAGGTGACGCTGGAAGATGACGCCGGACAGCCGATCGAGATCGGTGCGCTGACCGCCGATGCCTCGGGCACCCATCGTTACCGGATCGAGCTGCCCGAACTGGCGCCAGGCAAGTACAGCGTCGAGGTGAAAGTCACTTCGGTCGACACGCATCGGATCGAAGACAGCCTGGAATTCACCGTCCAGCCGGACTGATCCATGGTGCTCAATCTGTTCGGCGAGCGCATCAGCGAGACTCCTCTGCAACTGCTGCTCGCCGCCGTGCGTGCGAGCTACTTGGGGTCGGTATCGGTCGCGCTCGCCAGCCTGGTGGTGGCGTGGCTGCTGCTGCCGGCCAGTCTCGATGGGGTAGGCGCCCTGCGCCGGCGCCTGCTGTGGCTCTGCCATTGTTGCCTGCCGCTGTCGATGCTGCTCGCCTTGGGCTGGTGGCCGCTGATCGGCGTGCAGATGACCGGGGTTCAGACGCTCGGTGAGGTGCGCCCCTACCTCGAGGTGATCCTGTTCCAGACCTTCTTCGGTGGCGAGCTGCGCGTGCGTCTCGCACTGCTGGCGCTTGCCTGGGTGCTGGTCGCATTGGCCTGCTGGTCACGCTTGAACATAGTGGTCAAGGAGCTGCGTGGCGCTGCGCTGGTGGTGCTTGCTTTGGTCGCGCTGCTGCAGCCGATGATGGGGCATGGCGCTTCGATCGCGCCCGGCTACCTATGGCCGATGACGGTGCACGTGCTGGCGGCGGCGCTGTGGCTCGGCAGCCTCCCGGGCCTGCTGCTCGGCTGCATCCTGGCACCCAGCGCGGCGGGTGTGATGCTGTCGCGTTTTTCGCTGCTGGGAATTTGCTGCGTGGTGGCGCTGTTGATCAGCGGGCTGTTCCAGTCCGCCGCTCTGGTCGGCAGTTGGGAGGCGCTGTTCAACACGAGCTACGGTGTGCTGGTGCTGCTCAAGGCGATACTGTTCCTTGGCTTGCTCGCGCTGGCGGCGATCAACCGGTTTTATTGGGTCGCGCGCGCCGAGCACTCGTCGGGAGGCCTGCGGGTCACGCTGGCAATCGAGATCCTGCTTGGCTGCGCCATGCTGCTGGCCGCGGCACTGCTCGCTGGCCAGCCTCCACCGGGCCACATGGGCCACTGAGCGAGGCGGGTGGAGGAGGGCAGAAGCCCCGGTGGGAAGGTCTTCCCACCGGGGCTTTTCGCATCCGCTTCCGGCTGGAACCAAGGGTCAGTCGAGGCGTTCGAGCATCGAGGCCACCATTCGCGCCGAGTTGGCCGCGGCGACGCCGAGGAAGGTCTCGAAATCGACGCTGTTGCCCTCGCGCTCGGGCAGGTCCGAGACCGCTCGGGTGACCACGAATGGACAGCCATGGCGATGGCAGGTCTGGGCAACGGCGGCGGCTTCCATCTCGGCGGCGATCATTTCGGGAAACCGGCCGCGCAGGCTGGAGACCGCGGCGCCTCCGGCGACAAAGACATCGCCTGAACCGATCAGCCCCTCATGGGCGGTGATGCCGTCCAGCCCCTGGAGCGCTTCGCGAGCGAGGGCGACCAACCGTGGGTCGGCGGCGAAGCGAGCCGGCATGCCCGGCACCTGGCCCAGTGCGTAGCCGAACGGGGTGACGTCGACATCGTGATGGCAGACTTCGCTCGAGATCACTACATCGCCGATCGCGAGCCGATCGCCGAAGCCACCGGCGGAGCCTACGTTGATCACCGCCCTAGGTGCGAAACGCTCGAAGGCGAGCGTAGTGGCGATCGCCGCATTGACCTTGCCGATCCCCGACTCGAGGACCACGACCTCGATGCCGCGCAGGCGGCCGAGGTGGAAGGTCGAACCGCCATGCTCCAAGCGCTCGGTGCTCTCCAGGTGGGCGAGCAGCGCGTCGACCTCCTGAGTCATCGCGCCGATCAGCGCGACCCGCACACCGCTACCCGCCGCCATCAGGCGAACACCTGCGACCACTCGTCACGCTTGGCGAGGAATGCCTGGGCGAGGCGCTTCGCGCCTTCGAGGCTGTGGCTGGCCGCCCAGCCGCACTGCACTTCGTTGCAAGCGGGGACTTCATCGGCTTCGATCACGTCACGCAGGGTCTTCTCGAGCAGCGCTAGCACGTCGTCGTAGTCGTCGTGGTTGATCAGCGCGACGTAGAAGCCGGTCTGGCAGCCCATTGGACTGATGTCGACGATCTTGTCGCTATGGTTGCGCGACAGTTCGGCCATCAGGTGTTCCAGCGAGTGCAGCGCAGGCATTTCCATATGCTCTACGTTGGGCTGGCAGAAACGCATGTCGTACTTGTGGATGCGATCACCGTTGACGCCTTCCTTGATACCTGCAAGGCGAACGAACGGCGCCTTCACCTTGGTGTGATCCAGGTTGAAGCTTTCGACGTTCATTCTCTTCTCTTCGCTCATGGAGTTCTCCAGGTTGAGTGTATGGGCGCTGGGCATGAAGTATAGAGGATCGGCTCAGCGCGCAGCGTCGTGCAGCTGCGCCGCCAACAGCGTATTCTCCAGCAGCGAGGCGACGGTCATCGGCCCGACCCCGCCGGGCACTGGCGTGATCCAAGCGGCGCGCTCGGCGGCCGGAGCGAACTCGATGTCGCCATACAGCCGGCCGTCTTCCATGCGGTTGATCCCTACATCGATGACGATGGCGCCCTCGCGGATCCATTCGCCCTTGACCAGCCCGGGCTTGCCCACCGCGACCACCAGCAGCTCGGCATTACGCACGTGGCGCTCGAGGTCGTGGGTGAAGCGATGGCAGATGGTGGTCGTCGCGCCGGCGAGCAGTAATTCGAGCGCCATCGGACGGCCGACGATGTTGCTGGCACCGACGATCGTGGCATCGAGGCCGCGAGTGGGCAATTGGTAGTGTTCGAGCAGGCGCATGATCCCTTTCGGCGTACAAGGACGCAGCACCGGCAGGCGCTGGGCGAGGCGCCCGAGATTGTAGGGATGGAAGCCGTCGACGTCCTTGTCCGGATGGATGCGCTCGAGGATCGGGCGTGCGTCGAGGTGGGCGGGCAGCGGCAGCTGGAGCAGAATGCCATCGATGCTCGAGTCAGCGTTGAGATCGTCGACCAGGCGCTCGAGTTCGGCCTGGGTCGTATCGGCACCGAGCCGATGCTTCACCGAATGGATGCCGGCCTGCTCGCAGGCGCGCTGCTTGTTGCGCACGTAGACCTCCGAGGCGGGGTCCTCGCCGACCAGGATCACCGCAAGCCCCGGGGTGCGCTGGCCGTTACGATGGCGTTTCGCTATTTCGGCGGCGACCTCCTTGCCAATGAGTTGGGCGACCGTCTTGCCATCGATCAATTGCGCGGCCATCGATTGAGTATCCTCTTGCTTGAGCAGGTGATTGGAAGGAGAGGGGTCCGTATCCCGGCGGGAATGGCGGGTGGTCACGGTCGTGCCGGCGAAGTGCGCGCGGCGCGAACGCAGGGACGAGAATGCGACGATTGTCTCACGCCGCCGCGAGCAGGCAAAGCCGGCGGCCCGGGCATCGTGGAGGATGGTGCTTGACCGTTGCGAGAAAGCCGGTAGAATGCGCCTCGCATCGATGGAGATCGACGCCTTCTCGGGGTATAGCGCAGTCTGGTAGCGCGCCTGCTTTGGGAGCAGGATGTCGGGGGTTCGAATCCCTCTACCCCGACCAACTCTTTGATTTGGAATGAAAATTTCAAAAAAAGAGATTGACGGGAAGGGTTGCTGGACGTACCATGCGCCCATAGCTCAACCGGATAGAGCAACGGCCTTCTAAGCCGTAGGTTGCAGGTTCGAGTCCTGCTGGGCGTGCCAAGCATCGTCCGCACGGATGAGTCCCAAGGTTGGGTGAGTCGGCGAAGTCCGATGCGTTGTTTCGGTAGTGGTGGATGTAGCTCAGTGGTAGAGCCCCGGATTGTGGCTCCGGTGGTCGTGGGTTCGATCCCCATCATCCACCCCATTGCCGAATTGCCTCTCGTGAGTCCGATGTCGGCTTCACGGGAAGGAGAGAAAAGAGAGCTCGAAGCTCTCTTTTTTTATGCCTGTCAGTTTGCCTGAGGCTGAATGCCGATTCGCCTCTCTCGATCGAATAATCCCTCGAAAACCGCAGCCAGGCTTGAATCAGCCGGTTTCATCCCCACTTTTAGCTTTCGAGTGCGCTTGCCAGCGCGGGGCGGGGTTCTTAGAATCTTCGCCTTTGATATCCAGTCTCGATTCATTCCTGTCGCCGTGCGAGCGTCGTATGACCAGGATTCGCACGGTGCGCCAACACGCAACTCCCAGCGGGTAGAGGATCATCCATGCAAGTGTCTGTCGAAACGACTTCTGCGATCGGGCGCCGCCTGACCATCCAGGTACCGGCCGCTCAGGTCGACCAAGCCGTCGATGCCCGTCTGCAGCAGACTGCCAAGAACGTGAAGCTCAAGGGCTTCCGTCCGGGCAAGGTGCCGATGAAGGTGGTGCGCAGCCGTTTTGGCTCGGAAGCGCGCAGCGAAGCCGTGGGCGAACTGATTCGTCAGAACTACGTACAGGCGCTGACCCAGGAGTCGCTGAACCCTGCCGGTTTCCCCGAAATCGAGCCGACCGTCAACGAGCCGGGCAAGGATCTCGAATTCGTCGCCAGCATCGAAGTCTATCCGCAGATCGAGCTGGTCGGCATCGAAGGCGCCGAGATCGAGCGCCCCAAGGCCGAGATCACCGACGCTGACGTCGACGAGATGGTCGAGACCCTGCGCAAGCAGGCGGCCGACTGGAGCCTGGTCGAGCGTGCGGCCGAAGATGGCGATCAGGTCACCATCGATTTCGAGGGTTTCATCGGTGACGAAGCCTTCGAAGGCGGCAAGGGCGAAGGACACAAGCTGGTGCTCGGGTCCGGCAGCTTCATCCCCGGTTTCGAAGGCCAGCTGGTCGGTGCCAGCGCAGGCGATGAGCCGACGCTGAGCGTGACTTTCCCGGCTGACTATCAGGCCGAGCACCTGGCGGGCAAGGAAGCCACCTTCAAGACCAAGGTGCACAAGGTCGAGGCGCAGTCGCTGCCCGAGATCGACGCCGACTTCACCAAGCGTTTCGGGGTCGAGAGCGGCGATCTGGCCGAGTTCAAGGCCGAGGTGCGCAAGAACATGCAGCGCGAGCTGGATTCGGCGATCGAGAACCGGGTCAAGCAGCAGGTGATCGATGCGCTGAAGAGCGCCAATCCGATCGAGGTGCCCAAGGCGCTGGTGCAGCAGGAAATCGACGCGCTCAAGCGCCAGGCTGCCCAGCAGTTCGGGCTTGGGGAAGATTTCGACGTCACCCAGCTGCCGAACGAGCTGTTCGAAGAGCAGGGACGTTCGCGCGTACAGGTCGGTCTGCTGCTCGCCGAGGTGATCAGCCAGCAGGGCGTCGAGGCGAGCGATGAAGAGATTCGCGCATTCGCCGAGCGTGTCGCCCAGCAGTACCAGCAGCCCGAGCAGGTGGTCGAGCAGTACCTCGCCAACGAGCAGATGAAGAATCAGCTCAAGTCCGCGGTGCTCGAGAACAAGTCGGTCGAGAAGCTGCTCGAGCAGGCCAAGGTGACCGAAGTCGAAATGTCCTACCAGGATGCGCTGGCTGCCGCGCAGGCGAAGGAAGAGGCCGACGAGCAGGACGCCGACGCCGACGCCGAGGAAAAGCAGACCCAGGCGTGATTGTTCCGGGGGCTCTATCTCGCTCCCTGGGAGGCGATGCGCGGATCGCGCACGACCCGGCTTCGGCCGGGTCGTGGGTTTGCAATGCAGAGTCATTGGCATGACAGCCCCATGACGTGCGTTGAAGAGTGTGCTTTCATTGGCTAGTCGCGTGGTGATCGCCGTCGAGCCTCTTTCCACGGCGATCTTCAAGGCTAGGCACGACGATGGATCTACATGACTAAGGGCAGGGTCACGATGCGCAGCGAGTTCGATATCAGTAACGCCGGTGGACTGGTCCCCATGGTCGTGGAGCAGAGCGCGCGGGGCGAGCGCGCTTATGACATCTACTCCCGTCTGCTCAAGGAGCGGGTGATCTTCCTGGTCGGTCCAGTCGAAGACTACATGGCCAACCTGGTGGTGGCGCAGCTTCTGTTCCTCGAGTCGGAGAACCCCGACAAGGACATCCATCTCTACATCAATTCGCCGGGTGGTTCGGTCACCGCAGGGATGTCGATCTACGACACCATGCAGTTCATCAAGCCCGACGTCTCCACGCTCTGCATCGGCCAGGCGGCCAGCATGGGCGCGCTGCTGCTGGCGGGCGGCGCGGCCGGCAAGCGCTATTGCCTGCCCCATTCGCGGGTGATGATCCATCAGCCGCTGGGCGGCTTCCAGGGCCAGGCGAGCGACATCGAGATCCACACGCGGGAGATTCTCACCATTCGTGAGAAGCTCAATCGGATCCTCGCCCATCACACCGGGCAGGACATCGAGACCGTCGCGCGTGACACCGATCGCGATAACTTCATGGATGGCCAGCGCTCCGTAGAGTACGGTCTGATCGATGCCGTGCTAGAGAAACGGCCAAGCGTCTGACGTCCGATTGCTCTTGCCCGATGGGTGAGGGAAGAACCAGCTAGAGCGGCGGGCTCATTGGCCCGCCGCGAATCGAAGAGGTACACGAATGGCCGACGGTAAAGACAAGGACCGGGATGAGAACGGTAAGCTTTTGTACTGCTCGTTCTGCGGCAAGAACCAGAACGAAGTACGCAAGCTGATCGCGGGCCCGTCCGTCTACATCTGCGATGAGTGTGTCGATCTCTGCAACGACATCATTCGTGAAGAGGTACTGGAGGCCGAGGGCGAGGAGGATCAGGAACGCCTGCCCACGCCGCACGAGATCCGCCAGACCCTCGACGAATACGTGATCGGGCAGGAGCGCGCCAAGACCGTGCTCGCAGTGGCGGTGTACAACCACTACAAGCGTCTCAAGCTGAGCGCTGGCGACGATGTCGAGCTGGGCAAGAGCAACATCCTGCTGATCGGTCCCACCGGCAGCGGCAAGACGCTGCTGGCCGAGACCCTCGCGCGACTGCTCAACGTTCCCTTCACCATCGCCGATGCGACCACGCTGACCGAGGCGGGCTATGTCGGCGAGGATGTCGAGAACATCATCCAGAAGCTTCTGCAGAAGTGCGACTACGACGTCGAGAAAGCGCAGCGCGGCATCGTCTACATCGATGAGATCGACAAGATCTCGCGCAAGTCCGACAATCCCTCGATCACCCGTGACGTCTCCGGCGAAGGGGTGCAGCAGGCGCTGCTCAAGCTGATCGAGGGCACCACTGCCTCGGTGCCGCCACAGGGCGGGCGCAAGCATCCCCAGCAGGAGTTCCTGCAGGTCGATACCGGCAACATCCTGTTCATCGTCGGCGGCGCCTTCGCCGGGCTGGACAAGGTGATCCGGGATCGCGCCGAGAAGGGCGGGATCGGCTTCAACGCCACGGTGAAGAGCAAGGAGTCCAGCAAGGGCGTGGGCGATATCCTCGCCGACGTCGAGCCGGATGATTTGGTCAAATTCGGCCTGATTCCCGAGTTCGTCGGGCGTCTGCCGGTGATCGCCACGCTCAACGAGCTCGATGAAGCGGCTCTGATCCGGATCCTCACCGAGCCGAAGAACTCGCTGGTGCGCCAGTACGCGCGCCTGTTCGAGATGGAAGGCGTCGAGCTGGACTTTCGCGAAGACGCGCTCAAGGCGGTCGCGCACAAGGCGATGTCCCGTCGTACCGGTGCGCGTGGCCTGCGCTCGATCATGGAGTCGGTGCTGCTGGACACGATGTACGACATCCCTTCGGCGAGCAACGTCTCCAAGGTGGTGGTCGACGAGAACGTCATTGCGGGCTTGAGCGATCCGCTGCTGATCTACTCCTCCGCCAAGGATGAGGAAAAAAAGAAGCGTACCGTCAACCGCGACGCTTGAAGCCGCGATAGCGATGACGGCAAAAAGGGGCCCGATGGGCCCCTTTTTCGATCCCGATGCGCATGTTCGCGGCAAACGATGGTTGCAATCGCTTCGTATTGCCCTCATCAAGGAAACAATCCAGGTCGCTGCCGGTCGATGATTCGCCAGGCAGGGCCGCTCATTTTAATCACGAGGACGGTCTGCGATGGCGAACTCTCCCGAACAGACGCAAATCCTGCCTCTGCTGCCACTGCGTGACGTGGTGGTCTATCCGCAGATGGTGATCCCGCTCTTCGTTGGCCGCGAGAAATCCATTCGCGCGCTCGAAGCGGCGATGGAGGAGAACAAGCGCGTGCTGCTCGTTGCGCAGCGCGAGGCCGGTCAGGACGATCCGGACGGCGAGGATCTGTTCTCGGTGGGAACGGTCGCTGAGATCATGCAGCTGCTCAAGCTGCCTGATGGCACCGTCAAGGTATTGATCGAAGGCGTTGCGCGTGCCGATGTCGGCACCATCAACGAGACCGAAGAGTATGCCAGCGCCGAGGTTCGCCTGCGTGAGAGCCAAGCGTTGAGCGAGCGTGAACGGGATGCGCTGGTGCGTGTCCTGCTCGAGCAGTTCGAGCAGTACGTCAAGCTGTCCAAGAAGGTGCCCAACGAGGTGCTGACCTCTCTACAGGGCATCGATGATCCTGGCCGGCTGGTCGATACCATCAGCGCGCATCTTTCGCTGGGCATCGGCGACAAGCAGTCGCTGCTCGAGATGGACAAGGTCCGTGAGCGCATCGAGCACCTGATGGCGCTGATCGAGGCCGAGATCGACCTGCTCCAGGTCGAGAAGCGCATTCGCTCGAGAGTCAAGGAGCAGATGGAGAAGTCTCAACGCGAGTACTATCTCAACGAGCAGCTCAAGGCGATCCAAAAGGAGATGGGCGAGCTCGACAATGTTCCCAACGAGGCCGAGCAGTACGAGAAGCGCATCGAAGAGAGCGGCATGCCCAAGGAGGCCGAGGAAAAGGCCCGCCAGGAGCTCGGCAAGCTCAAGATGATGGCGCAGAGCTCGGCCGAAGCGACCGTGGTGCGCACCTACCTCGACTGGGTGCTGTCGGTGCCGTGGAAGAAGCGCACCCGGGTGCGCCACGATATCCCGCGTGCGGCCAAGATCCTGGACGAGGACCATTACGGCCTCGAAGAGGTCAAGGAGCGTATCCTCGAGTATCTCGCGGTGCAAAAGCGGGTCAAGAAGCTCAAAGGGCCGGTGCTCTGCCTGGTTGGTCCTCCTGGCGTCGGCAAGACCTCGCTCGGCCAGTCGATCGCCCGGGCGACCAATCGCAAGTACACCCGCCTCGCGCTCGGCGGGGTGCGTGACGAGTCCGAGATTCGCGGCCACCGGCGCACCTACATCGGTTCGATGCCCGGCAAGCTGCTGCAGCGGATGGGCAAGGTCGGGGTCAAGAACCCGCTGTTTTTGCTCGATGAAATCGATAAGCTCGGCATGGATCACCGCGGCGATCCCGCCTCGGCGCTGCTCGAAGTGCTCGATCCCGAACAGAACGACAAGTTCAGCGACCATTACTTCGAGCTCGACTACGATCTCTCCGACGTGATGTTCATCTGTACCGCCAACTCGATGAACATTCCCGGGCCGCTGCTCGACCGCATGGAGATCATCCGGCTGCCCGGCTACACCGAGGACGAGAAGCTCGCGATCGCCAAGCGCTACCTGGTACCCAAGCAGCTCACCGCCAATGGGCTCAAGGATGACGAACTGGCCTTCGACGACAGCGCGTTGCTCGAGCTGATCCGCTACTATTCCCGCGAAGCCGGGGTGCGCGAGCTCGAACGCCAGATCGCCAAGGTCGCGCGCAAGGTGCTGCGTGAACGTGTCGAGCGTGAGCGCGACGCGGCGGCGCAGGCCAGCCAGACGCTCGGATTCGAGGACATCGAGCGTTACGCCGGTGTACGCAAGTACAGCTACGGCCTCGCCGACCAGACCGACCAGGTAGGGCGGGTCACCGGACTGGCGTGGACTTCCGTGGGCGGCGAGCTGCTTTCGATCGAATCGGTGACCACTCCTGGGAAAGGGCGGGTGAACAAGACCGGCTCGCTTGGCGATGTGATGAAGGAGTCGGTCAGCGCCGCGCTCACCGTGGTACGCTCCCGCGCCGAGTCGCTGGGGATCGACCCCGACCGGTTCGAAAAGGAAGACCTGCACATCCACGTTCCCGAGGGGGCGACGCCCAAGGATGGTCCCAGCGCTGGTATCGGCATGGTCACCGCCATGGTCTCCGCCTATACCGGGCGGGCGGTACGCTGCGATGTGGCGATGACCGGCGAGGTCAATCTGCGCGGCGAAGTGATGCCGATCGGCGGCTTGAAGGAGAAATTGCTGGCCGCTAGGCGCGGTGGTATAAAGACGGTGCTCATTCCTGAGGAGAATCGGCGAGATCTCAAGGAAGTTCCCGATTCGATCAAAGGCGCACTGGACATTCGCGCCGTCAAATGGATTGATGAGGTACTGAGTGTGGCGCTCGGGGAAAAGACGAACGTCGAAGCCGAAGACAAGCGCAAGGATGAGCTTGGCACTAATCGGACAACGATTAGTACCCATTGATCACAAAGTTTCACCATGCTGCAGTAAAAACTGCGGCATGGTGCGGGCCGTACGCTGCTATTGCTTGACGCTATTTGGGCTCATTGCTATACAATGATGCCCGATGCGATCCTTCATTTTGCATTGATCACCGCGTACAGGCCTAGTCATTATCCGTTAACCCAAGGGGTGAAAAGTGAATAAATCCGAACTGATCGAAGCCATCGCGGCTTCCGCCGACATTCCGAAGGCGGCTGCCACTCGTGCTCTTGACGCGATGATCGATTCTGTCACTGATAGCCTCAAAAAAGGCGACACCGTTGCACTGGTAGGTTTCGGCACCTTTACCATCAAGGAACGCGCCGCTCGCACCGGCCGCAACCCCCAGACTGGTAAGCCGATCGAGATTTCAGCGGCTAAAGTCCCGAGCTTCAAAGCCGGCAAAGCACTCAAGGACGCGGTCAACTAAGCCGTTTCCACGTCGACGGGCGGCGAATGACGCAATGACCTGATAGCATTCGTTTATCTCCCAGCCCGTGATACGTAAAGCGCATCGGATTCGATGCGCTTTTTGTTTGTCCATGGTCATGGCGCCGAGCCAGAGCCTCGATCCCAACCACCTCTCTTAAGGACGTGAGTGGGTGTCGCTTGGCGTGGCGCGGGCCGGCATGGGTATAATGCTGCGCCATACCGGGACAGCCAGCGATCAATCGAGGTCTGAATGCTGCAAGATATCAGGGACCGCTCCAAGGGGTGGGGCGCGAAAATCATCGTTGGTGTGATCGTCGTCGTGTTTGCGTTGTTTGGCCTCGAGTCACTCGGCTACCTGCTCTCCGGCTCGAGCAACGATGCCGCGACGGTGAACGGTGAAGGAATCAGTCGGCAGACCCTCGACGAGGAGTTGATGCGGGCGATGCGGATGGGCCAGCTGCCGCCCGGCCAGGAGCAGGCCGCGCGCGGGCAGTTCCTCGACCAGCTGATCCAGCGCGAGCTGCTCTCGCAGTACGCGCACGGCGGCGGGATGGGCTTCTCAGATGGACAGATCGACCAGCTGCTGGTGGGGCTGCCGGACTTCCATGACCAGAGCGGTCGTTTCTCCAGCCAGATGTTCCTGCAGCGGTTGGCCCAGATCGGCCACACGCCGGAAAGCTTCCGCGCCTACCTGCGCGAGGATATGGTGATCCGTCAGCTCCAGGATGGCTTCGGTCTCGCCAGTTTCTCCACGCCGAGCGAGCGCAGCCGCCTGGCGAGCCTGAGCAACGAGACGCGCAGCTTCCGCTATGCGACGCTTTCGCCTAGCGACCTGGGTGAATCACCCAGCGTCGATGAGGCTGAGCTCCAGGCCTACTACGACGCCCATCAGGCCGCCTACCTGCGCCCGGAGCAGGTGCGCCTCGATTACATCCTGCTCGACAAATCGATGCTCGCGCAGAACATCGAAGTGAACGACCAGGAGCTGCGCGAGGAGTATGCCCGCCAAGCGGCTGACGTGCCGCGCCAGGTCTCCGACATCGTCATCTCGATCGATGACCAACGCGATGAGGCCGGGGCCCGAGAGCTGGCCGCGACGATCCAGAGCCGGCTGGCCGAGGGCGAGGATTTCGCCGCGCTCGCCCGCGAGTTCTCCGATGACAGCGCCTCGGCCGGACGCGGTGGCGACCTGGGTAGCGTCACACCGGGCATCTTCGGCGATCCCTTCGATAGCACCATCACCGCGCTCGAGGTCGGCCAGGTCGGCGAGCCGATCCTGTTCGACGGTGCTCTCCACCTGCTCAAGGTCACCGGTCTCGACATGCCCTCGTTCGATGACCTGCGCGATCAGCTCGCTGATCAGCAGCGCATGCAGCGCATCGATGGCGAGTTCCAGCAGCTGGCGCAGGAGCTCTACGACCAGAGCTTCACCGCCGACGACCTGTCGAGCGTCGCCGAGGCGACCGATCTGCCGCTGCAGCATAGCGAGTGGATCTCCCGCGACACCGACCAAGCGCCATTCGCGGAGCCTGGTGTCATGGATGCTGCATTCTCCTCCCAGGTGCTCGAGGAGGGCTTCAACAGCGACGTGCTCGAGCTGGGCGACGATCGTCGCCTGGTGCTGCGCGTCGCCGAGCATCGCGACCAGGAGACCCTGCCGTTCGAGCAGGTACGTGATCAGGTACGCGAGGCGGTGATCTTCGAGAAGAACCGCAGCGCACTGGCGCAGCGGGCCGAACAGCTGATCGAGTCGCTGCGCAGTGGTGAACAGCCGAGCGTCGACTGGCAGCGTGCCGATGCGGTGGGACGCGATGCTCAGGCGCCGGAACGTGCGGTGATCGACGCCGCCTTCTCGCTGCCGCGCCCGCAGCAGGAGGGCCCGCGCTACGGTCGTATCGCGCTCGAGGATGGCCGCGAAGTGGTGATCGCGCTCGACCAGGTCGGTACCCGCGACGATGCCGCCGCAGAGGGTCAGATCGCCACCTCGCTGCGCCGTGTGGAAGCACAGAGCGCAGTAGGCGGGCTATTCAAGGAGCTGAACGAGCGGGCCGAGATCGAGCGTCACTGAGCTCGGTCCCTCACGCAAACGGGCAGCCTTCGGGCTGCCCGTTTGCGTTTGCGGGAAGTTTGCGGGAATCAGGTGCTGGATTCGAGCCAGTTCAAGCGTATGAGGGCTGTCGCTGCGTCACTTGCGCAGATTTCGCGGTCGAAGGAGAAATCGAGGCATACCTTTGGCCGCGAGGGCTGGCCGAACAGCCTGCAGCGATTGTCCTCATCGAGCTGCACGCAGCGTACTCCCGCGGGCTTGCCCTGCGGCATGCCCGGAATCGTCGAGCTGATCGACGGCGCGATGCAGCAGGCACCGCAGCCGGCTCGGCAGCCCGCTGCGGTCACCGCTTCGCCTCGGCGGTGGCACCCTTGCCGATCCCCTCGAAGGCCTGTACCCGGATGCGACCGCCGTGGGCCAGCGCGGTCTCCTCGGCGAGCCAGTGGGCTATCTGCTCGACGGTGGTGGCGAAGGGCATCAGTACCACCCGTTCCCGCGGCAGGCGAATGCGGAACTGGCCCTGGGCGGATTCATAGGCGAAGCGCAGTGACTCATCCTCTTCGCTGCCCACCAGGTCGGCGCGATCGGCGAGATAGATGTCGGCGAGCCGTGCGCACCAGCGCTGGATCAACGCCTCGTCGAGCTCCCCATCGCGCCAGATTCCGAGCCGTGAGCGGTGGCCATGGGCGATGCGCTGGCAGTTGCCGGCATGGCGCTTGAGGCCGTGGCTATAGGTATAGCCAAAGCCCGGCGCAATGGGCTCCTCGCGCAGCTGCACCCGTACTTCGCCGACCCGGGGCGGTGGGCGCTTGCCGAGCTGCTCGCCCAGGTAGCGGCCGAGCCGCTGCGGCTCGATGGTCGACCAGGGCAGCAGGGTGAACGCCTGGCGCGGCGCGCGTACCTCCATCGGCCAGGGCAGCTGGGTACGCACGCAGAGTCCCTCGGCGCATTCGCTGACGCTCAGGCCCGGCATTTGCGTCGGTACGATCAGGGTATGGTCGAGGGTCGCGTCGATCTGGCGCTTGGCCCAGGGTTTGACCTCGCCGAAGTCGAACAGCATGCCGTCTTCGCCGAGCTCGCCGTCGAGCTCGACGTCGACCTGCCAGCTGGCGCCGACCAGGCCACGCTCGGCGCACCAGTAAGAGGCGTCGAGCGCGGTAAGGGAGTGCACGAACAGGCTCATCAGTCGATTCCTACGATCTTGTGCATCTGCAGCGACAGCCGCCAGCGCGGATGGCGCATGCAGTATGCGAGCGTCTCCTTCAGGGTATCGCCTTGGCCGCCGCGCGGTGCAAGATCCATCGCCTGGAGGAAGAAATGGGTGAATCCAAGCGCCTCGAAGCGCTCCGGCGGCGCTTCGAGCTGCGGATAGACCAGTTTGATTTCGTCTCCACCGCTCACCGCAAGCTGGCTCGCGCCCTTGGGGCTGACGCAGAGCCAGTCGATTCCCGCCGGTGGCGCCAAGGTGCCGTTGGTCTCCACCGCGATCTCGAAGCCGCGCGCATGCATTTCTTCGATCAGCGCGGTGTCGAGCTGCAGCAGCGGCTCACCGCCGGTGAATACCACGTAGGGCACGACGCCCGCCGCGCGGCTCGGCCATAGACGATCGATATGTTCACCGAGCGCCTGCGCGGTGCGAAAACGCCCGCCGTTCTGGCCGTCGGTGCCGACGAAGTCGGTGTCGCAAAAGCGGCAGACGCTGCGCTCGCGGTCCTTCTCCCGCCCCGACCACAGGTTGCAGCCAGTGAAGCGGCAGAACACCGCCGCGCGGCCGCTGCGCGCACCTTCTCCCTGCAGGGTGTAGAAGGCTTCCTTGACCGCGTACATCAGCGCACGCCGTCGACGTAGTCGAGCGGATCCTCGAGCCGATGGGCGGCGAAGGCGGCCAGCCGCTCGCGGCAGCTGCCGCACTCGCCACAGGCCAGCGCTGCGCCGAGATAGCAGGTCCAGGTGTCCGCGTAGTCGAGTCCCATCGCCAGGCCGTCGGCGAGGATGCTCGCCTTGTCCGCATGCAGGTAGGGAGCGACCACCTCGACCGGCTGGTAGTTGGCGATCGCCGCCACCGCATTGATCTTGTCGACGAATTCGGGGCGGCAGTCGGGGTAGATCGCATGATCACCGCCATGGGCACCGTAGAAGCACACCGGTGCCTCGATATTGACCGCATGACCGATCGCCAGCGCAAGCAGGATCATGTTGCGGTTCGGCACCACGGTCGAACGCATGTTGTCGCCGGCATAGGCGGCCTTGGGCAGCGGTTTCGATGCATCGGTCAGCGAGGATGCGTCGATCAGGCCGTGGATCGCGCGCAGATCGACGACGCGATGGTCGATGCCGAGCCGGCGGCAGACTCGCGCGGCGACTTCGAGTTCACGGCGGTGGCGCTGGCCATAGTCGAAGGAGAGGGCATGGACCTCGAAGCCTTCGTCGATCGCACGATGCAGGACGGTGAAGGAGTCCATTCCGCCGGAATAGATGACCACGGCGCGGCGGGAAGCAGGACTAGAGTGTTGGGCATTACTGGACATGGCGGAGAATTTGTTCCGATGGGTGATCGGGCCCGGGATCCGGTCCGGGACGTCAGGAGACGCCGATGGCATGCCACCGGTGTCGAGAGCGCGCGATTGTAACGCCACAAACGCGACGAGGCCAGTTGGCTTCGTCGCGGTGCGCTACGCCCGGCTGCCTCCGGGCGGCGAGACGCCATCGAGGTCACGCCGCCGGTTCGCTCAGCTCTGCAGGTAGGTGATCAGCGACTGGAACGCCAGCACCACGCCGATCACCATCAGCGCGGCGGTGATCCAGCCGATCACCAGCATCCAGCGGGGGTGGCGATAGTCGCCGACGATCTCGCGGCGGGTCGCCGCGACCAGCAGGCAGGCGAGCGCCAGCGGCAGCACCAGGGCGTTGAGCGCACCCGCCGCGACCAGGATCTTCACCGGCCGGCCGATGCCGGTGTAGATCGCGGTGGAGATCAGGATGAAAGCGATCACCGCCCAGCGGCTGTAGGGTTGGATCAGCCTGTGCCAAGAGTACATGAACGTAGTGCTGGTGTAGGCTGCGCCGATCACCGAAGTGAGCGCGGCGCAGAACAGCACCAGCCCGAACAGCCGGTATCCGATGTCGCCGAGGGCATAGCCGAATACCGATGCGGCTGGGTTCGAGGCATCGAGCAGGTGCCCGGCGGTGACCACGCCGAGGGCGGCGAGGAAGATGCAGACGCGGATCACTCCGGTGATCAGGATCCCGGTCACCGCGATGCGGGTCACGTCGCGGACGTGCTCGACGCCGGTGATCCCGGCATCGACCAGGCGGTGGCCGCCGGCGAAGGTGATGTAGCCGCCGACGGTGCCGCCGACCAGGGTGACGATCGGCAGGAACAATAGCCATGGCGCTTCGGGCACGAAGGCTTGGTGGAGCGCCTCGAGCACCGGCGGACGCGTGAGCAGCATGGCGTAGACGATCATCACCAGCATCACCAACCCCATCAGCTGGATCACCAGGTCCATCGCTCGGGTAGCGTTGCGGACCAGGAAGATGGCGATCACCAGTGCCGCGGAGATCGCCGACCCGAACACCGGGTCGATGCCGAACATCGCGTTGAGGCCGAGCCCGGCACCGGCGATGTTGCCGATGTTGAAGGCCACGCCGCCGAGCACGATCAGCACCGCGATAAGGTGCCCTGCGCCTGGAAACACGCGGTTGGCGATGTCCTGGCCGCGCAGCCGGGAGACGCTGATGATGCGCCACACGTTGAGCTGCACGGCGATGTCGATCAGCACCGAGACCAGGATCGCGAAGGCGAAGCTGGCCAGGTACTGCTGGGTGAATACGGTGGTCTGGGTCAGGAAGGCGGGGCCGACGGCGGAAATCGCCATCAGCGACATCGCACCGCGCAGGGCGCTGCGCTTGCCTGAAGCACTATGATTCGGAGCTTCTGCCATGGGGGTCTCGATTGTTGTCTTTGAATTGAGCTTAGCGCGGCATCGATGCGACGAACTCATGCGCTTCAGCGCAATGGCTCGATACAGTCCTGCCTGAGTCGGCTGATACTGGGTCGGTCGTACAGGCTGTCGGCACGGTGTGGGCGCAGTGCTCGACATGGACCAGACCGGGTGGAAAACCACGCAGATCCGGTGAAGCGCGCACTGTGACCGGCGATCGTGTTGTCGATCTTCGCTCGATCTTGTCGTCGTCGGTCGCAGCGAGGCATCGCTGCGTCGCTGTATGCTGGTCCATCTTGTTGAGCTGGCCGGACATCGTCCAGCAAAAAAAATCGTTCGCGGGAGATAAGGAAAATACGATGGGCGTGAGTCTTTCAAGCCGCTCGGAGGTGGGACGGTGAACGTGCGCTTTCTCGAAACCTTCGTCTGGGTCGCACGCCTCGGCAGCTTCAGGCTCACCGCCGAGAAGCTCTCGACCACCCAGGCCGCGGTCTCCAGCCGCATCGCCGCGCTCGAGAATTCGCTCGGTGCCAAGCTCTTCCTGCGCGACGCCCGCGGCGCGACGCTGACCACCGCCGGGCGTACCGCGCTCGAACACGCCGAGCGGATGCTGGAGGAGTTCGGCGCGCTGCGCCGCGCGCTGAACCACGATGCGCCGCTCGCCGGCCGCCTGCGCCTGGGGGTGATGGATACCGTGGTCCACAGCTGGCTGGGGGCCTTTTGTCGACGCATGGTCGAGCGCTTCCCGGGGGTCGAGATCGAGCTCAGCGCCGACACCTCCTTCGGGCTGATCGATCTGCTTCGCCGGGGCCAACTCGACGTCATCCTGCAGACCGACGTCGTTCGCGTCGAAGAGGTCTTCAACCGCAGGCTGATGGGGTTTCCACTCGGCTGGGTGGTGGCGGTGGGCTCGGCGCTCGACCGTGACCCCGCTGACCTGGAGACGCTCGCCCGCGAGCGCCTGCTGACCTTCTCGCGGCTGTCACGCCCGCACCAGGACCTGCTCGAGTTCTTCGGGCGCCGGGGCGTCAAGTCGCCGCGAATCGGTTCGATCAATTCGGTGGCGGCGATCATCCAACTGGTCAGCGATGGCTTCGGTATCGGGGTGATCCCCCCGGCGCTGATCTCGACCGCGCTCGACCAGGGTCGGCTGCGCTGCCTGGCGCTGCCGACGCCGCCCGCGGTCGAGGTCTATGCCTCCTGGCGCGGCGGCGTGGGGCTCGAGCTCGGCGAGGCGGTGAGCGAGGTCGCCGTCGAAGTGGTCGAGGCGTTCTGCCGCGAGCAGGGCGAGGCGCGCGCCCAGCTCGACTGAGCGCTATCCGTCCCGACCCTATTGCCGAAAACCGCCCGTCCATCCCGTTCCATACGCTCTCCTGCCCCGCGCGCCGATGGCGCCTCCGACCGAGTCGAGGCGCCACTCTATTTGCACACCGTCACTCACATACGAATAAGCGACGCATTGGCCCGCGGACGATTGTCGAGCAGGCGCTTGCCGCCGTAATTTCGTCGCATGTCACATCGCGAACAACAACTCAGGCCTTTACATCGTTGCCGCTGGCTTCCAGGAGCGTCCCACCGTGTCAGACATTTCCCAACCGAAGGATCAGCCTCGCATCGTCATCATCGGTCTCGGTGTGGTGGGTGCGGCGCTCGCCGATGAACTCACGCAGCGCGGCATGAAGCACGTCACGGTCTTCGACCAAGGCCCGCTGTACGAGACTGGTGGCTCCTCATCCCACGCCCCGGGATTCGTCTACCAGACCTCGCCGAACAAGACCATGAGCGAGCTGGCGACCCGTACGCTCGACAAGCTCGATGGCCTGGAGCTCGATGGCCAATGGCTTCTGAAGCGGGTCGGCGGGCTGGAGATCGCCTGCACGCCGGAGCGCATGCACGATATCCACCGCCGGCACGGACTCGCCAGTGCCTGGGGCATCGAGTCGAGGGTCATTTCCGCCGCCGAGTGCGCCGAGCTGTGGCCGGGGCTCGATCAAAGCAAGATCCTCGGTGGCTTCTTCACCCCCGGCGATGGGATCGTCAAATCCACTCGCGCAGTCGAATGGCAGGCGAGAAGGGCGGCCGAGCATGGCGCCCGGATCGTCGGCCATACCCAGGTGACGGCGATTTTGCGCGAGGACGGGCGGGTCACCGGGGTCGAGATCCGCTCGACGCCGAAGGGCCCGGAGGATCGCGTCTCGGATGCCACCGAGACCGTGGCGGCGGAGATCGTGGTCTGCTGCGCCGGGCTCTGGGGGCCGGGAGTGGCCAAGAACCTGCTCGGCTTCGAGCTGCCGATGCTGCCGGTCGAGCACGGTTTCGGCTTCAGCCGGCAGGTCCCATCGCTGGTCGGGCTCAACGACGAGCTCGACGAGGCCAAGCGGCCGATCCTGCGCCACCAGGACTTCTCGATGTACTTCCGCGAGTACAACGACATCATCGGCATCGGTGCCTACAACCACCGCCCGATCGGCCTGGAGCAGGAGCAGATCAGTACGCCCGAGGAGTTCGCCAGGACCCAGGTGCATCCGGCGATGCACCCCTTGACCTGGGAAGACTTCGAGCCGACCTGGCAGGAGGCGCAAAGGCTTTTGCCCGAGCTCGAGGAGGTCGAGTTCGACCATGGTTTCAACGGCATCTTCTCGTTCACCCCGGATGGCGGCCCGCTGCTCGGGCCGGTGCCGGGCAGCGAGGGGCTATGGCTCGCCCAGGCGGTCTGGGTGACCCAGTCCGCCGGTGTCGCCCAAGTGGTCGCCGACTGGATCGTCAGCGGCGACCCTGGCATCGACACCCACGGCCTCGAGTTCACCCGTTTCGACCCCCAGGTGGTCAGCCACGCCTTCACCGTCGGCCGTGGCGAGGAGTCCTACGACGAGGTCTACGACATCCGCCACCCGCACCAATCGACCCAGGTGCTGCGCGGCCTGCGCACTTCGCCTTTCTACCTGCGCCAGCAGGCGCTCGGCGCGGTGTTCGGCGAGGCCAATGGCTGGGAGCGCCCGCTGTGGTTCGAGTCGAACGAGCACCTGCCGGCCACCCTCGACAAGCTCCCGCGTCGCGACCCCTGGGCAGCCACCGATTGGTCGCCGATCGCCGCGGCGGAGGCCAAGGCCACCCGCGAGGGAGTGGCGCTGTACGACATGTCGTCCTTGACCCGCCTTGAAGTCGAAGGCCCCGGCGTGGTCGATTTCCTTCAGCGCGTGCTGACCAACCAGATCGATAAGTCGATCGGCTCGGTGACCTACTCGCTGATGCTCGACCAGGGCGGGGGGATCCTCTCCGACGTCACCGTCACCCGCCTCGGCCCCGAGCGGTTCCAGATCGGCGCCAACGGCCACCTCGACGAGGTCTATCTCAATTCGCTCCTGCCGAGGAACTCGATGATCCGCGTGCGCGACGTCACCCCTGGCAGCTGTGGCCTCGGCCTGTGGGGACCGAAGGCCCGCGACGTGCTCGCCCGGCTCACCAGCGATGACATTTCCAATGAGGGGCTCAAGTACTTCCGCGCCGCGCGCATAGAGGTCGCAGGCGTCCACGTGCTCGCCCTGCGGGTGAGCTATGTCGGCGAACTCGGCTGGGAGCTCTATGCCAGCGCCGATCACGGTCTATGGCTCTGGGACAGGATCTGGGAGGCGGGGCAGGCGTTCGGCATCGTCGCCGCGGGCCGGCGGGCGTTCAACAGCCTGCGTCTCGAGAAAGGCTACCGCTCCTTCGGCACCGACATGACACGCGAGCACTCGCCGCAGGAGGCCGGCTTGGGCTTTGCCGTACGCCCCGCCAAGGGCGAGTTCATCGGCCGGGAGGCGCTGGAGGGCAGGCCGGTCGAGCGCCGTCTGGCCTGCCTGACCCTGGACGATCCGCAGGCGATCGCGCTGGGCTCGGAGCCGGTGTTCGCCGCCGGAACGAACGAGTGCATCGGCTACGTCACCAGCGCCGACCAGGGCTACACCATCGGTGCGACGATCGCCTATGCCTGGGTGCCGGCGCGGTTCGCCGAAGTGGGGCAGCGACTCGAGCTCGAGTACTTCGGCAAGCGATTCGCCGCCACCGTGCGTTGCGAACCGCTCTTCGACCCTGAAATGGCGCACATCAAACGCTAGATCTTCCACCAATGAACAAAGCGAGCAGAGTGTGATGGAACATTACGATGTCATCGTCATCGGGGTAGGCTCCATGGGTGGTGCCGCGGCCAACGTGCTGGCCGAACGAGGGGTCAAGGTGCTGGGGCTCGAGACCTTCTGGCCGGGACATGACCAGGGCTCGGCCCACGGCGGTACCCGGATCGTCCGCCAGGCCTACTTCGAAAGCCCCGACTACGTGCCGCTGCTGCGTCGGGCCTACGAGGGCTGGCACAAGCTCGAGCGCGAGTCCGGGCGCGAGATCGTCAATCTCTGCGGCGGCATCTACATCGGCGACCGCGACAACCTGGTGTTCAAGGGCAGCATGGAAGCGGCGCAGCTGCACGGCATCGAGCACGAGGTGCTCGATGCCGCCGAGGTTCGGCGCCGCTTCCCGACGATGAACCCGACCGACGATGCCTTCGCGCTCTACGAGCCCAACGCCGGCTACGTGCGCCCGGAGGAGACCACCATGGCCAACGCCGAAGTGGCGGCGCGCAAGGGGGCGACGATCCGCTTCGGCGAGCCGGTGACCCACTGGTCGGCGACGCCGGGCGGCGGTGTCGAAGTGGTCACCAGCCAGGGCCAGTATGGCGCCGACAAGCTGATCATCACCCCCGGCGCCTGGGCACCGCAGCTGCTGCCGGAGCTGCGCTTCCCGCTGAGCATCGAGCGGATGGTGTTTTACTGGTTCACCCCCGAATTCTCCGACGCCGTGCCCTATGAGCTCTACGAGGACAAGCGTCACCCGATCTACATCGAAGAGACCCACGGCAACCAGCAGATCTACGGCTTCCCGATGACCGACGGCCGCGAGGGCGGTTTCAAATTGGGCTTCTTTCGCCTCGGTACCCCGACCACGCCGCAGACCATCGACCGCAACGTCTACGACGCCGAAGTGGAGCAGATGCGCCGCCGCGCGCTCGAGCTGTTCCCCTATCTGACGGGGGGGCTGGTGCAGGCCAAGACCTGCCTCTACTCAGTCACCCCGGACGAACACTTCATCCTCGGCCCCTACCCGGACAAGCCCCAGGTGGTGCTCGGCTGCGGCTTCTCCGGCCACGGCTTCAAGTTCGTGCCGGTGATCGGAGAAGTCCTCGCCGACCTGGCGACCACCGGCACCACCGAGCACCCGATCTCGCTGTTCGATCCGAAGCGCTCGGTGCTCAGCGCCGGCTGAGGGCGGGTTTGGCTCGTCACCTGCGCACGCCAGCTTGAAAGAAATGCCGTGATCGAGAGCCTCGGTCGCGGCATTGCACCGTCACTGTTTCTCCAATCGATGGAATGCGAATAATCGACGCCGGTTTATCGAGGGTTCGATTCAGTCTATGATCGATTCGATACTCGTCAATTACAGGGGCTGGACATCATCACAAGACAGTAGGGAAATTTTCAGAAGATCATCATCTTTAGATGATATGGAGGATTCGTATTTATGGACGATTTCCATGACGACGTTGAAAGAACCAAGCTTTCGTTTCAGCAGGATCAGCCTTGAATAGTTCAGCTTCATTGATACCTTGAGTCGCCTGGGTCATCTCAACGTACGGGGCGAAATCCGATGCGGAGCATGACGGTCCTTTTCAACATCCTACAAAAAGTCTTGAGCGGCCATCTGTGGCTGGATATCGTCAAGCTGATGGTCATTTCATCGATGGCATCTGTCATGATCGCCATCATGCCCCTTGTGCTCGGTACGATAGTCACGCTGCTGACCGAGAACCAAGGGCATTATACGGGAATACTCTATCTTCTTTTTGTACTGGCTGTACTTTATGTCGCGATTTTATCCGCTTCCAAACTTTCGGGATATTGGTTGCTGAAAATACAGAGCTTTTTGCGAGTTGAAATAATCAAAAATCTCTCGATTGGCTATTTCAGAGGCATGTTTCATAAGGAAGCCCAGGAATTCAGAAGAAAGAATTCAGGCAGATTGTCACAGGAGCTTAATCAAGCCAGTAACGAAATTTACATTTTGCTGCGCAAGATCTGCAGTGAGCTGATGCCTCCTCTCGTGCAGCTTTGCACTGCGCTGGTCATCATCGTCTTCTCGGGTGACTCGTTCTCTGCCGTTTTATTTTCGCTGTATGCCGTCCTGTTCGTCGTCATCAATGTAAAACTCACGAATAAGATCGTCGACCGGCGGACGAAAATGATGAAATCGAGTGTGATGTCATATGAAATCCTGACGGATTCATTGAATAACATCATGGCTTCGAAGAAAAATAATAATTTCGGCACCTTGACTGAACGCTATATTCATCGACTTGAAAATGAGAGGTCCGATCAGAGAGCGTACTGGCAGTTGACAGGCAGGCAGGTCGTTATCAATGCCATGCTGGGTGTCTTACTGTTCAGCCTGATATTCTTCTATAACCTCTATGGTGTCCAGCGTGGCACGGTCAGCCTGGGACATTTCGTAATGATCGTTTCGTACATAATGCTATTGTCGACGCCAGTCGAAAACATTGGAATGTTGCTGAGTGAAGTCAGGCAGTCCGTTGCCGCGCTCGATGAATTTTTCAGCGCTCACGACATCGAGACAAATGGAAAGGCGGCATTCGATCCGTGTCCTCCCAATGATTTCGATATTAAATTGACCGATGTCAGTCATCATTACGGTGAAGGCGAAACAGCCTTGGCAGGGATCAGTCTTGAAATCCCTCATGGTGAGTTCGTCACCATAACGGGTGAAAGTGGTTCCGGTAAATCGACGCTCGCTGCGATATTGACCGGTACGGAAGCGTCCTTCCAGGGCGATGTCACCTTGGGTGATGTCAGCGTCAAGGAATTCGGGGCAGGGGGGATCAATGATTTCGTGTATCTCGTCACGCAAGATGAATATATCTTCATGGACTCCCTCAGGTTCAATCTATCGATCGCCAATCCGAACGCAAGTGATGCGGATATGTATCAGGCTTTGAAATTGGCTGGCCTGTACACCCTCAATAACGAGCCCATCGATCTGGAACTTGAAATTGGAAACCGCGGTGAGACGCTATCAGGTGGGCAAAAACAGCGGCTCTCGTTAGCAAGGATGTTCTTGCGATCACCCAAGGTGATCATTCTGGATGAGGCAACGTCCTCGCTCGACCACGGTAATGAAAGAAATATTTACAAGAATATCAGGCGTGCCTTTCCTACAGCGACCGTTATAAATATCACTCACAACTCCTCGCTGCTGGAGTTGTCGAACTATATTTACATCATGTCCGACGGGAAAATCGCCGATCGAGGTACGTTCGATGATCTTCGTCATCGCTGCGAGTATGTTTCGAAGATGCTCGATCGTCCGGTGATCGACGCGGGCTAAAAGCGTCACAGGTTTTTCTGAGAGGGCAGCCTTGAGCCGGCCTTGCGCCGGCACCCCTCGCTTTTGGTCTAGCAGCAGGCGCATCGATTCGCGTGCTAAGCTGGACCGGACCGTGGCTTGCGTGCGTGGCGGCATGCGGCCGGCTTATTGGGATCGCCCCCATCAGAGGGGCGGCGAATGTCCGGTATCGACGCTGGATGAGGAGAGGTGATGAGTATCAGAGTGACCCGACGAGGGTTTTTCAAGCTCGGGGCAGCGGGGGTGGCAAGCTCGAGCATGGCGATGATGGGCTTCGCCCCGGAGGCCGCTGCGGCTTCCGTGCGCCAGTTCAAGCTCACCCACACCCGCGAGACCCGCAACATCTGCACCTACTGCTCGGTAGGCTGCGGCGTGTTGATCTATAGCCGGGGCGATGCGGCGAAGAACGCCCACCAGCAGATCATCCATATCGAAGGCGATCCCGACCATCCGGTCAGCCGTGGCGCGCTGTGCCCCAAGGGCGCGGGGCTGCTCGACTACGTCAAGAGCCCGTCGCGGCTCAGGTTCCCCGAGGTGCGCGAGCCCGGCACCAGCGAGTGGAAGCGGATTTCCTGGGATGAGGCGCTGACGCGCATCGCCCGTCACATCAAGACCGACCGCGACGCCAACTTCGTCACCACCGACGAGCAGGGCAATACGGTCAACCACTGGGCCACGACCGGCTTTCTCGCCGCTTCGGCCTCTTCCAACGAATCCGGCTATCTGACCCACAAGGTGGTCAGGAGCCTCGGCATGGTCGCATTCGACAACCAGGCGCGCGTCTGACACGGACCGACGGTGGCAGGTCTTGCCCCAACATTCGGTCGCGGTGCGATGACCAATCACTGGGTCGATATTCGCAACGCCGACGTCATCCTGGTCATGGGTGGCAACGCCGCCGAGGCGCATCCAGTGGGATTCCGCTGGGTCACCGAGGCGAAGGAGCACAATAACGCCACGCTGATGGTGGTCGACCCGCGCTTCACGCGGACCGCTTCGGTGGCGGACTACTACGCGCCGATCAGGACCGGTACCGACATCACCTTCCTCGGTGGGTTGATCAAGTACTTGATCGACAACGACCGGATCCAGCGCGAGTACGTGCTCAACTACACTGACGCAGCGCTTTTGGTCGACGAGGCGTTCGGCTTCGAGGATGGCCTGTTCGACGGCTACGACGAGTCGCGCCGCAGCTATGCCAAGGAGAACTGGCGCTACCAGACCGGCGCGGATGGTTTCGTGCTGCGCGACGATACCCTCAGGCACCCGCGCTGCGTATTCCAATTGATGCGCGCGCACTATGACGCCTATACGCCGGAAATGGTCTCGAGCATCTGCGGTACGCCGGTGGATCGGATGCTGCACGTGTGGGAGCAGATGGCCTCGACGGCGACCGAGGATCGCACGCTGACGATCCTCTATGCGCTCGGCTGGACCCAGCACTCGATCGGTGCGCAGATCATCCGCACCGCGGGGATGGTCCAACTGCTGCTCGGCAACATCGGGCTGCCGGGCGGCGGGGTCAATGCGCTGCGCGGCCACTCCAACATCCAGGGGCTGACCGACCTGGGGCTTCTGTCGAACCAGTTGCCCGGTTACATCGCCGCCCCCGCGGCGACCGAGCAGTCGCTTGCCAGCTTCCTCGACGCCCGGCGCAAGATGCCCACCGTGGCTGACCAGGTCTCCTATTGGCAGCACATGGACGCCTTCTTCATCAGCCTGATGAAGGCGTGGTACGGCGAGCGAGCCCAGGCCGACAACGATTGGTGCTACGGCTGGCTGCCGAAGCTCACCCAGCCTCTGTACGACGTGCTCGATACCTTCGAGCGGATGTCGCGAGGCGAGATCTACGGCTACTTCTGCCAGGGCTTCAACCCGCTGGCGGCGATCCCCGACAAGAACAAGGTGTCGAAGGCGCTGGCCAAGCTCAAGTATCTGGTCTCGATCGATCCGCTGAATACCGAGACCGCCGAGTTCTGGCGCAATGCCGGTGAGTTCAACGACGTCGACCCCAGCGAGATCCAGACCGAGGTGTTCCGCCTGCCGGCCAACTCGTTCGCCGAGGACGAAGGTTCGATCGTCAACAGCGCCCGCTGGCTGCAGTGGCACTATGTCGCCGCCGACGGTCCGGGCGAGTCGATGCCGGACACCCACATCATCGGTGCGCTGTTCCACCGGGTGCGTGAGCTCTACGCCCGCGAAGGCGGCGCGTTTCCTGATCCGATCCTGAACCTTGCCTGGGACTACAAGCAGCCCGAGCGGCCGGAGGCCGACGAGATCGCGCGCGAGTTCAACGGCCGCGCGCTCGCCGATATCCGCGACCCGAACGGTGTGCTGGTGCGCCGGGCCGGCGAGCAGCTCTCAGGCTTTGCTGAGCTGCGTGACGACGGCTCGACGCTCTCCGGCTGCTGGGTCTTCGCCGGTGCCTGGACCGAGCAGGGCAACCAGATGGCCAACCGCGACAATTCGGACCCCTACGGCAATGGCCAGACGCTCGGCTGGGCCTGGGCGTGGCCCGCCAACCGGCGGATCCTCTACAACCGAGCCGCGGCCCGGCCGGACGGCACACCCTGGGCGCCGCGCAAGGCGTTGATCTGGTGGAACGAGGCCCAGTCGCGCTGGGTCGGCGCCGACGTGCCCGATTTCCCAGCCAACTCGCCACCGGCGCTCGGCCAGATGCCCTTCATCATGAACCCCGAGGGGGTCGGGCACCTGTTCGCCGGCCAGAGCATGAACGATGGGCCGTTCCCGACCCACTACGAGCCGTTCGAGAGCCCGGTGCCGGAGGGCAACCTGCTGTTCCCGCGCAAGGAGAAGGTGAAGAACAACCCCGCGGCGCGGATCTTCGACGCCGACCGCGCGATGCTCGGGGATTGGCAGGAGTTCCCTCACGCCGCGACCACCTATCGGCTCACCGAGCACTTCCACTACTGGACCAAGCACTCGCATCTCAATGCGGTGGTCCAGCCGGAGCAGTTCGTCGAGATCGGCGAGGCGCTCGGCAATGAGCTCGGGATCCGCGCGGGCGACTGGGTCAAGGTGTCGTCGAGGCGCGGCTACATCCGCGCGGTGGCGGTGGTGACCAAGCGGATCAGGGCGATCACCGTGGGTGGCCGGATCGTCCACCAGGTCGGCATCCCGATCCACTGGGGTTTCCTCGGCCAGGCGCGCAAGGGCTTTCTCGCCAACACGCTGACCCCTTCGGTCGGCGACGCCAACACCCAGACGCCGGAGTACAAGTCGTTCCTGGTCAAGGTCGAGAAGGACGATGCCGATCATGGAGGTGAACGATGACCAACCCGCAGAACATCGTGCGCCGCTCGGCGACCACTACGACTCCGCCGCGGGTGCGCGAGGAGGTCGAAGAGGTCGCCAAGCTGATCGATGTCTCCAAGTGCATCGGCTGCAAGGCCTGCCAGGTCGCCTGCATGGAGTGGAACGACATCCGTGACGAGGTCGGGATCGTCGATGGCACCTACAACAACCCGACCGACCTCACCGAGCACTCCTGGACGGTGATGCGCTTCACCGAGCACGAGAACCCGGCGGGCGATCTCGAATGGCTGATCCGCAAGGACGGCTGCATGCACTGCGCGGAGCCGGGCTGCCTCGAAGCCTGTCCGGCGCCGGGGGCGATCGTCCAGTACGCCAACGGGATCGTCGATTTCGACTCCGACAAGTGCATCGGCTGCGGCTACTGCGTCACTGGCTGCCCGTTCGACATCCCGCGGATATCCAAGCACGACAGCAAGTCTTACAAGTGCACGCTCTGCTCGGACCGCGTCTCGGTCGGGCTCGAACCTGCCTGCGTCAAGACCTGTCCGACCGGCTGCATCGAGTTCGGCTCCAAGGATGCGATGCTGATTCGCGCGGCCAAGCGGGTGGACGATCTCAAGGCGCGCGGCTTCGACCAGGCGGGGATCTACGACCCCGCTGGCGTCGGCGGCACCCACGTGATGTATGTACTGCACCACGCCGATGAGCCGGGGCTCTATGCGGGTCTGCCCAAGGACCCGCGCATCTCGCCGCTGGTCGGCGCCTGGAAGGGTGTGACCAAGCCGCTGATGAGCGCGATCCTCGGCATCACCGCCTTCGCCGGTTTCATCCACTACGTCACCAAAGGGCCCAAGGAGGAGCCGGCGGATGAAGAGGTGTTCGGCGCGGAGGGTGAAGAGGGCTACCTGCGCGACACCCGCGGCGAGGAGGCTGCCGCGACGGTGCGCGACCCGGCCAAGGAGGAAGAGCGATGAAGCACGACGAGGTCAAACGCAACCAGCGCGGCCAGCGGATGATGCTGCGCTATCCCGCCTCGACCAGGATCAACCACTGGACCATGGCGGCGAGCTTCATCCTGCTGGCGCTCTCGGGGCTGGCGTTCTTTCATCCGGCGTTCTTCTTCCTCACCCATACGCTTGGGGGGCCGGTGTGGGCGCGGATACTTCACCCGTTCATCGGCGTGGTGTTCTTCCTGCTCTTCGTCGCCATCGCGGCGAGCAACCTGCGCTACAACCTGTGGATCAAGAACGACCTGCGCTGGGTGCGCCAGATCGGCGATGTGCTCACCAACCACGACGAGCGGCTGCCACCGATCGGCAAGTTCAATCCCGGGCAGAAGCTGGTGTTCTGGTGCCTGGTGATCAGCGTGCCGCTGCTGCTGGTCACCGGTGTGATCATGTGGCGGCCGTGGTTCGCAGGCTACTTCCCGATCCCGCTGATCCGGCTGGCAAGCCTGCTCCATGCGCTCGCTGCGTTCGTCGCCATCGCCACCATCATCGTCCACATCTATGCGGCGATCTGGGTCAAGGGCTCGATCAGGGCGATGACCCGCGGCTGGGTCAGCCGGGCCTGGGCCAAGCACCATCATCCGCTGTGGTACGAAGACCACGTCGACCAGGATCTCGTCGAGCAGCGTAAAGCGCGAGACGGGCAGGGCGAGCGGCCGGGCGCCGAGCGCGATCTCAAGGCACGGGAATGACCATGACCGAGTGGATATCGGATACCCCCTTCGACCCCAAGCCCGCGCGCCATGGCGAACCGCCCCAAGTGGTGGTCGCCGGGCAGCGGATCTTCGCCCACCGCGCCGAGCGGCTGCGCCAGCTGGCCTCGCGGCTGCCGGCAATGGGCGAGTTCCTCCACTTCTCGGCGCTGCTGTGTCAGGCGCAGCACCGGACCAGTCTCGACCGCGTTTCCACCGTCGGCTTCGACGCGCGCGCCTGGCGTGTCGCCGTCCAGCACGGCGTAGCGCCGCTGACCCCTGCGGCGCTGCTCGGCTCGCTGGACTGGCGGGACGACCTCGACGCGCTGCTGGCTACGCTCGACGAACTGCTCGCTCGCGAGGGCGAGCGTTTTGCCGCCCAGCGCCTGCTGCTCGGGCGGCTCATCGACGTTTCTGCGCAGCAGCGCCTGGCGCTGGCGCGGCGGCTGCTCGACCATGCACCGATCCCGCGCGATACCCGGGCGCTTGCACCCCTGGTGGGGGCCGCGCTGCAAGTCGCTTGGACGCGCCTCGCCCGCACGCTCGAGCCGCTGCCCGGTCGACCGCTGGCCGGTGCCGAAGGCCGCTGCCCATGCTGCGGCTCGGCACCGCTCGCCTCGGTGGTCCAGCTCGGCCGCCAGCGCTCGCGGACGCGCTACCTGCACTGCGGCCTGTGCGCCACCGAGTGGTACTTCGAACGCGCCCGCTGCAGCCAGTGCACCGGCACTGCCAAGCTCGACTACATCGGCTGCGAGGACGAGCAGGGCAAGCGCGGGCTCGCACTGCGCGCGGAGTGCTGCGGCGAATGCGGCGGCAGCCTCAAACTGGTCGACCGTGAGTGGGAGGCCGACGCAGAGCCGCTCGCCGAAGACCTCGCAAGCCTCGGACTGGACGCGCTGCTCGACGCCGAAGGCTACGCCCGCGCCAGCTTCAACCCGCTGCTCGCGTTCGGTGATTAGGCAAATGCATGGGACGCCGCTCGGTATCACTTCGCTTCTTGCGGGACGAATTGCAAGGGTCTATCCACGGCTTGGGGCCGATGTCCGGCTCCTCGCTTCGGGTTGACCCGGATGGAGCAGGATCTCCCTGAATGCAGGTCTCGGCACAGAAGCGGGAACGTTTAGCCATCGGCCCGCTGCGGGTGTCCCGCGTACGGCCTGAGATATGAACCCGACGGACGCTGGCTGGCGTCGGGGTGATCGCTGAGCGATCCTGATTTCATCAATCTTCGTTGATCGAGAGTCCCATGCCTGATCTTCCCGCTTCCATCGTCGATGCCCGCCGGTTGCTGCCCTCGGTGGACCGTCTGCTGCGCCATCCCCTGCTGCAGGCCGCGGTCGAGCGCTACGGCCACAAGCTGAGCCTGCGCATGGTGCGTGACGAGCTGGCCTCGGCGCGTGAAGGGGCGACCCTCGAGGCATTGAGCGAGGAGGCGCTGGCGCGAGGCGTGCTCGAGCGCCTCAGCCGCTGGAGCCGGCCCCGGGCGCGGGCGGTGTTCAATCTCACCGGCACGGTGATCCACACCAATCTCGGCCGCGCGCTGCTCTCGGAGCCGGCGATCGAGGCGCTGGGCCGTGTGGCGCGTGCGCCGGTGGCATTGGAGTACGACCTCGAGGACGGCGGGCGGGGCGATCGTGACACGCTGGTCGAGGCGCTGCTCTGCGAGCTGACCGGTGCCGAGGCCGCGACGGTGGTCAACAACAACGCGGCCGCCGTGGTGCTGACCCTTGGCGCGCTCGGCGCCGGGCGCGAGGCGATCGTCTCGCGCGGTGAGCTGATCGAGATCGGCGGGGCCTTCCGCATGCCCGATATTATGGCCGCCGCCGGCTGCAGGCTGCGCGAGGTCGGCACCACCAACCGCACCCACCCGCGCGACTATCGGGATGCGATCAACCAGGAGACCGGGTTGCTGGTCAAGGTTCATGCCTCCAACTACGCGATCGAGGGCTTCACCAGCACGCTCGATGAGCGCGAGATGGCCGAGATCGCCCACGCCGCCGGGCTGCCGTTGGTGGTCGACCTGGGCAGCGGCGCGCTGATCGATCTGGCTGCTTTCGGGCTGCCCCACGAAGCCCTGCCGCGCGATGCGATCCTCGATGGCGCCGACGTGGTCACCTTCAGCGGCGACAAGCTGCTCGGCGGCCCGCAGGCCGGCATCATCGTCGGCCGGCGCGACTGCATCGAGCGGATCAAGCGCCATCCACTCAAGCGCGCGCTGCGGCTCGACAAGCTGGTGCTCGCCGCGCTGGAGGCGACCCTGCGTCACTATCGCGACGACGACCATCCCGAGCGAACGCTGCCGACCCTGCGTCTGCTGTGTCGCGACGAGGATTCGATCCGTGCCACCGGCGAGCGCCTGCTGGCGCGGCTCGGCGACGACCTCGACGCCCGCTTCGAAGGATTCAATTTCGAGCTCGCCGCCTGCATGAGCCAGCTCGGTAGCGGCTCGCTGCCGGTCGACCGACTGCCGAGCCACGCCTTGGTATGGCGCCCCCGGGCGGCGCGGCGCGAGGAGCGCGAACGCGCGCTGCGCCGGCTCGAGGCGCAGATGCGCGGGCTCGGGCGGCCGGTGATCGGACGGCTCAAGGAGGGCGCGCTATGGCTCGATCTGCGCTGCCTGGAAGAGGGCGACGAGGCGGCGTTCATCGACCAGCTCATACGACCCGCCGGGACGGAGGAGACGCGGTGATCATCGGTACCGCCGGCCATGTCGACCACGGCAAGACCGCGCTGATCAAGTGCCTCACCGGCATCGACACCGACGCGCTCAAGGAGGAGAAGGCGCGGGGGCTGACCATCGAGCCGGGCTTCGCCTATCCGCAGGGACCCGAAGGGGTCGAGCTCGGCTTCATCGACGTGCCTGGGCATGAGAAGTTCATTCACAACATGCTCGCCGGCGTCGGCGGCATCGACGGTGCGCTGCTGGTGGTCGCCTGCGACGACGGGATCATGCCGCAGAGCGTCGAGCACCTTGCGATCCTGCGGCTGCTGTCGATTCCGGTACGCGCAGTGGCACTGACCAAGTGCGACCTGGTCGACGCCGATCTGATCGAACAGCGCCGATTGGAACTCGCCGACTGGCTCGGCGAGCCCGCGCCGATCTTCGCGCTGTCCAGCCGCAGCGGCGAGGGGATCGAGGCGCTGCGCGACTGGCTCTGGCAGTGCGCCAGCCGCTGGCGCGCCCGCCCCGCACCGGGGCGGTTTCGTCTCGCGGTCGACCGTGCCTTCGTCAAGACCGGCGCGGGGCTGGTGGTCACCGGCACGGTGGTCGATGGCGAGGTCGAGGAGGGCGCCCAGCTGTGGCTCTTTCCCGCCCAGGAGAGCGCCCGGGTGCGCGGGCTCAGGCGCCAGAACCGGCCTGCCGAGCGCGCCCGGCGCGGCGATCGCTGCGCGCTCAACCTCGCCGGCGTCGAGCGCAGCGAGATCCAGCGCGGCGGCTGGGTGGTCGAGGCGAGCGAGCCCCCCGAGGGGCACGAGCGCTTGGACATCGACCTGCGCCTGCTCGACGATCTCGACCGGCCGCTGGCCCACTGGACCCCGGTGCACGTGCACCTGGGCGCCGCCCATCTCACCGGCCGGGTAGGGCTGCTCGAAGGCAGCGAGCTCGCCCCTGGCGGGCGCGCACTGGCCCAGCTCACGCTCGACCAGCCGGTGCTCGCCTGCTGCGCGGACCGGCTGGTGATTCGCAGCCACGGCGCCGATCGCACGCTTGGCGGCGGCCGGGTGCTCGATCGCCACCCACCGCGACGCGGCGCCCGGCGAGCCGAGCGGCTGGCATGGCTTGGCATACTGCGTCGCGCGCTCGATCACGGCGCGACCGAGTCGGCCGAGGGCTTCGACCCCGCCCTCACCGCGCTCGCCGAACTGCAGGGTGAAGGCATCGAACTGGCACCGCTCGCCGCCAACCTCAACCGCCGGATGGAAACATTGAGCCTACGCGCTGAGGCCCTGGGGCTGGTGATCATCAGCGCAGACAGCGAGACCCGGCTGTTCGCCCCGGGCCACCTCGCCGCGCTGGAACAGCGCCTGTGCGAGGTCGTCGCCGCCAACCACCAGCTCGAACCCGCCGCCGCCGGCACCGAGCGCGAGCGCCTGCGCCGCCAGGCCGCCCCCAGGCTCGCCAGCCCGATCTTCCGCCAGCTGCTCGAGCGGCTGCTCGCCCAGGGCCGGCTGGTCAGCCACGGCCCCTTCATCGCCGAACCCGGCCATCGCGCCCGGCTGGGGGAAGAAGACGAAGCGCTATGGCAGCGCATCGCACCACTGCTCGATGAAAGCTTCGATCCCCCCCGGGTCCGCGACATCGCCCAGAGCCAGGGCCTTGCCGAACAGCGGGTACGCGAAGTACTCAGCGCCAGCGCCCGCCTCGGCGCGCTCTACCAAGTGCGCAAGGATCACTTCTACCCACTCGCCACCATCCAAACCCTGGCTGAAATAGTATTGGCAATCGAGGCCGAGCATGGCAGCATCCTCGCCCGTGAATACCGTGATCGCACCCAGGTAGGCCGCAAGCTCGCGATCCAGCAGCTCGAATTCTTCGACCGCATCGGCTTCACCCGGCGGGTACGCGACGTGCACCGCATTCGACGGCCCGATATGTGGCACTGAAGGACCAAGCGTCAAGCGCATCGAAGGAAGAGGATCGACCCCCGGTGGGGCGACCGGACTTCAACTCCGTGTGGGGGCTGCCAAGCAGTCCCCGGTGGGTTCGACTCCCACGCTCTTCCGCCATCTTTTAGTTTAGACGCCTTCGCGCCCTTACTTTACGAAGTTGACAGTTTTATAAAGAGCAAGTGATAACCCTGACAGTTGATCTATGTGGTATAGGCAAGGTCAGCTTGCTGATATCAATTATTAGGCTAGTATAATCTATGAAAAATATAGAGCTTGTTATTTCTATTATGGTCGTACTAGTCGGAGTGGCTGCCCTGTGCATATCGCTTATTCCTGAGCGATATGAAAAGAAGTATATTTATCTCATTGGATTATTAACTATAGTTTTCGGCAGCTTTAATGCCATATTGCAGTCCCAAGGATTTGCAGGTATGAAAGCCAATGTTGAGCGTATCAGTACACTTTTAGACTGGAGCGAATCAGAAGTTTTTGTTGACATTATCACGCCAGAAGAGAAAATTGTGGGATTCTATCGCTTAACTGTGAAAGTGATCCCAATTGAACACAGTTCATTAGAGAATCGCATATTTTTCAATAGAAATGAGAATTTTCTAAATGAACCGAACGCGATCGATGAAAATGTTGCGGAAAGACTATTCTGGATTATGAAAGGTCCAGATGGAGCTATTGACGTATGGAGGGAGTATAAATCAGGTATTTATACCTATGAGTATTCAGGATCGTACAATACTGCTAGTGATAGAGTGGATTTCAAGGTTGAACCTGCACTTCAAACTTATTGGCCCAACTTATATCCTTCCCTTAGAGACTTGGATAAAAAGTTTATAGTTGCACGATTGATGGTTGAGGGAGTTCCGCAACCGGTATTTGGGCACTTGAGATTGAAATTGTATACCCCGCAGGGAGCACGTTTGCTTGCCTTTGGGATACCATCGTTTCAGCGAGAGGCAGACGGAAAAATTACTAATTTAAGACGGGCAGTTAGATATGTTGGTAGCTACTTTCAGCATGCTGCTTTATAATTATTTTCAGGAATTAAAATTAATTGGGATAATGTGTTTTTCATGATTACGGCATCTTTTTTATATAGAGACGTTCATTGTCATGAACTAATTTAATAGCTTCTGGGCTAACGCCGATTTTTGGATTCAATACTTAGATAATATCCGTGACATTTTGTCGGATTTGGCTTAATAAAAACAGTCTCAGGTTTCATATATAACTTTAGTGACTAATAGACTAGCCGATGTCGGGACAGCACAGTGCATCTATAAAACCTGGATTGGCATGTCCTCCTAATAACTCTCGTGACGCCGACGGTGAGCTGACCAAGCCGATTCGCCAGCTCAAGGCCAAGGCGGCCCGAGCATGCTGAGCTGGGCCGGGGAGTACGAGCAACTCGCCGACACGCTGGAGGCCGACCTCGAGGAAGTGCGCTTCGACAATGCCGATCTTCGTACCGTTTACCTGGGCCACTACCAGGCCGCCAGGGATGGATGGCGCCGCTACCGCGTGGACACCCTGGCCGCGCATGTGTTCGGCACCGAGGCGGGGCAAGCGCTGCTTGCGGCGATCGCCTCGCACCGCACCCTGATCGAGGAGCGGGTCGCGCGGGATCCCGTCGTCGGGCGCAGCTTCGGTATCTCCGCGCCCACCCTTGCCGGTCAGGTCGAGGAGCGGCAGGTCACGACGTACCGCTACCGTGAGTGGCTCGAAGCGCTGGTCGAACGACATCGGCAAGGCGAGCCTAAGCAGGATCCATTGCCCGAGTCGATGCGCCTGATCCAGCGTGATAGGCGCGAAGGCGACGCCCAGAAGGTGCATTCTCCTGCGTATCGCCACCGCAGACGCGTGGAGCGAGAGCAAGCCAGACAGCGCCAGCGCAGCTGACCGCCAACGACGCTCACCCAGCCTTGGCCGCGCACCGCGCGGCCTTTTCGTGTCCTTTGGTGCACCGACGCCGCCACCGCGCCGCGACCCGCCCGCGCGTTATCGACTCCCCGCCCCGCCTGCGCGCTAAATGGGTGGGTTTTTCGGCAGCCCGGACACGGCTGAAAGCCGCGCCAGTGCTGGGGCGGTGGGCAGGGGAGCGGGGGCAAAAAATTATGCGGATTTATGCGTTTTTTCGAGAAGGGAGAGAAAAATGCGGCGAGGCCCAGGAAGCTGTGCTACAGATTGTGTCAGATTGATGCAAAAGGTATTCCTGAGCGAGTACGTGAGCTCCTGCCTGTACTCGACCCAGAATGAAATTCTGCGAGGAAGGGCAGTTGTGTGAAAGCTGAAAACTCACCTTTTGAAGAATTTTATTCAGAACTACGTGTCTCTCACTTTCGCCGTCACTTCCGTAAATCAACAGCGTGTATCGTGGTTAAGGATCTACTTGGGAGAGGGGGGGGTAAATCATTTAATATCGCAATTGCTGACAGTTTCAGAATTTCGCCTCTATATATAAAATTAACCTATATACATAAATTGAGAGGTAAGAATTGAACTCTTCAGCCTCAGCTGCACTAAGTCGTTTTTTTAATGATGCCTCCTTTCCTATAGTTTTTACTGGCGCTGGAGTTTCGGTGAAAGCTGGTTTACTCACCTGGAATTCTTTGATAAATAGTATGGCAGGGGTAATGCAAGGACATGATCCTTTAAATGCTCAGATTATGAAGCAATGTGTGAGAGATGGTGAGCTTACAAAAGCGGTAGAGTATTTTTTTTTGACATCGAAAATGCTCAGCGGAGATAAACTAGAATTTCTTCGAAATTCGTTTAAAAGTTATAATTCTGAAAATATAAGCTCTATAGCAAAATTACCATTTCGTGCTTGCGTTACCACAAATTTTGACAAGAGTATCCACGATGCTATCGCAAAGCAAAGGGGCGTTAGCGCCATTGACTACAAGTATGGTGATGCCTCATTTAAGCAGGCTCAATGGGAAGAGGATTTATTTGTAGCTCGAATTCATGGGGCAGCTGAAGTGCCTACATCTATAATTCTTTCAGAAAGCCAATTCAAAAGTGTTATGGCTGATGAAAATTATTTACAGCTATTAAGGTCTTGTTTTATTCATCGCAATGTGCTTTTTTTGGGGTTTTCATTTTATGATCCAGCAATTCGTAGCATCTTTGAAGATCTTGATCGCCAGTTTGGACCAGCAGTTCCTGGCCGACATATGGCACTTCTACCAGAAGGATTGAGCGATGAATTTTTTCAAAAAGCAAGTCGTTTAAATATTGAGTTGGTGAGATATGATTCTTCTGACGATCATAGAATTCTTTGGGATGCTATAGAAAACTTTGAACTAGATAAAACAAAATCATCCTTTACAGAAGGCCATCCACGTCCTCTGGGGCCAGCAAAGAACTTTTTAGCAGCATGTTTTGCAAGATCAAGGGCCAAGAATGCAACGCAAGCGTTAAAAGAATCTCTCGTTGAGGGTATCGTGTCAGCACTACTTCAAGAGACAGCTCCAAAAGCCATCTCAAAAGCAACTTTACTCGAAAAGATACGTACTCAATTGGGACTCAACTCACGCGCCTCGAAAGGAATTGTTGATACGGCTTTGCGCTCGTTAACTGAAGAACGCTTATGCCGAAAAATGAAATCTGGAGACTCTATTGTTTTTGCATGGCAAGGTGATAAGTTAGATGAAGGTTCACTCGATGCAGCTATCGGTAAGCTAACAGCTAGCCTAAGTGACCGTGCCTTAATTCAACAACAATGGAGGTTTAGCGACTCTCTTACTGAGAACATTCCCTCAATATTTATTCATATGGTCCGAACAAGGGGTTGGGATTTAGGAGCTGCATTCGCTGCTGGGCGACCACCCGAACCATTCCAGGTAAAATCTATTATAAATGAAAGTCAGTTTCCTATTTCAACTTATGACCGAGACCGATTATTAAGTTTGTTTCTGACAATGTTGCAATATCCTTCAGAAGAAGAGTCGCAAATATTGGGTGAATTAGGACGTGTAAGTTTCGCTTTAGAAATGGCCTTCCAGGCCCCCAAGTCTACGTTGCTACATAACGCAGTGCTTCCTCATAGAATTTATTTTGATGCTAGCGTCCTACTTCCTGCTGTAGTGGAAGGACACCCTTTTTCAAGAGCTTATCAAGAGTCAATTGCTAGACTGAAAAAAGCTACCCTATCTGCCACTATTGATCTAAAATTAGTAGTAAGCTCAGTGTACCTCAATGAGGTCATTAGCCATCGACGGAAAGCAGAGGCGTATGAGCGAGAGTATGGAAAGGGCTTTGAGAAAATCGCCCAAATGGATGCTCTTTATCACGGCCCGTCTAATACTAATGTATACATCGGTGGCTATGCTTCTTGGATAAAAGAAAATGGAGTGATTACATTTGAAGAATATTTGAGACGATTTGCTCCTTATACTTCAGAGCATTCTCTTAGAAAGTGGCTTGTTGATAAAGGATACGAGGTGGTTGATTCGGTTAAAACTTCTAAGTATGCAGAAATATACGCAGCATTAGAGAAAGAGTATTCTGCATCCCTTGCGCATGGAAAGACAGCTCTTTTGATTGAACACGATGCTCTTCAATTAACAAGACTTGAACTCGAGATGGAGCATGGCGATCGTGTGCTTTTTGTTACGGCTGATCGACAGCTTCGTCAAATGGTTTCAAAGATCGGCTTGTCTAATGTGGCTGAAGGGATGGTAAGCAACGTTGGTCTCGTTCAGTTTATTGAGCTCATTTTAGGTGGAGTTTCGGAGAACGCTGGTGTTACGGAGCTGCTTTGGAGCACTAAAGTTTCGGATAAGACTGCCGCCATGCGTTCTTACTTTACTTCAGTCGCACTAGCCACGTACGACGATGGTATGGCTCTAGCTATGTCGGAACTTGTTGACGAATATGCTGATTCAAGCATAAAAGAATTGAAAAGGCAGGAAATGAATCTTGATGTTGAAGAGCCTAGGAAGCGAGCCAGAGCGTTTCAGGCTCTTGGAACTTTAGAGGCTAAATACCTTAATGGTATGAGGGAAGCGGTCGAAAAGTTGAGAAAACGTCTGGACGAGCAGTAGAGCGTCTAATTGATCTAAAAATATCTGATAAAGCATTCATGAATGAACGCCAGGAAGTCTGTTAAAGGTTTTATAAACTTGAGAGATCTACCTCTTGATGGGGCTAAGGGTGGCTAGGTGTATGGTCTCAGGGTGTAGGGGATTGTGGTGTCGACCTATATCTGCGGAGGACCCATGGCTCAGATTCTTCACCCACGCGCCACGACCACGCACGCCACCCGAAAAGAAATACAGCGATCGAAGGCTTCGGTCGCGGCATTGAGCCGCCGCTATGGCCTCAATCCCAAGACCATTCGTAAATGGCTTGCACGGGACTCGGTCGAGGACGTGGCCATGGGACCAAACGGCCTCGTTCAACCTCCTTGACGCCGCTGGAGGAAAGCGCGGCGCTCGAGTTTCGTCGACGGACCTTGCTCCCGCTCGATGATTGTCTGGTCGCCTTGCAGCGATTCATCCCGCACCTGACCCGGGCGAGTCTCCATCGACTCTACCAGCGTCATGGGATCAGCCGGCTGCCGAAAGACAGCCATGAACAGCCCACCCCCAAACGCTTCAAATCCTATCGGATCGGTTATCTGCACATCGATTTCAGTGAGATCCGCACTGGCGAGGGGAAGGCGTATTTGTTCGTCGCCGTCGATCGTACTTCGAAGTTCGTGCATGCCAATCTGAACCACCAAGCGGGCAGAAACGAGGCCGCTGCCTTTCTCGAGGAAACGCTGGCCCAACTACCGTACCGTGTTCACACGGTACTGACCGACAACGGTGTGCAGTTCGCCAAGCGTCCGGGGACCGAGACCTACAAACCCCATCGTTTCGATCTCATTTGTCACCGGCATCGCATCGAGCATCGGCGGATCCAGGCCTATCATCCGTGGACCAACGGCCAAGTCGAGCGGATGAATCGGATGCTGAAGGAGGCCACGACACAGGTCTTCCACTACGCTAGCCTGAACGCGCTATCAGCGCATCTGAAGCAATATCTCTGGGCTTACAATAGCGCTCGTCCCTTGAGAGCATTGAAGGGCATGACCCCGGTTGGATTCATCCTCGATCAATGGCAACGTGACCCAGTTCAGTTTCATCGCAACCCTAACCACTACTTCCCGGGACCATATACCTAGACCATTCTACAATCACCGTCGGCCTCACCAAGCGGCCGGCGTGAAAATCCAGAATCGAGACCTCGGCACCAGCCCTATAATCTGTGCGGGCTTCAAGGGATCACCTCACGTGAAGAAATCATTTTTATCGACAGGAATACAGGCAGGCATACAGCCCCATCTACACATCAAAAAAGAACATAAAAATCATAAACTTATGAGATATTTTATGATCTTGCTGGGGGCACCATTAAACCAATGAATTCGTTGGATTTTATTCGCTTCCAGCGATGGGGAAAAATTTCTCCTATCGGTTGTGTGCCCGAAATGTGCACGGCCCAATTTGGCTCTCTCTTCAAAACCCGAACACCTCTTTCGAAAGCCATCTTCGAAAAGACACAACCCATTGATTGAATGACGCCATTCTCGGCGCTCGGCGAAGTTTCCAGTGATGCTGGCGCTCGGCTGCGGTTTCCAGATCGCGGTGCTAACCCGCCGCTAAGCTAGGCTGGGATACAATGGCGGCGCTGGCATCCATTCACGCTGGACCCACAGCCGCCAGTAGAGCCCCGTTGCCGGGTCACCCGACAGCGGGGCTCGTTTCATGCACTTCGCTGGCAAGCGGATGCTTCGCTCGCGCTAAGCAGATGCTAAGGGAGCGATCCCAGGACTGCCGTAGCCTTAGGCCCTGGCTTATGCCATCTTCAAACTTTCGGCAGCCAGACGAGCCCTGCCGTCGCCCCTCTCCTAGCTCTCGGCGGCAGGGCTCACCTGTGCCCGATGAACGTTCAGCCCGCGATGCCTGCGGGCCTGGCTGAACGACGCCTTCCTGGTAAAGCCGATCTATCCGGGCACGACTTGCATCTAGCTGGTTGGGAGGTTGGTTCATGCGAATGGGGGCAATTGCACTATCGGCCATGCTGCTTGCTGGCTGCATGAATGATGATGATCTTCCCAACAGCCTGACGCTGGATTGCGGCCGATACGGGGAGGTAGTCGTGTCAGAGGCCAAAGGCCTCGAATACGAGGATGGTTCCACGGCGACGATCGTGAGCCGGGACGTACGCTACTACGGTGACATGAAATCGGTGGAAAACACCTATTCCGACGGCGCCATCCTCACCAGCGCCCAGATGGGCCAGCTGTCTTTCTCGCTCGATCGAGACGGCATCCAGGCGAACTGCTACTTCGCGCGCGAGTGAGCCCGTCTCGCCGTCTCGAAACCCGATTGCGGTCCACGTTTGGCAAGATAGGCTCCCGCCCCCTGGCGGCGCGGTGATGAGGGTGCAGGCCGAGCTATACAGCGTGCGAACCGTGGCCGCGCGCGACAAGCCTCGTACGAGATGATCTCTTGGCCATCCATACGAGTCGACCTGCACGACTTCTACGCTATCCAGTTGGCGTGTCCTGAGCCACGCGGCAAAAGGTCGCGTCGATGATCGCTGGCCAACGCGCCATTTACGTCCTGCCTCCCGCCTTGCGTTCCCCCAGCCGCGAGGCGCACTATGGTCAGCTCTTTTTCCGCCGTTTCGCCGTGTACATAATTTTGCGTGCCAGAGCGTAACCGGTGAATTCAACCCAGGATTCATTCGACTGGAACAGCCAGGAAATGCATGGGTCGTCTCGCATTCTTTTGCCCGAAACGATTGCTATAAAACCGCGCTCAATCGATTCAACGAGCTGAATTCACTTCTCATGCAGGCCCTCGCCATGATCAAAAAGACCTTTTCCGAACATGTCAGGAAGAAAAAGAAGACCAAGGCGAAAGTCTCGATCCCCAATGAAACGGAGAAAGACGGCGAGCGCTCCTACAGCGCGCTGGACGAAACCAGCATGAAAAAAATAAACTCTTTTCAAATCAATTAATTGTATTCATTCGTAAACATTATCCCAAGTGCATTGCGCCGCTTCGATAAAAGCGCGCACCCTGACAGCGTGCAGAAGACAAAGAACCTAGCCAGCCTGTATCAGGCTCTGCCTTGTATCGCACCAACAGTGATATGACCGCCCATTTCTCGAGGTTCATCATGAGTCCATCTGGTTCGACTCATCTGCGCAACGAGCAGGTCTCTTTATTCGCCGATGCACAGAAACAAATCCAGCAGCCGTTACGCACGGTGCCGACCCCACGCGGACCTTCGTTCGATGGTGGGGAGAGAAGCGATGATTCAGCCCGATCCGGAGAATTCGTCAAGGATGGCGAGCAAAATACAGAGAACGACAGGGATCGCACATATTCTCCATCCCAACGGCTGATGACCGGGATGTCCGTCGAGAAGTAGCGCGGAGGTCTCCAAGAATGGAGCATTCGACTCAGTATCATCCGTTCCAGCGCCCACTGATTTGGGCGCTTTTTTTATCCGATCGATCTCGCTCGAGATGGCCGCTGCGGGCCTTCACCCCTTGAGCAACCGGGCGCTGGTGGCGACACCGAGCAGCGCCACGGCGACGGCGAGAAAGGCAGCGGCGAGGCTGGCGGTATGGGCCGCGAAGCCGATCAAGGCCGGGCCGAGCAGGATACCGGCATAGCCGACGGTGGTGATCGCGGGAATCGCGACGCTCTCCGGCATCACCCGCTGCTTGCCCACCAGGCTGTACATCACCGGCACGATATTGGCGCAGCCGAACCCGACCAGCAGGTGAGCGAACAAGGCCAGCTCCCAGCCCGGTGCCAGGGTGATCAGCGCCAGCCCGGCAGAGGCGCAGAGCCCGCCGCAAGCGACCACCAGCCGACGACCGAGCCGCGCCACCACGACATCGCCGCCCAGTCGTGCGATGGTCATGGCGAGCGCGAATACCGCATAGCCAAGGCCGGCGTGGGCGGCCGACATACCTTTGTCGGCGCTCAAGAACACCGCGCTCCAGTCGAGCATCGCGCCTTCGGTGAGGAAGACGACGAAGCAGAGCAGGCCAATGAACAGCACGATGCCGCGGGGAATCGCGAACGCAGGCCCTTCGCTGGCCGCACCATAGGGAAGCAGGTGGGGAGCCGCGCAATAGATCGCCAAGAGGCTGATCGCCCCGATCACCAGCGTCGTTCCCCAGGGCGACATGCCGAGGCTCAGCATCAGGCTCACGCCGCCGGCACCGGCGATGCCACCGAGGCTGAACAGACCGTGGAAACCGGACATCAACGTCCTTGCGCTCGCGCGCTCGACGATCACCGCCTGGACGTTGATCACGCAGTCGAGCGAGCCGACTCCGGCGCCAAAGACGAACAGCGTAAGCATCAGCCAGGGCAGGCTCGAAAGCACCGCGAGCCACGGCAGGCTCGCGCAGACGATGAGCGTCGCAAAGACCAGCATCCGGCGGCAGCCGAAGCGGGTCGCCAGTGCTCCGGCCAGCGGCATGGCGATGATCGAGCCCAACCCCAGGCAGAGCAGCAGCAGCCCCAGCATGCCCTCATCCAGCCCGGCGCGCAGCTTGGCGAACGGCACCAGCGGTGCCCAAGCGGCAGTCGCGAGACCCGTGATGAAAAACGCAACCCGAGTCGACTGCTGCTCTGCCCTACCTGGCACGGGGCGTTCCAGCGCGTCGGTTGCCGCCATTCGATAGCTCCTTGGAAAGTCCCCGATGCTCGCATCGCATCCGGCAGGTCGGCGTCCTACAGCGTAGCCGAGCCGCCTTCGCGCCGCTGGGCATATCCGGCTACCTCAAGCGGTACACTGACGAGCAATCCTGTGCCATCGAGATATCCGCCATGCCTTCCCCCTTCGCTGGAGAGGAGAACGCAGGCGCAGTAGCATGGGCCACCAGCACGCCGACCGCCAAGGAAGCACACGATGAACGACCCAGCGCCGCACCAATCGACCGACTGCGTGATCGCTGGCGCGGGCCCGGCTGGGCTGATGCTCGGCCTGCTGCTGGCACGCGCGGGCGTAGCGGTCACCGTGGTCGAAAAGCATTCCGACTTCCTGCGAGACTTTCGCGGCGACACCGTGCATCCCTCGACGCTTGAGGTGCTCCACGAGCTCGGCCTGCTCGAGGGCCTGCTCGCCCTGCCCCATACCCGCGCAGAGCGGCTGCATGCACAGATCGGCGCACGCCAGGTGAGCATCGCCGATTTCACCCGGCTGCCGACCGTCTGCCGCTTCATCGCCTTCATGCCGCAGTGGGAGTTTCTCGACTTCATCCATCGGCAAGCGAGCGGCTATCCGAACTTCAGGCTGTTGATGGATACCGAGGTGGAAGGATTGATCGAGCGCGACGGCGAGGTCCGCGGGCTGGTCGCGCGAACGCCGAAGGGGCAGCTCGAGATCGAGGCGCAGCTAGTGGTCGGCGCCGACGGACGCCACTCCCGGGTACGCCAGCTGGCGGCGCTCGAGGTGGAGCGCTTCGGCTCACCGAGCGACGTGCTGTGGATGAGGTTCAGCCACCAGCCGGAGGACCCGCCCCAGGTCATGGGCCATGCCGGCCCTCGCCAGGGAGTGGTGATGATCGACCGCGGGGAGTTCTGGCAGTGCGGCTACGTGGTGCGCAAGGGCAGCTTCGAATCGCTCAGGGCGGCGGGACTCGAGGCCTTCCGCGTCCAGCTCGCCCAGACGCTGCCGCTGCCCGCCTCGCGGATCGAAGAGCTGCGCGGCTGGGAAGACGTTCACCTGCTCAGCGTCAGGGTCGACCGGCTCAAGCGCTGGTGGCGGCCGGGCCTTTTATGCATCGGCGACGCCGCGCATGCGATGTCGCCGATCGGCGGGGTCGGCGTGAACCTGGCGATCCAGGACGCGGTGGCCGCGGCCAACCGCCTCGCCGAACCGCTGCGCGAAGGCCACCTCGCCCCCGGCGACCTTGCCGCGGTCGAGCGCCGTCGCCGCTTCCCTACCCGCGCGACCCAGAAGCTCCAACTGATGATGAAGCGCAAGCCCCGCAGCGACGAAGATTCCCGCCGGCGCAAGGGCCAGCCCGGCTTCATCCTCGCCATCGTCCGGCTGCCGCTGCTCGCCCATCTCGCCGGGCGGCTGATCGGCCTGGGCTTTCGTCCCGAGCATCCAAGACGAACCTGAAACCGATGCGCGCCATCCTGCCGCGGGCCGCTCAGCGCGCGCCCGCTCGCGCCACCAGCCATACGCCCACCAGGGTGACCACCATCCCCACCGCCATCGACCACGCCAGCGGTTCGCCGAACATCACCCAAGCCCAGAGCATCGTGATCGGCGGACTGAGATAGAGCACGCTTGCGGTACGAATCGGGTTGGAGCGGCTCAGGCAGAGCCAATAGAGGCCATAGCCCCCAAGGGTCGAGAGCACCGCGGTCCAGGCCAGGCTGATCATGAAGCCGGCCCGAAGCGGCGGCACCAGCGTGGTCTCGCTCGCGGCCCAAAGTCCGAACACCGGGACGCAGACCAGGCACTGCAGGCAAAGATTGGCGCACAGACCAAGCGGGGCGGTCGAAACGCTGCGCTGCTGCCAGAGCGTGGCCAGGGCGAAGGAGAGCATTCCGGCGAAGGGCAGCGCATAGGCCCATAGCGGAGCCCCGCCCAGCGCCAGCGCCCCCTGGGTGACGATCATCATGCCACCCAGGCCGAGGGCGAGGCCCAGCCAACCGAGCAGCGGCTGGCCCCGCTGAAGCAGCAGCAGCGAGAGAAGCGCGACGCCAAGCGGTAGCAGATCGGCGATCAGCGCGGCCAGCCCAGCGGGCACGCCATGCTCGATGCCCTTGGCGACGCCGGCGAGATAGCCAGCCATCGCCAGCAGGCCGATCCCCGCATGGCGGACCAGGGTCCTCACCCCAGCACGACGCAGCTCTGCGATCGACCAGGGCAGCAGCAGCAGGCCGACCAGCAGACAGCGCCAGAACACCACCACCAGCACCGATGCCTGGTCGACCGAGTAGCGGATGCCGACGAAGCCCGAGCTCCAGGCGATCGCCAGCAGCGCTTCCAGCAGCACCAGCGGCAACGCTCGACGGGTGAGAAAGGTGCGAACGGGTCGCGCAGGAGAACGGCTGGTCGAGCATTCCATGGCAAGGCTCCGTCGATCAGGGGAACTTGACGGTAGCCAAGGGTAGGCGCTCAATAAATCAAAATTACCAATACGAGTAGTTCAGAAAACCAAGACCATGCCCACGATCCTCGACATCGAGCTGCTGCGCAGCTTCCACACCGTGGTCAGACTCGGCCGCTTTCGCGCCGCCGCCGAGCAGCTGCACAAGAGCCCGGCGGCGATCAGCGCCCACATCCACCGGCTCGAGAGCCTGTGCGGCGGGCGTCTGCTTGCGCGCGACAACCAGTCGGTCTCGCTGACCCCGCTGGGAGAAACGCTACTGGCGCGCAGCGCCGCCTTGCTCGATGGTCACGACCGCCTGGTCGACGAACTGCTGGCCCCGCCGCTGGAGGGGCTGATCCGCCTCGGCGTGCCGGACGAATACGCCGTTCACCTGCTGCGCGAAGTCATCCCGCACTTCAATGCCACTCATCCGCGCGTCCGCCTGGAGATCGTCACCGCCCCCAGCCTCACGCTGCGGCGGCAGCTGCGCAGCGGCAGGCTCGACATGGCGGTGAGCGTCGAAGCCGCGCACGCGCGGACGACATCGCCCGCGCCGCGCTGCCTGACCCACACCACCCCGATCTGGGCGGTCGGCGCAGCGCTGGGCGATACCGTATGCGAGCCCTTGCCACTGGCGCTGCATGCCGACCAATGCCCCTACCGGGAGGCGATGCTGGCCACGCTGCAGCAAGCAAAGATCGAATGGCGTGAAGTCCTGACCAGCCCTTCGTGCCAAGCGATAGAAGCCTGCGTCGAAGCCGGCCTCGCCATCACGCTGCTCGACCGCACTCGCCTGACCCCTCGAATGGTCGAGTTCGACCGGCTGCCATCGATGCCTACGTTCAGGGTGATCCTCGAACGCGCCCCCGAACAGACAAGCCCCGCGCTCAGCGCGCTCGAAGAGACGATCGCGCGCTACTTCAGGCTTTGAGGACTCCCCTCAAAGCAAGATTGGCCCAAGTCGGCGGAGGCCCGGCTCACCACGAACGGTTTGCGCCAACTCCCAACCCGATCGTCCCTAGCGGCGCCGTCCGCGCCAAGGTCGCGCATCCACTCGGCAATGGGGGCGCCAGTCGAGGGATCG
>NZ_KK211228.1:0-79786 GCF_000621205.1 Halotalea alkalilenta DSM 17697 | reverse complement strand
CGAGCGGCGCCGTCCGCGCCAAGGTCGCGCATCCACTCGGCAATGGGGGGCGCCAGTCGAGGGATCGAGCGGCGGCGGTGAGGCCGTGGTTCGACTCGGGCCTCCATGGTGTCTTGCAAGATTGGCCCAAGTCGGCGGAGGCCCGGCTCACCACGAACGGACGGATACACCCGTTCGTCCCGAGCGGCGCCGTCCGCGCCAAGATCGAGTACCCGCTCGGCAATGAGGGGCGCCAGTCGAGGGATCAAACGGCGGCGATGGGGCCGTGGTTCGACTCGGGCCTCCATGGTGTCTTGCAAGAACGTTCGTTTCCCTCGACTCGCTGCGCTCGCTCTGGATGCTCGGATAGCCGGCGAGGGAAGACGGCAGTCGAACCACTCCCTGCCGCCAACCTCCGATCCCCAGCGCCGCTAGGCACTGTCATCGTCCGCGAAGAGGTCCGGCTCACTCCTCTTTGCGTCCTGCTCGGCGATCTCGCCCATGCTGCGACCGCTGAGCACGCTGCGGTCCTCGGGTGCGAGCAGCGCTTGGTCATCACCGTGCCGGCGAATCATCAGCCACTGCTTGCCGTCGGCATTGCGCTTGCCGCCCATCCGCTTGAGCGTCCAGGCGCCGTGAAGCTTCTCGCCACGCAGCTCGATGTCGAGCTGGTCCCGGGTCGGTGGACGCGTCGCCCACCAATGGCCCCGGTCCCACAGCATCACCGTGCCAGCGCCATAGCGGCCCCTGGGAATCACCCCTTCGAACCCGGCATAGTCGAGTGCGTGGTCAGCGACTTCGATCGCCAGACGCTTCTCCCCCGGCGACAGGCTCGGCCCCTTGGGCAGTGCCCAGCTCTTGAGCACCCCGTCGAGCTCCAGGCGCAGATCGTAGTGATCATGGCTGGCGGCATGGTGATGGACGACGTAACGGGCAACCCCTTCCGGCGTGTTCGGCGAATCGCTCCGGCTCATTTCACACCTCGCAAAGGAGTGGCTCACCCTGGCCTCACGCTGGGGCGTCCAACCGAGCGGCGGCATTCTCAGCCCCCATCGCGCGAGCGAGCTCACCGGCGGTCATGCCGCGGGACTCACGCGCCGAAGGATCGGCGCCGCGGGCGAGCAGCAGCTCGACCAGGTCGAGATGATCGAACATCGCCGCGAACATCAGCGCGGTCTTGCCATCCGGCGCAGCGGCGTCGACCCCGGCGCCGGCATCGAGCAGCAGCTCGGCCATCGCTCGATTGCCCTTGAACGCAGCCCCGGCGAGCGGGTTCTGGCCATTGTCGTTGTGCCGGTCCGGATCGGCGCCCCGTTCGAGCAGCAGCTTCACCGCTTCGAGCTGACCGTGGTAGCTCGCCAGCATCAGAAGGCTGTCGCCCTTGTGGTTGCTCAGGTTGGGCGGCAGCCCCTGCGCGAACCACGCTTTCAGCCGCTCGACGTCACCGCGCCGGGCGGCGTCGAACACCTGGCTCGCAAGCTCTATCGCCGCTTGATCGATATCCGCGCCGTCGTTCGGTGCGCCGTGGTTGCCTTCTGACATGGTGATCTCCTCTCCTGGGCCATCGGTCGATGACCAAAGCATAGCCGCCGGCGTCGCGGCCTGGCATTGCAAGCTCGCTATCCGCCTCATATGAAAGTCAAATGAGCGTAGGCAAAAGCGTGATGCGATAGGCCTGCCACCGCCACGCAGGGTCGAGTAGAATCGCCCCTCGTTGACAATCTCTTGGGACGATGACATGGGAAGGGCTTTCCAGAACCGTAAGGAATCGATGGCCAAGACGGCCGCGGCGAAGACCAAGGTCTACAGCAAGTACGGTCGCGAGATCTACGTCTGCGCCAAGCAGGGGGGCGTAGATCCGGCCGGCAATCTGTCGCTGCGCAGCCTGATCGATCGAGCGAAGAAGGATCAGGTTCCGTCGCACGTGATCGAAAAGGCGATCGACAAAGCCAAGGGCGCCGGCGGCGAGGACTTCTCCCCAGCGCGCTACGAGGGCTTCGGTCCAGGCAACTGCATGGTGATCGTCGAGTGCCTGACCGACAATCCGAACCGCACCTTCGGCGACGTGCGCGGCTGCTTCACCAAGACCAAGAGCAAGCTTGGCACCCAGGGCACGGTCAGCCATATGTTCGACCACTGCGCGATCTTCGCCTTCAATGGCCATGAAGAGGAGGCAGTGCTCGAAGCCTTGATGATGGCCGATGTCGACGTCACCGACATCGAGGAGGAGGACGGCCGGATCACCGTATTCGCACCGACCACCGAGTTCTTCAAGGCGAAGCAGGCGTTGACCGACGCCTTCGGCGAGCTCGACTTCGAGGTCGAGGAGATCCAGTTCGTGCCGCAGACCACCACCAGGATCGAAGGCGACGACGTGGCGATGTTCGAAAAACTGCTCGACATGCTCAACGACCTCGACGACGTCCAGAACGTCTATCACAACGCAGAGATTTGATCCCGCGGCGACGGTCGATCAGCCGTTGGCAAGCGCAGCGTATATGCCCCCGCATCACACGCGGGGGCATTTTCTTTTCAATCCCCTACCTCTTTTGCCGACCGCGCCGAAACACCAGTATCAACCCGAACAGGATCGCCGCCAGGCCCACCAGGCTCGAAGCCGAGAGCGGGTGGCCGAGCAGCCAGTAGTCGAGCGCCGCTGTCACCACCGGCACCAGGTAGAACAGGCTGGTGACGTCGACCAGGTCGCCGCTGCGAATCATCCGGTAGAACAAGAGCTGCGCGGCGACCGAGATCGCAAGCCCCAACCACAGTAGCGGCACCACCAGCCCGAGGGTCAATTCGAGCCGCACGGGCTGCAGCGGCAGCGCGAGCAGGCAGAGCGCCAGCCCGACTAGGTACTGCAGCGGCAACACCTCGAGCGGTGATAGATCGATACCCTTTTGCAGGATTGCGCCAAGGCTCATGCAGCCCAGCGCACCGAGGGCGAACAGCGTGCCGGTCCATGGCAGTCTCGCCTCGCTCGTCCCTCCCAGCACCACCAGCGCAAGACCGCCAAGCGCTACCAGCAGCCCACCCAGGCGCCGCGGGGAGAATCGCCGCTCCATCGCCAGCAGGGTGAGGATCGGCTGCACCCCGAGCAAGGTGGCGAGTATGCCAGGGGTAACTCCCTCGGCCATCGCCTGGAAGTAGCAGATCGAGTAGCCGCCGACCAGCATCGCACCGACGATCGCAACGCGCAGGCGCAGGCCCTTGGGCGGTAACCAGGCACGCCGTTTGAGGCACATCAGGCCGAGCGCGAAGAGTGCGAGAACGAAGCGCAGGATCAGCAGGACCAGCGCGGAGGCGTGCTCGAGTCCCCAGTGAGTGAAGATTGCCGCACTGCCCCACAGCAGCACGAAAGACGCCATGGCACCGCGAGCGGCCCACGCCGAGCGAGAGAAAGAATAAGCAGTCATGATCGGTTCATCCGTCAATGATCGAACGAACTCCCGCAGCCCTCAAGGGCGCGACGCGGTCCAGGCCTTGATGGCGAGACTGGCGAACAGCGGGAGCGTTTGAACGGGCGAGAGAATCAGCCCAGCACGATCGCGCACGGCGGCGCGACGGCAACCACGCCGGGAGGCGCGACGGATGAAACGGGGGGAGGATTCGCCACGCAGCGCGCTACCTCAGCGATGAACGCCGAAGACTTGGCAAGATCGAGCTGCGCGTGAGTGGCCATGGAGATGAATCCGGTCAGCTCGCCCGGTGCAGGCGAGTCCGGATCAATCTAACAAATTCATGGTCGGGCTGGCTAGCCGGACGCGGCGGAATCTTTAGCTGAAGCGACAGCGCGAAATCCGCGTTCACGCCCCTGCCTTGGCGACGCGACTGCTGATACAGTCGAAGCCCTCTCCCTTCGCGCCGAGATGCCGACATGCCGGATCCCACCATGCTGTTCACCTTCACGCTGATCGCGCTGGGAATGGTCCTGACGCCAGGACCGAACATGATCTACCTGATATCCCGATCGATCTGCCAAGGCCGTCGCGCGGGGCTGATATCGCTCGGCGGCGTAGCATTGGGTTTCGCTTTCTACCTGCTCAGCGCGGTACTCGGGCTCACCGCACTGCTGTTCGCCGTCCCCTATGCCTATGATGTACTGCGCATCGGCGGCGCGCTCTACTTGCTCTATCTCGCCTACCAGGCGCTCCGTCCGCGTGGACGCTCACCCTTCGAGGTGGTCGAGCTTCCTCGCGAGCGTCCCGCCCGGCTTTTCATCATGGGACTTTTGACCAACCTGCTGAATCCGAAGGTGGCGGTGCTGTATCTCGCCTTGCTGCCCCAGTTCATCACCCCGGAGCACGGCAGCGTGCTGGCGCAGTCGCTTGCGCTCGGCGGCGTGCAGATCGCGGTCAGTCTCACGGTCAATGCGCTGATCGTACTGCTGGCGGGGTCGATCGCGAGCTTTCTCGTCGCGCGCCCGGGCTGGCGAGCATTCCAGCGCTACCTGATGGCAGGCGTACTGGGAGGGCTCGCGGTGCGCATGGCTCTCGAAGAGCGGCGCTGAGAGGAGCACGCTGATGGAGCGACTGGAATGCGACCGCATGCTGGTCGCCGTGCTCGAGACCGGCAGCTTCTCCAAGGCGGCGGAGCGACTCGGGATCAGCTCGGCCAAGGCGTCGAAACTGATCTCGCGGCTTGAAAGCGAGCTCGGTGTGCAACTGATCAAGCGTACCACCCGTGCGCTCTCCCCCACCGAGGTCGGCCAGGCCTACTTCGAGCGGATTCGCGCGCTGCTCGAGGAATTCGACGACCTCGACGCCTCGGTGAAGAACGCCGCGGCCACGCCCTCCGGCAGGCTAAGGATCTCCGCCCCGCTCTCGTTCGGCGTGGTCCAGCTCACCTCGGTGCTCAATGAGTTCGCCCTCACCTATCCCGAGATCCAGCTCGAGGTGAACTTCTCAGACCGCGTGGTCAGCCTGGTGGACGAAGGCTTCGACGCGACGCTGCGGATCGGTACCCCGGCGGACAGCAGCCTGATCGCACGCCGACTCTGCACCGCGCGCGTCGTGGTGGTGGCTTCCCCGGACTATCTCAAGACCCACGGCACGCCGGTGATGCCCGCCGAGCTGGCCGATCACGACTGCATCATCGACACCAACTTTCGCGATCCCTACGCTTGGCGCTTCCGTCTCGAAGGCGCGCCGATGACGGTGGCGGTCAAAGGCCGGCTGCGTTTCTCCAACGCCGAAGCGAGCCTGCGCGCGGCCGAATATGGTCTCGGCATCGCCAGGGTGCCAAGCTTCATCGCCGGGGCGGCGCTGCGCGACCATCGGGTGACACCGCTGCTGGCTGAGCACGAAGGCCCACCGCACGGCCTTTTCGCGCTCTATCCGCCGGGCCGTCACTTGGCCTCGAAAGTACGGGTGCTGATCGACTTCCTGGTCGAACGCTTTCCCGATCCCCCGGAGTGGGATCGCGGTTGGTAGCGGATAATTTCTATACAAGAAATTATCATCTTCCAATGCAACGGATAGTGTCGAAAAAAGAAAAGGAACAATCTTGTCCTCGATGAGGCGGCGCATCGCCACCCCATACTTCATCGAGGACACTAAAATGATCGATTCACGCACTGCCCCCTATGCCGTTCTGCTGCTTCGCTTGGCGCTCGGCATCCTGTTCCTGGCCCATGCCGGGCTCAAGCTGTTCGTCTTCACCCCGGCCGGCACCGCTGGCTACTTCGCCTCGCTCGGCCTGCCGGCGTCGCTCGCCTACGTCACCATCGTGTGGGAGATCGCAGGCGCCCTGGCACTGATCCTCGGCGTCTGGCCGCGTCTCGCCGCGCTGGCGGTGATCCCGGTACTGCTCGGGTCGATCTTCACCGTCCACGGCGCGGCAGGCTTCTTCTTCACCAATACGGGCGGCGGCTGGGAATTCCCCGCACTGTGGATCATCGGTCTAATCGCAGTGGCCCTGGCTGGCGACGGTGCCCACGCGCTGCGCCCCACTCCGTTCGGTAAAGCACGCTAATACCCCGAACACTGACCCTGGAGAGAAACGATGAGCGATGTATCCCAAGCGCCTCTTGCAATCGAACGAGTCACGCTGGTGGTCAACGACCTCGACAAGGTCAGTGAGTATTACCAGCAGGTAGTCGGACTCGAGCTTCTGAAGGGCGATGGCACCGAGCACTGGCTCGGTGCCGGAAACCGTACGCTGCTGCACCTGCGCGAGGATCGTGCGGCGCGGCGCTGGTCACCACGCGAAGCGGGGCTGTTCCATACCGCCTTCCTGCTGCCGAACCGGGCCGACCTTGGCGCCTGGGCCCAGCGCGCGATCGATCAACGCATAGCGGTGAGCGGCGCGTCCGACCACCTGGTCAGCGAAGCGATCTACCTGCAGGACCCGGAAGGCAATGGCATCGAAATCTACACCGACCGGCCGCGCTCGAGCTGGCATTGGAAAGACGGCCTGGTGGAAATGACGACAGAAGCGCTCGATCTGGAAGGCCTGCTCGCCAGCGCCACTGGCGAATGGCGCGGCGCTCCGATCGGCACCATCGTCGGCCACGTCCATCTCCAGGTCGGCGACATCGCCACCGCCGAGGATTTCTACATCCAGCGGCTGGGCTTCGAGCTGACCTGCCGCTATCCGGGTGGCAGCTTCTTCTCGACCGGTGGCTACCATCACCATATCGCCACCAACGTCTGGAACAGCCGCGGCGCACCGAGCCGCACGCTGCCGTCGACCGGTCTCAGCGAGATCGTGATGGCCGCAACGCCTGAAGCACTGGAGCGGGTCGCGCCTGAGCAGACCCTGCTCGACCCGTGGGGCAACGAGATCGCCCTGGTCACGAACAGCCGCTGAGCCGCCCCGAGAGGCCAAGCTCAGCCCAGAGGAGAATGGACATGCTAGTGGATGGAAAGTGGACCCGGGACTGGCATCCGGTCCAAGCCACCGACGAGAAAGGTGGCTTCGTTCGCCAGGTCTCGGGCTTTCGCCATTGGATCACCCCGGACGGCGCGCCGGGCCCCACCGGAGAGGGCGGCTTCGCCGCCGAGCCGGGGCGCTATCATCTCTATGCCGCGCTGATCTGCCCTTGGGCATCGCGGACCTTGATCGCGCGCAAGCTCAAGGGGCTCGAGGCGATCCTGCCGGTGACCATCGTCGAACCCGAACTGACCGACCAGGGCTGGCACTTCGCCTCCCCTGACCCGGTCACCGGCGCGAGCCACCTGCATACGCTCTACACTCGAGCCGATGCTCGCTACACCGGACGCGCGACGGTCCCGGTGCTGTGGGACAAGCAGCGCCAGACGATCGTCAACAACGAATCCAGCGACATCCTGCGGATGCTCAACGATGGCTTCGGCGCTCTCGCGGACGACGGTCTCGACCTCTATCCGCAGGCGCTGCGCAAACGTATCGATGAGTTCAACGACTGGCTCTATCCGCGGTTCAACAACGGCGTCTACCGTGCCGGCTTCGCCACTACTCAGGGCGCCTATGAAGAGGCCTGCGCCGGCGTGTTCGATGCCCTCGACACCATCGAGTCCAAGCTGGCGGATACGTCTGCGTTCCTGTTCGGCGAGCGGCTGACCGAGAGCGACGTGCGCCTGTTCGTCACCCTGGTGCGCTTCGACGCCGCCTACCACGGTCTGTTCAAGTGCAATCTCAAGCGGATTGCCGACTATCCCAGGCTCAGCGCCTATCTCGAGCGGGTCTATCGGGTACCCGGCGTCAGCGAGACCGTCGACATCGACCATATCAAGCGCGGCTACTATTCGATCAAGGCGCTCAACCCCAACGGCATCGTGCCGCTTGGACCCGAGCTCGACTTCATCGAACCCAAGCGGGAGAGAACATGAGCCAACGACTGATCATCTGCCTGCACGGCGTCGGCAGCGACGGGCGCGATCTCGCCCCCTTCGGTGAGCTGCTCGCCCGGGCGCTGCCGGATACCGCCAGCGAAAGCCCGAACGCGTCGCAGCCGTTCGGCCACGGCCCGGGATATCAATGGTTCAGCCTCGACGGCGTCACCGAGCGCGACCGGGCGCTTCGGGTCGAACGAGCGCGCGGCGACTTCGACCGGATCGTCGGTGGGCTGATCGAGTCCCACGGTCTCGCCTCAAGGCTCGACCAGGTCGCGCTGATCGGTTTCTCCCAAGGATCGATCATGGCGCTGGACGCCGTCGCCTCCGGGCGCTGGCCAGTCGGCGCAGTGGTCGCATTCGCCGGACGGCTGGCGACACCCGAACCCCTCGCTCCGGCGCTCGCGACCCCGCTGCTGCTGGTCCATGGCGAGGCCGATCCGGTGATTCCAGCGATCGAGAGCCAGCGCGCCGCCGAGCGGCTTGGTGGGCTCGGGGTCGAGGTCGAGAGCCATCGGCTGCCCGGCGTCGCCCACACCATCACCCAGCAGGGTGTGCAACTGGCGAGCGACTTTCTCGCCGGGCGTTTCGCGCAGCGTCTCGCCTGACGGCGGCAAGCGGTGTAGCGTGGGGGGCGGAATCAAGCCCGCTCGTTTCGACATGGGACATTGCATGCCCTCCGTTCGCCAACACCGGCTGGCCTCGCTCGGCTACAAGATCTTCGGCCTGTGCGCCCTTGGCCTTGCGATCATCGGCGCCTTCCTGCCGGTAATGCCCACCGTTCCCTTTCTGCTGGTCGCCGCCTGGGCATTCGAGCGCGGTTCGCCCCGCCTCGATGCCTGGCTGCGCCACCATCCGACCTTCGGCCCGCTGCTGCGCGACTGGCGAGAGCGGGGCGCCATTCCCCTCTATGCCAAGCTGATCGCCGTGGTATCGATGGCGGCGAGCCTGGCACTGATGTGGTTCGGCGGCGCTCCCCTGCTGGTGGTGCTCGCGGTCGGTGCGATTCTGATCGCAGTCTCGGCCTATCTGCTCAGTCGCCCTTCGGCTTAGGACACCTAAGGTCACCGGCGTTCGCCACGATCCCGACGCGGCTGGAATCGAGCGCACGGGAATCTCAACAACTAAATAGCACGCGATCTAATCGCACGGATTGCATTTCCGCTCACCAACCCTCAACATTCCTACGAGAACCACACGCTCGAAACCACGCGCGCCGAGACTGCGATGGTACATGAGCGCCATTCACGCCCGATCCGGCATCATTCAGGGAACGTCGATGAGCTCGACATTGAAGTTGGACCAGCAGTTCTGCTTCGCGCTGCATTCGACCATGCTGGCCATGAACAAGGCCTACCGGCGGCTACTCGAGCCGCTCGGCCTGACCTACTCGCAATACCTGGTCATGCTGGTGCTATGGCAGCGCGATGGGCTGACGGTCTCGGAGATCGGCGAGCAGCTGTTTCTCAACTCGGCGACCCTCACCCCGCTGCTCAAGCGCTTGGAAGCCCAGGCGCTGCTGGTTAGGCGGCGCTCGGGCGAGGATGAGCGCCAGGTGCTGATCTCGCTGACCGACGAGGGGCGCGAACTGCAGGCGATGGCCAAGGGCATTCCCGAGGAGCTTGGCCAAACCCTCGGGTGCGGCGGCCTCCACCTGGATGAGCTGCGCAAGGAACTGATCCAGCTGAGAAAACGCCTTTACGATCGAAGCTGACGCGTGCCCGGCCGAGGCACGCGGTGAAGCCGAGCGCGAGCGAAATCATCGACTCGACTTGAAAGCTGGCACGTCAGCAACAAGGGTAAGACTGTATCCATCGACGTGCAGAGGAATCCAAGATGAGCGCAGCAGACATCCCTCAGATCACCCTCAACGACGGCACTACGCTGCCCGCCGTCGGCTTCGGCACCTATCAGCTGAACGGTTCATCGGGCGTGGAAGGGATGATCAGAGCGGTCCACAACGGCTACCGGTTGCTCGATTCCGCCTTCAATTACGAAAACGAAGGCGCGGTGGGTCAGGCGGTGAAGCGCGCCGGCGTGCCGCGTGACGAGCTGCGGGTGGTTTCCAAGCTGCCCGGCCGCCATCACGCCTTCGACCAGGCGGTCACTACCGTCGAGGAGTCGCTCTACCGCGCCGGGCTGGACTACTTCGATCTCTACCTGATCCACTGGCCCAACCCGAGCCAGGATCGTTACGTCGAGGCCTGGCAAGCCATGATCGAGGTGAAGAAACGCGGTCTCGTACGCTCGATCGGGGTATGCAACTTCCTTCCCGAGCACCTGCAGCGGCTGATCGATGAAACCGGTGTCACCCCCAGCGTCAACCAGGTCGAGCTGCATCCCTATTTCCCGCAGGACGAGCAGCGCGCCTGGGACGCGGAACACGGTATCGTCACCCAGTCATGGAGTCCGCTCGGGCGCGCCAACCAACTGCTCCAGGACCCAGTGATCGGCTCGATCGCAAAACGCCTCGGCAAGAGCATTCCCCAGGTGATCCTGCGCTGGCACCACCAGCTCGGCGCGCTTCCCCTGCCCAAGGCCGCCTCCACCGAGCGACAGCGTGAAAATCTTTCGCTGTTCGACTTCGAACTGTCCAGTGAGGACATGGCGCTGATCGCCACCCTGGCAAGCCCGGACGGACGCACTTTCGACCAGGACCCGGCAAGCTACGAGGAGTTCTGAGGCCGACCCGGACATCACGCCGATGACGAGGGCGGTCCGCCGGTTACCTCTTCGAGCGCTTCTCGCTCCGAACGCCCCATCGCGACTGGCGATGGCGCCACCCATTCAGCGAGGTCCACGCCATGAACGTGTTCATCACCGGTGCCACCGGCTTCATCGGCGGCTCGGTCGCCCATCGCCTGATCGAGGCGGGCTACCGCGTCCGCGGACTGGTCCGCAGCGAAGAAAAAGCCGAGCGACTGCGCGCGGCCGGCATCGAACCAGTGCTCGGCAGCCTAGACGATCATCAGCTTTTGGTACGCGAAGCCCAGCGCGCTGACGGTGCGATCAACGCAGCCGACAGCGACCACCGCGCGGCGATCGAGGCGCTGATCGAGGGACTGGAAGACTCGGGCAAGCCGCTGCTGCACACCAGCGGCTCCAGCATGATCGGCGATGACGTAGCCGGCAACCAGCTCTCCGAGCGGATCTTCGATGAACAGACCCCGTTCATCGTCGAGCCGGGAAAACAGCCGCGCCATGCGATCGATCAGCTGGTGCTCGCGGCCAAGGATCGCGGTATCCGCTCGGTGGTGCTGTGCAACACCATGATCTATGGCACCGGCCGCGGGCTCAATCCGCACAGCGTGCAGATTCCGCCATTGGTCGACCAAGCCCGCGAAAGCGGCATAGTCCGGATCGTCGGCCAGGGCATCAACCGCTGGTCGAACGTCCATATCGACGACGTGGCGGAGCTTTATCTGCTGGCGCTGGAGAAGGCCCCGGCCGGCGCTTTCTACTTCGTCGAGAACGGCGAAGCCTCCTACGCCGAGATCGGCGCCGCCATCGCCCGGCGCCTGGGCACGGGTCCGGTGCAGTCATGGAGCGTGGAGCAAGCGATACCGCGCTGGGGTCGCGCCCACGCGCAGTACTCCTTCGGTTCCAACAGCCGCGTCCGCGCCAAACGCGCCCGCGAGGAGCTGGGCTGGGCACCGGTGCATGCCTCGGTCACCGAGTGGATCGAGCACGAAATGCCGCTTTGAGCCAGCGCGCCTTCCGCCGGAGGGTGGCGACGTGCGGCGATCAGCGGTGATTGATCGAGCGCTGGGGCTCGTTTCTAATACCGTGCATTCCCAGCCTCGAGATATCCCCCATGTCCCGCACCATCGTCTGCGCCCTTCAGCTCGGCGCCTCCCCCGCAGGCAAGCAGGATACCCTGCAGCGGATCCTCGCCTTCGAAGCGCAGATCATCGCCGCCGGCGCCAGCCTGGTGGTGATGCCGGAAGCCCTGCTCGGCGGCTATCCGAAGGGCGAGATCTTCGGCACCCGGCTCGGCTACCGGCTGCCGGAAGGACGCGAAGCGTTCGCCGCCTATCACGCCAACGCGATCGACGTACCCGGCACCGAGACCGAAACGCTCGCCGCGCTCTCTCAGCGCACCGGGGCGAGCCTGGTGGTCGGCGCGATCGAGCGCGACGGCGCCACGCTCTACTGCACTGCGCTGTTCTTCGACCCCGAGCGGGGGCTGGTCGCCAAGCATCGCAAGCTGATGCCGACCGGCACCGAACGCTTGATCTGGGGTCAGGGTGATGGCTCGACGCTGGCGACGGTCGACTCCCGCGCCGGCCGGCTGGGCGCGGCGATCTGCTGGGAGAACCACATGCCGCTGCTGCGCATGGCGATGTACGCCAAGGGCGTGCAAATCTGGTGCGCGCCGACGGTGGACGAGCGCGAGATATGGCAGTGCTCGATGCGCCATATCGCCCACGAAGGGCGCTGCTTCGTGATCAGCGCCTGCCAGGTCCAGCCCTCGCCGAACGAGCTGGGGACCACAGTGGAAGGCTGGGACCCCGACCGTGCGCTGATCCGCGGCGGCTCGTTGATCGCAGGGCCCCTCGGTGACGTGCTCGCGGGTCCGCTGATCGACCAGCCGGGCCTGATCACCGCCCAGATCGATACCGACGAGCTGGTTCGCGCCCGTTACGATCTCGATGTGGTCGGCCACTACGCGCGCCCCGATGTATTCAGGCTCAGCGTCGACGAACGCGACAAGCGTTCGGTCGTCTTCAATGACCGGGGCGACGATTGAGCACCCGCTCGAATGCCTGCTCGAACGCCAGCTTGAATGAATCTCAGGCGCGGTCGACCCGCACCGTCGACCACATCGATAGCTGACGCGGCCGCTCCAGCAGCTCGGGCAGCGCCTCGTGCCACTCACTGCGATAAGGCCGGTTGAGCTGTACGTCGAGCACGTCCTGGTGATCGGCCCAGGTCTCGTGAAGCAGGAAGTGATAGGGGTCTTCGGGGTCACGATGGAGGGTGGCGTTGCGAAAGTTCGCCTCCTCACGCATCGCATCGAGCACCCCATTGAGCAGGGTGAGGAAACGCTCGCGCTGCATCGGCTTGACGGTGAACTCGATCAGGTAGGTGACGCTCATCGGGGATCTCCTGCTGTCAGGGGCCTTGCCATTCGAAGAGCCAGTTCGCCGAGCGCGACGGCATCGGCGTCCATATAGCTCACGATAATGACTTCCCAGCGAAGATCCACTGTCCTTGGGTCGTCTCAGCATGCGGCCTCGGGCGCGAGCCGCATGCTGGATCGACAGACCGCCGGCATGCCTGGGGAGTTTGCGCCATTCACCTGGGCGCCTGGTCGCCGAAGGATCATACGCCGATCAGCGTTGGCAATACTTCCACCCGACGGTTGCGGGCCTTGGCCGGCTCATCGATCAACTCGAAAACCCGCTCGATCATCGCCGGAACGTCTTGGCGCGCCATCATCAGGCGCGGGTGAAAAGCCGCCGCGAGCGGGTCCCAGTCGAAACATCCGAGGACGATGGCATCGAGGTCGTAACCTCGCAGGCGAAGCCATCGGACGATCCCCTCCAGCGAGATCGTCGAATTGATGAACAGTGCACCGGGCGGGCCGCCGAGCCGCTCCACGTAGTCCTGGAACGCCACCTGCGCGCGGTCCGCTTCGTAGCCGCAGATCAACACGTCCGTATCGCTCGTATCGAGGCCGCGCGAACGCCTGGCCTGCCGAAAACCCATGACTCGCTCCCGAGTATTGTGGTCTTCACCACGCCCGCCGATGAAAAGGACAGGTTGCTCCGGCTTTCCTGCGGCTGCCAAGCGATCGAGAATCGCCAGCGTCAGCCGGAGCGCTCCTTCACGGTTGGCGGAAATGACCGAGGGTGCCCGAGTTCCCGGCAGGTCGAGATTCAGACAGGGAACGCCGGCGGCGGCGCACATCTCGGCGATAGCGTCGGGCGCCGTCGCCCCGGTGCAGACCAGATGCTCCACCCGATAGGCCAGCATCATTCGCGCCGCTTCGCGCTCTTGTTCCGGATCGCGGTTGGTGCACGAGACGATGGTGAACAGGCCGCGACGCCTCGCTTCGGCTTCGAAAGCCTGGGCGATCGAGCTGAAATAGCGGTTGTCGTACATCGGCACGATCATGCCGACGATACCCGAGCGCTCTCGCCGCAGCGCCCTCGCCTGCATGTTGATCGAGTACCCCTCGGCATGCGCAAGCGCGAGGATGCGATCGGCGAGTTTGTGACTGATACGACGCTGCTGCCAAGTGCCGTTCAGCACAGCGCTGACGGTACTCGGGGAGGACTGCGCGAGTTGGGCCAGATCGTAGATCGTCAGCCGTTTCGAATTGTCGTCGGACACGAGAACCTCCTCAGGGTACGAGGCAAAAGTAGCATTGCCTCCCGGTGAGAAGAAAAACAAAAATGCACAACCGATTGTGCAACACCATCAACGCGTGGTCGGCTGCCGGAGCCCACCGCCAATCATCGGTACTCAGGGGGACAGGATGAAACGCTCGATCTTGATAGTCGCCGCACTCGCCGCAACGTTCGGCGCCACCGCTCACGCCCAGGACAAACCGACCGTTGCCGTGGTCGCAAAAGTCGGTGGTATCCCATGGTTCAATGCCATGGAACAGGGCATCAAGGATGAGGGCGAGGCGCTCGGCATCGATGCCTACATGATCGGCCCGACCAGTGCCGACCCAGCTTTGCAGGTGCGCGCGATCGAGGATTTGATCGCTCGCGGAGTCGATGTGATCGGTGTCGTACCCAACGACCGCCAGGTGCTCGAACCGGTACTCAAGAAAGCCCGCGACCAAGGGATCATCGTGCTGACTCACGAGAGTCCGGAATCGGAAAACGTCGACTACGACTTCGAGATGATTTCAGCCCAGCAGCTAGGCGAGGAGCACGCCAAGCTGCTCGCTGACACCACCGGTTGCGAAGGCTCGTACGCAGTCTATGTCGGCGGTCTCAGCGTACCCGCGCACAACGCCTGGGCCGATGCGGCCGTGAACTGGCTTTCCGAGCACTGCCCGGAAATGAGGCAGGCCGCCGACCGTTTCGGCGTGGCCGAAAGCGTCGACGACAGCCGCAACACCACGCTCGATTTGATCCGCGCGCACTCCGACCTGGCCGGCATCATGTCCTTCGGCAGCCAGGGCACCATCGGTGCCGCTCGCGCGGTGAAGGAGCGCGGCATGGCCGGCGAGATCAAAGTGATGGGGCTCTTCTCCCCGGGCCAGGGACGCAGGCTCGTCCATGAAGGCGTGATCACCGGCGGTTTTCAATGGAATCCGCTGGAAGCCGGCAAGGCATTCGTCGCCCTCGGCAACCGGCTCTACGAAGGCGGGGAAATCGCCGACGGCGACGACCTGCCGGTGCTGGGCACCATCGAACTCGACGGCCACACCATCTTCGCCTCGAAGCCGCTGGCGCTGAACGAGGAGACGATCGACGAGCTGGCCGATCTCGGCCTCTGATTCGATCGTGCTCTGACTCGCCGCACGCGGCTTTTCTTCGTCTTGCCTTCTTTCTGGGAGAAAACGATGGGCGATATCGCATTACGGGCGGACCACGTCAGTAAAGTCTTCGGCCATAGCCGCGTGCTGGACGACGTCTCGTTCGAACTGCGTCGCGGCGAGGTGCTTTGCCTCGCCGGCGAGAACGGCTGTGGCAAGAGCACGCTGATCAAGATCCTCAACGGCGTCCATGCGCCCGAGGCGGGAGCGGTATTCTCTTTCGGCGACGACACGGCCATCGGCCACATTACCCCCCGGGAGGCCAGGGCCCGGGGCATTCACGTGATCTGGCAGGATCTGGCGCTTTTCGCCCACCTGAGCGTGGCCGAGAACATCGTCTTCGACGATTACGTGGCGAATCCGATGCGCCCGCTTTCCTATCGCGCCGCCCGCCAGCAGGCGCGCGAGGTGATCGAACGCCTCGGGGTCCAACTCGATCCCGACACCCGGGTCGAGGAGCTCTCCATCGCCCGGCGCCAGCTGGTGGCGATCGCCCGCGTACTGCGCGCCGGCGCGCGAATCATTTTCATGGACGAGCCCACCGCCTCGCTGACCCGCAATGAGGTGCGCACCTTGCTCGACCTCACCCGAGCGCTCTCCGCCCAGGGTATCTCCATCGTCTTCGTCAGCCACCGTCTGGCCGAGGTCCTGGCGGTCTGCCAGCGGGTCACCGTACTGCGTAACGGTAAGCTGGTAGGCACCTACCCCACCGAGGGAATGACCCAGGCGCGGCTCTCGCAGCTGATGACGGGGCAGGAGCTGAATCTCGTCCCGCGGCAGACCGCTCCCTCTGGCGAGCCGGTGCTGGAGCTCCGCGGCCTGAGCCGTCGCGGCGAGTTCGAAGATGTCTCGCTGACCCTCAACCGCGGTGAAATCCTCGGCCTCACCGGGCTGCTCGGCGCTGGGCGCACGGAACTCGCACATGTCGTCTTCGGAATGACCCAGCCCACCGCAGGCGAGATGCGCATGCACGGCAAGCGGCTGACGCTACGCTCCAATCGGGATGCGATCCGCCACGGTATCGCCTATGTCTCCGAAGACCGCCTCAATCTGGGACTGGTGCAAAGCCAGTCGATCAACATGAATACCGCCGTTACCGTGCTCGGCGAACTGGAAAAGCCCAGAGGCTTTCTCGCCCCTTGGCGGGTCCGAGCGCTCACCGCCGAGTGGATTCGCCGCCTGGGAACGAAAGTCAGCGACGCGGAGCTTGCGGTGTCGTCGCTCTCCGGCGGCAATCAGCAGCGAGTGGTCATCGCCAAGTGGCTGGCGACCAAACCCGAAGTACTGATCCTCGATTGCCCGACCGTGGGCGTGGACATCGGCGCCAAGGCCGGCATTTTCGAGATCATCCGGCAGCTGGCCGACGATGGCATGGCGATCATCCTGATTTCCGACGAGGCCGGCGAGATCTGGATGAACGCCGACCGGGTCATCGTGCTGCGCGAGGGCCGGGTGAGCCAGGAGCTCACACCGGCGGACACCACCGAGGAGTCACTCGAGGAGATCATCAATGCGTAGGCTTCACCTCGGTACCGAAGGCGTGCTGGCACTCATCATCCTGGGACTTGGTGTCGTGCTGAGCCTGACCACGGAAAACTTTCTGACGGTTCAGAACCTGTTCGACCTGCTCAACAACCAATCGGTGAACATGATCTTCGCCGCCGGACTGGTGGTCGTGCTGATCGCCGGAGGCATCGATATCTCCTTCGCCGTTGCGGCCTCGGTGGTGCAATACGTGGTGATGACGCTGCTCATCTCGATCGGCGGCGGCAACTGGCTGTTCGGCATCGCGCTTTCGATGGCCATAGGCACCCTGCTCGGACTGTTCAACGCTTTGCTGATCTACCGTTTTCGCATCGTCTCGATCATCGTCACCATCGCCACCTTCAATCTCTACTTCGGCCTGCTGATGGTCTTCACCGGCGGCGTGTCGATCTATGACGTTCCCGACTGGCTCTATTACGCGGTACCGCTGATCGACCTGCCCGCCACTCGCGGTAGCGCCACGCTCTATCTCCCGGTCGCGGTGATGGCGGTGATCAGCCTGGCCACCGGCTTCATTCTCACCCGCACCGGTTTCGGCCGCGCCATCTATGGCTTCGGCTCCAGTCCCGAGGCGGCCAGGCGCTCCGGCGTCCGGGTCGGCCTGATCCACGCCTTCGCCTACGGCTGGCTGGGGATGTGCGCCGGAGTCGCCGGACTGATGCAGGCGCACATCGTGCAGGAAGTCGTGCCCAACGCGCTGATCGGCCAAGAGCTGCCGATTCTCGCCGCCGTGGTGCTGGGCGGCGCGACGCTGGGCGGCGGCCGCGGTTCCGTCACCGGCGCACTGCTGGGGGTGCTGTTGCTCGCCGTGGTCCAGAACGGGCTCAACCTGCTCGGCGTGACGCCCTATGCCTTCCGCATGATCGTCGGTTTCATCATTCTTGCTGCGATCACCTGTAGCAATCTCGACAAACTGCTGCCCCAGCGCGCAATGGCCAGGGAGGCCCGCTCATGACCATCGCATCATCCGCCCGCCGGCGCCTACGCCTGAGTACCGACACGCTCGAGATCGGCGTCATGGCGCTGCTGCTGGCCGCGAGCTTCGGCTTCTTCACCCTGATGGCGCCGGGCTTTCTGAGCGGCGCCAACATCCGATCGATGGCCGTGCAGCTTCCCGAACTGGGCCTGCTGTCGCTGGCGATGCTGCTGCCGATCATCTCGGGCGGACTCAATCTGGCGGTCACCTTCACCGCCAACATCGCCGGGCTGACCACGGCCTGGCTGGTGCAGAACGCGCTCGGGGATGCCGGGGCGCTAGGCCTCGTCGTCAGCGTCGGCGCCGGACTCGCCGTGGGCGCCGCGGCGGGTTTTCTGATCGGTGTCATCGTCGCCCGGGTCGGCGCGCACCCGATCCTGGTCTCCCTCGGCGTGATGATCTTCCTCCAAGGGCTGGGAGAATTCCTCACCCGTGGCGGCGGCATTTCCGGCATGCCGGCAAGCTTTCAATGGATTGGCGGCGGAAGCGTACTGGGCGTCCCGGTTCCCATACTGGTCTTTCTGCTCGCCGCGGCCGCGTTGGCCTATTTCATGCAGTTCACCCGCACGGGGTTTTCGATCCACATGGTCGGCTCCAATCTGCGCGCCACTGAATATTCAGGCATCGACGTACGCCGAGTACTGATCACGCTCTACACCATCTCGGGGCTGCTGGCGGCGATCGCCGGCATGGTGATGCTGGCGCGTTTCAACTCCGTGCGGGTGGGCCACGGCGAGAGCTATCTACTGATCACGGTGCTCGCCTGCTTCCTTGCCGGCGCCAACCCGTTCGGTGGCTTCGGGCGCGTATTGCCGCTGGTGCTCGGCTTGATGAGCCTTCAGGTGATCGCTTCGGGCATGAACCTGATGGGTGCCAGCCAGCATCTCTCCATCGCCGTCTGGGGCGCATTTCTGATCGTCGTCATGACACTGCGCATGCCCTTCCTCAAACGATCGTGAGCAGCTCGAACATGACCCGATCCACTTGCTTTCTCAGCGTCGACATCGGCACCGGCAGCGCCCGCGTAGGCGTCTTCGACGACCGCGGCGTACTGCTCGGCGAAGCCAAGGCGCCGATCGCCCAGCACCGCCCCTTCGACCACCATGTCGAACAGAGCACCACCGACATCTGGCGAGCGATCTGCGACTCGACCCGCCGCGCCGTGGCACAAGCGGGCGTCGAGCCCGCCGCCGTGGCCAGTATGTCGGTGAGTGCGACCTGCTCGCTGGTGCTGCTGGATCAAGCGCGCGCGCCGCTGGCGCTTTCCCCGGGCGATGAGATGTGGAACATCATCGTATGGATGGACCATCGCGCGACCAACGAGGCGGCCGAGTGCACCGCTACCGGCGGTGCGCCGCTCGACAACCTCGGCGGCGTGATGTCGCCCGAGATGCAGATACCCAAGCTGATGTGGCTCAAACGCCAGCGGCCGGAGCTCTACGCACGGATCGGCTACGCCGCCGACCTCGGTGACTGGCTCGGCTATCACTGCACCGGGATCGACCGGCGTTCGGTATGCATGCTGGCGTGCAAATGGACCTTCGACCCGCGTCCGGACCACGGCTGGGACCAGGACTTCCTCGCGCGTGTCGATATGGCCGACGTGGTCGAGCGCGCCGGGCTCGGCGAAGACGCTGCAGCCGTGGGCGAACCGCTGGGCCATCTCAGCGAGCGGGCAGCCGCGGATCTCGGCCTCTCCACCGAGTGCCTGTTCGCGGTGGGTATGATCGACGCCTACGCCGGCGCGATGGGCACCCTGGGACGCAGCCTCGATCGCGATGCGACACACCGCCTGGCGATCATCGCAGGCACCTCGACCTGCCATATCGGCGCCCATCCCAAGCGTTGCGAGATACCGGGCGTATGGGGGCCCTATCCCGGCGCGCTGTGCGACGGCTTCTTCGCCAACGAAGGCGGTCAGAGCCTCTCCGGCGCGCTGCTCGATCATATCGTTGCGCTCTTCAGCGCCGGCAGCGAGTTCGGCAACGACCCGCACGGCGCGCTCTCGGCGCTGCTGCTGGCGCGTCTGGAAAGCGGCGACCCCGCCCCCGAGATTCACCTGCGCCCGGACTTCATCGGTAACCGCTCGCCGCTGGCCGACCCGCAGATGCGCGGCGCCATCGTCGGCCTCACCCTGGAGTCACCGCGGGAGAGTTTCATCAAGGTGTATTGGGCTGCGGCAACCGCACTGGTTTACGGCACCCGTGCGATCATCGAACGCATGAACCACTATGGCTATGCGATCGACACCCTTCACCTGAGCGGCGGACACAATCGCTCGCCGCTGCTACGCAAGCTCTATGCCGATGGCACCGGATGCCGAGTGGTGCTCTCCGAAGCACCAGAACCCGTATTGCTGGGAGCGGCCGTGGCCGCCATGGCACCGACGCACGGCGGCGACCTGCTCGCCGTCGCCCGCGACCTTGCCCCTGGTGAGCATGTACTCGAACCCGATCCGGCAACGCGCGAGCTTCACGAAGCGCGCTATCGCGCCTTCTGCGAACTGTTCGACGGCCGGCTGGAGAGCGGGCATCGCCAATAGGCAGGCCGCGATCGACTGGACCGCTGAGCGAGCCCGAAGGCTACGGCATCGAGAACCAGTTCGCCGAGCGCGTCGATGCCGCGGGCTCGATTGGTCAGGTTTTCTGACCAATCCATCCAGCTTCACGCCGCTGATCCAGCGAGTCCGACGGTCTAAGCTCGAATGTTCAACCCCGGACTTCAAGGAGATCCTCCATGGCTGACCATTCGATCAAAGGCAAGGTCGCGCTCATCACTGGCGGGGCGAAGAACCTCGGCGCGCTGATCGCCCGCGACCTCGCCGCACAGGGCGCCGGGGCCGTGGCCATCCACTATCACAGCGCCGGTTCCCAGGCCGACGCCGATGCCACGGTAGCGGCACTCGAATCGATGGGTACCAGGGCAGTGGCCTTCCAGGCCGATCTGACCGAGGCGCGCGCGGTCGAAAAGCTGTTCGCCGATACCATCGCCGCGGTAGGCAGGCCCGACATCGCGATCAACACGGTCGGCAAGGTGATGAAGAAGCCGATCATCGACATCAGCGAGGCTGAGTACGATGAGATGAGCGCGGTGAACGCCAAGTCGGCGTTCCTGTTCATCAAAGAAGCGGGCCGGCAGCTCAATGACCACGGCAAGATCGTGACCCTGGTCACCTCGCTGCTCGGTGCGTTCACGCCCTTCTATGCAGCCTACGCTGGTACCAAGGCACCGGTGGAGCACTTCACCCGGGCGGCGGCCAAGGAGTTCGGCGAGCGTGGAATCTCGGTCACCGCCGTCGGCCCGGGGCCAATGGATACTCCGTTCTTCTATCCGGCCGAGGGCGACGACGCAGTGGCCTACCACAAGAGCGCCGCCGCGCTGTCGGCGTTCTCCAAGACCGGGCTGACCGATATCGAGGACGTCGTCCCGCTGATCCGCCACTTGGTCAGCGACGGCTGGTGGACCACCGGACAGACTCTGCTGATCAACGGCGGCTATACCACCAAGTGAGCCGGCTATGGAATGCCCGGGGAGCCGCCGATGCAGCTAATATTGACGGCCTACCCACCACCGCTGCATGGGGTGGTGGGCAAGCAGCCGAGCGCGGCAAAGGGTATCGAGCAGCGAGCGAATGGATCGAGTCGACCAGTACCGCGTCTTCGCCCAGGTTGCGGAAATGGGCAGCTTCATCAAGGCAGCGCATGCGCTGGAGCTGCCGCGCGCCTCGGTATCCGCCGCGATCCAGCAGCTTGAAGCCCAGCTCGCCACCCGGCTGCTGCATCGCACCACCCGGCGAGTGCAGCTGACCGCCGATGGCAGCCAGCTGCTCGAACGCATCCGTCCGCTGCTGAGCGAGATGGAAGAGATCGACCAGCTGTTCCAGGCAAGCCATCACCAGGTCAACGGCCGGCTCAAGGTCGACGTCCCAAGCCGCATCGCCCGCCGCCTGATCGCCCCCTCGCTGGCCAACCTGCTACGCCGTTACCCCCGCCTGAAGCTGGACCTGGGATCGACCGATCGTGCCATCGACCTGGTCCGCGATGGCGTGGACTGCGCAGTGCGTATCGGCGCACTGCGCGACAGCAGCCTGGTAGTGAAAACGCTAGGCCAAGTCGCCTTGATCAACTGCGCCAGCCCCGCCTACCTGCGCGAACGTGGTACTCCCGAACATCCCGAGGCATTGCGCGATGGGCACCTGATGGTGGGCTACGCCTGCGCGACGACGGGACGCGAGCTGCCGTGGGAGCACCTGGCCGACACCGGCCAGACGTGCCATCTCGATGTGTCGAGCCAAGTGGTCGTCAACAACGCCGAGAGCTACATCGCCTGCTGCCGCGCTGGACTGGGGCTGATCCAGATCCCGCGATTCGACGTGCAGCACCTGCTCGACGAGGGATCCCTGGTAGAGGTGATGCCGGCCTTCCGCGCCCCCTCGATGCCGGCGTCGCTGCTCTACCCGCATCGACGCCAGCGCTCGCGGCGACTGACGGTGTTCGTGGAATGGTTCGAAGCGCTGATCCAGCCCCACCTGGACGGCTGAGCCGAGCCCGCAGGCGACGGCATCGATCAGGCGGCGTCCGATACCTAGTCTTCCGATTTGCCCATGCCCCAGAATATCGTGACCGGGGCATGAGGCACGTCGCTCAGTCGGTCGCTGTAGGCGGCGGGGATCTGGAACTGGCCGAGCGGCGCGACCACGCCCTGATCGATCGCAAGCCGCTGGATCTCGGCGGTGATCTGCTTGCGCTCGGCCGCGTCGGTGGAGCGGGCATAGTCCAGACGCAGCGCCTCTATCTCCGGCACGTCGGGCCAGCCGGCCCAGGCTTCGCGGCCGTTGGCGGCGATGGTGGTATTGCCGAACGGATCGCCGCTGGTGGCGAGGATGCTGAAGGTGGAGAACAGGTTCCAGCCGCCCTGCGCCGGCGGGTTCTGGTTGCTCTGCTGCATCACCACGCTCTGCCAGTCCATCGGGCGCATATCGACGTTGAAACCCGCGGCGCGAAGGGCGGAGGCGATCACTACCGGCTGGGGCGCGAGCATGGCGAGATCGGTCGGCTGCAGCAGCACCACCGGGGTGCCATCGTAATGGGCCTCCTCCAGCAGCGCGCGCGCCCGCTCGAGGTTGGCCGGGATCACCATCTCGGCGCCATAGTCGTTCTCGTTGGGATTGCCGCAGCCGAACACCGCGGCGCAGGTGCGATAGTAGTCGGGATTGCCGACCAGCGAATCGAGCACGTCCTGCTGGCTCACCGCATACATCGCCGCTTGTCGCAGTCGCGCGTCGTCGAACGGCGGGTAGAGATGGTTGAAGCGGAAGTAGCTCCAGGCTCCGAGCCGATCGAGCACCTCGACCTTGGTCCCCTCCTGCCGTTCAAGCAGCGGCAGCAGATCGAACGGCACCTGCTGGATGAAGTCGACGTCTCCGCTCTGCAGCGCGTTGACCGCGGTCATCTGGTCGGGCATCGCCAGCCACTCGACGCGATCCACCTTCACCACCTTGCCACCAGCGGTCCAGCTCGATGGCTCGTCACGCGGCGCGTAGTCGGGATTCTTCTCGTAGACCGCCTTGGCCCCGGGCTGGAACTCGGCGGTGACGAACTTGAACGGACCGGAGCCTATGTACTCGGTGATCTGCGTCGAGGCCGGGGTATCGGCGATGCGCTCGGGCATCATGAAGGCCGGTCGCGAGCTCAGCTTGGCCAAGCCCTCGAGCAGCAGGGTGGTGGGCTCCTCGAGCCGGACCTCGAAGCGCCGATCGTCCAGGGCGTCGATCCCCGCCACCATGGTCATCAGCACCTGGCCGGTGGCGTCCACCGAGGCCCAGCGCTTGATCGAGGCGATGCAGTCGCCGGCGGTGACCGGCTGGCCATCGTGCCACCGCAAGCCATCGCGCAGGGTGAAGGTGTAGACCAGCGCGTCGTCGCTGACCTGCCAGTCGGCCATCTGCGGCCGGACCTGGAAGTGCTCGTCCATCCCCAGCAGGGTGTCGTAGATCATGTAGCCGTGGTCACGGCTCATGAAGGCGGTGGTGGTGATCGGGTCCATCACCCTGAGCCCCGACTGCATCACCGCGGTCACCGTCTGTGCCTGGGCAGCGTGGCCGGCGAGCATCGCGCCGCCCAGCGCTGCGGTAAGTATCCAACCCTTCACTGCGGGTGAGGTCCACTTTGTCGATCGCATGATTGTTATCCTTATTGAAAACGCATGACGACTGCTGATCCTGACGCCGTGCTCCGGCGCCTTTGGTCGAATGAAACCAATGGCCTTGAAACCTCTACCGCGACGAGCCTCTGCTCACGCCGGCCGATCGCCTGCCCCGCGCCCATCACGCACCGCTTCGAGCTCGCGCAGCGACGACTCCAGCAGCGGCGGCGGTAAGGCGCCGATCAGCCGCTCCAACGCGGCGTCATAGCGCGCCCAGCCCTCCTCGCCGCGCAGCGGTACACCGAGGAAATGGCTCTCGGTCTTGGCCCGCAGCATCAGATAGAGCACGCCCGCCAGCATGATGCCCACCATCGCCGGTACGTCGCCCCCGTCGGTCAGCCCGTCCATCCGGTCGATGAACGAGCGCGCCGCGCGCTCGCGCCGGTCGGCCAGCGGTGCGGAGACCTCGTTGCGCTCGACCAGCTCCCAGCGTCGCACCTCGCGCAGGGTGTCGCTCTTCGCCAGCGCCTCCACCTGACCGCGCAGCATGGAGAGGATCAGCGCTGCCGGCGTTCGCGCACTGGACTCATCGCTGCCGAGCAGGTCGCCACGGCTGGTCCAGAAATCCTGCTCGCGCATCCAGGCCAGGAGCAGCCCCGGCATACCGTCGAAGTAGCGATAGATCAGCTCCTTGCTCACCCCGGCGCGCTTGGCTACCGCATTGATACCGACGCCGTTCATCCCGCAGTCGCGGATCTGCGCCTCGAGCGCCTCGAGGATCTGGCGCTCGGTACGTTCACGTGACGACATCGGCGACACTCATCAACAAGGTGGATGGCACACTGCCCGGCAGCGGCGTCGCGATACCCTCGGCGAGTTCGGCGACCAGCTCGGTCTCGACCCGCCCGATCGGCCGTCCGTGGTACAGCACTTGGCTGCCGAGGTAGATAGCCGTGCCCCGGCGCCGCGCCTGCGAAAGCTCCGGGTTGGCGCTATCGATCAGCTCGACCCGCCCCTGCGAATCGATATGGACCGCATCGCGCGAGCCTAGCCGCACCGGTACCGCAGCGTTCAGACGCAGCGCACGCAGCCGCCCTTCCACGCCGTGGAGCGCAGCCCAGGCAAACTCGCCCAGCGCCTCGGCCAGCGGCTGCGAAGAGAAGATAGAGTTGTGCGCCAGCGCCAGCCGGCACGTCCCGTCGTCGCGTTGAAAGCTTCCCCGGTCGCCGCGCCGCCGCACCCGCGCGCTGTCGCCCCAGCCCAACCGGCCATCAGCGCCGATCGCGATCAGCCCCGCGTCCAGCTCAGCGTTCGCCGCGAGCACTTGGTCCACCGCCGACTGTGGCGCCTCCCCCGAGGCGATAAGCTCGAGTACCGCCTGATTCAACGCCACGCCGTCGTCGCCAAGGCTATTCGGTATCCGATGACCAGTGACCAGGCCCACCCCCGCCGCACCGGCGAGGAACTGGGTCAAAGGCTCCGGTCGGTCCGGACCACTGGATATCACCGCCGCTGTCTGCGCCGTCATCCACGCATCCGGCAGCGCCAGCGCCCCGATGCCCCCGCGCTGGGTGACGCGATAATCCAGCCTCCCCGCCTCATCCAGCACCGCGAACACGGCGAATCCTCCTATCGCACCGCGCCCGAAAAGCTCAGCGCCGAGCACCGCGGCCCGCACAGCGGCACCTGCGCAGGCACCGCGGGCGGCGACTCCGATCGTCATAGCGAGATCTCTGGAAAATAGCGGCAAGACCGACCAGGAAAGGCATGGAAGGCGCCGTGTGACCGGCTGGTCACATGGCAATTACGCCCCTGGGTGGAGGGGTTGTCAATGGTAGCGGGCAGACCGCTCCCCAGGAGTGAGAAAAACGAGCACCTTCTTCCAATGCCCATCCACCAAACAACACGGACTTTAGGGTCTTTTCTTTCGAATCAACGATGCCCTGGATTGGGATAATTGGAAAATAGACGGAATTATAAAAACCGCTTTCCCGCTTCGCACAGCAGCGAGGAGCCGAATCCAACCCGTCACGCCCCAACATTAGGCGATTGCCGCCACCAAGGCCGCTCCCGCGGCCAGCCCCGCCGTCAGGCACCGACGGTGCAAGGTTCGATGGCCGCTACCAGCCGTCATCCAGCCAATCAGTATCTTCAAGAGAAACCGATGAAATTCGAAGGACTCACCGTACGCAGCAAACTCATGGCGGCGTTCGGCCTACTCGTCTTGATCGTCTTCCTGCTCGCGACGGTCTCGCTCGTCGCGCTCAGCTCCAGCAATGATCGCTTCGCCCAGTACGTCGACGGGATAGACGCCAGGGCCAGCCTCGCGGAGCAGGTGCGCGCAGCCGTCTACCGGCGAGCGATCGCCGCACGCAACCTGGTCCTGGTCACCACCGGCGAGGACCTGGAGGAAGAACGAATCGCCGTGGAGCGAGCGCATACCGATGTCCAGGCACTGCTGGCCCAGCTCAAGCAGATGACCGAGCACGCGGTGGATTCGAGCCCCAAAGCGAGGGAGCTGGTGGCGCAAATCGATCAGGTGGAAACCCGCTACGGTCCAGTGGCGATGAACATCGTCGAGACGGCACTCGCCCGCCGCTACGAGGAGGCCATCAGGATGATGAACGAACAGTGCCGCCCTCTGCTCGCCGAGCTGATCTCAGCGACCGATGCCTATGCGCAGTACACCAGTGACCGAGCGCAAACGCTGGTCGCCGAGGCCCGCGAGCGCTATACGAACCAGCGAAACCTGGTCTTCTCCATCTGCTTGGCGGCGCTGGCGGCCGCCCTGGCCATAGCGCTCGTCATCACCCGCAGCCTGACCCGCGCGCTCGGCGCCGAACCCGGGGCACTGGGCCAGGTCGCCCAGCGCATCGCCCAAGGCGATCTCAGCCCGCTGCCGAACGCAGGCCGCGTCGCCAAGGGCAGCGTGCTGTTCCACATGGCCGACATGCAGAACAACCTGATCCGGCTGATCGGCCATATCAGAAGCTCCGCCGACAGCATCGCCGCCAGTTCCAGCCAGATCGCCCAGGGCAACATGGATCTTTCGACACGCACGGAACAGCAGGCCAGCGCCCTGGAGCAAACGGCCTCGGCGATGGAGCAGCTGGCCTCCACGGTCAGCAACACAGCGGAGAACTCCCGCCATGCCGACAACCTAGTCACCGAGGGCGGCGCCATCGTGCGTCAGAACGAAGAGATGATGCAGGCGGTCAGCCGGCAGATGCAGCACATCAGCGACGCATCGAAGAGAATGTCGGACATCACCGGGGTGATCGAGTCGATCGCCTTCCAGACCAACATACTGGCCTTGAATGCCGCCGTCGAAGCGGCCCGCGCGGGAGAACAGGGCCGTGGCTTCGCGGTGGTCGCCGAGGAGGTCCGCACCCTGGCCCAGAAGAGCGCCACCGCCGCCGGGGAGATCAGGGAGCTGATCCTAGACTCGGTGAGCCAGATCGAGGAAGGCCACGCGCTCGCGGGACGCGCTGAGAGCCTGATGCAGAAGATGGTGCACAACACCGGCGGCGTCGCCGAAGTGATCAATCAAATCGCACAGGCCAGCCGGGAACAGAGCGATGGTATCGGCCAGATCAATCAGGCGATCGGGCAGATCGACTCGGCCACCCAGCAAAATGCTGCGCTGGTCGAGGAGTCCGCCTCGGCGGCCGTCGCCCTGCAGGACCAAGCCAGCGAGCAGGCCCGCATGGTCGCTTTCTTCAGGTTCGATCAGCCGGCGAGCACCGAACCACCCGCCCTGCCCCTGCTCGCCGACGCGACCGCGCTGTCGGCCCCTCGCCCCTCGGGCGCCCGATAGGGAGCTCTCCACGCCGCAGCCGACCAGCCTCCTCGGCATCGACGGCGCGGCGTGCAGGCGCTGCACCGGTCGATGACTCCTCTTCGAGTTGTGCCCCCGTGATGGGGGCACTATCTTAATTGCCAATGAACGGACGACGCATCACTCGATGCGTTGGCTGCCGTGTTGAGGAGCTCCGATGCAATACACCAAACTTGGCCGCACCGGCCTGGATGTCTCACGCCTGTGCCTCGGCTGCATGTCGTTCGGCGAGCCCGATGCCGGCGGCCATCCCTGGACGCTGGGCGAGGACGCCAGCCGCCCGATTTTCCGCCGCGCGGTAGAGGCCGGGATCAACTTCTTCGACACCGCCAACGTCTATTCGGCCGGCAGCTCAGAAATCATCGTCGGCAGGCTGCTCAAGGAGTTCACCCGCCGCGATGAAACGGTGGTGGCGACCAAGGTGCGCAATGCGGTCTCCGGCGACGGCCCCAACCGCCAGGGCCTCTCGCGCAAGGCGATCATGACCGAGATCGACGCCAGCCTGACCCGGCTGGGCCTCGACCATGTCGATCTTTACCAGATCCACCGCTGGGACTATGCCACGCCGATCGAGGAGACGATGGAGGCGCTTCATGATGTGGTGAAGGCCGGCAAGGCGCGCTACATCGGTGCCTCCTCGATGTTCGCATGGCAGTTCGCCAAGGCGCAGGAGGTAGCGCGCGCCAATGGCTGGACGGCGTTCGCGACCATGCAGAACTATCTCAACCTGCTCTATCGCGAGGAGGAGCGGGAGATGATTCCGCTGTGCGACGACCAGGGCGTCGGGCTGATCCCCTGGAGCCCGCTGGCGCGCGGCAGGCTGGCGCGCCCCAGGGGCGGAGCAACGGCGCGCAGCGAGAGCGACGTGTTCGGCGCCTCGCTCTACGCCGCGACCGAAGCGGCCGACGGCCGGGTGATCGATGCGGTCGAGACCATCGCAGCGGCGCGAGGGGTCGGCATGGCGCAGGTGGCCCTCGCCTGGGTGCTGGCCCAGCCGGGCGTCTCGGCCCCGATCGTCGGCGCGACCAAGGCCGGGCAGCTGGATGACGCGATAGCGGCGGTCGAGCTCACGCTGACGCCGGACGAGATCGAGCAGCTGGAGTCACACTACGAGCCCCACGCCGTGACCGGGCACGATTAGGAGAATGCGATGCCGGGCACCCGCGGGTGCCCGGCTGGGCGGCGCGCGCATCCGCTGGAGCGCGCAAGGCCCGACACACAACCGCGCGATCCCCGCGAAGGCATCCGTCAGGTCTGGCGCCTTCGCTGCGCAACGAACTGCAAGGACATGAGCATATGAAAGCGATCACACTGAAAGCACCGGGTGGACTGGATCAACTGGCGCTGACGGATCTCGCCGATCCTGGTGAGCCCGGCCCGGGAGAGATTCGGGTTGCGCTGCACGGCAGCTCGCTCAATTTCCACGACTACCTGGTCTGCACTGGCAAGATGCCGGCCGCGGATGGGCGCATACCGATGGCCGACGGCGCCGGTACGGTCGAGGCGGTCGGGCCAGGAGTGAGCGAGTTCGCGCCCGGCGACCAGGTCGTCTCCTGCTTCTTCCCCGACTGGCAGGACGGCAGCGCCACGATCGGCGACTTCTCCCGCGTACCGGGCGACGGCATCGACGGCTTCGCGCAGGATGCAGTGGTACTGCCGGCGACCGCTTTCACCCATGCGCCGCAGGGCTACGACCCCGTGGAGGCGGCAACCATCACCACCGCCGGACTCACCGCCTGGCGTGCGCTGATCACCGAAGGCGGGCTGAAGGCGGGAGATAGCGTGCTGGTGCTGGGCACCGGCGGGGTCTCGATCTGGGCGCTGCAGATCGCCCGCGCCATGGGTGCGACCGTGATCGCCACCTCGTCTTCGGATGCGAAGCTTGAGCGCCTGCGGGAGCTCGGCGCGGCCTGCACCCTCAACTACCGCACCAATCCGGACTGGGGCCGCAGCGTACGGGACTGGACCGGCGGACGCGGCGTCGACCATGTGATCGAAGTCGGCGGCCCCGGCACCCTCGCGCAGTCGCTAGATGCGGTCCGGGTCGGCGGCCACATATCGCTGATCGGCGTGCTGACCGGGCTCGGCGGCGAGGTGCCGACCGGCGTGCTGATGGCCAAGCAGGCCAAGCTCCAGGGCATCATCGTCGGCAGCCGCCGCGAACAGCAGGACTTCATCCGCGCGCTCGACACCACCGGCATTCGCCCGCTGATCGATCGCCGTTTCGCGCTGGAAGCATTGGCCGACGCCTTCCGCCATGAAGAAAGCGGCCGCCACTTCGGCAAGATCGGCGTGCAGTGGTAGCCGCCCCTCCCCGCATCCCGCCGGCAGCAGCTCGATTACGCGGCTTTCGATTCGGGGTGGGAAGCTCAACCCAAGGGGGCGCGCACAGCGCCCTCGATCAACGAAGCGAACGCCTCGGCCGCCTCGGCCTCACTGCAGCTGCCACGCACCATCGCCGCCGATAGCGCCTCACCCGCGCCGACCAAGCCGACGCAGCGCCGCTCCAACTCGGCCAACGACATTGTGCTGTGCGGCTTCAACACTGCGGCGAACAGCACGACATAGCCGTCGAGCAGCTCCTGGTACACCGCGCCCTTCTCCTCGCTGCCCGTCAGCGCGGCGCCCAGCACGTGCCTTTCACCACTGGTGTCGACGGAACAATGGATGTAGGTCGCCGCAAGCACCTCGACGGTTTCTTCGAGGCTGCGTTCGCCGGTGGTCAAGGCACTGCGCAGCGCGTTGACCTGCTCAATGTCCACCGACTTGTAGAGCTCGATCAGCAGTCCCGAGCGGGTACCGAAATGATCATAGGCGACCGGCTTGGAGACGCCGGCACGCGCGGCCAGATGCCCAAGCGTCAGCCGGTCCACGCCCTCCTCACGGACGATCAGCAGCGCCGTATCGAGCAGCTGTCGCCGCCGCTGCGCCCTGGAAAGCCTGCGCGAAACCACCCCGCCATCCGCCGAATCTTTCATCACATTTTTCACTTCATCGCTTCCTGTCGCACAACCTACCATTAGTAAAATAAAACTACCAACAGTAGGCTTCTAGCCTGACACAAGGAGACTCAGCCAAGTCACCCGATCCCATTTTGCTCATCGGCGGCTCCGGCGCCATCGGTCGCTGGACGGCACGCTTGCTGCGCGCCGCCCACCCCAACGTGGCGCTACTGATCGGCGGCCGCGATCTCGCCACCGGGCTGAGCTCGACCCCACCGCCGCGGCGAGCCGATGTCGACCGAGATCATCATCGAGCTCAGCGGAGAGGACCATGCAGGCCGAGCGCTGCGTACCCATCACGCAGTCGTCCATCCCGAAGGCCAAATGCCGCCGACGGGGCTTGGGGTCGCCATGGTGCTGGAACGGCTGATCGGACTCGATGGCGACCCGAAGGTTCCGCCCAGGCTCTACTTCCCGTACCAACTGCTCGACCCCACCGCCTATCTCACCCGCCTCAAGCAGGCAGGCGCAGAGATCATGAAACTTGAGTAGCGCCCGCAGCAGGCGCAGGATGCGCACGACACCAAAGGCCATCCTGAATCTCGAATCAGCCTTTAAGCGAGGAATGCATGTCCACCGAGGAAAACAAGCAAGTGGTACGCCGCTTCAATATCGAAGTCATTCAAGAGGGAAATGCCGACGCGTTCGCCTCGCTGATGGCAGCGGATTTCATCAACCACGCAGCCCCACCCCAGATGCCGAAAGGGCCGGAAGGCATGTGGAACACCTTCCAGAACGTCCTGCGACCCGCCCTCTCGAACTTAAAGGTGACGATCCACGACCAGATCGCCGAAGGGGACAAGGTGACGACACGCAAGACGATCAGCGGCATTCACTCGGGCACGCTATTGGGGATTCCAGCAACGGGTAGAAACGTCGCCATCGACGTCATCGACATCGTTCGCGTACAGGATGGAAAATACGCCGAGCACTGGGGAATCAACACCTTGTCGGAAGTGCTATCCAGCCTGGCGAAGCCGTGAATTTCAGGCTCGCAACATTAATCATACCGACAGGGATCAAGTAAACATCAACTTCAAAACAGTCAAAGACCAACGTTTTATTTTTTGCATCCATAAAACACCAAGCCCGCATAGTGACGGGCTTTCGCGCCCCCCCGTCCCACCACAGGAAGGCCGTCTTCTCCTGCGCACCGGCCAGCGATATCCTCCTCGGACTAGGGTAAGCCCTCAATACGGCCGAAGCCCTCCGAGCGACAGGGCCTCAAACCAGCCCAACCTCGTTCCGTCGTCCGATTAGTCAGCACCATGCTCTAGGGCAAGAGCCACTCCCTGCACTGCCAGCAGTGATCTTGGATTCATCCAGCTTTCGAGATCGCCGCTCAAAGCCTCGAAAGCCTGTTATATCAGTGGCTCATCTGCTTTGATCATTCCCTGTAGGATTAGCCTCATTGATACTCACCTCGTGATAGCCAGGCCAGCGAGACTGTGTCTTGGCAGCACGAGCCGACGGTCCGGTGGATAGAACACATGACAACAGCAGAGAGCGGCGGCTCTATCTTCATCTCGTACGCCTGGGGCGCAGAATTCCAGAAAAAAGAGTGGGTTCGCCAACGCATTATTTCTAGCCTAGATTGGAAGCACGATATTTTCTGGGATCGTGACAACGTGGCATTGGGCGAACTAGTCGAAGGTGCCATCGGTAAAGCTTTGGAAAAACGCCCGCTCCTTGTCCTGTGCTTGTGCGATCAAGACTATCTGGAGGCGGCTCGGCGAATTGGATCGGGCTTGTACGAAGAGCTACGTCTGTTGATGCAGATCGCAGACGAGCCGGGAGTCAGGATTGTTCCACTGATTCTGGAGTCCGGCTGTGCAGAACGTCTCCCTGCCCCCTTAATAGGTCGTCTCTATTTAGATCTGCAGCCATTGCATAGCCGGAACCTCGACCTAGGGATGATCATTTTGGGCGTGGCTGAGGGATCGAGCCAGGCGCAGTTAAAGAGTGAAATTAACAATGTGTTAGCAGACTACCAATTGAGACAGAGAGCCCTGAGCTTTCTGAAGCGACGTCCATTGACGATCTGGGGTAGTGGCCAGAATCATGAGGTGACGGTGTGCTCTGATGCTGCAATGCCCTACCTGCTGAAACCACCTCAATGGATGTGGGAAAGCAGTCACTGGAATTACTTGCTTGAAGACGACCAACCGACATTCTGCCCTATCAAGGGACGCTGGCATTGGGAGTACGTCCAAATCTCGTCGGAGATGCGCCCTCTGGCTGCCGCAGTGCTGTCGACATTCTTCCCACAACTAACTGGCGAAAAGGAACAGAGGTTGCTAACCAAGGCAAGCGCTCTGCTAGTCTGTAGATTCTTTAGGATGGTTAAAATCGACGAGCCGTTCACTTTCGATGCGGATGACCTGGTGAATAACCTGATCATTGACTACGAAGGCTTCGATATTTTGAAGCAACTGTTGGATTCTGCAGAGGCCACTGCCAAAGCAAGCATGACCTAAAAGCACAGCCTCTTTCATGAAAGATCGTTCTGGAAGCATGCTTCGCTGATTCTTCAGGCTTTCCTTTTTGACATACATCAGAGGATGCTCCGGCGGCTTCCAATACTATTGAGTGGCGCACCAGATACTCGATTTGACCAAGCCTTGTACGCTAAGCTTGATATCAAGGCTACCTCGGCAGTCGCTTGAAACTATGCCCCCAGGCTATCAACGCATCCGGCATATGTGGGATCAGCATCACGGCATCGACCGCCTCCCCATCCGTCTGCGCTTGCAGCGCGGCGTAGCGGTTAAGGTCGAATCTCAGGCCAGCTGGGCACGAGGTTGTAACCGTATTGCTGTCAGTCTTGGGCAGAAATTCCGACGAGGTTGACCCTCCCCCTTCTCCCGTGTCCTGACCAGCCAACCAGAGCCAGCCAGCAGGCCGAGAGCGCCGCTCATCCAATCAAGGCTTCCAGCTCCTTGGATACGGGACGTGGCAGCCGCCGGCCCTCCTTCGCCAGGTTGACCTGCAAGGCCACCCGCGCCACCTCTAGAACGTCCTCGGCCAGCGAATAGCTGCCCCTGGCTTGCAACCAAGCCAACACATCCGCCAAATGCCATATCGACGCACTGCCTTCATGCACCGGCGCTGGGAAGCTGCCCGGGTGCGCCAGCATCAGTTTGCGCATGTTCTGCCGGGATACGCCAACGATCTCCGCCACGTCGGTCAACCCAACCAGATCCGGCGCGACCTCGATCAGCCGAGCCGACGGCACGGCACGGCGCACGTCGGCCAGCGCGCTGCGAACCGCTTCATCCGCATCGGCCGCCTCACGGGTGAACTCCAACGCCAAACGGCCCGGCTGCCCGAGACCGATCAGGGCATCGTCGCAGCCGGCCTCGCCCAAGCGTTCGACCAGCGCATCCGAGTCGCGGTCGTCATCGGCAAGCTGGTATTTCAGGGTGAAGGTGTATTCCATTGCGCTACTCCTTGGCATCGTCATCGGCGTCGCGCTGCCTGAGATGCGTGGTGCAGTTGTCCACGACGCGACGCAGGGCTCGGGCGTGGTTGCTCGGGCTTTTCGGCGTGCTCCATACACTGATGATGCAGAATTCGCCTCAACGGCATTGCTCATCATTGTACGGGCAGTAAATCCGCCCCCATGCGTGGCTGCCGCCGACTTCCACGCGCCAGCCCTGCCCTTCCGCGTAATTGAGCGCTTCATCGACTTCTTTCTTCGGATGAGAGGGACGGACCATCAGTGGTCTCCAGTATGGTGACGACCGGAAAGGTTGTCAAATGACAACCCAGGTGCTGTTTCAGACCATCGCGATCGAGGCCGTTTCCATACCATCGGCCGAGTTGGCGACCTCTTTGCCATACGCGATGACTATCGCGCGGATGCCGCCGCGACAGCGCCGCCGCCGGCTTGCCGCCACCAGCTTGCCGGCATAGATGCTACGGCGGTGACGCAGCAGCAGGGCGACCCGCTGCGGCCGCAGGGTGGTCATGGCCTGCAAATGCCAAGCCAGGCTCACCTCCGAAAACGCCTTCTCGGCGACTTCCGCCGTGAAGGACACGGCAGGCAAATCGAACGGCCCCTTGCCCTGGTACTCGAAGCGCTACTCCATGGACAGCTTGTCGACCCCACCCGGCGGCGCCGAAACGCAAGTAGTGCTCGTGCCCTTGCAAGGCCAGCGCGAAGCGTCCCTAGACATGCAGCGCCACGCCCTCCCCGACCTGCAGGCTGCGACCACCCCATCCCATTGCAGCCGCCCGCCGGCGCGCATGTACACGCCACGCACTGGCGACACCAGCCAGCCGCGGCCCACATAGCGCGCGACCAGGCTGTTAAAGATCCCCCTAAGTGATCTTTTATGGATAAATTCAAACCTTCGGCTGCGCACCAAAAGCGATTTCCGTTCCGGCGCTTTCAGGCGTAAGGCTGGAAGTCGTTGTTGTCCCGACTGAGCAATTGCATCAGCTTGGGATGGATGAAGAGCTTTTCCTTACCAAACGGCATTTCGCGCAGCACACCCAGGCTGGTCATGTCGTGCAGGTAGCGCGAGGCGGCTTGGCGTTGGGCAATACCTTTGTCCACCAGGTTTCCGATGCGGCAATAGGGCTGCTCAAAGATGACATCCACCAATTCACGGGTGTAGATCTTGGGCAGGCGTGTGCGCACGTACTCGGTGGTGTGTTCGGCCAGCCCGCGAATGGCCGCGATCTTCCCCGTGGTCCATTTGGACGTGTCGGCTACGGCCTGCAGCATGAAAAGCAGCCAGGGCTCCCAGGCGCCATCTCGCGTAACGCTGAGCAGCAGGCGGTAGTAGTCGGCCTTGTTGGCGATCACATGGCGACTGAGGTACAGAATCGGCAGGTTCAACAGCTCTTCCTCGATGAGGTAGAGGATGTTGAGCACGCGACCGGTGCGGCCGTTGCCGTCAGTGAAGGGATGTATGGCTTCGAACTGGTAGTGGCCCACGGCCATGCGGATCAACGGGTCCAGGTCAGTCTGGTTGTGCAGAAAACGCTCCCAGTTGGCCAGCATGTCACGCAAGCGGGCCTCGCCTTCCGGCGGTGTGTAGACCACCTCGCCCGTGCGGTCGTTGGCAAGCTGAGTGCCCGGGGTGCGGCGGATGTCCATGTCCACCCCCTTGAGGGTGCGACAGACATCCACGGCGGTGGCGGTACACAACGGTCGCGTCTTGAGCGACTGAAAGCCTTGGTGTAGCGCGGTACGGTAACGCAGCGCCTCTTTAGTGGCAGAATCGGCGCTGTCGTGGCCCTGCGCGTACTGGAACAGTTGGTCGGTCGTGGTGACGATGTTCTCGATTTCCGAGCTGTCCTTGGCCTCCAGCAACGGAATGGTATTGATCAGCATCGCCTGGTTGGGAATCAACTCGGCCGCCTGCTTGAGTTCGGCCAACGCAGCACGGGCCTCGATGCAGGCCTTGAGCACGACCCGGGTCTCCAGCTCATGCGCCGGTGGCAACGCTGGCAGCTGGTTGTGGGGCTGCTCTGGATGCCAAACATGCTCAATATCACTCATGATGCAAAAACACCATTTTAACGACACGTCATCAGCTTACGTCGCTGCCATCGACGCGTCAACGACTCATGTTCTTATTTCAAGTAAATAGCGACACGTATGGAACTCATGTCGTTCTTGACGACATGAGCACCTAAACATGTCGCCAAATCAAGCTTTCAAGAACATGATCGATTGAAGCCCAATTCGTGCAGCAGCGTGGGACCAGTCCTGCGCAGGTCGTGAGCGGTGAACGGTTCCAACGGCAGGCCTGCTTCCTTCGCACGAGAGGCGATGAGCTGGGAAATGCGGTTCAGGGTGGCGTACAACATGCAGCGGTGCTCACTCTTGCGTACCAAGGTCAGCAGCACCAGCCGTAAGGCCAGTTTGATCGCGGGATACGCGGCGATGGACTCCAGTCGATGGAAGGCCAGCCGGATCTCCGCCGGCGACAGCGCCCGGTCCTTGAGGACGAAGGTCGCGATCGAAGCAGCCCCCACGACATCGGCCGGATTGTCGACCTTCTCGCCGTGCAGGATGGCGAAGGCGTAGACCTGCTTCACGATGTCTCGAAGATGGACCGCAGTTGCCGGTGCGCCGCGCGCCTTCACCTTGTTGCACAGCGCCCGCAGGTCGTCGGGGGTGATTTCGGTTAGAAGCTGGTTTTCGAAGACCGGCAGGATGTCCCGGTCGATAATGTGCTTGCGCATCGCTCGCGTGCCATGGCCAGCGACATGCCGGCCGGCCCGTACCGTCCGAGCGTGAGCGTCTCGCGGCGCCCGTTGAGACGGTAGTCGTAGCGGAAGGTGATGGTACCGGCGGTCGATACCGCCACGTACATGCCATCGCGGTCAAAAACCTTATAAATCTTGGACTTAGGCTTGAGATTGCGCAGTGCTGTGTCGGTGAGCATCGAGGGTGTTCCTCCTGTTCGTGACGGCTTTTACCGTCAGGGACCTGGAGACCCGTTGATGCTCGGAAAGCCGCATGAAATAAGCTTTCCTCAGGAGTTTTTTACCGTCAAAGACCGGTTCGGTCTCAATAGTAAACAGGAAGGTCTGGATCCGACCTCCGGGAGCTTACCGTCAGTTGTGTCGCCGACCCGTTCTGCTGGCCGGCGATAGCCACCGATAGAAAACGCAACTTATACTTTTTAAATCAACAAGTTAAATCACTTCTACCGATACCTGGCGATAGCCCCCGAAAGACACTCCGTCACTCCCACTCAATCGTCGCCGGCGGTTTGCTCGAGACGTCGTAGGCGACGCGGGATATCCCTTCGATTTCGTTGATGATCCGGTTGGAGACTTTCTCCAGCAGTTCATACGGCAGGTGCGCCCAGCGGGCGGTCATGAAGTCGATGGTTTCGACTGCGCGTAGCGAGACGACCCATTCGTAGCGGCGGCCGTCGCCGACGACGCCGACGGATTTGACCGGTAGGAAGACGACGAAGGCTTGGCTGGTCTTGTCGTACCAGCCGGATTTGCGCAGTTCTTCGATGAAGATCGCGTCGGCTTCGCGGAGGATGTCGGCGTATTCCTTTTTCACTTCGCCGAGGATGCGTACGCCGAGGCCGGGGCCGGGGAAGGGGTGGCGGTAGACCATGTCGTGCGGCAGGCCGAGTTCGAGGCCGATCTTGCGCACTTCGTCCTTGAACAGTTCGCGCAGCGGTTCGACCAGCTGCATCTTCATCGTCTCGGGCAGGCCGCCGACGTTGTGGTGCGATTTGATCACGTGGGCCTTGCCGGTCTTGGTCGCGGCGGATTCGACCACGTCGGGGTAGATGGTGCCTTGGGCGAGGAAGTCGACGTCGGTGAGCTTCTCGGCTTCGCTGTCGAATACGTCGATGAAGGTGTTGCCGATGATCTTGCGCTTGGCTTCTGGGTCGTTGACGCCGGCGAGCTTGTCGAGGAACAGGTCCTCTGCGTCGACGCGGATCACCTTGACCCCCATGTGGGCGGCGAAGGTTTCCATCACCTGGTCGCCTTCGTTCTTGCGCAGGAGCCCGTTGTCGACGAATACGCAGGTGAGCTGGTCGCCGATCGCTTGATGGAGGAGCGCTGCGACCACGGAGGAGTCGACGCCGCCGGAGAGGCCGAGCAGCACCTTGCGATCGCCGACCTGCTCGCGCACGCGTGCGATCTGGTCCTCGATGATCTTGGCCGGGGTCCAGTGCCGCTCGCAGCCGCAGATTTCGAGCACGAAGCGCTCGAGGATCCGCTGGCCCTGCAGCGAATGGGTCACCTCCGGATGGAACTGCACGCCGTAGAAGTTCTTCTCCTCCCAGGCCATCGCCGCGATCGGGCAGCTCGGGGTAGAGGCGGTGACGGTGAACTGGGCGGGCGCTTCGCCGACCTTGTCGCCGTGGCTCATCCATACGTCGAGCAGCGGCTTGCCGTCGTCGCTCAGGTGGTCCTTGATCCCCTTGAGCAGGCGGTCTTCGACGTCGACGCGGATCTGGGCGTAGCCGAATTCACGCACGTTGGAGCCGATGGTGCGCCCGCCCAGCTGCTCGGCCATGGTCTGCAGGCCATAGCAGATGCCGAATACCGGCAGCCCCAGCTCGAATACGCACTCGGGCGCGCGGGGCGAGCCGAGTTCGGAGACCGACTCGGGGCCGCCGGAGAGGATGATGCCGTTGGGATCGAAGGCGCGGATCTCGCTTTCGCTCATGTCGAAGGCGTGGATCTCGCAGTAGACCCCGATCTCGCGCACCCGGCGGGCGATCAGCTGGGTGTACTGCGAGCCGAAGTCGAGGATCAGGATCTTGTGGGCATGGATGTCGGTCATGTCGGGGTCCGGTGCGTCGGCGTGTTCAGGGAATTGGCGCGAATTATAAAGAGAAAAGCGCCCGCTCGGGCGCTCGTTCTCGAGGGCCTTGGCTCAGCCCACTCGGTAGTTGGGCGCTTCCTTGGTGATCTGCACGTCATGGACGTGGGATTCGGCGAAGCCAGCGGCGCTGATCTTGACGAACTGCGGCTTGGTGCGCATCTCTTCGATATCGTGGCTGCCGGTGTAGCCCATCGAGGCGCGCAAGCCCCCCATCAGTTGGTGGACGATCGCGGTCATCGCGCCCTTGTAGGGCACCCGACCTTCGATGCCTTCCGGCACCAGTTTCTCGACCCCTTCGTCCTTGTCCTGGAAGTAGCGGTCCGACGAGCCTTGGCTCTGCGACATCGCGCCCATCGAGCCCATGCCGCGATAGGCCTTGTAGGTACGGCCCTGGAACAGCTCGACCTCGCCCGGCGCTTCCTCGGTGCCGGCGAGCAGCCCGCCGACCATGACGCAGTTGGCACCGGCGACGATCGCCTTGGCGATGTCGCCGGAGAAGCGGATGCCGCCGTCGGCGATCAGCGGGATGCCGTAGCTTTCGAGCGCCTCGGCCACATCGGATACCGCGGTGATCTGCGGCACGCCGACGCCGGCGACGATGCGGGTGGTACAGATCGAGCCCGGGCCGATGCCGACCTTGACCCCATCGGCGCCGGCCTCGGCGAGCGCCTTGGCGGCTTCCGCGGTCGCGATGTTGCCACCGATCACCTGTATCTGCGGAAAGTGCTGCTTGACCCAGCGCACCCGGTCGAGCACGCCCTGGGAGTGGCCATGGGCGGTGTCGACCACCACCACGTCGACGCCGGCCTCGGCGAGCGCGGCGATGCGATCGGCGGTCTCAGGGCCAGTGCCGACCGCAGCGCCGACCAACAGGCGCCCGTCGGCGTCCTTGGCCGCGTGCGGGTAGGTACGCGCCTTCTCGATGTCGCGTACGGTGACCAGGCCGACCAGGCGTTCGCCGTCGACCACCAGGATCTTCTCGATCCGATGGGCCTGGAGCTTGCTCTTGATCACTTCGAGCGACGTCCCCTGAGGAACGGTGACCAGCTTCTCGCGCGGGGTCATGATCGCCGAGACCTCGTCGCCGGCATCCGGCAGGAAGCGCATGTCACGGCCGGTGACGATGCCGACCAAGCGCTCTTCGTCGATCACCGGGAAGCCGGAGAAGCCGTACTCGTCGGCCATCGCCAGCAGCTCCTTGAGCTTGAGCTTGGGACTGACGGTGACCGGATCCTTGACGATCACGCTCTCGTGCTTTTTGACCTTGCGCACTTCCAAGGCCTGCTGGCCGATCCCCATGTTCTTATGGATGATCCCCAGACCGCCCTCCTGCGCCATCGCGATCGCCAGGCGTGCTTCGGTAACGGTATCCATCGCCGAAGAGAGCAGCGGGATGTTGAGCGTGATGTTCTTGGTCACGCGGGTCTTGAGGCTGACGTTCTTCGGCAGCACGTCGGAGTAGCCGGGTACCAGTAATACGTCATCGAACGTAAGAGCTTCTTGGGCTATACGTAGCATCTTGGCGGTCCAGGTTGGGGTTGCGGTGAGGATGTCGAGCTAGGGCTTCGATCGCTGCGTGCGCCATCTTGGCGTACAGCGTCGTCGTGAATGCTTGCGGGGGCCGAAACCAGTGAGCCGGTCGACTCCCAGGACGAATGCGTCCGCGAAAGTGACCGGCTCAATGAAGCCTCGATACTGCCGCCGGGGCGGTGACGCTTGCCGGCCGGCTTCTCCCCTTGCTCCCCTCCCTCCCCGCAGCCACCCGCCCCGAGCCGTGCCGGGCAGTGGAAAGCGGTGGAGGAAGGCCGAGGGATGCATAGGCGTCTTCGGTGTAAAAGTTAATCGCGAATTATATCCAAGCAGGCTTACCGCTACAATCATCCCATCCACTTTCGACCCGGTACGTCCATGCCTTCCTCGTTTCTCGACCGCTTCCGCGATCCCCAAGCCCCGGACGACAAGGCCGATGACGGCATCGAGGCGATCAGCGTCAGCGAGCTCAACCAGCGCGCGCGGCTGATGCTCGAGCGCGGCTTCGGCAGCTGCTGGATCGAGGGCGAGATCTCCTCGCTCTCGCAGCCAAGCTCCGGGCACGCCTACTTCACCTTGAAAGACGAGCAAGCCCAGGTGCGCTGCGCGCTGTTCCGCCAGCGCGCGCGGTTCGTCTCGAGCCCGCTGCGCGAAGGCCAGCAGGTCCAGGTGCGCGCCCAGGTCTCGCTGTTCGAGCCGCGCGGCGACTACCAGCTGATCGTCGAGTCGGTGCGCGATGCGGGCAAAGGCGCCTGGCTCGCCGCGCTGGAGAAACTCAAGACCAGGCTCGCGGAGGAAGGGGTGTTCGCCAACACCCGGGCACTGCCCTACCCGCCCAAGCACCTGGCGGTGATCAGTTCTCCCACCGGTGCGGCGATCCGGGACGTCTTGAGCGTGCTGCGCGCGCGCTGGCCGTGGGTGAAGGTCCACCTGCTGCCGGTGCAGGTCCAGGGCGAGCAGGCCGCCGGGCAGATCGTCGCGGCCCTCGGCCTTGCCAACCGCGACCAGCGCTTCGACGCCATCCTGCTCACCCGCGGCGGCGGCAGCCTGGAGGATCTGTGGTGTTTCAACGACGAGCGGGTGGCGCGGGCGATCTTCGCATCCCGCCTGCCGGTGGTCTCGGCGGTGGGCCACGAGGTCGACACCACGCTCGCCGACTTCGCCGCCGACCTGCGCGCACCGACGCCGTCGGCCGCCGCCGAGCGCCTCGTCCCAGATCAGCGCGACATCCGCCGCCGCCTGGTGCAGCTGGCCAACCAGCTGCTGCGCGCCAACCGCGCGCGGCTGGACACTCTGCACCAGAGGGTCGACTACCTCAGCGCACGGCTGCGCCATCCCGGCGAGCGGCTGCGCGAACAGCGCGGCCGACTGGAAGCGCTCGAGGGGCGCATGCAGCGCGCCCAGAGCCGCCGGCTGGCCGAGGAAAGGAGCAGGCTCGAACGGCTCGCAGCACGCCTGGGCCGCCAGCCGCCGAGCCGCAGGCTGACCGAGCAGCGCCAGCGGCTCGGAATGCTCGAGACCCGGCTCGAGCGTGCCGGAAGCAAGACGCTCGAACGAGTACAGCAGCGCTTCGATACGCTGATCCAGCGCCTCGACGTCGCAAGCCCCCTGGCCACCCTGAGGCGCGGCTATGCGGTACTCGAAGACGACCAGCACCGCGTGATACGCCGGGCAGATGAAGTCGGTCCGGGTCAGCGGCTGACCGCGCGGCTCAGCGAAGGCAGGCTCGCGCTCGAGGTCAAGCGGCGACTGAAGGAGTGAACCACAAGACCAAAGCCCCCCGCCCGGTCTCCCGGGCGGGGGGCTAACGTAGCTTCGATCGCTCGAACGGGCGCCGGTCTACTCGCCGTAGCGGCGATTCATCATCGCCTCGATGTTGGCCAGGGCATCGAGCTTGCGCCTGAGCTCGGCGTTCTCCTGCTCGAGCGCTGCGATGCGCGCCGCGGCCTGGTCCACTCCCGGGCCAGTGGCACTGGCGGCGGGCGAGGCCGGTGCCGGCGCGCGACCGCTGTCGGATGCATTGGCCGCCGCCAGGCGCTCGCCCAGGTCGTCCTGCCACAGCTGCAGCAGCGGGCGCAGCGACTGCGGCGCCTGCTCCAGCGCTTCGGCATAGAGCCTGCGCGCCTCGGTGAGCCGCGAGGGATCGCTCGACCAGGTGAAGGCGACTGCGCGCACCAGGCGGTCACGGCTGGTGGAGCTCGCCAGCCGCTGGGCGATCGTCGAGCGCCAGGCTTCGCTGGCTTCCTGCGACTGGTCGGCGAAGGCTATCCAGTGGTGCACCAGGCACTGGTCCTCGACCAGTGTCGGCACGCTCGACAGCGCGCAGTGGGAGAGATTGGACGGCCCCGAGAGCGTCTGACACCCGCCGAGCAGCAATCCGCCCCCAAGCAGGCCAGCCACGATCAACGGTGCGCGGAGGATACGGCGGAAGGACATGGGAGAATTCATCCCGAACTGTTGGTGGTCTGGGCGATGCCTTCATCGGCGGCGCGCGCGGCGGGTTCGATCGGCTGGGTATGCTGGCCCGCATCGGCCATCGGCAGGGTCAGGCGAAAGCAGACATCCTCCTCGGCGTCGTCGACCAGCACCAGGCTGCCGTGCTGGATGGCGGCGCTTTCCGCCGCGACCGAGAGGCCGATCCCCGACCCCTTGAGCGGTCCCTTGCGCCTTATCCGCCCCTGGTAGAAGGGCTCGAACAGGTGGTCGCGGTCCTGTTCGCTGATCCGCTCGCCGCTGTTGGCGACCTCGACGTAGAGCATGCGCTCGTCGTTCCAGGCGCGAACCCAGAGAGACCCATTGTCGGCCCCATAGGCGATCACGTTGGAGATCAGGTTGTCGATGATCCGACCGGTGCGGACCCTGTCCGCTTGCCAATATACCGGCTTGCGGGGGACATCGAGGCTCAGGCCTTTGCTTTCAAACGCGAGGCGGTGCTTGCCGATGACCTCGTGAATCAATGTTACTACGTCAAAACGTGTCACCGTAAGTGTACGATTGTGCTGTACCAGATTGTAATCGAGCAGCTGCTCGATCAGCGTCTGCAGTTCGGCGCTGCTGTCATCGATCAGCAGCACGATCTCGCGCTGGCGCTTGCCCAGCGAGCCGACTATGCCGTCCGCGAGCAGTCCCGTCCCTTCACGGATCGCCGCCAGCGGCGTCTTCAACTCGTGGGACATATGGCGCAGGAAGGTGCGCTTTTGCGCTTCGAGCTCGTCGAGCCGCTCGCCGAGCCAGTCGAGCCGGCGACCGAGGACGACCAGTTCAGCGGGCCCTTTAATCTCCTCGACGCTTTCACGCCGCTGACTGCCGAGCGAAAGGATCCGCCGCTCGAGCTGGCGGATCGGGCGGATGATCCTCCAGGTGAAGAACAAAATCGCCGCCAAGGTCAGCGCCAGGGTGACCGCGAGCTTGAGCCACAGGTCGGAATAGATCCTGCCCGCGCGCTCACGCATCGCCTCGAGGCGGGTATCGACGAGGTTGTTGGTGACGATGCCGAGCTCATCGACACCGGCGGCGAAGGCCGGGAAGCGAGCGAGCAGCGCCTGCTGCTGATCGCGCTCGAGTTCGGGAAAATCCCGCAGTTCAGCGAGCATGCCGCGCAGCGGGCTCTCGAGGCCGAGGCTTCCGAGCCGCTCCACTTGAAGATCGAACAGCTGTTCGAAGCGCGCCATACGGTCGCGATAGACGTCGAGCAGCTGGGACTCCTCGAGTACTTCGTACTGGCGCGCGGCGCGCTCCATTTCCGAGGTCAGGTTGATCAACGCCCTCGCCCGACGAGTATCGTCCACCGCCTGGCGGGCGCTCGAGTCGGCCAGCGCCGAGAGCTCCGAGATCGCCTGCCCCGCCTGATAGATCAGCACCATCACCGGCAGCATCGCCACCGCGAAGCCGAGCAGCACCAGGCGCAACAGCGAACGGCCGCGATGGCGCGGCGGAGTCGAAGACTGCTTGGCTGAATCGGCACTCTGGGCGACTTTCATCATCGACCTCCCTGTGGCCCCGAGGGGTTCAATCCAGGGCTTTGATCAGCACCTTGGAGTTTCGCGCCACGTTATAGACCACACGTCGCGTCTCGGGCAGCTCCTCCGGCGCGCCGAGGCGAAAACCGCGCTCGAGGAACCAGTGGCTGGTATGGGTAGTGAGCGCGAACAGCGCCTGGTAGCCGCGCCGGCGCGCCTCCTCCTCGACCGCGCGCAGCAGCAGGTCGCCTCGCTCGCCACCGCGATAGTCCTGGTGCACCACCGCGCAGGCGAGCTCGCCCATCCGCGCCTCGTCGAAGCGATGCAGCGCGATGCAGCCGATCACCATGCCGTCGCGGACGATCACCCGGTAGTCGTCGATCTGCTGTTCGAGCCGCTCGCGCGAGCGCGGGATCAGCACGCCCTTCTCCTCCAGCGGAAGCATCAATTCCAGCATTCCGCCGATGTCCTCGAGACGCGCCGGGCGCAGCTGTTCGTAGCGCTCATGCGTAATCATGGTGCCCACCCCATCACGGGTGAACAGCTCACCGAGCAGCGCATCGCGATCATGCCAGGAGAGCAGGTGAGTGCGGGCAACCCCTTGGCGCGCGGCGGCGCAGGCAGCGTCGAGCTGGCGGGCGAGCTCCGGCTGGGCGAGGCGGTCGAAGCTCACCGCCTCGGCCTCCTGCGGGGTCAGCTGGCGCTTGAGTTCACCTTGGGCATCGCTCAACCCATGGGCCTGGCCGAGCAGGATCAGCTTGTCGGCCCGGAGTTCCACCGCCACGCAGCGGGCGACGTCGGCGGCATCGAGATCGAACACCTCGCCGGTGCTGGAATGACCGAGCGGCGGCACGATCACCAGCGCGCGCTGGTCGAGCAGCCTGCGGATGGCGTCGGCGCGCACCCGGCGCACCTCGCCACTGCGTGAGAAATCGACCCCCTCGCGTACCCCCAGCGGCTTCGCCATCACCAGGTTGCCGCTCACCGCGGTGATCTCGAGCCCATGCATCGGGCTGTTCGGCAATCCCACCGAGAAGCGCGCCTCCAGCGCCAGCCGCAGCCGGTTGGCCTCGGCCTCGATCACCGTCATCGCATCGTCGTCGAGCACCTCTCGGCCCTGGAGCCGGCGCGGGTCGATACCCGCCTCGGCCAGCGCCGCATGGGCCTGGGCACGCACGCCGAACACCATCACCACGCGCACGCCGAGGGTATGCAGCAGGGCGAGATCCTGGATCAACGGCTCGCGGTGATCCTCTCGCAGCGCCTCGCCTTCGACCAGGACCACGAAGGTACGACCGCGATGGGCGTCGATGTACGGCGCGCTACCGCGAAACCACTCGGCGAACTTGAAGGTGTCGTCCACTGCGAACTCCATGGCGATTGGGAGGACCGAGCCAATGCACGATCATCGAGTAACAGCCACGCGGCGCGCAAGCAGCGCGCCGCGACGGCGCTCAGGTGAAAATGCCCTTGAAGGTGAAGAAGAACACGATGGACATCGCCGCGCCCGCCGGCAGGGTGATCAACCATGAGATCGCGATCGACCCGAGCACGCCGAGATTGAGCGCGGCCATGCCGCGGGCGAGCCCGACGCCGAGGATCGCGCCGATCAGCGTCTGGGTGGTCGAGAGCGGCAGCCCGCTGACCGAGCCGAGCACCACGGTGCCGGCGGTGGCCAGGGTCGCGGCGAAGCCGCGGCTGGGGGTGAGCTCGGTGATCCCCGAGCCGACCGTGGCGATCACCTTGTGGCCGTAGGTGACGAGGCCGAGCACGATCCCTACCCCGCCGAGCACCAGCACCCAGTCGGGCACCTCGGAGGTGGCGGCGATATCGCCGCCGGTGGCGACCATATCGATGATCGCGACCATCGGTCCCACCGCGTTGGAGACGTCGTTGGAGCCGTGGGCGAAGGCCATCGCGCAGGCGGTGAACATCATCAGCACGCCGAAGATCCGCTCGACGCTCGAGAAATCGAAGCGGTCCTCGGAGCTCTTGCGGAACACCATGCGATACAGCACCAGCTTGCCGATCAGCGCCACCAGCACGCCGAGCACCAGCGAAACCACGAGTCCGGAAAGCGCGTCCAGCGCAAGCACGCTCTTCAGCGCCTTGAACACCACCACCATCGCGATCATGAACCCGACCAGGAACATGTAGATCGGCACGTAGCGCTGCGCCGACTCGAGCGGGCGGTCGCGCTCGAGGATCAGGAACTGCACCGACCTGAACAACAAGAAGGCGCTCACCCCGGCGATCGCCGGAGCGCCGATCCAGCTCAGGAAGATACCGCTGAGCAGGCCCCAATTGACCGAATGGATCCCGACGCCGACCACGCCGAAGCCCATGATCGCGCCGACCAGCGTATGGGTGGTGGAGACCGGCCAGCCGCGGGTCGAGGCGATCACCAGCCAGATCCCGGTGGAGAGCAGCGCGCCGAGCATGCCGATCACGTAGAGGTCGGTGTCGCCATTGAGCAGCGCCGGATCGACGATGCCACTGCGGATGGTCTCGGTGACCTGTCCACCGGCAAGCCAGGCGCCGAGGAATTCGAAGATCACGGCGATCACGATCGCCTGGCGCAGGGTGATCGACTTGGAACCCACCGAGGTACCCATCGCGTTGGCGACATCGTTGGCGCCAACGCCCCAGGCGACGAACAGCCCCAGTACACAGGCGAGGATCACGAGGATCGAGCCGTATTCGGCAATCATGGTCATGAGCAAGAAGGTCTACGGGCGTACCGAGGCACGCGTGGAACGGAGCGCTTCGTGGCGAAGTGGCTGGAAGCGGCGAGAAGGGATGCTTAGCGCGCCATCAGGATCTGCAATCGACCACCGACACGCTCGGCGCAGTCGGAGAGCTTTCCGATGCTTTCGATGATCTGGTAGAAGAACATCACATCGACCGGCGGCAGCTCGGCTTCGAGCCCGAACAGCTGGCGTCGCAGCGCGATCTGCTGCTGGTCGGCCCGATGCTCGTAATCGTGCAGTTCGCGAAGGTGGCCGTCGAGCACGCTGGAAACGTTGCGCCCGAAGCCGGACTCGAGCAGCGAATCGAGCTCGGAGAGCGCCTTGCGCGCCTGGTGAACGGTAGCCACCGCGGTCTCGAGATACTCCTGCATGCCGACGACCATCGGTTCGGGCGTGACCATCTGGCGTCCGAACATGATCCCGGCGATATCGCGCACCTTGTTGGCGACCTTGTCCTGGACGCTGACCAGCTCGAGCAGATCGGAGCGCGATACCGGCAGGAACAGGGTATTCGGCAGGTTGAGGCGCACCTGGGTCTTGAGCTCGTCGGCTGCGTTCTCGAGCTCGCTGATCCGCTCGCGCAGCTTGGCGGCGGCGCTCCAGTCGCCAGCGAGGGTCGCGGCATAGAACGGCAGCAACAGGTCAGCGCAGGCGGAGGTCTGCTTGATGTGTTCGAGCAGCGCGGTGAAGGGCGAGCGGCCGAACAGAGAAGAGAAAGGGTTGGACGTGACCATTGGCGGCACTATCGATTGGGAATGGCGGCGCCAGTATATAAACTCGGCCCCTTCCACGTCACCGAAAATCACCCAGGAGCCCGAACATGGCAGGCAAGGACGACACCCGCGGCGCCGATGAGGAGATCGAGCTCAAGCTCGTTTTCGCCCCCGGCGGACGCGAGGCGCTGCTGTTGGATCCGCTGCTCGCCGCGCTCGTGCCGCGGCCGATGAGGCTCGGCAACCGCTACTACGACACCGCCGAGCGTGACCTGGAGCGAGCGCGGGTCGCCCTGCGACTGCGACAAGGCGAAGGCGACGCGGTGATCCAGACCCTGAAGAGCGCAGGCCAAGGCGAAGGAGGCCTGAGCCGGCGCGGCGAATGGCAGTGGCGGCTCGGCGAGATGCGCCTGGATCTAGACGTGCTCGAAGCGCTCGCAGGCCAGGTTCCCAGCCTCGCCGCGCTGGCCGATCGCGCGCTGCTCGAGCGGCTGCGCCCGGTATTCATCACCGACTTCGAGCGCATCGCCTTCGATATCGAGCACCACGGCGCGCTGATCGAACTGGCGCTGGATCATGGCACGATCGAGGTCGGCGAACAGCGAAGGTCGATCGACGAGTTGGAACTCGAGCTCAAACGAGGAACGCCCGACGCCCTCTGGCGCCTGGCCGGGCGGCTCGCCGAGCGGGTGGCGCTGCGTCCATCCAATGCCAGCAAGGCCAGCCGCGCCGCGGCGCTCGCCCATCCGCCGAGGGATGCCGGCGCACTGCCCGAGCACGCCCCGGCGCTGTTCGAAGCGGCGATCGACGCCCTCGACCGCGCCGCCGATGCCCAGGCACCGCAAGACGATCTCGCCTTCGCGATCAGCGCGCTGCGGCGGCTGGCGGATACCGCCACCGAGCATGCCGAACGCGCCAACCGCTTGGCCGAGCGCCTGCAGCGCCACGCAGGCGTCCTCGACCCCGCCGGCGGCCGCGATGCCCTGGCACTGGCCCGGGCGCTGGCCGCCTAGCGCGCCTCAGCCTCATTCGAACGGCGTGGGATCCCCTTTGCCCCGGCGCAGCACGACCGGCGGCAGCTCGCGCAGGTCGACCACCGTGGTCGGCTCCAGCGAACAGGCGCCACCGTCGATCACCAGGGCGAGCTGGTGACCGAAGCGCTCACGGATCTCCTCGGGATCGGTCATCGCCAGCTCCTCTCCCGGCGGAATCAGGGTCACGCTCATCAGCGGCATGCCCAACTCATCGATCAGCGCGCGGGCGATCGGATGCGACGGCACGCGTACGCCGATCGAGCGGCGCTTGGGATGAAGCAAGAGGCGCGGGACCTCGTTGGTGGCATTGAGGATGAAGGTGTAGGGGCCAGGAGTGTGGGCCTTGAGCAGGCGGAACACCGTGTTGTCGACCTTGGCGTAGGTGCCGATCTCGGACAAATCGGCGCAGACCAGGGTGAAGTTGTGCTTGTCATCGAGCTCGCGCAGCCGCTTGATGCTCTCCACCGCACGCTTCTCGCCCAGCGAGCAGCCGAGCGCATAGCCCGAATCGGTGGGATAGGCGATCACCCCGCCTTGGCGAATGACGTCCACCGCCTGGCTGATCAGCCGCTTCTGCGGCGTCTCCGGGTGAATCTGGAGGAACTGGTTCATGCACTCGTCTCCTGGATTGAGCCTCGCGGGCGCCGCTCGTCGAACCATTCGACCAGCCGCGGGTGGCGCCAGACCGGCACCACCGCGCTGCTCGGCGGCGGGCTGTAGCGCCCCGGGACCAAAGGCCCGCCCGGTGCGTGGAAGTCGCTGCCGAGCGATGCATACATGCTCCGCTCGCCGAGCAGCCGCGCAAGGTCGCGCCCGCGGTCGGGATTCTGATAGCCGCTGACCAGCTCGGCGGCCTCGCCCCCCGCCGCGCCAAAGGCGTCGAGCAGCAGACCAAGGCGACGGCGGGTCAGCCCATAGCGTAGCGGATGCGCGAGCACGGCGACGCCTGCGGCCTGGCGAATCCACCCCACCACCTGCTCGAGCTCCGGCCACAGCGTCTTGATGTCGCCAATTTTACCGGCGCCGAGGAAGCGCTTGAACGCCTGGGCCTGGTCGGCGACCAGCCCGGCTTCGACCATCGCACGGGCGAAATGCGGGCGCCCCACCGCCGCGCGGCCGCCGGCATGGCGCTGGGCCCGCGCCAAAGCGTCTTCGAGGCCGAGCTTCTCGAGCTTGGCGGCGATGCGCTCGGCGCGCTCGCAGCGCGCGCGCTCGAGCAGCCGGAGCGCCTCGGCCATCGGCGAGCCCTCGGCGAGCGCCTGCGCTTCACCGCCCGGCAGCAGGGCGACCACGTGGATACCGACGCCGGACCACTGGGTCGAGAGCTCCACCCCGCAAAGCAGCGCGATGCCGTGGGCTTCGGCTGCTTGTCGCGCCTCGGCAACGCCGTCGAGGGTGTCGTGATCGGTGAGCGCGACCCAGCCCACCGCCTTGTCGGCGCAGAGCTTCATCAGTTGGGCAGGTGCAAGCGCCCCATCGGAGGCGATGGAGTGCATGTGCAGATCGATGCCGCTGAGTTCGGGCTGGAAACGTTCCGGCAGCGCCGCGAGGGGTAACGACTGGGTAGGGGTCATCTGCGATCGATTGGAAAGGGAACACCCGCCAACGGCAGGCACCCAAGTCTTGGCGCCGCACCTGATCCGCCTCTCGGGCCCGGCGATCAAAAGCCAGGCGAGCGAGTTCGACGGGAGTTTTGCCCGATACGGGTCCGAAGGTGCGGCTCGAAAGGGTATAGTGACGGTCCGATCGATGCGCGGTCAAACCGCTTCGCAAACAACGACACCCGCACGGCAGCCGAGCGCCCCGTGCCCGTGGAGAAATGCACGCAATGAAAATGCTGGTCGATTTCCTGCCGATCCTGGTGTTCTTCGTGGTCTACCACCTGACCAAGGATCTGGTCCTCGCCACGGCGGTACTGATCCCCGCAACGCTTTTGCAAGTGCTCTACACCTGGTGGCGCCACCGCAAGGTCGAGAAGATGCACCTGGTGACGCTGGCGCTGGTCGTGGTGCTGGGCGGTGCCACCGTGATGCTCCAGGCCGGCGAGTTCATCAAGTGGAAGCCTACGGTGGTCAACTGGCTGTTCGCCGTGGCCTTCCTGCTCTCGCCGCTGTGGGGCCGGGGCAACGGCGCCGGCAAGACCCTGGTCCAGCGAATGATGGAGAAGAGCGTGAGCCTGCCGGCCCAGGTCTGGTCGCGGCTCAATCTCGCTTGGGTCGGCTTCTTCGTCGCCCTCGGCGCGCTGAATGTGTTCGTCTTCACCTATTACAGCGAGGAGACCTGGGTCAACTTCAAGCTCTTCGGCATGCTTGGCCTGACCTTCTTGTTCGTCATCGGCCAAGGCCTCTACATGGCACGCCATGCCGCGCATGGCGATGATCACCCACCGACGAAAGGAAACCCGTGATGCTCTACGCGATCATCAGTCAGGACGTCGAGGAAAGCCTCGAGAAACGCCGCGCCGCTCGCCCCGCCCACCTCGCCCGGCTCGAGCAGCTGCGCGATGAAGGCCGCCTGGTCCTCGCAGGTCCCCACCCCGCGGTCGACAGCCCCGACCCCGGCGCCGCCGGCTTCACCGGTAGCCTGGTGGTCGCCGAGTTCGCATCATTGGCGCAGGCACAGCAGTGGGCGGCCGAGGATCCCTACATGGATGCCGGTGTCTACGCCCGGGTGACGGTGAAGCCGTTCAACCGCACCCTGCCCTGAAGCCCTGCCTTGCTCCCGCCTGGAGCGAGGCAGGCCGTGAACGAGCGCCGCCATCGCGGTGCTTTTTTTATCCACGTGTCAGTGCGAGTTAATGCACAGCTTCTGTGGATAACCTTGTGAAACCCGACCGGGATAACCTTCGCCGCCTCATAGCGCACGGCGCGGCGAAAAAACTGTCCATTTTTTGAGCACTTAGACTCGGACCCTGATCGCAGGCCCGATCATGCAGAAGATATCCCGCGCAGCGCCGGCACACGCCGCCTTCAAATCGATCGGCCGGGCATCGCATAATGGCGCCCCTTCGCGCCCGCCAAGAATGCCTCGACATGTCTACGCACCACACCGCTCCAATCGCCCCCCTTACCGGACTCGAGCAAGCCCGGCTGCGCTGGCGCAACGACGCCCCCGAAGCGCTCGAGTTCGACGACGTCTACTTCTCTCGCGAGGATGGCCGGCGCGAGACCGAGCACGTGTTCATCGACAACAACCTGCTGCCCCAGCGTTTCGCCGCCTGGGACCAGTTCCGTCCGTTCGTGATCGCGGAGACCGGCTTCGGCTCGGGCCTCAACCTGCTGTGCGCCTGGGCCGCGTTCGAGCGCCACGCACCGGCCTCGGCGCGGCTGCACTTCGTCTCGGTGGAGCGCTACCCCTTCTCGGCTGCGGATCTCGCTCGCGCGCTCGGCGCCTGGCCGGAGTTCGCCGACAAGGCGAGACGATTGATCGAGCAGTGGCCCCAAGCGCTGCTCGGCGTCCACCGCCTCGAACTCGACGAGCGTTGCACCCTCGATCTTCATTTCGGCGAAGCAGAAGAGCGGCTGGGCCAGCTCGATGGCCGGGTCGATGCCTGGTTCCTCGATGGATTCGCCCCGTCGAAGAACCCGCGAATGTGGAGCGAGGCGCTGTTCGCCGCGATCTCACGGCTCAGCCATCCCGGCGCCAGCTTCGCGACCTTCACCTGCGCGGGCGTGGTCAAGCGCGGACTGGCCGGCGTCGGGTTCAGCTGCGAGAAGGTGCCGGGTTTCGGGCGCAAGCGCGAAATGCTGCGCGGGCGGCTGGTCGCAGCACTCCCCGACCGGCGCCGCGTGGCGACGCCCTGGTACGCAGCGCCAAGCGAGCCCGCGCGGGCCGCGCAGCGCATCGCGGTGGTCGGCGCCGGTATCGCCGGTGCCAGCGTCGCCCATTCGCTGGCCCGCCGCGGCCATCGGGTCAGCCTGATCGACCCACTCGGGGTCGCGCACGCCGCCTCGGGCAATCGCCAGGCAGCGCTCTACGTCAAGCTGGCGGTGGCGACCAACCTGCAAAGCCGGTTCTATCTCGCCGCCCTCCTCCACCTGCATCGGCTGCTGGCGCGGCTCGACCCCGCGCGCTCGGCTTGGTCCGACTGCGGTACGCTCGATCTGGCGCTGACGCCCAAGGCGGCCGAGCGCCAGCGACGCTTCCTCGATACCCATTCACTGCCCACCACCGTGGTAGAAGGCGTCGATGCCGCCCGCGCCGGGCAGCTCGCCAACACCGATCTCAGCCATGCATTGCATGCGCTTTACTATCCGCAGGGAGGCTGGCTCGACCCGCACGCTCTGTGCCAGCGGCTGACCAGCCATCCACAGATCACCCTAAGCCTGCGCGAAGTGACAGCGCTGAGCCGAATCGACCACGGCTGGCGCCTTGCCCTCGATGACCAGGCCACGCTGGAAGTCGATCAGGTAGTCATTTGCTGCGCCCGCAATGCCAAGCGCTTCGCCCAGCTCGCGCACCTGCCGCTCACTCCGGTGCGGGGCCAGGTCAGCGAGCTCGAGGTAGGGGAACATGCGCCAAGGCTCGGCTGCGTGGTCTGCGCCGGCGGCTATGCGCCGCCAGCGTATCGGGGAGTGCAGCTGTTCGGTGCCAGCTTCAAGGTCGGTGATACCGAGCTCGCCCCGCGTGAAGAGGAGACCCGCAGCAATCTGCTCGAATTCTCCCGCGCGCTGCCCGCGCTGGTCGCCTCGCTCGAGGCGCAGGGAGTCGAGCCGCTCAGCGCCGGCGCCCGGGTCGGTATTCGCACCGCGAGCCCGGACAAGTCTCCGTTCGTCGGGGCGGCACCGGCGCTCGAGCAGTGGCTCGGCGCCTATGCCGCGCTGGGCAAGGACGCACGGCGCGTGCCCGGCGTGGAAGGAAGACGCCACCCGGGCCTCTGGGTCAGCACCGCCCACGGCTCGCGCGGTATGGTCAGCGCCCCGCTCGCCGCCGAGCTGATCGCCTCCAGGATCAGCGGCGAACCCGCGCCGATGGAGCTCGCCCTGGCCGATCACCTCGACCCGGGGCGGCGGATCATCGCCGGGCTGATCCGCTCCCAGGGCTAGCTCGACGGAGCCTCGCCTGACTAAAACCCGCAGCGACGGATATCGGTTCGAGGCGATGTGAAGGAATCTAGGACGAAAAAAAAGCAGGCCCAGGGGGCCTTACGCACATACACCTTGAAGCACTCGATCAACAGGGTTCACCTGGAAGACTCTCTCGCAGCCTTCGATCCAATGCCCAATCGGGCTAACCGATTGGATGAATGGAATTATAGTTCGCTCATTAAGAATTAATACAGGATATTCGGAATCTCAGTGTTTCCATTTGGACACCAATACGTCGGCGTCGAGCGGCGGGCTCAACGCCCGGCGCAGCGCTCCAAGAGCCTGCGATCGAGCGACTGGTAGGTGAACGAAGGCCGGCCGATCTGGCCATAGGCGAAAGATTCGCTGATCGCCTGCAGTTCGATCAGATACTTGAGGTACTTGCGCACCGAGACCCGGGACATCCCGGTTCCTTCGGCGAGCGCTTCGGTGGTGAAGGGAGCATCGGCGAACTGCAGTACCGCTTCCGCGACCTGGGCCAGGCTGTGGCTGGTCAATCCCTTGGGCAGGTCGCCGTGGCGCCCGCTGCCGCTGGGCTGGAGACGAAACAGGCCGTCGAGGGTGCGTTGATCGACCTGGTCATCGACCCGCGCCAGCACCGCGCGCTGTCGGATGCAATCGCTCAGCGCCTGGCGAAAACGCTCGAACTCGAACGGCTTGACCAGATAGTCGCTCACCCGCAGGCGCCGTGCGCTGCGTACCGCTTCGGCCTCGGAGGCGGCGGTGATCAGGATCACATCGACGTCGCGCTGGCGCTGGCCGAGCCAGCGGGCCAGGGTCAGGCCGCTCTGGCCGCCGAGGTAGACGTCGAGCAGCACGATATCTATCTCTTCGTTCTCCTCGAGCAGTCGCTGGGCACTGGCGACATCGACTGCCTGGGCGGCGAGCGCCGCCCCTTCGATACGGGCGAGATACTCGACATTGAGCTTCATCACCATGGGATCGTCCTCGACGATCATCACTTGCGCGGGCTGGCTGGCAAACATCGAAAGCTCCAGGCTGATAGCGCTCAAAAGGCACTAGGGCGCGCTGACGTCCCTAGTCGCAGCGTAGGGATAGGTGACTTCTATCAGGGTCCCGCGTTCGGGCTCGGAGTAGAGCGAGAGCGTGCCTTCGGCGAGTTCGACGTACTCACGCACCAGGTAGAGCCCCACGCCGCGCCCCTCACCCTTGCTGGAGAAGCCGTGATCGAAGATCCGCTCGCGCAGGGCCGGCGCAATACCGGGTCCGTTGTCCTGCACGTGCAGCGAAAGCGACTGGGTGACCTCATCGTATTCGAGCAACAGTAGCACTTCGGGTTGGGAACGCTGCGCCACTGCCTCGAGGGCATTTTCGACCAGATTACCGATGATGGTCACCAGCGAATGGGCCTGGTCGTGCTCGAGCGCGGGGGGAATCTCGTTCTCCACGCTGATGTTCAGGGCCACGCCTCGCTCGGTCGCCTCGCTGCGCTTGCCGAGCAAAAAGGCAGCGAGGATCGGTTCGCGCAGGCGTTCAAAGGTAGCGCCGGGGGTGATCGCGCCATGCTCGATCAGCTCGCGTAGATAAAGGCGCAGCCGGGAGATGTCGCCAAGCTGGACCAGGCCCTGGATCACGTGGAGACGGTTCTTGAACTCGTGGGTATTGGCACGCAGCGCTTCGGCGTAGCGGCGCACGCCGGTGAGCTCCTCGGCATGACGCTGCACTTCGCCACGCTCGCGGAAGGTCATGATCGCCCCGATCACCCGCCCCTTGAGCCGAATCGGCCGGTAGCTGGCGATGAACACGCCGTCACCGCAGCGCACGCCGAGATCGACCACCTCCTCGCCCTGGGCCAGCACGCGCTGGGCGACCTCGGTGCCGAACAAAGGGGTCGCACTGTGCCCGGGTTCCATCGCAAGGAGGCCTGCGTCGAGCAGCATCCGCCGCCCCGAAGGGTTGATCAAGACGACCCGGCTGGCATCGTCGGTGGCGATCACGCCTTCGCGCAGCGAATCGAGCATCGCGTGGCGTTCGTTGACCAGCCGTGCGATCTGCTCGGGCTCCATCCCCATCAGCCGCCGCCGGATCGACCAGGCCAAGGTGAACGCGCCAAGCGAGCCGAGCGCTACGATGAACGCCAGGCCGAACAGCACCGTACTGCGGCTGGCGCTGTCGAGCAGCGCAATGCGGCTGAGCGTGATCCCGACCGCGACCGCACCGAGCTGCACGCCATCGCTGTCGCGCACCGGGGCATAGCCACGTATCGCCTCGCCGATGCTGCCCGCCGCGCGCGAGACATAGTGCTCGCCGCGCAGCGCAGGCCCTTCGTCACCGCCATCGTAGCGCCCACCGATCCGTGAAGGATCGGGATGCGAAAGGCGCAGCCCCTGGAGATCCATCACCACGATGTAGTCGACGCCGAGCCGCTCGCGCCAGCGCTGGATCTGGGTGGCGAACGCGGCGCGCTCGGGACTTCCGGGAGAGGCTTCGAGCGCCCCGCGGGAGGATTCACGATCGGCGATCAGCTCAGCGAGGTTGAGCAGCCGGTGCTCCTGGAGGATACGGGCGCTGACCTCCATCTGCCGATCGAACAGCACATAGGCGAGCCCCAGGGCGGCGGCGATCATGCTCAGCACCAGCAGCCAGACCTGCAGCGCCAGAGAGATGCGCGGGCGCCGCCTCGGCGCCACCAGCACCCCGCCGCGCCCGCTGCGACTCAGCCTGGTGGCGCGTCTTTCCCGTTCAGCCTGGCTGGTCATCGTCCAGCTCGTCGAAGCGGCGGATGAAACGCCTACGCTGCTCGGGGGTCATCACTTCGGTGGTCTCGGTGAGCAGATCGTGGATGATCAAAAGCTCTCCCCTCGACAGCTGCGCTTCCAGCTCGTCGACCCATCCGCGCTCGCCCTCGCCGGTGTCCGCGCTGTCGTAACCCTGGCGCGTGGCGAACTCGCCGAGCAGCGCGCGACGCAGCTCTTCCGGCAGCATCGTCGCCGGTACGGTGATGAAGCGATCCTCGAAGCCGTTCATGCGTCACCCCCTGCGCCGCTTTCGAACTCGACCAGACGAGCGAGGAAGGCCTGCTCATCGATCACCTCGACGCCGAGCTCCTCGGCCTTGGCGAGCTTGCTACCCGCGCCGGGTCCGGCGACCACGCAGCGGGTCTTCTTCGATACGCTGCCGCTGACCTTGGCGCCCAGCTCGATCAGCCGGTCGCGCGCCTGGTCACGGCTCATCTCCTCGAGCGACCCGGTGAGTACCCAGGTCTGGCCTTCGAGCGGACGAGGACGCGCCTCGATCTCGACCTCCTCCCACGTCACTCCGGCGGAGATCAAGGCATCGATGGTCTCGCGGTTATGGGCCTGGGCGAAGAAGGTCTCCACGTGCTCGGCGACCACCGGGCCAACGTCCGGCGCCAGCACCAGCGTCTCGGCGTCCGCCGCCATCAGCGCCTTGAGCGTGCCGAAATGGCGAGCCAGGGTCGCGGCGGTGGTTTCGCCGACCTCGCGGATCCCGAGCGCATAGATGAAACGGGCAAGGGTGGTGTGCCGGGCGCGCTCGAGCGCCTGGATAAGATTGGCGGCGGACTTCTCGGCCATGCGGGGCAGCTCGGCGAGGGTCGGGGCTTCGAGCCTGAACAGGTCCGCCGGGGTCTCGACCAGGCCGCGCTCGACCAGCTGGTCGATCAGCTTCTCGCCGAGACCATCGATATCCATCGCCCTACGGCTGGCGAAATGCTTCAACGCCTCCTTGCGCTGGGCGGGACAGAACAGCCCACCGGAGCAGCGCGCGGCGACCTCGCCTTCGAGTCTCTCGACCTCGGCACCGCATATCGGGCAGTGCTCAGGCATCAGGATCTCTTCGGTCCGCGCCGGGCGCCGATCGATCACTACTTGGACGACCTGGGGAATCACATCGCCCGCTCGGCGAACGATCACATAGTCGCCGACCCGCACGCCGAGACGCTCGACCTCGTCCATGTTGTGCAGCGTCGCATTGGAGACGGTGACCCCGGCGACCTGCACCGGCTCGAGCTTGGCCACCGGCGTGAGCGTGCCGACCCGCCCGACCTGGAACTCCACCGCCTTGAGCTGGGTGATTTGCTCCTGGGCGGGATACTTGAAAGCGATCGCCCAGCGCGGCGCGCGGGAGACGAAACCAAGCTCGCGCTGGTCGCGCAGCGAATCGATCTTGAGCACTGCGCCGTCGATGTCGTAGTCGAGCCGCTCGCGCCGCTCACCGAGGCCTCGGCAGAATGCGACGATGCCCTCGGCCCCCTCGACCACGGCGAGCTCGGGGCTGGTGCGAAAACCCCACTCGCGCAGCCGCGCCATCATCTGCGAGTGGGTCTCCTCCCATTCGACCCCCTCGAGCTGGGCGACCTGATAGGCGCAGAACTCAAGCGGCCGCGCCGCGGCGATCTGGGGATCGAGCTGGCGCAGGCTGCCGGCGGCGGCGTTGCGCGGATTGGCGAATACCTTGCCGCCCTCTTCGCGTGCGCTTTCGTTGAACCGCTCGAAGCCCGAGCGGCTCATGTAGACCTCGCCGCGCACCTCGAGCAGCGATGGATGGTCGCTTCCGCGCAGGCGCAATGGAATCGAGCGCAGCGTGCGCAGGTTGCTGGTGATCCCCTCGCCGACCCGCCCATCGCCTCGGGTCGCGCCCTGGACCAGCCGGCCATCGCGATAGACCAGTGAGACAGCGAGGCCATCGAGCTTGGGCTCGCAGCAGAAGGACAATCCCTCGGCATCGCGCTCGAGGCGCTCGGCGGCACGCTTGACGAAGGCGCGCAGCTCATCGTCGTCGAAAGCGTTGTCCAACGAGAGCATCGGTACGCTGTGCTCGACCGGGGGGAAGCCTTCGGCGATCTTGGCGCCGACCCGCTGGGTCGGTGAATCGGCGCTGGCGCATTCGGGATGCTCCCGCTCGAGGGTTTGCAGCCGGCGCATCATCCGGTCGTACTCGACATCGGGAATCGCGGCTTGGTTCTCTACGTAGTAACGGTGGTTGGCGTCTTCGATCTGTTGGCGAAGCGCATTCACTTCAGCCACCACCTCGGAGGAAGTCTCGGCACGGCTCACAGGGTTACCCAGTCAGGCAGGAGGACGATCGGCGCTCGAAGGCGCCTCGGTCTGGTCACCCAGATTCTAGCAGTTGGAGGCAAGCCCGAGACACTTGGCGCGACCGAAGCGAAACGGCGCAGCCCCATTCGAGGGGCTGCGCCGTTGGTAGGGCGTGCGTGATCAGCGCGACTGGCGATAGAGCCGCATCCGCCGTTCGAACTCGTGCACCCGCTGGCGGGTGAACTCGACCGTCTGGGCGGTCATCACGCTCTGCTGCTCGTCGCGCAGCTCGCCGTGGAGATTCCTGACCAGCACCTTGGCGGTCTCGAACATCGCAGCGAAGGCACCGCTCGAATCGTCGGCGGAGGGCAGCGGCATCAGGAAGGTCACCCCGCGGGTGGAGAACGTCTCCATCTCCTCGATCGGAAAGCTCCCGGGCTTGAGCGCATTGACCACCGAGAACTGCAGCGGACTCTGCTCGGACTCGGTCTCGAAGCGGTGGAAGAGCCCGCCCTCCGGGCCGTAGCGCAACCCGCAGGCGAGCAGCAGTTGGAGCAGATCGATACCGTGGAAGCGCTCGCCATCGCGCGCGACCACATTGATCACCAGCACCTCCTCGGCATCGCCGAGCACGTGCAGCGCGTCACTGCCCGCCACCCGGTGACGCAGTGCGCGCTCGATCACCGGATGCAGCTCCGGCGCAGGCGCACGCCCCCGTTCGGCTCGGTCGTAATCGCGCGGCTCGCCGGCGAAACGGCGATCATCGTCCCGCTGGGACTCAGCGGAACGGCCGCCGCGGTATGCATCGTCCTGACCAGCGTCCTGGTACTCGTCCTGATCACGGCCCCGGCGATACTCTCGCCGGTCTCGATCATCGCGCGGTTCGAACTCCGGCTCGAAGCCCGCATCACCGGCGCGCTGGTACTCCTCTTCGGCACGGCGGCGCGGGGCGAACAGCGGATCGTCGTCATCGTCGAACTCCTGCCCGGCGCCGAAGCGATCCAGGTCAGGCAATCCGCGGCCATCCTCGCCACGCGCAGGCGCGGCGTGCGCCTGCTGCTGCGCGAGGCGCTCGCGCTCTTCGCGCTCCTGCGCCTCGCGCTTCTTGCGCTCCTCCTCGCGCCTCAGCCGCAGCTCCTCGGCCTGGCGCTCCTTCTCTTCCCTGCGTCGAGCCTTCTCCTCGGCGCGCCGGGCGCGCTCCTCGAGCCGGCGAACCCGCGCCTCCTCGCGCTTGATCGCGCGCTGCTCGCGACGCTCGGCCGCGGCTTCCTGCAGCCGCGCGACGCCGTCCATCGGACGACGGAAGAGTATCTCGGAAAGCCCTTCATAGCGGGGATCATCGACGTGCTCGTCTTCGCCTTCGAAGCGCTGGAAGCCTTCGCGCGCGCTTGTCTCGCGCTGTTCCTCGCGCTCGGCGCCATGGTGCTCAGGCCGATGCTCTTCGTCCTCGAACTCGCGCTCCTCCCACTCGAGCGCTTCGCGCTGCTCGGGGGGCGTTGCGGCCTCTACCCGCGACGCCTCCTGCGCGCTGGTCTCGAATCGCTCGCCAACCTCTTCTTCGCCATGTTCGGGCGGGCGGTAATCGGCCATCGCCAGCGGTGAGGCGGAGGTGCTCAGATAGGCCTCCTCCTCACCCTCCGCCAGCGCGAGCTTGGGTTCGTGGCGCGATGCCTCGACCGCGCGCTCGGTACGCGCGAACGGCAGCTTGGTCTTCATCCCGCGGCGCTCGAACAGCGACACATTGGATTCGGGGGGCGCCACCCGCGCCGACTCGACCACCCGCGCGCCGCCGTTGGGCAGCTCCCAATCGAGCGCCTTGCCGCGTTTTTCCGGTTCGTTCGTATCCCCCCCCTCATCGAGCCGGGGGATCTGCTTCTGCCTGCGATAGCGACGCGCCCCATCGATCACGATGACGACGACCAGCACCAATCCCAGAATGATGAGCCACTCGCGTAATTCCATGGAGTCTCGACCTGTTCAATGGATCGCGCGTGATGAACGCGGCACGATCGATGAAAAAATGCGTACCCGAACGTAAAGAGGATCGCGACTTTCAGGTTCCGCCGGAAAACGCTCGGTTCGATGCGCCTTCGGAGGGGGCCCTGTCCTGCTAATGCTGCAATGACCAGTGGTCGCCCATGCCAACGGCGGCATGGCTCGCCGCCCGCCAAGCTTTCCACACGCCACTTCGCGCTGACAGTAACGGTTTTTTATAGCTTAGAAAAAAATTCATAAAAGAGTAGGTCGAACGTTGCATAGGTTGCGCTGCGGTGCGAATCACAGCGTCAAAGGTATTCGACTTCCGTTCCATCGCTCGCTCATGTCGCGTTTCGCGCTGCGGGTCGAGGAGATGGGAGCAGAGGAATTTCATCGATTGAACGCCCGAGGATGATCTTCGCTCGATTATCGTCATCTCGCCGGACGAAGCCAAGTTCACAACGCGCAAGATAAGCGAAATACACGCAAAAAAATGCCGCCAACCCTCCTTTTTCAGTCCTTCTTCACCCTTCGCTCCTGCGACACCATCCCGGTGCGCGAGATCCAAGTTCAAGCCTCAGCCAAGGCAGCGGCCGCCTCGACGTCGACCGATACCAGTCGGGATACCCCGGGCTCCTGCATGGTCACCCCCATCAATCGGTTGGCCGCTTCCATCGCGATCTTGTTATGGGTGATATAGATGAACTGGACGGTGGAGGACATGTCCTTGACCAGCCGTGCATAGCGCCCGACGTTGGCATCGTCGAGCGGTGCATCGACTTCGTCGAGCATGCAAAAGGGTGCGGGATTGAGGCGGAATATCGCGAACACCAGTGACAACGCCGTCATCGTCTTCTCGCCCCCGGAAAGCAGGTGGATGGTGCTGTTCTTCTTGCCCGGCGGGCGCGCCATGATCGCAACGCCAGTCTCGAGCAGATCGTCACCGGTCAGCGTAAGCCAAGCCGCGCCGCCGCCGAAGACCTTGGGAAAGAGCTCTCCGAGGCCCGTATTGACCTGCTCGAAAGTGGCCTTGAAACGGGCACGGGTTTCCTGGTCGATCTTGCGGATCGCACGCGCGAGCGTGTCGAGCGCCTCCGACAGCTCCTGGTGCTGTCCCTCGAGATAGTCGCGCCGCTCCGACTGCTGATCGAACTCCTCGATCGCCGCCAGGTTGATCGCGCCGAGCCGCTTGATCCGCTCCCCGGTGTCGTCCAGCGCCTGCTGCCAACGCGACTCGCTGGCATCCGGGGCGAGCCCTGCGGCCAGCGCTTCGGCATCGTGCTCGAGCTCGGCGAGCTGCGCTTCGTGGGTCGCAGCCTTGAGCGAAAGCTCCTGGACCTGCATGCGCATCTCCTCGAGCCGGCCACGCAGCTGGTCGAGATCACGCTCATGCCCTTGGCGGCGAAGCTCGAGATCACGCATCCGCTCGCCGAGCTCGCGCGAGCGCTCGCGCAGCTCGGAAAGCGCGAGTTCTTCGACACCGCGGCGGTCGAGGAGTTCATCGAGCAGCGCGCGCTGCTCCTCCTCGGGCTCTCGCAGCGCCTCGCGCTGCTCGAGGAGCTGCGCGCGACGCTCCTCCAGACGTTCGCGCTGGCCATCGCCACGGCCACGCGAGCGCTGCATGCCCTCGAGCTCGGTGGTCAGGCGCTGGCGCTCGATTTCAAGCTGGCCGGCATGCTCACGCGCGGGGCCGAGCTCGCTGCGCGCGGCGCCGAGCGACTCGACCGCCTCCCTGCGCCCGCGATCGAGCGCTTCGCGCCGCTGCGCGCCCTGCTCCAGCGCCTCGATCGCAAGGCTTGAGCCTTCGCGACTCTCCTCGATCAGCAGCGCACGCTCCTCGCGACGCTCGAGGAGCCCGGCCAGCTCCTCGTCGAGCTCCTCAACCCGTCCGCTTAGATGCTCGAGCCGGGCCACCAGGTTGGCATGCGCGAGGCTGAGCCGCTGACGCTCGGTCCCCTGGGAGCGCTCCTGCTCGCGCAGGTTCTCGAGCTCCGCATCGGCGCGCCCGATCGTCTCGCGGCAGCGCTCGAGCTCGCCGTCGATCGTCTCCAGCCGCTGGTCGAGTTCCGCAAGCTCGAGCTCGACCTCTTCGCGCCTGCGCCGCTGATTGATCACGCCCTCCTCACGGGCCTCCTGGCCGAGCTGGCGGCGCCAGCCGCGCCCCAGCCAGAGCCCGTCCGGGGTGAGCAGGCTGGCGCCGGGGGCGAGCGTCTCGCAGCGCGCAAGCGCCTGGGCTTCATCGGTCGCGGTCTCGATCCGTGCCAGCCATTCGCCGAGCGCGCCCGCGCCAGAGACCTTGGCCGCGAGGCTGCCGGCAGGTGCTGCACGCTCGGCGGCATCGATCAAGCCGAGCTCACCGCTCGCCGGAGCTTCCAACCCTGCCGCGAGCTGGTCGACCATCCTCGCTTCGAGCCAGGGTGCGAGCACCCAGGCCACCGCGCTCTCCCAGCCACGCTCGACCACCAGGGTCTCTGCGAGCTGCGCGGCCTGGTCGAGCCCTTGGCGGGTGAGATAGTCGGTAAACGCCTGGTCACCGCTCGCCAAGGCGGCGTCTATCAGCGCGGTGAGCGAGGCGTGTTCGCCGCGCAGCCGGTGCTGGCGTTCGATGATGCTCTCGCGCGTGGCGGTGCGATCGCGCAGCGATTCGCCGGCACGCTCACGCGACTCGAGCAGCGCTTCGCGCTGGGCGTCGAGCGATTCGAGCTCGAGATCGAGCGCGGCGATGCGCTCCTCGAGCATGTCACGCTCCTCTTCGAGCCCGGAGAGCTCGGGCAGCTCGCGGCGCTGGGCCTGGCGGCGCTCGAGCTGGCGACCCAGCTCCTCGAACTCACGCTCGAATCCGCGCAGCTCGCTCTGGGCCCGCTCGGCGGCGCGGGCGCGTTCGGCGTCCTCGGCGAGAAAGTCGTCCCACTCGCGCTGACAAGCCTGCTGCCGGGACTCAGCCTCCTGAACCCGAGCTTCGAGCAGCGCCATGCGCTCCTCGGCCTGCTCTTGTTCCGGCCCGAGCGCTTCGAGCCGCGCCTGGACCTCGACGAAGCGGCCCTGATCCTGCTCCTCGAGCCGCGCAAGCTCGGCCTGCTCGCGGGCGATGCCATCGAGGTCGCTGGCCAGCTGGCGCTCACGGGCCTGGGCGTTCTCCAGCCACTGCTCGAGGCGGGCGATCGCCGCGCTGGTCTCGGAGAAACGGCTCTGTTGCTGATCGAGCTTGCCGGTCAGCCCGTCGTACTCGAGCCGCGCCTCCTCGAGCAGGCGCTCGCATTCGCGCACGCCGTAGACGTTGCGCTCGCGCTCGATCTCGATATCGCGGACCTGGGCTTCGGTATCCTGCTGGCGGGCGCGCAGCGCGCGGGAGCGGATCAGCGCCAGCTCTCCCTTGAGCCGGTGCTCCTGCTGCTTGAGCGATTGATAGCGCTTGGCCGCCTCGGCCTGGCGCTTGAGCCGTTCGAGCTGCTTGTCGAGCTCCTCGCGCAGGTCGTTGAGCCGTTCGAGGTTCTCCTCGGTGCGACGCATGCGGTTCTCGGTCTCGCGACGCCGCTCCTTGTACTTGGAGATCCCCGCCGCCTCCTCGAGCGTGGCGCGCAGCTCGTCGGGGCGCGCCTCGACCAGCCGCGAGATCATGCCCTGGCCGATGATCGCATAGGAGCGCGGGCCGAGCCCGGTACCGAGGAATAGGTCACTGATGTCGCGGCGACGGCACTTCTCGCCATTGAAGTAGTAGAGCGACTGGCCGTCGCGGGTGACCAGGCGCTTGACCGAGAGCTCGGCATACTGGGCATAGACGCCGCCGAGCTTGCGCTCGGGATCGTCCGGGTCATTGTCGAAGATGAGCTCGATCGATGCCTGGCCGACCGGCTTGCGCCCGGTGGAGCCGTTGAAGATGACGTCCGCCATCGACTCGCCGCGCAGCATCTTCGCCGACGACTCCCCCATCACCCAGCGCACCGCATCGATGACGTTGGATTTGCCGCAGCCGTTGGGCCCGACGATCGCGGTCATGTTGCTCTCGAACGGTACCGTGACCGGATCGACGAAGGATTTGAAACCCACCAGTTTGATCGATTTGAGTCGCATGTTCGCGCCTGTCAGCTCCATCCCAGGGCGCGAATGCGCCACATCGCATGCGGGAAGCGGCGATTGGCTACTGCCGCGTGGAAGGCAGACTATCACCGGTGCCGCCCGCGGGCGAGGCGGCGAGTCGCTGATTAGCGATCTCGATGCCCTCGCGCAGGGCGCGGGTGCTGGCAGGATCCTGCTGGCCGGCGAGTGCCAGGCGCCAGTGATCGATCGCCTGCTGGAACTCGCCACGGGTGAAGGCATCGAAACCCAGCATCCCATGCAGGGTCGGCTGGCGCGGGTCGAGCCGTTCGACCCGCTCGGCAAGCCCCTGGACCTCCGGCGTCATCAGCCTGCCGGCGGAAAAGTACTTGGCCTGGGCGAGCTCGGCGAGCAGTGCCGGGGTCTCGCCTTCGAGCTCGATCACCCGCTCGAGCACCCGGGTGGCGTCATCGAAACGACCGGCATCGCGGTAGAGCGGGTAGAGCAGCCCCCAGGCGTTGGGATTGCCGGGCTGGCGCTCGGCCTCCTGCTCGAAGCGGGCGATGTAGTGCGCGCTGGACGGGTCAGCGCTGGCGGCGACCTCCTGGCGAGCAGCGTAGAGGGCGATATCCCCCGCGCTGCCCGCGAAATGATAGGCCGCGAGACTCACCCCAGCCGCCGCGAGCAAGCCGACCAGCACCAGCCAGCGACCTTTCTCTGTCGGGGCGAGCACCGCTAGCTGGACGGAGCCACTCTCCTCGAGCAGCTTGCGCTCGAGCTCGAGACGCGCACTGACGTAATCCGCCTGATCGATGCCGCCTTCACCGCGAAGCGCGTCGAGCGCCGCCAGGCGGCTCCTGAACACCCGCACGTTGGCCGCGCCGAGACCATCCTCGCGTTCGAACCGCCCCTGGCTCGCCGCCAGTCTGGGGGCGAGAAGAAGCGGCGCGCAGACGAACAGGGCGAACAGCGCCAGCAAAGCGGCGATGCCGATCCATAGCGGCGTCATGACCGCGGCTCCTGGCGATCGTCTTCGTCCAGCGCCTCGGGGGCATGCTTCTCCAAAAGCTCAGCGAGCCGGGCGCGCTCGCGCTCGTCGAGCTCGCTGACCCGTTCACGGCGCGCCCGGATGATCAACAGCCCGAGAATCACCAGCCCCAGCAGCACGGCCAGCCCCGGCAGCCCCCAAAGCAGCCAGGTGCGGCTTTCGATCCTCGGCTTGTAGAGCACGTACTCGCCGAAGCGATCGACCAGCGCCTGGCGAATCTGCTCGTCGCTGCGCCCCTGGTTCAGCCATTCGCTGATCCGGTCGCGCATGTCGGCTGCGATCGGCGCGTTGGAACTGGCGAGGTTCTGGTTCTCGCACTTCGGGCAGCGCAGCTCCTCGGTGAGCGCCTGATAGCGACCGGCGAGCGAGGGATCGTCGAAGCGGTGCGGCTCACCCGCCGCCAAAGCGAGCGAAAAGAAGACCAGCGCGCCGAGCGCGCAGGCGATGAGCAGCGCGCGGCGCAGCGAACGGGCGAATGAGAAGCTGCTCATGGACCAAGACTCTCGATCGTCGGCATGATCACCCGGTCGACGTCCGCCGGGGTGATGTAACCGGTGTGATGGTAGCGGATCACGCCGTTGGCATCGACGATGAACGACTCAGGCGCGCCATAGACGCCGAGATCGAAACCCAGCGAGCCATCGGGGTCGAAGACGTTGAAGGTGAAGGGGTCGCCGAACTGCTCGAGGAAGGCGTGAGCGTTGTCGCGGGTATCCTTGTAGTCGACCCCGATGATCCTCACCCCACGCTCGGCCAAGTCGAGCAGCTGCGGCATCTCCTGCTTGCAGGTCGGGCACCACTCGCCCCAGACGTTGACCAGGCTCACCTGCCCATCGAGCAGCGACTGGTCGTGGAGCACTGCCGGATCGTCGAGATCCTCGAGCGTGAAGGAGGGAAACGGCGTCGACAGCAGCGCCGAAGTGCGTGCGGCGGGATCACGTCCGATGCCGTGCCAGAGGAATACCGCGAGGGCGACGAACAGGATCAGTGGAATGAACAGCAGCAGGCGCGATCTCATCGGCCGACCTCCTCGAGCGGCGCAGTGCCGACGACATCGATACGATTCCTACGGCGCAGCCGGTAGCGCTTGTCACTGGCGGCGAGCAACCCGCCAATCGCCATCGACAGCGCCCCCGCCCATAGCCAGCGTACGAATGGCTTGACCTGGATACGCACCGCCCAGGCGCCGCCGTCGAGCGGCTCGCCCAGTGCGACGTAGAGATCACGAAGCGGCCCCGCGGCCAGCGCGGTCTCGGTCATCGCCTGGCGGCTGGCGAGGAACACCCGCTTCTCGGGATGCATCAGCCGCACCAGCCTCCCGTCGCGCTCGACCCGGATGGTCGCACGGTCGGCGATGAAGTTGCTCCCCCGACGCTCATCGAGCGAGACCATGGTGAAACGATAGCCGCTCACCTCCACGCTGGTGCCGGGCGCCATGCGCGCATTGAGCTCGACGCCGTAGTGGGAGACCAGGGTCACCCCGGTGATCGACACCGCAAGCCCCAGGTGACCGAGCACCATGCCGTAGTGGCTGCGTGACAGCCGTTTGAGCCCGCGCGGGCCGTCGCGCCGCAGCTGGATCAAAAGGTCGCGCCCGAGCGGCAGCGCGATCCACAGCGCCATCGCCAGGCCCAACGAAACGCCCAGGCTCCACTCGCCGCGATAGAGCAGCGGAGCGGCAATGCCGATCACCAGCGCAGCCAGCGCGCCCAGCCGTGCACGCCGGCGAAGCTCGGCGCCCTTCATCGACTTCCACTGGCTGATCGGGCCGAGCCCCATGAAGACCGAAAGCACGGCGGAAAGCGGCACGAACACCAGGTTGAAGTACGGCGGCCCCACCGATATCTGGCCAAGGCCGAGCGCGTCGAGCACCAACGGATAGAGCGTACCGAGCAGCACGGTGAGCATCATCACCAGCAGCAGCAGGTTGTTGGCCAGGAGCATGGCGTCGCGCGAAATCCACGAGAACGCCCCGCGAGTGGTGACCCGCGGCGCCCGCAGAGCGAAGAGCAGCAGCGAGGCGCCGACGGTGATCCCGAGCAGCACCAGGATGAAGGTGCCTCTCGAAGGGTCGTTGGCGAACGCATGCACCGAGGTGAGCACCCCGGAGCGAACCAGGAAGGTGCCGAGCAGCGACAGCGAAAAGGTGAGGATCGCCAGCAGCACGGTCCAGCTCTTGAACGTACCGCGCTTCTCGGTGACGGCGAGGGAGTGGATCAGCGCGGTGCCGGCGAGCCAGGGCATCAGCGAGGCGTTCTCGACCGGGTCCCAGAACCACCAGCCGCCCCAGCCCAGCTCGTAGTAGGCCCACCAGCTGCCGAGCGCGATCCCCACGCTCAGAAACGCCCAGGCGATATTGCTCCAGGGCCGGACCCAGCGAGTCCAGGCGGCATCGAGCCTGCCACCGAGCAGTGCGGCGATGGCGAATGAAAAGGCCACCGAGAAACCGACGTAGCCCATGTAGAGCATCGGTGGATGGACGATCAGCCCCGGGTCCTGGAGCAGCGGATTGAGATCGGCGCCGTCACCCGGCGGCAGCGGCAGCAATCGAGCGAAGGGGTTGGAGGTCTTGATCACGAAGGCGAGAAAGCCCACCGCGATCATCCCCATCACCGCCAGCACCCGGGCGAGCAGGTCACGCGGCAGCCGCCCGGAGAACACCGCTACCGCAAGCCCCCAGGCCGAGAGCAGCAGCGACCACAGCAGCACGGAGCCTTCATGCCCGCCCCACACCGCACTGAGCTTGTAGTACCACGGCAGCAGCGAGTTGGAGTTCTGCGCCACGTAGGCGACGCTGAACAGGTCGTTGTAGAAGCTCAACGTCAGCGCGAGATAGGCAAGGCCGACGAAGCAGAACTGCGCCGCGGCCATCGGCTGGGCGAAGCTCATCCATAGCGGATTGCGCCGCCAGGCACCGAGCAGTGGCACCACTGCCTGCAGCACGCTTGCAGCCAGCGCTAGCAGCAGAGCGAAAAAGCCGAGTTCGGGAAGCCACTCGATTGACATGGACGGATCCGTTGCTGATTCATGGCCGCCGGCGACGCCGGCGAGGAATTCAATCGCCGAGGCTGGTGTCGAGGCCGCTGAGCTGCGCGGCACTCTGTATCGCCTGGGGCGCGAGGCCCGCGTCGAGCTGCAGGCGGTATTCGACCGACATCCTGCCGCCGGCCTCCAGCGCCTTGATCACCTCGGGCGGGGTGTAGTTCTCATCGTGCTTGGCCAGCACCTGACTTGCCTCGATCACACCGTGGCGATCGAGGGTGCCGACCACCACCACGCCCTGCCCTTCGCGAAACAGATCCGGCAGGATGCCCTGGTAGCGAACCTCTACGTCGTCGACGAAATCGGTGACCACGAAGCTCACCGCGACCCGCTCTGGATCGCGCCTCACACTGTCGAAGCGTACCACCCCGCCGGCGCGCAGCGAGCGGCCCTCGGGCGCCTCGCCGGCGGCGATCTGCTGCGGGGTGAAGAACAAATCGATGTTGGCGCGCAGGGCGTAGAGGGTCAGCCCGATCGCAATGGCGGCCAGGGCCACCAGGCCGACCACCACCGCGAGCCGCTGGCGGCGTTTCGGATTCATCGCTCCACCCTCTCCTCGCCGAACACAGCGTGGGCCGGCGGCTCATCGCCGCGCATCGACTGGGCCCGCTCGCGGCGCATCCTGCGGCGCAGCTCGCCGAGCGCCCGCGCGCGCTCGGCGCGCACCGAGAAGGCCTGGGTCGCCAGCAGCCCGAGCACCAGCGCCCAGGCCGGCCAAACGTAGGCGGCATAGCCATTCATCCCCAGGAACGCCGCGAAATCGGTGAAGTAGATCGTCATTCCCGCTTGCCCCCTGCATCGCCTTCGACCAGCGCACGCACCCAGCGGGAGCGTGATTCGCGCCGCAGCAGCTCGGTGCGCACGCGCGCGATCACCAGCGCAGTGAAGAAGAGGAAAAAGCCCAGCACCATCACCAGCAGCGGCAGCCACATCGAGGCAGGCATCGCCGGCGCCTTGGTCAGCGAGAAGGTCGCCGGCTGGTGAAGCGTGTTCCACCACACCACCGAATACTTGATCACCGGCAGGTTGATCACCCCGACCAGGGTCAGGATCGCCGCCGCTCGTGACCCGCTGTCGCGGCTGGCGAAAGCCGAGCGCAGTGCGATGATGCCGAAGTAGATGAACAGCAGGATCAGCATCGAGGTCAGCCGTGCATCCCACACCCACCAGGTCCCCCAGGTGGGAATGCCCCAGACCGCACCGGAGAACAGCGCAGCGAAGGTCATCGAGGCACCGAACGGCGCGATCGCCGCGGCCGCCATGTCGGCGATCTTGATCTTCCACACCAGGAAGATCGCCGAGGCCAGCGCCATCGCGGCGAAACAGGCCTGGGCGAGGATCGCCGAGGGCACGTGGACGTAGAGGATGCGCGCGGCATCATGCTGGAAACGATCGGGCGGGGCGATCGCCAGCCCCCAGACGCTGCCGGCGAGGATCAGGATCGCGGCCGCCGCCCAGAGCCAAGGCAGCCAAGGCCCAGTCGTGGTGTAGAACCACTTGGGCGAGCCCCATTTATGTATGAATCTCCACATGCAGTCAGGTCACGGTATGGTTGTATGGGTTCTTTCACGGTTCATTCAGGCCTGCGTCGACCGGCCTTCGCACACGCCGCGACACGCTTTCAGCCAGCCACGCTCAAGCGCAGCGCAGCGGCGGTAGCCCAGGGCGCCAACCCCAGGGCAGCGGCGAGCATCGCGCCCAGCAGTGCCAGCTGCGGCCCGATCGCCACGCCTTCGAGCGCCAGCTGCGCGGCGCCCGCGCCGAAGATCAGCACCGGCGTGTAGAGCGGCAGCACCAGCAGCGACAGCAGCACACCGCCGCGTTTCAGCCCGACGGTGAGCGCCGCGCCGATCGCGCCGATCAGGCTCAGCGTCGCGCTCCCCAGTGCCAGGGTCGCCGCCAGCGCCCACCAATGCTGCGCGGGCAGCGCCAGCATCGCACCGAACAGCGGGGCGAACAGCGAGAGCACGAGCCCGGTCACCGCCCAGTGGGCGATCACCTTGGCCAGCACCAGCAGCGCGACCGGCTGGGCGGAGAGCAGCAGCTGCTCCAAGGTGCCGTCGTCGTAATCGGCGCGGAACAGTCCGTCGAGGGACAAAAGCACCGCCAACAGCGCCGCCACCCACAAAAGCCCCGGCGCGAGCGCGCCGAGCACGGCGGGGTCGGGACCGAGCCCGAGCGGAAACAGCGTCACCGTCAGGGCGAAGAACAGCATCGGGCCGGCCAGGTCCTGCCTGCGGCGAAAACGCAGCGACAGTTCACGCTTCAGCACGGCGGCAAAAGCGCGGCGCAGGCTCACCCGGCTCGATTCAAGCGGCGATGACATGATGCCCTCCACGCCCGTCCAGGCATATCCGGGCCATGGCACCGTCGAGCGCGAGCGGGTGATGGGAGGTGACCAGCACCGTGCCCCCGGCATCGCGATGCTCCGCGATCCAGCCTTCGAGCTGCGCCACGCCCGCGGCATCGATCGCCGTGAACGGCTCATCGAGAATCCACAGCGCGCGGCGCTCCAGGTGCAGCCGCGCCAGCGCGACGCGGCGCTGCTGCCCGGCCGAGAGTCGCTCAACCGGCAGCTCCTCGAAGCCGGCCAGGCCGACCCGCTCGAGCGCGCGCCAGCGGGCGGCCTCGGCATCGTCGCAGCGATACTCGCCGAGCGCCTGATACCAGGCCAGGTTCTCGAGCGCGCTGAGCCCACCCTTGACGCCCGGGCGGTGGCCCAGGTAGAGCAGCTCGCCGCGCAGCGCCTTGGCATGGCGATCGAGTCGCTCGCCGCACCAGCGCAGCTCGCCGCTGTAGTCGCCGAGCTGGCCGCTGAGGATCCTGAGCAGCGTAGTCTTGCCGCTGCCGTTGGGGCCCTCGACCCGGCACAGCTCGCCCGCCGCGAGCGAGAACGTCAGGTCGGCGAAGAGCCAGCGGTCGTCACGCTCGCAGCCGAGCCCTCGGGCGGAAAGGTGGACCGTCAAATAGCGCGCTCCGCTGGCCGGCGCACAGGGCGCCGCCTAAGTTTTGAATAAGCTTCAATCATACGCCGATCGACGATTTCGCTCCACCTGCTCACTCGACGCTCGACAACCTGTTCGAACATACAGTATTTTGCTTTCCACGGGGAAGTCGTCCTGCGGGGCTTCCTCCCCTCGCGAAGGCGCGATAGTGTTACCAATCGGCACCACCGTCCCGCTGGCGACTTTCCAGCGACGCGACGACCGGCCCGGGGCGACACCGTCGACGCTCTTCTCTGATCGCGACGCAAGGCGCGCCGGCTCCACGGCGTCGCCACAAGGAGAACGAGATGAGCCCCTCTGCCGAGTCCCTCTATCTGCATCGCCTGCCCAACCTGCCGCTGAACGCCGACGCCTGGGAAGCCGTACCCGCCGAGACGATGGTCGAGATCCCCCTGCTCGGCGTCGTCTCCGCCGGCCTGCCGATGGAGGCCTGCCGCGAGGACGAGTCGGTGGTGGTGCCCTCGTCCATGGTACGCCGCAATACCTATGCGCTGCGCGTGCGCGGCGACTCGATGATCGACTGCAACATCTTCGATGGGGACATCATCATCATCGAGCGCTTCGAATCCGCCGAGAATGGCGAAACCGCGGTAGTGCTGATCAATAACCAGGAAGTCACGCTGAAAAAGCTCTACATCGAGAAGAACGGCGTGCGCCTTCAACCAGCCAACCAGTCGATGCCGCCCATCTACCTGAAGAACGGCGATATCCAGGTACTCGGCCTGGTGATGGGCGTCGCCCGCCGCCCTGCACAGGCGGCCTGATGTCCAAGCCCGATCGATTCGAAGTGCCGAGCGCCACCCTCGAGGCGCCCCACCGCGCCGAGTTCGAAGTACATAAGAGCCGCTTCATCGCCTGGATCAGCCGCTGCGCCGCCCCCGACGAGGCGCAGCGGCTGCTGCAGCAAGCGAGGCGCGCCCATCCTGATGCACGCCATCACTGCCTCGCCTTCGTCGCCGGCCCACCGGGTGAACAGGTGGCGATCGGTTTTTCCGACGACGGCGAGCCCGGCGGCACCGCTGGCCGGCCGATGTACCAGGTGCTCGAGGGCAGTGGTCTGGGCCAGATAGGATGCGTGGTGATTCGCTACTTCGGCGGTATCAAGCTTGGTACCGGCGGTTTGGCCCGCGCATACTCGCGCGCCGTACAGCTCGGGCTGGAGGCGCTGCCGACCGCTACCTTCGTCACCCGCGAGCCGCTGCGCCTGCTGGTCGACTTCGGCGACGAGCACGCCGCCCGCCAATGGTGCGAGGCCCGGGGCGCGCTGGTGGCGGCTGTCGAGTACCGCGCCGATGGCGCACTGCTGCAGCTCGACTGGCCAAGCAGCGAGCCCACCGATCTCGATGCTCTCAGCCTGCTGCTTCGCGTACCGCCGCAGCGCATTCCCGCCTAGTACATTCCACACCAACACACACCAACACCGGCGGCCGGCCGAGCCAGCCCCTCCGCCGGGGTCAGACGTCGATGAATCGCTCGAGGCGACGGCGCAGGTAGGCGTTTTCCGCTCGCAGTCGCTGATTCTCGTCGAACAGCTCCAGCGCCAGCGCCGCGCCCTGCCAGTCCAGGTCGAGATCGCGGCGCAAACGCACGACACGCTTCACCACCAGCACCGCGTTGACATCGAAGCGCCATTGGCGCGGCTCGTGCCCGCTCGGGGCGAGGATGCCGTGCTCGACGATGGTGACCACGATGTCGCCGGTCACGCCGGCGTGGCTGCAGAGCTCATCGAAGTCGAAAGTGTTCACGGTAATCGCGGACATACGATTCAGCTCCATTGCGAACGAGGATGGAAGCCGGCGTGATGCTCGGCGAGTCCACGCCACAGCGCCTCGTCACCCTCGGCGGGCCGAGGCGGCATCACCACCTTGAGCAGCGCATAAAGGTCGCCGTCGGCGCTCCTCCCCGGCAGCCCCTTGCCCTTGATTCGCAGGCGAGCGCCGGTCTGGCTATTGGGAGGAATGGTCAATTGCAGGCGCCCGGTCAGAGTCGGCACCTCCACCCGCGCACCGAGTGCCGCCTCCCATGGCGCGAGAGGCACGGTGAGGATCAAATCGAGTCCGTCGACGTCGAAACGCGGATGGGGCGCGAAACGCACCTTCAAATAGAGATCACCACTCTCGGCACCGTCGACGCCGGCCCCACCCTGCCCCTTTAGCCTGATCCGCTCTCCGTCGACCACCCCTTTGGGAATCCGCACGTTGAGACTCTTCTCGGTCTCCTCGCGGCGGCCCAGGGCATCGTGCTGGGCGATGGTGAAACGCACCTGCTTGGGCTGGCCGCTGACCACTTCTTCGAGAAACAGCGGCAGCTCAAGCTCGACATCCTGCCCACGACGAGCACGCCGCTCGAAGCCGTGTCCGCCGCCGGCGAAGCCGTGCGAACCGCCCCGGCGCTGGCCACGGCCACCGAACAGCGACTCGAAGAAATCGGAAAAATCACCCTCGAAATGGGTCTCGCCAGCCTGGAACCCTCCATCGCCGGCCCCGTGCCAGCCAGGCGGCGGCTCGAACTGCTCGCCGGCCCGGTTGCCGTAGCGCCTCAGCTGGTCGTACTCGGCGCGCTTCTCGGCATCGCCCAGTACCTCATAGGCCTCGCCGACCTCCTTGAACTTGGCCTCGGCATCGTCTTCACGGCTGACATCGGGGTGGTACTTGCGTGCGAGCTTACGATAGGCAGATTTGATCGCCTTGGCATCGGCGTCCTCGGGTACCCCGAGAGTCGCGTAGTAATCCTTGAATTCCATACGCATCCATCCTTGCCTGGCCCCATGGTGGACCTTTCGATTTCAGTTTAGCAGCCATCTCGGCGAGACATGCATAGTCACCGCTACCCCTTCTATAATGCCCGCCACCCTCACTGCCAGCGCCTGCCCATGCCGACCATCCCCCCCGCTCGACGATCCACCCCGCGCATCGGACTCGCACCGATGGAGGGCGTGATCGATGCGACTACCCGGATGATTCTCAGCGCGCACGGGGGATTCGACTGGATCGTCACCGAGTTCGTCCGTGTCGTCGACCAGCGCCTGCCACCGCGCGTCTTCACGCGTATCTGCCCGGAACTCAACGAGGGGGCCCGCACATCGAGCGGGGTGCCGGTCCACCTGCAGCTGCTCGGCGCCGACCCCTACGCGCTGGGCGAGAACGCGCGCCAAGCCGTGCAATGCGGTGCCCGGGCGATAGATTTGAACTTCGGCTGTCCGGCCAAATTGGTCAATCGCCACGGCGGCGGCGCTTCTCTGCTGCGCGATCCACGCCAGGTCTTCGCCGCGGTTTCCGGCGTGGTGCGAGCGCTCGAGGGGGACGGCATACCGGTGAGCGCCAAGCTGCGCCTGGGTTTCGACGACAAACGCCTGGCGCTCGAATGCGCCAGAGCGGCCGAAGAGGCCGGCGCCCATCGACTGACGGTGCATGCAAGAACCAAGCGCGAGGCCTATCGCCCGCCGGCGCACTGGGAGTGGGTCGCCCGGATTCGCCAGGCGGCACGCGTACCGGTAGTGGTCAACGGAGACATCTGGACGCTCGAGGATTACTGGAAGGCGCGCAGCCTCTCCGGCTGCGAGGATGCGATGATCGGCCGCGGCGCGCTCGCAGACCCCTGGCTCGCCGCGCGCATCCGGCACTGGCACTGCAGCGGCACGCGCCTGCCGGCGACCACTTGGCCGATGCGCGCAAGCACGCTGGTACGTTTCGCCGAGCGCCTCGAAACCCAGCTTGCCGGCAAGGTCGTAGTGTCGCTGCTCAAGCAGTGGATGGCGATCATGCGCCAGCACGATGAAGAGTCGGCCCTGCGCTTCGCGCAGCTGCGCCGGATCACCGAGCGCCAGACGCTCATCGATGCGCTACGCGCCGATATGGATGCAGCCGCGCCTCAGGAGCTCCTGCCGATCGCCTAGCGCACGGCCTCACGCATGGCGCACCGACCGGCCAATAACCCAGGTCGAATGTATTCTCAAGGACGGCCTGGAGGAATCGACGTTGCCCGGCACAGATACCGCAGCGGGCATATCGCTATAGAAGTCGCAAATGGCGGGGGCTTGCATCGCGGGATCGAGCCGGAACGACTGCCAACTCTGGATCCGTCTCGAGCTCAGGATCGGTGGAGTTCAGTGTTCCATGCGGAAATGCCTGGTGGAGTTCACCATACTGAAATGGCGCGCCCGAGAGGATTCGAACCTCTGACCCCTTGATTCGTAGTCAAGTACTCTATCCAGCTGAGCTACGGGCGCGTTGAACGGTAACAATCGACATCTGGGTTACTAAGGCTTTAGCGACTCAAGTCGCGTACTTTCAAGCCGGCACCAGGTGATTGCGTGGCGCATAGTACACACATCCCTCTTACTTGGGAAGCGTTTTTTCCTTCCCCGGCTTGGCCGTGAACCGAGGCTTCGAACGGCCCGACCGTTGGGACGTGGCCGGGCAGCCGATCCGCCGCACCGCTTGGCGGTCTCGACCACCCGGTCGAGGCCGCCTCTCGAACATCCGCTCGAAGCGGATATCCAATAAGCGGAGCCCATTCAGCGCTAGCTCATCTCGGGCGAAACCAGAATCTTCACCTGATCCTTCTCTTCGATCAGCGCGGTGAACCCCTGTTCGATCACGTTCTCCAGGGCGATCTTACGGGTCACGAAATCCTCGGGCTTGAAGTACCCCTGCTCCATCAGAGCGAGGGTAGCTGGGAACACATTGCGATAGCCGAGGACGCCGGTGAGATGACGCTCCTTGAACAGGATCTGGTTGGGCTGGATCGGTGCGGGCTTCTCCCATACGCTGACGATCATCGTTTCACCCTGGATGCGCACGCAGTCGATGCTCTGCTGCAGGACCGCAGGAACGCCTGTCACCTCGTAGGCCACATCGACGCCGCCGTCGGTGGCTGCGACAATCTCGGCCACCGCATCGACCTCGGTGGGATCGATCACTCGCGCACCGAGCGCCGCAGCCCTTGCGCGACGCTGCGCCGAAAGCTCGACGACGTAGATCTCATGGGCGCCGGCAGCCTTGAGCGCTTCGACCACCAAAAGACCGATGGGCCCCGCACCGAATACCGCCGCTTTGTCTCCGACTTCGAAGCGACTTTCGCGTACCGCGTGCACCGCTACCGAGGCCGGCTCGGTGAGCGCTCCCTGTTCGTAGCTGACCGAATCGGGCAGACGATGGACGATGGAAGCGGGCACCGAAGCATATTCGGAAAAACCGCCGCCCATCCCGGCCAAGCCGTAGAAGCCCAACTTGTCGCAGAGGTTGTACAGCCCTCGGCGGCTCGCCTTGGAGTTGGGGTCGAAAAGGACCGGTTCGACCGTGACCCGATCGCCCACCGCATGACCGGTGACGCCCTCGCCCACTTCGACGATCTCGCCGCAGAACTCATGACCCAGCGTGATCGGCGCCTTTTCACCGGTAATGGGATGAGGTTCATCGACGGGGATGAAGATCGGCCCGGCGAGATACTCATGCAGATCGGTACCGCATATGCCACACCATTTCACCTTTATTTTTACACGGCCTTCCTCCGCCTTGGGCTCATCCAAATCCTCGATACGAATGTCCTTGGCCGCATACCACCTAAGTGCTTTCATCGAAAATTCTCCTCATCATCATTCAAAAAATGGTTTCTTTCTTTCGCCGTTGCCTGTCAGACCATCGGCGAATGGCATTCACAGATCTTCACCGCCCTGCTCAGCGAAAGTGGTAACACTGGGGAGATCGATGATAGCCAGAATCAGACCTGATGGGGACCAGCATTGGGCATCCATCAGTCGACAACAAGACGCCCAAGTCCGTTAACATAGCTTCGACATTAGAGGAGAGATTCGAACACATTCTGGTGGCCTTCAATATCGACGAACGCACACCCAGGATCAGAAAACAGGCGAACTTCAATCCACAATGTGAGAACGAATACTCTCTTTGCGCGGTGATCATGCTTCACCCCCTCATGGATTCAGTATTTTTTCTTACCTTGGAAAACCCTGAGATCTACTTAGCAGTGAAGCACCGAATCGAGGATACGGCGATGTGGCAAAACATCACACGGACAGGCATCACCCATCTTCGGCGAAGAAAAAAACCAACCGGAGAACGGAAACTTCAAACGGAAGAATTCCGTCTGGAAAGTAGTTTTTTTACTAAAACTCCAACTTTTACGCACGAGCGCTGACGACTCCCAGGACCGCCTGCGGAAGGCTAGCCTAGAAGAACTCACACTTCTTTGATTTTGATCAATTTTTCTCTCTTGCGCAGAAAATTCAAATGCGCGCCGCCGATGCATCTTGCGAAAAGTCGGTATTGATACTCAGGTGATCAATGAATAGACTACCGGACTCTCGTTCCATCTAAGAATCCATCATTTCCCTCATCCTGACAGATTCGCCGATGGCGTTCGTATCCGCCGAAGATTGTCCCCTGCAGCCAAAGGATGGACGACAGGAAGCCGGGCCAATCGGCTGGCATCGTGCCCGCAGGATCGCAAGAAAAATGAATAGCAGTCTCGACTACGCGAATGAATTCATGCCTTCCATTTACGCGGCGCCAGTTTTCAAGACACTGTTATGCGCGCGTAAGGAACTACTTTCTCCACGGCAGAAAGCGGAGATAAAGAAGTATTCTAAACTCATCAGGATCGATCAAGGCGTTGTGGTGTATGAGGAAGGAGAGGAAGCCTCGTATGTATGGAACATCGCGCGAGGCTTGATCGAGACTTATCATCTTCTTCCCCAAGGCACTCGACGCATCACCTCTTTCCTCTTCCCTGGCGACCTGCTCGGGCTGATGGAAAATGGCTTCTACGTTTCCACCGCAAGGACCGTGCAGCCAGTCATCGCTTTTCAGATCCCCATACAGGTACTCAGTGAATTGGCGCTCAGCGACTCTCAGTTGAGTGCCGCCTTGCTGACCAAGCTATGCCAGGACTTAAGAGAAGCGCAGCGGCATATCATTTGTATTTCGCAGAAGGACGCCGCACCGCGGCTGGCTACGTTCATCCTGTGGCTGTGCACGATCTATGGGAACGATGTCGAACCGCCCAAGGAGCTCAGCCTGCCGCTGGCTCGCCATCAGATCGCCGAATACCTTGGCCTGACCACCGAATCGGTGAGTCGCGCGTTCCATCTGCTCGAATCGAGCAAGGCCATCATGCGCAGGACGCCGCGCTTGATCAGCATCCTCGATATGGAAAAGCTGCGTAGCTTCTCGACCCTCGAGGTCGGCGCTGGGATTTTGAGCTAGCACGCCCTCCCTCGCTTTCACAGCCATGCTCGATGCCGAACCATCGATGGATATCGCCCCCGGCCGCGAGGCGGACGGGGGCGAATCTCGATTCGCCGCTCAAACCTCGAGCAAAAAGCGTGCCGGATCCTCGAGCAGCTCCTTGACCGCGACCAGGAACTGGACCGCGTCCTTGCCGTCGATCATCCGGTGGTCGTAGGAGAGCGCCAGGTACATCATCGGCCGGATCACCACCTG
>NZ_KK211227.1:92892-343082 GCF_000621205.1 Halotalea alkalilenta DSM 17697 | reverse complement strand
AGTGCGGCCAGTGCTGGATGCCAGCGGTGCCGACCCTCGCCGTAGGCGTCTCGCTCGGTGATGATCGTGCCGGCATTGTCGAACAGCGCTTCTTCCGCTACGCAGCCAAAGTAGATGAAGGCTTCCCGAAGTCCTGTTAGCCAGGCATCGCTGTCCTCACGCTCGGAGAAGCGCACGAAGGTTGCGCGACTGTAGCCCAGCATGGCCACGAAGGCCTTGAGAGGCGTGCATCCGCGGCGAATCGTAGTGAAGTCGACCTGCAGCTGCTTGCCAGGGGGCGTTTCAAAGCGAATCAACGGCTCCTCTGGCTGGCGCTTGAACGGTGCCAGATAACACCTGAGCTGGCTGATGCCACCGGGATAGCCCTGGTCCTCGATTTCGCGCATCAATACGGTCGCCGGAATCCAGAGCGGATGCGCGGCCTCTGTGATGACTAGCCTGGTCTGTACTGATCAATGCTGGCGTATCGGCGTTTCAAAAAACGTTATTGCATATATAATAATTTTTCTTATTGTTATAAGTTAAAATCGTGCGTTTCAAAACAAGAATGCAAGGTAATGTATAAAAAATATGTTTAATATCATTAAGGCGAACTGCATTTGTTAAGGTGCATTTTTATGGGAAAGATAAACAATGGGAACTCGCAGAAAGTATTTTTTAAGAATGCACTAACATTAATGGGCGGGGCCGCGCTTGGTAAAGTAATTGCATTAATGAGCATTCCCATAATTACGAGGATATATGACCCTGAAACTTATGGATTATATGCTATTTTTGTAAGTGCCACTGCAATGATGGGTACCATTAGCTCATTGAGATATTGTTATGCGATACCATTACCGAATTCAAAAAAACTGGCTATGTATATTTTTGTGATCAGCATAGTAATAGCTCTGCTTCAGTCCATCCTCTTCGGCGGTATTCTGTATTGGCAAGGGGAGATTATATTTAATTTGTTAAATGCACCATTACTTTATAATTATTGGTATCTTTTAGTTCTATCGTTTTTATCTGTCGCTCTCTTTGAATGCCTGAGCATGTGGGCAATCAGAGAGAAAAGTTTCAGGCTACTGGCAATGGCCAACGTCACTCAAAATTTTTCAGGTTCGCTAAGTAAAATTCTGATTGGCATGACCTCCTGGTATAATATAGGACTTTTGATTGGACAGATAATCAATCAGATTGGTGGTGTGCAACTGTTAATTAAAGGTGTAATTTCATGTTTTAAAATCGCCAAACCTTTTTCTTTGAAAAAATATAAGTTATTAATTTTCGCATATATTGATTTTCCCATTTATAGAATGCCTGCACAAGTGATGCTAGTACTGTCAATGCAGGCCCCATTATTGTTGTCGAGCTATTTCTACGGACTAAATACCGCAGGTCAGTTATCTCTTGCAATGACAGTAGTGTCACTGCCCGTCATGTTGGTCGCTCAATCATTGGGACAAGTTTATTATGCAGAGGTATCGAAAATTGGAAAGCACAATCCATTAAAGATTTATAGATTAAGTAAAAATCTCATATTAAAGTCGCTTATGCTGGTGTCAGCTCCCTGTGCATGCCTTGTTATGTTTGGACCAATTCTATTTTCTGTGGTGTTTGGTAGCCAATGGGAGCATGCAGGGGAAATAGCGCGGATATTAGCGCTAACTTTGGTTGGGCAGTTCATAGCTAATCCAATAATGAACGTACTAAGTGTATTTGATCAACAAAAACTCTTTTTCAAGATTAATACAGTTCGTGCTCTTGGCGTAATAGTGATTTTTTTATTACCGCACCTGATAGCGATAGAGTTATATGTTGTGATTTGCCTGTATAGTTTATTTTTAACATCGCATTATTTCGTTACGACATATAAAATCATTAAATTTGTTAAACTACGAGCAATATCTCAATAGGTGATAAATGAAGAATCTGTTTATATTTGAGCCCGCAGGTCAGATTGAAAATACTGGAGATTTATTAATAAACAAAGCTGCACTAGATATGTATAGAAGATATGGTGATATTGTGATAAATGATACATATACGCCATCTTGGTTTGTAGAACAAATATCGAATGAGAATGATGTCAGGTTAAAGGAGAGTAATAAAGGTGGAGTGTTAAAATATATAAAAAAAAGCGGGAATAAAAATCCGTACACTAATGTTTATTATGTGTTACCTCCTGGACACATAACCCGTAAAGGGCTTAGATCGGCTGCTGGGAGTATTGTTAAAGCAAGTAGGTTTTTCATATACAGAATGTTTGGAATAAATATTATTCGAGCTGGGTTTTCAATAGGTCCTTTTGACACATGTAATGCAATTTCTGAAAAAATAATATCAAATATATATTGTGCATATGGAGTCAGGGATAAGCAGTCCCAGCAACTAGCGGAAAATATAGGAATAAAAAACTTAAGATATTCTCCAGACTATGCTTGGACTTATCAGCCGAATGAAAGTAAAAAACCATTTCGCTTTGATATTGAAAGTTTAGAGAATGCAGTAGTAATAAGTTTCAGGGCAAATGTAAACGGAACTGAGCACGATAGTAATTACCTTGGTATATTTCAAAAACAATTAAATGAATTAATTTCTTTTGATGTTTTTAGAGGACAAAAAATTATATTAACGTATCAGGTTTTATATGATCGTCAAGCATGTTGCGAAATTTACGAATCTTTAAAAGATAAATGTGCCGAAAAAGGAATTAATATTTCATTCATCGATGAAAAATTATTATTAGAAGATGCAAATTTGGTTTATAAAAAAGCATATTGCATTATTAGCAATAGATTACATGTTTTATTATTAGCGGGCAAAAATAAAACACTCCCTATCCCGTTAATAATAAAGAGGGATAATAAAAAAATAATCGGCATTTTAAATGACAACGGTTTAGCGCATACAATTATTGATATTCATGATGAAAATATAGCGCAAAAAATAAATATTTTGTTCGGAAAGAGGCATTCAATAATAGAACAGTACGATAAAGTGAGTAAATCCAATACGAGTTTAATAACTAAAGAAATGCAAAGGATTCTTAATAAATAAAGTTTATCTCACGGAGAAAGCCAAGGTATGGAAAAAGTATCAATTTATGTGCCAACACATAATAGGAAAAATTTGGTAGTAAAAGCTGTAAATTCATGTCTGTCTCAAACATATCATAATATTGAGGTGATCGTTTGTGATGATGGTAGTACTGATGGTACATATAGTAACTTGGAAAAATTATATGAAAAAGATGAAAGATTCATTTTGATCAGAAATGATTTCCCTCAAGGTGCTTGTGTAGCACGAAACAAGGCAATAAATGTAGCTTCTGGGCGCTATGTAACAGGGTTGGATGATGATGATGAGTTTTTACCAGATAGAATAGAGCGTCTGATAAGAGCATATCGGACTGATCTTAGTTTCGTTTGCTCTGATTTCATTATTAAGGGGGAAAACAAGGAATCGATTTTTTACAACTCTAAAAAAGATAAGTTATTCGATTATAAGGACTTGATTTTAATTAACCAAGCCACTAATCAAGTGTTTACAGAATTATGGAAAATTAAGAAAATAGGAGGGTTTGATCCTTCTTTTAAAAAATATCAGGATTGGAATGTTTGGTTGAGATTGTCTCGTAGGTTTGGTAGTTTTTTAAGAATTAAAGAACCTACATATATTATGCATGATGATAATCAAATAAATAGAGTTTCGTTATCTGGGAAACATAGTAGTGCATACTCATTTTTAATAGAAAAAAATAGTGATTTACTAGATAATGAAGATCGCGCTATCACATCTTATGCGGTCCATCGAGGTGTGAAGGATCTTATAAAACTGGCGACAATAAAAGATACTTATAAAAAACATTCTGTTAATTTATCTAAAATAATGGCGAAAAGTTTAATTCGTAGATAAATTCCTAGATTGTCGAATATTCTTAGCTCTTAATAAGAGCTTGATAATTTCCTTAAAATAAACTTCTTAGCTTTATTTTTATTTTAAGCATTAACCATTTAAAGATAATTCTATTATCTATTTAATAGACCAATAGATACTGGTTATCCCACGTAGAATATTCGATCAGCATATTTTGGTCTAAACTTCTGGAGTTGACCTCGGTGGCTGAAGGCAAGATGTTCAACGATTTTCCGCACAGTGTGCTGTGAATGATCCGAGGGCAGGTCTGTGATAGAATTGCGTTGGGTCATAATTGCCATTGACAAGGATAATTTTAACTGCGGTGATGTTCCTTCATGTGCGCGATTATAAAAGTCATGTTTACTAGTTTTCGTACTCAAAATCGCTTCTGCTAATTTTTTATGCCACAGTAGTATATATGAGATATGGCAGGACGTTACGAACTATCTGAGAGCCGTTGGTCATTGACCAAGGACATCGTTTCTCCGCCCCAAGGAAAAGGGCAGCCAGACGGGATGACCGCCAGGTATTGAACGGGGCCTTGTAGATCCTGTGCGAGGGTCAAATGGCACGACTTGCCAAAACGAACGGCTATGGCCCTGGAATCACTGTGTACGCGCACTTGTGTCAGTAGCGCAACGGCGGCGTTGCTGGCGCGTCTTTCTGCTCAGGCTTCGTGAGGATGGCCTGCTGGATTTGGGTATCTGGATGATCGATTCCATGGCCGTTCGTGCGAAAAGCCGCCTCAAGAGGCGTAAAAAAGGGGGGGGGGGCGAACCGGGAAGCCATGTGCGGCTGCAAACCGGGGCGGCTTGGCCCCCATAAGATTTGCCTGGTCTGTGACCGACATGAATGGTCACTGGCCTTCACTTTATCATCAGGCCAGGACACCGACTCTTGTCATGTTATTCTCTCCATGGAAACGATTTGTCTGCCGGTAAACATGGACCGGCCAAAAGCTCTGCCGCTATTTCATGGCAGACAAGAGCTACGACAGCGATGAATTGCTCCGATATTGCGACCGACACCGGATGAAGCTGGTCATCGTACAGCACAAGAAATATCGTGGACGCAATGTCATCGAAAGGTGCTTTGGCTGGCTCAGGTAACTACGCCTAATCGGCACGCGCTATGACAAGCTGGCCCTTAGTTGCCAAGGTATGCTCGGCTTGCATAGAATGTCGCCTACGTGCGGAATTTCGTACAAAACCTAACATGCTTTTATGTTAAAAATAATTATAAAAACATTTGTACATATCGAGTCCTTTTACAGACATTATTGTGGGGTGCTGAATGAGTTCAAATAGTGCTTTGTTAAATCATAAAAATAGTACCTATTTTTTTGCGATCTCAAGAGTCTATGCTCTTGTTGGAGCTATAATTTTTTTCTTGATGGCATATGCATTTAATGCGGCTGCTTCTGTATTATCAATTTATCTATGCATGTTCATGTTAATATCCATAATTGGCTTTTATAGAAATAATTACTTGAGTTTGCCATTTGCCTTTTCAATCGGCTGGATTTTGGTTTTGTTTTTTAGTACATTAAATATATCTGATTTCTCTAGAGATGTGAATCCAATAACAGTGATCATTTGTGGTTCATGCATATTTATTAATTTTATTGTGTTTTCTCCAGCAGTTTCACCGCGCTACGAAATAGGGGTAAAGGAAAATGCATTCACTAGATGGTTTAATTTATATGTAATGATCTTTATGATAATGGCGTTGGCCAATGTTGCTATTTCCGGTTACATACCTTTGTTATCAATGTTATCGGGCGGAGGAAGTGATTATAAAAATTTCGGTTTGCCAGGATTATATGGTTTTTTCTTGGCATATTCAAATGCACTTGGCGTCACTGCAATATATTTTTACATTAAAAATGGGCAGTCTAAATATATATATATATATATATTAATAATTGCCGTATTCCTGCTTTTTGTCACAAGGCAAAATGTAATGTCTCTGTTAATAGAAAGTTTGTTTGTATACTGTATCTGTAGGAAGAGAATAGGATGGGGCAAGATCATCACTATAACATGTATTGTATTAGTGTTGTTTTCTATTGTGGGTGAAATGAGATCCGGAAATATTCGAGATATTGCTAGAATTAAGAGCGATTTTGAATTTTTGCCAGCAAGTATAATTTGGTTATATTCGTATAGTTATTTCAATATACTGAATTTAGATAATTTGCTGCAAGCCCCAGGTGCTCCTTTTTTCGACTTTTCTTCATTTTCAAGACTTGTGCCGTCCTTTTTAAGACCAGACGGTGAGTATATTAATGTACTGGAAGTATTGAATTTTAATGTTGCATCTTATATCTATTCGCTTTATTTGGATATGGGGATTGCGTGGGTGATTATATTTTCTATTACAGTGAATTTCATAGGTTATTTTATTTTCAACAAAATTAAGAAGGAAAGTAGTTATTTTTGGATATGTTCAGGTAGCGTTTTCTTTTTCTGTTTTATGATGTCTTTTTTTATTAACTTCTGGTTATATCTTCCGATCATATTTCAGATTGTGTTTTTTTACATATTTAGCAAAACTGTAGTTATAAGGAAAAACTAATATGAAAATTTTGTTTGTTATAGTGAATTACAATAGTGAAAAACTTCTTTATCAAAATTTAAATTCACTGCTTCCGCAAGTGGAAGATGTATGTGAAAAAAATGATAATATTATTAATATTATTATTGTTGATAATGATGGCAAAGTTGATGCATGTGTTGTTGAAAAATATAAATCAATAAAATTAGTGACTCCTAAAAATAATTTAGGTTTTTGTGAAGGAAATAATTATGGTTTAGAAGTGATGGAATGGAAAAACTATGATTTTGTTGTTTTTTTAAATCCAGATATTATCCTTCCAAAGGACTGGTTAAATAATAGCTTAAAATTAATTGAGAAAGATAGTCATTGTGATATTGGTATTTTTTCTGGATATTTATTGGGCTACGATTTTAAAGAAAATAAGCCAACAGGGATGTTTGATTCTTGCGGAATTTATAGAACTTGGACTGGAAAATGGTATGACAAACGGCAAGGAAAGCCTATAAATAATAAAGCTATTTCACAAGAAGTAGAACCTCCGGGAATTTGTGGTGCTTTAATGATATGTCGAGTCTCTGCATTGATTAATGTGGAAGACATGCATGGAATTTTTGATAAACGTTTCTTTGCATATAAAGAAGATATTGATTTATCAATTCGATTTCGGAAAAAGCAATATAGATTACGAATATTTCCAGAACTTAATGCTTATCACGGAAGGGGATGGAACAAAAATAGAGTTGATGTTCCTAAAAAACTTAGATTAATTTCTGCCAGAAATGAATTTCTTCTTAATATAAAAAATGTCTCAATATATTCTGCGGTTTCAGCATTAAAATGGACTTATGTGAGATTCTTAGAAAAATAGGGCTAAGTGTTTGATCGCAAAATGTAAGGATTTAATATTGTTCACATAGGTGTATGGTCCCGGAAAGTAATGTTCAGGGTTGTGATGAAACTGAATTGGATCACGTTGCCATTGATCGAGGATGAATCCAACCGGGGTCATGCCTTTCAATGCTCTCAAGGGACGAGCGCTATTGTAAGCCCAGAGATACTCCTTCAGATGTGCTGACAGCTCGTCCAGGCGGGCGTAGTGGAAGGCCTGCGTCGTAGCCTCCTTCAGCGTCCGGTTCATCCGCTCGACCTGACCGTTGGTCCATGGATGATAGGCCTGGATCAGCCGATGCTCGATGCGATGCCGGTGACAAATGAGATCGAAACGATGGGGTTTGTAGGTCTCGGTCCCCGGTCGCTTGGCGAACTGCACACCGTTATCGGTCAGTACCGTGTGGACGAGGTACGGTAGTTGGGCCAGCGTTTATTCGAGAAAGGCAGCGGCCTCGTCCCGGCCCGCTTGGCGATTCAGCTTGGTGCGCTCGAACTTCGAGGTATGATCGACGGCGACGATGTAATGCCCCAGTGATTTCCTGCTCAAGTGTAACCTTTTCGAGGAGACACCGATGAGCGCGGTAATGGAAGAAGATATCAAGCGTTGGACAGCACGCCGGAAGTCGGCGCTGGTGCTGGAGATCATCCAGGGCAAGACCACTGTGTCGGAGGCGAGTCGCAGTTCGACTTGCCGCCATCAGAGATCAAGAGCTGGGTCGATGACGGCAAGCGCGGGATGGAGAACGCGCTGCGTGCCAAGCCAAAAGACGTGCGCGAGCAGTACGAGCGGCAGCTCAAGGATCTGCAGGAGGCGTATGGCGAGGCGATGCTGGAGCTGCGTGCCCGAAAAAAATTGGCGTCCCTGCTGGGCAAGGAAGAGACCTGATGGTCACGATCCAGCAGGGACTGCGCAATGACGGCGTGGCGGTCTCGATGTCGCAGTTGTGCCGCTGGTTCGACGTGCCGCGTCGGACGGTTTACTACCGGCCGGTGAAGGCTGCACCGGCGGTGCGGCCGGAGCTGGCCGACCCGATCAAGCAGCTGATCGAGGCCGAGCCCTCATTCGGCTATCGTACGGTCGCCGGCTTGCTGGGTATGAACAAGAACACGGTGCAACGGATCTTCCAGTTGATGGGCTGGCAGGTGCGCAAGCGCGCTGTGGGCATGCGTCCCCGCATCCAGGCACTGCCATCGGTGGCGTCGGCACCGAACCAGCGTTGGGCGACCGATCTGTGCCGGATCTGGGGCGGCCGCGATAGCTGGCTCACCCTGGCGCTGGTGATCGATTGTCACACTCGGCAACTGCTGGGCTGGCACCTGTCGCGAACCGGCCGTGCGACGACGGCGGCAGCGGCTCTGGAGCAGGCGTTGATCACGCGCTTCGGTACGCTCGGCCGCGTCCCCGAACCGTTCCTGCTGCGCTCGAATAACGGATTGGTCTTCACCAGCCGTCACTACACGTGCCCGGTGCGCAGCTATGGCCTGCGGCAGGAGTTCATTACCCCGCGCACTGTCCACAGCAGAACGGCTTGGTTGAACGCGTCATCCGCACGCTGAAAGAGCAATGCGCCCACCGCCATCGCTTCGAAAGCCAACAGCATGCGATGCGCGTGATCAGCGACTGGATCCAGTTCTACAACTACCGGCGGCCGCATCAGGCGCTGGGCATGAAGACACCCGCCGAGGCATACGCTTTAGCGGCCTGACCTGTGCAAGAAGTGCTGGGTCATTACAATTACAATGAACAGATAAGCCTTGCCTTCGCCGGTGCGGATATCGCTGAAATCGATGTGCAGATAACCAATCGGATAGGCTTTGAAGCGTTTGGGGGTAGGCTGTTCATGGCTGTCTTTCGGCAGCCGGCTGATGCCATGACACTGGTAGAGTCGCCCGGGTCATGTGCGGGCTGAATCGCTGCAAGGCGTACAGACAATCATCGAGTGGGAGCAAGGTTCGTCGACGAAACTCGAGCGCCGCGTTTTGCTCCAGCGGTGCCAAGGAGTGTGAGCGAGGGCATTGGGGTCCCATGGCCACGTCCTCGACCGAGTCCCGTGCACGCCATTTACGAACGGTCTCGGGATTGAGGCCATAGCAGCGGCTCAAAGCCGCGACCGAAGCCTTCGATCGCCGTATTTTTTTCGGATGGCGTGCGTGGTCGTGGCGCGTGGGTAAGCTATGGGTCCTCCGCAGACATAGGTTGATACCACAATCACCTACACCCTTAGACCATACACTGAGGCTGGGGAACCGGCTCGAGTGTAAGCGGTTCTGCAATAGACTAAAATTCATTGGGTATGATTTTTCCATATATCAGGTCTGAGGGCCGGGCTATTTCAAAATTATGAAGTGTACTCTTGGTCTCTTGTGTTGATAAGGACAAGTTAAATTATTTTAATAATTTGACTTAATGGCCCAGTATTTATTGCCATGGTTTTTCATTTTTGTTGCCACATCCACTGAATATTCTGACAAGCAGAGATGCATAGTGTAAAGTTTACAGGAGACATAGACGAATAATATAGCGGAAGCAATTATTACTGTTATTTATAAAGGTGTTTTGAAGATGTTTTATAATATTATGTTATTTTTAATACTTTTAGTGTCGCCAATAACTCATGCTTATGCAGAAGTAAGCACTGCAAATGAGTCATATATATTAACCACTAATTTTCCTAGTTATAGACTATCTCAAATTTCAACTAATAATAGTATGGATTTGTTTGAAGAAATAGTATGGTGGATTAAAATAAACGGGAATGAACGGTTAAGGAAAATAATAATAGACGAATCAAATACGGAAGTATTAGAAGAGAATCAACAATCACAAGATATTGTCACAGAGCTAGTAACGACAATAAATGGAGAAATAACAAAATGGGAAATGAAAATAAAGTTAACGGAAAGCAAGTTAGCAATAAACGTTTCTTTTCCCAATAAAGAAAATTTTTATTTATATGGCATGCAATTTAATAAAGTGGAAGATGATGTTTCATTATTGGGTTATACTATACCTACGCGTGAAATAGAGAGTTATCCTGGCAGGAATAGAAATAATCTATTTTATAATAATGATATGAAAATATGGATATACCCGTATTGGGATTTAAACGGTTCTTCAGTCGTATCGAAAAATCCTGATTCAGTTAATATTTATAATGATGGGAAAAATCATTCCAGTGATAGCATCGATATTAATGAAATTAATTTCCCACAATTATACTCAGATACAATGTCATCTCGTGGATGGGATGGAACGATTTTTTTTAATCCTACGGAACAACGAGACTTACCTATAAATGAAACACTGTATTTAAATTTTTCTCCTGATTTATGGAAAGCGGTTCCTGTATTGGATAATGAAAGAAGTCAGTATTATGAAAAATTAAAAAATACTGTATACCTAGATTTCTGGGGAGGGGAGTTCGAGTTAGGACATAAATTAAACGATTGGATATTATTGTTTTTGCCAAAATCAATTAACAATATTACAATCATACAGAATTGGCAAGAAGGTGGGTTTGATTCACATCAGCCGTTAAGCTATGTGCCAAATGTTTTAGAAGTAAATGAAAATTTAGGCTCTAAAGTTGCATTAAAAGAATGGGTAAGTGATGCAATAGATAACAATGAATTGATTGGTCTTCGTACTAATTATTTAGTGTTTAAGAATAATTCATTACCAAAGATACAGAAGAGTAATCGCGCCATAGATGCATATAACAATGAAAAATGGCATACATCATTGAGTCAAGTTGGCAATATTGCGGAACAACAGGAGCGCAATATAAAAGATGGGTTCATGACAAATGCCACCTTTTCCGATCAATTGTCTTCGGGGGGCGGGGGATTTCCATATATAGATTATTCTACCATCCTTAATTATATCGGTGTGGGGGCTGTTAGGAACAACCTTACTGAGCTGGCTAATACCATTAAACATGGTATTAACGGGCCATTGTTATCTGAAAGTTTAAATTCAGAATATTTGCTGGGATATGTAGATGGTGGTGATTATGGGCTCTTTTCGGGACACTCCAGATTTTTGATTCCTGACTATAAATTAATGCGACTCCATAATTTGGCAGTTGCTTACGGTGTCGGGTTAGGATATCGATTTTATTTTGCACCCCCATATCAAGGGAATAAACTTAGAGAAGGAAATATAAAATATAATAGTGTTTATTCTCCATATTCAGATGATTATAGATCGACGACCATTTTGTATGGAAATGCTGGTTATATTTATTTCTATCCATGGTTAAAAAAAATAAAAGTATTATCCGAGTATATGACGACGGGTGTGATTCAAGCATACTATCTTGGGCAAGGTGTGGATAGTATTCTTCACTATACGGGAAATGAATGGTTACCTCTGGATCAGGTGTGGTTGCGTAATGAATATGAATCGATGGAAGCTCAAAATTATACGCATATTCGTTACCGAAATGGGTTCAACATTGTTGTTAACAGAGGTATCTCAGAGAAAGTAGTCTCTATCCCCAGTTTTGGAGATGTTCGGCTACCTCAGTATTCTTATGCTGCGTTTTTTGATAATGGTTCAGTGATAGCCTTTTCAGGCATTCCAAGTAATAATAATGGGCAGAGGATTGATTATACAAAAGATGACAATATTAAAATGGAATATATAGATCCAAGGGGATCGGAGTTTAATGGAGTGAAAGAGCCAACTGTGTATCAAGACGGCACAGTTAAATTTTCATGTGCAAATTGCGACGAAACATTTGACTATAAATAGTTATATTCTATTTAAGTAATTTCATATCTATAGATTAAGGGATCTCTAATGAAAATCATAGTTACTGGCGGCGCTGGGTTTATTGGATCTGCTGTTGTGCGACATATAATAAAAAATACCGATCATCAAGTGATTAATATTGACTCCTTGACATATGCTGGTAATATAGATTCTTTAAAAGATTTTAATGGCGATGAAAGATATATATTCTATAAGATAGACATTTGTGATTATGAATTAATGTGTGACGTTATAAACAAGAACTGTCCCGATGCAATTATGCATTTAGCTGCAGAGTCACATGTAGACAGATCCATAGACGGGCCTGGTGAGTTTATTCAAACAAACGTCGTAGGAACATACTCCTTACTTGAAGCGGCCAGGCATTATTGGAATAATTTAACTGAAGAAAAGAAAAAAAAATTTCGTTTCCATCATATTTCGACAGATGAAGTTTACGGTGATCTAGAAGGAACTAATGATCTCTTTACTGAGCAGACTCCTTATTCACCTAGCTCTCCTTATTCTGCATCCAAAGCAAGCTCTGACCACCTTGTTCGAGCTTGGTATAGAACCTATGGGTTGCCGACGATAGTTACTAATTGCTCAAATAACTATGGACCATATCATTTTCCAGAAAAACTAATTCCTCATATAATACTTAATGCCATCCACGGAAAACCTCTACCTGTTTATGGTGATGGCGGTCAAATCCGTGATTGGCTTTTTGTCGAAGATCATGCCAGGGCGCTTGTAGAAGTAGTTACGAAAGGAAATGTAGGACAAACCTATAATATCGGCGGGCACAATGAGAAGAAGAATATTGAAGTAGTAGAAACTATTTGTGCCTTGCTCGAAGAGCTTGCTCCGAAGAAACCAACCGACGTCAAAAATTATCGTGATCTAATTACTTTTGTTAAAGATCGACCTGGTCATGACATGCGTTACGCTATTGATGCCACAAAAATAAAGAATGAGCTAGGATGGGTTCCGCAGGAGACATTTGAGAGTGGAATACGGAAGACGGTTCAATGGTATCTAGATAATGATGAATGGTGGCAACGTGTACTCAGTGGTGAGTATAGATTGGGGCGACTTGGTACTACTGCATAGTATATTATTATATATTCATACAGGTTTTTATATAATTAGGAGGCTCTATGAAAGGTATCATTTTAGCTGGTGGATCGGGCACGCGACTTCATCCGATTACTCGTGGCGTCTCTAAACAGCTTGTCCCGATCTATGACAAGCCGATGATTTATTATCCGCTCTCGGTACTGATGCTCGCTGGCATTCGCGAGGTACTAGTTATCTCTACTCCTGAGGATTTACCTAACTTCCGCAAGTTGTTGGGCGATGGATCTGCATTTGGCATCGAACTTAATTATGCAGAGCAGCCTTCACCCGATGGTCTAGCTCAAGCTTTTATCATTGGTGCTGAATTTATTGGTAGTGATAGTGTATGTCTAATACTCGGCGACAACATTTTTTATGGTCAGAGTTTCAGTTTGATGCTGCGCGAAGCTGCTGACCGTTCCTCGGGGGCTACCGTCTTTGGTTATCATGTCGCGGATCCTGAGCGATTTGGCGTAGTCGAATTCGACGATAATGGCAAGGCAATTTCAATTGAAGAGAAGCCCGAAAAACCTCGATCATCCTATGCAGTCACTGGACTTTATTTTTACGACAACCGTGTGGTTGAGATTGCTAAAGGAGTTAGGCCTTCGGAGCGTGGTGAGCTCGAAATTACAGCAGTCAATAATGCCTATCTTGAACTGGGCGAACTACATGTAGGATTACTGGGGCGGGGGTTTGCTTGGCTTGACACGGGCACCCATGATTCTCTGATGGAAGCTAGCCATTTTGTTCAGACTATTGAAGCTCGCCAGGGGTTGAAGGTCGCTTGTCTAGAAGAAATCGCCTACCGTCAGGGATGGCTTTCTGCTTTGCAGCTGAAAGAAGAGGCCGATAAGCTCAAGAAGACTGGTTATGGTCAGTATCTCCTGCAGCTGTGCAAATCGGAGAACGTATGATGAAAGTAATTGAAACCAAGCTGCCGGGTGTTTTGATCATCGAACCTACGGTCTTTGGTGATGCGCGTGGTTTTTTTGTTGAAAGCTTTCAATTGGAACGTTATCGCGAAGTAGGAATAGAGCTGCCGTTTGTGCAGGATAACCAGTCTCGATCAAGCAAAGGAGTACTGCGCGGATTGCACTTTCAACGTACTCGGCCTCAGGGAAAATTGGTCCGCGTAAGTCGCGGGGCGGTCTATGATGTCGCTGTTGATATAAATTCCAATTCACCTACTTTTGGCCAATACGTCGGTGCGGAGTTAACCGAGGAAAATCAACGTCAGCTGTGGGTTCCGCCTGGTTTCGCTCATGGCTTTTGTGTCCTTAGCGATATTGCAGATTTTCAATATAAATGTACTGATTATTATTTTCCACAAGATGAGGGGGCGCTTATCTGGAATGATCCTGAGATAGGAATTGAATGGCCTATTGCGGATCCCTTGCTTTCAGCTAAAGACTTGCTCAATCCATCATTGCGCGAATTGATTGATCAGGAGAAAGGGCGATGAAAGTACTAGTTACTGGTGCTCAAGGTCAAGTGGGCAAAGAGTTAATTAAGGCTGTGCCTATTGGTTGGAGTGTCATTGGTCTTGGATCTTCCCAGTTGGATATCACCCAACCAGCAGCTGTAGCAAATGCTGTCGCCGAGTTTCAGCCCGAATTGATCGTAAATGCAGCAGCATATACTGCTGTTGATAAAGCCGAAAGTGATGTTGATCGTGCCTATGAGGTTAACCGGGATGGTCCTGCTAACTTAGGAAAAGCAGCTGCGGTGTTTGGAATACCTGTATTACATATATCAACTGATTATGTTTTTAATGGTACTCTTGACAGGCCTTATCGTGAAGAAGATTCCGTTGGACCTACCGGTATTTATGGCGAAAGTAAGTTAGCCGGTGAGCAATATTTATTAGAATCTAATTCTAGCAGTTTTATTCTCCGTACTAGCTGGGTATTTAGTGAGCATGGAAACAATTTTGTAAAAACCATGTTGAAACTGGGTGTTGAACGTAACGAGTTAGGTGTTGTTGCTGATCAACGAGGTGCACCCACTTCTGCTGCTAGTATAGCCGCCGTTCTTTGGAAAATAGCTGAGCGTATATCTCGGCAAGAAACTGTTCCTTGGGGAATTTATCATTTTAGCAATACTCCTTATTGTACTTGGTTTGACTTTGCAAATGAGATATTTGATGAGGCAGTTCGGTTAAACCTTTTAGATAAAAAACCGATCATTAATGCATTAAGTACAGCAGATTATCCTACTCCAGCAAGGCGTCCTGCATTTTCCATGTTAGACAATAGGAAACTGTTAGAGTTACTTCCGGATTCTAATGTCGATTACAGAGAAGAGTTATCAAAAGTCATTTTGGCTATCTCAGATAAAATGATCATTAAATAAAAAGCCAGGATGGAAAATAATTCATGCTTTATTGATGGTGCATCAATATTTTATTGGTCTGAACAATCGACAGTTAGATATAGGCGGATTATGAAATGAAAATACATGTATCGATTGTCGATTATTTTAAGGGACGTAGGGTAGAAAAAACATTAGATGCACTGCTGGCGCAGCGTATTGATGGAAGACTTATTGCAACGGTTATCGATAATAGTTGTAGTAATGATAATTTCTTTGTCTTGAGTAAGAAAATCTCGGCTTTGAGAAATGTGACACTACTTCGATCGCACTCTAATCTTGGATATACTCGCGGTACTAACTTATCGGTTGATGCTTCGGCAGACTATATAGTATTGCTTAATCCTGATGTGATATTGGAGGATCCCAATACCTTAGCTCGATGTGTTGATCTGATTGCTAGTGATGAGTCTGTAGGAATTGTTGGCATAGCCCAATGTGATGATGAGGGTAAGCGTGAACAAGTAGCGCGTCGATTCCCCAATTTGAAGGTGCAGATAGCTAGACGTATGGGTAATCTAGGGCAGCACTTGATGGGGGATGATATCCGATCCTATGAATATTCCGAACACCTAAATGATGATGGTGGTTTTCATGTTGTGGATTGGGTCCAAAGCTCATTTTGGGTCGTTCGTGGTGAGCTGTGGAGAAAATTAAATGGACTTGATGAGTATTTTTACCTGTTTATGAGCGAGGCTGACTTTTCTCGTCGTGCAGCCATGCTGGGATATAAAACTATTCTCTATAATGATTTAATGGCGCGATCAGACGGAATTAGGGCTAGCGGAGGCGGTGTTAAAGCTTTGTTTACCTCTAAGGCGCTTAGGATTCATGTTTTGGACGCGCTGAAGTACTATTTTCGCTCGCGTTAAAATATAATTTAATTCAAATTACATTGATTTCATGAAGGTGATTGGGGGATGGGATATTATGGGTTCCATTAAGCGAAGAAATTCAACAGTTGCCTTACCATTATTCATATTAGGTCCGGTTTATGATGTCATCGCGATGCTTATTGCAGGAATTGGGACTTTTATTTTGAGATTTGGTGCCTCCGACTTTGAAGACCGATTTGGCTGGGCATTAGTAGTGATGATTCTCTTAATGCTTTTGTTCAATACGCAGTGCGATGCCTATAATCGTTGGCAAAGTAAGCGCTTAGGCCATTTGATATTTAATCTTTTTTTGGTATGGCTAGCTCTAACGGCAGTTGTTTCCTCATTGATTTTTTTCTTTGATGTGTCGAAAAATTATTCTAGATTTTGGATATTTTCTACACTTTGGATTGCCTTTGCCTTGAGCGTGATGGGGCGCGTAACTGCTCGATTGATCATTGGTAATTATAGTCGTAGAGGAATCGGGAGAAGAAAAATTTTTTTAGTTGGACCCACTGCTGCGCTTCGCTCTACAATTCAACATATGCGAAGAGAGCAGGTCGCGGGTTACTCTATTGCTGGTATGCAGCGTCTTAGTGAGGAGCCTAGGGAGGCACAACTAAGCTCAATCGAGCGCCGTGTTGCTTCTAGTAAGGCTCATGAGGTATGGATTTGTATGCCGCTGAATATGGGCGATACGATCAAACAATTAATGTATGCTTTGCGTTATCAAACGGTTGAAATTCGGTTCTTTCCCGAATTGAGCGATTTGCCTCTATTAAATCATCGAGTGAGTGAGGTCGTTGGCCTTTATTCTATTGACCTAAGCGCCTCTCCGATGTCGGGCAAAGCTAGGATCGCGAAACGGCTCGAGGATATTTTTTTAGCATTTTTAATTTGTCTACTTATTTCTCCTATTTGTCTTCTCATTGCTTTTTTAATCAAGGTTACTTCTCCAGGACCTGTGATTTTTAAACAATATCGTACGGGTATTAATGGTCGAAAGTTCAAAGTATATAAATTTCGATCGATGCGCGTACACAATGAGCACTTTGGAAAAGTTACTCAGGCAAGTAAGAATGATACACGTATAACTCCGATTGGGGCATTTTTGCGAAAAACCTCTTTGGATGAGTTACCACAATTTTTTAATGTTTTACAAGGAAGAATGTCAATTGTCGGGCCTAGACCTCATGCACTGGCGCATAATGAACATTATAAGGCATTAGTTGAATCCTATATGAAGCGCCATAAAGTAAAACCAGGAATTACTGGATGGGCCCAGGTCAGTGGCTATCGCGGTGAAACAGATACACTTGATAAAATGCAGATGCGTGTAAAATTCGATCTGTGGTATATTGAAAATTGGTCGTTAGCATTAGATGTTAAAATTGTGTTTTTAACCTTATTTAAAGGTTTTGTAGGTAAGAATGCATATTAGTGAGAGAAGTGCTGTTTCAGGCATAAATGCTTTGTAAGCACGCTTGTTTTGATTTATTTTTAAATATCCCTTGTCACATGCAATCAAGCATAAAGAAATACTTGATTACGCTTGTTGGTCAACTGCCATGGGAATTTGTGGCGGCAGCATTGCTGGGCAGTCTCAGGAACGCCGTCACAGTTGCCGTGCCATTCGAGATCATTGTGTGTGATGTTACCCTGAGCAGGTCGATCGCCGTTTCAATCGTCACTATGGCCTCAAAGTTATACTGCCTCGCTTGCTGTTGCTGCGGTAGGGACACTATTATTGATGCCTATCAATTTTTGAATTGGGCTGAGGCATATGCATAATCAGGAAAAGACACAGATACTGCTCTTTTGGGTTAATAGCATTTTTATTTTTTCTTGGATTACAATATTACCTATACAGATAAAATATGGCTATTGGGTGTCGTTCTTATTTTTAATTTTGTCGATTACTTTTTTCTTTAAAGCTAATTTTCTTATGGAAAGAATGAGTTACAGTGACTGGTTTTTATCACTTTCTTTTTTTCTATATTCAGTTAATTGGGTGTGGGATATTATAAGAAGTGATTCATATTTTTCTGAAGTTGCTTTTTTGGCACCACTATGGCCATTGTTTGGTATATTGTTGTTGATCTATTTAAGGAACAATAAATTTTCTATCTTTTTTATGAAATCTGCTTTTTTTGCTGCTTGTGTAGGCGTTTCTGTAATTGCATTTTATGAAAAATTTATTCAAGGTGCATATAGAGTAACAAATGGTGTTTCTCCCATTGTTTTTGGGAATTTGTCAATGCTTTACTCTGTGTTGGCCTTTTTTGTTCTATTGGCTTCTAGTAGAAATGTTTCGAAAAACATGGCATTGTTGTTATTTATTTTTATTTTAGGCGGTATATTGACTTCAATTTTTACGGGAAGCAGAGGAAGTTGGGGGTGTTTATTTTTTGTATTATTTGCGCTAATTAAAAAATTTAAATACGATGGATGTTTTAAATTTAAATTGGATGCGCGGAGCCTTATATTTATAGCATTATTTTTTGCATTTGGATATTTATTGATAACATTTTCTCATATCGAAGATAGATTCATGATGATCAAATCTGATTTGATGGATTATCGTGAAGGTCGTGTCTTTACATCGCTTGGCTTGCGTTTTGAAATGTGGCGAGGTGCTTGGATTATTTTTTCTCAACATATTTGGTTTGGAGCAGGTGAGTCCCAGCTTACTTTTATGCGTGATCAATTGGTTGAATCTGGAGTACTGAACCGAGGTGTGATTAGAGAAGGTTCTTTAGTTTTTTTACATTTGCATAATGATATTTTTGATGTGGCTGCACGAAGAGGATTAATTGGTGTTTTATTTGCATTGATAATGTATTTCGTCCCTTTCTATTTATTTTTTGCTAAGTATTTCAGATCTACTCATGAAGAGTTGCGCTGGCTAGCGTTAAGTGGGGGATTAATACCTATAATGTATTTTTTGTTTGGATTAAGTTATACGGTAATGAGAGAGCCCCAAATGCTGGCAGCATACTTTTTGCTAATTTCTGTGATCTGGTGCGCTATTCGACAAATAGAAGACAAGTTAAGAAAAGACCTAAACTAATGAATAATGATTTTAATCGACTAATTGCCTTATTATAGAGGAAAAGTTTTCATGAAAATCACCATTTTTGGTACTGGCTACGTGGGCTTGGTTACTGGCGCTTGTCTGGCCGATGTCGGTCACGACGTAATGTGTATGGACGTTGACGCCGGCAAGATTCAGCGCCTGGAACAGGGGGAAATCCCAATCTATGAGCCTGGCCTTGAGGAACTGGTGACCAGTAACGTGGCGGAAGGGCGATTGCATTTCACTACCGATGCACAGCAGGCAGTGGGTCACGGTACGCTGCAGTTCATTGCGGTGGGTACGCCACCTGATGAGGATGGCAGCGCTGATCTCAAGTACGTATTGGCGGTGGCCGAGACGATTGGCCAGTATATGAGTGACTATAAGGTAGTGATAGATAAGTCTACGGTACCAGTGGGTACTGCGGACAAGGTATCTGAGAGAATCCGCACCACGCTGGAGGCGCGCGGCAGTTTCTTGCCCTTCGACGTATGCTCTAATCCTGAGTTTCTTAAGGAAGGAGCGGCGATCGCCGATTTTACGGGGGGCGCACGTATAGTCGTTGGCACTGCTTCCGAGACGGTCAAGGGCCTGATGCGCGAGTGCTACGCCCCCTATAACCGCCACCATGAAAAGCTGATGTTCATGGATGTGCGTAGCGCCGAGCTGACCAAGTACGCGGCTAACGCGATGCTCGCAACCAAAATTAGTTTCATGAACGAGATCGCTAATCTTGCCGAACGGCTAGGGGCCGATATTGAGCACGTACGCCACGGTATCGGCAGCGATCCCCGAATCGGTTATTCGTTCATCTATCCTGGTTGTGGCTATGGTGGTTCCTGCTTCCCTAAAGATGTCCAGGCGTTGGCACGTACTGCTAGTCAGATCGGCTACGATGCCGAATTGCTGCTTGCGGTGGAAGCTGTCAATCAGCGCCAAAAGCAGACTTTGTTCATCAAGCTCTCTCAGGCCTTTGATGGCGATCTCGCCGGCAAGGTGATCGCGCTTTGGGGCCTTGCGTTCAAGCCCAATACCGACGATATGCGCGATGCCCCTAGCCGTGCGTTGATGGAAGCAGTATGGGCGGCAGGAGGGCGAATCCAGGGCTTCGACCCGGAGGCGATGGAGGAGTGCCGACGTATCTATGGCGAGCGAGATGATCTTCAATTGGTCGCGAGCCGGGATGAGGCGCTGGAAGGCGCCGATGCCCTGGTGATCTGCACCGAATGGAAAGCCTTCCGTGCCATAGATTTTGCCCAGCTCAAGCAGCAGCTCAGCTCGCCTGTCTTGGTCGACGGTCGCAATCTCTACGATCCGGCGGCAGTCAAAGCGGCGGGGCTGCTTTACTATGCAGTCGGTCGCGCCGATTCGTTGCAGCCCGTAGTTTGAGACACGTACGTTTTTCCATGTATCAGGATCTTCATTGATGACCCGAACCACCATCCCGCTTTCCGCCTTTCGCGCCTACGATATCCGCGGTGTCGTAGGACGAGATATCTCCACCTACGGTGTTCGCCTGCTCGGGCAGGCCATCGGCAGTGAGGCTCGACGGCGTGGTGAGCAGTCGATCGTGGTGGGGCGTGACGGTCGGCTCTCCGGGCCTGAGCTGGCTGGCGCCTTGATCGAGGGCATCCGCGCGGCGGGCGTCGAGGCGATCGATGTCGGCAGGGTACCGACACCAGTGGTGTATTTCGCCGCCGCTACGCTTGAGGGTACCCGTTCAGGCGTGGCGGTGACTGGTAGCCACAACCCTGCCGATTACAACGGTTTCAAGATCGTGCTCGCTGGTGAGACCCTGGCCAACCAGGCGATCACCGATCTGCATCGGCGTATCGAGGCGGAGGATTTCACCACCGGCGATGGCCAGCTCCGCCAGCACGATGTCCGTCCGGCCTATCTCGAACGCATCCTCTCCGGTATCGAGATTGGGCGTCCGCTCAGGGTGGTGGTCGATTGTGGCAATGGCGTGACCGGGGAGCTTGGCCCGCAGTTGGTGGCGCGTCTTGGCATGGAGACCATCCCGTTGTTCGATGATATCGACGGGCGCTTCCCCAATCACCATCCCGACCCTGGCAAGCTCGAGAACCTGCGAGATCTGATCATCAAGGTGCGTGAGACCGGCGCCGACATCGGCCTGGCCTTCGATGGCGATGGTGATCGCCTCGGCGTGGTGACGCCAAGGGGGGAGGTGATCTTTCCCGATCGCCTGATGATGGCCTTCTCCGAAGACCTGCTCGAGCGTGAGCCCGGCGCGCGGATCATCTTCGACGTCAAATGCACCGGCAACCTGCCTGCACTGATCGAGCGGGCGGGAGGGATACCCGAGATGTCGCCGACCGGCCACTCGTTGATCAAGGCGAGAATGAAGCAGACCGGGGCGGTGCTTGCCGGTGAGATGAGCGGGCATATCTTCTTCAAGGAACGTTGGTACGGCTTCGACGATGGTCTTTACTGCGCCGCACGGCTGCTCGAGATCCTCAGCGGCCAGCGGCAGGATGCCGATGCCTTCTTTGCGCGCTACCCACAGGATCTCGGCACCGCGGAGATCAACGTCGAGGTGACCGACGAGAACAAGTTCGCCATCGTCGAACGCTTGGCGCGAGAAGTCGATTTCGGTGCCGAGGCGACCAAGACCACGATCGATGGGATTCGCGTCGACTATCCAGATGGCTGGGGGCTATGTCGGGCCTCCAATACCACACCGATGCTGGTGTTGCGCTTCGAGGGCAAGAATGCGCAAGCGTTGGCGCGCGTCCAGGTACTATTTCGCACCGCTTTGCATGATATCGTGCCTGGGGCGAATATCGGGATCTGAGTCCGATGACGTCTCTATGCGCCACCCGCGCATGAGCGGTGGGTATGTTTGGGTCTCTTATCCCGGGGCTTGGCCGACATCGCTGCGAGCTATTGCGTGCTTTGAAGGAGAGCCGGTTTTCCCCGCATCTGCTGCACATTTCCATACCCTATGACGCCTCGTCCATGCTCTGCGTGGACGAGGCGTCGTCGTTTATGGCAGTACTGTCTGGCCTGTCGTCTTCATTCAGCGTTGCTATGTGTCATTGGAGGGGGTCATCGATACGCGCGCGAACCGCTGCGGTATGTTCGAGCCAAAACCAGCACTACCGTGGCGATCCGGTGGAGGGAGAGCGAATCGCAGAGTTCGAATGCGCGTGCGCCTGGGATGAATTGGGGCAGGCGGTCGTGTCAATGCGGGGATGAATTAAATTAAAATTAAGTATTTGGTGGGCCGAGTGGTACATCGGCCATGAAAGAGACATTTTGAACGCTAATATATACCTTATTTTTAAATTCGTTTTTTGGGAACGAAAATCTGTTCGTTCCATATGGTCTTAACTTATCGACAATGAGCCTGACCTTCTTTAGGCTTCACTGATTAATATGTAAGCCCCTATTCGGGACAATCTCTCGCGACCGTCGCATGCTGATGGCGTCCGGGGCAGTGCCATGCGACTCGTTTCGTGATTTAGTTCATCGCACATATGCGCTTGGCTTGTTTTCTGAAAATGACGCTTGGAGAACAGGATGAACAAACATGTCTCTATCTATATCCCCACCTTCAATCGACCCGATAGACTCGCGCGGGCGCTGGCATCGCTGCTGCGCCAGACTTATCGGCGCTTTGAAGTTCTTGTATGTGACGATGCTTCTACGGTTTCTTATGACGAGGTATTGGAACGATTCAAGAATGAGTTCGATCATTTCATATACTTGCGCAATGAAAAGAATTCCGGGGCATGTGTGTCCCGAAATAGGATGATCGAGCAAGCCAGCGGTGACTATATCACTGGCTTGGATGATGATGATTGGTTCGATGAACAGCGCTTGGAAAATTTCCTGACCAGTGATGCACTGGGGCGATACGCTTTGCTTTGTAGCCATAATGTCAGTGGAGATTATTTTGGCAAGATAAAAAATAAAATAAAGCATGAAGGTGTCATCAGCTTCGAGCAGATGAAGAAGCGCAACGAGGTGGGCAATCAAGCCTTCATCGCAAAGGACATTCTGATCAAGTCAGGAATGTTCGATCCTGTCATGCCGGCATGGCAGGATTACGATACTTGGTTCAGAGTGATACAGAAACATGGCGAAGGCTACAAGACGCCTCACATCGATTATTATGTGGGACTGGAAGATCCTGAGCAAAGAATGAGTACCTCCAGCAAAGCGCATCAGGGGTATTTGAAATTCGTGGAAAAGCATCGCCATGTACTCAGCGAAGAACATCTCGAAACGCTTCACTACGAGGACAAATTCAATCGCTGTGAGTATGTATCATTCTGGGAGGTATTCAAGACGAAGGATACCCAAGCAGCCAAGAAGATAGTCAGATACCATATCAAGGATCGTCATCCTAAAATATATGGCTGGGTCAAGAAGTATTGCTATGAAAGTACCTCCCGCTAAAGAGTGGCTTTTTTGTCGAGCGGGGACAAGGCAAGGCGCGCGCGTCTTGCCTGGGGTAACGCGCCTATCCGCCGCGCCCTGTGGGCCAATCGGACACCGGCAGGGTTGGATCGGAAAGGTTCACAGTCTGCTCATCCAGTTCATCAACTCGCTCTGGTCATTGCCGCCGGAGGCGGTGCCGTCGAGCATCTTCTTGCGCAGCCCGCGCAGTGAGGTGCCATATAGGGTGGTGAAATGGTGGCGCAGTACATGCACTTCCAGCCCGCATCGCCGGGCTATCGCGGCAATGGTCAAATGCGCCATGGAGGGCATTCTGAACATACGCGCGGCCATCGCCAGGCGGCGGTTTCGAATATGGGTCGCAACACCGCCTAGTGGCTCGAAGAGGCGGTAGAGGCTGGTGCGGGAGAGGGCAAACTTGCGGCACAGCTCATCGATGCTGATCGGGGTGGCGAGATTTGCTTCGATGTAGAGGCATATCTTCTCCAGTGTCGAGCCCTTCTCTATCAGGTTGAGCACTTCTTTCCCACTTACCAGGCCCAAGATATTGAGAAGAACGGATAGGCCGCTTTTACCGATCGTCATTATTTCTTCATCATTCATGGCGTCGAACAGCTCCAGCATACTGGAGAAGTTTTGCCGCAGAAGCCGATTGAGCGGACTCGCCGCTGTCAGCGAGTGGCCATGGAGGCTGCCGATGTCTATATTGAAGTCCAATGATGACCGAGGAATGAAAATGAACTGAAACTCGGCTTGCTCTCTATCGGGAGGTAATATGATATCTAGATCGATGGGCTGAGAGAGATCTTGGATGAGTATATCGCCGGGTAACAGACTGGTGGTGTTGCCATAGCAGCGGCACACCATCATGCCGGAGACGACGATGAGGATGAGCGCGTGATCGGGCGCACTGAATCGCTGCTCCAGGCTGCGGTTCAGCCGCATCGGGCTGAGTGCGATCATCCCGGTGATCAGCTTGCCGAAATGATGCGCATAAGCCGACCACTCGAGCGCCTCCTGAGGCATATCATCATGCAGCCGAGGCGATAGCGCCGAACATCTGAGAATGGTTTGCAGCTTCTCGAAACGCTGTACCGGCAGTGAATAGCGTTGACTTCTATCCTTCAGGGTTTTCGTATTGTTCTGCGTCATTCTGTTGTCCGAATGTGCCATCGTTACTCCGTCAGGATGGCGTGCGTGCCGTCTTATCCGGTAACCCGGTATCGACCACCCCGTGTGTTGGGTTAAATACACTACTGATGTCTTGCTGTAGAGCGTCACGCTGGATGAAGAAAATGTCAGTCACCGCCCACTTTGCTGAAAGATAGAGGATTGTGATCTCGGCAGTGACGAGATTAGTGTGGTAAATCTTTCACTGTCATTAAACATGTTTTCCGTGTTTTACATAAGGATTAAAATGTAACTAAAAGCGATCGAGCATGGCACGTAAAGATATGGAAATGATACGTTGTGAGATGTTTTTGAAACAGGAGGTGATATTTTGGCCCAAAAAAGTGGGTCGCCTCCAAAACGGACTCCATCTCCCTGCAGGTGCAGGGTGTTGATTTTTTGGCTAAATGCTTATTGCCAAAGATTTTTTTGGTTAATCGTCGGATTCGATGTTCGCCGCTTTGGCCTGCGCTGGCGGTGCCGGGCCGCAGGGGTACGTCAACTCGTTGATGGTTGAAGTACCCGGATTCGTGCAGGTCCATGGATAGGGTTCGAAGGAGAAAGGCTGTTGAGCCAGTCTGCATTAATGTAAAGAAAAGACCCCAGCAGAGACCGCTATGAAAGAAACCTCTGGGAAAAGAGATCGAAGTGAAGAGAAATGGGTGGCTCGACAATTACCTGCCACATTGAAAAATTCTCCAGGTATCCAGGCACTTCTTGTAACCTCAGCCCTGCGCTCTTTCGCTTTGTCTGGGCGATCCGAACGTCGTTCATTCGTGGATTTTCTGAAATGAGGCTTGGCAATGAGCGTTGGTGGTCTTCCTGAATGGGGGGCCTTTTTGCGCTGATCAGAGGCGAAAGGCCAGCCAGTTCAGGGGCGGGGGAGGGATGAGGTCGAGGTTCTGTGGTCGCTGGGTCGGCGGGGGATCGATTCGATATCTATGTAACTGTTTGTTTTTGTGATATTTTTTTGGGATTTGAAGGATTTGGTTCAAGTCTTGTTGTGAAAGTGGGTAAAATGGCTATCGTATGAGTAACAAGCGTGAGTGAAATGTGGCCCGCGCGGTCGAGGTCGCTTTCACTTTGCTGCTTCAACGAGTATCTGGCGCTTCATGCAACAAGGATTTCAGATGTCCCGGCCGGTCCCCATCGCTTTTTCTTTGCGTTACTACCGGCGAGCGTTGGTGCGCGCCAATCGTTGGTTGGGCATCCCCAACTGGACATGGTGCTTGCTCGCTTCGGGTTCGGGGTTGGTGGCAACCCTGATCGCTTCCGGTGGAGACTATGCTTCCCGCTTGCCTTTCGACCTGCTCTACTGGCTACTTGGCGCGGTGGTGCTGTGGGCGGTGCTGAGTCTCTTTTCGCCTAGTCGCAAGCGCTTGCTGGCCGTGGCTGCCGAGGAGCATCGCGCCGATGTCGCTCGTACCGCCCTGGCCTGTCGCCTGCCTTTGTCCGGCGTCAAGCTGGTGGACAGCGATGCCGAGTACGACCTGCTTGCCGCTCAGCTGGCTGAGAATGGGGAAGTGACCGAAACGCAAGAGACCCAATCCCGCCCCCAAAATACATCGCTACCCACCCGGTAGCGAACCTCGGCGGCTGCATCAGTGGCCGCCGTTGCTCGCTCTGGTCTCGTCAGCCGATAGTGCTCCCGCCTCCGCTTGATCCGTATCTTCTGATGCCAATTCATCGATGATAAAAGGTTAAACCTTTATCGCACCATGCCGATAGCGATGTCATGGGAATGAAAATTCCACCAATGACTTGCTTGGGACATCGACATGGCATCGACGATAACCTCTCTGGGCGTGGGTTCGGGGCTTGACCTCACTAGCTTGCTGGATCAGCTGCGCTCTGCGGAAGAGAGCAAGCTCACCCCTATCGCCACTCGGCAAAGCAGTACGCAGACGAAGATATCGGCCTTCGGTACCCTGGCCACCTCGCTGGAAAGGCTTCAGGAGGCGGCGGCTGGGCTGAGCGATGCTTCTCTTTACAGTGCAACGGCAAGCAGCGGCGAGCATTCGGCCTTCGATATATCGACCAGTACGGATGCCCAGGCTGGACGTTACGAAGTGCAGGTCTCCCAGTTGGCGTCAGCTCACTCCATCGCTACCGCTACGGTTGCCAGCAAGACCGAAACGCTCGGTAGCGGCAGCCTCACCCTGGGTGTCGGAGACCAGCTGGTGTCGATCGAGCTCCAGGACGCCACGCTCGAGTCGATCCGCGATGCGATCAATGCCCAGCGGGATGAGGATGGTAACCCCCTGGGTCTGACGGCGACGATCGTCAACAGCCGTAGCGGTGTCGGCGGGGAGGAGAGCTACAGCCTGGTGCTGACTTCGCGGGAGACCGGGAGTGCGAATGCCATAGGCACCGTTGCCTTCACGCCGGCTGATGCGGCCGCGGAGGATCTCACCCAGCTGTTCGCCGCTGAGAATCGTGCCGCTGAGGTAACGGCGAAAGACGCGGAGTTCACTTTGAATGGGATCCAGATCATTCAGGGCAGCAACCAGATCCAAGGGGTGGTCGATGGGGTGGACATCACCCTTAAATCGGTGACCGATGGGCAGCCTCAAGTCTTCACCATTGCCAGCGATACTTCCGCGGTCAAGAGCGCCGTCGAAGAGTTCGTCGGTGCCTACAACGACTATCTGTCGCTTGCTGCGTCCCTGGGCAAGACCAATCCGGAAGACCCCTCCAATAGCGGTGCGCTGGTAGGCAATTCGGCGCTGCGCTCCATCCAGGGGCAGCTGCGTTCGGCGCTGGGTGCGGATGCTCAGCTCGGCTCGTTGGAGACCCTGGGAATCACGACCAAACTCGATGGCAGCCTGGAGATCGATGACAGCGTCTTGAGCGCTGCGCTCTCGACCGACATCGATGCGGTGTCTGAGACGCTGATGGGAAGCGGTGACGGTGGGGGGCTGATCGGGCGGCTTTCGAGTACGCTCGAAAGCATGCTGGATGGCAGTAGCGGGCTGATCAATAGCGCCACCACGGGTCTCGAGGCTCAGCTCGATAGGTTGGGGCAGCAGTACGACACTATGTCGACGCGTATCGATGCCACCATGGAGCGCTATCGTAAGCAGTTTGTCGCGCTCGACCAGTTGATGTCCAGGATGACCAGCCTTTCGAGCCAGCTGACCCAGCAGTTCGATGCACTCAATACCAGTAATTGATGATTGGCGCAGTGGGCTGTCGAGGGCGTGCGAGAGGGGATCGATGCGGTGGCGAGCCGTGGTTCGACTGCCCTCGTTCCTCGGGCGCTCACCACGAACGGAGCTGTTGGCTGTTTCCGCTCCTCGGGTGCTTATGACGAACGGAGCTGTTGGCTGTTCCCGCTCCTCGGGTGCTTATGACGAACGGAGCTGTTGGCCGTCTTCGCCCCTTGGGTGCTTATGACGAACGGAGCTGTTGGCCGTCTTCGCTCCTCGGGTGCTTATGACGAAAGGGGTTGTCGACCGCTCTCGGTCCGTGCCTGGGGGCGGTTCGACGAGCTCGCCCTCTATTGAGGTTCTTTTCGCTCTGCGTTTTCGAAAGTAGCTGTTTTCCAGACAAACCGCGGGATCAATCATCGAGAAGCGGGCTTGTGGACGCGTTGCTTGCCGTATGAGCGGTTTTCCCGCTCGGCTATGCTGATCGAAAGTACCTACAAGGTGAATATGATGCAAATTCGCAGGGGTGCTCAGGCCTATGCCCGGGTCGGGCTCGAAACGGCAGTAATGAGCGCGTCCCCTCACCAGTTGATCGTCTTGCTGTTCGATGGCCTGGACAAGGCCATCTATCAAGCTCGCTGGGCCATTGAGCAGGGTGACATCGCGATGAAAGGGGCAATGCTGTCCAAGGCGATCGCCATCATCGACGAAGGCCTGAGAGCGGCCTTAGACATCGAGCAAGGAGCGATCGGGGAGGATCTGGAGCGACTTTACGCCTACATGTCGCATAGCTTGGTCAAGGTCAACGCGAGTAACGACCTCGATCTACTTAGCCACGTCGAGCAGCTTGCCGGTGATATAGGCGGAGCTTGGCGTGCAATTGCTCCAGGCGTCTGATGCGATGCCGCCCGATAGCCGCCAACTCGTGAGTCTCGATCTCAATGAGCGATACCGTTCTCTTCTGGCCCGGACCGATGTGATGCTGAGTCTGGCGAGAGAGCAATGCTGGGATGCTTTGGTCGATGAGGGAGTGGGGTACCTGATCCAGCTGGAAGCGGTCATGGAGGCGGACACAGCGACCGAGGAAGCGTTCGCCGTGCGTCTCGAGCGCCGCGAGCTGGTCGCGAAGATCATCGCCAACGACGCTGAAATCAGAAATCACTTGCGACTGCGCAGGGAAGAACTGCGTGGATTGATGCGACATACCGATGCCTCCAAGCGCGCGGGGATCGCCTACCAGCGCTTTCAGGAGTGAACCATGTCCACCATCTCGCCGCTGATCGACACTTTGCTGCATCACGTGCTCGGGCGGCGCGGGGAGCTGGAGCGGCACGCGTTGCCGCCCCGCGGGCCGATGGTGGTGAGTGGGACGAGCGAAGTGCAAGGGCAGCTTCGCGGCGAACCAGAAGGGGGCGGTCCAGCATCATCGAATGCCCCTTCGCAACGCGTGGGCCATGGTGGTGGGCCTGGTGAGTCGCGGGCCGATGCCGATGGTGATGCGGCTGACAGGAGCCTGTCGCCGAGGGGCGAGCGGGAGAGTCTCAGCCGCGAGGCGCGCGTCATCGCCCAGGTGCTGGGGCGGTTTCCGCAGCCTGCATCGGTCATGCTGCTGCCTGGGGTTTCCCGGGGGCACGCATCGGTCGCCGCTCCTGCTCGGCTTTCGGCTGAAACTGAATTGATCGACGGCCTGGAGGGCTCCCGTCTGCGCCCGGCGATGCGGTTGGATGCCGGCACCCTAGCCAGTTCGTTGCGGGATGGTGTGGTCGAGAGCGGGCTCTTCTATGAGCGCCATCTGGCCTTGGCACTCATGGATAAATGGCCGCTCACCAGGCTTGCGCATGAGCCCCAGGCGAAGGTGGCCGCTGAGTTTGGCCCGGCGGTGGAGGATGATATCGCCCCGATCGTTCGTCACCAGCTGGAACTGCTGGGAGGGGAGCCGCTCAGGCTGCAGTTTCCACTCCATGCGGGAGTCATCGCCAGCCTTGAGATACTCCTTGGCGAAGAAGACGGCGAGGTCGGGCCGGAAGGCGATGAGGATGGTGAGGGGGGCGGGCAGTCGCCAGAGAGCCCTAGCTGGCGAACCAGGATAACTGTCGACCTGCCTGCGCTGGGCAGGGTGGACGCTCGCATTGGCGGATACTCGGACGGGCTGCGTATCGAACTGCACGGTGCGAGTGAGGTGGCGTGCGCTGCGCTCACCGACGGCGGCAAAGCGCTCGAGGCTGGGCTTGGCGGACAAGGTTTGGCGCTGTCCGCCCTGAGTGTGGAAGCGCTCGATGCAAATGCGGGAGAAGCGGGGTCATGAGCGAGCGCGTCGAGCGAGCGGTGGCGCTACGCCACGATGATGGCGAAGTGCCGCATGTCGTCGCGAAAGGCTATGGATCGGTCGCCGAGCAGATCATTGACTTCGCGATGCGCCACGATGTCCACGTCCATCGCTCTCCGGAGCTGGTGGGGCTGTTGATGCGCTTGGATGTCGACCAGCGAATTCCGGCGGAGCTTTATCGGGCGGTCGCCGAATTGCTCGCCTGGCTCTACATGGTGGATGGCATGGTGGATGAGGCAAGTAGCTCGGGTGGGAAGTGACGAGGCGTCAGGTACGCTTCGCTCGCTGTGCCGCCTTGCGCGTCTTCCCCGCACGCGAGGGAGGCTGGCAGATTCCGCAGACGTAGTCGTGATCGATGCTGTGGGCGTGGGCGACGAAGCGGCCGCCGCAGCGGCGGCAAACCGAGAGCTGCATCATTCCGCTCTGGAAGAAGCGTACGAGTGTCCAGGCGCGCGTCAAGCCGAGCACCGGCTCCCTGTCCTCGAGCATCGATACCTGCTCCAGGTAGAGCCTGTAAGCCTTGACCATGGTGGCCATTCGCGTCTCTGTGCCGAGCAGCGATAGTGACTCGTAGATGTTGTAGAACAGCGACGAATGGATGTTGGGCAGCCAGGTCACGAACCAGTCGGTCGAGAATGGCAGCATGCCTTTGGGGGGAGAGACCCCATGTATTTCCTTGTAGAGCTTGATCAATCGCCCGCGGCTCAGGCTGGTCTCCGTTTCGAGTACCTGGAGTCTGGCGCCTAGTTCGATCAGCTCTATCGCGAGCTGGATCTGGCGCATCTCACCGAGCAGGCTGCGGTCAGCCATGGTGGATCTCTGCTTGCGCTGGCTGGGGGGCGACGTGCTGCTTGCCTGCCAGGAGCAGCGCCGTATGCGTGCGCTGAACGTCCTCGTGGGGAGTCTCTTCGACCAGGCGATTGAAGCTTGCCGTGTCCTGTATCGTCAGCTGGCACAGCAGCTGGTTGGAATTGGCCAGTTTGGCCAGCTGGCTGAGGGGGGCGGCCACGAGGGCGTCGGCCATCGCCGGGGTGAGCTTCAGGCGAAAGATGGCGAGGGTCCGGTCGTCCCGAATCATCCTCTGCACCAGCATCAGGTACGAGAGGTTGAGCTGTCGTATATCGTCCAGCAGTGATTCATCGATCATCGTGCTTATTACCAAGGCTGTTGTTGTCCGGCACATTGCATATCGAAGGAGCATCCATCGGTCGTCCTGCGCCTGGGCGTGTTGAGTATGAGAGGGGGCTCTGCTCCGTGTCGGCGCTGTAGCTCTCGAGCGTGACCTGAATGAAACGATGCACCGCTTTTTTGGAACGTTTGGATGGTACTTTTCATTACATTTATTTGCAAATTGGTTGAACGGTTACAAAAATCGGTGTTTTTAGTTTAAAAAAGTAGCTTCCCAGCCTCACATTTCCCCTCGAAAAGCCCCGTCTGGCCCTAGCCGCGCCGCTTTGCACCCGTTTCTCCCTTTCCCCTTGCGCCATCGAGACACGGCTTGCGTAGGTGAATCGGTTCTTCACTGAGCTTACGTGATCCTTGAAAACGCCATGCTTGGCTCTCCACGGGTATCGAGACGTGTGGGACAAGCATCGAGGGAGACGAGCGGGTTTCGAAAGCAGCGCTAAAGATCGCACCGCACCTGCCGATAGAGGGGGTTGAACTCATTCAGTCAGCGGTGGACCCCTTACGTGCTCATATTGCTTGGCTTCATCGCCATCCTGGTTTCGGTCTTCGGCGGCTTCATGCTCGCGGGAGGCCATCTGAGCGTCCTGTTCCAACCGGTCGAGTTCATCATCATCTTCGGTGCGGGATTCGGTGCCTTCCTCGCCAGCAACAATGGCAAGGGCGTCAAGGCTACCCTCGCGATCCTGCCTAAGCTTCGCCGCAGCACCCGATACGACAAGCCGACCTGCATGGCGTTGATGGCGCTGCTCTACGAGATTCTCTCCAAGGCTCGGCAGGACGGGATCATGGCGCTGGAGGCCGATATCGAATCTCCGGGCGAGAGCGAGCTGTTCGGGCGCTACCCGCAGTTGAGAGATGACCCCCTGGTGCTCGACTTCATCCTCGACTACCTGCGCCTGATGCTCAGCGGCAACATGGATGTCGCCGAGATCGAGGCGCTGATGGACCACGAGATCGAGACTTTCGAGCACGAGGCGGAGATCCCCGTCAACAGCCTCGCCATGGTGGCCGATGGCATGCCGGCCTTCGGTATCGTCGCCGCGGTGATGGGCGTGGTCCATGCGCTGGGTACCGAAGGGCTCGAGCCCGACCAGCTCGGCCCGCTGATCGCCCACGCCATGGTTGGCACCTTCCTCGGCATCCTGGTCGCTTACGGCTTCGTCGCGCCGCTGGCCACGCGTGCGCGCCACCAGGTCGCCGAGGCGATCAAGCTGTTGCAGTGCGTCAAGGTGACGATGCTGGCGCACCTGAGCGGCTACGCGCCGCAAATTTCGGTGGAGTTCGGCCGTAAGGCGCTTTTCTCCTCCGAGCGCCCTTCGTTCGAGGAGCTCGACCGCCAGGTTCGTGACGTTCGCGGCGCAGCGCGCCAGGAGCGGTCGTGAGCGCGCCTCGACGAAAGATCGTTCGTCGTGCCAAGCAGGCTCACGGCAGCCATGGCAGCTGGAAGATCGCGTATGCCGATTTCATGACCGCGATGATGGCGTTCTTCCTGGTGATGTGGCTGCTCTCCGGGGTGAGCGCGGCCCAGCTGGAGGGCATCAACGAGTACTTCCGTACCCCGTTGATGACCTCCCTGGCAGGGGGCGAGCGCAGTGCGATGAGTCCCAGCGTCATCCCGGGCGGCGGAGACGACCCCATCCATCTCAGTGGGGAGGTGGCGCTGGTCAGCCGAGTGAAGACGGACGGCGACGGCGATCGCCGGCTCGACCCGGCCAGCCGTCGGGCCTTGGAACGATTGACGACTGTGATACAGCAAGACCCGGCGCTGTCCGCGCTGGGTGAGCAGCTGCTGGTCGAGGTGATCGACCAAGGCATCCGCATCCAGATCATCGATGGTACGCAGTCGCCGATGTTCCAGCTCGGCAGCGCGGAGATCACACCGCGGCTCAGGCGGGTGCTCGATGCACTGGCGCCGCTGCTGGTCGAGGCTCCGCACGGTATCACGCTGACCGGGCATACCGATGACCTGCCCTATGCCTCGGGGCCGGCCGGATACGGTAACTGGGAGCTGTCCACCGAGCGTGCCAATGCGTCGCGGCGGGAATTGATGCGCGTTGGGCTGCCGGAGCAGCAGCTGCTGAGGGTGACCGGCATGGCGGCGACGATGAATCTCTCGTCCAGCTCCCACGATCCGATCAATCGCCGGATCAGCATCGTGCTGCTCAGCGAGCAGGCGCGTGCCTCGATCGATGGCGAGCGCAGCACCATCGAGCGGGGAGAGGGCCTCACCCCGGAGCAGCTGCAGCTCGATCAGCAACGACCTCTTTCATTGGCTTCCGATATGGTCGCGCAGCCTCTCCCATTGCGCTGACCCGGGCGGGGTTTCCCGCGTATCCCGTCCCCGGTTCATGTACCGATCCGGGGTCCACCATCCTGTACAGGTGATCAGCATGGAGTTTTCTTCCTTTCACGACACCTTCTTCGACGAAGCGCAGGAGCTTCTCGACGACATGGAGGCGCTGCTTCTCGGCCTCGACGTCGAACGGCCGGACCCCGAGACGGTGGCGGCGATCTTTCGCGCGGCGCATTCGATCAAAGGCGGAGCGTCGACGTTCGACTTCACGGCCCTGCAGCGTACGACCCACGGTCTCGAGAATCTGCTCGATGGCGTTCGCCAGGGGAGCCTGGCGCTGAGCCCCGCGAGCATCGACCTGATGCTCGAAGTGCGGGATTCGCTACTTGGAATGCTCGCCTTCCACCGCCGCGGCGAAGCGCCCGACGAAGGAGCGATAGCGCGCGCCACCGGCTTGCTCACCGATCTCGCCGCCACGATGCCCGCCAAGGGAGGCTCGGTCGAGACCGCGCGGGAAGATTCCGCCCAGCCGGCCGATACCGCCCCGCATGGCGACGACACGATGCGGCTCGCGGTACGCCTGCAAGGCGTGGATGACGAAAGCGCGGAGGGGATCTGCGAGGAGCTCGGCCTGTTCGGCGAGCTTGGCGAGGTCAGCGTCGAGAACGGAGTGCTGAGCGCTACGCTTGCGACCCAATCGAGCATCGATGACATCTCAAGCGTGCTCTGCTTCGTGCTCGAACCCGAGCAGATATCCCTTACGCCCGTCGAGCCGGTCGAGCCCGTCGAGTCCATCAAGCAGGCGCCGCAGGCATCCGCGTCCACCGCCGCTGCCAGGGAGGTGCCGCGAGAGCGTGCCGCCGCTCCCGCCCGGCGCAGCGAGCAGAGTTCGACCCTGCGGGTCTCCACCGAGAAGATCGACCAGATCCTCAACCTGGTCGGCGAGCTGGTGATTACCCAGGCGACGCTCGAGCAGGCCGCGGCCTCGCTCGACACCAGGGCCCACGAGGATTTGATGCGTGGCACCAGTCTGCTGCAGCGCAACGTCCGCGACCTGCAGGAAGCGGTGATGTCGGTGCGCATGCTGCCGATCGATTCAGTGTTCAATCGCTTCCCGCGCCTGGTCCATGACATGGCCGGCAAGCTGGGCAAGCAGGTCGAACTCGAGACCCGCGGGCATGATGTCGAGCTCGACAAGGGGTTGATCGAGGGTATCGTCGACCCGCTCACGCACCTGGTACGCAACAGCCTCGATCATGGCCTCGAACTGCCCGAGCAGCGGCTCGCCGCCGGCAAGCCCGAGTGTGGACGGCTGCTCCTGTCGGCGGCTCACCAGGCTGGCAACATCGTGATCGAGGTCGCCGACGACGGTGCCGGGTTGAACCGGGAGAGGATCCTCGCCAAGGCGCGCTCGAACGGGCTCGAGATCAATCCCGCGATGAGCGACGAGGCGGTATGGGATCTGATCTTCGCGCCGGGTTTCTCCACTGCCGTCGAGGTGACCGACCTCTCCGGCCGTGGGGTCGGCATGGATGTCGTGCGCCGGAACATCGTCGGCATGGGAGGGAGCGTATCCCTCTTCTCGACGCCGGGGCAGGGCACCACCACCCGGATAGTACTGCCGCTGACGCTTGCGATTCTCGATGGGATGCTTACCGAGGTCGGCAAAGAGACCTTCATCCTGCCGCTGAGCGCGATCGCCGAGTCGATACAGCTCGATCCGAGTTCACTCAAGCGGCTGCCAGGCGGCGGGCGGGTGGTGCCGATTCGAGGAGACTACCTGCCGCTGATCGAGCTCGGTGGGCTGTTCCATGTACCCGGGGCCGAGCGCGATCTCGGCAAGGCGATCGGCGTGGTGGTCGAAGCCGACCGGACCCGCTACGTGCTGCTGGTCGATCGTTTGATCGGCCAGCGGCAGGTCGTGGTGAAGAGCCTGGAGACCCACTATCGCCGGGTACCCGGCGTCGCCGCGGCAACCATTCTCGGTGATGGCACGGTCGCCCTGATTCTCGACTTGCCGATGCTCGCCGCCCTGCAGCATGAGGGGTTGCCGGGCGAAACGCCGCCAGCCCCTGTCCAAGCCATTTCCTCTCAGCCGTCCACCGTCTCAGGAGTAGAGATCTGATGAACATCGCCTCGACGCTCAAGCCCAGTGCTAGGGATGCCGCTGCCGCTCGCAAGGAGTACTTGAGCTTCCGGCTCGGTGATGAGGAGTACGCGATCGACATCCTTCGCGTGCAGGAGATCCGCGGCTACGACAACATCACCCGGATCGCGGGTACGCCTCCTTTCATCAAGGGCGTTACCAACCTGCGCGGGGTGATCGTGCCGATCGTCGATTTGCGCATCAAGTTCGAGCTCGAGAGCGTCGAATACGATCACCGCACGGTGGTGATCGTACTCAACATCGGCGACCGGGTGGTCGGCGCGGTGGTGGACGACGTCAAGGACGTGCTCTCGCTCTCTCCCGACCAGCTGCGTCCCGCGCCCGAATTCGGCGGCGCGATGTCGGTCGAGTATCTCGAAGGCTTGGTGGATCTGGATGATCGGATGCTGATCCTGCTCGACATCGAAAGGCTGATGAACAGCCGCGAAATGGCATTGGTCGATGCCATGGAGCGAGGCGGCGCAGAGGATCACGGAGAGTGACCATGGCGCTGCATCAGGCTACCGACGGCCGCGAGTACGTGCTTGGCGAAAGCCAGTATCTCTACTCCAGAACCGATCTGGACAGCACCATCGTCTATGCCAACAAAGCGTTCGTCGAGGCCAGCGGCTACTCGATCGATGAGCTCTACGGTGCACCGCACAACATCGTTCGCCATCCGGACATGCCGAGAATCGCTTTCGCTGATTTCTGGCGTACGCTGCGCGCCGGGCGCACCTGGGTGGGGCTGGTCAAGAACCGGCGCAAGAACGGCGGTTTCTACTGGGTTCGCGCCTATGTGAGCCCGGTGTTCGAGGCGGGCCGGTGCATTGGCTATGCCTCCATTCGCGTCAAACCGAGCATCGAGGAGATATCCCAGGCCGCGCGCGGCTATGCGGCGATCCAGCGCGGTGCGCGCCTCAAGGTGCGCGATGGTGGCTTCACCCGCCCGGGCGTGCTCGGTTGGCTGATGCGCTGGCGCAGGCCCAGCCTGAGCAAATCGCTGACGCTGCCGTTGGCTGGCGCCATGCTGCTGTTGCTTGCGCTGCTGGGCGTCGTCTCCCTGCAGGAGCGCCCCTCCTTGGCCGTCTTAGCAGCCCTGTGCGCGGCGATCGCGCTGGTCGCTTACGCCGTTTGGCGGGTGGAGCGACGTGTATTGTCCGGGCTGCGCCAACTGCGGGAGATGTCCATCCGGCTCGCCGCGGGGGATCTGCTGGTCGAGTTCGGCAGCCGCGGCGATGACGAGCTGGGGCGGCTGTTCGCCGCCCAGGCGCTACAGGCCAAAAGCCAGCTCAACCTGCTGGAAGGGGTTCATAGCGCTTCTTCGACCCTGCACGGGCGCTGCGAGACCGTCAGCACGGGCAGTCGGGAGCTGGAGCATCGGACCCAGGAGGAGCTGGTATCGATGCGCCAGACCAGCGCCAGTCTCGATCGTCTCACCGAGGCGGTGGAGCTGAATGCCGAGCGTGCCCGCCAGGCGCATGCCCTGGTCGAGCAGGCGAGTACCACGGTCGAACGCGGCGGTCGGGACATCGCGCGGATGGTGACGACGATGGACGAAGTGCGTGCGTCTTCTCGCCAGATCAGCGAGATCGTCGGGATGATCGACTCGATCGCCTTTCAGACCAATCTGCTCGCGCTCAATGCTTCAGTCGAGGCTGCACGCGCTGGCGAGCAAGGCCGGGGTTTCGCGGTGGTGGCCGGTGAGGTTCGGGCGCTGGCGAACAAAAGCGCCGATGCCGCGCGCCGTGTCGCCTCGCTGGTCGAGGACACCCGCACCAAGATCGATGGTGGTAGCCAGGAGGCTGCCGCAGCGGGGGAGACCATGAGCGCGATCGTCGATTCGACCCAGCGGGTCAACCAGATCATCGCCGAGATCTCCTCCGTTTCGAAGGAGCAGAGCGAGGGCATCGCTCAGGTCAGCGATGCGATGCGAAGCGTCGACAGTGCGGTACAGCAGAACGTCGCACTGGTGGAGAGCCTGGGCATCTCCGGGCGCGAGCTCAAGTCCGAGGCCGATGCGCTCGACGCCACGATCGCTGGCTTCCGCGCTGGCACCAGACAGAAAGAGCGTCGCTCCGCCCGCGGCTTTGGCGCGCGTACCGGCGCGGTCGCAACCACCGACATGGTCCATTGAGCATGCAGGCGCGGGGAGTAGGGACGACGGAACCCGTGAGCCGGGATCTGGTGATGAGCGATGAGGACTTCCAGCGCATCCGTGACTACATCCGGCGCCGGGCGGGTATCTCCCTGGCCGAGCACAAGCGCGAGATGGCCTACTCGCGGCTCGCCAAGCGGTTGAGGGCGCTGGGGCTTGCGCGCTTCGACAGTTACTTGGCATTGCTCGAGCGCGCCGACGCCGAGGAGTGGGAATACTTCGTCAACGCGTTGACCACCAATCTGACCGCCTTCTTTCGCGAGCCGGCCCACTTTCCCTTGCTGGCCGACCATGTGCGTGGCTTGGGGCGGCCCCCGCGTATCTGGTGCTGCGCCAGCTCGACCGGGGAGGAGCCGCTGTCGATTGCGATGACGCTGTGCGAGACGCTCGGTGAGTCGGCCGCTCGCTCGCGCCTGCTGGCGACCGACATCGATACCCAGGCGCTGGAGCGCGCCAGGGCAGGGGTCTACCCGCTTGCCGCAGCGCAGGCGATGGGCGAGGCGCGGCTGAGGCGCTTCTTCCTGCGCGGCACCGGCGAGCGTTCCGGCTGGGCCAAGGCACGCCCCGAGCTGCTGGGCATGATCGAGTACCGAAGGCTCAATCTGATGGATCCGCAGTGGGGGATCGACGAAGGGTTCGATGCGATCTTCTGCCGCAACATCATGATCTATTTCGATCGGGAAGCGCAGACCCGGCTGCTCGAGCGTTTCGCCCAGCGGCTGGTGCCGGGCGGTCTGTTCTTCGCCGGTCATTCGGAGAATTTCAGCCGCCAGACCCAGGCGCTGCGCCTGACCCGCAACACGATCTACCAGCGAGTGGCGCCTTGAGACGACTATCCGGGGCGATCGAAGGCGTCGAGCTCGACGGATGGCGGGCCACACATCGCTACTACGAGCCGCTGGTCAATGCGGCCGCGGTCAAGCTGCTGCCCGGTGAGTACTACGTCAGCGTCGCTGGTGAGCCGCTGTGCACCGTACTGGGTTCATGCGTTGCGCTGTGCCTGTTCGACCCGGTGACCAAGGTGGCGGCGATGAACCATTTCCTGCTTCCGGGCGATGCACCGTTGGCGGTGAAGCGCGCCCACGGCATGCGCTACGGCAATACCTCCTGTGCGGTGCTGATCGCGACGATGGTACGCGCCGGGGCCCGGCCCGATCGGCTCGAAGCCAAGCTGTTCGGGGGCGCTTCGGGGTTGACCGGCGTCGCGCAGTCGGTGTTGAGGGTAGGCGAGTTGAATGCCCGCTGCGCGGAGGCGTTCGTCGCGGCCCATGGTCTGCGGCTGGTCGCGAGCGATCTGGAAGGCCGGCAGGCACGCAGGGTGCTGTTCGATACCGAATCCGGGCGGGTGAGGGTACGGCGCTTGGGCGTACGTGAAGGAAAGATTGATCAGGTTACCGTCACCGGTTTGATCGAGCCGGGTGGATAAGGGAGAGGCGCCATGAATGGCGAAGGGGTGGGGCTGCAGGACGGGCGGAAAATCCGCGTGCTGGCGGTGGATGACTCGGCGCTGATGCGGCGCCTGCTGACCGATATGGTCAATGCCGAGCCGGATATGGAGATGGTCGCGACAGCGCCTGATCCGCTGGTCGCGCGGGATCTGATCAAGCGTCATGCACCGGATGTGATCACTCTCGACGTCGAGATGCCGCACATGGACGGGCTCGACTTCCTCGAGCGTTTGATGCGGCTGCGGCCGATGCCGGTCGTAATGGTTTCGACGCTGACCCAGCGGGGATCGGAGATCACGCTGCGCGCCCTCGAGCTGGGAGCGGTCGACTTCGTCGCCAAGCCCGGCAGCTCGCGCGGCGAGGGCATGGAGCACTACGCCCAACGGGTGGCGGACAAGCTGCGCGCAGCGGCGCAGTCCAAACCGCGCCGTCTGCACGTGGGCGGGCAGGCGAGCCCGATGCTGACGCGACGTGCGGGCGCCGGCTTCCGGCTGATCGCGATCGGCGCCTCCACCGGCGGTACCGAGGCGATCCGGCAAGTGCTCGAACCGCTGCCGGCCGATATGCCGCCGATCGTGATCACCCAGCACATGCCCGCTGGATTCACCCACTCGTTCGCCGAGCGGCTCGACCGGCTCTGTCGACTCCACGTCAAGGAGGCGGAGCATGGGGAGGCGCTGCGGCCTGGAACCGCCTACATCGCGCCGGGCAGCCATCATCTGCGCGTGCTCGGCACGGCGGATCACTGGCACCTGGGGCTCGACGACGGCGAGCCGGTGAATCGGCATCGACCCTCGGTCGACTCGATGTTCGAGTCGCTCAAGCGTTTCGCAGGCCCCAGCCTGTGCGCGGTGATCTTGACCGGTATGGGGCGCGATGGCGCGCGCGAGATGCTCGCGCTGCGTCGAAAAGGAGCGATGACGATCGGCCAGGACGAGGCGAGCTCGGTGGTCTACGGCATGCCGCGGGAAGCCGCGGCATGCGGCGCGATCGCCCGCGTGCTGCCGCTGGGGTCGATCGCCGGCGCCCTGCTCGAGCCACCCGAGCGCGGCGGACTCGACTGATTGGTTAGGCCAGCGCCCGAACCGGCGGGCGGTACGGCGACATTGAATACCGGTTTGACCTTCATCTGGCTGCGGTAAGGAGACACCCATGGCCGACAAGCAAATCAATTTCCTGGTAGTGGATGATTTCCCCACTATGCGGCGCATCGTGCGCAACCTACTCAAGGAGCTCGGCTACCAGAACGTCGAAGAAGCCGAGGATGGGCAGCAGGCGCTCGAGCGTCTGCGCGCGGGAGGCTTCGACTTCGTCGTTTCGGACTGGAACATGCCCAACCTCGACGGCCTGGAGATGCTCAAGCAGATCCGCGCCGACCCTGCGCTCTCCTCCCTGCCCGTGCTGATGGTGACCGCCGAGGCGCGCAAGGAGAACATCATCGCCGCAGCGCAGGCGGGCGCCAACGGCTATGTGGTGAAGCCCTTCACCGCGGGCACGCTCGAGGAAAAGCTCAACAAGATATTCGCCAAGCTCGAAAAATGACGCGGGTGTGGTAGAGCCGGCTGGAAGGGACACGCGCAGGAGGATGCGATGAGCACTAGGGCTGACAAGGGCGCCAAGCGTCGTGGCGCGCAACAACAGAGTGACGTAGACGAGGAGGAGCTTCTCGATCGGATCGGGCGGCTCGCACGTTCACTGCATGAGAGTCTCAAGGGGCTCGGGCTCGATCAGCACGTCGAGCATGCCGCCGAAGCGATTCCCGACGTTTGCGATCGGCTCCACTACATCTCGAGCGCCATGGAGAACGCCGCCAACCGCTCGCTCAACGCGATCGAAGCCGCGCAGCCGCTGCAGGACCGTCTCGGTGAACAGGCCAAATTGCTCGACCAGCGCTGGCAGCAGTGGTTCGACGCGCCGCTGGACAGCGAGCAGGCCAAACGCCTGGTCAGCGACACACGTCGCTATCTCGGCAATGTGCCAGCGGATACCGACGCGACCAGCAAGCGGCTGCTCGAAGTGGTCATGGCCCAGGAGTTCCAGGATCTCAGCGGCCAGATGGTCATGCGGATGGTGGAGAGCATGCGAACGCTCGAGAGCGAGCTGATCCAGGTGCTGCTCGACTACATGCCCGAACGCAATGGAGTCGCCAAGCCGAGCCCGAAGGAGGAAGACCTCGAGGGCCCGCAGATCAACCCCGCGCGCAGGGACGACGTCGCCAGCAACCAGAGTCAGGTCGACGACCTGCTGGACAGCCTCGGCTTCTGAAACCCTGATCGTCAGTGTCTCTCGCCGTGCTTCTTGTTGGAGATGCCCGGATAGCCGGCGAGGACCCTTCGGCTCGCTGCGCTCGCTCAGGGTGCTCGGAAACATCTCGAGTCGAACCACGGCCTTGGCGCCGCCGCTCGATCCCTCGACTGGCGTTCCCAAGTCTCGCATTGAACCGATGCCTTGGCGCGTAGGAACGCCGCTCGGGACGAACGGACTTATCAACCATTCGTGGTGAGCCGGCGAGGACCCTTCGGCTCGCTGCGCTCGCTCAGGGTGCTCGGAAACATCTCGAGTCGAACCACGGCCTCGGCGCCGCTGCTCGATCCCTCGACTGGCGTTCCCAAGTCTCGCATTGAACCGATGCCTTGGCGCGCAGGAACGCCGCTCGGGACGAACGGGTGGGGACTAATCCGTTCGTGTCCTTCGATGCGCTTCGCTTACTCAGGATGCTCGGGTAGCCGGCGAGGACCCTTCGGCTCGCTGCGCTCGCTCAGGGTGCTCGGAAACATCTCGAGTCGAACCACGGCCTCGGCGCTGCCGCTCGGTCCTTCGATGCTGGTTCTTCGCCCTCGGGGCGAATGGGTGGGATTCTCCCTTCTCGGGTCCGTGTGGGGCCCTATCGCTCGAATAGCCCATCGTTGGATGTTTTGTTCGGCCAATGCGTGTGCTTTCGCTGCTTCTATGATCGCAGGATCGAAAAGAGGCGGCGCGCGCGGCGCTGCGCGAAGCGGCAGCATTCGATGGCGGAAGAGAACGATCAGGAAAAGACCGAACAGGCCACTCCAAGGCGGCTCGACAAGGCGCGCGAGGATGGCCAGATCGCCCGTTCCCGCGAGCTTTCCACTTTCACGGTGCTGGTCACCGGCGTCGCTTCGATGTGGTTTCTCGCTCCGTGGATGTTCGATCGCATGGGCATGGCCGTCACTGAGGGATTGCGCTTCGATCATGCGCTGGTCTTCGACCCCTCCCTCGCCATGCGGCACGTGGGGGGGCTGCTGATCCAGGTGGGGTTGGCGCTGGCGCCGGTCCTGGGGGCGTTGGCGATCGCTGCGTTCATCGCGCCGCTGGCTCTGGGCGGCTGGTTGATGTCGGCCAAGTCGCTCTCTCCCGATCCCAAGCGGCTCAATCCGCTCAAGGGGTTCAAGCGCATATTCTCCCACCAGGCCCTCGCGGAACTCGCCAAAGCGGTGGCGAAGACGGTTCTCATCGCCTGTGTCGCTTGGCTGTTCATCGGCTATCAACGCCAGGCACTGCTCGGGCTGGCGCAGCAGTCGATCGGCTCGGCGATCGCGGACGCGCTGGGGCTGGTGGCGATGTGCTCGGTGCTGATCCTGCTCGCGTTCATCATCGTCGTGCTGATCGACGTTCCGTATCAGCTGTTCAGCCATCATCGCAAGCTGCGCATGAGCCGCGATGAGATACGCCGCGAACATAAGGAAAACGAGGGCGATCCCCATCTCAAGGCGCGGATTCGTCAGCAGCAGCAGGCGGTCGCGAGGCGGCGGATGATGAGCGAGGTACCCAAGGCCAGCGTGGTGATCACCAACCCCAGCCACTATGCGGTGGCGCTGCGCTACGAAGCGGGCATGGCGGTGCCGAGGCTGGTGGCCAAGGGAGCCGATGAGATCGCGGCCAGGATCCGGGCGGTGGCGGGGGAGCATCGAGTGCCGCTGCTCGAGGCGCCGCCGCTGGCGCGTGCGCTCTATCGTCATTGCGATCTGGAGCGTGAGATTCCCGCTGGGCTCTATGCCGCGGTGGCTGAGGTGCTGGCCTGGGTGCACCGGCTGGCGCTCGCTGCGCGCGAGGGCGAGGCGCCTCCCATGGCCCCTGTCGACCTGCCCATTCCCTCGGCGCTCAGCGTCGACCCCGATCCCCCCATGCCAGGAAGCGCTGACCGATGAAGCCTCTCGCCACCTTATCCAGAGAACGCGGCTTCGCTTCCAGCGCTTCGCTCAAGCTTCTCGCCGGTCCGGTACTGATCCTCCTCATCCTGGCGATGATGGTGCTGCCGCTACCTCCCGTCGCGCTGGATTTGCTGTTCACCTTCAACATCGCGCTGTCGATCATGGTGCTGCTGGTCGCGATGTTCACCACTCGGCCGCTCGATTTCGCTGCCTTCCCGGCGGTGCTGCTGTTCACTACATTGCTCAGGCTCTCGCTCAACGTCGCGTCCACCCGAGTGATCCTGATGCACGGCCATGAGGGTAGCGATGCCGCGGGGCGGGTGATCGAGGCATTCGCCGACTTTCTCGTCGGGGGCAACTTCGCCGTCGGCCTGGTGGTCTTCGTCATCCTGGTGTTGATCAACTTCATGGTTATCACCAAGGGGGCGGGACGTATCGCCGAAGTCGGCGCGCGTTTCATCCTCGATGCGATGCCGGGCAAGCAGATGGCGATCGACGCCGACCTCAATGCCGGCTTGATCGATGAGAAGACCGCTCGCGCCCGGCGCTCTGAGATCACCCAGGAGGCTGATTTCTTCGGCTCGATGGACGGAGCGAGCAAGTTCGTTCGCGGCGATGCGATCGCCGGCATCTTGATCATGGTGGTCAACATCATCGGTGGGCTGATCGTCGGCGTCGGCCAGCACGGCATGTCGGTCTCGGACGCTGCCCACGCCTACACGCTCTTGACCATCGGCGACGGTCTGGTCGCCCAGATCCCCGCACTGGTGATCTCTACCGCCGCCGGGGTGACGGTATCCCGTGTGCGCACCGAGCAGGACGTTGGCAGCCAGCTGATCGGGCAGCTGTTCACCAATCCGCGGGTGCTGCTGCTCTCCGCCGGCGTGCTCGGGCTGCTGGGCATGGTGCCCGGCATGCCCAATCTGGTGTTCCTGTTCTTCACCGCGATGCTGGGTGGTCTCGGCTGGTACCTGATGCGCCGCCCCGAGGCACCTGAACAGGCTGAGCCCGTGGCAAATCCTGAAGGCGACCAGGCGCTCGATGCCAGCTGGGAGGACGTCGCGCTGATCGATCCCTTGGGTCTCGAGGTAGGCTATAGATTGATTCCGCTGGTCGATCGGAGCCAGGGTGGCGAACTCCTCGGGCGGATCAAGGGCGTGCGCAAGAAGTTCGCCCAGGACTTGGGCTTCCTTCCCCCGGTGGTCCATATCCGCGACGACCTTGGCCTCGCGCCGCAGGGCTATCGGATCACGCTGAACGGTGTGGAGATCGGCACCGGGGAGGCGTGGCCGGGCAGTTTCCTGGCCATCGATCCTGGCGGTGTCAGCGGTGCGCTCGAAGGGCGGCCGACGCGCGAGCCGGCCTTCGACCTCGAGGCGGTGTGGATCTCCGCCGAGCTGCGCGATCGCGCGCAGGTGCTTGGCTACACCGTGGTGGATGCCAGCACGGTGATCGCCACCCATCTCAACCATCTGCTCGGTCGACATGCCAGTGAACTGCTGGGCCGTCAGGAGACCCAGCAGCTGCTCGACAGGGTGGGGGAGTCGGCGAAACCGCTGGTCGACGAGGTGGTGCCGCAGCCGCTCGGCGTCGGGGTGATCAACCGGGTGCTCCAATTGCTGCTCGCCGAGGAGGTGCCGATCCGCGACATGCGCACGATCCTTGCGGCCCTGGCCGAGCACGCATCCACCACCACCGATCCGCTCGAACTCAACGCCCTGGTGCGCATCGCACTGGGCCGCGCGATTACCCAGCAGTGGTTCGGCGCTTCCACCACCCTCGAGGTCATAGGTCTCGAGTTTGGGCTCGAGAAACTGCTGGGGCAGGCGCTCAACAACGGTGGTGGCCTCGAGCCCGGGCTCGCCGATGTGCTGCTCGCGCAGGCCCAGGCGGCGATCGATCATCAAGAGGGACGCGGGTTGGCGCCGGTGATGGTGGTGGCGCATCCGCTTCGGCCGCTGCTGTCGCGCTTCCTGCGCCGACGTCTCGACCGGCTGGTGGTGATGTCTCAGGCCGAGATTCCCGACGACCGCACGCTCAAGGTCGAGGTATTCGTAGGTGGCCAGTAGGGGCGGCGGGTGGATGGGTGCCATCTTCCTGGCGACGGCGTCGATGACGCTGTCTCCTGGCTCGTTCGCAGCGGGGGCGAGCTGGTCGACCCAGCTCGCAGGCCCCGTGCTCGGAGCACCTGGCGCCACCGTGCGCAGCCCGGTATTGGGTGACGGGGAGACGGGGCGTGTCACGCGAGTGCGCTGGCGGGTGGACTACGGGGAAATTCCAGTGCTCGCCAGGCTGTGCCAGCGAAGCCGCTGCATCACGCTGCCCTCGTCGAGTGGCACCAGCGCCGCTTTCGCCGGCCTGCCGGCCGGAGCGGGGTTTCACTTCGAGCTGCAGAGGCAGGCCGCAAAGGCGGGAGGGAGGAGGGCGAGCATGGCGGCGAGCGGTGGGCTGTCGCTGACGGTGGAGTACCGCCCCGATTCCTAGCCGTGCCCCAGCGCATGTCTGCCGACGAGCCCGGGAGGGCGAAGGCGCCTCGGGCCAAGCACGGACCCACTGGGCCTATCTACTTACTCGGTTGCCCGCCATTCGGCTGTGGCATCGTCGAGCGGCGGCCGCGGGCATCATAGAGCGATGCGCCCTGCTGACGTTGCGCCCAGGCCAGGCGGTGGGCGTTGAAATCGGATAGCTCCTCGAGCAGCCCTGCGAGCTGGGCGGTGAGGCGGCGCGCGCGCTCGAGTTCGGCGAGCAGGCGCCGCCACTGGGGCTCGAGGCCGAAGAGTGCCACGCAGGCGTCGGTATCGGTGCGGTCACCGTGCGGGTAGCCCAGGCTGCGCAGCAGCTCCCGTCGTGCCTGCTCGTCTCGTTCGAGCAGGGCCAGTTGGTGCAGCTTGGCTTCTCGTAGCCGTTCGAGACGCTCGAGCGGGGTGGCCGAGAGCGAAGGCAGTCCGGCGCGCTCCTCTTCCAGCAGCGCATTGAGCGCACGCAGATGTGCCTCCTGCGCTGTGAGCAGGGCCGAGAGCGCGTCGATGTCGTTGCCCATCTTCGCGGTCACTCTTGAACGAAGCTGCGTATATCGGTGATCAGGCCATCGGCGATTCGGTCGGTATCGATCTCGAACCGCCCCTCGCTGATCAGCTGGCGCAGCTCGTTGACCCGTTTGACGTCGACGTCCTGGGTGGCGTCCTGCACCGTGCCCGCATGGTGCAGGGCGGTGACGCTTTCGCTGCGCTCGGCGCCCGAGGCTGACGTCGGCGGGCGATGTACACCGATCTCGGTGGGGGTCGTCGAAGGCCGCAGCCCTTGACGCGGGTCGATTTTCACGCACTTTGCTCCTGAGAATGCTGTCTTGGAATGGGCGTGCCGGTACATGCTGCCCGTCGCCTCGTCCCTGTAACACGAATAGCTTCATCGGCCATTGGGAAGTTAACTTTAGCTTCGCCTGACAGTATCGCGGACTAAAGAGCGTTCCTGGCGCCACCCTTCACCGAGACAGCGTGGCGCTGCTGGCACCGCTCGCAGTGACATCCACTACGCTGCCCGAGGCCAAGCGAACGCGCAAGCGCTGCTCGAGCGCCGCATCCTCGAGGGCGATGCCCTCGGTGAGGATGGTGAAGCCGTTTCCCTCGGCGCGTACCTCGACCCGCTCATTGCGCTGGATCACGCTGGGCGCGCGGGTCATCCCCTCCAACAAGGCGGTACCACGATTGATCCGGCGTACCGTCTGCTGGCCGATCAGCTGGGCGGGGTCGGTGACCAGCCGACCCGGCAGCCGGCTGAGATCCCCTTCGCGCTGCTCCAGATCCCCCATGCTCAGCAGGTCTCCAGCGTCGATGTCGCGGTCGGCCACCCAGTAGGGAGCGAAGCGTCTCAGCGTTGCCCGCAGGTAGCGGGTAGTGGTCGCACCTATAGGCGACACGCAGCGCACGCCTATGGTGAGCTGGCCGATGAGATTGGGGTTGCCGGGAATGAAAGCCTCCGGCTCGAGGCACTCGGGCAGCGTCGCCTGCGGCGCGCGCAGCTCGATCTCGACGCGCCCTGGCGCTCCTGCCAGCCGCTGCTCCAGCAGGGTTCGCGCCGCGGCGAGCTCGGCGCGGGTCTGCGCCGCCTGCGCGATGGCGGGGCAAAGCATCAGCACGGCGCAAAGAAGGAGAGGAGTGATGAAGCGCGGTGGCGGCATGGCTGGCTCTTGGGACTTGGCACGGGGGGCTGCGCACTTCGAGTAGCATTCTAAGCGCTCGGTCGTTTGCCCAAGCGAGGAAATGGCTGCGAAACGGGCGGCTTTTCCGTCGACCATCGATTCGAGCGGCGCTCTATCCTGCTTCCATATCGCCATGGGCGCGCTCCGATGTTTCGCGCCCCGCGTTTCGAATTCGCTGGGGGAACGCCACGTGATCGATAGGCTCAATGAATCCTTCTCCTTCCTGCAGGGCGCGCTCGACTTGCGCAGCCGTCGCCAGGAAGTGCTGTCGGCGAACATCGCCAATGCCGATACCCCTCACTACAAGGCGCGGGACTTCGACTTCAAGCAGGCGCTGGACAGCGCGATGAGCCAGGCGGGAGCGCGGAGCCTTTCGCTCCAACTCACCTCGTCGGCGCACATTGCGGCGTCCTCCAGCATCGGTGCCGAGCTGGATCTCGCCTATCGGATCCCGGCCCAGCCCAGTCTCGACGGCAACACCGTCGATATGGACTTCGAGCGGCTCAACTTCGCCGACAACAGCCAGCACATAGAGTCCACCCTCGGGCTGCTCAACAGCAAGATCAGAGGCCTCAACTCCGTCATGCAGGCGGAGTGACCGCCAGGAGCTTTCCGATGTCGTTTTCTTCGATCTTCTCCATCGCCGGATCCGCCTTGACCGCCCAGTCCCAGCGAATGAACGCGATCGCCAGCAACCTGGCCAACGCCGATAGCGTCGCCGGTCCCGATGGCCAGCCCTATCGTGCTCGCCAGGTGGTGTTCGAGCTCGACGCGGCGCCCGGCGCCGCGGTCGGTGGCGTGCGGGTGGCACGGGTGATCGAGGACCAGAGTCCTCTGCGCCGTGAGTTCGACCCCTCCAGCCCGCTCGCCGACGAGGAGGGGTACGTCGAGATGCCCAACGTCGATCCGAGCGACGAGATGGTCAACATGATCTCCGCCTCGCGCTCCTACCAGGCCAATCTCGAGGTGCTCAATACCCATAGGAACCTGGTCAGCATGACCCTGTCGCTCGGCCAGGGATGAGCGGCAATGCGAACCCTTCCACTTCGTCTCAGGAGCGCTGCTTGAATGGTCATCGGTGACGCCACCCTCGCCAACATCAACGCCAGTGCGGGCAGTAGCCAGACCGGCACAGACTCCGCGGCGGAGCTCTCTACGCAGTTTCTCACCCTGCTGATCGCGCAGATGCAGAACCAGGATCCGCTCAATCCCACCAGCAATGCCGATCTCACCTCGCAGCTGGCGCAGATCAACACGGTCAGCGGGATTCAGGAGCTCAATCAAACGCTCAGCTCGGTGACCAGCCAGATCGACGCCAGCCAGCGGCTGCAGGCCAGCTCGCTGATCGGCCGCGGCGTGCTGGTCGAGGGCGACAGGATCGTGGTCGGCGAGGCGGATGGCGAAGCGGTCACCCCGCCGTTCGGGTTCAGCCTCGACAGCGCCGCGAGCGATGTGCAGGTCTCGATTCTCGATGCCGCGGGCCAGGAGGTGCAGGCCTACGACCTGGGTGCCCAGTCGAGTGGCGTGCATTCGCTCAGCTGGGATGGCAGCACCGCGAGCGGCGGCGTGGCCGAGGCCGGCAGCTATCGGGTGGTGATCAGCGCGTCGAGCGATGGGCAGGCGGTGACCGTCACCGCGCTCAATTACGCCTACGTCAGCGGTGTGATCACCGCCGGTAGTAGTGCCTCGAGGCTCGATCTCGGCACTGCGGGCGACGCCGCGCTCGACGAGATCTACCAGATTCTCTGATTGGTTCGCTTCGCCCGGGAGGCTCGTCCGTAAGAGGGCGTCCCGGTGTCTCAGTTTCCTCAACCCGCCAGGGAGGCGGTCCGCACATGGCATTTTCTCAAGGCGTCAGTGGCCTCAAGTCCGCATCCGTCAGCCTCGATGTGATCGGCAACAACATCGCCAACTCGCAGACGGTGGGTTTCAAATCCTCGCGCGCGGAGTTCGCTGACATGTACGCCGGAGCGATGGCGGGCATGGGTACGCGCGTTGCTGGTGTCACCCAGAGCTTCGGCTCGGGCTCGATCGAGCAGACCGACCGTACCCTGGATCTGGCGATCAACGGCAATGGCTTCTTCCGCCTCGAACAGGGCAACGAAGTAGTCTATTCGCGCAACGGCCAGTTCAACGTCGACAACCAGGGCTATCTGGTCAATGCCACCGGCGGACGGTTGACCGGCTACGCTGGCGACAGCGCCGGCGGCGACCCGATCGCGCTGCAGGTCGACAACGCCTCGAGCGCGGCCCAGGCGACCACCACCGCGGGCGCGGTCTACAACCTCGATGCCAGCGCGGCTGCCGGCGACAGCAATACCAGCAGCATGACGGTCTACGATTCGCTGGGCAACGCCCATGCCGTACAGCTGACCTTCACCAAACTGGCCGAAGACGCCGATGCCGTCCCCGCCGTGCCTGCCAACGCCTGGCAGCTCAGTGCCTCGCTCAATGGCGAGCAAATCCAGCTGGGTGAGGGGGCGGACGGCGAGGCCATGTTCGCTCAGCAAATCACCTTCGATGGCGCGGGTGCCTTGACCAGCGAAATGCCGCTCTCGCTGGACATCGGTGCTCCCGGCACCGGCGCCAACGACATGGCGGTCGCCCTCGATCTCACCGGGACCACGCAGTACGCCCGTGACTTCGCCAATACTTCCATCGAGCAGGACGGCTACGCCGCGGGAGACTTGATCGGGGTCAGCGTCAGCGAAGACGGCCTGCTGATCGGGCGCTACTCGAACAACCAGACCGAGACCCTCGGGCGCGTCGCGCTCGCTGATTTCCGCAACCCCCAGGGGCTGGAATCGACCGGCGACAACGCCTGGCGCGAAACCGTCGAGTCCGGGCAGGCCCTGGTCGGTGCCGTGGGCAGTGGCCAGCTCGGCAGCCTGCTGGCCGGCGCCCTGGAGAGTTCCAATGTCGATCTGTCGGAGCAGCTGGTGTCGATGATCATCGCGCAGCGCAACTATCAGGCCAACTCGCAGACGGTCCAGACCCAGGACCAGATCATGCAGACCCTGATCAGCATGCGCTGATCCCGCGGTTAACGGAGCTTTTCGATGGACCGGATGATCTACACCGCGCTTTCGGGCGCCAAGCAGTCCCTCGCCCAGCAGTCGGTGGCCAGTAACAACATGGCCAACGTGTCGACCACTGGTTTTCGTGCCCAGCTGTCGGCGTTTCGCGCCTTGCCGGTGCGCGATGAAGCCGGGGAGGGCGTGTCGACCCGAGTGGCGACGGTGATGACCACACCGGGCACCAAGCTAGACGCAGGCGAACTCAGGACCACCGGGCGCGGCCTCGACGTCGCCATCGATGGCGCCGGCTGGCTGGCGGTGGGGCGCGAGGACGGCAGCGAGGCCTATACCCGCGACGGCGGCTTGCAGCTCGATGATTTCGGCATGCTGGTCACGGGCAGTGGGCGCCCGGTTCACGGCGAGGACGGCAACCCGCTGGTCATCCCTCCCGGGTCGAGGGTCGAGATCGCCGCCGACGGCACCGTCTCCGCGCTTGGGTTGGGCGATCCGCCCGCGACCATCGCCGAGGTCGGCAGGATCAAGCTGGTCGACCCAGACCCTGTCAGTCTCGCACGTGGTGAGGATGGGCTCTTCGCCCTGGCCGCCAACGCCGAGGGAGAGCCCCAGGCGGCACCGCTTTCGGAGGCGGTACGGCTGGTCAGCGGCGCGCTCGAGGCGAGCAACGTCTCCGCGGTCGACGCGATGATGGCGATGATCACCAACGCTCGCCGCTTCGAGCTGAACATGAAGGCGATCTCCACCGCCGATGACAATGCCAACCGTGCCAACGCCCTGCTCGGGCCCAGCAATGGCTGAGCCGGACAGGCTCTCGACCGAGGATTGATTCGATGATTCGCTCCCTGTGGATCGCAAAGACCGGGCTCGAGGCCCAGCAGACCCAGCTCGACGTGACCGCCAACAACCTGGCCAACGTCGGCACCAACGGTTTCAAGCGCTCGCGCGCGGTGTTCCAGGACCTGCTCTACCAGAACATGCGCCAGCCCGGCGCGCTCTCCTCCAACCAGACCAACCTGCCGTCGGGGCTGCAGCTCGGAACCGGGGTGCGCACCGTCGCCACCGAGCGGATCCATACCCAGGGCAACCTCGAGGAGACCGGCAACTCGAAGGACCTGGCGATCAACGGCCAGGGCTTCTTCGCAGTGCAGATGCCCGACGGTACGCTTGGCTATACCCGCGACGGCTCGTTCCAGGTCGACCAGAACGGGCAGATGGTGACCGCCAGCGGCTATCCGCTCCAGCCCGCGATCGTGATTCCGCCCAACGCGCTGTCGGTCAGCGTGGCGAGGGATGGCGCGGTCACCGTGACCCAGCCGGGAACCACCGCCAATGTCCAGGTCGGCCAGCTGCAGCTGTCGATGTTCGTCAACCCGACCGGGCTGCAGAGCATCGGCGACAACCTCTATCTCGAGACCGAAGCCTCGGGGGCGGCCAACGACAGCGAGCCGGGGCTCAACGGCGCGGGCGTGCTCTACCAGAACTACGTCGAGACCTCGAACGTCAACGTGGTCGAGGAGATGGTCGCGATGATCGAGACCCAGCGCGCCTATGAGATCAATTCCAAAGCAGTGAGCACCTCGGATCAGATGCTCGCGAGGCTGACCCAGCTGTGAGGATGATGCATCGACGACTGGCGATCGCGCTGCTGGCGCTTGCACTCGGGGCCTGTGCCTACGTGCCGCGACAGAACGTGGTCCAGGGCCCGACCAGCTCGCCACCGCAGCCGGCGCCGATGCCGATCGCCAATGGCTCGATCTACCAGGCCAACTACACCCGGCCGCTGTTCGAGGACCGCCGCCCGCGTGGGGTCGGCGACATTCTCACCATCGTGCTGAACGAGAACGTCAGCGCGACCAGGAACTCTGCGGCCAATGCCAATCGCACAGGCTCCGTGGGGCTCGAGCTCACCGCCGTGCCGCGGATCACCGGCGGGCTGCTCAACGGGCAGGATGCCGACATCACCGGGACCAACACCTTCTCCGGCGGCGGCGGGGCGAGCGCCAACAACGTGTTCACCGGCACGATCACCACCACGGTGCTCGAACTGCTGCCCAACGGCAACTTCAGGGTCAGTGGCGAAAAGCAGATCGGGATCAACCAGGGCACCGAGTACATCCGCTTCTCCGGGGTGATCAACCCGCGCTTCATCACCTCCTCCAACACCGTGCAGTCCAGCCAGGTCGCCGATGCGCGCCTGGAGTACTACGGCGATGGCTACATCGACGAGGCGCAGCGCATGGGTTGGCTGCAGCGTTTCTTCCTCAACATCTCACCGTTCTGAGCAGACCCATGCCACAGCCCGTACGATTCGTTCGCTCGTTTTTCCCTTTCGTGCTGGCGCTGTCCGCAGTACTTGCGAGCGCGCTTCCCGGCAGCGCGGCGGCCGAGCGGATCGGCGACATCGCTACCATCCAAGGGGTGCGCGACAACGCCATCATCGGTTATGGCCTGGTGGTCGGTCTCGACAATACCGGTGACCAGACCACCCAGACACCGTTCACCGCCCAGACCCTCAACAACATGATGTCCGAGCTCGGCATCACCATACCTTCCGGGGTCAACATGCAGTTGCGCAACGTCGCCGCGGCGATGGTCACCGCCCAGCTGCCCGCGTTCGCGAGCCCCGGCCAGCAGATCGACGTCACCGTCTCTTCGGTGGGCACCGCGCGCAGCCTGCGCGGCGGCACGCTGCTGATGACCCCGCTCAAGGGCGCGGATGGCCAGGTCTATGCGCTGGCCCAGGGCAATCTGGTGATCGGCGGTGCCGGCGCTCAGGCCGCGGGCTCCAGCATCACCGTCAACCAGCTCTCGGCTGGGCGCATCCCCAACGGCGCTACGATCGAGCGCGGGGTACTGCTGGATCTCGGCAGCGACGGGCTGGTCGGTCTCGACCTCAAGCGCGCCGACTTCACTACCGCCACCACCGCGATGAATGCGATCAACGGCTACTTCGGCCGCAGCGTGGCTTCGGCGATCGACGGGCGCACGCTGATGCTGCAGGCCCCGACCGACCCTTCCGCGCGGGTCGCGTTCATCTCGCAGGTGCAGAACATCCGGATGGAATCCGCCGCACCGTCGCCGAAAGTGACGATCAACGCACGCACCGGCTCGGTGGTGATGAACTCCGACGTCAGGCTGCGCCGCGCCGCGGTGGCGCATGGCAGCCTCTCGATCGTGATCGATGCGCAGCCCATCGTCAGCCAGCCCAATCCGTTCGGCGGCGGTCAGACCGCGGTGGTACCGAATGCCAACATCACCATGCAGCAGCAGGGCGGTGCGCTGCAGATGCTCAATGCGAGCCCCGACCTGCTCGATGTGGTCAATGCGCTGAACATGCTTGGTGCCACACCTGGCGACCTGATCTCGATTCTCGAGGCGCTCAAGGCCTCGGGGTCGCTGCAAGCCGAGCTGGAGGTGATCTGATGAGCCTGGATTCGACCACGGGCTTCGCCCTCGACGTCAACGGTTTGAGCAGGATTCGCCGCGCCGAGAGCGCGGAGCAGGGCGCTGGCCTGCGTCCGGTGGCGCAGCAGTTCGAGGCGCTGTTTCTCAACATGATGCTGAAGAGCATGCGCGAGGCGATTCCCAAGGGCGATCTGGTCCAGAGCCCCGCCTTGGATACGTTGGGTTCCATGCGCGATCAGCAGTTCGCCCAGGCGTTGGCGGGAAAGGGCATCGGGCTTGCCGATCTGCTGGTCGAGCAGCTCTCCGCCCGTCGCGGCGAGGCAGCCGCCTCCCTCGACGACCAGGCAGCGCTGGGTGAGAGCGGCGTACCCTGGCGGATTCCTCCCGAACTCGCCAGCGCACGGCAGGGCACGCAGACGCAAGCGGCGCAGCAGGCGAACGACGCTAACATCCAGGACCGGCTCGACCGATTGCTCGGCGAGGTGGCGCCCCATGTCCAGGCGTTTCTCGATCGCCTTGCGGGGCCGGCGCTGCGTGTGGCCGAGCGTAGCGGCATTCCGGCACGGTTGATCCTTGCCCAGGCCGCACTCGAAACCGGCTGGGGGCGGTCGGTGGCCGGTGACGGGAACGGCGAGAGCAGCCATAACCTGTTTGGCATCAAAGCCACGGGTGGTTGGCAGGGCGAGAGTACGCTGGCGACTACCCATGAGTTCGAAGGTGGCGCCATGGTGAAGCGCGAAGAGCGTTTTCGCAGCTATGCCTCGATCGAGCAGTCGCTCGAGGACTATGCGCGGCTTTTGACCGAGAGCCCGCGTTACGCGGGGATCAAAGGGGCGAGCAGCGAAGAGGGTGCCCGTCAGCTGCAGGCCGGCGGCTATGCCACCGATCCGGACTACGCCGACAAGCTGATCGGTATCCTCCGCCAGCTGCCGGCTTCGCTCGAGCATGTCTGGGCGAACGCTAGCGCGACCGGCCGGTCGACACCGCTCGATGCGCTGGGCGATCTCGCGCGCAACCCCACGGCGCTGTTCTGACCCGGTCCGATTTCCAAGGCCAATAGGGGATTGGATGCTCAAGCTTCTCCCCGAATGGCCGATAGCTTGAAACAGGCAATCATTCCCGCGGTGCACCGCCGCGACCGACGAAGACCCGGATACGATGAGCAACCTCTACTCCATTGGCGGCAGCGGGCTGCGTGCAGCGCAGGCCCAGCTGAATGCGTCGAGCAACAACATCGCCAATGTCGACGCCCCTGGCTACAGCCGCCAGAACGCCCTGCTCTCCAGCGGTTTCGGGGGCGGCTCGGGTGTATCGATCAGCGGTATCGGGCGTGACTATTCGCGGGCGATCGGCGAGCAGTTGAATGCGGCGCTATCGCGCCAGGCCTCGCTGCAGGCTCAGAGCAGCTCGCTCGCCACGCTCGAGTCGCTCTACGGCAGCGGCGGGCTCGATCAGAGCCTCAATGACTTCTTCTCCGCAAGCGCCTCGCTCGCCGACGCGCCGAGTTCGAGCTCCACGCGTCAGGCGCTGATCGGCGACGCCGAGGCGCTGGTGGGGCGTTTCAACGCCTATGCCAGCCAGCTCGACGAGATTGCCACCACTGTCGACAAGCAGCTCGCTTCCACCCAGGGGCAGATCGAGGACGGGGCGGCGCAGCTTGCCGAGCTCAACAAGCAGATCGTCCGCGTCCGTGCCCAGACCGGCAGCGAGCCCAACGAACTGCTCGACCAGCGAGACCAGCTGGTCAGCGACCTCAGCGAGCTTGCAGACGTCCGGGTGGTCGAGCAGGACGGCCTCTACAATCTCTCGTTCGCCGATGGCACTGCGCTGGTGCTCGGCGAGCGCGCCGTCGCGGTTCCCGAGGCTGCATGGCAGCGGGTCCAGGGCGGTACCCTGGGCGGGTTGAACGAATTCAACCAGGGCGCTTTGGCTGAAGCGCGCAGCGGGTTGGATGGGCTGATGAAGGACTTCGCCGACAGCGTCGGGGAGGCCTATTCGGCACAGCTTTTCGGCTACCAGGCCCCGCAGCAGGAAGGCGACGTTGGCCGGTTGACGCTCGAGGTCACCGATGCCGACGATCTGGTCACCGGAGAGGGCAGTTTGCTAGATGGCAGCCGGATGCGCGCGATCGCCGATCTGCAGGACAGCCAGCGTTTCGGTGATCGGTATGCCGCCATGGTCTCCAAAGTCGGCACCTCGGCGGCCAACGTCGAGGCGCGCTTGACGACCCAGCAGAGCCTGACCAGCGAGCTGAGCGGTGCGATGCAGTCGATCAGCGGGGTGGACCTCAACGAGGAAGCGGTGAGGCTGGCCCAGTACCAGCGCTTCTACCAGGCCAATGCGCAGGTGATCCAGACCGCCACCAACCTGCTCGACACCATTCTCGCGATTCGTTAGGAGATTTGACATGCGAGTCAGCACCGCCGGGATGTTCCAGCGCAACATCGAGCTGCTCCAAAGCCAGCAGTCGCGCGATAACGCCGCGCTGGAGCGTCTTGCCACCAACCAGCGGATCAATCGTCCTTCCGACGATCCGCAGGGCGCCGCTCGAGTGATCGAACTGACCCAGGCGCAGGTGCGCAGCGAGCAGTACACCTCGAGCCGCGCGGCCGCTACCAGTGCCCTGATGCTGCAGGAGAGCGCGCTCACCGATCTCACCGATACGCTCCATTCGGCCCGCTCGCTGCTGGTTCAGGCCGGTAACGGGACGCTCGATAGCGCGACGGTGGTGGGGCTTGGCGAGCAGCTCTCCATGCTGGTGGACCGGATGGAGGACACGCTGCGTACCCGCGACGCAGATGGTAATTATCTCTTTTCCGGCCAGCAGGGTACGGCGGATCCATTGGGCGATGGCGCCGACGCCGCGCCGCGCAGCTACCGCATCGACGATGGGCTGACGATCGATGGTCCGGTCAATCGCAACCAGCTGATGTCCCCGGCTGGCGAGGATGGACCCGACCTGACCGAGTGGCTGCGTGAAATCGCCGATGGTCTCCTGGCCGGCGACACCGATGTCATTTCGGATACCACCCTTGCCGATATGGATGCGGGAATCGACAACGTGCTCGGTATCCGCGCACTGGGTGGCAGCCGGCTCAACCAGCTCGAACGGCTCGACGAACTCAGCAGCGACCGCAGCATTGCCCGGCAGGACGAGATCAGCGGGCTGCGCGACGTCGACTACGCCCAGGCGCTCTCCGAGGCGGCCATGACCAGTCTCGCACTCGAAGTCGCGATGAAGAGCATCGCCCAGAGTCAGCAGCTGTCGATGTTCGATCTGCTCAACGGCTGAGTGGAGCCCCCGGCCCGGCGCTAGCTTCCGATCCCTCGACTGGCGTTCCCGACTGTCGCGATGAACCGGTGTGTTGGCGCGTAGGAACGCCGCTCGGGACGAACGGGTTTATCTGTCCGCTCGTGCCCCTCGATGCGCTTCGCTTGCTCGGGATGCTCGGGATGCTCGCGGATAGCCGGCGAGGACCCTTCGACTCGCTTCGCTCGTTCAGGGCGCTCGGGATTACCTCGAATCGAACCACGGCCTCGTCTCTGACGCCGGGCTTCTCTGTGCAAGTCTCAATCGCCGGCGAATCCCGCGGCGATGCTCTGCATGGTGCGCAGGGCGTCACCGAACAGGCGAGAGAAGTATCCGCCGAGCTCGGGCAGCATCACCATCAGAAGCAGCAATCCCGCCAACAGCGTGATCGGAAAACCCACCGAAAAGACCGAAAACTGGGGCGATGCGCGGTTGAGGATGCCCATTGCCAGGTTGATGATCAAAAGCGCTGCCACCAGTGGCAGCGAGAGCAATAGCCCAGCGGCGAAGATGGTGGTGCCGAAGCTCGCTAGTCGCCAGCTGCCCTCGGCGGCCAGTCCTCCCGGGCCGATGGGTACCAGTTGGAAGCTGTCGACCAGGACCTGGAGCATCATCAGGTGGATATCGAAGGCGAGCAGCAGCAGCATGGCGAATAGATGCAGCAGCCGCGACAGTACGGTGGTGGTGCCGCCGGCGTCCGGGGAGAAGAACGAGGCGTAGGAGAGCCCCATCTGCAGGCCAATGTACTCACCCGCGGCCTGAACCGCGGCCAGGGCGAGGCGCATGGTCAGCCCCATTGCGATGCCGATGACCAGTTCGCGGGCGATCAGCCACAGCCCTGGCCAGGAGACCGGCGGTATCGCCGGCGGCGGTGGGAGTATCGGGGCGAGCACTAGTGCGATCAATCCTGCCAGCACCACCTTGGTGCGTGCCGGTACCTGGTTTTCACCGAACACCGGTGCTACGGAAAGCAGCCCGAGGATGCGCACGAATGGCCAGAAGTAGAGTGCCAGCCAGCCGTAGAGCTGCGCGGAGGTGACCTCTACCACGGGCCGCTCAGCTGACCAGCAGCGGGATACGCTGGAACAGCTCGCGGGTGTAGTCCGCCAGCAGGCCGAGTATCCAGGGACCAGCGAGGATCATCGTCCCGATCACCGCCAGGATCTTGGGAATGAACGACAGGGTCATCTCATTGATCTGCGTCGCGGCCTGGAACAGGCTGACCAGGAGGCCGACGGAGAGCGCTGCGAGCAGCATCGGCGCAGCCACCAGCAGGGTCATCTTCATGCTCTGGAATCCCAGGCTCATCACCATTTCCGGGGTCATTGGCGTTTCTCCTCCAGGCGCCCGTGGGGGATGCTCACCGGTGCGCTCATATGTAGAAGCTCTGGGCCAGCGAGCCGATCAGCAGGCCCCAGCCGTCGACCAGCACGAACAGCATCAGCTTGAAAGGAAGCGAGATGGTCACCGGCGGCACCATCATCATCCCCAGCGCCATCAGTACGCTCGCCACCACCAGGTCGATGATCAAAAACGGAATGAAGATCATGAAGCCGATCTGGAATGCGCTTTTCAGCTCGCTGGTGAGAAAGGCGGGCATCAGCAGCCGCAGCGGTACGCTTTCTGGACTTTCCAGCTCCGGCGCGTTGCTGATCCGCGCGAACATCGCCAGGTCGGTTTCGCGGGTCTGGTGGAGCATGAACGTCTTGAGCGGCTCTACGCCTTCCTCGATCGCCTGCTGGAAGGTGATCTCATCGCTGGCCAGCGGCAGGTAGGCGCGATCGTAGATCTGCTCTAGGACCGGTGACATGACGAAGAAGGTCAGAAACAGCGCCAGTCCGATCAGCACCTGGTTGGGAGGCGTGGTCGGTGTCCCGAGTGCGGTGCGCAGCAGGCTGAGCACGATCACGATCCGAGTGAAGGCGGTCATCATCAGCAGCGCCGCCGGTAGAAACGTCAGCGAGGTGAGCAGCACCAGCGTCTGGATCGGCAGCGACCAGCTTTGTCCGCCATCGGCGGTGGGCTGGCTGACTATCCCTGGCAGGGCCTGGGCGGCGGCGAGATCCGGCAGCACGATGAGCAGCGCAGTGGTGAACGCCCCGATCGCGCGATGACGATCAACCATCCCGCCCACCTTTGTGGCCACGAGCATGGGCGAGCACTCGAGCGAAGCCGCCCGGTGCGGAAGGGGCATCGTGCAGGTCGCGCTTGGCCGGAAGACTGTGGAGCTTTTCCACCCGGCCGGCGCCGACCCCCAGTACCAGCCAGGTGTCATCGACCTCGACCAGCACCACGCGCTCGCGCTGGCCGACCGGCTGGCTGGCGATCACCTTCAGCGCACTGCCACCGCGGGGCCGCTGCGGCGAGAAGCGCTTCAGCGCCGCGCATACGACGAGGATCAGCGCGATCACCACCACGAGTGCGAGCGCGGTCTTGCCCGCGCCTACCAGCGGGTCGGCGACGCCGGCACCGATCTGCCCGTAGTCGGAGACGGGCTGTTCGACGTGTGCGGTGCTGTTATCGTTCGCTGCAATGGAGATTGTCTCGCTCATCCGCGGCGTTTCAACCGCTGCAGCCGTTCGGAGGGGGTGACGATGTCGGTGATACGGATACCGTAGCGCTCCTCGATCACCACCACTTCGCCCTGGGCGACCAGATAGCCGTTGATCATGATATCCATCGGCTCGCCGGCGAGGCCTTCGAGCTCGACCACCGAGCCCTTGGCGAGATCGAGCAGCTCGCGGATCGTCAGCCGTGTGCGACCAAGTTCGACCGACAGGGTCACTGGGATGTCCATCACCATGCTCAGATCGCGTGGATCGCCTTCGGCGGTGCTCTCCTGCAGCGGCTTGAATACCTCTTCACTCGGCGGTGAGGCGTCATCCGTCGGCTCTGCCTGCTGCTCGGCCATCGCCTCGCCCCAGATATCGTCGAGTTCTTCCTGCTCTGAGGGCTTCTTCTCGTCACTCATGGTCAAGCTTCCTTATCAGTCGTCGTCCGGCCCGGTTTCGCATCGCCGTCGCGCGCGGCCTGGCTGCGCGCGAGGCGGTCCAGCGTCGGTGCCGGATGGTCGATCAAGCGGGTGATACGCAGCGCCTTGCGGTCGTTCAAACGACCGAATTCGCACTCCATCACGGCCACGCCGTCGATATTGGCGGTCAAGGTCTGGGGCAGGTCGATTGGCAGTATCTGGCCGCATTCGAGACTGGCGACTTCGCTGAGGGAGAGTTCGAGCTTGGTGAACTCGGCGACCAGATCCACGCTCGAGTGTTCGACCTCTCTGCTCAGGCGCTCGATGCGCACACGCTCCTGCTCGGGCGCCCCGCGCTGCATCGGCCCGCTGAGCAGCTCCCGGATCGGTTCGATCATCGAGTAGGGCATGCAGATGTGGAAATCGCTGCCGAAAGCACCGACTTCGAGGCGGAAGGTGGTATGCACCACCAGTTCGCTCGGCATATTGACGATGCTGGCGAACTTGGCCTGGGTCTCCGAGCGCTGGTGGAGCGGCGCGACCACGTAGATTTCTTCCCACGCTTCGCCATAGCACTGCAGTGCGATGCCCAGCAGCCGGCTGATGATCCTTTGTTCGGTGCGGGTGAAATCGCGTCCCTCGGTCTTCAGCGCGAAGCGACCGTCGCCACCGAACAGGCTATCGACCACCAGCAGCACGAACTCGGGTGGAAAGACCACCAGGGCCTGGCCGTGGAGAGGGGACAGGCTGATCACGTTGAGGTTCGCCGGCACCGGCAGGTTGCGGGCGAAGTCGACGTGCTTCTCGAGCCGCTGCGACATCACGGTGATGTCGGAACCGCGCCTGATCAGATCGAACAAAGAGTTGCGAAAGCGGCGGGCGAAACGCTCGTTGATCAGCTCGAGCCCCGGCAGCCGGCTGATTCTGATACTGCGCTTCGCCGATGCGGGGTCGAAGGGCAGGATTCGCTTGCCGTTGTGGAACTGCTCTTTTGGGCGATCGTCGCTGTCGTCGTCACCCGCGTTGAGCAGCGCATCGATCTCTTCCTGGGAAAGCTGGTCGTTGGCCATGGATCACTGCACGATGAAATCGGTGAACAATACCTGGCGTACTGGAAAACCGTTGACACCATCGAAGGGCTGGGAGAACAGCGCGCGCAGCTCCTCGGCGAGCCGACGCTTGTCGTCGGCGGTTTCGAGTCGATCCGCGGGCTGCTCGGCGAGCAGCAGCAGGATGCGGTTGCGGATATGCGGCATGTAGCTGGCCAGTTGCTGGGCACTCGACGGGTCTTCGAGCTCGAGGCTGAGACCTAGATGGAGCATCCTGCCGCTGTCGTCGTTGAAATTGACCGTGAACGGCTGGAGCGCGTAGAAGGTCGGCGGCTGAGCGGGAGCCGCGATCGGCGCTTGGTCGGGTGCCTGGGATGAGAGGAAGAACCAACCGGCTGCACCGGCACCGAGCAGTGCAAGCATCAGCACCAAGCCGATGACCAGCCATTTCTTGCTGGAATTGGGTGCCGGCTTGGCGGCTGTGGGATCGGACATGAAACGTTTCTCAGGCGGTCCGGACGAGCCGGAAGAGGATCGAAGAAGCAGGCGTACATCGCACCCATGGTAGAACCTGCTGCCGGGAGCGATGGCCCGAACAGAGGGCGATGGCGGGTTCAACTCGTGGCTTTGCGGCCGTGGTTCGAGATGTTGGTTCCTTGCCTGGAACGGATTCGATGATTGCCGTGCGCTGGGAACGAGCAAAGGCGGGGGGAAGAGTCCCCGCCTTTTCGATCTCACTCGACTGCTTTGAGCGCATCCTCGAAGACGTCGACCATCTCGTCGACGTGCGCCTTGGTCAGGATCAGCGGCGGCGAGATGATGAAGGTGTCGGCGAGGTTGCGAATCAGCACGCCCTTTTCCCGGCAATGGTCGGCAATCCGCGCGCCGAAGTTCTCCGACAGCTCGAATGGCGTCTTCGTTTCCGGATCCTTCACGAGTTCGACGCCGATCATCAGGCCGAGGCCGCGTACGTCGCCGATGTTGTGATGGCGGGTCTGGACTTCCTTCAATCGTTCGATGAAGTAGGCGCCGACCGTGCCGGCATTGGCGGGCAAGTCTTCCTCCTCGATGATCTTCAGATTGGCGATCGCCGCCGCGCAGGCGAGGGGATGGCCCGCATAGGTATTGCCGTGGAAGAAGGCGGCAGGGCTGAAGGAGGTGTCGTCGTCGGTGGTGAAGGCGTCGGCGACTTTGCTGTTCATCATGGTCGCACCGAGCGGCACATAGCCGCTGTTGATACCCTTGGCGAAGTTCATTATGTCGGGCTGCACGCCCCAATGGCGACAGCCCATCATGTTGCCGACGCGGCCGAATCCGGTGACGACTTCGTCGGAAATCATCAGGATGTCGTACCTGTCGCAGATCTCGCGCACCTTGGGCCAGAAATTGGTGGGCGGCACAATGACGCCGCCCGCGCCCTGAACCGGCTCGGCCACGAAGGCGCCGATCGTTTGGGGACCGTGATAGAGGATCTCCCGTTCCAGCAGTTCGGCGCAGAGCGTGCCGAGTGCATCATGGTCGCTGGTGAAGGGATTGCGATAGGCATGCGGCGTTTCCACCTGGAAAAAACCCGGTATCAGCGGTTCGTAGGCTTCGCGATAGGCGTTGGCGCCGTTGGCCGAAAGAGCGCCGAGCGTTACGCCGTGATAGGCTCTTTTCAGTGAAATGATCTTGATGCGGGTCGGCTCGCCTCTCTGCCGCCAGTATTGGCGCACCAGCTTGAACGCCGCTTCATTGGCTTCCGAGCCGCCCGAGGAAAAGAAGGCGCGGGTCATGCCTTCCGGTACGGTCATGCGGGTCAGTACTTCTCCCAGTTCTATGGCCGGCGAAACGGTGGTGCCGCCGAACAGGCTGTAATAGCTGAGCTTGTCGAGCTGGGTGCGGATCGCCTCCTTGATCTCTTCGCGGCCATGGCCGACATTGACATTCCATAGGCCTGCCTGGCCGTCGATATAGCGCCTCCCGCTCGCGTCCGTCACGTAAACGCCGTCTCCGCCCTCGATCACAAGCGGCGGATTTTTCGCCAGATGGCTGATGTTGGCGAAGGGATAGAGAATACTGCGGGTGCTCTTGTCATTGTTGGCCGCTGACGTATCTCGCATGGTGACGGGTTCCTTCTGACCTTAGGATTCAAATGCCTGGCAGGCGGGGATAATGGAAAAACTAGCTCGGCAGAAAAAATTAGTCAAATGACCAAAAATAGTGCAATTGAAAGAAATCCCGTCCGCCCGACGACCAAGAGTGTGGAAACCCGGGCACGTATCATTCGCGGTGCGCTGGATGCACTGGAGACGCACGGGATAGGCGAGGTGACGACGCGAAAGATCGCCGCCAATGCCAAGGTGCGGCTTGCCACACTGCATTATCATTTCGACAGCAAGGAAACGCTGCTGCTGGCAGTTCTGGAAGATCTGAACGCCAGCATGCTGGCGCGCTACCAGGAAGAGCTTCGCAATTCGGATGATTTTGAAACCCATGTGGCGGAGCTGATCCGGTCGATCTGGCGTTACGTGGAGCGCACGCCCGAACAGCAGTTCGTCCAGCTCGAGCTGACGCTCTATGCGCTTCGCACCAAGGGCAGCGAGTGGCTCGCAGCCAAGCAGTACGACGCTTACATCGATGTTTACAAGCGGCTGATCGTAGAAGGCCGGGGAACCCAGGATCCCGCCCTCGAACGCATCGGTCTAGCGCTTGGTCGCTTCATTCTCGGTGGCATCGACGGATTGATCCTGCAGTCCTTTGCCCTTCGCGACGCGGCTGACACGCAGGCCGGTCTGGAGGCATTGATCGTCGCCGCGCGGGATTATCTGCGACATCTTTTGGATAGCTGAATTTCCCCACCCGTCAAAATCTGGTCGTTTGACCAATTCTGGTGCAGGTACGAGAACTGCTGCTTGTCCGCTGATCACTTTGGCGGGTTCCGCTGCGCTGGATTCGCTTCCAAGTCTCTACCGTTTCAATCCGTTTTCGGTGCATTCACTCGGATAATGAGCTTTTTTATGGAGATGGCACGGAGATTGCTGAGACAAAACTACATGTCTTCGTTTGCAAAGATCTTCCGGATGTCATGGTGCGACGGGTGAGAGTTAGAGCCGTCGAGATGAACGGTTGCGAGAGAACAAGGGGGATATCTTGTTACTGGAAAATCCGTGCCGATTCGCCATAGAAGTTCGCGGTGTCAGCCGTATTTACGGCGCTAGCAGCGAGCGGGTAACAGCACTCGGCGGTGTGTTCGTCTCGATCCGCGAGAATGAGTTTTTCACGTTGCTAGGACCTTCCGGTTGCGGCAAGACGACGCTTTTGCGGCTGATCGCGGGTTTCGATTTTCCGACTGAGGGAGAGATTCTGCTGCATGGGCAGGACATCGCGCCGCTGCCGCCGTTCAAGCGACCGGTGAACACGGTGTTCCAGAACTACGCGCTCTTTCCGCATATGACGGTCGCGCAGAATATCGCCTTCGGGCTCGAGATGCTGGGCAAGCCCAAGGACGAGATCCGCGCGCGCGTCGACGAGATGCTGAAGCTCGTTCACATGGAGCAGATGCGGGATCGCTACACGGGCCAGATCTCCGGCGGCCAGCAGCAGCGCGTGGCGCTGGCGCGCGCCCTTGCACCGCAGCCCAAGGTGCTGTTGCTGGATGAGCCGCTGTCGGCGCTGGATTACAAGTTGCGCAAGGAAATGCAGATCGAACTGAAGCGGCTGCAGTCCGAAACTGGCATTACCTTCATTTTCGTCACGCACGATCAGGAAGAGGCGCTGACCATGTCGGACCGGATCGCGGTCATGTCGGCAGGCCGTATTCATCAGGTCGGCACCGCGCGAGAGATTTACGACCGTCCGGCCGACCGGTTCGTGGCTGATTTCATCGGCGAGACCAATTTTCTCCAGGCAACGGTGGTCGGCACGGCAAACGACAGGGCGACCGTGCGGCTGGCATCCGGCGAGATCCTCGATGCGGGGCTACCCGAGCGCTTCAAGCCGCAAGGTGAGGTCACGGTGGTCATCCGCCCGGAGCACGCGCAGCTCTTCGCGGACGACGGCGAGGAGTCGGGCATCAAGGGCGTGCTGGAAAACGTCGTCTATTTCGGAACGGACACCCATTACCATGTGCGGCTGGGGGGCGGCGATATCTTCATAGTGCGCCGGCAGAACACGCGCACCAGTGTCGATGTGCTCGAGCCGGGCGTCCCCGTGGGTATTCGCCTGGGCAGCGATGCCGCTCTGGTATTGAGGGATTGACTATGGAGCACACACGGCGGGCTGCTGAAAAGGCGCAAAGAGCGGATATTCGAACCCGGTGGCTGCTGTCGGCACCCGCCCTTGTCGTGATTGCGCTCGCAAGCGTCGGGCCGCTTCTGATCGTACTGGTCTATTCGTTCCTATCGCCCGGTCCCTATGGCGACGTGATCTGGAAGCCGTCCCTCGAAGGCTGGTTCAATGTCTTCTTCTCACGCGACATCTTCGACGACACGGTTTCCTTCGCCGACGCCCACCTCTCCATTCTCTGGCGCAGCATCAAGCTCGCCATCGGCACGACGTTTCTCACCTTCGTCTTCGGGTTCCCCACGGCCTATTTCATCGCCAGCCGTTCACCGCGCAGTCGGGCGATCTGGCTTTTCCTGATCACCATTCCCTTCTGGACCAATCTGCTCATTCGGGCCTTCGCCATTCAGGAGGTGATCCGCAACGAGGGCATCATCAATTCCCTGCTGATGTCTGCCGGGCTGATCACGCAGCCGATCCAGATGATGTTCACCGATTTCGCGATCATGGTCGGCATGACCTATGTGCACCTGCCGCTGATGGTGCTGCCGCTTTACGCCAGTATGGAAAAGCTGGATTTCAGATTGGTCGAGGCCGGATACGATCTCTATGCCACTCGGCTGGCGGTGCTGAGGCGGATCATCATTCCGCAGGTCAGACCCGGCATCATCGCGGGCTCGATCCTCGTTTTCATCCCGTCGCTCGGCTCCTACGTCATTCCTCGCGTTCTCGGCGGCGGCAGGAATCTGATGGTGGGCAATCTGATCGAATTGCAGTTCGGCCAGGGACGTAACTGGCCGCTCGGCGCGGCGCTTTCGATCACGCTGGTCTTCATCGTGCTGGTCGCGCTCGCCTTTTATGTCCGCAACGTCGGCAAGTCGGGGGGATCGCATGGCTGAACGGTTCGATATCAAGCGGCAGGTAGGTTTCTCCACCGTCGCCATGATCTGCTTTTTCCTGCTCTACCTGCCGATCGCAACGCTTGTCGTCTATGCTTTCAATGCGGGTACCTCCATCGCTATCTGGGAGGGATTCTCCCTGCGTTGGTTCCGGCAGGCGTGGAACAACCAGCAGGTGATCGACGCTTCGCTGCGCTCTCTGCAGATCGCTTCTGCCGCCGCCATCATTGCCACCATACTTGCGACGATGGCGGCTATCGCGACGACGAGAACTGCGCGCTACCGGGGGCTAAGTCTCAAGTATTCCTTCATCAACCTGCCGCTGATGATCCCGGAAATCGTTTGCGCCGTTGCCCTTCTGATCCTGTTCTCGCGCATCAAGATTTGGACAGGGTATTCCGGTCTCGGTTACCTGATCATCGCGCACACCGCCTTCTGCATTCCCTTTGCCTATCTTCCCATTCGTGCGCGACTGGAAAGCATGGACCTGGCGCTGGAGCGGGCGGCCGCCGATCTCTATGCCACGCCGTTACAGGCATTCCGCCGCGTCTCGCTGCCGCTCCTGTGGCCTGGCATCATCGCAGGTCTGATGCTTGCCTTCGTCATTTCCCTGGATAACGTCGTCATCACCGAATTCGTCAAGTCGGGTGGTCAGGATACGCTGCCAACCTATATGCTCGGCCAGCTCCGCCGTGTCGTGACGCCAGAAATGAACGCCATCTCGACGGTTTTCCTACTCCTGTCCCTTGGGATAGTGACGATTTTCTTCTTTATCAGCCGGCATAAAAACTAAACATCCCGACAGGAGTGAAGAAAATGAAGCGTCAACTGATATTGACCACCTTTGGCCTTACCTTGCTTGGATCTACATCCATCTCTCACGCCGAAGGCGAGCTGCATATCTTCAACTGGGGAAACTATACAAATCCGGATCTCATCAAGAAGTTCGAGGAAACCTACGAAGTCAAGGTGACCGTTACCGACTACGATTCCAATGACACTGCGCTTGCCAAGGTCCGCCAAGGTGGTCATGGATTCGACATCGTCGTTCCGTCTGCAAGCGTAGTCCCGATCTGGATCGATGAGGGTCTGCTGATCGAGACCAACCCGAACCAGATGGAGAACTTCAAGAACATGGACAGGCGGTGGGTCGACGTGCCGTTCGATCCTGGCCGAAGATACACCGTCCCATGGCAGTGGGGAACGACCGGAATAACGGTCAATACGTCCGTTTATTCCGGCGATATCAACACCTCGGCGATCTTCCTCGATCCACCGCCCGAGCTTGTCGGCAAGATCAATGTCATTCCCGAAATGAGCGATGTCATGCCGCTGGCGATCTACTATGCCGGCGGTGAATCCTGTACGGGCGATCTGGAAGTGCTGAAAAAGGTGCGCGACAACTTCGCTGCGGCAAAACCAAAATGGGCCTCGCTGGACTACGGTAACGTCGAACGCTATGCCAAGGGCGATATTGCCGCAGGCGTGAATTGGAACGGCTCATCCTTCCGCTCGCGTCTGCTCAACGAGAATGTCGCTTACGGGTATCCCAAGGAAGGCTATCCGATTTGGATGGACAATGTCGCCGTTCTGAAAGACGCGAAGAACGTCGAAAACGCCAAGCTGTTCCAGAACTTCATCATGGATCCTGAAAATGCGGCCATGATCTCGTCTTTCGCCCGCTATGCCAATGGCATCGCTGGTTCGGAAGCCTTCATGCCGGAAGAGATGAGGATGGCGCCGGAGATCAACATTCCGGAAGAATTCGTCGAAAAAGGTATCTTCAATGTCACCTGCCCGCCTGAGGTACAGGCGCTCTATACCCGGATCTGGACCGAGTTGCAGAAGTAGACGGTAACGATGATGGAGAAGCGGGGAGGGGCGGCTCTCCCCGCTTTTTTTTCAGCGAGCGCGGAAGCGATCTCGCATTCGCGGTGTAGAAGAAGAACAGTTTCCCAAGGCGGTGCCCATGCAGACCATTGCAGATATCGTCATCACCAACGCCCGTGTCATGACCATGGACGAGGACAATCCCCGTTGCGAAGCGTTGGCGATTGCCGGAAACCGCATTCTGGCAGTCGGTTCGGTCGCAGAGATAGCGGATTTCAAAGGCTCCGCGACGAGGATCGTCGATGCGAAGGGGGCAAGCGTTCTGCCGGGTTTCAACGAGTCCCATCTACACATTTTCGGCGGGTCGGTCGGGCTGTCGCAGCTCTCGCTTTTCAAGCTGCAAGGCTTCGATGCGCTGAAAGCCGCGTTGCTCGACTACGCGGCTGCACACCCGGGCCTGCACCTGCTCGTCGGTCAATATGCGAGCTACGCGATCCTGTCGAACGACGAGCGCCTGACCCGCCATCATCTCGATAGCATCATCCCGGAACGCCCCGTTCTTCTGTTCGCGTCTGATCATCATACCGCTTGGGCGAACACGGCGGCGCTCGAGGCGGCCGGCATCCTGTACGGAGCGGACGTCGGAGTGGGCAACGAGATTGTCATGGGGACGGATGGTCGTGCCACCGGCGAACTGCGCGAAGCGAACGCTATCAGGCCGGTGGCCTCGCTCAGCGAGACCGAAGGGCGCGAGGGGCTCGGCGTTGGAACCGGCGGCGAGCCGGAATCCGTCACACAGGCGCAGCGCGCCGCCGATATCGCCATTCTCCAGCGCGGTCTCGATTACTGCGCTTCCCTCGGCATCACCTCGATCCAGAACATGGACGGCAATCTCTACCAGCTCGAAATGATCGAAGAGATAGAAGAGACGGCCGGCCTGCCGGTGCGTGTCCGCGTTCCCTTCCATATGAAGAACTTCATGGATCTGTCCGCGCTGGAAGAAAGGGCAGTCGTCTGGCGTGAACGGTTCCGCTCGGACCGTCTGAAATCGGATTTCGTGAAGATGTTCGTAGACGGTGTGACGGAATCGGGCACGGCCTTCTTCATCGAGGACTACGCCACGCAGCCCGGATGGCGCGGCGAGCCGCTTTTCACCCAGGAGCATTTCAACCGCGTCGCCGTGGCCGCGGACGCGCTCGGCATGCAGATCGCCGTTCACGCGATCGGCGATGGGGCCGTGCGTGAGGCGCTCGACGGCTATGCCGCCGCCATCCGGGAAAACGGCAGCCGCGACAGCCGCCACCGCATCGAACATATCGAAGTGGTCCATCCTGACGACATTCCGCGTTTCGCGGAACTCGGTACGGTCGCCTCCATGCAGCCGGTACATTCGCCCGGTTCGGCGGGGCTTCCCCTCGAGCCCTATCTCAGAGATATCGGCGAGGAGCGTTGGGCTTACGCTTTCGCCTGGCGCATGCTGAAGGATGCCGGCGCGCGCATCGTGTTTGCGACGGACTGGCCGGTGTCCCCGCTCGACCCGCTGTTGTGCATTCGTGAGGCAATGGTGCGCAAAGTATGGAAGCAAGGGCTGCCGGACCAGCGCCTGACCCTTGAGGAGACCCTTGCCGCCTACACCAGCGAGAGCGCTTGGGTCGAATTCATGGAAGACCGCAAGGGCAAGCTGAAGCCGGGTTATCTCGCCGATGTCGTCGTGCTTTCCGCCGATATAGAGGCGGTCGAGCCGCAGAGCATCCACGAGATCCGTGCCTTGGTCACCGTCTGCGATGGGAAGGTGACATGGGACGCGGACGCCGCCCGTTCCGGCGGTCCCATGCAATGAAAGGGCAGTTGCCTGACGCGGCATCGCTAAGCGTGGCCTTCCCACCCGTTCGTCCCGAGCGGCGGTGGTGAGGCCGTGGTTCGAGATGTGCGGTGATCAGGCGAATAGATCGACTCCCCCCGAGAGCCGGGGTGTCTGCTGACTGGCGCCTGTCGCTTGTTCGTCGGTGGTTCCTGCGGACGCAGCCGCTTCGATCGAGTCAGGCTGGGTCGGGCTATCCGGGCGTTGGCCGCTGCCTTGCTGAAACGCTTGCTGCTGACCGGCGAACCCGCTCGTGTCGCCGTTCTGGGAGAACTGCGGCTGTGCGCCGTTTTGCTGCTGAGCGGTCGTGGCGGCGGCCGAGGGGCGTTCGACGAGCTGTACCTGGACGAGGGTCAGGCCGCGTTCGCTGAAGGCCTCGCGCAGCTTGTCGAGCGAGTCGTCCAGCGCTTTGCGGGTTTGTGGGTGGGCCATTTGGAGACTGAGTACGGCTTGGGATTTGGTATCGACGCTCAGCGACACCGACAGCGGACCAAGCTCCGCCGGGTTGAGGCTCAGTTCGAGCGTGCGCACGCCAGGGGTATTGCCGAGGCCGGTCAGGCGTGTGGCCAGCGAGTTGGTCCATTCCTGATCGCCAACCTGCTCGGTCAAGGCGGCACTGGGCACCTCGCTGCTGCTGGACGCTGGGCTGGAACCGGGCAGCCCCGGTTGGGAAGCCATCAACGGTGCCGCTGGTGGGGCGGTGGCGGTATCGGCGGCGCGCCCGCTGACCTCTAGGCTGGCGGGCTTGAACGAGCGAAACCGATTGAGGCTGTCTTCAAGGCTCAGGTCCGCGCGAGAACGGGGCGAGGTGGCGCCGGCTGGGCTGGACTCCTCTCGCGCGGTGCCGAATGCCGGGCGCACCTCGGTTTGGGGACGCTCTACCGCGGTGTCGTCAACGCTGCCAGAGGCGGTGTTCGCGGTCGTGGCGACGCCCGGTACCTGCCGGGCGAGCGCTCGTGCTTCTTGCGGCTGGACGCGTGGGTCGATGACCGCTCGCGTAGTAGAAGGGGAGGCGGGCTGGTGGTCCGCGGGCGCTGCGGCGGTAGCTTGTGCGGCCGTCGCCTGCGGCCTGCTCGAGACACCGTTCTTCGCGGGGAGAACTTCCGCGGGGAGCGCAGTCGCGGCGTCCTTGGGTAGTTCGCCTTGGCTTGGCGATTCGGTCCTCATCGATGGGGCATTGGTCGAGGGCGAGGAGGGCGGGTTGAGCAGGGCGACCTCCGCGAGCGCTTCAGCCGCTTCGGGCTCGCGCGTCCCATCCTGGTCGTGATCGCTGCCTTCTGGGGCGATCGTGCGTGGCTGGCCGACATCCGCGGATGAGCGCGGCTGATGGGCTAGTCCGGGCTGCGGAGGCAGTGATGAGCTCACTTGATCGAGCAGCGAGGAGAAGCTCGCGTCTTGCTCCCCACGGGGAACGAGGTCGCGCGTCGTGTCGATGTTCGGGCTCGGATTCAAGGCGATCTGCATGGCGTCTTTCCCCTGCGTGAAGCGAAACTTGTCGGTGAGGCCGGGATGAGGGTCGATGCGTCCTAGGTGTAGTGCGACTGGGCGCGACTGGCGTACTCATCGTTGCGAAGCTGCTCCAGGCGTCGCTCGCGGTGATTCGCATCCTGCTTGCGCCGGCTGGCGAGCGTGGAGAGCGCGTCGACCTTGCGCTGGTCCTGTCGCCAGGTCGCGAGCCCCTGTTCGCGGCGTACCTGGTCGTCGTCGCGGCGCTGTCGCTGATGCGCGATCGCGGTATCGAGCGCCTCGAGGAAGCGGCGCTGGTTATCCAGCTGGCCGGGCGATACCCCCTGGGCCATCGCTTCGCGCAGGCGGTTACGATAGCCCTGGCGATACTCTTCGAGCTGGCTCAGCTGGCTTTCACTCGCGCCCAGCGCGCGTTTCAGCTCGGCCAGCGCGAGCGTCGCACTATCGCGGCGCTCGGTGGCGAGATCGATCAGCATCTTGAGTGATTGCTCGCTCATCTTGGTCGGCTCCTTGACGCACTGTTGCCCTGCTCGATCAAGTCGAAGAGGGCCTGGACGGCCGTATCGAAATCGGCGCGTTCATCGATTCGCTGGCAGAGGAAGGCTTCGATCATCGGTTGCAGCGCGATCGCCTGGTCGAGCAGCGGGTCGCTGCCGGAGACGTAGGCACCGACGTTGACCAGATCGCGGTTGCGCTGGTAGTGGGAGATCAGCCGCTTGAGGCCCTGGACGCAGTCGAAATGACGGCTATCGACCAGCGAGGTCATCGCGCGGCTGATCGAGGCTTCGATGTCGATCGCCGGATAGTGGCCGGCTTCGGCCAGCGAGCGCGACAGCACGAAGTGCCCATCGAGGATCGCTCGAGCGGCGTCGGCGATCGGGTCCTGCTGGTCGTCGCCTTCGGTGAGCACGGTGTAGAAAGCGGTGATCGAGCCGCCGCCGGGCGCTGCGTTGCCCGCGCGTTCGACCAGTGCCGGTAGCCGGGCGAATACCGAGGGCGGGTAGCCCTTGGTGGCGGGGGGCTCGCCGATCGCCAGCGCGATCTCGCGGATCGCCATCGCATAGCGGGTCAGCGAATCCATGATCAGCAGCACGTTGCGCCCCTGTTGGCGAAAGTTCTCCGCCAGCCGGGTGGCATAGGCCGCGCCCTGAAGGCGCAGCAGCGGCGAGCAGTCGGCTGGCGCGGCGACTACCGCGGCCCGGGAGAGTCCGGATTCGCCGAGGATGTTCTCGATGAAGTCCTTGACCTCGCGTCCGCGCTCGCCGATCAGTCCGACCACGATCACTTCCGCCTCGGTGAACCGGGCCATCATCCCCAGCAATACGCTCTTGCCGACCCCCGAGCCTGCGAAGAGGCCGAGACGCTGGCCGCGGCCAACGGTGAGCATCGCGTTGATCGCGCGCACCCCTACATCGAGCGGCTCACGGATCGGTGCGCGCTCCAACGGGTTGAGGGAGGTGCCGCCAAGGGATTGCGAGACCACGTCGCGAAGCGCTCCCTGGCCGTCGAGCGGGCGGCCTCGCGCGTCGACGACGCGCCCGAGCAGGCCGTCTCCCACCGGCAGCCGCTGGGACATGCTCCCTTTTTCGTCGAGCGGCCAGACCCGGGCGCCGGGAACTACGCCGGCGATCTCCTCGAACGGCATCAGATAGAGCGTGTCGCGGGTGAAACCCACTACCTCGGCCTCGGCGAAGCCGCCTTCATTCGCTAGCTCCACTCGGCAGCTGGCGCCCAGCGGCAGGCGCAGGCCGCCGGCCTCGAGTACCAGGCCGGTCGCCCGCAGCAGCCGGCCGCAGGTGCGCCAGCGGGGGAGTGCGGCGACCGCGGCACGCGCGCGAGCGAGCCGGTCGAGGCGTTCGGTGCGCAGCGTCTGGGCGTCGAACGGGGTATTCATCTCAGTGCGCCTTGTGGCCGACGGCTAGGCGCAGTCGCTCCCAGCGGTCGCTGCGGCTGGCGTCGATCACCTGGTACATGCTTTCGAGCTGGCAGTCGCCGCGTTCGAGCGCGGGGTTGGCGCGCAGCTGCCAGCCCGCCGCACGCAGCTCGGCGTCGAGGCGTGTCTCGACCAGCGCCAGGTCCTCGGGATGAAGCAGCAGCGTCGGTGGGGCGTTGGACTCGAACGGCTCTTCGAGCAGCGCCTGGACATCATCGACGATGTATTCGGGTGCGAGCCGCAGTGCGTCTCCGGCGAGCACTCGACCGACCTCCAGCGCAAGCTCCGTGGTGGCGCGAGCGATGGTGTCGTTCTCCTCGCGCAGCGCGGCTTCGAAGCGGCGTGCCAGTTCGGCGAGCGGTGCCACCAGGGTGTCCAGGCGCTGTTCCAGGCCCTCGAGCCCGGCTCGCTGCGCGGCCTCGAATCCTTCCCGCTGCCCCTGCTTGAAGCCCTCTTCGCGTCCCTGCTCGAAACCCTGGGCGCAGGCTTGCTCCTTGGCCTGTTCGAACAGTGCGCGGCTGATCTCCGCCTCGGCGTTGCGCTTGGTACGCGCCGGTGCGATGTCCGCGGGCGCTGGCCGGGTGGAGCCGAGGTCGTGGAGCCGCCAGGGGCGCCAGTGGCGAGGTTGGTCAGACATAGTCCTCCTCGCTGTGGCCGAGGTTGATTTCGCCCCTTTCGGCGAGTCGGCGGGCCAGCTGGGTGATCGCCTTCTGCTCGGCCTCGACCAGGGTGACCCGGATCGGGCCGCGCATCTGGATGTCGTCGCGGAGGATCTCGGCGGCGCGGTTCGACATGAACGAGAAGAAGTGCTCGCGCAGCGCCTCGTCGGTTCCCTTGAGCGCGATCGCCAGCGAGTTGCTGTCGACTTCCTGAATGATCCGCTGGATCGCTTGTCCGTCGAGGTCGATCAGGTTGTCGAACACGAACATCTGGTCGACGATCTGCTGGGCCAGCTCCTCGTCGTAGGCGCGTACCCGGGAGATCACCTGCTCCTCGAAGGAGCTGCTCATCAGGTTGAGGATCTCGGCCGCTGGACGTACGCCGCCGAGCTTGTCGCGCTTGACCTGCTTGCCGCTGAGCATGCCGCCTAGCACCTGGTCGAGCTCGGCGAGTGCGGCGGGCTGGACGCCGCCGAAGGTGGCGATGCGCAGCAGGATGTCGCTGCGCTGGTCGTCGTCGAGCAGGTTGAGCACGTTGGCGGCGTGGCCGCGCTCGAGATGGACGATGATGGTGGCGATGATCTGCGGATGCTCGTCGCGGATCAGCTCGGCGATCACCTTCGCTTCCATGCCGTTGAGCGAGTCGAGCCCGGTGCTGTTGCTGGCCTCGAGAATGTCCGAGAGCAGCTCGGTGGCGCGATCCTCGCCGAGGGTCTTGGTCAGGATGCCCTTGAGGTGCTCGGTCGAGTCGATGTTGATCGCGCTGAACTGGTCGAGCTCGTCGTCGAAGTCGTTCATCACCTCGGTGACGCGCTCGTTGGAGAGCGGGCCGAGGCTGGCCATCGCGCGGCTCAAGCGCTGCACGTCATGCATGTTGAGGTGCTTGAACACATGGACCGCGGTCTCTTCCTCGAGCGCCAGCATCAGAATCGCGCTGCGCTCGAGCCCGGCGGTGAGGTTGAACTCAACGTTGGCGCTGGTCATCTTCGTTCATCCATCCCTTGAGAATCATCGCGATCAGGCGGGGATCCTTGCGTGCCTGTTCTCGGACCCGTTGGATCCGCTGTTCGTCCTGGCGCTTGCGGGCCAGCTGGTTGCGCTGCTCATTGGCCTGCGCCTGCTGTTCGGCTTCCACGCGGCTAGCGGTCTGTACCGCCTCGCTTTCGGCCTCGGCGACCATGCGCGCTCGCTCCTCGCGCTCGACGCGCTGGCGGTTGACGGCCGGGCGGACCAGCCGTCGCCACAGCAGCCAGGCAACCAGGGCGATCGCGAGGTAGCGGGCATATTCCAGCGCCAGCTCGATCAGGCGCGGGTCTTGCCACCAGTTCGATTCGGCCACGACGTTGATCGATTCGCTGAATGGGGTGTTGACCACTTCGAGGCTATCGCCGCGGCTTTCCGAGAACCCCATCGTCTCGCGTACCAAGCGGCTGATCCGCTCCAGCGCCTCGGCGTCGAGCGGCTGGGCCACGCCTTCCTCGTCCGCGCGATAATTGACCGCCACCGCGACGGAGAGCCGGTTGATCGCCCCGCGCGCTTCCCTGACATGGCGCACCGTGCGGTTGAGCTCGTAGTTGACCGTTTCACCGCGCTGCATCGAGGAAGGGCCGCGGTTGGTTTCTTCCTGCTCGTCGCCCTCGGCCTGCTCGCCCTGCTGGGCGTTGATCGTCTGCGGCTGTGATTCGGGGGCCTGGTTGGAGAGCGCGCCGGGCACGCCGCCGATGCCATTGGCGCCGAGCTGCTCGGCATCGTTGGACTGGCGGCTGCGGATCGCGGTCGACTGCGGATCCGCGTTGGGGTCGTAGTGTTCCTGGGTGTGCTCGGCGCTCGAATAGTCGATGTCGGCGGTGACCGTGGTAAGCACGTTGTCGCGGCCGACCAGGGCGCCGATCAAGGCTTCGATCCGCTTGCGCAGCCGCTCCTCGACCTCCTGGGTGTATTTGAGCCGGGCGTCGTCCGCGCCGGCGTCGCCGAGGCCGCTTCTGGTCAGCAGGTTGCCGTTCTGGTCCACCACGCTGATGCCATCGATCGGCATTTCGGAGACGCTGCTCGACACCAGATGAGTGACCGCGGCGACCTGGGAAGTATCCAGCGCCCTGCCCGGATGGAGTTCGACCACGACCGATGCGCTTGGCGTGCGGCGATCGCGGACGAACACCGTCGGCTGGGGGATCGCCAGATGGACGCGTGCCGAGGCGACGGGGCCGAGCGTCTCGATCGAGCGGGCGAGCTCGCCTTCGAGCGCACGCTGGTAGTTGACGTGCTCGGTGAACTGGCTGACCCCGAACGGCTGGGCATCCATCAGCTCGAAGCCCACCGCACCGCCCTTCGGCAGCCCGAGGCCTGCGAGCGTCAGCCGGGTACGGTCGATCTGTTCCGCGGGAATCAGCACCGTGGAGCCGCCGGCGGAGAATCGGTAGGGAATCTGCATCTGCTCTAGCTGAGCGACGATGGCGCCGCCGTCGCGGTCGCTCAGGTTGGAGTAGAGCGGCTTGTAGTCGGGCGAGCGTGCCCACAGCAGCAGTACGACGAGAATCGCGAGGGACGCAGCGATGGCGACCGCCACGCCGATCAGTGGCGCTGTGCGCAGCTTGGCCAGCGCCTCTTTCAGTCGGGCGGGATCCAGCCCGGTGCGGGCGTTCGCTGAAGTCATGTCTGGCGCTCGCAAGCGGCGAGGAAGCGAGACGAAGGCTGGTAGCTGATCGAGGTCACCGGGCGGGACGTCCTTGGCACGAAGCACCCGCTGCGATCGCGGTGCATTGGGTGTAACGGTGTGTAAATACAGATGTCACCCATTATTGGCCCCGGGCCGGCGTAGCAAACCGACGAGTAGGTCGATAAATCGGGCTCATTTACGCCGATCGAACTGACGCACCAGTGGTAGCCTGCGATCGACATCCTCGTCTCGTCGCATCCGCCTGAGCTTGATCCGGTGGCATGCCCGGTACTTGGGGACGAGTTTCCTTCCAGGTTCTCTTCGATGGATCGGTGATCGATCGTTGCTTGAGCCTCGCTTCAATGAGAGATGCCATGACCGTTGCCTCTGGCGCCCTTGCCAGTGCCCTGCAGGCGCTGGAGACCACTGCCGCCCAAGCTGCCGGCGGCGTAACCCGCATGCCCCGGGCCGAAGATGCGAACCGCGACGGGCTCGACTTCGCCGCTTCGCTCAAGCGTTCGATCGATCGCGTCGACGGCATGCGCCAGAGCGCCGAGATCCAATCACAGGCCTACGAGCGTGGCGATCCCGGCGTCTCGCTCAACGATGTGATGATCGACCTGCAAAAGGGCAGTATCGCGTTGAACATGAGCGTCCAGGTGCGTAACCGGCTGGTCAGCGCCTATCGTGAAGTGATGAACATGCAGGTGTGAGGGTTGCTTTTCCCTTTGGGTTGAAGCGTCATCTGAATCTGCCGTTGTGACTTTTGCACATTCACAGCATGGCGACTGAAGATGACTCCAACTCACGACTATGGCTATCGGTTGCTTTTCGGCCATCGACGGATGATGCGTGACCTGATCGTCGGCTTCATCGACGAGCCCTGGGTTCGCGAGTTCGATCTCTCGACCCTGGAAAGGGTGAACGCGGTCTATGTCAGTGGCGATTGGCGCAAGCGCGAAGGTGATGTGGTCTGGCGATTGAAGTGGGGCGGCGATTGGCTCTACGTCTATCTATTGCTCGAGTTTCAAAGCAGCATCGACCGTTTCATGGCGCTGCGGATGATGGTCTATCTCGGCCTGCTCTATCAGGACCTCATCGCTCAGAAAGCCCTGACCCAGCAGAGCATGTTGCCGCCGGTACTGCCGATCGTGCTTTACAATGGCGAGGCTCGCTGGAGCGCGCCTCGCGATGTCACCGAGCTCATCCAGTCCATTCCCGATGGGTTCGAGCGCTATCTGCCCAAACTGCATTATCTGCTGCTCGACGAGGGTGATATCGCCCTCGACCGAGCCTGGTCGGAGGAGAGCCGTAATCTCGCTGCGGCGCTCTTTCGCCTCGAGCAACACCCCGACATCGATGAACTGCTTTCATTGTTGAGCTTGCTGGTAGACTGGCTGCAAGGTCAGGAACAAGCGCAGCTGCGCCGTCATTTCGTTGGCTGGATCAAGCGTGTACTGCTGCCGCAGTGGGTTCCCGCCGACGAGTTGCAGGATTGGACCACTCTGGATGAACTCAGCGAGGTGCAAGGTATGTTGACCGAACGGGCGAAGAAATGGCCGCAGCGGTGGCTGGAAGAAGGGTTGGAGAAAGGGTTGAAACAGGGCTTCGCCAAAGGAAGAGAGCAGGGGCGTGAGAGTGCGCTTATTGCCACCGCGCTCAGCATGATCAGTCGAACCGAGATGGATGATGCGACCATCGCCGATTTGGTGGGCCTACCGGCCGAGCGGGTGCGGGCACTGCGTGAGCAGCGCAGGGGTTGAATCCGACGGGGGAGTCGTTGGTGTCCTTCGACTCGCTTCGCTCGCTCAGGGCGCTCGGAAACACCTCGTCTCGAACCACGGCCTTGGCGCCGCCGCTCGATCCCTCGACTGGCGTTCCCAACTGTCGCGATGAGCCGGCACCTTGGTGAGTAGGAACGCCGCTCGGGACGAACGGGTAGGTGTGTGCCGAGCCCTGGGTCCGGAAAACCTCATTTGAGCCCTTCGATGCGCTTCGCTTACTCGGGATGCTCGGATAGCCGGCGAGGACCCTTCGGCTCGCTGCGCTCGCTCAGGGTGCTCGGAAACATCTCGAGTCGAACCATGGCCATACCACCGTCGCCGGATTCCTCGACTGGCGCCCCATTGCCGAGCCGGTACCCGGCCTTAGCGCGTATCGGCGCCGCTCGGGACGAACGGGTGTATCCGTCCGTTCGTGGTGAGCCGGGCCTTCGTCGACTTGGGCAATCTCGCAAGACACCATGGAGGCCCGTGTCGAACCACGGCCTCACCACCGCCGCTCGATCCCTTGACTGGCGTTCCCGGCTGTTGCGCTGAATCGGTGCTTTGGCGCATGGGAACGCCGCTTGGGAAGAGCTGAGGGGGGGGGCGTTAGTGGAGAATTAAGCCCACTCGTCCAGCAGGCTGCCGGGGGTGACACTGCCGGTTTCTAGGCGGGTTGCGATCCTGAGCATTTCTTCGGAGGGGATCTGGCGGATCAGTTCGCCGCTGCTGCGATCGACCACTTTGATGATCAGCCGGTCGCTGCCTTCGTCTATTTCGAAGGTCACGCCGAGGTCGGCGAACGCTTGCTGGGCGACTTCCAGTGCGTTCAACGGGGCTTGCGGTTCCATCTCCCGCTCCACGTCGGGCGATGTCCGTTCGGCTTGAGGCGCCTCGACCTTGAGTGAAGCAGCGGTGATGAGGTCTGTCGCGGCCTGGAGGGCGGCGCTGGGAAGTTGGGTCGACTGCGGTGGAATCGGTGGAATCGGTGGAAGGGTCATGCAACGCTCCTTGATCTAGTTATCAAGCGTCATGCTCAAGCGGGATTCGAACCTTGGGGATGAAAAAAGGGCGCCGCGGCGCCCTTTTCGTTGCCTGCTCTCGCTCGCTTACTGCAGCAGGGACAGGACGTTCTGCGGGCGCTGGTTGGCCTGCGCCAGTACCGAAGTGCCTGCCTGCTGGAGGATGTTGGCGGTGGTCATGTTCGACACTTCGGTAGCGTAGTCGGCATCGGCGATCTGCGAACGGGCTGCCGAGAGGTTGGTCGAAAGCGCTGAGTTGCCGTCGATCGCCGATTCCAGGCGGTTTTGCTGCGCACCGAGGACGCCGCGCGCGCTGTCGATGGTGTTCAGCGCAGCGTCGAGTGTCGCGAGTTGCGTGGAGGCATCACCACCTTCTTCGACGGCGAAGCCCGTCAATCCCAGGGTCTCGAGTGAGGTGTCCTGCAGTGTCAGTTCGATAGTCTGGCCATCGTTGGCGCCGACCTGGATGGTGACGCTTGTGTTGGTACCATCCAGCAGACTGATCCCGTTGAACTGGGTCTGTTCGGTGAGGCGGGTGATCTCCTCGAGGCGCTGGGTGACTTCGGATTGGATCGAGGTACGGTCATCCTCGGTCAGCGTACCGTTGCTAGCCTGGACGGTCAGTTCACGGATGCGCTGGATGTTGTCCTGCACCTGGCCGAGGGTGGAGTCGGCGGTCTGCGCCATCGACAGGCCGTCGTTGGCGTTGCGGTTGGCCTGGTTGAGGCCGGTGATCTGGGCGCTCAGGCGGTTGGCGATGCCGAGGCCGGCGGCGTCGTCCTTGGCGCCGTTGATCCGCTGGCCCGAGGAGAGACGCTCGATCGCGGTGTTCAGCTGGTTTTGCGATTTGCTGAGGTTGTTCTGCGTCATCAGCGACAGAGTGTTGGTGGAGATGACTTGTGCCATGGCTCTATGTCCTTGAATGCTTGGGCCCTTGAGGGCGCGGGCTTTGGGTCTTCGGCGCTGCTCGCCGTCGCATAGTGGTTATCGACGTGGATCGACTTTGCTTTAGGAAAATTGCGCATTCTTTGCGCGGCGGGTGTCGATCCTGGGCTGCGTCATCGTTCGGTCAGGAGGGTAAAAGCGCGGTTTTTCCGGCGATGGCGGGGGCGTCATCGGGATGACAATGGGCAGAGTGCTCGCTTTGGAGGTTTCAATGCCCGCGGGCACGGGAGCACAGAATTGTCATCATCCGCGGGCGTCTGCCCGCTTCGCTGGAGGTCTCGAGAAGTGGCGATCTACACCGCGAAGGGGCGGCTGGAGCGCGCCGCTCTGATCGAACGCTACCTGCCCATGGTGCGCCGCCAGGCGCTGTCACTTTCCGTGCGGCTACCCCCGAGCGTCGAGCTCGAGGATTTGATCCAGTCCGGGATGATCGGGCTGCTCGATGCGCTCGAGCGTTTCGATCCGAGCCAGGGCACCAGTTTTCCCACCTATGCCTCCCAGCGCGTGCACGGCGCGATGGTCGATGAGCTGCGCTCGCGCGATTGGCTGCCGCGCAGTGTGCGCCGGGGCTATCGCGAGGTCGAGCGAGCGATGCGCGAGCTCGAGCAGCGTCACGGCCGCGCGGCGAGCGAGCGGGAGATCGCCGAGTATCTCGATATGTCGCTCGAGGCCTATCGCCAGCTGATCGGCGAGGTCAACGATGGGCTGTTCTCGACCTTCACCGAAAGCGGTGAGGACGATCAACCCGCCAGCAGGGTCGATGAGGAGCTGGCGCCCTTCGTCGCGCCGGACCAGGCCTGCCTCGATGCCGAGCAGCGCAAGCGTTTGCTCGATGCGATCGAGATGCTGCCGGAGCGCGAGAGGATGCTGCTAGCGCTTTACTACCAGGAGCAGTTGAACCTCAAGGAGGTCGGCGCGGTGCTCGGCGTCACCGAGTCCAGGGTCAGCCAGCTGCATTCCCAGGCGGTCGCTCGACTGCGGGTGAAGCTTCGCTGGTAGCCGGGCTGTGATCTTTGCGCGAGCGCGTGGTTGCCTGTGTCACCCTATCGCCAGCCGGACCGGCTTGCCAACCCGGCTCAGCATCTCCACCAGCGCGTCGATGGTGAATTTCTCGGTTTTCTTGTTCACCACATCGGACACACGCGGGCGCGATACCCTCATGATCTTCGCGGCCTCGGCCTGCTTCAGGTGATGCTGCGTAATCCATTCGGCCAGCGCCGACATCAGTTGCTCTTTGAGCCGCCGCGTGTCGTTGATCTGCTGGCGAGAAGCGGCTTGTAGCCGGGTGGCTTCCTCGGCCGGGAACCCCAGCTCGAGGAACAGGTTTACGCCGGGTCCGGTGACACGGCGAATTTCGGTGTCGATCTTCATGGCCTGCCTCTTCTCGCGTTGACCACAGCACGATAACGCACCATGGCGATGTCCCTGTCCCGCTTGCTGGTCGCCTGTGTCTTCTTCTGGAAGCAGTGCAGGACGTACACGGCTTCTTCGAATTTGGCGACGTACATCACCCGGAATATGCCGCTGGTGTCTCTTATGCGGATTTCCCGCGTCCCGATACCCACGTCATCGAACGGCTTCCAGTCCTCCGGCTCCAGGCCCGCCTGTACATTGCTCAACTGAAAACCGGCATCCCTGCGCGGCTCTTCGGGGAACTTCAGCAGATCGTCGTAGGCGGACCCGACCCAGCGGATCTCCTTCTCATGCAGCATACGTTAGCCTAGTATAAAATTTTATACGGGCGTGCGCCAGGCGTAAAGCCTGATGCCGCTCCCTGGCGTGGCCGCTGAAAGCGTTTTCTTGCTCATAATGCTCGCCGCCTGGCGGGCGCAAAAAAGCCCGCACGCTGGCGGGCTGGAAGCGTTCGTTTGTGCGGGGGTCAGAACTCGGTCCACTCTTCGATCGACTCGCTCTTCGATGCCGCCCGTTTGTCGCCCACCGGTGTTTTGAGCGCCGGTACATGGGTCGCCGATGGCGGTTTGGAAGAGGGGCGGGGCAGCGACGGCGCTTGTCCGGTATCGCGGACATGTTCGTCACCCAGGCGGAAGCGCTCTACGGTCTCGGCAAGCTCGGCGGCCTGGTGTTCGAGGGAGGAGGCGGCGGCGGCGGCTTGTTCGACCAGCGCGGCGTTCTGCTGGGTCACGCTGTCCATCTCGCTGACCGCTTGGTTGACCTGTTCGATGCCGTCGCTCTGCTCCTTGGAGGCGGAGGCGATCTCACTGACCAGCTGGTTGACCTCGCGAATGCCGTCGACCACTTCTTGCATGGTCTTGCCTGCGCTCAGCGCAATCTGGCTGCCGGCGTCGATCTTGCCGCTGACGTTCTCGATCAGGTTCTTGATCTCGCCGGCCGCTTCGGCCGAGCGGGTGGCGAGGTTGCGTACTTCGCCGGCTACCACGGCGAAGCCGCGACCGTGCTCGCCGGCACGCGCCGCTTCCACCGAGGCGTTGAGGGCGAGGATGTTGGTCTGGAAGGCGATACCGTCGATCATCGCGATGATCGATGAGATCTGGCCTGCGGTGCTCGAGATGTCCTCCATCCCACCGACCACTTGCTTCATCTCTTCGCCGCCGCGCTCGGCGACGCCGGTGGCGCGATTGGCAAGGCTACGGGCCTGCTCGGCATTGGCGGCGTTCTGGCGCACGGTGGAGGTCATCTGCTCCATGCTCGAGGCGGTCTCCTCGAGCGAGGCGGCCTGCTGCTCGGTGCGGCTCGAGAGATCGGTGTTGCCTTGGGCGATTTCTCGCGCGCCGTGGTGGATCGACTGCGCGCCCACGCGGACTTGGGAGACGTTGTCCTTCAGCATGTCCTGCATCTTGCCGAGCGCGGCATAGAGCTGGCCGATCTCGTTGCGTCCCAGTGTCTCGATCGGCCTCGAGAGATCACCCTGGGCGATACGTTCGAAGTGCGACTGGGCGTGGACGAGCGGGGTGACCACGCTGCGGCGCAGCATCAGGAAGGTGACGACGCAAAGCACCAGCGAGAAGAGCAGGCAGGCTGCCATCACCAGGGTGTTGCGCAGGTTGGTTTGGTCGGTGGCTGCTTCGACTTCGGCCGCGCGCTGAGTGCGAAAGTCCAGGATCGCTTGGATCGCTTGGTTGAAATCGGCGTTGGGTTGCACCGCATTGAGCGTCAGTGCGTTCAACCCATCGACGTCCGAGCGGCGCGCGTAGTTGAGCGTCGGTTCGATGATGTTGGCCACGTAGCCGGCGAAAGCGGCGCCCAGCTGCTGGTCGATGGTTTCAACGACGCTGGAGGTGCCTTCGCGGGTGAGGTAGGCATCGAACGATTGCTGCACCTCCGCGAGCAGTTGCTCCGCGCTCTGGAGCGCCTGGCGTTGCTGGGCGAGATCACCGCTTCGACCGGCGATGGCTGCGCGAATCGACGTCAGCCGGACCTGGCGCAGCTGGCTGTAGGCATTGACCATGCTTTCGGGCAGTTGCGCCTGGCGGGCGGTGTCCTCCCGCAGCTTGTCCATCGAGGAGAAACTCAGCATGGAGATGCTGATCACCAGCACGAAGAGCGCGAAGCTCACCGACAGCGCTATGCCGAGCTGAAGAGTCAAACGGAGGTTTTTCATGGGACGCCCGATGATCCAGGAATGTGTATTCCGATAGATCGACCGGGCGCCCGAAAACTTGACCTTTTTCTACTTTTCGTCGATGAAATCCGGCTTTCGGCCAGCACTGCTGAAGGCGCGCATGCTGCCATCGCGCTCCAGCGCCTGGTGCCAGGCAAGCGCCTCTTCCAGGCAGTGCGGGGTCTGTCCGCCGCGGGCGCAGGCGCGCTCGAAGTAGTCGTGCAGCGCATCGCGATAGAGCGGGTCGGCGCAGTTCTCGATCAGAAGCGGCGCACGCTCGCGCGGAGCAAGGCCACGCAGGTCGGCGAGGCCGTGCTCGGTGACGATGATGTCGACATCGTGCTCGCAATGATCGACGTGGCTTGCGAACGGCACCAGGCTCGAGATGTCGCCGTTTTTGGCCAGGGCCTTGGTGATGAAGATCGAGAGCTGGCCATTGCGGGCGAAGTCACCCGAGCCGCCGATGCCGTTCATCATCCGGGTGGCGCAGACGTGGGTCGAGTTGACGTTGCCGTAGATGTCGATCTCGAGCGCGGTGTTGACCGCGATCACCCCGAGCCGGCGCACCACGCCGGGGTGGTTGGAGAGCTCCTGCGGGCGCAGTACCAGGCGATCACGATAGGCGTCCAGGTTGGCCCAGACCCGTGCGCCGCACTCCTCGGTGAGGGTGATCGAGCTGCCGGAGGCGAAGCTCATCTTGCCGCTGTCGAGCAGGGCGAAGGTGCTGTCCTGCAGTACCTCGGAATACATCGTCAGGCCCTCGAACGGCGCCGAGAGCAGCCCTTCCATCACTGCGTTGGCCATCGTGCCGATGCCGGCCTGGAGCGGCAGCAGGGAGTTGGAGAGGCGCCCTTGGGCCACTTCGGAGACGAAGAACTCGATCAGGTGGTCGGCGATGCGCTGGGTGTCGGGATCGGCGGGCTTGCAGTTCGACGGGCTGTCGTGGCCGTCGGTGAGCACGATGGCGGCGATCTTGGCCGGGTCGATCGGGATGTAGGGCAGGCCGATCCGGCTGTTAGGTGCGGTGATCGGGATCGGGGTGCGTTTGGGCCGCATCTGCGGGATGTAGATGTCGTGGAGCCCTTCGAGCGCCGTGGGTGAGTTGAGGTTGAGCTCGATGATCACGCGCTCGGCGAGGATCGCGAAGCTCGCTGAGTTGCCGACCGACGCGGTTGGCACGATGCCGCCTTCCTCGGTGATGGCGCAGGCTTCGATCACCGCGATGTCGAGGTTGCCGAGCTGCTTGTTGCGCAGCAGTTCGACGGTTTCTGAGAGGTGCTGGTCGATGAACATCACCTCGCCGCGGTTGATCGCCCGGCGCAGCGTGGTATCGACCTGGAACGGCATCCGTCGAGCGAGCACGCCGGCTTCGGTCAGCTTGGCGTCGATGTCGTTGCCGAGCGATGCGCCGGTCATCAGGGTGATCGAAAGCGGCGTCGAGCGCGCCCGCTCGGCAAGCGCCAGGGGGACCGCCTTGGCCTCTCCTGCGCGGGTGAAGCCGCTCATCCCGACGATCATGCCGTCATCGATCAGTTCGGCTGCCTGCGCGGCGCTCATCAACTTGTTGCGCCAACCCGGTAGCCGGCAGCGTTGCTCGCTCATCAATCGTCTCCAATCGTTACTCGTCTATGGCGCGGTCTCGGGACGCCTTGCAAGGTCCGTTACATCCTCGGCCCGCGGTAAATCTCCGGTGGCGGGCCCAGCATTCGCCGAAGTATTCCGGGCCTCGTTGCACTCGGGATGAGCCGGTCTTGCAAGCATCCTCACCATTGGCCGCGCTGGGCACCGTGGCGGTACGGTCGTTGCGCCGCTAACACCATGGTCTAAATAGATACTCTATGATCATCGGCCCATGGTGTAGAGGACCGAGCTTAATTATTTGCGTACGTCGCCGTCCGCCGGGGCGCTAGAGCGCGCTCGGGTCGTTGAGCGCTTCGATCAGGTTGAGCAGGGCGATCACTCGCTCCTCGCCGCTTCGTTTGTCGAGGATCAGCGCCAGCGGTGAATGCTCGGCGGGGTCGAGCGGGGCAAGCCTTGGGCGCAGGGAGACGTAGTGGTTGACCGGGTCGTCCTCGCGGCGCTCGGCGTGGGACTTGAGCATCTCGATCAGTTCGTCCGGCACCGGCGTCGGTTCGAGCCCGAAGCTCACCAGCCGCAGCACGCCGCGGGTCGAGCGGATCGGGCGCCAGTTGCTGTCGACGCGGTTGAGGCGGATGAACAGGTAGTAGGGGAACAGCGGCTCGACGCGACGGGGAGCACGCCCACCGCGCGGGGATGGATTGCTCACCAAGGGATGGAATATCTCGAACTCCTGACGGGCAAGGTTCTCCGCTGCGCGGATCGACTCGCCTCCCTTGCACTGGATCGCGTACCAGCGAAAAGCGTCCAGGTCTTGCGTATCGCGTGTCATGCTCGACGTCCTTGCTTCCATGTCTACGCGGCCCGATGACCGGCGATTCCCGCGCCTGCGCTGACGCGCTGCCAGCTTCGGTGCCGAATGAGAGGCGCAGATTAACATGTATGCCTGTGAGAGAAAGTGCGAAAGCCCCGAAACGCAGGCGCTTCGGGGCTTTCGTTGGTGTCGCTCGGGCAGGCTCAGTGGGCGGGCTGCTCGTGCTCCTCATTGGCCTCTTCGCGTATCAGCCGCACGCGCTTGATCCGATGGCGTTCGACGTCGCTGACCTCCAGGCGCCAGCCCTCGACGCTGGTCACCGCGCCGATGTAGGGCAGCGACTCGAGGCGGTCGAGCACCAGGCCTGCGAGGGTGGTGTAGTCGCGCCCGGTCGGTAGCGGGACCGGCAGGTACTGGTTGATGTCGTGGATGTCCTCGCTGGCATCGACGTCGTAGCAGTCGGGTGACACCTCGGTGACCGCCGGCGTGGTCGCTTCGCCCGGTTCCGGCAGCTCGCCGGCGATCTCCTCGAGGATGTCGGTGGTAGTGGCGATCCCGGTCAGGGTGCCGAACTCATCGACCACGAAGGCGAAGCTCTTGCCGGAGGCGCGGAAGTGTTCCACTGCGTCGATCACCGACACGTTCTCCAGCAGTACCAGCGGCTGCTCGATCATCTCGCGCAGGTCATACGGTTTTTCACCCGCCAGCAGCGGCGCCAACAGTCGCTTCTTGCTGATCACCCCGAGCGGCTCGTCGGTGTGTCCGTCCTCGATCGCGACCAGCCAGGAGTGCCGGCTGTTGGCCAGCGTCTCGAGCTGTTTCTCCAGCGGGTCGAGCACATCCAAGGTCTCGAGATCGCGGCGCAGGGTGATGATCGCCTCGATCGGCTTGTCGGCGAGCGAGAGCACCCCCATGACCATGCGGCGCTCGTTGGCGTCGAACAGCGCCACCGGTTCGTCGCTCTTGCTGGCCTGCTCCGAGTGCGAATTGAAGGCGCTGTTGGTGTGCACCGACAGATCGCTTCCGCCGATCAGCCGCATCACCGCTTCGGTGGTGCGGGCACGGCGGCCGCCGCGCCAGGACTGATCGGACTTCGAGCTGCGCCGACGCAGCTCCTGGAGCATCTCGATCAAAAGCGAGAAGACGATCGCGCCGTACAGGTAGCCCTTCGGAATATGGATGCCGAGGCCTTCGCAGACCAGGCTGAAGCCGATCATCAGCAGGAAGCCGAGGCAGAGCAGGATCACCGTCGGATGCTTGCTGACGAAGACGGTCAGCGGCTTGCTGGCGACCAGCATCACCGCGACCGCGATCACCACTGCGATCATCATCACTTCGATGTGCTGGACCATGCCGACCGCGGTGATCACCGAGTCGATCGAGAACACCGCGTCGAGCACGACGATCTGCATCACCACTACGCCGAAGCTCGAATAGACGACGCCCTTGCCACTGGCGCGGTGACTCGCCGGCGAGATGTGTTCGTGCAGTTCGCTGGTCGCCTTGTAGATCAGGAACAAGCCGCCAACGATCAGGATCAGGTCGCGTACGCTGACCTCGAGATCCGCGATGCTGAACAGCGGCTGGGTCATGCCCATCAGCCAGGAGATGCTGGCGAGCAGTCCCAGGCGCATCAAAAGCGCCAGCGACAGGCCGATCACCCTCGCGCGGTCGCGCTGCTCCGGGGGCAGTTTGTCGGCGAGGATGGCGATGAACACCAGGTTGTCGATGCCGAGCACCAGTTCGAGCAGGATCAGCGTCAGCAGTCCGGCCCAGACGGTGGGATCCATCAGCCACTCAAACATGGTGTGCCTCCATGGAGGAGGAGCGCGAAGTGCGGATAGTGGGGAGAGCGTTCGGCGCCTGGGTCGCGCACATGGGAGAAGTCGGGGCGAGGCTCATCGTTGAGCGTCTACAGGGCCCGTCTGTGGATGCGTTCAAGCAGGGTGTTCCATGTGATTGGGAAGTTGTCAGTCTATGGACTTCTGCAACACTTGACCAGTGGATGAGAAGCAAATCCACCGGTGCGCTGAAGTGCCTGCCAATATTTTGTATATTAAGGAAAAATTGCAATATCCGGCATGCCGGTCGCGCGCCTCGCTCGCCGTCGTCGCGGGTCGGTGATAGTGTCCGCGCTACCCTTATCATCGATGGATTGGAGTCCCTTCATGGAAGAGTTCATTCGTGGCTTGCCGAAGGTCGAACTGCACCTGCACATAGAAGGCGCGCTCGAGCCCGAACTGATCTTCGCTCTCGCTGAGCGCAACGGTATGGCGCTCGACTTTCCCGATGTGGCCGCGCTCAAGAGCGCTTACGCCTTCTCCGATCTGCAGTCGTTCCTCGATCTCTACTACAGCAACATGCAGGTGCTGCTCACCGAAGAGGACTTCTTCGACCTGACACTGAGCTACTTCGCCCGCGTCGCCCGCGACAATGTGATGCACTGCGAGCTGTTTTTCGACCCGCAGGCGCATCTCGCCCGCGGCGTACCGATCGCGATCCAGCTCGCCGGTATCGAGCGAGGCTGCCAGGAGGCGCTGCGACGGTTCGGGATCACCAGTCACGTGATCCTGAGTTTCCTGCGCGACATGAGCGAGGCGTCCGCCCTCGAGACCCTCGAGGTGGCGCTGGCCCATCGGCATCGCTTCATCGGCGTCGGGCTCGACTCCGCCGAACGTGACCATCCGCCGGAGAAGTTCGCGCGCGCCTTCGCCAGGGCGCGGCAGGAGGGCTTGAGGCTGGTCGCCCACGCAGGAGAGGAAGGGCCGCACCACTTCATCAGCACCGCGCTCGATGAGCTCGGGGTCGAGCGGATCGATCACGGGGTACGCTGCGTCGAATCTCCCGCGCTGATGGCGCTGCTCGCCGAACGTGGCACGCCGCTCACGGTCTGCCCGCTGTCCAACCTGTATCTGAAGGTGTTCGCGGAGATGAGCGAGCATTCGCTGCCGCGGATGCTCGAAGCGGGTATCAAGGTGACGCTCAATTCGGACGATCCCGCTTACTTCGGCGGCTACATGAACGACAATTTCCTCGCCGTCCAGGAGGCATTCGGCTTCGGGCGTGATACCTGGGTCGAGCTGAGCCGCAATGCGATCGAGGCGAGCTTTGCGGCGCCCACGCGCAAGCAAGAGATGCACGACGCCCTCTCGCGCTACCTGGGCTGAACGAGAGGTGCGGGTGAACCTGGATGGGCGAACCCATATAAAGAAGCGGCCGGCATCGTCTGATGTCGGCCGCTTCCAAGGGAAATTGTTTTTGTGAAGATTCGGTCAGTCTTTATAAAGGCCGTCTACATGGCTGCCTGAAAGCAGCGTGGCCGCGAACAGGGTGGCGAGCAGGCTGGCTGCGGCAAAGGTGAGCAACGTTGCGATCAACATGGGTTCATCCTCCACGCACGGGAATGAATGTGTGCGTTTGTCGAAGCGAAGTATCGATGTTACGGAATTGTGTCGCCATACGCTTTTAGTCAGCAAAGACCAAAGTATCGTTCCGCTCGCGCGTGCCATTGTGTTGACGAAACGTATCCGTTGGTGAGCGCTCCGGGCGTTCGGCATGCATGATGCTTAAGCTATCGATGAACTTCGACCGAGGAGGGTGTGACCGTGAACCAGTCCGGATGGTATCTCATCGCTTACAGCTACTTCGGCCAACCAGGAGAGGAGGTGATGGCGCTGCTGCGCGCTCCCGATGGCGGGGAGTCCAGCGTCGCGGTGCCATGCGAGGGCGAAAGCTACACCGAATGGAGCGAGGAGGAGATCCTCTCCCGCGCGCTGATGGCGATGCACAGTGAGAGCGCCTTGCAGCGGCGCAGTGCACCAGGCTGAATCGCCACCGTAGCCGGCGTCCACGCCCGCGTGGTAGCTTGGGATGGACCGAACCCGGGGGGTCGAACGATGTTCGATCCTTCGTCTCGACCTGAAACTCGGGCCATGTTCGCCCGGGCGCGCCACCCAAGAGAAACCCGCATGTACAAGCGCTTGGCCTTTGCCGCTACCTTTTCCGTCTGCCTCGCCACTCCCGCCCTTGCCGACCAGCTGATCGACGAATACTTCTCCTCGATGCAGTTCGTCGTCGATACCGCCAACCAGTTAGGCGAGCCCTGCGTCGATTCGCTTGCCGGCGACAGCGGTGAATCCACCCCTCAGTGCCGCTCCTTCGAACAGGCCTACGCCATCGTGCTCGACGAGAGCGACCGGCTCAACCAGGGCATGCGCGATGCCCAGCGCGGCTTGCCGGCCAACGATCCGCGCTTGGCCAAGCTCCAGGCCGACACGGAGCGTCTCAACGGTTACATGGACGAATATCATCGCTATCTCGGCGATTGAGCCGGATGAGCGTTGCCGAGGGACGCCGCCGCCGGCCGCGATGAGCGTCGGTCGGTGCTTTGCCAAATGATCTCGGTGGCTCGCGCGAGGAGTTCGTTGAGCTCGTCGAATTCCTCCTGCGAGAGACTGTCGCTCAGGCGCTCGACCAGCTGGTCGTAGCCGCGCAGGCACTGCTGCTTGATCGCATCTCCCTTGTCGCTGAGCGAGTAAAGGCGCGAGCGGGAATCCGACTCAGAGGGTTCGACCTCCACCCAGCCGTGCTCAGCGAGCTTGCCGAGCATTTCACTGGCCGACGATTTGGACACGCCCAGTTGATGAGCGATGTCGGTGAGCCGACTGCTGCCCAGATTGGCGATGCAGCGCAGGTAGTCCGCCTCGGCGAAGGTGAACTGATCCGCCCAGTCGTGCTTGAAATTGCGGCGCCAATGACGCCAGAGATAGCTGTCCAGGAGCTCGAGGGAGTCGCCCAAGTCCATATGTTCGGAATCCTTACTAACGGACTAATACTTTAGTCTAATTATGGTGAGGGCAGCAAGCGCTATACAACCTTGTTTCAGCACGTTATAGTGTTGCCCGCATTTCGCCCCAAGGGGCCGGTTCCCACCGAAAAAAGCGGGCATAGCTCAGTTGGTAGAGCGTCAGCTTCCCAAGCTGAATGTCGAGGGTTCGAGTCCCTTTGCCCGCTCCACTTCAACTTTCCATGGTGTTCCAGGGACGTCCATGGAGTGTTGCAAGTCATTGTCACGGTTCGATTTTTTAAGAATCTTCGATCCAGTGACGTCCAGCGAAATCCACTGACAGCCGGTCAAAACCGGTACATTAGGTGGTACATCGCAATGCGGAGCTTCCCAGTTCCGCATTGTTGCTGGGGGAGCCGGGGCCCGATGGGAAACATGGCACTCAACTCGCTTTCAAGGAGTTGGGATCATGCTTTCGGACCTCACGGTTCGCCAGGCCAAGGCGACCGGCAAACCGTACACCCTGGCCGACACAGACGGCCTTTCCCTCTTTGTTTCAGCCACCGGTGCAAAGGCGTGGCACTTCCGCTTCTCGTGGGGCGGCAAGCGCGACCGCATGTCCTTCGGCACGTATCCAGCGCTCTCGCTGAAGGACGCCCGTGCGCTTCGCGATGAAGCCCGCTCGCTGCTCGCCAAGGGCGTCAATCCGCACAGCGAACGCAAGCGCAGGCGGCACGCGATCGTCCTGGCCGGCGAGCACACCTTCATGGCCGTCTACGAGCAATGGCTGGCCCATCGCCGGCTCTCGCTGGAGGAAGGACGGCAGACCAGCCTTGAACAGATCGGGCGCGTCTTCAAGAAAGACGTGTTCCCCTCGCTGCGGCACCTGACCATCTACGAGATCACCCGCGCACACCTGCTGGACATCATCGGCAAGGTGGAAAAGCGCGGCTCGCTGTCGGTGGCCGAGAAGCTGAGGACCTGGTTCACCCAGTTGTTCACCTACGCCACGGTGGCGATTCCCAACATGGGCGATAACCCGTCCAGGGACCTGGAAGTGGTCGCGCTGCCATTGCCGCCGGTCGAACACAACCCGTTCCTGCGCATGCACGAGCTGCCAGTCATGCTGCAGACACTGCGCAAGTACCGCGGGCGCCTGAACACGCAGTTGGGCTTGCGGCTGTTGATGCTCACCGGTGTGCGTACCGGCGAGCTTCGCTTCGCCACGCCCGATCAGTTCGACCTCGACCGGGGCCTGTGGATCATCCCGGTGGCCAGGCTCAAGCAGCGCAAGCTGCTCACCAGGAAGAAGCGCAAGCGTCTCATCGACATCCCGCCCTACATCGTGCCGCTGTCGGTGCAGGCGCAGGAGATCGTTCGCCACCTGCTCGACAACTTCAAGCCGGCCCAGGTCTACCTGATCCCGGGCGACTGGTGCCTCAAGCATCCCGTTAGCGAGAACACGTTTAACGGGGCGCTCAAGCGCATGGGCTACGAGGACCAGCTGACCGGCCACGGCATCCGTGCCACGATCTCGACGGCGCTGAACGAACTCGGGTACCCGAAGAAATGGGTGGACGCCCAGCTCTCGCATGCCGACCCGGACAGGATCAGCGCGACCTACAACCATGCCGAATACGTCGAGCAGCGCCGCGTCATGATGCAGGACTGGGCCGATCGCCTGGACCTGTTCGAGCAGAACCAGGTCGAGGTTGCCAGCCGGCATCTGACCATCACGCTCCAGGGCCTGCCGACCATCGCCGGCCAGGCGGCCGCGCAGCCGCCGGTGGTCGACCTCTCCGCGCCGCAACTGATCGTGACCGCGCCGGCGCCCGGCCAACCCGAAGCGCCGGCATCGGTGCAGCGGTTGTCGGCCGTGCGCATGCCCGAGTACGCACGGCCGCGCCTGTCGGAGGTGCAGCGCGAACGCCAGCAAGTGCTGGAGACCTTCGAGGCGCCGCACAACCTCTCAGTGGCGGACTACGCCAGGCTCGCGGGCAAGTCGCGCCGCTGGATCACCTACGAGATCCAGGCCGGCAACCTGCTGTCGATCCACATGGGGCATCGCGGGCAGCGCGTGCCGGACTGGCAGCTCGATCCGCTCAAGCGCAGGCTGGTCCAGTCCGTGCTGAAGCAACTGCCACCGGGCATCGACACCTGGGACATCTACCACGCACTCCTGCGCTCGTACGAGGCGCTCGGGACACGGCCGGCCATCGAAGCCGTCAACCCAACGAACCTGCACCTTGCCGCGCGGCTGGTGGCCGCACAGTGCACGCAGGCAAGCGAGCCGGTCGTGACGACCGAGTTCCCTGAGCCGGTCCGGCAAAGCGTGCAGCGGCTGGTGCGCGAAGCCGTCGCTGCCGATGCCGCCGAAGCGACGCCCGGAGATTGATCAAGCCAGGGTCGCGCCGAAGTTCGGTCAGGCGCTTGCCTGGAGCGCTTGGAAAAACGGCTCCAGGTGGGTGCTGTCCGTACTTCGACGGCTCAGGAAGTACGTGGTGAGCGTCAGCGCGCCCTCTTGCAAGGGACGCTGGACAACGCCAAGGGAACGATGACCATCGATGCGGGCGGCGGGTGCGAGGCAGACGCCGTAGCCGGCGGCCACCAAGGTCATCATCAACCCGAACGATGTGGCCGTCGTGACGGCCGAGGGAATGACGCCGGCCGCCGTCAGCAGTGAGTCGATCTGCCCGCAGTAGCCCACACAGCCGCGCCCATCCAGGGCGATCCAAGGGTGGTCGGCCGCCTGCTCCAGGGACACTGACGCGAAGGCCAGCAAGGGGTGATGGGCCGACACGGCCAATGCCAGCGTGTCGCGCCAGACGGGGCGCACATCGATGCCTTCCGGTGCTGCGGGCGACTGGCAGAGGCCTGCCTCGAAGGCCCCCGCGAGCAGTCCTCGATGCAGATCCACCAGGCGTTCTTCATGAAGGCGAATGGGGTGGTCCGGATGGCGCCGGCGATGTTCCGCCATCGGCACCGACAACCGGGGATAGGCCAGGCAGTCCGACAGGGCAATGTTCAAGGGATCGGGAGCGATCATCGTGTCACCTGCACAACGCCGACACTGGGAAAAACCGGGCGCGACCGGTCGATGAGATAAGTTTAACGTGGTTTAGATTCGCTTTGCGCGTGACGCTTCTGTTGATGCAGAAGCGATCGGTGCAACGCGGGAGACCCGCAGGGACAAGAACCTATGAAAGCGAGCCAGCGCGCGCTTTCGGCGTTGCCGTGCGCGAGGCCCGGTCCGCGCAGGGGCTGGCGCAGGAGGTGCTCGCGGAACAGGCGGGCATCGCCCGGTCGCACATGGGCAAGATCGAGCGCGGCGAGCACATGCCCACGCTGGTGTTGATCCTGCGGATCGCGAAGGGGCTGGGGTGCTCGGCCGCGACGCTGATGGCCGCGACCGAGGCGCAACTGTCCGAGGAAGAGAGCGGCACCGAATAGCCATGCCGTCATGGCGGTGAGGTGTCAACAACGTTCTTGTACGTCAAGGCTGTGACTTGCCAAGTGTTCATTGCCACCTCGCATTTGACACTCGGCCTTTTTCGTAACATCATTTGTTTCATGAAAAGAGACAGCCGCCTCTCGTCTGTCCTGCATGCGCTGCTGCACATGGCCGAGCAGGATGGACCCGTTACCTCGGAAACCTTGGCGCTGTGCCTGGGAACCAACCCGGTCGTCGTTCGACGCACGATGGGATACCTGCGGCAAGCGGGAATCGTCACCTCCGAACGAGGCCACGCAGGAGGATGGCGTATCCACGCCGACCTTGGCAGCGTCACCCTGCGTCAGTTGCACGAAGCCCTGGGCGAGCCGGCGACGTTTGCCATCGGCAACCGCAACGAGACACCGGAGTGTCTGGTCGAGCAGACGGTCAATGCGGCACTCGAAGGCGCGTTTGCCGAAGCCGAGGCGCTGCTGCTCACGCGGTTCTCGGAAATCACCCTTGCCGATCTGGCCTCTGACTTCGCACGCCGGCATGCGGCTTTACGACATTCAAGGAATCAATCATGAATCACGATGTGATCGTCGTCGGCGGAAGCTACTCAGGAATGGCCGCGACCCTGCAACTGGTGCGCGCACGCAGGTCAGTGCTGGTGATCGATGCGGGCCAGCGGCGCAACCGCTTCGCCAGCCATTCACACGGATTTCTCGGTCAGGATGGTGTGCCGCCAGGTGAAATCGCTGCAAACGCACGCCGCCAGCTTCAAGCCTATCCAACGCTGACCTGGCTTGAAGGTCGGGTGGAAGCTGTCGCCGGGCAGGCGGATGAATTCACCGTCACGACGGCTGATGGCGAGTCGCACCTGGGGCGACGCATTCTGTTGGCGACGGGGGTGACCGACCAGCTTCCAGCCATCGACGGGCTCGCGCAACGCTGGGGGAAGACGGTTTTTCACTGCCCGTACTGCCATGGCTATGAACTTGGACAAGGCCGCATCGGCATCGTCGGTGCCAGCCCGATGTCCATCCATCAGGCTGAACTGCTCACGGACTGGGGGGATGTCACCTTGTTCGTCAACGGTGCATTGGAACTCAATGAGGAAATCAGGTCCACTTTGGAACGCCGAGGCGTGGTCATCGAAGAGGCGCGCATCGACAAAATCGAGGGGCATGCCGACGTGACATTGGTGGACGGAAGGCGACTGAGCTTTGCGGGCCTGTTTGTTGCAACGCGAACCGTTCCCTCCGACCCTTTGGCCAGGACAATCGGCTGTGCACTGGAAGAAACGCCCATGGGCATCCAGATCCGCACGGATGCCGAGAGCAAGACCTCGGTGCCTGGGATCTTTGCCTGCGGCGATGTCGCGCGGGCACCGCATTCGGTGTCGCTGGCCGTGGGCAACGGTGCCATGACCGGCGCCCAGATTCACCGATCACTGCTTTGGCCCGAGACGATCGAGCCAGCGCAAGCGGAAGGCCGCGCTCGATGACGTCGTTCTCCGACCCGACGGCTGTATCGGGCTATGCGGAAAGAACCGCGAGGATCGTGCCGGGCCTGCGCGACCTGCACCGGATGGCGGGCGTGCTGCTGGCCGAACGCGCACCGGCCGACGCGCGCATCCTGGTGCTCGGCGCCGGCGGCGGGCTGGAACTGAAGGCCCTCGCTGAAATGCAGCCCGGCTGGCAGTTCGACGGCGTCGATCCCTCCGCAGAGATGCTCGAACTCGCCCGCACGATCCTGGGCCCGATGGCGCCCCACGTGCGCTTGCACGAGGGCTATATCGACAGCGCCCCCAAGGGGCCCTTCGATGGCGCGACCTGCCTGCTGACATTGCATTTCCTGCCGCCAGCCGAGCGCCTGCAGACGCTGCAGCAAATGCACCTGCGACTCAAGCCCGGTGCGCCCCTTATCGTCGCGCATCACAGCTTTCCCGGCGAAGATCCCGGTCGGGACAGATGGCTCTCGCGCAATGCGGCGTTCGCGGCTACTTCCGGCGTACCAGTGCGTCAAGCCGAAGGCAGCATCGCGGCGATCAAGGAACGGCTGCCCGTGCTTTCGCCCGTGCAGGATGTCGATCTGCTCCGCGAGGCTGGATTCGCGGACATCGACCTTTTCTACTGCGCGTTCACCTTCAAGGGTTGGGTCGCCCATCGAGCATGAGGGGGTATCGACGATGCAAGACATAGGGTCGGCAGGTGCGCTGCCCGTGTGTGGCGAGGAGACTCCTAGCCGCGCGCCAGGGACAGGTAGGGGTTGTCCGGCGGGACTTCCGCGAACAATGCCGAAGGCGCCGCCAACAGATAGCCGTGCAACCGCCGCGACTTGCGCGGCCCGGTGACTTCGCAGGTCCAGATGTTCAGGCCGCTGTCCTGTTTGCGGTGCAGCCCCAGCTTCTCGAAGCGCTTTTGCACCCATTGCCAGTCGTGCAGATCGTCCTGTCGGGCCAGCGCCTGGATCTCCGGATGTTCCTGCACGTAGCGCTGGAAGACGCCGGGGCTGACCAGGTACGCCGTGCCATCGACGGTATGCACCAGTGCCTTCGCATCGTTGATGATGAGCTTGCGCGACTCGATGCCTTGCCTGAGCCAGGCGATGAAGGCTTCCCCGGACGGCGTGGCCTTCGCGGGAGCCGGCATCGTGGCAGGACCGGTCAGCGCCGAATGGGTCACTGTCACAGTTGCTCCGGCGGATGGTGACGGCGGTTCCGCGCTGGCGGACGATGCACCGGCGGTGGCTGCGTCGGACGCATCGAGCATCGACAGCAGATCGGAGACCGGGTCCGCGAGCCCGGCCGGGGAATCCGCCACCCCAGGGGGCGGTGAGGTGGCCGGGATGCCGTCGGAGCCCGGCGCTGCCTCATCGCCAGGGAGGGGCTCTTCCGTCGTGACCGTGCCGGCGAACGGTGCGGGACGCTCGCCCGACTCCCAGATCAAGGCCGGCGACAGGCGCAGGAAGGTAAAGCTGTGCGACCAGCCGGTGCCGCTCGTGACGGTCGCCCGCCAGATCGCCTTCCCATCCGGAGCGGGCTGCACGATGCCATGGTCCTGGAGCACCGAGAAGACGGCGGTGTTGTTCGATGGGATGCCTTCGATGCCCTGCGACAGGAGATGCGCGCGCAGCTTGTCGCTGACCGTCTTGCTGACGAGCCAGAGTGCGTCCTGGGTCAGCCATCCATCCGACGGGCCGCCGGGCTGGTTCAGCTTGAACTCCTCGCGCAGCAGGTAGCGCAGGCCATCAAGCAGCTTGCGCTGCAGCGCATGCTTCGGCGCCGCCATGGCCCTGGCCGGATCACCGCCGAGCGCCAGGGCCACCGATGCCTGGTCGGCCTTGACGACCAGTTCGCCCAGCGTGCCGGCATGCTCGTATTGGCCCGCCAGCACGTACAGCAGCGCCGACCACAGGTCCTGGTAGTCGCTCAGCCAGTCGAGGATGCCGGCATCGAGCACACGGGTGTAGAGCAGCCCCGTGGCGGCGCCATGCAGCCGGTACTCGCGATCCGTCCGGTAACGAAAGCGGTACGGCTGGCGCAGCGGCCCGTGCCAGGGGTGCCAGACCAGGCCATCGGCCTGCTCGACGTGCAGATCGACCGCGATCTTGCCAATGTCGTGCAGCAACGCGGCGTAGGCGGTCCCGGCGGTCCAGGCCTCGGCTTGCGCGGCCTGGGCCTCGGGCGAGGCGCCGGCCGGGAGCAAGTGGGACTGCCTCAGCTTGAGCGCGTAGGCCACGATCTCCAGGCCGTGGTCCAGCATGCCGCCCGGCCAGGCATGGTGATGCGCCTCCGAGGCCGGGAACTGCTGGACCAGCTCGGCGTAGCGTTCCAGCGGCGCCAGGTACAGCGAGCGGAACTGCCGACGCGACAGCGAGGTGCGCTGCCAGATGTGTTCCAGCAGCCGCTGCCGGCGCGGCTCTGCCAGCAGCGCTGCGGCCGACTGCGGCCGGGTCAACCCTTTGGCAGGCTCGACGGGAGGCGGCGCGGCGGCGGTGGCCGGCGGCACCCGTTTGCGCTGGAACAGCGAAAGCATGGCGACATCCTGGTGACGGGCTGGCCGGAGGAGCCTTTTGGCCTTTTCGGGTAGGGCCTTTCCCCTTGAGGCCATTCCCTTGCTCCATCCCCAGCCCTTTGGCCTTCGACAAGCCCTTTGATATAGGGGCAGTTGGCTTCGTGTGCCGCAATCAATGCGGAGCCGGTGCGCTCCAGGATCGGGATCGGAACAGGCACTGTGTTTTCACCGGATCAGGCAGTTTCAACCGGCGCTGGAAGCACGGCAGGCCCTGAAACCCCTGCACCCGAAGGCATGCTTGTCGAGAATGAAGTAAGGAAGTAAGATTTCCTGTGAAACTTACGGAGGCCTCCCATGCTTGCCAAGCTCACTTCGAAAAATCAGATCACGCTGCCCAAGGCGGCCGTGTCCGGCGTGGATGCGGCGGAGTACTTCGACGTGACCGTCGAGGGCGGTCGGATCGTCCTGACCCCCGTGCGGGTCCAGAAGGCCCAGGCCGTGCGCGAGAAGCTGGAGCAACTCGGGATCACCGAGCAGGACGTCGAGGATGCCGTGGCCTGGGCGCGGCGCTGATGCGCAGGGTCGTGCTCGACACCAACATCGTGCTGTCGGCGCTGGTCTTCAATGCAGGACGCCTGGCCTGGATACGCCATGCTTGGCAGCAACAGCAGTTGCAGCCGCTGGTCTGCCGGGAGACGGCCAGTGAACTCCTGCGCGTCCTGGCCTTTCCCAAGTTCAAGCTGTCGACCTTGGAACAGCAGGAGTTGCTGGCGGACTTCCTGCCCTACGCCGATGTGGTGGAACTGCCGATGCCATGGCCCGACCTGCCGGCCTGCCGCGACGAGAAGGACCAGGTGTTCCTGGTGCTCGCGCATGTCGGCAAGGCGGATGCGTTGATCACCGGCGATGCGGACATTCTCGCCATGCGAGAGGACTTTCCCGGCTTGATCATGAGCGCCGAAGCATTCGCGGCGCGGCAGGCATGAAGGAAACCGGCATCACCTTGCCCAACGACCGTGGAACGACCATGAGGTAGCCAACCATGAAGCACACCGCACGCATGACCACCGCAGCGCGGCTGGGCCGCTGGCTGGGCGGCGTATGGCGCGGTTGGCTGCGCGCCGAGCGTCGGATGCATCGATGGCTGATGGCGCAGGCACTGCCGGCGGGCGGTGCAGCGGTGCTGATCTGGGTGATCAAGCTGGCGGTCCTCGGGGTGTTGCTGTACGTCGCATTCTGGGTGGCGCTGATACTGGTCGCTCTCGTTGTGGCAGCCAGGATGGCGGAGCAGACGCCGGGGGGCGACGACGATTTTGACCTGCAATTTCCTGCGAGTCTGGATGAACTACGTCAAACGCCTGGCTACGATCCAAACCTTTACAACGACACCTCTCACGTGATGTACAGCGAAGAAGATTGAAGCCGTTCATCGCTGAGTCATTTCAGCTTCCTCGACATGACGCCTGGCCCCTTGCCGCCCGCGTTGCCCGCGTCTTTGGTGCCTGCCGAGAAAGCATTTGCGACAGTTCCGGCCCTAATCCCAGCCCAAGTCAATGCGCCAATCCAGAATGCCGGGAGCACTAGGAACATCGTCGCCATCACGAAGTTCAGCAGCATGTCTCCGAAGGTGTTGTTGAGGCCTACCAGCGGATCGAAGTTCGTGTGCGGCCGGTTCCAGCCCCACCCCCAGCCGTAGAGCGCATCGAGGATCGTCGAGTCGATCCAGCGGGCAAGCTGAAACCAGAAATCGGTGAAGAACAGCGCGAACTGCACCACGCTCACCGTGACCACGGCCTTGAGGTCATAGGTGCCAATCAGCAGCACCAGCGGGATGCAGATGACCAGCGCCATTTTGAGCAGGGACAGCACCATCGGCAGCGCCTGCCGCACCACGTCCATCGCCGGGAAATAGCCCAGTGATCCGGCGGTCAGCCCGACGTCACTGGCGGCGCGCGTGACGATGTTGGGCAGCGTCATGTCGATCTGGCCACCGTAGTCCGTGTAGACCGCCCCCTGGTTGAGTTTCTGCTGGCGAGGGCTGGCGACGGCGCGGATCACCGAGTCGTTGACCTCGGCCTGGCTCAGGAAGCCCGCCCAGCCGGCCAGTCGCGTCAGCAGGCTGGGATCGACCTGGGCCAGCAGTCGTGCCCGCAGGCCGTGGCCGCCGTCGGACCACCACTGCCGGCAGGTCGGGTAGCCGCCCCCGCCGGGCACCTGAGCCAGGCCGGCGTCGCGCCTGGCGTCGAACGGCCAGGCATCGCGCGGAGTCCTGGAGCGGTAGCTGTCGTAGAAGCCGGCGGTGCCGACGAAGTAGTTGGAGCCGATCCAGGTGACGTCGTGCATCTGCTCCTCGCTCAGGCTGGGCCGGGTCATGAACAGCTTGGCGCGGGCGGGGCCGTAGCAGTCGCGGGTGAAGTCGCTGACCTCCTGGGCCAGCACCGGGTCGTCGATGCGGGTCGCGTCGATGTCCATGCGGATCTGCCGCAGGTCGGTGCCGCAGGGAATGGCCGCGACCGAGGCGCCGGTGATCGCGCGCGAGATCGCGTGCATGGCGAACCACCACACCGGCACCTTGGCCGATTGGTTGTTGATCGTGCTGAACGATTGCGACCAGCCCGTATCGATCGGCTCCGGGACATTCACTTGGCATTGGGTCGAACGCGAACGGTCGTACTTGATGGTGTTGAAATCGACATCGATGAAGGGGATGCCCGCGAACATGGTCACCACGATGGCGACGAAGACGCGGTTCTCGATGCGAGCCGAGGACAGCACCCCCTTGTTGCCCTCGTCCGCGCCTTCCACGCGGGCCTTCAGCCATTCCTGGATGACGATCGCCAGGAACGGGACGGCGAACATGCCGCTGGCGACCAGCACCGACCAGATGCCGTTGTGGACCACCCAGGACACCAGCGTCAGGTAGTACTCCAGGTAGTCGGTGGTGAACAGCGTCATGGCGACCCCGCGCTATCCTGCCTGCATCAGCAGGCCGGCTTCCAGCACGATCACGGCGATGATGGCCGCAACCTCTGCGCGCAACAGCCGCTGCCCGGCAGCGCGCTCCGGTTCCCGAGCGCGCAGGCGACGGCGCATCCAGAGCCAACCCCAGGCGGTGACGGCGTAGAGCAACAAGCGCCAGGCCAGGAAGGCCCCGGATTGCGCCGCCATCCAGCGCTGCCAGCCCTCGATGCCGCCCGCGATGCGGATGCCGACCACATTGACGGCGGTCGCGGCGATCAGCAGCGACACCGCCCACACCAGCACCAGAATGGCACGCCGGCTGGACAGCCAGCGCAGGCACCGCCCCACGGTATTCATGGATGGCTTCCGCCAGACGGCGGCCGCTGCAGTTCATCGACCCGATTGCGCACCGGGTCACCCTCGTAGATGCCACGCGCACCGGCGGCGCGGGTGCTGTGGCGCTGGATGATCGCCATCGGCGAATTGCTGGCCAGTTCGCGGCGCAGCTCCAGCTCTGCTTTCAGGTTGTGAATCTCGCGATCGAGGATGTCGCTTTCGTGGGTGACGGCCTTCTGGGCCAGTTCGTTGGCGGCCACGTTGGGCTCCTTGCGCCCGGTCAGCAGCGTGCGTTGCAGCAGCAGCGCCTTCTCCAGCACGCTGGCCAGCGCAACCTCCGAGGCCAGGCGCCGAGCCAGGATGTCCTGGTCCGTCTCGTCGCGCAGCGCCTCGATCACGCCACGGGTGATGGGCAGCGACGCGCTACTCGCAGCCTGCAGGTTCTGCGCCGTGGTCGGACGGCTGCCGGCGACCAGCTCCTGCAGGGCCTGCAGCTTGTCCTCGTATTCCTCCTGAATCAGCGGGGTCAGGCCAACGCCCGGCGTGGTGACGGTCTTGGTGCATGCATCGCAGGTGCGCTGCTCCTGCTCGCCCAGCACGCGAATGGCCCAGGCTGCGGCGGCATCGGGCGAACTCCAGGTCTGGCATGCCAGGTTGCCGCTGCAACTGGCTTGCGGAATCGAACTGGCATCGCCGACGCCACGGCCATTGAGCAGGTTGTAGCCGGCGCGGGTCACGTCGCCGACCACACGCACCGGACGTTGGCCCGCGCCGCCAGCGTTGTCTCCGCCGACCCACGGCACGCCATTGTTGCCACGGTTCGCCTCGGCGTCGTCGATCGCTGAGACCGCATCGGTGCTCGCGACGGCCTGCTTCAGCGCCATGCCTTCGGCGAGTTGGTCCCAGCCGAGCTGCCCACCCGCCATGTCGGCCATGCGATTGGCGATGGCACGGCAGGTCAGCTTGCTGCGATCGAAATCCAGCCTGGCTTGCAGCACCCCATTGGTCAACAGGTTGTACAGCCCTGGATCGGCGCGCTGGATGATCAAGGCGGGCAGCGACGCCACGGCAGCGGTGGCGTTCTGGATCACCGAGGACATGATGGCCTGGAAGCCATTGGTGATGCCGTTCAACTGGTTCTGCAGCGTGGTGGTGATGCTCATGTCGCCACAGATCAGGTTGCTGTTCCAGCCGACGCCAACGCCGATGGAGTGCATGTTGGCCGCACCGCTCATGGACACCGCGCGGCCGCCCCCAATGCTGTAGAGCACGTCGTCGCCTATCACGCTGCCTTGATGCTGGACGCCGTACTCGTTGACGCTGGTCTGCGCCCCGGCGCTGGAGTAGCACAACGCTGCGACAACGGCCAATGCGACGTACAGAAATCGACGGGCGCTCGGAAATGAAGTCGTCATGGCATCGGGTCTCACAGGAAATCGACGCTGCCGAGGAACACCTGGCCGCGGCGCTGGCAGCAGCTATAAGGACGCCACAATGCCCAGGCGTAGTCGCCTTGCCGGGCCTGCACCTTGGCATTGCCGTGGGGGAATACCGCGCAACTGCTGGACAGCGTGGGGGTCAGCTCCTGCCACTTGCCCGTGGCGGCATCGGTTTCCATCAGGGCGCCGGCCGGCCAGTAGCCATCGCGCGAACTGGCGAGCAGCGGTTGGTAGACGTGGATCTGGTTGCGGCGCGTCACGATGTCACCCGCGCGCTGGGCGACCACGGCTGCGGCCTTGTGGTCATCCACCTGGTGCAGGAAGCCGCCACGCGGATAGACGTTGCCCCAGAGATTCAGGCCCGTGCGCGTGCCGATCTCGCGCCGGCCGGGAATCAGTGCTTCCGGATACAGCGCCTCGGGGATGTTGTAGCGCCATGCCAGCGTGTCGAGCGTGCTCAGCAGATAGGGCATGAAGGCGGTGCCTGCGCCCTCGCAGGTGTAGCCGGACGCGCTGGCGAACTGGCTGAACACATGGCCACCGGGATGGCCGATGACGTCGGCGTTCTTGAACTTCGCCAGGTTGTTCTCGTGATCCTCGTTGGTGGTGCCGTCGCCGCCGGCCTTCGCGGTCGGGTTCGGCAGGCTCATCGCCCGCACCTCGACCCAAGGGTTCTCGCCGGTGTTCGAGTAGCTCGACACCACGGCATCCGGGATGTAGTGGCGCACCTTGACCGAGGTGCGCACGGTGCATCCCGTCCAGGTGCAATAGAGCCAGTAGCAGATGCCGGTGACGCGGTACTCCAGGCAATCCGGCGACAGGGTGGAGGCCACGATGGTGGCGGTGTTCAGTGCAAAGGACGATGCGGAACACCCCAGCAACAGCGCTGCGATGGCCAACCGCTGGCGCCGGGATGGTGCGAACGGACGCCTCGTCATGGCTGCGTCCTCCGGTATTGGTCGATGCGGGAAACCGCACGGGCCACGTCCGTCTCGCCATAGACCACGTATCGGCGATCCACCACGATGGCCGGAACCTTGGCGACGCCAAGGCTCCAGGCATCGGCAACGCCCTGGTAGGCGGTGCCGATCCTTCGCTGCAGGTCTGTACCGCCCAGCTTCAGGCGTTGCTGGACGATGGCGCTGGCGCGCTCAGGATCGGTGGGCAGGTTGTCGGCCAGCTCCGCTTCGAGCACCGCGGCCGCGTCCAAGATGAGGTGTCGGTCAGCCTGGCCAAGGACCGGATGATGCGAGTCGGTAACGACCCATACTTCCGCTGCGGCGGCGCGGGTGGCCAACGTCAGGATGGCAATGCCCGCAGCAAGCCATGCTGGGCGGGTGCGAGTGGCATGAGGAACAGCGCAAGAGTCCATGAGACAACACCGGAGGGAAGCCAATCCGGTGACAGTCGAACCGAAACCAGGCCTCGACGCGACAAAAAAAGCGGAGACCGCTTCGCCCCGTTTTCACCATCCCTGTCCGCCCCGACTCGCTGATCGGACCTGCGCGCTTGCCAGAAGCCGACTGTGTGCAGTGGATGGGTATGGGCCGATCCGGCTCCGAGGCCCAAGCTGTTCACATCGGACGCCGATGTGGCTTGATTGCTGGCCGGGATTGATATCGGCGATGACAACAACCACGCATTTGGCTTTTGCGACTTGGGCCTAGACGATGTCCCCGTCCTGCAGGATGTCCTCGGAGAAAGGAACACCGTGGCAAACCACATGGTTGCGGGAGGCGTTGAGCGCGTAGACGTACCCGTACTGTCCTTCACTGGCCGGACACGCTTTGAGTTCATGGACGATGGGGCCAACGATCAGATCGTTGACCTGCATTGTGGACTAGTTGTGATCTCTCAGTAGGTTGTTCATCCGGGGCTCCTGGGGGCTGGTTTGGCTTCGTAACCCCCATCTTCCAGAGATGCCCCGGATGAACAACCTACTGAGAGATCACAGCTAGAGGCAGAGAAGACTAAGCCACCAGCATCACCAGCAGAACGACGCACAGCAGCGTGATGTATGCCTTGGCGTGAATGGTATCGGGAATCCGGCCAATCCACCTCGATGTGGCCCGGATACCCAGCCATGAACCAACCGCCAAGACCGCGCAAGCGCGCAAGTCGATGTAACCCGCGTGCCATGCACCCAGCGGTGCATCGTTCCACGCCAGCAGCGCATAAGTCGCCGAGCCGACCACGGCCATTGGCAGCGACAGTGGGTTGGCCGCTGCTGTCGCAGCGGTCATGCTGGCGCCGCGGCGGCGCATCAGCGGCACGGTCATCACGCTGCCGCCCACGCCCAGGAAGGCGGCGATCGCACCAATCGCCGTGCCTGCGGCAGCGGTCATCCACCGTCCCCATGGACGAATCCGCGCAGCCGTTTCCTGGGTGAAGCCCGGCCGCAGGATGCTGTCGAGGATCGTCAACCCCAGGTAGAAGATGAAGGCCCAGCGTACCCAGTCCCCGCTCAATGCCAATGCGGCAGCCGCGCCCGGTATTGCGCCCACGGCGATGTAGCCCAGTAGCGGGCGCACCTGATCCCACGGCACCGTGCCAGCTTTGTGATGGCGCATCGTCGCCAGCCCCGCACCGAAGATCATCACGCAGGTGGACGTGGCAACGGCCACGTGCATGGCGGCGTCGCCCACGGCGCTGCCGCCATGCGTAGCCAGGAGCACGGAATACAGCACGGGCACGACGACGAAGCCACCGCCGAAGCCGAACAGCACGGTCGTTATCCCGGCGAGGAAACCAAAGAACAAAAGCAGGAAGTACATGGCGGAAACCGCATCGTGAGAGGACGAAACTTCACGATAGGGTGCGCCGAATTGGCTGTCTCTCGCTGATTAGTCAATAATCCTTTTGTTTAGGCCATCCATTGCCATGCGCAACATACCGCTGGACTCCGTGGATGCCGTGGCGCGCCCCGTGCTGGCCATCGGCACCGATTACCCGCCGGGCACCTTGCTCGACACCCATACGCACCGGCGCGCCCAGGTGCTGTACGGCATGAGCGGGGTGATGGAAGTGGAAACGGACGATGGCGCATGGGCCATTCCACCGTACAGCGGCGTGTGGATTCCCGCCGGCAAACCCCACCGCGTGCGGATGCAGGGTGTGAGTACGCGCAGCCTCTACATCGAGCCGGCTGCCGCGCCGCGCCCGGCAGATCACTGCGAGGCGCTGGTCATCTCCCCTCTGCTGCACCAGTTGCTGCTGGCCTCGGCGGACATGCCCGCGCTGTACGACGAGGACGGGCGCGACGGTGCGCTGGCGCAGTTGCTGCTGCACGAAGTGCGCCAGACGCAGACGATGCCCCTGTTCGCGCCGATCCCCCAAGACCGCCAGCTTGCACGGCTGTGCAAGGCGTTCCTGAAGTCGCCCAGCATCCAGGCCACGCCGCAGATGTGGGCGCAACGGCTGCACAAGAGCCTGCGCACTTTCACCCGGTTCTTTCACCAGCAGACGGGCATGAGTTTCGGGGCATGGCGGCAGCAAGCCTGCCTGCTGGCGGCGCTGCCCCGGCTATCGGCTGGGCAGTCCGTCACGCAGGTGGCGCTGGATCTGGGCTACGACAGCCCCAGCGCGTTTTCCACCATGTTCAAACGGCGGCTCGGCAAGACGCCGATGAACTTCATCAGCGAATCCGACACGGCCGCATCTCGGTAGGGGGTTCCGTGTCCCTGTCGTGAAATACACATCGCCCAGCCGCCGCAAGCAGGCAGTGGCTGAACGTTAACCATCCGTTCCCCATGATCGCCATGTTCATCGCTACCTTTCCTTTTCGGAGGACAAGGCCTGTCCTTGGCTGCGTACGGAATTCAAGCCCGCACCGCGTTTTCTTGCCCGCGTCCTGGCGATATCGACACGGCACCAGGGACGTACCTGCCAATGCTCAGCTTCGAACCGGTCGATGGCTGCTGCATCGCGCAAGGTCATGGCGATCATGTCCAATCCATCGATCAGCATCCGCTTCTGCCTGGGTTGCAAATCGAAGGGATATTCATCGCCCTGCGGAGTGGAAACGATTTGCTCCCCCAACTCGATGGTCAAGCGCTTGTCCTGGCCATGCGCCACGCTGTCCATCAACACCTGGACCTGCTCCGGCGGCAAGGTGACAAGCAGCAGGCGATTGTTCATCGCATTGAAATAGAAGATCTCTCCGTAACTCGGCGCGACGACCGCATCAAACCCGGCCTGCTGCAATCCCCATACCGCGTGCTCCCGGCTCGATCCGCAGCCGAAGTTCGCCCCGCCCAACAGAATGCGCGCGCCGCGATATTCCGGACGGTTGAGCACGAAGTCCGGGCGAAGCCGCCCTTCGGCGTCGAAACGCAGGTCATGTAGCAGTCCGTCTGCCAGTCCGCTCTTGTCGATCCCCAGCAGGAACTGCTTGGGCATGATCTGATCGGTGTCCAGGTTGCCGATTGGCAATGGCGCCGCCACGCCTGCGATGCGGTGCGTTTCGCTCATGCGCGGGACTCCTTGCGAATGTCCACGATGCGTCCGGCAATCGCGGCAGCGGCAGCCATGGCCGGACTCATCAGATGCGTGCGGCTGCCGCGGCCCTGACGGCCCTCGAAGTTGCGATTGGTCGTGGAGGCGCACCGCTCGCCCGGCGCGAGTACGTCGTCGTTCATCGCCAGGCACATCGAACAGCCCGGTTGCCGCCATTCGAATCCCGCCTCGACCAGCACCTGCGCGATCCCTTCGCGTTCGGCCTGGTCACGAACCAGCCCGGAGCCAGGCACCACCATCGCCCGCACGCCTGGGGCAACCTTGCGCCCCCACACCACCCGAGCCGCCTCGCGCAGGTCCTCGATGCGGGCGTTGGTACACGAACCGATGAACACGCGGTCGATCGGAATACCTTCGATCGGCGTGCCGGGCGCCAAGCCGATGTAATCCAGTGCCTTGTGCCAAGTCGCCCTCTCGATGTCACCCGCGGCATCGCTCAACGGCGGCACGGTGCCGTCCACCGGCAGCGCCTGGTCGGGACTGGTACCCCAGGTGACATAGGGAGCGACCTCGGAAGCATCGAAGCGATGCTCGGCATCGAAACGCGCCGATGCGTCCGTGCGGAGTTGCCTCCATGCGGCACGAGCGGCCGCCAGCGCAGCGTCGTCCATATCGCAGATCCGCTCGCACACGTAGTCGGACGTGATCGCGTCCGGCGCGATCAGCGCGGCGCGGGCACCGGCTTCCACGGTCATGTTGCACAAGGTCATGCGCGCCTCGGCGGACAGTGCGGTGATAGCTTCGCCGACATACTCGACAGCATAGCCACGCGCGCCTTGTGCTCCGATCTTGGCGATGATGTGCAAGATCAGGTCCTTGGACGTCGTCCCCAGAGGCAGCCGACCATCGACCTGGATTCGCATGTCCTTGGCCACGCGATACACCAGAGTCTGCGTGGCAAGCACGTGCTCCACTTCCGACGTGCCGATCCCGAACCCGAGTGCCCCGAGGGCACCGTAGGTCGTGGTATGGCTGTCGCCGCACAACACGACCATGCCGGGACGGATCAGGCCAAGTTCCGGCGCGACCACATGCTCGATGCCTTGCATCGGATCACGCACGTCGAACAGCTTGATCCCCTGCTCAGCGCAGTTGGCGGCAAAGTTCGCCGCTTGCCGTGCGGCGGGGGCAATGTCGATCGTGCGCGCAGCAATCGGCACCGGGCGCGTGGGGATGACGTGATCGACCACGCCCAGTTGCTGGCGTGGGCGCCGCACCCTCAGCCCGCGTTGCGCCAGTCCCGCGAAAGCCTGTGGGCTGGTGTATTCGTTCATGATATGCAGATCGGCATAAAGCAGCACGTTGTCGGCGTCCAGGCGTTCGACGGTGTGCGAATCGACCAGTTTCCGGTAAAGCGTCGTCGCTGGCATGGGCAGGCTCGCGGACAGTCAGGAAGGCAGGAAGGCGAGGACGTGATCAAGCAACACCTCGGGCGCTTCCTCCGGGATGTAGTGGCCGCAGGGCAGCGCCATGCCCTTTACGCCAGGATTCCAGCGGCGCCACTCGGCCAGAGGATCGAAGCAGCGTTCGATCACGCCATCGCGTCCCCACAACGCCAGGAAGGGACATTGAATCTGCTTGCCCGCGGCAAGATCGGCCTGATCGTGTTCGAGGTCGATGCCTACCGAGGCACGGTAGTCCTCGCAGATGCCATGTGCGGTTGCCGGATCGGACAGGCAGCGCAGATAGGCGGCATAGGCCTCAGGCGCGAAAGGCTTCAGGCCGGCACTGCGGGCACCGATGGTCTGCTTCAGGTAGAGATCCGGATCGGCCCGGATTAGCGTCTCCGGGAAGGGTGCCGGTCGCACGAGGAAGAACCAGTGCCAGTAGGCGCGCGCGAATTCGAATGAGGTCTGCTGGTACATCGCCAGCGTGGGTGCCACATCCAGCGTGACCAGGTGGGATACCACATCTGGATGATCCAGCGCCATCCGCGCCGCGACCCGACCACCCCGGTCATGACCGATCACCGCGAACGTCGGCAGGCCCAGCGCCTGCATTAATCGCACTTGGTCCAAGGCCATCCGACGCTTGGCGTAGTTGGCGTGGTCTGGCTCGCCTGGCGGTTTCCCGCTGTCGCCATAGCCGCGCAGGTCCGCAACGACAACCGTGAATTGCCGCGCCAGCGTCGGAGCCACCTTGTGCCAGATCGCGTGTGTCTGAGGGTGTCCATGCAGCAGGAGCAACGCCGGCCCGGTGCCGGCCATCAGCGCATGGATCTTGTTGCCATCGACCGTGGTGGATACGTCGGAAAAGCCTTCGAACATCTCTTGCCTCCAAGTCCCGGAAGCTATTCTAATTCCTGCATCAGAACGGCGTTATTGAAATATATTTATTCTATTAATAACTAGAAGGAACGAATTGGAGCATCATGTCCGAGTTCTCCGACATCCGCCTTTTCACCCTAGTGGCGCGCCATCGCAGCTTGGCTGCGGCCGCGCGCGAACTTGGCGTCACCCCGCCAGCGGTCAGCAAGCGCCTGGCGCATTTGGAAAAGCGGCTCGGCGTGCGCCTGACCCATCGCACGACACGACGCCTGACACTCACGCCGGAGGGCGAACGCTACCTGGCCGAGGGATCACGCCTGCTCGGGGAATTGCAGGAACTTGAGCAAGTGCTGATCCGCGGCCATGCCGAACCGGCCGGACTGCTCCGTGTCAATGCCTCATACGGTTTCGGTCGTGCGCGGGTGGCACCGGCCATTTCGGCGTTCGTTGCCCGCTATCCCGCCATACGGGTGCAACTGCAATTGACCGACCAGCCCTTGAACCTGCGCGAACACGGTTATGACATCGGCATCCGCTTCGGCGATCCTCCCAGCACCCGGATCAATGCAAGGTTGTTGCTGCGCAATCACCGTCTTGTATGCGCTTCGCCGGCCTATGTTGCCCGGAACGGTAAGCCGAACGTTCCGCACGACTTGGTGCGTCACGCCTGCTTGGTCGTTCGGGAAAACGATGCGGCCTACGGCGCTTGGCATTTCCGCCGCGGAAAGTCCACCGAGACGGTCAAAGTCGACAATGTGCTATCGAGCAACGATGGCAATGCCGTGCTGCGCTGGACACTGGACGGCCATGGCATCGCCATCCGCTCAGCGTGGGAAATCGCCCCCTACCTGGCCCGGGGCGAACTGATCCCATTGCTGGGTGACTGGAAGCTACCCAACGCCGACATCTACGCGACCTACCTGGAGCGCAGCGAGGTGTCGTCCGCCAAAGTGCGCGCGTTCCTTGATTTCATAGCAGAATATTTGACGACGAGTTGCAACGCCATCAAAAGGTAGCAATAAGCATTATTGGGAGTCATCGTGACGCCAAGGGCGATCACGCGCTCAATCGGCGTTGCCGATGTGGATGCAGTCGTCATCCAGAGGCCGATGCTGTCAGATAACACATCGACGTTGTTGCAATGCCCCAGCGCTAACGCCGACTCCACCATCTCCGGCAGCAGACTGCGCTGGATGAGATCGCGCTTGAGCCCTTCTCGCCAAGGTTGTGCCGCCAGAGTCCAGCAACAGCCGCGGCAACGGACTTCAATGCTTCGTTTGTGATGCGCACAATCTGTCGACGCTCCCCCATCCTGGTACGCGTGGTCACGCAAGCATGCAACCCAGCGGTCGGAGGTGAACGAGGTATCGCTGGGGAGCGCAGACGATTGCATGGCTTGAGCGGCAGTTGCGGCGGCAAGGAACAGTTGACATTGGCATTGCTACCCAATAGCATTCAACCTAACGATCGTTAGGTAGCATAAAACTGATACTAGTTGTTCACTGATACGAAATCGTCGCGTGGAGAGCCCTTAAATGAATACTGTTGCAATGGCGGTCGATGGTGAGCCAGCAATGAAGATCTATGACTTCCCCATAGGCCCCTATCCGACCCGTGTCCGGATCGCTCTGGCGGAAAAGAACCTCCAGTCGCGCGTGGAATTCGTGATGGTCGATCTGCGTAAAGGGGAACACAAGGATCCCGAATTCATTGCGGGGAAAAACTACTCTGGCACGGTTCCGGTACTTGAGCTTGCGGATGGAACTTGCATTGCCGAGTGCACTGCCATCACAGAGTATCTCGATGCGCTCGTCGGGGAGCCTGTCTTGACGGGCTCCACAGCGTTCGAGAGGGGAATGATTCACATGATGAGCAAGCGCGCCGAACTGGAGCTGCTTGACGCCATCAGTGTTTACTTCCACCATGGAACGCCGGGTTTGGGGCCACTGGTGGAGCAATACCAGAACAGGGAATGGGGACTCAGGCAGCGCGACAAGGCCTTGCGTGGCATGCATTATTTCGACGATGTGCTTCGCAAGCGAGCTTATGTTGCCGGCGACGCGTTCTCCATGGCCGACATTACGGTCATCGCCGGACTGATATTCGCTGATATCGTCGACTTGGCGGTACCCGCCGAATGCACGGCGCTCTTGGCATGGTACGAAAGGATGAAAATGCGCCCCAGCGTAAAGAGCCAACCTGCATTTGTTCGCAGGTAGGCCGTTCGACGTATTCGTAACCAAACGCTCGCAAGACAAAATACCGCCGTGGAGCGTTATTACACAAGTCGAGGGCGACAGCCGTGGAGAGTCAGAGAAACACGAACTCCAGTGACAAGATCTTGTCCATTGCAACACGAATCGCCCAAGCACACGGTTACGGTGGCTTGAACGTGCGCCGCTTGGCCGAAGAAGTTGGTGTCAAACCTGCAAGTCTTTACCATCATTTCCCGAGCAAGGCGGCTCTTGCTGCTGCAGTTGCCAGACGATACTGGGAAAATTCGTCGACGCAATTGGAAGAACTGTTGAATCGGTTTCCGGACCCCACAGATTGCTTGCGCAGATATCCCAATATGTTCAGAAAGGCGCTGGAGAACGACAACCGCATCTGCCTGTGCAGTTTCATGACGGCTGAATACGATGACCTTCCCGAGAATGTGAGGCAAGAAGTTCGAACATTCTCTGATGTGCATATCACATGGCTGGCTAAGGTTTTGGCGAGCGCCGGGATTGTCAATCCGAACATCGCGAAAGAACGCGCGCAGGCCATCTATGCTGCAATCACAGGAGCGCAGCTGATGGCACGTGGGCGTTCCGACTTAAGTCTTTTCGATACGTTGATCACGAGCTACAGGGTAGCCGGACTTCTGCCGACATAGAGGCGAGGCCGACGGACGCACCACGAAGACAAACGGCTCTCTCGCGTTTCGTGTGGAAAGAGCCTGATCATGATGCCGCAGGTTTCAGCCATGGATTGCGCGGTAGGTGTTTGAGCTTGGCGCACAGCAGGTAGGCGATCGCGATCAGGTTGTCGTTGGTGGCGTAGCCTTTGGCCCGGGCCTTGGCAGCCTGGATCTGCGCATTCATCGCCTCGACGAAGCCGTTGCTCAATCCACTGCGGAAGTGTTCGAGGATGCCGTGCCTGTGCTCGCGCAAGGTGGCACCCAGGCGCTTGAACGACGGCAGCCGGCAGCGACGCGCCCAACCGATCCAGCGATCCAGTTCGCGCCTGGCCTCCTCGTGCGCGCGAGCCACCGCGTAGAGGCTGCGCAGCGCCTCCTTCAAGCGCCACGCGCGGGCCGTCTTCAGGCTGCTGCGCTGCAGCCAGTGCAGGGTGCAGACCTGCTTGTGGCTCCAGCGCTGGGCGTCCTTGAGCAGCGCCCAGCGGCTGCCCTTCAACGCTGGCTCAACCTTGACCTCGGCCCGGCGCACTTCGTCCAGCGCCCGGCTGGCCAGGGCCACCACATGGAAGGGATCGAAGGTCAGCCGTGCGTTCGGGCAATGCGCGGCCGCGCCCGCCTGGAAGGCCTTGGACAAGTCCATGCTCAGGTCGCCGATCGCATTCGCATCACCGCCGTGCATCTTCAGATCGGCCACGAACGACTCGAAGGTCGCCGCATCGCGCCCGTGCGTGGCGAACAGCAACCGCCCCGCGTCTGCGTCATGGAACAGCGTGATGTAGCGCTGGCCGCGCCGGCTACTGGTCTCATCCACGCCGACGCGCCTGACCGCGCTGTAGTCCTCCCGTGCGCGTGCCCGGTCGACGTGATGACGCAGCACGCGCCAGATGCGGTCATCCGACACGCCTACCAGCCGCGCCACGTGCGCCACCGGCATCGCCTGGCACAGCGCGATCACGAAGGCCTCCATCACCAGCGAGAAGCCCGAGCCCGGACGCGCCCATGGCGGCTGGACCTGGCCGGTCTTGCCGCACGCCGTGCAGGCCACCCGCGGAAGACCGGCGTGGATGAAGGCCTTGAACTGGAAGAAGTGCAGGTGCTGCCAACGGCGCTCGATCCGGTCATGGATCGGCTGGTCCGCCGCTCCGCAGGCCGGACACCCCAGCCGCTGCGCTTGGCACTCGACGGCAAAGTGGATGGCGCCCTCAGGCCGCCGGAAATCCACCGAAGTCACCGCCCAAGGCGGACTCAGGCCCAGAGCCTGCGTGAAGAGAGGTTCCATCCAGCCACACTGCCGCACAGGCTCCGATCAAGCAAGGCACCTTCCACACGAAGCGCGATTGATCCAGACAAACGCACGACTGCTGTTTGGGCAAGGCAACCGCCACGTCACGTTTGGGGCGCGTCCGACGCGCCCGGCATTCTCAGGGCTGGGGGACTCAGGGGCAACCTCAAGCCGTAGTGCTCCTATGCATGAGATCCCACGGCTGCGTGTCGTCGAAGCTCATGCTCAGATGCTCGATGAAACGGCGAACTTTCAACGACACATGGCGCTTGCTCGGATAGATGGCATGAATCGCCAAATCCTTTGTTTTGTGGTCAGGCAGCAGGACACGAAGCGCACCGCTGGCGATGGACTGCTCGAACACAAAGCTAGGGCCGTAGACCACCCCCGCCCCTGTCAGCGCTGCCGCGAGCAGCATCTGCATGTTGTTTGCAGCGAGCCGGATCTCACCATCAATGTGATATGTCTGGCCGTTAGCATCCGTAACGCTCCAGTCTCCGGCTGAAACCGCCTGGGAGAAAGCAAGCCGAGGTGCCTGGCGGAGCTGTTCGATGGTTTTCGGCTCGCCATGTCGTGCCAAAAAGGATGGGGCTGCACAGAACATCATGCGACACGAGGCGAGCCGCCGAGCAACGAGGTCGGAGTCCTGCAGACGGCCGATGCGGATAGCAACGTCGATGCCATCTGCCAGTAGATCGACATAGCGATCGCTCAGCGTGGTCTCGATCGAGACATCGGGGTATTCAGCCAGATAATTCGATACAACACGACCAAGATGCAGTGCCCCAAAGGTTGTCGGCGCAGCCACGCGCAAAATTCCATGCACACTCTGTTGCGCGTCCTGGGCTTCGCGGTTCGCGTCCTCGTATTCTTCCAGCAAGCGCTTGCATCGCGTGTAGTAGGACCTTCCTACATCCGTTAGCGTCAACTTGCGCGTGCTGCGTTGAAGCAACCGAACTTTCAGCTGTTCCTCGATCGCGGAAACGTGCTTGCCCGCCATCGACGGTGACAGGCCAAACCGTCGAGCGGCGCTTACCAAGCTGCCTTCTTCGACTGCGGAGACGAACACCGCCATGCTGAGCAATCTATCCATACCACCTCATTCGATATCCTGATTATCAGGTGGTGATAAATCTAGGCCTATTATCGTCCGAATGGAATGGGTCTAGCCTAGCACTGTAGCCAGCCGATCCCCGGTGGGCTTTAGCAAAAGGATGTTCCAATGAAGGTCGAATCGAACAGCATAGAGATCCATGTCGAGGAGCAAGGGCAAGGCGATCCGTCACTCGTTTTTCTGCATTACTGGGGCGGCTCCTCCCGCACTTGGAAGCACGTCTGCTCCAGGCTGGCGCCGAACTTCCATACGCTTGCTCTCGATCATCGCGGCTGGGGTCAATCCGACGCGCCTTCGATGGGCTACGGGCTGGCAGACCTTGCAGCCGATGCAGAGGGCGTGATTGCAGCGCTGCACCCGAAGCGCTACGTTCTGATCGGTCACTCGATGGGGGGCAAGGTCGCTCAGCTTATGGCTTCGCGGCGGCCTGCCGGACTGGCCGGGTTGGTTCTCGTCGCTCCTTCACCGCCATCGCCAATGATCTTGCCGAAAGAGGCACGCGAAATGATGGCAGGAGCCTACGCAAACCGTGAAACAGTGGAGGCGACTATCGATAACGTGCTGACGGCCCTCCCGCTGTCAGCGGAGGATCGCGAACAAGTGATCGCGGACAGCTTGCGTGGCGCGCCAGCGGCTAAGCTAGCTTGGCCCAGAGCGACCAGCTTGGAAGACATCACTGGGCAGGTAGGTGCCATAGACGTACCTACGCTTGTTATTGCGGGTGAGCTGGATCGCGTGGATTCGCCCGAGGTACTGAGGAAAGAATTACTTCCTCGCATATCGCAAGCCGTCATGACCGTAGTACCAGGTACAGGGCATTTGTCCATGTTGGAAACACCGGATGCATTGACACCATTGATTGAGCATTTCTGCCGTTCGTTGCCTGAGAGGGGGTGAAGCGGACATTGCGGCTGGGCGCAATCGAAGCCCCTCACAACTAATACGCGGCGAAAAGCCCCCGGGGAGCGTTGCTGTTGAAGAAGTGTCGATAGTTCTGCGTTATATCGCTGGCAGCAGCCGTGCTGCGCGGGGGAAGCGTCTGCTCATGCGCCGTGAGTGCCGCTTCAATGCCACAGGCATTATCCCCTAACGCTGGCCCACTGTTGCTCCCCAAGCATCTGTGCTACATCGAGCATGACGGCGCTGGTCGCGATGGCGAACCGAGCCAAGCCTATGGGGCACAGACCGATAAAGTTGACCTCAAAGTCTTCAAGGAGCGGACGGCCGACAATCGGCACAATTTCTGCTTCAACTTCTCCCTGGAGGATAACACCAACCCGGACGGCCTGCCCACCTCGGGGCTATTCCAATTTCCTGGGTAATCTGCAGCGACTGGCCTCTGAACGGCGAGCCAGTTCAATGCCCATCCGCTTGAATTAGGGGCTGTATTTCTTTCGTTTCATGGACACTTCTTTTGCTCGATATGGGCTTGCTCGGAAGTGTCCGTGTTAACGGGGTGGAATCTCATGCACTGTTCTATGAGGAGAGCACGCCGGCAACGGCGTGTTCTTACCCGAAGTCAAAGTCAGATCCTGAGCGAAAGTCCGTATCGCTATCACACTGGATCAGTGCAACGCCTTTTCGCCCGGGCGCAGCGTCAAGACACGCACACCGTTCCCGGTGACAGCAACGGTATGCTCGAACTGAGCCGACAATTGCCCATCGCGCGTAACCACCGTCCAGCCGTCGTCCTCAGTTCGAATGGCACGTCGTCCTTGGTTCACCATCGGCTCTATGGTGAAAACCATGCCTTCGCGCAGTACTAGCCCCGTTCGCGGCTTGCCCCAGTGCAAAACCTGGGGGTCCTCGTGCATTTCACGACCGATACCGTGCCCACAGTATTCCCGGACGATCGAATAACCATTCCTGCGGGCATGCCGCTCGATGGCGTGGCCCACGTCACCGAGCGTGGCACCTGGGCGGACAGCCTGGATGCCTTTCCACATCGCTTCATAAGCCACTTGCACGAGCCGCCGTGCCGGCTGCGACACCTGGCCCACCAGATAGGTCTTGCTGGAATCGGCGATGTAGCCATTCTTCTCCAGCGTGATGTCGAAATTGACGATGTCCCCGTCCTGCAGGATGTCCTCGGCGGAAGGAACGCCGTGGCAGACCACATGGTTGCGGGAGGCGTTTAGCGCGTAGGCGTAACCGTATTGCCCTTTGCTGGCCGGGCGTGCGTTGAATTCATGGACGATGAGGTCATCGACCAGATCATTGACCTGCATCGTGGACATGCCAATCAGATTCAGCCGATCAAGATGGCTGAACACCTGTGCCAAAAGCTGGCCTGACTCCGCCATCAGCGCGATTTCTTCTGGCCGTTTGGTCATGACGCCCCCATCTTGATGGGTTGCGCCACAACGCCCGCGGCCCGCAGTTCACGAGCAACGATATCGTTGAAGCTTTGCGTTGGATTCATTTCACACAGCATGCCGATCCTGATCCAGAAGGCTGCCTGTGCGTTGATCGACCGGCACGATACTGCGCTGGCCTTGCGCAGTTGGTCATGCAGATCGTCGTCGATGTTCACGATGCCCATGTATCTAGTCGTATATGAGACATATACGAATCATATAGTCGTCTTGGCCGTAGCGCAAGTGAACTGCGCTGACGTGACCAAGTCGACGCCATGATGGTTTCCTAGGAGCCGGTAGCGCAGGCCTGACTCGGCGCGATAGCAATGGCGGGCCGAGTTCGCCGATCGGGCTATGACGGCATGGGCATCGGCAAGCTCGGCCAAGCTCCACTCTCGACCGAGGGCGTCGCCTTGACCTCGAACCTTCAGTCCCTGGCAAAAAAGGCATTCATGCCCGGCAGGTCGGACAGGTAGGTCTCGATAGCAGCGATCTTGCCATCGCGCAAGGTGCAGACCGTAGCCAGATGCTCGTCCAGTACGAGGTCATTCCGGCGTGCAGTGTTATGCAGCGAGAGCGCGACATTATCCCGGCTTACCAGAATGTGCTTGAGCTCGAAATTCAGGCCGAAGCTGGCAATTAGCTCAGCTCTGGCAACGACTGCTTCCGCACCGACCGCTGGACCAGAGATCTGATTGTCTCCGGGCAGAACCCAGGTGGCATCGTCGGTAAGAAGCTTACGGATCGCCTGCCAGTCGCGGCGGGTCAGTGCGGCATGAAACTGCTTGGCCAAAGCAAGCTTTGTTTCGTAGGTATGCATGACTATTCTCCTGTAGCAGGGTGTACAGCGAGATTAGACAGCGCCAGGAATGGATCTGTAAAATTGATATTTGATAGTAGCTAGCAATAGATTAAAGTTATGAAGAAGCACGACATGGGTCTACTGGTGTCGTTGGATGTTCTGCTTGAAGAGGCCAACGTCACTCGTGCAGCACGACGCTTAGCCATCAGCCAGCCTGCACTCTCAGCCCAACTGGCCCGCTTGCGGCAGGTGCTTGATGATCCTTTGCTGGTGCCGGCCGAGCGCGGCCGAGGTATGCGGTTGACGCCACGTGCAGCGCAGCTGAAATCACCCCTGCATGAGTTGCTGACACGGCTTGAGGATCTTGTCGAGGCGCCCTACGCTTTCGATCCCAGCACGGCTAAGCGCGATTTCACGATCGCCCTCAATGACAATGCCGCGATGACGATTGGACTGGATCTCATCGAGTGCATTCGGAAGCAGTCGTATGCAGGCATTAGATTGGCCATGCTCCAGATACCCCGGGATGAGGTCCTGGATCTTGCAGCTCGCGGCCGCATCGACCTGGTGATCGGCACCCGAGCCTTCATGCCCCCTGGTTTGCGCACCCATGATCTGGTCGACGACAGGTTTCAGGTGGCCCAACGCAAAGGGCATCCTCGCGGCACGGCTGCAATGACGCTGGAGCAATACTGCGCTTATGAGCATGTGCTGGTGTCTACCAATGGCAGTTATCACAGTGGGATCGATGATTTTCTTGCAGAGCTGGGGCATTATCGACACACCACGGTATCCGTGCAGTACTACACAGCGGTGCCACCGATACTTGAGCGCACGAACTGCCTGGCGACGTTGCCTGAGCGCTTCCTACACCGCTTTGATCACATGATCGACCGCTTCGACCTCCCATTCGCATTCGATCCGTTCCAGCTGCAGGTCGGTTGGCATCCGCGCTTTGACGAAGATTTAGGACATCAGTGGCTGCGTGAACAGCTGATTGCGGTGAGGCCCTTCTAACGCATGAAATGACGGGTACTCAAGGAGCTCGAAGCCCACGGGTAGTTGAGTTTCGCATCGGCCGAGTTTGCAGGCAGGAAACCGTGACCCGATGGAAAGCATTCCTGGGGCGTATGCAGGAAATTGTGCCGTGGAAGCTGCTGGCGAGTGTGATCGAGCCGTTCCAACGGAGGGCTGTTGAGTTCCATGCAGGGCATCGTCCCATTGGCTGGAGCGGATGCTTCTCATGGGCGCAACTACGTCCACCGCAGTCAATTCTTGCCGGAATAATAGCCGGAGGCAGTCGCGTGCAAGTTAGTCGAATTCTTAGGCTGACGAGTCTGCGATCGGCATGCCGGAAGCCCCTGTGCCCATAAGAAATGGAAGCATCGCTGCCAATACCTCTTCTGGCGACTCCTCCGGTTGAAGGTGGCCGCCCCGGATGGGTACGCCTTGGACGTTGTTGGCCCATCGGCACCAGATGTCGATGGGGGACGGGCCTTCCCACCCTTGTGGCCAAAGCACAAGCACGGGGCAGGACAGCTTCCTGCCTACGGCACGGTCGGCCGCATCGCAGGCGCGGTCCTCCTGCGCTGCTGCCCGATAGTCCTCGCAGATGGCGTGCCGAACATCGGGATCTTGGAACGCACGCCGATAGGCCTCGAGAGCGAACGGCTCGACATTGCCCAGCCCGCCCGCCATACGGGCCAGCGCAGCATCGATGAATGCCTGCGGGTCGGCGGACAGCAGCTTTTCCGGGAGCCCGAATGGCTGGGCCAGGAAGAACCAATGGAAATTGGTGCGTCCAAATCGTTCGTCCACCAGATCCCATGCATCCAGGGTCGGAATCACGGCCAGCGAGGCGAAGTGCGTCACCTGGCCTGGATAATCGAGCGCGAGGCGGTATCCGGCGCGTGCCCCCCGGTCGTGTCCCACAACGGCAAACCGGCGGTATCCGAGCTTGGCCATCAAGGCAATCAGGGCGTCGGCCACGCGACGCTTGGTCCAGCGCGGCCGATCCGAGTCGGGCCGACTGCTACCGTAGCCGGGCAGGTCTGGTGCCACGACCGTAAACGACTGTGTCAGCCGTGGCGCGACATGACGCCATGCAAGATGGGTTTGTGGGTAGCCGTGTAGCAGCAGCACGGGCGGTCCTCCGGAGCCGCCAGTGACGCCGCAAAACGCCACGCCGCCCGCCTCGATGTGCAACTCTGAGAATCCAGCAAATGAGTTCCACGATGCAATGCCGTCGATACCCGACATCATCAACTCCGTACGGTATGGATCGCTAGCGTGAAAGAGCCATGCGAACGAAATCCGACAGGTCCCGGTTGAAGCGCTCCGGTTCTTCGAGGAATGGCGCGTGTCCCGAATCGGCATACAGCTCGCTGCGGATTCGTGGGTTGAGGCTCTTGGCCCTGGCGATACTGGGCTTGGCCTTCACGAGCGCGTCCTGGGCGCCGTAGAGCAGCAGGAGCGGAACCTCGGCCTTGCTCAATCCTTTGGCTGCCTCGACCGTCATCGACCGCACGGCACGTTGCATATCCCACGATACCAGCGCGGCGTTGGCCAGCAGCAAGGAGAACGTGGTCGCGTCGGGCTGGCGGTGGAAGCACAGCCTCAGGAAAGCGCGCTCGCCGTCCAAGTGGGTTTGCAAGTCCGAAGCGATCATGTCGCGATAGACTTCTGGGTGCGCCACGATCTGGTCGGGCTTCAGTTCGATCACTCCGTCGACATAGACGGCGCCGGCGATACCTTTGTCGCCATAGGCCGCCAGGTAGTTCGATATCACGGCACCGCCCAGCGACCATCCCACGAGCACCGGCTTGCGCGCGTGTGTCGATTCGATGATCGCGGCCAGGTCATCGGCCCAGCGGCGTCCGTCGGTGTAGGAGCTGGCCTCGGCCGGCTTGCCCGACAGGCCGTGCCCGCGCAGGTCGTAAGTGATCAATCGGTAATGCTGGAGTCGAGGGTCCTGTAATTGCTTAGTCCAGTTCAGCCGGCTACCCAGCAGGCCATGAATGAAAATGATGGGAGAACCCTCGGGATCACCAGCTTCCTGGACGGCCAGCACCACTCCATCGGGGGCAGTGACGGTGTAATCCCGGGTTGCGGCGAACGTAGCCGGCGCGGCGGCCAGTAGCGCGAATGTTGCTATCAGTGCGCCGAATGCACCACGAAGTTTCGACAAAGACATAGACACGTACTCCTCGGTTCCTAGAACACGCCTAGTCTCAAGCCTCACATTGATGTGAGTGTCAAGCGGGGAAATGGTATAGTGGGTCCATGTCCAAGCCTCAAAGCCCCATGACCATTGGCGAGCTCGCCCACAAGACAGGGGCAAGCCGGCGCTCGATTCGGCACTACGACGACAACGGACTGCTAGCTTCCGTACGCGCGGAGAACGGCTATCGGATGTTTCTCCCAGTCGCCGTCACTCAGGTCCGTCAGATCCAGAGGTTGATCGCCACAGGCTTCAGCTTGGCGGAAATCCGCGGATTTCCCGATTGCATGCGCATGATCGAAGGCGCTGCAGCGTGTCCTGAAACGAGTGAAGTGCAACGCCGGAGACTCGCTTCCATAGAGCGGCAGATCGCGGACCTTGAACAGCGACGCGCACGGCTGCGCCAGATGCTGGTAGAAGAGGCCTAGCAGGCTTCTGAAGTACCCCTATCCTCGATAGTCGACCGACGTCAGTGAACCGTCCCGAGATTTCCGGAGACTTGTTGGTGTGAGTCACGCCGCCATGGCGATCTCACGCGTCTGTTGATAGTAGTTTGCTTCGGCGGCGGCCGGCGGGATGTCGTCGATCGGCCCAAGCAGCCGCTTGTGGTTGAACCAGGCTACCCACTCCAGGGGGGGGCAACTCGACGTTATACAGGTTCCGCCAGGACCGCCGGTGGATGACCTCGGCCTTGTACAGGCCGTTGATCGCAGTCGTGTCGAATCATGTGTAGGCACAGATCCATTCCGGCTCACGCGCCTGGGACATCGTGGCCCCGGGGAACGTGCAGTAACCGTTGCCGGCACGCGCGGAGGGCAACAGGACGTGCTCTCGTAGTGGTGGATTGAGCGCGACGCTGGCGTCGCTGCAGCACGTCAGTTCGCCGATGGAGAGGAGCGCGTGGGGGCCCGGTTCATGGGGCATGGATACGCCGTTTCACCCGCTTGACTCTCACATTGGTGTGAGGGTCGAGACTATCGGCATGTAGCCAGCGGAGTCGCTCCACGGTCCGGCCATCTGCGTCGGGGCTGTGGCGGCCCTCCGGTCCGATCAGGCTTGTTGCGAAGCAGCATGCCCCCCTCATTCCGGAACATTCCGTTGCCGAGACGCTGACCTCCCCTTGCAGAGAACGACGACATGATCGAGTCCAGCCATCCCGCGCAGCCAGGCCACGCCACGCCCGCGCCCCCGCAGAAGGCGGCCTGGGGTGCCGTATTCGCCCTGGCCCTGGGCGTGTTCGGCCTGGTCACAGCGGAGTTCCTACCGGCCAGCCTGCTGACCCCGATGGCCGCCAGCCTCGGCGTGACCGAGGGCATGGCCGGCCAGGCCGTGACCACCACCGCGGCGCTGGCCCTGGCCACCAGCCTGGTGATCGCGGCGGCGACCCGCGGCATCGACCGGCGCTGGGTGCTGCTGGCCTTCTCGGCGATGTTGATCGGCTCGAACCTGCTAGTTGCCTTCGCCCCCGGCCTCGGTGCCGTGTTGCTGGGACGTGGGCTGCTGGGCATCGCCCTGGGCGGCTTCTGGACCATGGCCGCGGCCACGGCGATGCGCCTGGTGCCGGAGCGGGACGTGCCGCGGGCGCTGTCGATCGTCTTCAGCGGCGTCTCCTCGGCCACCATCGCGGCGGCGCCGCTGGGAAGCTACCTGGGCGGCGCCGTGGGATGGCGCAACGTGTTCCTGATGACCGCGGCGATCGGCGTGCTGGCCCTGGCCTGGCAGTGGCGCGCCCTGCCCAGGATGGCGCCCAGCGGCTCGGCCAGCCTGGGCACGCTGCTGGAAGTGATGCGGCGGCCGCAAATGGCGCGCGGCATGGTGGCGGTGCTGCTGGTGTTCGTCGGCCATTTCGCCTTCTTCACCTACCTGCGGCCGTTCCTCGAGTACGTGGCCGGCGTGGGCGTGAACGGGCTGTCGGTCATCCTACTCGGCTTCGGCGTGGCCAACTTCGCGGGCACCTCGCTGGCCGGCGCACTGTTGCAGCGGAACCTACGGTTGACCCTGCTGCTGATGCCACTGGCGATGGGGCTGATGGGGCTGGCCTTCGTCGCCCTGGGCCGGGCGCCGCTGGCGGACGGACTGCTGGTGGCGCTGTGGGGCATGGCCTTCGGCGCGGTGCCGGTGGCCTGGTCCACCTGGATCACACTCACCGTGCCGGACGAGGCCGAGAGCGGCGGCGGCCTGCTGGTAGCGACAATTCAGCTGTCGATCGCGGTGGGTGCGGCAGCGGGCGGCGCAGTGTTCGACGCGAGCGGGGCGCGTGGCGTGTTTCTAGCCGCGGCGATGGTACTGCTGGTGGCCGCGCTGACCATTTTCACCGGACTGCGTACCCATCGAAGCGATAGGGGACACAGCAAGGCGGCTTGATGAGCTGGCGATAGCGCGACCGCCCAAGTTCCTGCGGTTGGCTGCCGCTTTCCGAGTAATCGGCCAACTGCTCGACGTGTCCGAAGACGCGTCTGGTCGGGTTCACCCCCGATATCACGGACACTTACAAGAAGGCCGATGAAGGCCCTGAGGAGTGTTCATGTCGAAGCGAAGGAAGTTCAGTGCGTCAGTGCGGAGTTCAAGCGAGAAATCGTCCAGGCAGTTCAGCGCACAAGACTAAAGGATTTTCGATAGGCCGTTGGGCTGACTCCCACGATCCGACCGAAATGTTCCCGCAGGGAGGTGGGGCTTCCAAAGCCCACTGCACTAGCGATGTGCTCAATGGGTAGGTTTGTCGTTTCTAGCAAAGTCTGCGCACGCCTGACACGCGCTCTTAGAAGCCACTGGAGAGGGCTAGTGTTCAGTTGTTCCTGAAATCGTCGACTCAAGGTGCGGCTGCTCATCGCAGCCTGCCCAGCCATGTCCTTCAGGGTCAAATCTTGATCTAGCCGTTCTTCGATCCATTGCAGCAATGGGCTGAGATTGGAAGGTGCGCCAGGGGGATCGTAGGCGATGAACTGCGCCTGCCCGCCATCTCGTGCAAGAGGCATGACGGCACATCGAGCTGTGTCTGCTGCAACGGCATTGCCGCAGTCTTGTCGAATCATGTGTAGGCACAGATCCATTCCGGCGCACGCGCCTGCCGAGGTGAGTATCCGACCGTTGTCCACGAAAAGAACATTGGGGTCGACTGTGACCTGTGGGAAGAGATCTGCCAGAAGTTGTACACCACGCCAGTGGGTGGTGGCACGCAAGCCATCTAGCAGCCTCGTGCGTGCCAGGATGAAGGCGCCACTGCACAACGATGCGATCCTCGCACCATTCTTTTCCGCTGCTCGGATGGCTTCCAGCAGGGTGTTGGGGATAGGGGAAAGGACATCGTCGAGCCCCGGAATGATGACAGTCTGGGCATTCACGGCATGGCTCAAGCCCCAGCGGATACGCATGTCGAACAACTTTGTTCGAATACGATTCGACTGGGCGCATACGAGAACCTCGTATGGGATCTTCCCCGGCGCGAGGGGCACGCGCCCGAACATCTCGCAGGCCATCGTCAGGTCAAACGGCACAACGCCATCAAACGCCAGGATGGCTACCCTGTGTGCTGTACTTTGCTTCACAGAACTCGCTCCCTTGATTGGCAAGAATCCTTCGATAGATGGCATTCTAGCCAATTGGCGAACTTCCGACATGTCGACATACTTGTGCTTCCGGCGAGAGGAAAGTCGCTGAAGACATAACCATTGAGCAAGGTCGAGGCATGCCTGCATCCATCAGGCGCCTGGATTGCCCTGACATATTGAGCCACCCAGCGGATGAGTCATGACCACAAGCGCACAGGCAGAAAAGAACTCACTCGATCAAATCAGAAGTATTGAATCCAAACAACTGAGGCGCCTGGAGAAGGCGTCGATCGTCGAGGCGACAACTCTGATCCTGCTAGTGTTCGTTGCGGCACCTCTCCGGCATTTCGGGGATTGGCCGTATGGCTCGAAGCTACTTGGACCAATACATGGGATCGCATTCTTGGCGTACCTATGGACTGCCTTACAAACTGTAGCCGGCGGCGGCTGGCATAAACGTGAAATGCTTCGATTGTTCGCAGTTGCGTTCCTGCCATTCGGCGGCTATCTCAATATCCGGTGGCTACGTGAACGGGCGAGAATATTCAACGATATCGGACAGGCCTGATGATGATTGCGGCGCTCTATCCCTATTTGGTGGCGACGCACGTGACAGCGGTGGTGTTTCTGGTAGGCGGCTTGCTTGCGCAAGAAAGGATAGTAAATGCCATTTCGCAGTCCCCACCGGAAGAACAAGCTGGGATGCTGGCTGCATTGCAGCGCTTTGATCTCCTTGTCACCACGCCTGCATTGTTGTTGACCTGGATCTTCGGGTTATCACTGGCGCTCAGCGCAGGATGGCTGTCATCACGATGGTTGCTGGTCAAGCTGGTTTTCGTCGTCGCGCTCTCGGCTTTGCATGGGTTCCGTTCCGGGCGAATACGTCATTGCATCCGAACTGGAGCAGCTATAAGAAGAATTCCCGGTGCTGACCTCGGCATCGTGATTGCGATGCTAACCATAGCTGTGTTGGCATTTGTGAAGCCGGTCTAGCACGATAGCGGAGAGTCCTTCATGTCCCCGGACGTGGCGAACCTGTCTGCCGGCACGGGCCAGCAGGACGCGGGGCGAGATTCCGGAGCGCAACGATGCTGATGCGCCATATCCGGTATTTCATCGCCGTGGCGGAGGAACTCAACTTTACCCGTGCTGCGGAGCGACTTCACATCGAACAGTCGCCTCTGTCGCGATCCATCCGCCAATTGGAGGATGATCTGGGCGTCCGGCTCTTCGAGCGTAACAGCCATGGCACCCGGCTCACCTGGGCTGGACAAGTCTTCCTCGAGGAGGCACGGCGCGTGCTGGCAGCGGTCGAGCAGGCCCGTGCCGGCGCAAGGGCCGCCGCGACCGGATACCGCGGGCTCCTGAGAATCGCGCTGTCCGACGGCATCTCGCCATCGCACTTGAGCAACCTGCTGGCTCGCTGCCGCGAAGAGTCGCCCGAGGTCGAGATTAGCCTCTTCGAAGTGACACTCGCACAGCAGTTGAAAGGCCTGAGAGAGGGGGACTACGACGCGGGGTTCGCGAAGGCGGAGCATCCGGGGGAAGGATTGCTGGCCACGCCGGCGTGGAGCGAGCCTCTGGTCGTCGCGGTGCCGGCGCGGCATCCCGCCTTGATCCATCCCGAGCTTTCCCTGATGGAGCTGCTTTCCCATCCACTGGTGCTGTGTGACCCGAACGCGTGCGCAGGATGCAGCCGGCAACTCGACAGGCTGTTGCGTGCCGCGGAATGCGAGGTCAGGATTGCCGAAAGGGTGGCGTCCCATGACCTGCTGATGGCGCTGGTGGCGGCGGGCTACGGCCTTGGGATCACCACCCGCACGCATCTGTCCCTGTGGCGGCACCCGGATGTCGTCTCGCGTCCGTTGGCCGGTGAAGTCCCCCCGTTGACGACCTACCTGTTGCGCCGGGATGCCGAAGACTCGGTGCAGTTGCGGAGCTTCGTCGAACGATTGCGAGAAACCACGATGCCTGATTCCGAAAAGGCGTAGGTAGGTGCGAGGGAGTAGGACGAGGGCCCGGACAAGACGGCAAGCTTGTTCGTTTGTCTTCATGTTGTGGCAACCCCAATGCGGAGCATGGATAGAGGCCATGATGGGTGCGCTGACCAAGCCTGTGAATGTACCGCCCGCAGCGGATACAGGGACATCACGAGCAGCACGGCCATTGCGATGTTGAAGATGCGCAGGTGGCGTCGGTCCGTGAGCCAGCGGCGCGGCGTCGTGCCGAAGGCGGCCCAGACGGCGACGCTGGGAGCATTGACAACGGCGTAGAGGACCGCGCTGGTGATCACCGCCAGCGTGCCGCCGTCGGCGGGTGCTTAGGTGGCGATGGCCCCGATGGCCATGATGGCACGTCTTGGGATTGCCTCACTGGAAGGCGGCAGCCTTCCAGAAGCCGGACGGCCGATCTGGGGGCGGCCGTCTCCCGCAACGGTTGTGAGGTCTCGATCTGCCAGCGTCAGGGTTAAACCTCAGATTAACTTGAGGTCAAGTGAGGTGCCAGCAGCGCGAATCGGCTGTTGGCGATCGGCCACACCCTCGCCAAGTGACCTCCTCGCGTGGACCCATCGCAAGGACTGGAGAGGCTGCAAACTCGGGTGCGGGTGACGACATCACCGGATGGTCGTCATTGCGGAGTGCGGGTGTCTCCGCTGAGTGCCGCGTCGGCGGCATGGGTGGGTCCTGGAGCGCGCGATGCATCGCTGGCGACCAGATCGAGTGCCGACAGAAGCGCATCACCGTCGATCGGCCCATGCAGCAGCAGTGATCCTCCCGTCAGGCTGTCTTCCAGCCGCACGGTGGGCGTGGCGTTGATACCGCTGCGCAGGGCCTCGTCGGCCTGCGCGCGAACGATGGCTGCGGGGCGATCGCTGTCCAGGCATGCCTGGATGGCGGTGGTTATGCCTGGCCAGGTCAGGTCTGCCGGCAGCCCCTGGCCATCGCCCCGGGTGTTTTGGTAGAGCCATGCGATGGCACCGAAGAACGCCTCGTGGCCTTGCGCCTCACCTGCGCACTCGGCCATGCGGGCCAGCCGACTCGCCTCGGGATCGTGCATCGCCAGCGGCAGGTGATGCCACCGCAGGCTGGCGTCGGGATGGGCATCGATCCAGGCCATCAGGGTCGGGTAATAGGCCTTGCAGAATGGACATTCCAGGTCGGCGTACAGCGTCAGCGTGAAGCGCGCATCGGCAGGGCCGCGGCGCCAGGGCGGGCCGGCTGGAGACGCCTGCGCGACCTCGGGCTCCGTGCGCGGTGCCGGCGCACCGGGCGTGCGGTACAGGAGCCATCCCAGCAGGCCCGCAACCAGGATGCCAGCCACCATCCAGTGCAGCCGTGGCAGGCGCCCGGCGCGCTTGCGAAGGGCCTGGACCCGGCCCGGCAAGGTGGTTCGTTTCGAGGACATGACGCGCTCCGGTCATTTCGGCAGGGACAGCGGCGGCGATGCGATGCCACGCGCCTGGTCGATCTTCTCGGCCACCTTGAAGGCGGCATCCAGTTCGCCGATGCCGTACTGGCGCATGAGCTGGTAGCGCTCGGCCTTCTCTTCCGGTTCGGTCTGCGCAAGGGCCAGATAGAGGCTGGGCGGCACGGCGCGGAACAGCACTTCCATCGACTTGGACAGGATGACGCCCTCGCTGAACTTGCCCGCCTCCTTGCGCGCGGACAGCATCAGCGCCTTCTGCGCGGGCGACAGTTCGCGGAACCGGGCGATCTTCTCCACCTCGTCGGGCGGCATCGACAGGCAGATCCACCACTCGATCATGTTGAGCATGGGCTCGGCGGCCTTGGGCAGGTCGTCGATGTTCTGCGTCGCCAGCCAGTACCACGCACCGAGCTTGCGCCACATCTTGGTGATCTTGACCACGTAGGGCGCGAGCAGCGGGTTCCTGGTGATGATGTGGCCTTCGTCGGTGACGTTGATGATCGGCCGGCCCAGGAACTGGTCGCGCTCGGCGATGTTGTTCACCGTGTTGATCAGCGAGATGTAGGCGATGGAGAGCTGCGCGTTGTAGCCCTCGCGCGCGAAGGTGGCCAGGTCCACGATGGTGATGTCCGCCTCGGGCCAGGGGGTGCCCGGACGGTCGAACATCTCGCCGTCCGCGCCCTGGCAGAGCATGTCCATCGCATCGGCCATCTCCAGCAGCCGCGCGCGCCGGGCATCCGGCAGGTTGGCGTCGCGGGCGCGTTCGCGCAGCGCGTCGCGCACGTCGCGGGTCAGCACCGTGCGCGCCTGTGCCACGCAGCGCTGGGCGGCGTCCAGGATGCACTGGCGAATCAGGCTGCGGTCGGCGCGCGTCATGCGCGCCTCCTCCTTGTCCTCACCGCCGGTGATCATCAGCCGGGCGGTGATTTCGAGTTCGCCGAGCACGTCCCGCTGGTCATCCCCGTCGTCGGCCAGCAGGGTGTCGCCGTCCTCGTCGAGGGCGTCGGCGTCCAGCGTCTGCACCTGGCCCGGTGTATCCACCAGGCGCCAGGCGTCGGCGAATGGCGCCAGGCTCACGCCCGCGCCGGGTGCCAGCTTTACGCGATGCACGCTCAGGCCCAGCCGAGCGGCGAAGTCCCCGAACAGGCCAAAGCTGTTGCCGGCCTCGACGATGAACAACCTGGGCCGGTAGATCGCCGTGACCTGGTTGAGGATGTTGTTCAGCGTGGCGCTCTTGCCGGAGCCGGTCGGGCCGAAGAGGAACAGGTGGGCATTCATCTGCCGGTCGAGCCGGTTCAGTGGATCGAAGGTGATCGTGCCGCCGCCCCGGTTGAAGAAGGTGATGCCCGGGTGGCCGGTGCCCTGGCTGCGCCCCCACACCGGCGCCAGGTTGGCCGCGTGCTGCGCGAACATCAGTTGCGTGTACCACTGCCGCTTGTCCGCCGCCGGGTCGAACAGGCAGGGCAGCCAGCGCAGGTAGGTGTTGAGCGGCGCCACCTCGTCCTCTTCGCGCACCGGCTGCAAGCCCGCATTGAGCATGACATTGACCAGTTGCAGGCCGCGGGCGTCGAGCTGCGCCATGTCGCGGCCGCGCAGGTAGAACGCCAGCGTGCCCCGGTACAGCTTGTGCGAGCTGCCGATGAGGCCGCGGGCCTGCTGCACGTCCTGGCGCGCCTGCTCGCTGGCGAGCGTCTCGCCGACCGCCTTGCGGGCCAGGTGGTTGAGGTGCGCCTCCAGCACATCCTGCGGCGTGGCGACCAGGGTCAGGCACATCACCGTGTCCTCAGGCATCTGGTCGAACAGCGCGTTCATCGCATCGCCGCCCTTGCGCGTCTCACCGGTCACGTGTCCGGTCGCGGGCGGCGAGCGCAGGCGGTCCATGACGATGACCCGGTGCGGCATGCCGTCGAAGAACCACAGGCCGTTGGCGACATCCGAGCGCGGCTGGCCGAAGAACAGGCGTTGCGCGAAGTCGCCGCTGGCCAGTTCGATCTCACCTTCTTCCCGTTCCTCCGGGTAGCGGGCGAGCGCGTAGAAGCGTTCCCGGTCTTCGGCCGTGCTGCCCAGCGCGCCGGGGTTCGGATTGAACCAGCGCAGCAGCCAGTCGTGAATGTCCGCCGCGCCAAGGCGCCGGGCCTTGACGCCGGCATTCGCCAGGCCACCGACCAGGCGGTCGCAGATCGTCGCCAGGGCCTGCTCGGGCGATTGCCCTCGCCGGGCCGATGCGGCGTCCGGGGTGCGCCGATAGACCACCATGCGCACGCGCCGGGTCTGGCCGCGCCACGGCAGGCGTGTGACCGTGGTGTCCTCGAACAGGCCGCCCGGCTTGGCGATCGCACGCAGGTGGTGACCGAAGAAGCGCAGATAGAACTCGCTGAACGCGCTGCCCTGCGCGCGTGGATGCAGGTATGCCCCCAGCGTGCGCAGGTAATGGTCCCAATCGGCTTCGTCCTGCGCGTAGAGCTGCACCACCCACGGGTTCTCGTCCAACTCGTCGAAGGAGTCCTGCAGCGCATTCTCCAGGGCATCGCGCGCCTGCCACAGCCAGGCGGTCTCGCGCCCTTCGGTACCGATCGGCTGCAACTCGAAGAACGCCGCCACCGATTGGCCATCTTCGAGCAGCATGCACTGCGTGGCCGGCAGGTACTCGACCCAGGGCAGCAGGTCGGCGAAGGACGGCGCCACGTCGTAGAGCGCCCCGTGGTCGGCCCGCGTCGCGGGTCGGCGATGATGCCGCCCAGTGGCGGCGCCAGGTGCCTCGATGCCGTGCGCGGCGAGGCGGGCGACATGCCGCGTCCAGGCGTCCGGCTCGATGTCGGCCTGGACTGGCCTGGGGGCCGGACGACGCGGCCACGGCAGTCGCCAGCCCATCAGTAGTCCTCCAGCCGCTCGCCCGGCATCGCGTACTGCACGCGCTGGTAGAGCGGGAAGACGGTGCTGTAGCCGGGTACCGGTACCGGGTCGGTGCCGGCCAGGTGCGGAAAGACGTACATCACCAGATCGGGGTTCGGCAGTCGATGGAACTGTCGCTGGATCTCGTTCGCTGCAGTGCGGGTATAGGCCGCGTTCCGGGCGGGCGCCGCGAGGGTGTCAGCGTCGGTCAGCGGGCGGCGCAGGTCCTGGCGTGCGTCGAGCAGCAGTCGGCCGGCCTGGCCGCCGCTGTAGCCGCCAGTCTCGTGCTGCCAGACGTCCTGCATGGTGTGCTCGCCCCGGGGCAGCAGCTTTTCCGAACTGGTGGCACAACCCGCGAGAACGGCGGCGGCGAGCAGGACAAGGGGGCGGTCAATCCAGGTCCGACGCATGCACTTCTCCCATGAGGTGATTCACCCGGCGCCCCTTGGCGTCGTGGTCGATGGCGATCGGCTGCTCCAGGTGCACGGCCACCCTGGCGCCGGGCTGCACGTAGACCGCAGCGAAGGCCTGCCCGTAGAGCTTGTTGACCCAGTCGGCCATATCGCGCACGCCACCGGCCAGGATGCGGCCCATGGCCTCGTTGCCCGAAATGCCGACCGTGCCCAGCGAACCGTTGTTGCTGGCGACCACGGCCACGCTGCCGTTGTCGGACTTGATGAGCGAGGCGGCGCCTGCGCCGGCCGCGGTGATCAACGCCTGCGATCCCAGGTACTGCTGGGCATTGCTGCGCCGCTCGCCCGAGACGCACGGGATGCCGTAGGGATCGCTGATCCAGCCCAGGCCGTCCAGCAGACTGGTGCTGTTCTGGCTTTGATTGCGCTTGCCGTCGTCCTCCGGCACCGTGCGGATGGTGCCGTCGCTGAACACGAAGGTGATGGAGCGGACCTGCCCACGCACGCACGAGAGCGTCCAGTCGCCCGAGGCCGTGCCGCTGACCACCGCACCGGCCACGTCGGGAATCTCGATGCCGTTGGCCGCCAGGTTGTCGGCCCCGATCAGCACCTTGAAGGGAAACGGGTCGTTGACGGTGCCGTCGATGGGAATGCGGCCGATCAGCGCGGTCATGGCGACCGAGCCCATCAGCGTGGCATTGGTGGGCACCGTATAGACCGCCTGGGTGGTGCCGCCAACAGCCTGCGCCGTGCTGTCGCTGACGGCCTCCGCCGCGGCCGACAGTTCCGGCGAGGCCGGGCCGAAGCTGGAGGGAAAGGCGGGCAAGCGCAGGCTGCTCGAACCGCCCTTCGGATCGGGCCGGGTGTCATCCGGTTCGATCCAGCGCATGCCGCCATCCGTGAGCGGCCCGCCGTCATGCCCGTCCAGTCCAAGGCCGATCGGCAGGTCGGCGGCACCGCCCTTGCCGGACAGTCCGTCCAGGCGGCGCTGCAATTCCTGCATCAGCCCTTGCGTCTGCTGCCGGTCGCTGGCGGCCTGGGTGCGCTCCTGTTCCAGGCGGCGGCGTTCGCTGTCGAGGGCGTTCTGGATGCGCTGGTCGATCGCATCCTCGCGGGTACGCAGGCGCTCGTTCTCCGCCTTGTGCTGGCGGTTGTCGCTCAGCGCGGTCTGCAACTCGGTGCGGAGCTGCTTGACCTGCGCGACCAGGGTGGCGACGGTATCGCGCGGGGTGTCGCCCGCGATGCCGAGCGCCTTCATTTCCTCGGGAGTGAGCTGCCCCGGGACATCCGGTTTGCCCGGTGCGGCGTCGCCGCCCGAGAACAGCCTGGCACCGACGAACACCAGCAACGATGCCATCGGAATCAGCAGCCACTTCAACAGGGGATTACTCCTCATCGGACGTCCTCCCCGCAGCGGCGGCCGGCGGCAAGTTCGTGCCGGCATCGATGGGGCTGAGCACCGGCATCAGGGACTCGGCCAGGCCACGGCCGCGCGTGACCAGATAGACCACCGTGGTGTCGGTCGAAGCGCCCGCAGGCCCCAGGTCGGGATGCTGGAAGGTCGCGGCCACGAAGTCGCCTTGCAGCGCCCTTGGATCGAGATCGACACGGTGAGGAGAGGTGTTGGTCAGGCGCACGGCGGTGACCCACTGATCTTCGAGTCGCCAGGCCGCCAGCGCCCGCGCCTTGAGCGGCAGCGTTGGCAGCAGTGTGTCCAGCGCGAGCGGGCGCCGCAGCGGCACGCGCCCGATGCCGGCCACGGGCTCGACGGTGCGCAGCGGTGCGTAAAGGTTCTGCGCCGCGTAGCGCGTCAGGACAACGGTTATCGGCGTCTGCCGACGCCTGGCGGGTTGCGCTGCTTGGGTCGGACCGGCGGCAGTGTCACCGCTGGCATCCTCGGCGGCGTCCTGCAGGACGATGCGTACAGGCTCCAGCGGCGGCTCGCCTTCCCGGGCGTCCGTGGCTGCGATGTCGACCAGCACGATGGCGCCGGATTCCACATCCTGCAGCTGCAGCCGCGTCGGCGCGATGGCCTCGCTGGCGCGCAGGTAGATGGCGCCGCCCGCGCTCTGCACGCGCAGCCGCTCGCCCAGGCTCGGGGGCAGTCCGACACGCACGTTGCGGTCGATGAAGACCACGCGCTCCTGGCCGACGACCAGCGGGACGGCCAGCGGCAGCCGCTGCCAGCGCAGGATCTCGATGGCATGGCTGTCCGGCACCAGGCCGAAGCCAAGGGCCAGGCTCGCCACGATGGTGAAGACGTGGTGTTTCATGGGTTGCCTCCCTGCGAAAGGCCGCCGCCGGGCGTGCCGGGCGGTGGCGCTGCCTCGATGCGCTGCGGCGCGCCGTCATAGCAGTCCAGCGCAAGGCCGAAGGGGTTGTGCTGGGGGTCGACGTCCAACCGCACCACTTTCAGCGGATAGCGCACCAGGGCCCGCTTGACCTGCTCGGCGCCGTAGTATTCGTCCGCGCTGACGTCCAGCGTGACGATCCAGTCGCGGCTGGAAACCGTCTTTACCCGCATCGTGGGGTTGTCGCCAAAGCCGCGCCCCGGAATTTCGTAGATGCCGCGCACCCGCTGTCGCAGTTCGCCGCTGCTGCGCCGGTGCTCGTAGTCCTGACGCAGGAAGGCCTGGCAGGCCGGTGTGAAATAGGCCGACAGCGCGTGGAGGTTGCGCGGGTAGTCCTGTTCGCCATCCGTCGGCCAACGTTGTACCTGCTGCCAGACGTAGAAGGCGAACGCATAGACATTCTCGGGCGGCACATCCCACCAGGCGCGGGTGCTGCCCGAGCGCAGATCGGGGGGCACGTGGATCGTCAGTTGCCTCGGCGCACTCCACCAGCCGAAACCGAGCAGCAGCGCCACCACGAACAACGCACCGGCGCCCAGGCGCAGCGTGCGCACATGGGCCTGCAGGTGATGGACTTCGTTCCTGAAACGGCTCATGAGGCGGCTGCTCCGCGTGAGCGCCGGGTGGTCCAGTACCCCGAACGCGTGATGAGACGGTGCCCCCCGAGCCAGGACGCTGCCAGCGGATGGCGCAGCGCCAGGCGCCACTGCAGTTGCCGGTACAGCCAGGTGTCCGGGCGGCCGCGCTTCTGCCGGCGCAGGAAGCCGCCACCACCGAACACGCCAGCCGCCACGCCAGCCACGACCAGGGTCGGCACCATGGCGACGCTGTGCGTGGCCCAGGCCAGCGGCACGCCGGCGATGAACCCCGCCACCGCGGACAGGCCGGCGCAAATCCAGAACTCGTCGGCGGTCAGGCCCCTCACCACCACGGGCTGCCGGTTCAGCCTGTGCGGCAGGAAGGTGACCAGCCCGTCACGCGCGATATCGTTCAAGGCAGCCATCGCCGCTCAGAGCACGCCGGTGGCCTTGGTCAGCAGCCAGATGCCGACCACCAGCAGGATCGCACCCACGGCGACCGTCAGGCCGAACTGGCCCCAGGTGGCGCGGCCGGTATGGATTTCCGAATAGCGCGTATAGGCGTGGTAGCACACACCGACGAACATCGAGGCGACCACGAGGAGCGCGATCAGCAGCACGATGTCGTAGCCGTAGTTCTGCAGCGTCTGCATGATGCCGCTGCCCTGGCCGCGCGACGGGTCCTCGATGGTCGGCAGGCCCTGCGCTCGGGCCGCCAGCGGCAGGCCCGGCAGCATCAGTGGCGCGAGGATGGTGGTGGCAACGCGATGGGGAATCGGATGGGTCTTCATGGTGGTCAGGCCTTTCGTGGTGGTCAGGACAGGAGGAAATAGATCAGCACCAGGTACATCGCGACGAAGCGCACGACGACACCCAGGAACTGACGCTGGGACAGGCGCTGCTCGGCCCAGCCGGTGTAGGCGGTACGCATGGCCCACACGCCCCACAGGAGCAGGACGGCGAACACCAGACCGAGCACCACCGTGGCCACGGCGGCGGGGGCGAAGCCGCCATTGGCCTGGAAGGCGCTGACCTGGGCGGCGTTCATTGGGGTGCCTCCTGGTCGGAGGGCGGGCTGGACTGGCGGTAGTCACCGGACAGTTCGACCGGATCACGCGGCTGGGCGCGCGGCGGCGTCAAGTAGTCCTGGATGCCCGCCCGAACGCGCTGGAGGTCCTCGCGCAGGCGGGCATGGTCGAAGTGGTAGCGGGAACCTTCCAGCCTCGGCAGGACTGCGCCGCGCTCGGCCAGGCGATCGAGAGAGTCGAGTTGGCGTACGAGGGCTGCAAGCCGCGCATGCTCGGAAGTGGTATCGGCTGCGAGTACAGGCACTGGGCCGGCCAACAGGCAGACCAACAGTAGGCCCGACACGCGGCATCGCTCGGCGGTCGTCGTGGAAATTGAAGTCATCACGCCAGTCCGGGGTTGGGATGGCGAGATGCTGCGGCGATAGGGCGCGAGTGACCGCAAAGAATGGGAACCGGGCCGTGACCAGATTCTTCGTTTGCTGCTCCTGGCAAATCACGTGCACTACCGGGCGAGGGCTCCGGTGGCTCGCCGGTCCGTCAGTCGCGTAGATGCCCATTTAATCCGGGCAGATCAGAGAAAATCATGTCTAATCATGCTGGATCGTCTATGCAAAGCGGCCGATTCATGCCAACATAAATAGGTTGCCCGTACTTTGACCTCACGAAGGGAGCCCATGTCGGATCGTTGGTTGTCGGTCGAAGAGATCGCCGAGCACCTTGGAGTGAGCAAAGACACCGTCTATGCGTGGATTCGCAGGCGTGAGATGCCGGCGCATCGCATTGGGCGGCTATGGAAGTTCAAAACGGCCGAGGTCGACGAATGGGTGAAGTCGGGCGGTTCTGCTGACGAAGAGGGACGGAAAGCGAAATGAACTGCGGGGGAGCACATGATCAAAGCTGCGGCGGGTAGTGTCATGACGAAGACTGTGCACTCAGTTCGACGCGCTGATTACTCGATCATCGCGCTTGATAAGTTCATCCAAGCAACCCGAGACTCTGGATACAAAGGTACAGCGAGCGCGATCTCAGAACTCGTTGACAACTCTATCCAAGCGGGCGCCACACGCATCGCGATCTCTGTCGCTGCCAAGACCAGCGACGACGAGGAGAAGGTGATAGAGATTTCGGTACTGGACAATGGCTGTGGGATGGACCCACCGACACTGCGTCAGGCACTCCGGTTCGGCGGGAGCACTCGATTCGGAGACCGCCGAGGACTTGGGCGGTACGGCATGGGTCTACCCAATGCGTCGCTGAGCCAGGCGCGGCGTGTCGCGGTCTTTACGTGGCAGTCGCCGAAGGGTGCGCGTGGGCACGATACCCCGACCGTGTACTCGTCATACCTCGACGTCGACGAGATCGTGCGCTGCGAAATGATCGAGGTGCCCGAGCCGAAGGTGGTGAAGGTGCCGCCAAGTAGGTGCGCAGGAAACTCGGGGACCCTCGTTTGCTGGTCGCAGTGCGATAGGCTCGACAATCGCCGCGTCTCTACCATCGTGCGCAAGCTTGAGGTTGAACTCGGTCGACGTTTCAGGCACTTCATCTGGAAGGGACTGCGTATAACCATCAACGGCGATACGCTCGACGCCTTCGATCCGCTTTACCTACACCCGAAAGCAGAGATTTCTGGTGCCCAACTTTTCGGTGAGGAGATGCGCTTCGAAGTCCGCGCCGATCCGCTCGATTCGCGGAAAACTGGTTGGGTGAGTGTGCGGTTTACGGAACTGCCGGTCCACGCGTGGCACAAACTTTCAAACGACGAGAAGCGCCGAATCGGCCTCTCGAAAGGTGCTGGCGTCTCAATCGTCCGTGGAGGACGAGAGGTAGACTACGGCTGGTTCTTCATGGGTAGCAAACACCGAGAGAACTACGACGACTGGTGGCGCTGCGAGATCCAGTTCGATCCGATCCTCGACGAAGCCTTTGGCATTACGCACACGAAGCAGCAGGCTCGCCCCCAGGCGCACCTCATCGAGGCACTCTCGCCGGATCTCGAGGCGACCGCGCGTGCCCTCAATGGGCGCGCACGCAAGGCTCACACAGCCGTGAAGGCGCGCGAGCGCTTCTCCGAAGCGGAGCGCATCGCCAATGAGCGGGACCACCTCCTACGCCCCCTTCCGCGCAGTGTTGATCCGACAGCGCGGGCGCTGATGCGTGAATTGGAGGAGAGTCACCCGACGCTACGGGATCGCCCTAACGAGGCGGACCGCTACAGCATCATCGAGCACTCGGTGAAAGACACGTCGTTCTTCACCCTTGCGCACGACGGGGACAAGCTTGTGCTCGTATTGAACCCTGATCACCCCTTCTACCGCGAGATCTACAAACCGCTCTCTGAGGGCGAGGTCTCTCGCGATCCGCAACTCCGCGCCAAACTCGAACTGCTCCTCCTCGCGGCGGCGCGGAGCGAAGCGGCCGCGCGCGGGAAGATCCCGGCGCTCGCAAAGCATCGGCTCGAGTGGAGTAACACCTTGGCTGCCTTCCTGAGCGACAAATGACCAAAGTGCCCGGTAACACGTGGACCACGCTGGAGCCCCCGCTCCCGAGCAAGGCGTCGCAGAACGCCTTCGTGGAGCACGCGCGCGCGCTGGCGAAGGTGTGCCGGCGGGAGCGTACCGAGGAGGCGATCGAGAAGGCGCGCGGCGCGTTCGTGGCTGAAGTCACGGCGTGTCGTCGCAGTGATCGACAGACGCTGCTCGCGGCGGGGCTCGTCATAACCGACCTCGCGACGCAGGGCTGGACGGTCCGCGTGCGCAGCGAGCGCGTCGAGGTCAAGCCGCCTGACTCCGTCACCGACCCGCTCGCCGAGAAGGCACGCATTCGTCGGCAGGAGTTGGTCAAGCGCAACGCACAACTCCGTCAGCCGTCGGTGCAGCGGTTCCTGGAGTCGATGGAGCGCCAGCGTCTTCACGATGGGAGCTACGTCTCGATCTACTCGCTCATGCGCGACGGGCGAGATCTCGCGAAGGGCCTTCGGGAGGCGCGGACGCACCTCAACAACGGCTGGGCCGACGCGCTGTCGAAGCTCGTTGATCCCTACCTCCAGTTCGTCACCGCTGAGAACGCAGCGTGCGAGTTCACCGGACTGCGCCTGATGGACGTGTGGCGCTACTTCCGCCACACGTGGACGAACCAGTACACGAGCGTGCCGGGTCGGACCATGGTCTTCCTCGTACGCGACCGCGCCGCTGCCAACCACCCAGTGATGGGTATCGGCGCGCTGAGCAGCCCGATCATGCAGATCCGCAAGCGCGATTCGTGGATCGGGTGGCACCCGGAGACATTCCTTGATCGCGTGCGGACCGCGCCGACGCGAGAACTCGCTAAGTGGCTCGTCGACACGCTCGACGCCGCCATCGACGAAATCTACGTGGCGGACCTGATCGAGGACGGCATTCTCTCGACACGCGATCTCAAGACACCCTCGTTGGCAGTGATCGAACGACTGCTGAAGGAGAGCGCCGAGGCGCGCAAGAAGCACCAGCGCTTCGCGCGCTCGCGTGACTACAAGCAGAAGCGCTCAGATTTCCATGGCAACGAGTACTGGATCGCGAAGGCTAGGACACACCTGTTCCGCAGCAAGCGTGCGCTCGCCCTCTCAACGTACCTCCGCGCGCGCGCGGTTCTAGACGAGGCATTCGACGGCAAGCCGACGGCGGAAAAGCTTGCCGCGCTCGCGAAGACGGGGTACGGCAGCGACGCGATCCGCAGGGTGCTCAAGAAGGCGAAGGCTGACCGGGTTGGCATCGCGGTCGCAGACATCTCGGTATGCGGCGCAGTGCAGCCCTACAACGCGCTCCTCGGCGGCAAGCTTACTGCCATGATGGCGGCGAGCCCAGAGGTCGTACACCAGTACCGTCGACGATACGCACAGGCGGAGAGTGAGATCGCGTCCTCGATGGCTGGGCGACCCATCGTGCGTGCTTCGAAGCTTGTGCTCCTCGGTACGACGTCGCTCTACGGCGTGGGGTCGAGCCAGTACAACCGCATCAAGATCCCGGCGGAGCGTCTCGGGGGCAATGCGGGGGACGTCATCCGATACGCTGAGTTAGGTCGATCGGAGGCGTTTGGCACGTCGCAATACTCCGAGGAGACGGTCCACGCGCTTGTCGAACTTGTGCAGCAGTCCGACGCGCAGCGTGTGAACAGCATTTTCGGTGAGGGCGTGAGCCCCAAACTGCGCAAGGTAAGACAAGCGCTCGATCTGCTGAACCTGCCGTCGGGGATGCTTCTCCGCCACCACCGTCCGCGCATCGTGTACGCGGTAAGCCTTATTAAGAACCTCGACGACTACCTCATCGGCGCCGCCAAGCGGCCCGAATACATAGTACCGGTCAACGAGGGCGTGGCGGCGACTGCGGCGATCGGCGCGTGGTGGCGCGAGCGGTGGTTACGAAATCGGATTATCTCCGATGACGTCCTCGATGAGGTTGAACGGCACACAACCGTCCGTCCGGTCACCCACGGGGCTCGTGTTCCTCTCCAGAGAGCCGCCCCCCAGCAGCCCATGTACTCCGACCTCTCTCCTGAACTTCCAGAAGGATGATGATGAGTAAGTTCAGGGACATCCGAGAGAACACCTCGCTCGCGCAGGGAGTCGCGACGCATTCCCCTGCGTACGCGATGGGGTGGTGCGCTCGGTCTCTTCACCTGACGACAACCGACGCACAGCGTGCAGTTGTGCGGCTCGGGAAGTGAACAGGTGTCCTGATGGATCTGAGGGCGTGGAACCAGCGACTCGCAGAGCACTTCGGCGCCCTCGCGCGTGACCGCAAGGATGTCCCTGTCTTCGCCTTGGAGCACGGCCTCGCGCAGGCCGAGTTGCTGGCGCTGCAGAACACGCTGCGCGCTCACATCCAGGTCTCGGCGCCCGCGCGCGACCACCAACTCGTTTGGGTCGTCTACGCGGCGGAGATCGGCTACGGCTACGCGGGGAACGAGTATTGGCAGACCTTTGAGGATAGGACGCCGGGCTGGAGGTTGAACGGTAGACGCGATTGGATTCGCGATGCCTTTGTCGCCTTTCAGCGGAAGTTCGCGGGCGCGAAGCCGTCGGGCCCCTGGGCGGAGCAGTTCTCGATCATTGCGTGGCCCATCACGCACGCGATCCTCCCGTGCGACCTGCAGCAGCAACTCGCGCGCATCCTCTACGAACTTCGGCACTCGTTTTCCGGCGAACTCTTCGATGAGCCGCAGCGCCTCGGGGACTTCATCGCGGCGCGGAGTTGGAATACGTCGGCGCGCTTCCAGAACCTCGTGCAGGCGCCGGCGCTCGTCGGCCAGATCGCCGCCGCGCTCCTTCTCCAAGGGAAAGAGGGCTTCAAGACGCTGCTCCACCCGACGACGCTGAAGCGCATCGGCGATGACGTCGACAGCGAACGCCGCGGTCGCGACTGGCTGCGCAGCGCGCGCCACGCAGCGGAGGAGCGGGCGAGGATCCGAGGACTGACCATTGGCAGGTCAACGAACACGACGTTCCAGCGGCGTGAGGAGGCCCGAGAAGAGGTCGCACGCCTGGGCATCGAGCCGCGCCTCGTGCTGCGACCCATCGAGGGGTCACGCTGGGAGGTCTCTCTCGAAATTCCAGACCTCTCGCACCTGCTCCTCCGCTTCCCGCAGGTGCGAGAGGTCCTCACCGAATCGCGATGCACCGTCGCGGGCGCGGCGGGACGCCCGCTCGCGAGGGGGCGCTGCCTACACGGCCCCCAACGCGTCCCGCTCAGCCGCTGGCCCCAGCCCGACGATGTGCTGTTGAAGTTCGAGCGCACCGACGCGCAACTCGAGTACCTCCTGCGCGCGGAGTGCATGCTCCGCCCGGGCACTTCATGGCTCTTTAAGGTCGCCAGTGATGGCCTTGCCTACGAGTCTCGCGGGATGCGCGTGCGTGCGGACTCGAAATACCTGCTCGTGAGCACCGAGCCCTTTGCCAAATCACCCGTCGCGCGTCCGGTCGAACTGGCGTGCCAAGGCGTACACGCCATGCTCCTCGACGTGCCCGCTGCGCTCACGTCGGAGTGGGAGCAGGCGCTGAAGCAGTTTCAGGTTACCCAGGCGAAATCTATCGAGGTGTGGCCCGCTGGGCTCGCTGCGGTCGCTTGGGACGGTGAGGGATATGGCGAGTGGCTCGCATCGGAGACGCCGACCCTTGCGATCCGGTCAGACCACGCGATGGACGAGTTGACCATTGCGATGGGGGATGGCCCGTCACTCTCGTTGACGCTGACCGACACGCCGCCCGGCGAGGCAGTCTTTGTCGAACTCCCGCCGTTGCCGGTAGGGCTCCACAAATTCAGTGTCGCGGCGCGCAGCGGTAGCAGCGCAGACTCCGAGGTGATCGGCGACCTCGACGTCGTCATGCGGGTCCGCGAGGCCCGCCCTTGGTCGCCTGGGTCGACCGCGCACGGCCCACTCGAAATTGAACTCGACCCCGCCGCGCCCTCGCTCGAGCAACTCTGGGAAGGAAAAGCCGCCGTCCGGGTGCGTGGTCCTGCTGGGCGCCAGGTAATGATCCGAGTGCAAATGTTCGTGAAAGCGGGTGAAGCGCCGTTGTTTGAGCGTCAACTGCCGCCGGTCACGTTACCGCTTCCAAGCGAGGAATGGGCGCGCCACTTCGAGGCATACATCAAGAATGACAAGAGCGCACAAGGTGCATACGACGACACACACGTTTGTGAGATCGAACTCACCGCCGAAGAACTCGGTGTGTTCACGTTCCGCTTCGAGCGCGAATTCACGCCGCTGCGATGGTCTTTGCGGAAAAATTCCTCTGGGTTCATAGCGCTATTGCGAGACGACGCTGACAGCGACGCACCGGTTATCGAGCGCTATTCGTTCGAGAGTCCAGCCGTCGGAGAGAAACTTCCGAGTGGTGTGGAACACAACGTACCGCGCACTGGCGGTCTATACGTTGCAGCGAGCGGTGATTTCAAGGTGGCCATTGTTGTTCCACCTGTCGTGGAAACGCTTTCGGATCTACAGTTTGAGCCACGAATTGACGCTCGAGGTCGTACGGTTGAATCAATTGCTCAACTCTTAGCGTTGGCTAGACTTTGGAATTCGGCACGGCACTCTGGCGAACTTGTCGGGCGCGCGCGCCAGCGGCTTATCTTACGAGCTATTGCGACGCGCATTTCATCTCTAATCGGAGGAGACAATTGGAGCAGATGTGAACGGGATTTTTCTCGAGAAAAAATTGGAATAGGAATGCTGAGGCGGGCGATTCCGATGCAGCGGAATCATAAAAATAGTGATTGGCGGCCAATTACTTTTGATCAAATTTTCCCCCGAGATATATTGACGCGACTGGCGGACGCACCCTTGGCCGAGCGGGGCGCTGCATTTAAAGATTTTGCTGAAAATAGCCTAAGTCTCGAACAAGAAGGGAGTTTGCTCTGGCTTTCCGAATTTTCACTGCGGATGGCAAGCGCCCCTAGCAGCCTTGAGAATTGGGCAGGCTCCCATCTCGAAAAAGGAATCAATGCATTGCTGGGCGCGCCGTCGCTTGCTTGCACTGCACGCTTTTTGGTGCTCGCTATTGATCAGATGAGGACTGTGCCAACGGGCGCCGATGAGATATACGCGGGATGGGGGTGGTCATGAGGCGCCTTACCATCGAAGAAGTACACGCGCAGAAGATCCGAGAACTCGGGCTCGACCCAGAGGCGCTCGACCTAACGACGCCGGAAGGGCTTGCAGGCGCGCTGCGCCGGGCTGCGAGCTACCTATGTCCGTGCTCTGCGACGACGCTCGTGCGCGCCGTTGTGCGCCCGCTGCGGGGTTTGGTGCCCGACCTCGAGAAGGCGAAAGAACTCGCCGAGGAGACTCTCGAGGCGATGGTCTCGCACGGCGACATCCTCGAGCAGCCTGAGGTAGAAGATAGGACGTCGACAGCGCGTGTACTGCTCTACGCTGCGCCCGCGAGCTTCGTCGTCCGTCAGAGCGGGCTCGTGATCCTCCTCGGTGTCACCGCAGACCAACTCTCGCCACTGCCCTCGGAACTTGAACGTCGTATCGAATACCTCGGGCACGTACGCAGGCTGAGCCCGTCGCAGAAGAGCGAACACCTACGCGTCGAACTACACCAACTCGGTTTGTTCGAACTCTCGTCAGATACTTGGCTCAAGGGGCCGAAGATACGCAGTGCGTCGCAGATCCTGGCCGAGATTAATCACAGCCTAGATACTGTTCCACCGTCAAGGGACATCCCGGGACTCTTGCTCCTCGATCCAGAGAAGTCTGTCCGGTACTACCGAGGGCGCTGGACAGAGCCGAAAGCACAAACAGGGCGATTCGTCGCGCGGCGACAGCAAGCTTATGGCGCCGATCTTTGGTGCTATGTCCATTTAACGAACGGCCACCCCGCGCGGATGATCGACCTCCCACTACAGGGGAGCCGATGGCGCGGCTGCGACGAGGCGTGGCACCTCCAGATGGCGATCGATGCGCAGCGCGGCGCCCCGCAGCGCTTCCGTACCACCCCCAGTGGAGACGCTGTAGTTCTCGAATTCTTCTCGCCAGTGCCTGCGTGGGCGCGGCGACGGTGGGATGCGATTGGGGAGCCCGTCCCGAGCGCAGGATGTCTTTTCGCCTACCGAATACCCAAGACAGAGATCGATGAGGAGCGGAGATATATGCGCGAGGCTCTCTGGCTTGAAGAATTGATGACGAGTTCCTATTAGAAAAGGAAGGCGACCATGGCACTTACTATTGGCGAGACCACCCAGCAACTCCACCGCGCGCTGCGCGATTACATCGAGGCCACGTACCATGTTAGCCATCCGACGCTTGTCGATCAGCGTAGTGCGCTCCTTGATCAGATCGGTGTCATCCACCAGCGCCCGTACTTGGAGAGCACGCCACGCTATAAGCCGGGAAAGAAGTTCGCAGAACTCGGCCTTCCGGCAGCGGCGCTCGACATCTTTACGTCGGTCTCGGCGCCTCAGGGCGATCTCGGGCTGTTGATCCACGACCCGCCCTACCAGCACCAAGCACTCTCGACACAGCTTTCACTCGTCGAAGGGCGTAGCCTCGTGGTGATGACCGGCACCGGCTCGGGAAAGACCGAGTGCTTCCTCTTGCCGATCCTCGGCAAACTCGCCATCGAAGCCAAGGCCAAGGGTAATGAGTTCGGCGAGACTACCGCCGTGCGCGCGATGGTGCTCTACCCGATGAACGCACTAGTCAACGACCAACTCGGACGCCTCCGGCTGCTGCTGGGCGATCCGCGCATCGTCCAGCGCTTCGTCGGCTGGTCCGGGCGCCCCGCCCGCTTCGCGCGCTACACCAGTCGCACGCTGTACCCCGGGGTTCGTGATAAGGACAAAGACCAAGACCGCCTGAAGCCGATCGGGAAGTACTACGTGAAGGCTCTTGAGGTCGCTTCGGGCCCTCCGTCTCCGGAGCAAGCGGCGGCCGCCCGCCTCGTGGACGAGTTGAAGAAACGCGGCAAGTGGCCAGCGAAGCCCGACCTCGCGGCATGGTATGGCAATGGTCGCTGGCTCGATAAGAATGGCGACTTCAAGCGCTGCGTTACGCTTCCGGAGGACCCCGAACTCGTCACCCGTCACGAGGTCCACGCGGCACCACCCGACGTCCTCGTCACGAACTACTCGATGCTCGAGTACATGCTGATGCGCCCGCTTGAGCGGCCCATCTTCGACCGCACGCGCGAGTGGTTGCAGAAGAATCCCGAAGAGCGCTTCCTCCTCGTCATCGACGAGGCTCACCTGTATCGCGGCGCGCAGGGCGCCGAGGTGGCGCTGCTTATCCGACGCCTGCGGACGCGCCTCGGCATACCCCCGGAACGCCTGCAGGTCATCTGCACGAGTGCCAGCTTCAAGGACGCGGACTACGCCGTCGAGTTCGGCGCGCAGCTCTCGGGCAAGGACCCTATCGACTTTCGGGAGGTCCAGGGGGACCTCCTAGAACGCCCCGGTGCGGCGAAGGGGACGGCCGCCGACGCAGCCGCGCTGAACGCATTCGATCTCAACGACTTCTACGAGGCGGCCAGCGAGGCAGACCGTCTCAAGGTGATTGAGGGCTTCCTCAAGTACCGGAAGGTCACGGCGCCGTGGGAACTGCAGCCCTCGCTCTACAAGGCGCTTGAGTCATTCGGCCCGATGTCGAGCCTCGTCAACTCGACGATGAAGGAGGCCCAGCCCGTCGACGAGTTGGGCGCCAAGCTGTTCGAGGCGGACGTCCCTGCCGAAGTCGCTGCGCGGGCAGTCACGAATCTTATCGCGCTCGGCAGCGTGGCGCGGAGGGAGCCGACGGAGCCTGGTCTACTGCCGTGTCGAGTCCACTCCTTCTACCGTGGACTCGCGGGCCTGTGGGTCTGCATGGACCCGAACTGCACGAGCATCCCCGCCGCCCAGCGTGGCGGCCCCGCGGGCAAGCTCTACAGCCAGCCGCGCGACACGTGCGAGTGCGGCGCGCGCGCGTTGGAACTCTTCACGTGTAGGAACTGCGGCACGGCTCACGCGCGCGCGTACACCAACGACGTCAACAACCCGGATTTCCTGTGGGCGGAGCCAGGCGGCGCATTCCGGACGCTCGCCGGGTTTGTCGACGAGATCGCTCCGCTCGACCTCCTCCTCGAGAAGCCTGTCTTCAATGACTTGGCGGAGCCCGCTGAGTACGATCTGATCACTGGCCGGCTGAACCCGCAGAAGCTCGGAACACGGAATAGAACAGTTTACATCCGGGCGGGGCGGGCCCAGCCCGTGACGGACGATGAGCCGCAGGACGCGAACCCGGGCGAGTTCCGGCCGTGCGCCGTATGCGGAGGGCGCGCGGCGTTTGGGCGCACGTCCGTCCAGGATCACCAGACGAAGGGCGACCAGCCGTTCCAGGCGCTCATCGCGAAGCAAATCCAAGTGCAGCCCCCGAGCCCGGTGCCCGCGACCCGCCTCGCGCCGCTGCGTGGGCGCAAGGTCCTCATCTTCTCCGACTCGCGACAGACGGCGGCGCGCCTCGCGCCGAACCTGCAGACCTACTCGACGCAGGACGCGATCCGTCCCCTCATCATCGCGGGCTACCAGCGGCTGTCGAGTACGGCCGCGATTGCTCCGTATCTCTCGCTCGACGACCTGTACTTCGGCGTGCTCATCGCAGCGAAGGAGTTGGGCGTAAGGCTCCGGCCAGAGCTAAAGGCGGGCGAGAGCTTCCAGGACGAACTCGACGTGGACGCCGCCGTCAAGAGCGGGGCGCTGACGAACCCTGCGGCGCTGATGCCGCTCTGGGGCAAGTTGCGCGCATCGCGACCGCCGGAGTCGTTGCTACGCGCGATAGTGAACTCGCTGGGCGACCGATACTACGGTCTCGAGGCGCTCGCGATCGCGTCGCTCCGGGAGCGCGGCGACCACACGACATGGGTAGAGGCGCTGCCGGACATCCTTGGCTTCGCGACCACGCCAGAGCAGAAGCTGGCGACCGCGCGCTCATGGATACGGTGCTGGGGCCGCGCCGGCCTGTGGATGAGCCAGATGCCGCCCGCGTGGCGCAACTCGAGCCGACAGTACCAGGCGCGCTCGGGCAAGTTCGACGAGATGGATCGGTTCATCGCGGACAAGCCCGCGCGAACGTTCTTCAATAAGGAGTGGCTACCCAAGCTGCTTCAGCGCTTCGGAGAGCAGGTCGCGCCGAACAAGTTCTACCTGAAGGGCAGCGAACTCTCGCTCTACGTCGGCGGTCCATGGGCGTACTGTCAGTCGTGCAAGACGGCGCAGCGCCCGTTCCCCGGACGCACGACCTGCGTGAACTGTGGCCAGCCCACCGCGATGGTGATCGATCCGAACACCGACAAGGTCTTCGTCGCGCGTAAGGGCTACTACCGCGCGAGCACCATCGATGCCCTGAAGGTCCCGCCGTCGCCGCCGATGGCGCTCATCGCCGCGGAGCACACCGCGCAGCTCAACGCCGCGCAGGCGGACGAAGTCTTCTCGAAGGCGGAAGAGCACGAACTGCTCTTCCAAGATGTGGATCTCGGCGACGACGGGACGGGGCACGACCGGCCCGCCATCGACGTGCTGTCCTGCACGACGACGATGGAGGTCGGTATTGACATCGGATCGCTCTCCGGCGTCTCACTGCGGAACATGCCGCCCGCGCGTGCGAACTACCAGCAGCGCGCAGGTCGCGCAGGTCGCCGAGGGAACGCCGTCGCGACCGTTACCGCCTTTGGCAGCGCAGACAGCCATGACGAGCACTACTTCTCGAACCCCGACCAGATGATTCGTGGCGACGTCGACGATCCGCTCCTCACGCTCGACAACAGCGAGATCATCCAACGGCACGTTACCGCCTACCTGCTGCAACGCTACCATCAGGACAAACTCCCGACTATCAAGCCGGAGGAGCAACCGCACCTCTTCGCGGTGCTGGGCACCGTGGCCGAATTCAAGAAGTCTGCGAAGGTACTCAACCGTTGGGACCTGAAGAAGTGGCTCGAGGCAAACCAGGAGAGCCTGCGCGCTGAGGTCGATGCTTGGCTCCCGCAGCAGTTATCGGCTGCAGAACGGAAGCGCCTCCTCGACGAACTTGTGCCAAAGACGATGCAGCCGATTGACGCTGCGATCGAGTTCGAGCCTCCGGCAAGCGCGGCAGCCTCTGCGCCGGCAGCCGCAGGGGACGCGTCTACGGCTGTGAGCGCAGACACCGTGCTCGAGGCGCCTGATGAGGCGGGCGAGGAGAAGCCGGGGCGTGACCCAGCCTCCGAAAACCTGCTTGACCGGCTTCTTTACCGGGGTGTTCTCCCTCGCTACGCGTTCCCGACCGACGTCGCTACCTTCCACGTGTTCGACCCCATCAACTCAACGATGTATCGGCCCGCCTTTCAGTTCACCCCTTCACAGGGCCTCACCATCGCACTCTCGCAGTACGCGCCCGGCAAGGAGGTCTGGATCGGCAACAAGCTCTGGACCTCCGAGGCGATCTACTCGCCGATGCGCGATGATCGATACCGCGCCTGGCTGGGACGGCGGCTCTACTACGAATGCAGCGTGTGCCACTACGCGAAAACCACGACCTTCGAGGATGGCTCGCGTGGCGAGACCAAGGACTGCGAGGCGTGCGGTGGCGTGGGTACCTTTGGCCCTGCCACACAGTGGCTCCGCCCGCCTGGCTTCGCGCACCCTGTGGGTAAGCCGGAGGGCACCTCGCCCGACGACATGCCCGCAAAGAGCTATGCAACCCGCGCGAAGTTGACGGCGCCGACCCCCGCAGACGCCTCGAAGTGGAAGCAATTGAACGAGCGCCTCCGGGTCCACCACATGCGACAGCACCTGCTCGTAACGAACCGAGGTCCGCGGGAGGAGGGCTACACGTACTGCACCAAGTGCGGGCTTATCGAGCCGACTGCGAACCCGAAGAGCACCGTCGCGGCGGCGCACCGCAAGCCGTATCCGGACATCAAGGAGCCGATGTGCCCCGGAGGAGGCGCGACGAAGGGCTTGGTCCTCGGTACAGACTTCATCACCGACGTCTTGCTCGTCGCGATCCGCGTCGACGCGCCTATCACGCTCGTGCCCGGCGTGCTCGCGACCGACGTCGCGCTACGCACGATCTGCGAGGCGGTGACCAAGGCAGCGTGCGCGCGGCTTGAGTTGGAGGCGAATGAACTTCAGGCCGAGTACCGCCCAGCGCTCACGCCAGAGGGCCGCGCGGGGCTTGAGTCGGAGATCTACATCTACGACACACTGCCCGGCGGCGCCGGTTTCGCGAAGCGCGTTGGGGATATCGGGCTCCCGATCTTCGAGGACGCGCTTAAGCTTCTTGAGGTGTGCCCGGACAACTGTGACCGTTCTTGCTACCGCTGCCTTCGCAGCTATAAGAACAAGTTCGAGCACGACCTCCTCGACCGCCATCTCGGGGCAAGTTTGTTGCGGTTTATCCTCAATAACTCGGCCCCGACGTTGAGCCCGAATCGAGTCACGCACTCGACCAACCTCCTGTTCGAGGACCTCGATCGGCAGGACATCGAAGGGCTCACACTCGAGCGCTACAAGAAAATCTCGGTCGCGGGCCTCGGTGACGTCATTGTGCCAATCCTCGTGACGAATGCGAGCGGCGCGCAATTCGCCATTGGGTTGCATGGTCCGCTGACGCCGAACGAACCGACGGACACGGACCTCAAGGACATTATGGAGTACGCGACTTCGCTGACCGTCCACCTCGAGGATGAATTAGTCGTGCGGCGCAACCTGCCGTTCGCCACGAAAAAGCTCATCGAAAAGCTCGGCTGAGGAGTCCCGGTGAGCACGAACGAGAAGACGCATTGGCGCGTCGTCACACCGACAACGTGGCCCGCTCCACCGGCCGTGATGAGCGTGTCGACATACGCGGAGATCGAAGAGTGCCCACGGCGCTGGGCGCTCAGCTCTGCTGAGTATCCGGAGCTTTGGGGCGGGCGAGGCTACCCGCCTAAGCTCCAAGTCGCTGCGCTGGCTGGTAGCGTCGTCCACTTGGCGCTCGAGATCATCATGAAGCAGCTTATGCGAGCGGGCGTGCCTTCGCTGAGCGACCCGAGCGCGCCGCAGGTGCTGCGGGAACTCGGCGGATACACGCGCGTCGTGGAGGAGTGCGTCGCGCGCATCCTCAAGCGTTACATCGACAACCCGCGAGCAAGCGCGTTGATGGAGCATGCACAGCGGGCCCTGCGCGGCCAAGTGCCGACGCTTCGAGTGCGCGTACAGTCGATGTTGAGCCGACTTCGGTTGCCGAATAGTGCTCCTCCAGCACCTGCCGCGTCAGCGCCGAAGTCGGGCGGACCACCGCCACGGCTCCCGCTCGTGAACGGGATCTACCCCGAGGTGGAGGTCCACGCGAAGAGCGTCGGGTGGAAGGGGAAGATCGATCTTCTTGTTCTCGGCGACGACGCGTGCCAGATCACCGACTTCAAGACCGGCGCGACTGACGAGGCGCACAAGTTTCAGGTCCGGACGTACGCCGTGATGTGGCGGCTCGACGACGAACTGAACCCGTCGGGGCGCGTAGTGGATCGGCTCGTGCTCGCGTACGAGGACCAGGATGTCGACGTCGCGCCGCCGATCACATCGGAGATTGATGAAATCAGTCGTGAACTCCGCGCGCGCCGACAGGCAGCGGAGGCCGCATTGGCCGCACGCCCGCCCTCGGCACGCCCGAACACCGAGTCGTGTCGCTACTGCGGTGTGCGCCAACTCTGCGACGCATATTGGGGCAGCGCCACGCAGGTGGTCTCGGATGATGGACGCTACGGCGATATCGAGTTGAAGATCACCGGGCGTCACGGCCCGACGAGTTGGGACGCTGTAGTCGTACGTGCGCGTGATCTCCCGGCGAAGATGCCAGCGTTGCTGAGGGTCCAACGGCCCGGCGAGTTCAAGAAGGGCACCCGGGTGCGCGTGCTCGACGGCGCGCTTGCTCATGACTCAGAAGACGATGCTGCCCCCGCCATCGTCACGCTTGGTGTGCTCAGCGAGGCGTACTACGAACCGCTTGGCGATTGAAGATGAACATCTGGAGTGTTGACTGAACGTGGAGGATAACGGTTGGCTCAGGAAATTCAGATCATCGATCCGAACAATTTCGCGCCCAGATGTTGGCCCGGTTGTTGGCAGAGCGGGGAGCCTCCGATAGTTCTCGGGGAAAGCTCGCATTTCCCCAGGAGGGACCATGAATCAACAGGCACTGCCATCACCAAGAGAGCATCACTTCTACGTTGCGATTGCCAAGTTTCTTTTTCACCATCCGAAGCACGGCATTGTGTCCGTGCGGGACCCGATCAAGGTCAGGGACGCAGAGCGGTACGGGATCAGCCCCCTCATACTCTATGGATTGACCGTTGCCGGGTTGCCCATTCGGTGGATGACCTTTACCCCGGTCAATCAGCCCAAGGCCTTCCGGGATGTTCTTCTGGATGCTTGGCATAACGCCAAGGGCTTGCGTGGCCGACCGGACATTCTGCGGATCAACCGCCACCTCGCGGCAGCCAGCCCTGAACTGGCACGAGATATGGCGGAAATCGGAGTCCATGTCGAGGTCGCCGATGCCAAGGAGAAATCCCTCCCAGCTTCCCTGCGCTCAGCCCAGGACTCTAGCCGGTGGCTGCTGAGCAAGCACGACGGGGAAGACCAGTCTTCTCTTTCCGGAGCCATCCAGGCCCTTTGCCGGGACGCTCAAAATGACCACGATTTTCGTGTCAGGGATGATCGCAGAGGCTTGAACAGCCGCGAGGTCGAGGACAGGATCCAGCAGTGGCTGGCCTTGCCGGCGCAAGTGCCGGTTCCAACAGTGACAGGTGGGCTCGACTGGGAGCCCGGCCCATGGATGTCGTCCTGGGAAACTTCTCTACCGCCCGATCAGCCCCGTTACTTCAACCTGGACGGGTTCGATGGCAGGACTTGGCTGGTGACAGGTGCCAAGGCAGCGGAAGACATCGTTGAGGATGATGATTTCTGGGCCGATAGTGACTATGACAACGCCGCCGAGATCGCTAAGAACCTCGTGGCATGCTGGCCCAATTCACCTGCAGAGATTGCCAAGTGTGCCGGGATCACCATGCGGGAACTTCAATGGTTCATCTCGGGAAAGGCTCCCCTGGACCGAGATGCACGCTTTGACCTGGAAGGCTTGCTCGGCATCGAATACGACGAACGCATGGGTGGCTATGTAGGGGCCGGGCCTTATGTCCTGGTGGCCCACAAACCCCAGGCCGTCAAGGATATCTACGAAGCCATTTCCAAAGGCGGAGACGCACGTCCCTGTGAGAGCCTGTTCAAAGTCTTCTGAGCAGTAGTGCCAGGAATGCCAGATGGATCAGTTGCAGGCTGGTATTGAGCTTGCGCTCGCAGTTCTTCCATAGCCGCCTGTTCTTCTCCAGCCAGGCGAAGCTGCGCTCGACGATCCAGCGCTTGGGCATGACCTTGAAGGTGTGCAGTTCGCTGCGCTTGGCGATCTGGACGGTGATGTGTCCGCCCAGCACCTCACGCACGCCTTGCGCGAAAGGTTCTCCCACATAGCCGCTGTCGCACAGCAGGCCCTGCACCTGCTTCAAGCTAGGCTTGCAGCGCGCCAGGGCCTGCTGTGCACCCTTGCGGTCGGTCACCTCCGCCGTGGTCACCGCGATGGCGTGAGGCAACCCTTGCGTATCCACGGCAATGTGCCGCTTGATTCCCGACACCTTCTTGCCGGCGTCATAGCCCTTCTGCCCGGCCGTGTCGGTGTTCTTCACGCTCTGCGCGTCCACGATCAAGAACCTGCTGCTGGCGTTGCGCCCCTGTCTGTCTCGGGCCGCGCCAACCTGATTTTTTGAGCGCCCGCTCCAGCAGGCTCACCCCTTCATCGTCCACCTCGCTCCAGATCTGGAAGTACGCATGCACGGTGCGCCATTTGGGGAACGACTCGGGCAACATGCGCCACTGACAGCCACTGCGAAGCAGGTACAGCACTGCGCAGAACACCTCGTACAGCTCAACTTTGCGAGGTGCCGTCTTCTTGCGTGCATTCTCCAGAAGTGGACGGATCTGCTCGAACTGCTCACGACTGATGTCACTGGGATAGCGGGGTCTCATCCCCATAGCATCGGACAATTCCATGAGACTTTGAACAGGTTCTGAGATTGTCCCTCGCCAGGGAGCCGCAGACCCAAGCTGGCGATACGTGTTGATCAATACGTATGGAGAGCCCCCGAGCATTGTGATGGCACCTCGCGCAGCAAGTATCACGGAGCATCTTCCGGACTTGCTGATGAATTATGACGGCATCAGGACTGTCGCTCCGGAGTTCTACCGGGATGTCGTTTCTACCTGCGCCCGGGCCTGTCGCGAACCTGCCGTCAACATCCGGGAGATGAAAGACTTTATGAAACGCTACGAAGCGCACTGGGCGGATTACGCTTGGCAGCCGGAGTGATCTACAGGTACTTCTTAAACGTCGCCGCCGCGATGCACACCGCCACGCCGAGCAATGCGGCGCTGGGCAGCAGGATTAGTAGCGGATTCACGCTGACTGGCAGTACCAGATAAGTTTCCCACGGCAGTACAGCCAGAGGGATCAGGCTGGCTCTGGCCCGGTGGTAGACGAAGCCCGATTCCCGCCCCGCGCCGAACTTGCGGATGTCGCGGCGAATCAGTCCATCGACCAAGCCGACGAAGGCCGCGAGCAGGAACAGCGGCAGCGTGAGCACCAAGACCAGCAGGCGGACGATGAATGTCAGGACGGTGAAGCCGGCGGCAATCAGATAGCGCTCGGTCCAGACATAGACCTGGGCGAGGTAATAGCGGAAGTCCCGATGCACGCCTCGGCTAGGTGCGCTAGCCTGCGCCGAGGCGTCGCGCATCCAGTCCAGCAAGCCCGTCTTCACGAAAACCCATTCGTAGGCACCCTCCACCAGCCAGCGCGCGGTGCGCCCCGGCTCCTGCACCAGCGCGCTGCGGGTGAAATGCGTGGAGAGCTGATTCAGCTCGTAGTGCAGCATGCCCTGTGCGTGGCGCCATCCCTGCTCGGGCCAGAAGAAGTACATGCCGACGCATTCGATGACGATGGATAGCAGCAGCGAGGCGACCAACACGCCGAACAGGCGCCATGGCAGCGTGACCACGCTGGCGACTAGGCCGCGTTGGCGTGCCTGCTGTCGCTCGGCGGTCGCGGCGGGCTCTTTCACGATGGAGCCTCTTCATCCGGCGTGCCTTCTTGCACTTCCTCGGCCAGATCCGCTGGCAACGCGTCGTGGTCGTGCAGCCGGGGCAGCCCGTTGCCCTCCCACCATTCGCCCGCCTCGGCGTAGTGCTGGCGCATGTAGCCGGCCAGTTGTTGCAGGTCCCGGGGCATGGCTTCGTCCGGATCGGGCGCCGGCAACGGCATGCGGACCTTCCACAGGTTGCCGCCTTCGATGAGGGCGAAGCACTGACCCTTGGGCAGGCCGACCACGTGTGCGGGCTCGATGAGCGGCACGCTCGACGTGCTGATGCGGTCCTGCGCGTTGCTGGTGAAGTCGGTTTGGCCGTGGATGTCGGAACTGTCGGTGGCGCCGCTGACCAGGGTGGTGGTGTAGACCTCCACCTTCGGCAGTTGTCGTGTCAGCAGTTCGGCGGTGGCGGTCTCGCGCACCCGCAGCATGAACAGGTTGTTGAAGTTGCCGATGACCTGGCCGGCCTTGGCGCGATTGCCGATGCGCGCCTCGATATCCGAGAGCGTCTGCGTATAGGCCGTGACCTGCATGCCTGCACCGCCCCCCTTGTTGATGAGCGGGATGAACTCATCGCCCATCAGTTCGTTGAACTCGTCCGCATGAACGTTGATGGCGACCTTGGCATTGGCCGATGCCCCCGGCAAGCCGTCGTCGATGCCGTGCTTGTAAATGTGCCCTGCTACCGACACCAGGTCGCTGAACATGCTGTTGCCGACGGCCGCCGCCACTTCGGCGTCGGACAGCGCATCCAATCCCACATAGACCACGGCCCGCTTCCTGATGATCTGCATCCAGTCGAAGATCGGGCGCGGGTCAGACAGGTCGGAATAGTTCGGCGCGAGCAGTTGCGCGATCTTGCCGGTGGTGAGCTTCTCCAGCAGCGGCAACAGCGAAGCGACGATCTTGTCGAAGTAGGTGCGGTCGTAGCGCACCGCGGAGCGCAGGCCGTCGAGCACCGCGTCGTAGGTTCGTGTCTGCGACAGGTACTGCTCCAGTGCCACCACCCGCTTCTCTCGCCCGACCATGTGGCGCGGGATGGTCTTGTCGTTGAGGCGTCCTTCGAGCTGGACGATCACCTCCCAGGCCTTGGGCTCGGTTCGGGCGAAGAAGTGCTGGGCGTACTCGATGAACAGCGCGTCGATGTTGACGACGTGGCGCTGGATCAGCAGGTAGTCTGGCCGCTGCCCCAGTTCCACCAGGGCGCGCGCGATGATGTTGACGAAGCGCCAGGCGAACTCGCGAAACGCGGCGCTGTTGCCCTCGCCGGAAAGCTGCCCCGCAATGCGCGTGGCGACCTCCGAGATGCGCCCGAACCGGCCCACGGCGTTGTAGCGTGCCGAGATGTCGGGCCAGCCCAGGTGGAACACGTACATTTCGCCCTCGCGTCCGGCTCGCCTGGCCTCGACATACATGCGCTTGAGCAGGTCGGCATCGCCCTTGGGGTCGAAGACGATCACCACCTCGTGCTCGCCACGGACCTTGCGGCGGATGTCCTGGGTGATGAACAGTTCGGCCAGGCGCGTCTTGCCCACGCGCGTGGTGCCGAGCACCAGGGTGTGGCCCACACGCTCGCCCAGCGGCAGGGTGACGTCGGTCTCGTGCGGCTCGATGCCATGCAGGCGCGGCATGCCACCCACGGGCGGCAACGGCCGGACCGGGTTGAGCGGGCTGTCCCAGGCCAAAGCCCGCGCCAGCCTGGGCAGCGGCGGCGGCGCGAACTCCAGCCGCTCCTCCAGGCGGCGCGCCAGGCGGTAGAACCTCGTCGGTTCGGCGTAGCGCCGGAACTCGGGCTTGTAGGTCTGCGTCAGCCGATGGGTGTGTCGTTGTTCCCAGCGGAAGCCACGCCCAACGAACAGACGGTACTGGCTCACTGGCACGTCACGGCTCGTCATCACGTAGCGAGGCAGACGACGGATGTGGCGGCGGTAGCGCAGGATGGCCCAGGCGTCGCGCAGGCGAATCGCGCCGAAGGCCAGGAAGGCCAGCGCGCTGCCGAGGCCGAGTACCGGATTCAACGCGAGCGACCACGGTGCCACCACGCACACCACCGCGGCGCCTGCGCATACGGCAACGGTGTATAGCTCTACCGCTGGCCGCAGCAGAACCTCGACCGCATGCGGTTGGGCCATTTGCGCACCTACTGCTCGACACCGGTGGACGTGATGAGCACCGGGTAGTGGCGCAGGCCCAGGCGCTCGGCCAGGTCGTCGCCGGACGCCGGCGCCAGCATCAGCCCGGGCGCCAGGGCACGCAGTGCCGCAAGTGCCTGCGGTGACTCGACCTGGACCACCAACCCCACGGCCCCGAGCTCGCGCAGCGCCGGGGCACGCTGGCGCAGCCAGGCATGGGAGCGCTGGTCATCACCAACCAGGAACATCGGCGTGAGCCCCGGCGCCTGGATCGCCCGGGGAGCCACATCGCCAGGGACCAAATGGGCCGAGCGCACCGGCAGCATGGCCGCCTCGCCAGAAGGCCCTTCGGGCAGGCGTGGCATCTCGATCCTGGGTGATGGCCGGTTTCCGGTGCGCGGTTGCAGGTCGAGGGCCTGGTAATAAGGCAGCGCGGAGGCCCTGCCGCGATCCTCGACGACGATCAAGGGCGGCGATTGTGCGAAAGCGGCTGGCACGGACACGAGCGGCAGCAAGCCGATCAGCCACGGCACAGCCGGACGGAAGATTCGAGGCTTCATGGCAGGGTTCTCCGGTTATCCGAGCCCCGCGCTGGCTCGCCCAGTACGCGGGCCAGGTGGCGGCCAACACTCTGGCGGTAGCGCGCAGCGGGTGCGCCACCAGCGGGACGGTGGTAGCGGCCGATCGTGATCAGCCAGTCCTGGCCAGGCGCGTGCTGCTCGCGCAGGATCTGCGCGGCCAGCGCCAGGTTCCGATAGGGATCGAGCAGTTCGCAGGGGTGGTCGTAGCGGTGACGCTGGTAGCCCAGGTTGATCTGGCCCAGGCCGGCGTCGATGCGGGTGCGCGGCACGTCGCGCAATGCCAGGTGCAAACCGGCGCAGGCCTCGGTACGGGTGGCGAACCGATGCGATGCCCCGGCCACGTTGAGCGTCCAGGGCCAGGGCACGAGGCGGCCGTGGTACCGGGTGCCACTCTCCTGCAAGGCCACCGCGTACAACACCGCCGCCGGAATGCCCGCACGCTGTGCCGCGAACTGGTAGGCCGGCGGCGGAACCTCCCCGGCTTTCGCCTGGCCGAGTGCCCAGCAAGCCAGCAGCAGGAGCGCGAGACGCGCGAGGCCTACTGTCGCTGCCATTGGCCGCCGACCTGGCGCACGACGGCGGGCAGTTCGCCCTGCAGGCCGAGGGACAGCCAGCGGCCACCGTCGTGGTTGAGGGTGATGTGCCGGGCGCGTACCTTCGCCGGGTCGATACGGGCCCGGCGTGCCCATTCACGGATGCGCGCGTCGTCGGCGCGACTGCCGACGACATAGACATCGAACTCGACGCCCGACGCCTGCAGCCGCTGCACGGCCTGGTCGCAGGCGGTACAGCCGTCCTTCACGAAGATGGCGGTTCGGTCGGTGCCTGATGCGATGGCGGTGCCCGCGCCGGTCGGCTTGGCACCGGGCAGGTTGACCCTCGCCATGCCCGGCGCGATCCGTTGCCAGGCGGCGTCGTAGGCACGCTGGTAGGCCAGCGTCTTCTCGGCCCGCCGGGCTTCGGCCCGAACCTGCAATTCCGCGTAGCGGCGGCGCTCCTCGTCGGAACGTGCTTCGATGCCGAGGGCCGTGAGCGGGTCGAGGCTGGGCGAGTAGACGCCCAGCGGCCCTTGCATCAACTCGCGATAGCGCGTCCATTCGTCCGTGCGCAGCCCCCAGTCCTGCGCCCGCTGTTCGTCGCTGCGAGCGATGGCCGCAGGCGCTTCACGGCTCGGCGCCGTCCTGGCCGCGGTGGTTGCACCGGTGGGCTGGGCAAGTGCCACCTGCATGGCGGAGGCGGCCAGCAACACGGCCATCAATGGCGGGATCAAGTGGCGCGGGACCATCGGCGTGGACCTCTCTATCGGGGCGGGATGGGCAGCCGGCGGATCTCGTCTCCCTGCCGGAAGACGGCGCCGTCGCGCTCGATCCCGTCCAGTCGCCACCCACCCTCCGACTCTCCGGCGTGCAGCAGGCGGACATCGGCCAGCCCGGTGCCACCGACAGGCATCACCGACACGAAATGCTCTCCCGCACGCAGTTCCACTCCGATCAGGCGGAATGACGGCTCAACAGGCTTGGGTTGGGCCGCCAAGGGTTGGGATGGCCGCGGTGCGGGCGGCTTGGGCTGGCGCGAGACCGGGCGGGTTTCCAGTCGCGTGACACGGGTTTCCAATGCGTGCAGCGCATCGGTGGCGGCGTGATGGGCCTGCGCCTGCTCGATTGCCGCCAGCCGTTGGTCCAATGCCGCGGTGTCCTGCTCGTAGCGCGCCTGCGGCAAGGCGGCGGGCTGAGTGTGGCGTTGTTCGATCCGATGCGAGAGGCCATCCACTCGGGTTTCGAGCAGGGACACCTGCGCGGTGGGCGCGAAGGCCTGGGTCTGTTCCGCCAGCCCGGACAAGGCCATGTGATCCACCAGCACCACAGCGCTGACGAGCAACAACCAGGTTGCGGCCGCGACCCGCAGCAGCGTCGTGCGCTGGCCCGTCGCTGAGTCCCGGATGGTCATGGCGAAACCTCCCGGATCAGCGGAGGGGTCTCCTGCGAACGGTTGCTTTCCGGTGGCTTGGGCTCGTGCGGCGTACGAGCCTCCCTGAGGCTGCGGATGAAGCACACCTTCCGCTCACCGTCGTCGACCTGCAGATCCCAGGCGGGGCCGGCCAGGGTCAAGAGCGCATCGCGCAGCAGGACCGGGCCGAGCCGGTAGTGAGCCGCCGGCAGCGGCAAGGCCAGCAGGTCGGCGGACTGCTCGTCGCACAGCCGGTAGCCGGAGCGCAGGACCAGGTGCCGGAGCGCATCCCCGACGGTGGCGCCCAGCGTGCCGGGGATATCCACATCCACCACCTGCAGCAACAGGTCGTGCTGGGCCGCCGTCGGCGCGAGTTCAACCAGGGTATAGCGGCCATACCGCGTCACCGGCACGACCTCCGCCACGGCTTCGGACGCGATGTCGATGGCTTCGGATGCGGGCGTCGGTGGCACGGCGTTCGTCGTCGCGCAGCCGCTGGCCATGGCGGCCAGGAGCAAGCCGGGCAAACGGATCAGGTGGCTGCGTCCGGCAATACGGAAGGGCTGGCGGGATGGGCGCATGGATCGGTGTCCTGAAACAACGAGCCATCACCATCGCCACGCCAGCCCTTTGTCACAGCAAACAAAGCGAATCCGTCGGCTCCCGATTTGCCAGGAAAAATGCCGGCGACCATAGGGCCGCCGGCATGCAACGCATGGATCATGCCGCCACGAGCTGTCGTGCCAATGCCACCTCGACGGAATCACCGTCCTGGTTCAGGACATCAAGCCCGGACTCCGGCACGTCGCCCGACGTGCTTTGCGACACCATGATCTTCCGGGCCATCAACCCCAGGCAGGTCATCTGCGAGGAGTTGGCGTAGCCGAGGTAGATCACGCGCACCGGCTGCTTCTGGCCGATGCGCCAGGAACGCCGGGCGGCCTGCTGCAGCGAGTACACGTTGTACCCGCTCTGGAGGAACACGATGGTCGGGAACTCCAGCAGGTCCAGGCCGGTTTTCACCAGCTCGGGATTGGTGATGAGCACGTCGATGCCACGGTCCAACTGCTCGGCGATCCAGTCCTCGCGGCGGGAGGCATCCACGCTCGCGCGCAGTACCGCCACCTTGAAGCCTTCCTGCTCCAGCAGCACCTTCAAGCGCGACGTGGTGTCGCGCGTGCCGGTGTAGACCGAATAGACCAGGGTCTTGCGACCCTCTGCCTTCTCCCGCTTGCAGATCTCGATCAGCTCGCGTTCCTTGGGCATCACCTCCAGCTCGTTGAACTGAGCCGGCACGAACGCCAAGGTGTTGCGCGTGCGCGGATGCACCACGGTTTCCGATCGAAAGCAGCAGTCCGGCCAGGCCAGCAGCACGTTGAGGACCACGCCGAGCAGTGTCGTGTCGCGCTTCGCCAAGGCCTGCTTCAGCTCCTGGGTCAGCCGACCCGCCAGATCGCGGTAGGCCGCGGCCTGCGCCGTGTCCATGGCGACTTCGCGGAACTCCTCGTCGTAGGGCGGTAGCACGTTGCCACCGATGTCCTTCAACTTGAGGAAGACGGTGAACGGCAGGACGCAACGCAGCACGCCCTTCGGACCGAAGCCCGGCGCCTTGACCGTGCGCACCGATACCTTGGTGCCCTTGGCCGTCTTGTGCGCCGTGCCGGTGCTCTCGGAATAGATGTCCTTGAGCACGCCGTGATCGCGCATGAACGCCATCGCGGCCGAGGTCATGCTGCCGCTCTTCGTCGGCCGGTAGCCGTCTTCGATCATCCGCCCCGGCAGGGCTCGGAACAGCAGGTGGAACAGGTCGTCACCGTAGCCGCCCATCAGCGTGCCGGTGAGCAGCAGCGTCTTGCGCGCCTTGGCCGCCAACACCCCCATGGCCTGGCCCTGAGCGGAGCCGCCGTTCTTGTACTCGTGCGCCTCGTCGGCGATGAGCAGGTCGAACGTGCCTTGGGGAAGCTGCCTCTTGATGAACTCGGACGGCTGGTAGCCGCCCTCGCCGAAGCCGAACTCCATGTTGGCCATCGCGCGTTCCATCCGGTGGGCTTGCCGGTCCGAGAAGACCAGTTCGCCGCGGTCGTCCATCAGGTTGATGAACTCGTGGATGTTGTCCCCGAGCATCGACGCGAGGAAGGCGTCACCGAACTTCTGCATCAGCTTCTGCGCGGTGACTTCCCCGATGGTTGGGATGCGCTTCAAGGCTTTGAGGACAGCGGAGGACTGGTCGCTCGCGGACAAGCCCCTCGGACGGATCAACGACCACAGCGGTGCACGGCAGTGGCTGCACTTGCGGCGGGACTCCTCGGCTTCGAGTTCGACCGGGTTGATCGGCTCGCCGTCGAGGTCGGTGATGACATGCCCGCAATCCGGGCAGGCCCCCACGTCGCCGTGAGGCGTGCGCCGGCGGACGAAGACAGGTTTCCAGTGGAACCCCATCCGCATCCGTACGCGGCCCAGGACGAAGAACTCCTGGCCCTGGGCCGGCACGCCCAACTGCTCGCGCAGTTTCAGCAGCTTGACCAGCGTGTCCGGGCCATTGAGCACCCAGACCTTGGCACCGGCCACCGTCTCCTGGATCTCGCGCCGCCACTTGTAGACCAGGTGGGGTGGCGAGAGCACCAGGGTACGGCGGTAGCCTTCGGCGTTGAGCACGGCGGCGGTGGCAATACCCACTGTCGTCTTGCCGCAGCCCATCTCGCCATTGACGATCGCGGCGCGTTCGCCGCGATCGACCAACAGTTCGGTGACGGCGTGGACCACATCGGCTTGCGCGGGGAACAGCTTGCGCTTGAGCGCGGCGAGGATCATTTGCCGATGCACCCGCATCTGGCCGGTGTAGACCGGAGGATTGGCGCGGTTGAGTGAATCAAGCAGCTCGTCGCCGAACTCGGACACGAAGTCCTGCAGGCTGAGCGTGAGGGGTGAAGCGGCCACTTCGAGCAGGTCGCCCTGCACAGCGGTTTCGGGAACGGTTTCGAGATCGAGGGACATGGTGATGCTCCAAAGCAATGGGGCATGCGCCTCCCCCACGGGGCGGTGACATGCCCGTGGGTGGGAAGAAAGACGCGGCAAAGAAACGTGTAGGTGCCGCTGGATGCGGATCAGTATTCGCTGGGCAACAGCAGCGTGGTAACGCTGCGATCCCATTCGGTGATGATCCAGAGCTTCAGGTCGTGCGTGACCTGGTAGGACGAGAAAAGACGATCCTCGCCGGACTTCAGCGCGGCATCGTTCTGCCGTCGATCGCTGTCGTCCAGATCGCCCCAGTCGCCATGAAGATGGCGGCGCAGGTACGGCGTGGGGTCGAGCCGGCCCTGTCGGACCAGCTCATCGACGCCGGCGGTCATGACCACCTGCCCGGGCGAAAAGCGTGCTTGTGACGCGAGGTTGAGGATTGTGAGTGCCATGGTGGTTTCTCCTTCTGGAAGCAGGGGCCACGGCACCCCCATCGGGGGCAACGTGACCCCGGTGGGTGGATGAAGGCGACGGCGAACCGTCAGGGAACAGCGATCAGCGGATGGTCAGCACTTCGCCCCACGTGGGCGAGCCCAGCGTCAAGTCCCATGCACGAATGACCGGCACGAACTTGTCGGTGAGGATGCGCGTCTCGGCCACGGAGCCGTCGTCGCGCTCGGTGTACTCCGTCTGGAGGGTCTTCTCCTTGTGGGTATCACCTTTGACGACGAGCACGCGCCCGCTCTTGGACGTCACCACGCCGGAGATCGCGCCTGCGGCCAAGGCCAGGGCGAGATGCCAGTGCGACAAGGCCCGCGCGGGCGGACGCAGCGACTGCTGCGCGGCGCCCAGGTGGGTATCGAGCGCTGGCCAGAGTCCTTGCAGCCGGCCGACTTCATCGGCGAACTGCTCGGGCTCCATCGTCACGCGATAGAAGTGCTCCGGCTCGGCCGGGCTGGCAGGGACGGTGTACGGCAGGAACGGCCATTCGAGCGGCAGTTCCTCGGCTTCGGCGTCGCCCTGTCCGATCTGCAGCAGCAGACCGCGCACGGCCTTGACCGACTCCGACGCCTGGTCGCGCTGACGGATCCTGCGACCGAAGATCACCACCTGCTTGAACTGCGTCTCCACCGCACGGTAGATACGCAGGTCGGCGAAGTGGCGCGTCAGCCATCCGACCAGCTCGGCGTCGAGCACGTAGGACGGCACGATGAAGATCAACACGCCGCCGTACTGCAGCAGCGGCAGCGCACGCTGATAAAACAGCTTTTCCAGCCGCGCACGACACTGGCCCTGATAGCCGATGTTGCCGTTCACGTCCTTGCTCAGGTCGCCATACGGCGGGTTCAGCCACAGCAGCCCGAAGGACTGGCGCGAGATCAGCGTGTCCATCAGGTCACCGTGGATGCAGCGATCGACCAGTTGCCGTGCGTGGCGGGCACGCTCGGCGTCGTACTCGACGGCGAAGGCCTTGACCTGCTCGCGCCCGAGGGCGTGGGCGGCTTCGGCGATCGCCACGCCTTCGCCGGCGCAGGGATCGAGGATGGACATGGTGCCGGGAGACGGCGCCAGTGCGGACAAGGCCCGCTCCAATGTCGGCTCGTCGGTGGGGAAGTAGCCGTTACGAATGAAGTTGCGCGCCAGGCGCGGAAACATGAGTGCCATGGATTTCTCCTGGTGATGGATGAAGGAAGGCGGGCACGCGCGGCGCGCATGCCCGTGGGGATGGCTCACGCCACACGCCGAAGCGGTGCGTTCGCGGCCAGTTCGTACTGCGTGGCGCCGAGGGTGCCGTTGCGGATCAGCTCGCCCAACGCCTTCGTCAGCGCCGGGACATCGAGGGCCAGCCGATGGCCTTCCAGCGGCCCGAGGGCCAAGGGAAGACCGGTCAGCATTCGCCGTGTCTGCAACAGCGCCAGCACGGTGTCGCGCCAGTGGTCGAGCAGTGGCAGCGGGCAGGTCTCCTGCACCAGCGTCCACAGCCGGTCGAGCCGGTGAGCGGAATCCCTGGGCAGAAGCGCCAGCGCGCTGGCGTTGGCCTTGTCTGGCTTCACGCAGCGACGATCGAACAGCCACACATTCGTCAGCGAACCGAACAGCGTTCGCCGATAGGCACGGGTGATGCGCTTTTCCAGGTTCTCGACGTTGCCGACGAAGACCGGGATGGATGCGCCCTGCTCGGTGATGACGTGGAACTGATCGAGTCCCTGTTCATCCCGGCCGAGGGTCAGGCGGGCGAGGAACTCCTGAACGGCGGTGTCGCGCGCCCAGATCGAGAGAAAGACGAGATTGCCCTGCTCGTCACCGACGCAAGCGTCGGCCATGAGGTCGGGGCATTCGTCGATGCGGTACAGCGGTTTCGCGGAAGAAGGTGCAGGCATGGTGATGTCCTCTTGAAAATGGGGTCTTCGCGGATTAGTGTGGGTGCAATCGAGCGTTTTCGGGTAGCGGCGGCAGGAAGCTGGCGATGATCTTGAGCTTGAGATAGTCCTCATCGCGGTAGCCGTAGGCGCTGCGCTGGATCACCCGGATCTTGTTGTTCAGTCCTTCTACCAGGCCGAGGCTGACCTTGTGGTCTGGGTGGCAGTAGGCGGCAATACCGTCCCAGTGCCGCTCGATCATCCGCACGAACTTCTGGTACGGCGCCAGCCGCTGCCAGCGCAGGCTCTGCTTCCAACGCTCGAAGAACGCCCGGGCGCCGCGCTCGGTGCGGTAGCTCCACAACTGGCCGAACGATTCCTTCAGCAGGTACGCGGTGTTCAGCCGCTTGTTGGCCGCCAGCAGCTTCCTGAGCGCCTGGCGGCCGTCCAGGGTCAGGTTCTCGCGGTTGCTCAGCAGGGTATAGCGCTGGCCCTTGATGTAGCTGCGGTCCTTGCCCTGCAGGCGCTTGTACTCGTCACGCCTGACCTGATCGAGCGCGTCGGACAGGTGGCGCATGATGTGGAACTTGTCGAACACGATGGCCGCATTGGGCGCGTTGTTGCCCACCGAGGTGCGGAACGGGCGCCACATGTCCATCACCGCCAGCTCGATCCGGGCGCTCTTGTCCGGCCCCAGATCGGCGAAGAACAGGTCGATGTCCGCTTCGGTGCGGCCGCTGCCGCCGAACCAGATCGGCCGGCCCCGCTCCAGGTCGCTGACCACCACCCGGTAGTCGTGCCCCTTGTGGATGGCAATCTCGTCGATGCCGATGGCCCGCGGCGCCGGCATCCCGGCCCGGCGCACCTGCTCGGCCATGTACAGCTTGGACAGGTCCTTGACCGTGCTGTCATGCAGCCGCTCCAGTTCGGCCACCGCCTTGTTCGTCATGCTTCGGCACAGATGGCCCACGTGCAGGGCGAAGCGCCCCGTATAGCGCGGGTTCTTCGCCAGCCAGTCCAGCCGCTCTACGTGCACACCGCCGCACCCCGGGCACCGGACCCGCCAGCGTTCAAACTCCACGTGCAGGATCCAGCCGGCCACCCGCAGGTCGCGGGCACGGCACAGGCGTTGATCGTAGCGGCTGAGGCAGCGATGACCGCAGTTGGAGCACACAGCCGTTTTTTTCGGCGCCGCAAGGTCACGATCCGGGCCTTCGGATCGCCAAACACGCCCTTGAGCGTGGCCGCTGCCACGAAGCCCGGAAAGGCGAACAGATCACGCAGGCTACGGCCTGATTTCATGCGTCAACAGCCACCCAGAAGTCAGTACAGGATGCACGCCTGCACACATCGCAGGAACATGCTTGTTTTCAGGCTCAAAGCCTACTTCAACGTGTTCAAAGCGCCCACACGATTCCGCGATGAGCCTGAAAATGAAGGAGCAACCACAGCCCGCGGGGCCGTGCTCGCCCCGGTTGGGTGAAGGAAGATGCGTGCCGCTAGACAGCGCACCCCGCGTGGAAGCGGTGAACCCGCTCGCGCCACTCGGGGCTTTGCACCGGCGCCATGTCGAGATAGCGCAGCGGGCACGAGTAGTAGTACGGATGCACGGACTCATCGAGGGACTTGTAGCCCCAATCGCCGCCCGAACTTTCCAGCAGATGGCAGCCGATGTAGCAGACGGACTCACCGGCCGCGAGGCCCATGACGCCCGCCTGCCTGGCGGTGACGCGAACCACGGTCCACAGAACGTCGCCGTCCAGCGTGTGGTCGATGACTTCGCAGCAAGCGCGTTCGGACGCCTGCGGAGCGATCAGCTCGCGGATCAACTGATCGCGCGTCTGACGAACGAAGGTCCAGCCCATGAGGATCTCCTTGAAGAAATGGCCGGAGCCCTCCCCGTCGGGGGAGAACCCCGGCGGGTGGCGGAATGCCGCGCAAGGCGGCGAATGGATCAGGCAGCTTTGAGGTGCCAGTCCTGGGACAACGGAGCGAACTCGTAGCCCAGCTTGTCGAGACGGTCGCGCTGCTGACGCAGCACACGACGATCCACGGTCGCATCGAGCTTCACGGTCTCGCCCAGGGGCCACAAGGCACCGAACAGCGCCGCGTCGTCTGCCTCGGCCGAGGCCGCAGCGGACACGGGAGCCGGTTCGCTGCCGAACGGCGTGGTATCGACCAGGGGATCGCGCGGACTGCGCGGCTTCGCCTTCGGCTTGGCCGGGGGCGTTGCCGGCACGGGCGCCTGCGCTTCCTCGTCGATCGGATCGACTTCCTGCGGACTCAGCCGGCGGGCTTCGTCGCGGCTCAGGGCGTCGATGTTGGACAGCGTCATCCCGCCCAGATGGGCGCGGATCTCGATGACCATGCGGCCGTTGGCGTTGTACGTGGAGGGGCGAATCTCGACGATGACGAAATCACCGTCGTACTTGCCCTCGTGGTACTGATCGAGTTCGGCGTTCTTCACGACGAACTCGCCGATCGAGGTTGCCAGGCGGCCGACGTTGAAGTCGCCGTTCCTGCCGTGGATGGTCTTGATGGCCAGTTGGCCGGGGATGGTGATCATGAAGGTCTCCTGCTGACGAAGAGAAGACAAGGCCCCGGGAATGGGGCCTTGCGGATCAGAACGACTCGGCAACGGCCAATGCGGGGGCATCGGCAGCGTCGTCGGCAGCATCGGCGACGGGCTCCGAAGGCTCCGGTGCCGAGGCTTGCTGCGAAGCGGGCGCGTCGGACGTCACAGGGACTTCCGGCTCGCGCTCGTCGGTCTCGGTCGGCTTGGATTCGGCCTTGTAGACGAGCTTGCCGTCGACCTTGATCCAACTGACGAACAGCAGGCGGGCCTTGAGGCTCACACCCTGCTCGCCGGCACGCTTGCCCTTGGAGTAGGTGAAGGTGTCGGTCCACAGGTCGCCCAGGCGGAAGCCGATCATCACCTTCTTCTCGGCGTCGACCGCCTGAATGCAGCGGCGCACCAGGTGCTGCGCTTCCGATCCCGATACGCGCGTGTCGAAACGCACATACGAGACGTCATCGCTGGGACCGTTCAGGGCCGCGATGTCGCAGGCCAGGAACGCATCGCCTTTCTTGGGCTTCACCTCGCGGATGCGATTGAGATACCCGAGGCCGGTGATGTGCAGATCAAAGTAGGACTTTTCGTTGGAAGTGGTCATGGTGAATCTCCTGAGAACAATGAGGCGGAGACACACCCGACCCAAGGCGGGGAAGGTGTGGAACCCCCGCGTGGGTTGATGGAACAGCTTGGTGGCATCGCCATCGAGAACCGATGGCCGTTCGCGCATGGATGCCGGTGCGAACTGGTGTGATCAACGCGGTCGGAACCGCGTCGCAGCCTTGAAGATCGTGGCTGCCTGGGCATGTTGCCGGCAACGCCAGCGAACATGCGGCCAGCGTGCGGCACATGGCGGCGGCCGTCCGCCGGGAATCGGCAATGCGCCGGCACCGCGTTCCGCGAAAAAGAAGAGCCCCGACGTGGGGGCTCGAATGGGTTGCGGGTTACTCGTCGTCGTAGAGCGTCAGCCCGTCCAGCACTGGCGCGTCGGCATCGAACACCAACATGCGAACGTCGGCGAGCGCAGCCAGGTGCAACACTTCCACGAGGGACTCCGGCACGCCCTTGGCCCGGTGCTCCTGCCGCAGCTCTTCGGCGGTGATGCCCTCGACATGCTGCAGGTTCGCATCCGTCCAGGGCGTGGCGATCAGCTTCACGCCGACCGCCGGGCTGTAGGGAATGCGGAAGGCCACGAACAGAAAACCGCTCGGCGTAGCGATGTCCGCCAGTTCGGCGAGGAAGCGACCGGCCTCCTCGGTGATGTGCGCCGAACTGATTTCCCAGGCACGGCTGTAGAACCCGGTCTCGAAGCGCAGGCGGCGTACCACCTCGCGCGCGGCTTCCTCGGAGTAGGTATCGCCGACGTGCAGCGGCTGGCCGGCTTCTTCGGCCATGACGGCGTAGACGAGGTTTCGGGCGATACCGTGGCTGGGGCACTGCGCGTCCAGCTCGGGCGGCACGTTCTGGCCCTCGGTGATCAGCGCGAAGTCGTCGCAGAAGACGCAGGCATGGCGCTCGACCTGGCTGTCCGGCAGGTGCGACTGCGAGACGTGCAGCGGCAGGTAGCTCAGCGGGCAGTCGTCGTCGTAGGAAATCGCCAGCAGCCGCTGCACGGACAGGCCATCGTAGCCGCGGGCGAAGGGATTGTTGGAATGGGACATGGGATTCCTCCAGCAGAGGATGGCCGAGGCAATCCCCTGCCGGGGATTGAACCCCAGCGAGTGGATGAAGTGGCAACCGGTCAGCCGGCCGCGGCGTCGGGCCGCCCTGGTGGCGGGCGGTGCAGGTCAGTGGAAGATGGTGATTCGGGCCATGGCCGCTCCTGCGAAAAGAAGGAGGGACATGGCCCCGAACGAGGACGCATGTCCCTCGTGGGGTGGGATGAAAGGACGGTGGGTTGCCAGGCGCGGCTCACCAGCCGTTGTAGTGCAGCGTGAGGTCAGCGATGACCTGGCGCCGTTCCAGATCGAGGCCGCCGAAGTCGGACAGCCCCTCGAAGCCGCAACGCTTGAGCATCGCGCCGCCCTCGCGGGAGTTGTAGAAGCTCACCATCGCGGACAGGAACATGCGTTGACCGCTGCTCAGCACGCCCAAGGCGTCGTTGAGCATCAGCATGTTGGGCCGCAGGTCCCACTTGGTAGTGGCACGCTGCAGACCTTCGCGTGTGCCGTCGCCGAACCACTCGTGGCCGGCGATCTGCGCGCCGCGCTTCCAGGCCTCGAAGAAGGCCTGCGGTGCAGCGTCGAAGTGCGCTTGTTCCAGCGCCATCTGATCGAGCACGTCTTCGGGTAAAGACAGATTCATGAGAGAACTCCTTGAAGGGTGGGAATCAGGGGTGAGCGCGCTGTGTCCAGGCGTGGGTATCCAGGGCGCGCTGTGCTGCGAGGTGGGTCGGGAAATACTCGACGGACTCCCGCGATACCGGGCCTTCGTCGTCTTGTGTGCCGATGTAGTGGCCGGCCGCGCTGCGCAGCACCTGTAGCGGCAAACGCTTGCTGGTCCAGGCCAGCGCCAGCGCACCACTGCGCACTGCGGTTGCAGAGGAAGATGCGGAAGGTTCAGACATGCCGTGCTCCTTGGTGGGTCGAGGAGCACGCATCACGCAGGGGATGGGGTTCCCCTCGGGTGGTTGAGAAAAGTGCATCGTCGCCAGGCCGGCGAGCGTCCGCGGTGGGCGATGCGAAGCGGACTGGATCGGTCAACGCGGCGAACCGCGTTGCAGTCTTGAAGACCGGGACTGCCAGGGCATGCCGCTGACGACGGTCAGCAACGCATGAGGGTGAGCTTCGGACTATCAGATAGCCGCGTCACGCAGCAATCGGGCGCAGTGGCGTCCCCGATTGGGGTCGGGCGCGCCCGGTCCTCTATTGCGATGTGCCTGCACCATTATTCAATAGATGTTGTATTATTGAACTATGAACGAGACCCAAGCCGTTTCCGCCCTGGGCGCCCTGGCCCACACCCAGCGCCTTCGCGTGTTCCGCGCCCTGGTCGTCGCCGGCCCCGAAGGGCTCACGCCCAGCGTCCTAGCCGACCAGCTCGACGTGGCCCGCAACACCCTGTCCTTCCATCTGAAGGAGCTGGCCCATGCCGGCCTCGTCACCATCGAGCAACAGGGCCGCAACCTGATCTACCGCGCCGACTTCGCCCACATGAACGGGCTGCTCGGCTACCTGACCGAGCACTGCTGCCAAGGTGGCGTGTGCGAGGCCAATGAATCCACCCGTGCCTGCGCCTCCTGCTGAAAGGAACCTCCATGAAACGCTTCCACGTCCACCTGCACGTCGATGACCTGAATCGCAGCATCGGCTTCTATTCCCAACTGTTCGCCGCGCAGCCGGCTCGCATCGAGGCCGACTACGCGAAGTGGATGCTCGAAGACCCGCCGGTCAACTTCGCCATCTCCACGCGCGGCAGCAAGCCGGGCATCGACCACCTGGGCATCCAGACCGATGACGCCGACGAACTCACCGCCCTGAAGGCCCGCGCGCAGGCTGCCGACATGGCGCTGCTCGACGAAGGCACCACGACCTGCTGCTATGCACGCAGTGAGAAGCACTGGGTCACCGACCCGCAGGGCGTGGCCTGGGAGCATTTCCACACGCTGGGCAACATCCCCGTGTTCAACGAAGCGCCGCAGCCCGCGCCGAGCACAGCTCCAGCTTGCTGCGCGCCGAGTGACAGTCGCGCCGCCGCGAAACGGGCTGCTTCTTGCTGCTGACGCGAGGCATCGATGACGACTGAAACCACCTACAACGCGCTGTTCATCTGCACCGGAAATTCGGCGCGTTCCATCCTGGCCGAAGGCATCCTCAACGAACTGGGCCTGGGACGGTTTCGCGCCTACTCGGCGGGGAGCCACCCCAAGAGCGAAGTCCACCCGCTGGCGCTCGCCACGCTGGAGCGCCTGCGCCTGCCAACGACCGGCTACCGCAGCAAGAGCTGGGACGAATTCGTGGCGCCCGGTGCGCCGGTGTTCGATTTCATCTTCACCGTCTGCGACAACGCCGCTGGCGAGGTGTGTCCCGTATGGCCGGGCAAGCCGGTGTCGGCCCATTGGGGCGTGCCCGATCCGGCCGCCGTCGAAGGCAGCGAGGAACAGCAGCGCAAGGCGTTCATGGACGCCGCGTTGACGCTCAAGCGTCGCATCGAGCTGTTCCTGTCGCTGCCGCTCCAACGGCTCGATGCCATGTCGCTGCAGCATGAGCTGCGCGTCATCGGCAAGCAGTGAGGTAGCACGATGACCGTACAGACAGAAGCCGTCGCCGCCACGCCATCGTTCTCGATGAGCATCTTCGAGCGCTACCTGACGGTGTGGGTGCTGCTGTGCATCGTCGCCGGCATCGCCCTGGGCCAGCTCGCGCCTGGCGCGTTCCAGGCCGTCGGCCGCATGGAAGTGGCCCAGGTCAACCTGCCGGTCGGCCTGCTCATATGGGTCATGGTGATCCCAATGCTGCTCAAGGTGGATTTCGGCGCGCTCGGCCAGGTTCGCCAGCACTGGCGTGGCATCGGCGTGACGCTGTTCGTCAACTGGGCGGTCAAGCCGTTCTCGATGGCACTGCTGGCCTGGCTGTTCATCCGCCACGTCTTCGCCGACTGGCTGCCGGCCGACCAGCTCGACAGCTACGTCGCCGGCCTGATCCTGCTGGCCGCCGCACCGTGCACAGCGATGGTGTTCGTGTGGAGCCGACTGACCGGCGGCGACCCGGTATTCACTCTGTCGCAGGTGGCGCTGAACGACACCATCATGGTGTTCGCCTTCGCGCCCATCGTCGGGCTGCTGCTGGGCCTGTCGGCGATCACCGTGCCGTGGGACACGCTGCTGACCTCAGTGGTGCTCTACATCATCATCCCCGTCGTCCTCGCGCAGGTGTGGCGCCGCTCGCTGCTGCGTCGTGGACAGGCCGCGTTCGACCGCGCGCTGGAGCGCCTCGGCCCGCTCTCAATCGCAGCGCTGCTGCTGACGCTGGTGTTGCTATTCGCCTTCCAGGGCCAGGCCATCCTGCGACAGCCGCTGGTGATCGCCATGCTCGCCGTGCCCATTCTGATCCAGGTGTTCTTCAATTCCGGCCTCGCCTACTGGCTCAACCGCAGGGTCGGCGAGAAGCACAACATCGCGTGTCCCTCGGCGTTGATCGGTGCCAGCAACTTTTTCGAGCTGGCAGTGGCAGCGGCCATCAGCCTGTTCGGCTTCCATTCCGGCGCGGCCCTCGCCACCGTGGTCGGCGTGCTGATCGAAGTGCCGGTGATGCTGCTGGTGGTGCGCGTGGTCAACCGTTCCCGCGCCTGGTACGAACAGGCCCCGCGCAACGCAGCGAGGCATCCGGCATGAGTACCGTCACGATCTACCACAACCCGGACTGCGGCACGTCGCGCAACACGCTGGCGCTGATCCGCGCCAGCGGCATCGAGCCCACGGTCATCGAGTACCTGAAGACGCCGCCCGACCGCGAGACCTTGAAGGCGCTGATCGCGCGGATGGGCATGGGCGTGCGGGATGTGTTGCGCATCAAGGGCACGCCCTACAAGGAACTGGGCCTGGATGCCGCGCATTGGAGCGACGACCAGTTGATCGATCAGATGCTGGCGTACCCGATCCTCATCAATCGGCCCATCGTGGTGTCGCGCTCGGGCGTGCGCCTGTGCCGCCCCTCGGACATGGTGATCGACCTGCTGCCGCAACGACCGGCGGGCGAGAACCGCAAGGAGGATGGCACGCCGCTGCTGGTGGATACGCCGATCGCCGGCAGCGACCCGGACCTCGCCCTGGCTTTGCAAGAGGCCGTGCTTCCCACGGACGACCTGGCCGAACCAGGGCGCAGCTTCTTCGCCTATGCCACGGTGTCCGGCGAGCGCGTGGGCTACGGCGGCTTCGAGCGCCTGGGCCGAGACGTGCTCGTGCGCTCCCTGGTGGTGCTGCCACACGCACGCCATCGCGGCATCGGCGGCGGAATGTTCGCACTGCTGCTGCGCCGTGCCTTCGACGAGGGCGGGCGCGACGCCTGGTTGCTGACCACGACGGCTGCGCCGTTCTTCGAGCGCGCGGGCTTCAAGCCAATCGAGCGCAGCGCCGCACCGGCGGCCATCCTTGCCACACGGCAGGCCGCAAGCCTTTGTCCTTCGAGCGCCGTGCTGCTTGGACGTCGAATGTCACTGTGATGTGCCCTCACAAGGACATCCCGGGACACAGAGGTGCATCAGTGAAATGACTAATCGCCGAAGGCCACGCGGGCCTTCGGCTGGAGAGGAAGGAAAACCACCTGTGGGCTGCGTCAGCGCGGGCCGTCGTCAAAGCCGTTCGCTGCATCAGCAATCGCACCCGGCCCGTTTCGTGGCTGGGGCCGGAAACCTTTGGCACGCATACGCGCACAAAGGGAGCCCGTTGTTCCGCCGGCGGGCACCGGCACCGAATACCGTCGACCGCAAGCGGTCTCCTGGCGCCTCGCAGTTTTGCACACCAAGGCGTCAGGAGACCGCTCGCGTATCGGCGGAAGCACGTCGATCAGCGGAACCGCGGCGAACGCGATCCGGGGAGAAATGACCTTCTCGCCCAGCAGGCCGTGATGGGCCTGCAGGACGCGCACACCGTTGCAGAAGGGAACGCGCGCTGGGGAGTCCCGCGGGGTGCGGGAGGTTTGCCCCGCCGTCGGCAGCAGCCGGCGTGGCAGAGGGAAACGTGGGCGTCAGCTCGCCTTCGGAGACCGACGCCGCGGGCTTGGCGCTGCGGGCTTGCCTGTCGCGGTTTCGACCGGCTCCGTGCCCTTGCAGTCCGGGTAGCGGCTGCACGACCAGAACGCGCCGTTCTTGCCGCTGCGCTGGCGCATCGGGGCGCCGCACTGCGGGCAGTTCGGCGCGGGCGGCAGCTTGAGGTCGAGCGTGGCGCCGCGGTACTGCTGCACGAGCTGGGCGACCCAGCTCGATTGCTTGGCGATGAAAGTGTCCAGCGTCATCTGGCCGCCCTCGATCATGTCCAGCGCCTGCTCCCACACCGCCGTCGTGCCCGGGTCGGCGATGGCCGCCGGCACCGCGTAGATCAACGTGAAGGCAGCATCCGATGCGCGGATGGCGCGGCCTTTCTTCAAGAGATAGCCGCGGGCCAGCAGCCCGCTGATGATGTTGGCGCGCGTCGCCTCGGTGCCGATGCCCGTGGTGTCCTTCAGCTTCTGCTTCAGGCGCGGGTCGGTCACGAGCTTGGCGACGCCCTTCATGGCCTTGACCAGCTCGCCCTGCGTGTAGGGCTTGGGCGGCAGCGTCTTCAATGCCTTCAGCTCGACCTGACCGACTTGACAGGCATCGCCAGCCTTCAACGCTGGCAATACTTGGCCGCACCGTGCATCCTCTCCGTCCGTGTCGTCAAGGGCCGGCGCCGCCAGCACCTGGCGCCATCCGGCCGTCGCGATCTGCTTGCCGACCGCCACCAGCGACTGCCCGCCGCACGTGAGCTGCGCCACCGTTCGGTCAAACTCGTGATGCGGCAGGAACTGCGCGAGGTAGTGGGCGCGGATCAGCCGGTAGACGGCCAACTCCTTGTCGGTCATCGCCGAGAGATTGGCCGGCTCCAGCGTGGGGATGATGCCGTGATGCGCCGTGACCTTGCCGTCGTTCCACGCTCGCGAACGCTGCTGGCGGTCCAGGCGGTCGATCAACGGCCGCAGGCTGGGATCGGTCTTGACCAGGCTGTCGAGCACGGCCGGCACCTCGGCCAGCATGCTCTCGGGCAGGTAGCCCGAATCCGAGCGCGGATACGTCGTCGCCTTGTGCGTCTCGTACAGCGCCTGGGCAATGTCCAGCGTCTCCTGCACGTCGAGGCCCAACTGCTTGGAACACACTTCCTGCAAGGTGCCGAGGTCGAACGGCAGCGGCGGGCCTTCGCGCGCGCGCTCGGTCTCCACCGACAGCACCTGGGCGGTGCCGGCCGCGCGCAGGCGTTCGGCGGCCTGCTGCGCCACCGGCTGCTGCAGGCAACGGCCGGCTTCGTCGGTGCTACCCTGCGGCGGTGTCCAGCTTGCGACAAAGGTCTGGCCTGCATGCGACAGTGCGACCTCGATGGCCCAGAACGGCACCGAGACGAAGCGCGCGATCTCGCGATCACGGTCCACGACCAGCTTGAGCGTCGGCGTCTGCACGCGCCCGACCGATAGCACGCCGTTGTAGCCGGCCTGGCGGCCCAGCAGCGTGAACAGGCGGCTCAGGTTCATCCCGATCAGCCAGTCGGCGCGCGATCGGGCGAGTGCGGAGAAATACAGCGGCAGCGTCTCGGCGGACGGCTTGAGCGCACCCAGCGCCTTGCGGATCGACGCATCGTTGAGCGCCGACAGCCACAGGCGCTGAATCGGCCCGCGGTAGCCGCATAGGTCGATGATCTCGCGGGCGATCATCTCGCCCTCGCGGTCGGCGTCGGTCGCAATCACCAACTCGCTCGCCTTGGCGACGAACTGCTGCACGACCTTGAATTGCGCTGCGGTCGCCGCCTTGGGCTCGACACGCCAACGCTCAGGAAGAATGGGCAGTTGCTCGAGGGCCCAGCGCTTGTATTGCTCGCCGTAACCTTCGGGCGGAACCGCCTCCACCAGATGACCGATGCACCAGGTCACGACGACACCGGCGCCGCTGTAGCAGCCGTTGCCGCGTTGACCGGCACCCAGCACACGGGCGATGTCCTTGCCCTGGGACGGCTTCTCGCACAGGAACACGCGCATGAAGCCTCCTTGGAAATGTGCGGGTCATCGGATGGGCGTCAGCTTGGCGGGACCGGGAGATGCCGGCAGCAAGGAAGCCGATTGATGCAGACACCGCTTTGTGATCGGCAGGCGGTCCGTTGGCGCAGCCGCAGGTGCTGGCACAGCAAGAGCGTCGTTTCGGGAGGGCGGCTGGAACTCCGTGGACGACCTTGGAGCTATCCCCTGGGGATAGCTCGCTGGTGCATCGCGGGCGTATGACGGTTGCTACAGCCGCCCTCGGGGGAACGGCGATGGGCGAATTACTGTCCGCCGGCCGGCTTGGCGCTGAGCGCCACCGACGCGATGCGATACGGCAGAATGCCCACGCGCCGGGCCTCGACCTTGAAGGTCACCCGTTCGTTCTCGTCGGCGTCCTCCCATTCGTCGCGCACGGTGCGGCCCTCGACCAGCACCCGCATGCCTTTCTGGTACAGCGTCTTCCAGTGCTCGGCGTCGCGGTGCCACAGCTCCACTGGCGCCCAGAAGCCGCCGCGATCTTCGTACTCGCCGTCCTTCTTCGGGATCGGGTTGTCGAAGTAGACGTTCAGGCGAAGCAGCCGGCGCGGCTCGTCGTTGCCGTTCGGGAATTCGCGGTAGTCCGGCGCAGAACCGATGTTGCCCTCGCCGACGAAGTGCGTGCTCATGGTGACTCCTTGGTGGTGGGTGGATCGGCCGCGGTATGCCCGTGGACACGTCGCAGGTAAGCCGCTTCGGCCCGGGCGGCCTTGCTGGCGCAATCCAGGGCTTGGCGAGCGATGCTGTGGGTCAGGCTGATCTGCATGTTCAGCACGATGCGCTGCAGTTCCATCGCGTACAGATCGTCGATCAGCGAGGCCGGCGTCGCGGGGTTGGCCAGCAGGGCCTCCCACAACGCCACGCCCATGGAGGAACGGTCGAGGTTGCGCCAGCGCAGGAAGGTCGTCCCTGCGCCAGTGGCCTGCTGGGCCAGTTGCACGTCGAGCAGGCTGAAGGGGTAGGCGTGCGCCTGGGGTAGCACGCGCCGCTGCGCCAGGCCAATCACGTCGTCACGCAGCGCTGCGCACTGGCTGGCCCAGGTCTCCAGACTCCCCTTACCCTTAAAAGGCTGTAAAAGGCCTTTTAGGTAGCCTGCGTGTTCCAGCCGCTGGAAGTCCGCCTGTTCCAGTGCCATGAAGCGCGTGGGGTGGCTGATGGGGATCGATGCCGTCATGCGTCAGCACCCTCATTACCCGTCGCTGGATTGGCTGCGCCATCCGTGTGAGCCGTCGCATCGGGCTCGATGGCGGGCGCAGCAGGCGGCGTGCCGGGCTTGGTCGTCCGCCGCGCGATCGGTGGCGCGAAGCGCGAGCGGCGCGTGCCTTCCAGCACGTCCTGCGGCAACTCGCCGAACTTCTCCAGCGCCGCCCGCGCCGCGGCGTTCTTCGCCGCGAAGTCGTCGCGCGTCGTGCCCGAGTAGCGGTACTGCTGGGCCAGCGAGAACAGGCTGCGCAGCGCGTGCGCGCCATCATTGAGCCAGCGCTCCAGGGTGCTGCGGTCGATCAGCGCCGTGTGGTGCGCCAGGATGAGTTTGCGTGCCAGGTCGTCGTAGTCGGCCAGCAAATACACCGCCATGAAGCCGAGTTGGGCATTCACGAACAGCGGCAGCTTCACCGGCTGCACGTTCATGTTCTCGCCCAGCGACAGCGCCGGGGGTACACCGGCCAGCGCCTGGTCCACCTGCTCGCGCAGCGCCTGCAGCGTGCTCTTGGTCTGCTCCAGCTTGTCTTCGATACGCAGCATCCAGAAATCGGAGTACGGATCGTCCTGTTCGGCGCCGCGCTTCATCTTGTTCATGGCGCTGATGAAGCCGTTGAGACCGATGATGCCGGCGCGTCCCTCGGTCGGCGCACGGCCGTGCCAGATGCGCGAAGCGTGATGAGTGTGCAGCGTCAGCGACATCGCGCTACGCAGCGACCCGAGATTCAATTGCAGGGGGTCATAGGCCATGGGTGACGACTCGCATTAACGGAACGAGTCGCCAGCATCAGCACCGGCTGGAAGGCCGTCAGTCAACAAACCGCAATCGGCGTGCGCCTGGTTTGTCCGTGCCGGGAAGGCTGGCTGTCCCAGCTATCCCCTGGGGATAGCCTCGCGGCGGGTAGCGACGGCAAGCGCCGCCTGCTGTCCCAACTGTGCAATGAAACCTTCGAGTTGGCCGTCGGCGACATCGGCATGGCGGCCGGCGGCGATGTCGGCCCAGCCCATGCAAGCTGCTTCCTGCAGCGCCTTGAGTTTGGCTGCTTCAGGCTCCTTGGCATTCATGGTGAATCTCCAGTGAGGAAAACCGCCTTCACTCCCGTGCCGGCGGCCACTGCTGCGCGGCGTGCAACACGCGCAGGATGGACACCGCGCGGGTGTCCTCCATGTAGACCACCACGTAGTTCGCACGCACGACCATCTCCCGCGTGCCGGCCACGCGGCCAGGCCGGTAGAGCTTCGGGCGCTCCGGCAGCTTTGCGGCCTTGGCCTCGATGTCGTCCTTCAACCGCTGCGCGGCATCGGGGTTGTCGTCCGAGATGTAGTCAACAATCGCCAGCAGGTCGGCGCGGGCAGCTTGCCGCCACTCAAGTACGCGCACGCCGCTTCCTGTCGATCAGGGCCTGCGCCTCGTCCATGACCTGCTGGTGCGGCACCGGCGGCCGTGTGTCGGCCAGCGCCTCCTGAACCTTCGCCCGGAACCAGGCATCGTAGGCCTCCGGGTCGGCCGTGAGGCCAGCCGGCAGCGCGCCTTCCTTGACCACACGGGTCAGCAGGATGCGCACGGCGTCCGAAACGGTGAGGCCGACCCCGGCGAGCTTCTCGGCGGCATCGGCCTTGAGCTTGTCGTCCACACGGATGTGCAGCATCGAAGTCTGTGCGGCCATCTCGGCTCTCCTGTTTGTGCATCAGGCTGTATTTTGTATCTCAATTGAGACTCGCGCAAGAGCCAGGGCCGGGCCGACTGCCCGCCAGAAGGCTCCCTGTCCCAGCTATCCCCTGGGGATAGCTCGGCCGGTCACGGGTCGCGCAGGGCCGCCCGCAGCCGCGCCAGGTGGGCGCGCGCCACTTCGGGGGATACCGGCGGTGCCGATGGCGCCGGTGCCGGCGCGGGTGGACGGGAAGCAGGCGGCACCGTGGCGCTGTCGCCCGCCCAGGCCTTGAACTCCCCACGGATCGCCTTCTGGATGATGCCGAACAGGTAGCCAGCCGGGTTGCGCACCGAGCTGTTGCAGCAGCGCGCCTCCCATTCGTCCAGCACCGCCTGCCGCTGGGCTTCGTCCACCTGCCGCAAGGCCACCAGCGCGCCGGACTGCTGCTCGTGCTTCAAACGCTGGAAGCGGTCTGGCAGCCGCAGGTTCTGCAAGGCCCTCGCGCGCGGTACTGTACGTACTTCATTTATACGATCATTACGTACTGTACGGTCCTCCTTCGGAATCCGAAGAGAGCTATCCGGCGCGGGTTTCGGCCCTGCTTCGGATTCCGAAGACGGGCACGCAGCATTCCGAAGAAGGGCTTCCTGGCCTTCTTCGGATTCGTGGTCCGCACCCTCCTGTGGATAACCTGGCGTCGTCCAGCCATGCAGCGCCATGCGCTGCGCCAGCACCTGCAGGCGGGTCGGCAGCGTGCGGCCGCTGAGCAGCGGGTCTTCGGCAATCTCCTTGAGCGTGTTCATGCCCACGATCTGCACCGCCTTCGCCGCGTGCGTGAGCGCCTGGCTGACCAGTCCGAGGTAGTCGGCATCGAGTTGCATCGCCTCGAAGGGTGACAGCGGTTCGTCGTGCAGCACGTAGAGGTTGCCTTGGATGCGGCCGGTCTTCGGGTCGCGCCGTCGTCGCACCAGGCTCAGCCAGCGCGTCAGCCGCAGCAGCGTCAGGGCGCGCGCCACGGTCTCGTGCGAGGCTTGCGCCCCGCAGGGCATCGAGGCCAGGTAGGGGCGCAATTGGTCGTAGGTGGGAAAGGCGGTCACGCCGTCGTCGTTGAGCTGCAGGCGGAACACCTGCCAGGCGTTGCGCTCCAGCGGGGTCAGGCGCCGGTCGAGGAACAGTCGGCGCGGCACGCTCTCATGGCGGTTGCCGCTGTAGAGGAATCCGTCGGCGGCCGGCGCGGTGCCCTGTGCCGGTTCCTGCGGCCCAAGGTGCCGCAGCGCCTCGTCGAACACCGCCGACAGCGCAACGGGACCTTCGCGCCGTGGTGTGCCGGACGTGGCCATGGCTACACCAGCCCCTGGTCGATCCAGTTCCGTATCGCCGACCAGATCACCGACATCGGCAGGCTCATGGCGTCGGCCAGGTCCATGGTCAGTGCCAGCATCGCCATGTCGTCGGTCAGGGCGACATGGCGCTCGGCGACGCCGGCCTTCCAGCGTTCCCACAAGGCCACGTCCTGCGCCTCGTCGAGCACCGGATGCCGGCCCTTGCGCTTGGGCAGCCCGAGGATGTCGCGGCGCAGCGCCACTTCCTGATGCGTGAGGCCGTAGAACTTGCTGACCATCTCCGTGCTCGCCCCCAGGCGCAGCATGCGGTCCACCGTAGCGATCTCCCGCTCCACGTCGTGCACCTGGCTAAGCAGCCGCTTCAACACTTCCCGGTTCACCGACACCGAACACCACGACACCGTGGCATTCACCAGCATGCTCACGAGTTCGGGGTGCTTCAGCGCATCCAGCTCCTCCTCGCCGAAGCCCATCGCCTTGCAGCGGCGCAACTGGCCGTTGCGCAGGTCATGCAGGGCCTGGGCGATCACGGCCTGGTTGAGTGGGTGCGGTGCCGACATGCGGGAGCCTCCTGCGCTCAGGAATCCTGGCTCGCTACGCCGGCTTCCAGATCCAGTAGCCGGCGCGCCAAGCGCAGCAGACGGAACAGCTTCACCAGCGCAGCATCGCTCAGGCGTGTAGCCGAGCCGCCGTGGCCATGGAGCAGCGCCGCCAACTCGTCGGCCAGCAGTGCACGGTCCAAGCCGTTCGCGGTGGGTGGCGCCGAACTCAGCGCATCCAGCAGGGTCAGCACCGCCCTTGCGAATGCTGGCAGCGCCTTCGCGTGGCCCACGGCCGGCGCCGCGCAGACGAAGCCGATGCCGCCGACGCTGGCCTCGATGTGGTCGGCGACGGCCGCTTCCTCGGCGATCTCGCGCGCGAACTGCGCGATGTGCACGCGCAGGCGATCCGGCACGTCCAGCCCCGGCTCGACGTACCAGACGTCCGAGATGGGATAGAGCCCGCCGACCTGTACGGGGATCGCGCGCAGCGCATCGGCCTCGAAGTCGGGCAGCTTGTCGCCAAGCTGGTTGGCAACCATCCGCTGGATGGATTGCAGGCGCTCGGTGGTCGGCGCCGGTGTCACGATGTGCCCTTGCAGGCGCTCGTCGCGTGGTCCGCGCTGGTCTTCCGGCGCTTCGGACGATGCAGGCGCTGTCGCTGCTGGCGCCGAAGGCGCGACCGGCTTGGTGTCGCGTGGCACGGACGACACGGGTGGCTGCTGAGGCGCGGAGACCGGTGCGGAAGGAGCAGCAGGCACGACAGGCGCCGCCGGTGGCTTCGGCGCCGTCGGTTCGCTGGTCAGCGCACGCTGGCGGTTTTCGCTGTCGTCGATCTCCAGCGCCAGCGTGTCGTAATCCGCCTCCAGCAACTCGGCCATCTGGCCCACCAGTTCGTCCTGCACCCGCTGCGGCGAGAAGTCGTCCGGCTGTGTGTCGAACTGCGTCAGCACGTCCTGAAACAAGGTTGCGAAGTCCACGGCCACGGTGCGGCCCAGCGTACGCCGCTCCCAGGTGCGCTCGCACGCCTTGCACAGTACCGCGAGCCGGTCCACCTGATGCCGGCCCAATCCGCCGTAGAGCAGGTTCGGTATCGCCGGCAGCAGGTAGCGCACCGCATCGTTCATGCGGCTGATGTGCGACTGCGGCACCGGATAGCCGTCGGCCGTCAGCCGCCGCGCGAGTTCGCTCTGCGACAGCGCCTGGCCGCTTTCCTGCTCGTAGAACTCGCGCGCCTTCTCGATGCCCAAGGCCCGCTCGATGAAGGTCAGCCCGCCGCGCAGCTCGTTCTCGGCCAGATGCCCGGTCAGCGCCACGATTTCGCCGCGCGCCGGCCACGGCCGAAACAAGCACGGTACGCGATAGAAGCGTTCCTCCTTGGTCTCGCTCCACAGTTCGCGCAGGATGGCGAGCCGCGTATTGCCACCGTTCCTGATGATGTAGTGCGCCTCGCCCGGCCGGCGCGTGATCGCCGGCGGCGCGTCCAGCCCGCGTTCGCGGATCGACGCCTTGATTTCCTCGTAGGCCGGGTTGCGCGTCACGCGCGGGTCATGTTCATAGGGGCGCAGCTCGTCCAGCGTCACCACCATCGGTGTGTCGGCGATGGGGTCGGTCAACGCCCCGGCCGAAGGACCGCTGCGCTCGAATCCGGTGGCCAGCAGCTTGGCGGCCATGTCCTGCGGCGTCGGATCAGCCATCGCTGCTCTCCCGAGATGCCGTCAGTGCCTGTCGAGCGGCGCGGCGAAGCTGCGCGCGAGCGTTGCGGCTGGCGCGATGATCGCTCGCGGTCGAACTGGTGTAGATCGCGGCGCAGCCGGGCTTGGTGAACATCAGGTGCCCGCCGCGCGTGCGTTTCACGTGCCAGCCTTCGCCCAGCGCGAACTCGATCAGCGCGCGCAGCCGCGCATGGCCGCGGGCCAGTTCATGCGCGTTGGCCATGACTGGTTCCCCCTGCGTGACCTTTGCCGGTAACGCACGCGAAGCGCTCCCGCCATGCCGGGAACAACTCGCCAGCCAGCGCACGCATCGTCTCCAACGCCGCAGGTGCAGTGCGGCCCACCGGCTGCCGGTACTCGACGCGATGCACCGGCAGTCCTCGTGTTGCGGCACGTGGGTAGGCCTCGATGGCCGGGACGTCGGTGTTCAGGACCTGTATGCCAGCGTGCGCCTGGAAGACTTGTCGCAGGGCCTGCTGGATCAGTCGGGCGTTCGACGAAACCGGATGCACACGGTTGATGAGCAAGCGCAGCGGTGGCGGCTCGATGCCGAGGTGCCGATACGGAGCGATGTCCTCAATCAGTTGCAGCGTGCCGCGCCTCAGCTCACGCGCCGCCAGGATTTCCGGTGTCACCGGCGACAGCGCCAGGCTGGAGGCCAGTACCGCCATCTCCAGCAGCACACTGCGCGCTCCCTGGGTATCGATCAGCAGCAGGTCGTAGTGCGATGACAGAGCGGGGAGCAGGTGACGCAGGCGCAGCCGGCCGTCGGGTGCGTGCAGCAGCAATGTGTTCAGTTCGCCGCGGTGGTCATTCGACACCACCAGGTCGAGACCTGCCACAGCGGTCTGCGAAGCCAATTGTTCGATACGCTGCTCGTTGAAGGCCAGCATCTCGTAGATACCGGCAGGCGCATGCGTGCCGAGCGTGAAGTAGCTCGACAAGGTGGGCTGCACGTCCAGGTCCAGCAGCAGCACGCGTAGCCCTGCATCGGCGATGAAGCCGCCCAGGTTCGCTGCGGTGGTCGTCTTGCCGACGCCACCCTTGGTCGAGATGATGGATACCACCTGCATGGCGCGACTCCTCGTGGAAGGGATTCCGACGGAGCGCGGGCTCACGCCCGTTCCCTGAGTCGATCGGTGATCCACTGATCGATCTCCACCGAATCCCAGCCGATGGCGCGTACCCCGAGGCGCAGGGGCTTGGGAAACTTGCCCTCCTTGATCAGGTTGTAAATGTGGGCGCGCTTGAAGCCGGTCTTGGCCTCGACTTCCGCGCGGCGCAGGATGCGGTGTTCGTTCGGCGTCGCGGTGGCGATGGTCTGGGCAGTCACGAGGGGCACTCCTTGGCGCTGTGTAGCGGCGGTGATGGACGTGCCCCGTATTCAATAGCGCGGTTCCCGCGCAGTCACCGCAAGTGCAGGCTCGGCGTCTGCACTTGCAGTCAGCGGTCCTGGGTGGCGAGATGACGCCTGGCTGCCGAAAACTTCGCCCACAGCGTTCGCTCGCTGATCCCGGACTTGTCGCCGTAATGGGCAACCAGCGCACTGATGACCGATTCCAGCGTCTCGAAGGACGAATAGGGAACGCCATTGGGCGACTTGCCCAGCAGCAGGGTCAGAAGACCGCCAACGATGTTCAGGTAGGTGGACTCACTGCGGGCGCCCGGCACCCCGGAACGCTTCTCGCGCTCCGTGCGCGCCTGGTGCTCCTGGCTGAGCGCCTGGAACTGGGCATAGAGCGCATCCCAGGCTTGCACCCTGTCGGCAAGCTGGAGCTTCAACGCCTCGCGATCCATGACCAGTGCCTGCACCGCATCGACACTGACGGCCGGGTGCAGGTGACGCTCGAAGGCATCGAACAGGAAGGCCGGTCGCTGGTCGGGATAGAAACGGATCATCCAGTCCTTCAGATCGACGTGGCGAATTGTGAGGCTGGGGTCATCGAGCAAGGCGGGGTCGTTGCTCGTGATGCCGTCCTTGCCGTAGGGAAGGTCGAGATGCACCAGTGCGTCGTAGATCCGTTCCGCGTTCAGGCGAAGCTGTGGCCAGCGCGCCAGTTCGGGGTGCTCGGGCAAGCGGTTCATCCCCTTGGCGACATCGAGGATGCGGCGTTCGAAACGCGACAGCCCCGCCCACTGGATGGCCGCCTCGATCGGACGGTAGAAGACCTTGGCTTGGGGGCCGGATGAAGGCTTTCGCATGGCTGCTCCCTGGTAACAGGATTCAGGACATCTGTTTCCTCTCGTTGATTGGAATCGCTGCCGGGACGCGCCTTCACGGCGCGAGACGGTGGCGGCTTGGCTTGTGGGAAAGGCCAGGATGACGGATGTTCACCAGAGCAGCCGCCTGTCGATATGGCGCTTGTCCACCAGCACCGAGCCTCTGCGTGGCGGTATGCTTCAAGCGGTTGACTGCACATGGCAGGATGGCTCGATAACGAGGTTTTGCTACAGACGCCATCGCGGCGAAAGACGGATTCGGTCTTCTTGCGTTCGAGCCTGGGCGTTACCGGCGTGCAAGACAGCGACGGTCTATCAGGAGACGCAGTTCGGGCAGAAACAGGCGTGGCGATGGCGCTTCGACGGGGTGCGGCGAGGTTTGGGGCAAGACGCGAGGGGTCTTCCCCCAGATCGACAAAGCATGACGCCCCGTTTCTCTCACGTGCGTAGGAGCCGTTTGGTGGCTCCTGCGAACAATCGAGCGGTGACGAGGTGAGATCACCTGCCGGATTTCATCGGGAGTTGGCAGCCCGGTGACACCTCTCACGAACAGGACGGCTGGCAATGGCGCAGCGCGGTCACCAGAACTGCAAGGGCAGACATGGACTGGGTTGACTGACCCCCATTTTTGCATTCAAATATGAATGCTTATTTCGAGAATAACTTCATATTTGAGGCCCTAAAAGATGTCTTCTTCCGAGCAAAAGCGCTCCGGTGCGCAGGTGGCGATGCCGCAGCCTGTCGCGCGCGCGCTGCGCCGCCTGGGGCAGGACATCTCGGCGGCGCGGCGCATGCGCCGCCTCAGCCAGGAAGACCTTGCTCAGCGCATCGGCACGTCCCTGAGCACCGTCCGGCGCATGGAAGATGGCTATCCCGGCACCGCGCTACACACCTTCCTGCGCGCGCTGCACGTGCTGGGCCGGCTCGATGACCTGGCCCAGGCGATGACCCTGGAGAACGATGCGCTCGGCATGGAACTGGTGCGGGCGCAGTTGCCGCAGCGGGTACGCACCTCTGCCGGCAGGAAGCGGCAGGCAGCGCCCGTCGTCGACAAGGGCGATGCGCCCGCTCCTGCCGATGACCTGGAGGGCTTCTGATGGCAACGCCTCGGCCCGCACGACGTCCGGACCTCGAAGTCCACCTGGGGGCGAGCGGCTTGGTCGTGGGGCGCCTGCATCTTGGCAGCGGCCGGCGCAGCGCGTTCAGCTATGACGAAGGCTGGCTGCGGGATGCCCGGTTCTTCACGCTGTCGCCCGACCTCCAGCCGGTGGCCGGCGTGCAACATCCCCGGCAGGTGTTCTTCCTCGCGCTGGAGGACACCGCGCCCGACGCCTGGGGCGAGCGCGTGATCCGGCGCGCCCATGCGAAGCTGCGGCAGGAGGACCGCGACACGCCTGCATTGGACCCGGTGGACTTCGTGATGTGGGTGGACGACGAGGCGCGCATCGGCGCGCTGCGCCTGTTCGATCCGCACTCTGGCGCCTACCTGCGCGCCGGAGGAGCGAACCGGCACGTACCGCCACTGGTGGAACTGGAGAAGGTGCTCCACGCGGCCCGCGCCCTGGAAGACGGAACGGAAAGTGCGCAGGACCTGCGCTACCTGCTGGGGCAAGGCACGTCGCTGGGTGGTGCCCGGCCGAAGTCCACGGTGCGGGACGCTGACGGACGCCTGGCGGTCGGCAAGTTTCCCAGCCAGGCGGACCGGCGCGACGTGATCCGGGGCGAAGTGCTGGCCATGCAACTGGCGGCCAGGGCCGGCATTCGCGCGGCGCCGGCCCGCGTGGAAATGATCGGCGGCACGGCGGTCGCCATCATCCGGCGTTTCGATCGCACCGACGATGGAGGCCGCATCCCTTACGTGTCGGCTGCGACGATGCTCCAGTCCGATGGCCGCGATGCGACGCATGCCTACACCGAACTGGTGGATGTGCTGCTCCAGTCGGGCGCCGATCCGATCGCCGACATCCATGAACTGTGGCGGCGGCTGGTCTTCAACTTCCTGATCTGCAACACCGACGACCACCTGCGCAACACCGGCTTCCTCTACGACGCGCGCCGGCACGGCTGGCGCCTGTCGCCGGCCTTCGACCTGAACCCGATGCCGGGCGACCGTCGCGAGAGCAAGACCTGGCTGACCGAGGACACCGGCGTCATCGACAGCCGTGACATGCTGATGGCCGCCGCGTCGTATTTCAGGCTGGATGCTGCGCAAGCGCAGGCGATCTGGAACGAAGTGGCCCAGGCCGTGGCGGGCTGGCGTGCAGTGGCCCGGGGATTGGGCATGCGCGGTACCGACCTGCTGGATTTCGAGCCGGCGTTCGTCGAATCGACCACGCCCTGACGACATCGGCAGGACATACCGCTACGGCCGAGAATCGTCCTGGACTGTTGTCGCCAACGCCGCGCATAGCCAGCGATAGCTGATGCGTTCCTGTTCCAGCCGCAGCTGTGGCCGGATTCGGTCATGACGCAAGTCGTCGTAGAGAGCGGCCTCCTCATCGACCAGTCGGGACAAGGGCAACGTATGGCGTTTGTCGAGGGGCTCGTCACCCCATTGAAGTGCGTGGGCCATCAGGGTGGAGCGGTCCATGAGGAACGAAGCGGCTAGCGGGAAATACTTGCGCAGGCTGTCCAGAATGGCAAAGCCATGGGTATCGATGTCTCCCCAGTAGTGCAGAGAGGCGCGATGCAGCCAGTTGGCTCGGGCGAGCGCTCCCCAGCCATAGCCGGCACCGAACACGACGATGGCACTGGAGACCGGTGGGAACGCTAGGAAGTTCACCTCGTTTTCGGTGATGAAGACACGCTGCGCAGGCAGGGCGAGCGTGGCGAAGCTATCCTCATCCAGGGTGATGTCGGTCAGTCCGGTGCAGCCGGGAAGCTGGGGCAGTTGCGGATCGAGCAAGCGCAGGCGGATGCGAACGGGCTTCTCCAGAAAACCGTAGCGACGGGCAAACCCGGCCATCCCGGTAGCAGCGTGGTCGATGGCTTCCGTCGGCAAAGCCAGATCCAGCCACTGAGCCAGCGTACCGCGATGGGCTTCGATGAATTTGCTGTCCACGCCCGGCGCGTCAACCTGCCGAAGATAGACGCCTGGGCGCGGAAGGGCTTGCACCCAGGCCACCACGGCCAGCAGGCGTGGCCAGTGTTCGGCCAGCGCCAAAGTCTGCAACGGCGATCTTTGCAGCCATGCCAGCAGTGTGGGTTGCGCTTCGGCAGTTTGCTGCCAGAGCGCCTGGAACCGGCGGGCATCGCCGGTCTTGCCGATCATCGCCAGTGCATCGTCCAACGTATCGATCCACAGCGTGTCCGGCAGGCGCTGCCGGCCCTGCACCCGGTGCATCCACTCGCGCCATTCGATGCGCACGCGCGGCATGGCGCTGATCTCCCGCACCCAGCCGCGCACGGCATCGAAACGGTTGCTGAGATCGGCGGCGGACGGCGACTTCAGCGACAGCCGCAATGGCCAATTCAGTGTGTCACCGCCGACCACGGTACGCAGCAGTTCGCCGCGCTGCCACAGCCGTTCGACCTGCGTGCGCAGATCGGTGGGCTGGCTCCAGGTCATGGGGCGGCTCCCGTGGCAGCAGCCTTCTGCGCACGATACTCTTCAATGCTCAGGTTGCGCAGCCGCGACTCGCGGCCGCCTTCGTTGTGCACGAAGCCGACGCTGGACACGTAGGGCTCGATGATGTGGATCTTTTGCAGCGGCGTAATGATCAGCAGTTGCAGGTTGAGCTGGCGGAACAGTTCCAGCCCATACTGGGCCGATTCATCCGAGCCGCGCCCGAAGGCTTCGTCGATCACGACAAAACGGAACGAGCGCGAGCGCACCGCCCCCCATTCCAGGCCGAACTGGTAGGCCAGGCTGGCGGCCAGCACGGTATAGGCCAGCTTCTCCTTCTGCCCGCCGGATTTGCCGCCGGAGTCGGAGTAGTGTTCGTGCTCGGCATCGTCCTCGCGCCAGCGCTCGCTGGCGGAAAACAGGAAGCCGTTGCGCACGTCGGTCACCTTCTGCATCCAGCGCCGGTCGATCTCGGCCAGTCCCTCGCGCCCCCGGAAGCGGTCGATGATGGCTTTGACCTGCAGGAACTTGGTCTCGGAATACTGTTCGTCTTCCGAGCCGGTCAGCGCGCCTTCGGTGCAGGCACGCAGATCCTGCAGGAAGTCGCGGATCTCCGCATCGGGGCTGGGTTGCGCCAGCAACCGGATGTAGCGTCCGGGGTTGTAGTCGATCACCTGCAAGGATTGGTTGATGACATCGACCCGCTCCTTGATCGTTTCACGCTCGCGCGCGAGCTGGGCGTTGAAATTGGCGATCTCGTTGATGGTATTGACGTTGAGCAGTTCCTTGAAACGCGCTTCGAAGCGCGGCAGGTCGTCGTGCTGCAAATCCTTCATCAAGCGCTCGAACTCGGGCAGCGCGGCCAGGCTGATGTCGATCTCGGCGGTCTCTGCCTTGAAGGCCTCCTTAAAACCGCGCATGGCGTTGATGATGCGTTCGGTCAGGCGTGAGAGACGCTTGTCTTCGGCATCGATGCGCGCCTGCAAGCCATTGCGCACGTCCTGTTCGCGGTTGTCGCAGGATTCCACCGTGAGCTGGTGGTCGCCCAGGACTTCGGCGCGCCAGCCCTCAAGAGATTGCAGCAACATGTCGTCGAGTGCGGCTTGCGTCTGGATTTCGAGAGCCTGCGCATGCTGTGCCTGGGCAGTTTCGTGCTTGCTGCGAATTTCTCCGCGTTTGCCTTGTGCCTCGCCAAGATCGCCTTCGATCTCCTTCAGGCGCTCAACGACCTGCGCCAGTTGGCTTTCCAGTTCCCGCAGGGTATCGGAGGCCGCCTTGAGGCGGTCGCGTTCCTCGGTCAGCCGGGCAATCTCGCGTGCCGGTGCCTGCCAGTCGATCTCGCTGTAGCGGGTGAAGACTTCGAGCTTGGCCAAGGCCTCCAGTTGCGCCTGGCATTGCCCGCGCAATCGCTGTGTGTTGGCAATGCGCAGACCGATGTCGCCCAGTCGCTGTTCCAGGCCTTCACGTTCGTCACGCAAGGTCCGCAGCTTGTCGGCGTTGCTCCAGCCCAGCACGTAGCGACTGCGGTCGTCGATGCGGCGGCGGTCGTCCTTTTCGTGGCGTCCGCTCGGGTCCTTGATCTGTCCGGCGCGGGTGATGGCTCGGGTCTCGCGGCGGAACTGCTCGGTGTTGTCGCAGCAGGCCAGATCGAAGCGGTGGTGCAGTTCGCGTTCAAGCCAGTCGTAGTACGGCGTGTCGGGCTTGATGAGCAGCTTGCGCACCAGCGACTGGGGGTGCAGGCTGCCGGCCAGCGTGGACTTGCGCGCACGCACGTGGAAGTACACCAGGCGCGTGCCCAGGTGCTGGCGTTCCACCCAATCGGCCACGTCCTTGTAGTGCGCATCCGGCACCAGCAGGGACAGGCCGAAGCCATGCAGCAGGCGTTCGGCCGCGCCCTCCCAGTCGCGTTCGTCCTCGCGCACCTGGATCAGTTCACCGGCAAAGGGCAGGTCTTCCTCGGCGATGGACAAGGCGGCGCACAATGCGTCGCGGATGCGTACCTGGGCCGCATCGATATTGCTTTTTCGACGCGCAAGGCTGTCGATCTCGTCGCTGAGCGCTTTGTGTTCTTCCTGACCCCGCCGCAGCGCATATCCGTCTTCATTGATCTGCGTATCGTGGTCCGCAATGCTTGTGCGCAGCGCTTCGGCGTGTTCTCCGATGGTGGATCTTTGTGTCATGAAAGCAGCTTCGTCTCCCGGCGCTGCTTCTCCAATGCGCGTCAATAGCGTGGTGTAGGCGTCCGCTTTCTCCTGCCGTTGCTGTTTCTCTGCCTCCTGCTGCTGAATGGCGGCAGCGAGTTGTTGCAGCCGGTCGCCGCCGTTCTCGCGCAGTGCGCCTTCGAGCTTCCCCTGCTCGATTCGGGCGTTGTCTCGTTGCTCTCCCAGTTGCTTGATGCGGGCGTCCCAGCGCGTCGCATCCTGAGTCAACAATTCCAGGCGCCTCTCCAGCAGTGCTGCCTTCAAGCCGGCGAAGTACGGGCGTAATGCATCGCGTCCTTCGCGCAGCGCCTGGATCTCGGCGGCGATTTGCCCGTGGCGAAGGCCATCCTCCACCAGCGGCGTCAACAACTCGATCTGCCGCTTGGCCTTGAGTACCGACTGGTGGGCGCGGTCGAGGTCATCGAAATGGCCGAGCAGTGCCTCGATGCGCCCCCCCACGTCGAACGGTTCGAGCATATGGCTGCGCACGAAATCGGTCAGATTGCCAACCGATTTCATGGAAACCGTCTGATGGAACAGCTCCAGCGCCTGCTCGTGCTCGATGCCGAAGCGGCGGCGGAACCAGGCGCCGTAGGGCGGGAAGCTGTCATTCAGTTCGCAGCCCATCGCGCGCAGCTTCTTGCGCAGGCCGTTAATGTCGCTGCCGAATCCGGAAAAGTGCTCGGTGATGGACAGTTCCCGCTCTACAGTCACGAACAAGCGCGCGGGCTGGCCCTGTGGTTCGCGAAACCAGAAGACTTGCGCCAACGTGACCGCCTGGCCGTAGCCTTCGTTACGGAAGACACCCAGGATCACGCTGTAGCTAGTGGTGTCGCGTAACGCCACCGGGCGGGCGCTGCCGGTGGTTTCGTTGCGCTCGCTCTTGTAATGGCCCAGCACGTAGGACCGCAGTGATCGCTCACGCGTCTCGGCGCCTGCGGCCTTGTTGTAGGCGATGCGTTGCGCTGGCACCAGCAGCGTGGTGACGGCATCGACCAGGGTGGATTTGCCCGAACCGATGTCGCCAGTGAGCAGGCCGTTACGCCCATCGAGTTCATAGCGCCAGACGCGCCGGTCGAATGTGCCCCAGTTCAGAACTTCCAGCCGCTGCAGGCGAAAGCCGACGCGGCTGTCGTCGGCCACGAAATCGAGCTCCTGTGGCGAAAAATCGTTCATCGGCCAGCTTCCTTGTCGCGATCGGCACCTGACAATGCGGTGCGATAGCCCTCCAGGCGCGCATCGAAGTCGGCCAGCCACTGTGCATCGACGAACGCCTTGAGGATGCGCCGCACCTCGTAGCGAGGTGCCTGCTGAGCTGCGCCGGCAGCGGGCTTGAGCTTGCGCAGATACCCCAGTTCCACCACCTTGGTGATGGTCGAATCCACTTGGTCGACGAGGCGCGCCTCGTTGGTGCCGTCCGGCAGGAACACGCGCATCAATTCGGCGATATCCTCGCGCGACAGCACCAGCCGGGTATCGCCGCCGCTGGCGTCGGATTCGGCCAGGCGCTTGCGCAGCAAGGCCAACATCAGGCTGACCGGGTAGGACAGCGGCCGTCGCGCGATCAGGCGCGGCGGACGGGGTGTGGCGTCCACATCCTCCGGCTCCGGCTGGCTTTTGAAGAAGGCGTACCCCTCGGCTTCGTCCAGTACCAGATCCAGCAACAACACCGCCGCCTGCTCCCGCACCCGCGCTTGCAGGCTCAACAGGCTGGCCCATAGGCGCTCGTCGTCCTGACGGTACAACACGCCTTTGAGCAAATGCACCATCAGTTGCGAGAGTTCCGCTACAACGGGCGGGCGCGACTCGGTGCCGCCTTCTGGATCATCCTGGTGCATATCGTTCATGGGTCTCCGCTCTATCCGTCGCAGCTTGCATTCAACGCGTAAAAATCACGCGTGGCATTCGCGCCCGCCGTCGTACCGTCGAGCCATCGCTGTCCTGCATGGCCCATTCGATGATCTCCTGCACATCGTCATCCACCGTGGCCCTGAGGCCATCCAGCCAGCGGCTGCCCGCGTGGGCCAGTTCCAGCCAGGTGACCAGTTCGGCCAATCCCTGTTGCAGCGGCTGGGTCTCCAGCAACGCGCGCAAGCTGATCTGCGACTGCTGCCGCAATGCCTGCCGCAGGGCCTCACGCAGGCGGGTCTTGTCCACGACGTGCTGGTCGAACAGGCGTGTGGTGTCGATGTCGTCGTCCTCGCCGGATTCAAGTATCAGTTCCGCCAGGCGTGGCTTGGCATGGAGCGCAAACAGGGGGCGTTCCTGCGGCAAGGCGATGTCCGCGCCCATCTCGTCGAGGAGCATCACTTCGCCGGTCGGTGGCATGTCGCGCAATGCAAGCGCCTTGGTCTCAATGCTGCGCAACAGTTCGAGGATGCGACGGTTTTCCTGGAAGGCCCGGTCATCCAGGAAGCGGCGCAGTTGTTGCGACAACTGCGCTACCGTGCGCTGGGTATGTTCGCCGGCTTCCAGCCAATCGTGGTGCACCCGGCGGGTGCGCGGCTCCGGCTTGAGCGCAGCCACGGCGGGCAGGCCGAGGATATGGTCGAGCCGTGCGGACAGTTCTTCCTGGCGACGGCTGGACATCAGGAAATCCCAGAATGCACGGAAGCTGCGCCCCTGGTCGGAATCCCCGATGGCGTCGCGCTCGCCCATGACCTCGTCGAGCAGCGTCCCCTTGCTGCCGTCCCACAACGCGATCTTCTCGCGGACGCTGCGGTCGAGTTGGCGGAAGTTGTGTTCCACCTGGCGGAAGTCACTCAGCAGTTCGCGCGCCAACTGTTGGAATTGCAGGAAGCGATCCTTGATGGCCGTGTCATCCATGAGCGGCACGTCGCCGGACAAGACGCGGCCGATCTCGGCGTCGATCTCGTCGCGCTTGCGGCGCAGTTCCTCCAGGCGCCTGGCTGGATCGGCCTCGCTTCCGGTGCTGATCTGCTCCAGCAGCGCGAACAAGGTCAGCAGGCGAGATTCAGTGCCGACGAAAGGCCGTTCGGTCAGCGATACCAGCCAGGCGATGGCTTTTTCGGTGGCGGGGGTGAGATCGAACTGGGCCTCGTCGGTTCCGGGCTTGTAGAACTTGCGCAGCCAGCCCTTGTCCGGCGCGCACCAGTCATTCAGGTATTCAGTTGCGGCTTTCGGATACACCTCTGCACCGAGCTGTTCGCGCAGGGCAAACAGCTCATCTTCCAGCATTTCGGTCAGATCCGCTTCGCTCGTCAGCCGCACGTTCGGTGCAACGAACACCCGGTACAGGAAGCTTGCTACCAATGGCGCATGTGGCGAGGCCAGCAATCGCCATGCAGGATGCCGATCGCGGTATGTGGTGAGTGTGAGGTGGTCGAGTGCCATGATGGGCTGCCTTATCCGAGCCGTTCGTTGACAACGACGTCTCGATCCGAATGCACGGATCGGCTTGCCCGGAAAGCGCGAATCAAGGCGGCGTGGTCACTCATGCGAAACCGCCTCCAGGTAAGGACGCATGACATTTGCGACCCGGCAGACCTTGGCATGGCGCCATAGGTCATCGGCTGAAGCCTTGCGTGTCTTCCAGGCAGCCTTCAGCGCCTCAATGGCCACGTCCAGGCCGATCTGGTTGCGGTGCTTGAAGCAGTCCGCCACGGTTTTGGCGGCACTGTAGATCCGCAGTCTGGCGCCATCGCGTTCGTGCTCATCAATGCCCAAGGCATAGGCATCACCCGCCATCTGCACCATCTTGATCGGCGGGTGCTCGATACGTGGGGTGTGGCTGCCACGAGGCATGGCAATCCAAACTTGGCGAGGCAGTTGCGTGGTCAGTTCGTGGAACTGGAGTGCCGTCAGCAAGCAGAACACGGCTTTGGGAACCTTGACTGCAATCGTGGCGAGGTCCTCCTGCTCGGACATGGGGTTGCCTGGCAAACGGTAGAGGCCGCGCCCGACACGCTCCAACTGCCCGGAAGTGGACAGACGTGTCAGCACCACCCGCGGCGCGCCGATGGTGTCCAAGTCGCTGGTGCGCAGAAAGCCCTGCTTGTGGAGCAGGGCAAGAGCGCGCTGGGCATGTGAGGATCTTTCCATTGCCCCAAAGATGTTCCTTGATTTCGTTGATCTTATACATCAAACGATAGAATGAAACACGTCTGCCTGGAGCGCGCGTTGATGACTGACCGTGAATGTCAGCAGACAAATGCGGATAGGATCTGGTTGCCGACGCGGTACGTCCGGTACATAATCTGGCCTAGTTCCGTAGCGCCAAACGGAATAAACCCGTTATCAATCAACGATTTGAGTGCGGCGTGATGTTCCCTTTGCCCGCTCCAGTTCCGCGGCTCCAAGACTGCCTAAAAGTAAGCCAAGGTACATTACCCTTCACTTACTGGACCGGTACTTCTGCCCGGCGCTCGATTAGATCCGTCAGCTCACGAGCCATCCGGCGCCCCGATATCGAGGTATCCGGGATGGCGGCAAGGCACTCAAGAGTGACGTCGTCGACCACATTGAGCACCCGGAAGCGCTGGCCTGGTTCGCCCTCGCGTCATAGCAAAACGAAGGTTCGCCGATAGCCGAACCGGCGGCGCTCGTTGGCCAACTTCCGTAGTCGATCACGCAGCGCGTATCTAGAACGCGCTGCGCCTGCGGCATCGCTATTCGCATCAGCTCCTGCGGTATCTTCTCGGCGGCGAGCGCCATGGATTTAGCGGAAGCTGTCAGTGGATATGCCGAAGCGATCGGCTAGTGCGCAGATCTGACGCCAGTTGAGCTGACGCTTGCCCGACAGGATGGCCGAGACCACCGGTTGCGCGCCGACCTCGGGGAGGTCGCTTTGAGAAATGCCGTGCTCGGCCATGAGGTATCGAAGCACCTCGGCGCCGGATGCTTCAGGTATTGGCCGGTGCTCTTGGTCATATGTCTCGATCAGGTCGCCGACCCTTGCCGCGAGAGACGCAAGGTAGTGGTCCTCATCATCTCCGATGGTGTCGATGATGGTATCGAGCATTTCGACCTTGGCATCGTATTCTGCGTCGTTTCGAGGCTCGCGCAATAGGTGGTCTAGATGAGACCAGTGGGCTGCAGCTTCCTCGATTTTGAAGTCGAGCATATCTTTACTCCTTCCACTTGTCCTTGTCGTACTCCGAGTGGGAGAGCACGGCGCGGATGTAAACTCGTTTTGCCCGATACTGGACAATGGCGATGAGGCGGATGTTGTTGCCAGCGATGTCGAATACATGATGGCTGCCCACCTTATCGGTTGCCGGGAACAGGTTTTTCATCTCGGCGAAGTTTGCCGGATCGTTGACCTTGATCAGTCGGTACCATGCATCCAAGGCTTTCGAGGATTGGGGAAACCTTGACTTTGCTTGCCATACCCTTTTCTGCGTGATGACGTGCATTTGACTCATCCCTGATCTTTGAGCGCATTGTATAGCAATTTGCTATGCATAGCAAATTGCTATACGCCAGTAAAGGTCGTAGCTATCAAGGAGGCGAGATGAAGTGCTTGCCAGTGATTGCTCGGTCATCAATAGTCCCCCTTACATATGCGGTTCATCTCTCTGGCGACGAGATTTACCATCGGTGCAGGATGGTTGGCTCACACGCCGGGTTCGCAATCGAGGCTCGGCAGCTGGGTATGTTGATAGAGGATGCGTTAGAGCTTTAAGCCATATATGAAGAAGACGTGGAGGATATTATCCATGATGCATACAAGCTTCCGGTTTATCAGTCAAAAGACCTTGGAAACCAGATCACCCTGTTTTTTTAGTTTGGAGAAGGGATTAGCCTGCTTGGAAGAACGTGAAGCGCTAAGCAAGTCTCCAGGCCGGACAAGTGAATGTCTTGATGACGTTCTCTAGCGGGTTCGGCAATCAGGATGCGGCGTTCCAGCAAGAATGGTGCGGGCCAAGCCGGTATGGGCTTTACAGTCACGGCGAATATAGCCTTGATCGCTTTGTCGACCCGACCGGACGGCAATATACTTTGGAAGAGCTGCGTTGCAGGAACGCTGCGACGGCCAAGGAGCCGTTCGGGTAGTGGAAGCCTGCTGGCGGCTTTTTCATCGACTGGTTTCGAGCCGTCCTCCGTCAGGTGGGAGCTTCGAGGAACACGCCCGTGAGCAGATGCCGTTCCAGTTGATGGCCAGGCGCAGCACGAGCTCGAGCAGTTCGATAATCCATACCCGAAGGAAAATCAGCCGTGAGTAGAAGCCGCCGCAAGACGCCGATCACTGCGGTTACGTCTTCCGGGTTCAACGGTAGCGATAAGCCCGGCAAGCGCGCGGCCAATCGTGCGCTGCGCGTGGCTGAGCGCAGCTGGCTGGCATCTGGTATAGACGCGCCGCCACCGCTGCTTCGTGAAGTCTCCAACGTGTATGGCTTTCCAAAAGACGGGAAGCTTTGGCGCGGAGACCGATACCCTGAATTGAACCGAAAGTAGCCCAAGCCCAGCCTAGCGCTGGGTTTTCCATATCTGGCCCGCAGGTCATCCCAAGCGGATCGAGTGAAACCAAGCTGGCGGATGAAAGCGTCGCCTGAGCTCGGTGAGCGTTCGTCTCGCATCTTCGCTGCAATGGCAGAGTCTCCCGGATTTACCAACGATCCAATCCGCACCTCGAATGCTGGTACCTCGACTACGCAGGGTGATCGGGAATTTCATCGGATTCGTCGGGCCCCCGTACTCGCTCGGGTACTCGAGCAAGCCTTGAACCCAGCCTCAGCGAAGAGGTGAATGTCCCATTCACGGCTACTCCACCCAGCCGGCAGCAATCGGTGCGACTGTGCGTGGCACCGCTGCAAGGCATTCACCTACAGCGATGGCATAGTGAGGGAAGGCGCGCCAGGCTGCAGCTCGATCGCCGCTTCGCGGCGGGGTCCTTTGGCTTCTCGCCCCGCTTGGCGGCGCAGTGGGTGGACAGCAAGTACGTGGACTACTACTACGGTGTCACGCAGCACGAAGCGCGTAGCTGGTGCGCCGCCTACGAAGGTGATTCCACGGTGAACGTCGAGCTCGGTATGCGCATCGACTGGCAGCCGGCGCCCAGGCACGCAGTGTTCATCGACCTGGGGGCTGCGCGTATGGGCAGTACGATCAAGAATGGCCTGCTGGTCGATGAAGATATCCAGTACGGTGTCGGCGTCGACTACTTCTATCGCTTCTGATTTTACCTACTCAAGCCCCGTCATCGGTTCAGAAGAGCGTCAGGCGCCCACCCTGGGAAATGAGCTGCCGATAGAGCCTGTAGGTTCGCTCGTCGGGCAGGATCGGGCGCATTTCCGGCGCGGCGTCGAGCACCAGCATGGCGGGGGCTTGAGGGTCGTAGGCCGACCAGCGTGGCAGTCCGGCGCCGTTGGGGTCGCCGGTCTTGACGAAGTTGGCCCAGTAGGCCGATGCCTGGGCCGAGATCTTGCGGTCGGTGTCGGTGAAACTGCGGCCCTGGGCGCGGTCGAGCGTCGCCAGTACATAGGGCACTTCGGAAGTATGGAAGACGCCCCATTGCTCGGTTCCCGGTTCGATATGGTCGAACAGGTAAAGATAGATAGGCCGGTGGCTCGTTCTGGCCCTCTCCCTGGCCCATTGCCAGGTCGACGCCAGGCCGCGCTCGCGGCGGATCGTGCGGCTCAGCTCGCGCACATCGCTCGTGCGATCGACGCCATAGTGCGCGCGCGCCTGCGGCGCCATCGCGGCGAAGATCTGCTCGATTTCCGCCTCCAGTCCGTCCATCTCCTCCTGCGGCAGGCTGAAGGCCTCGTCGGCGTTCATCCCGGCCAGGATGGGCGTGTCGGCCGAGGTGCCCGTCGCACTGAGGTAGGGGTCCTGCGGCAGCAGCTGGCCGTCGATCACGGGGGCGAAACTCAGCACGCCGGAGGAGGGCAGGCGATTTTCCGCGGCCATGACGGCCTCGGCCGGAAGCTCGCGCAGCTGGTCGATGGAGTCGACGCCGGCGGCGGCCAGCAGTTGTTCTCCTTTGGCTTCGGCGGTGGCCATGGCCTGTGGCGGGCGGCCCATGCCGGGGCCGCTTTCTGAAATGGCGCGGGCGAATAGCCCTTTCGCCGCCGGACTCGCGATCAGGTTGTGCACCGACATGGAGCCCGCCGACTGGCCGGCGATGGTGATCTGCTCGGGGTCGCCGCCCAGCGCCTCGGCGTTGTCGTGTACCCACTCGAGCGCGGCGATGATGTCGGCCAGGCCGAAGTTGCCGGAGCCGACGCCCTCGCTTGTGAGCTCGGGATGGGCGAGGAAGCCGAACACGCCGAGGCGATAGTTGAGGTTGACCACGATGACGCCGTTGGCCGCCATCGGCGCGCCGTCGTAGATCGGCACCGAGCCGGAGCCTGAGGTGTAGCCGCCGCCATGGATCCAGACCATGATCGGCCGCTTCGCCACGCTCGGCTCCGTCGGCTTCCAGACATTGAGATAGAGGCAGTCCTCGCTCACCGGGCCTGGGGTCATGTACTCGGACGTATAGGGGCCGAAGCCGTCGCTCAGCTCCTGCTGGCAGCTGTCGGCGAAGGCCGTCGCCTGGCGCGTGCCTTCCCAGGGATGCGGCGGCAACGGCATCCGCCATCGGTTGGGGCCGACGGGCGGGGCGGCGTAGGGAATGCCGAGGTAAGCGTCGACGCCTCCCTGGCTGGTACCGCTGACGAGTCCTTGTTCCACCAATAGCGTGGCGGCAGAGCTCTGCCCGATGTTGGCCAAGGTCGCTGTCGCCAGCGAGAGCGTCAGCAGCACTCGTGTCATGTTCATGTCAGGGTCTTCCAGACAGGGGGATAGGGAAGGTTCGCTGCCCCTCGATGGATTGCCACTCGAGGCGCGGCATCTTCACCAATGATAGACCGCGGCGATGCCCTGCCGCGGTAGCGGTGGAAGATCAAGCGGTCAGTCGTTCGAACCAAGCGAGGAAGTCTCGCTGCATGGCAGGCGCAATGCCGTGATCGCCCGGGTACAGGCGGGTTTCGTGCGTGACGCCCAGCTCCGTCAGCATCTCGTCGGCGCGGTGGGCCCATTCCACCACCAGCTTGGTATCCTCCCGGCCATGGCCGATGAACCCCTGCACCTTGGCCAGGGCGGCGCGGTCCGCGACCTGGGGCCTGATTTCGGGAAGGATCCGCCCGGAAAGGATGCCGAAGCCTGCGACCAGTTCGGGGCGGGTCAATCCGATGCTCGCGCTCATGATGCCGCCCTGGCTGAAGCCGGCCACTATGGTCTTGGACGGTGCGACGGCGTACTCCGCCTGCAGTTCGGCGATGAACGTCGCCAGCTGCTGGCGGCTTTTCTCGGCCGCCACCAAGTCCGGACGCGGGCCCTGCGGGCCGAACGACACCTGGAACCAGGCATGCTGGGTCGGCCCCAGGGACAAAGGGCCGCGCGCCAGGATGACCCGGGTGTCGCCCGCCACGGCGGAGCCTAGCGGGGCGAGGTTGGTTTCGTTGCCGCCCACCCCGTGGAGCAGGATCAAAAGCCGCTTCGCCGGCCCGGTGTCGGATGTCATCGTCCGAAACGGCAGCGACAGGTCGGTGCGCAGCGCCGACCAAGTGATGTCGCTCATGGTGTTCTCTCCGTGTCGTTGGTGTCGAGTCCGAAGATGAATGAATCCATCGACAGCACGCCGTAGGTCATGCCTCCCTCGATCCGCCGGCGGGAGTCGTCCGCGCTGCTCGCGCCCGCTGCGACCAGAAGCGGCAGGTAGTGCTCCTCGGTGGGATGCGCGCGCGCCGCATGAGGGGCGCGGGCACGGTAGTGGACCAGCGACTCGTCGTCATGTGCCGCGACCGCCGTCGCGACCCAGTCGGCGAACTCCTGGGCGTATTCGGGATCGCGGATATGGCTGCGGAACTCGTAGAGGTTGTGGGTCAGGCTGCCGGAGCCGACGATCAGTACCCCTTCGTCCCGCAGCGGCGCCAGGGCTCGGCCCAGGCGCTGGGCACCTTCGGTGTCCATGTCGCGCGGCAGTGAAACCTGCAGCACCGGGATGTCGGCATCGGGCTTCAGGTATCGCAGCGGCACCCAGGCGCCGTGGTCCAGCCCGCGCTGGGTATCGAGCGTGGCGGGCAAGCCTGCACGGGCGAGCATTTCGACGATGTCTCCGGCGAGCTGCACAGCGCCTGGCGGCTCGTAGTGGAGCTCGTACAGGGGCGGCGGGAAGCCGCCGAAGTCATGGATGGTCGGTGGATTGGCCACCGCGGAGACGCGCAATTGCGGCGTCTGCCAGTGGGGCGAGACCACGAGGATCGCCGTCAGCGCCGGCAGCGAGGCACCGAGCCGCTGGAGGTTGGGGCCGAGCAAACCGGGCTCTAGCGCGAACATCGGCGAGCCGTGGGAAACGAACAAAGAGGGAATGCGAGACATAGGGCGTTCTCCAGGATGAGCGGGCGGCATGCCGCCCGCGTTTAGAGCCTATCCTCCGTATTACGACGCTTTGGCGCTGCGGCGGTTGCGCAGTGCATCGATGCTGAACTCGCCTGCACCGTTGGCGGCCAGGAGGAGGAAGCCACCGGCCATCCCCACGTTCTTCCAGAAGTTGATCGCCTGGCCTGCGTCGCCGAAGTCGGCGTGGAAGATCAACGCGGTCAGCACCGAGAAGGCCGCGAGGACCAGGGCGATCCAGCGGGTGAACGCACCGGCGGCGATCGCCAGCCCGCCGCCCAGTTCGAGCAGGATCACCAGCGGCAGCAGCGCGGAGGGGACGCCCATGGCTTCCATGTACTGCTGGGTGGCGGCGTAGCCGACGATCTTGCCCCAGCCGGAAATGATGAAGATCAGCGACAGACCGATGCGGCCTGGCAGTGAGAGGATTGCGTTCATGTCGGTGTCCTTGTGTCTAGCGTATCGAGATGTGATGACCGTTCGCGCGATAGCGGGGCGCTGGCCCCGCTATCGGCAACAGCGATGTCAGGCGCGATGGATCCAGGTGGGCGCGATCTGCGTGCCTTGCCCGGCGCCATAGGCGAAGTAGATGTTCAGGCCCGCCACCGGCTCCAGGTAGCGCGCGTTGTGCAGGCCGCCCGCGTCGACGGCCTGGAAGCCGATGCTTTCCGCCAGCGCATGCACGGTCTGCTTGGCGCGCTCGTCGTCGCCGGCGTAGAACACCGGCACGGTCTGGCCTGCCGAGAAGACGGGTCCTTCGGCCAGCACCTGGGCGAGTACGGTATTGAATGCCTTGACCACTTTCGCTCCCGGCAGCGCCTTGGCGATCTCCTCGGCCGCGGAGGTGTCGTAGCCCAGGGTCAGGCCCATGAAGTCGGCGGTCAGCGGATTGGTGATGTCGACCACTATGCGGCCTTCGAGCGAGCCGAGCGCTTTCAGCGCGGGGACGGCGTCGGCATAGCCGGTGGCGACGATGACGACCTGCGAGTCACCCAGTGCCTCGGCAGGCGACACGGCCGTGGCGCCGGCGTAGGTGTCGGCCAGGGCCTGGGCCTTGGCTGGGTCGCGTGCGGTCACTCGTACCTGGTGGCCCGCTGCGGTGAGCTGCTTGACGAAACCCGCGCCCATGTTGCCTGCGCCAACGAGAGTGATGTTCATGGTGAAAGTCCTTCGAAGTTTGGTTGAGTCGCGGCGCTTGGAGATTCGACTGCACAGTGTTCTGCAAGGCCGCTTGGTGTGAGAGAACTTTATTGGTTATTCATTTCGAGATAAATATGCATATCATGCACAAATTGTTTCGAGTTTAGAGACTATGGATCTTCTGCAAGCGATGAAAACCTTCACTGCCGTGGTCGAGGCCGGCAGCTTCGTCGGCGCCATGGAGCCAACCGACTTGTCCAAGCCTGCGATATCGCGCCATGTCGCCGAACTGGAGCAGCACCTGGGAACGCGCCTTTTGCAACGAACGACGCGTCGCCTGTCGCTGACCAGCGAGGGCCAGGCCTACTACCAGCGTTGCAAGGAGATCCTGCAGGCCGTGCAGGAGGCCGAGGCCGAGGTGGGGTGCAGTTCGTTCCAGGTGCAAGGGCCTCTACGCATCGGTGCGCCACAGACATTCGGCGCGCTGCACCTGGCTGCGCTGTGGGGACGCTTCGCCGCGGAGAATCCGCAGGTCACCCTGGACATCGTGCTGTCGGACCGCGTCGTCGATCTGGTCGAGGAGGGCTATGACCTGGTGATTCGCATCGCGCGGCTGTCCGACTCGAGCCTGGTGAGCCGCCCGCTGGCCCGCACGCGCGTGGTGCTGTGCGCCTCGCCGGCCTATCTCGCCAAGCACGGCGCTCCCACCCATCCGCACGAGCTCGCCCAGCACGACGTGATCTCGTACAGCTACTGGTCTTCCCGCGATGTGTGGAGCTTCCAGGGGCCCGCCGGCGAGGTGACGGTACGTACGCGCTCGCGCATCCATGCCAACAACGGCGATACCTGCCGGGCCGCGGCGCTGGCGCATCAAGGGATCGTCCTGCAGCCTGATTTCCTGGTCCATGAAGACCTGCGCAGCGGTGCGCTGGTCGAACTGATGCCTGATTTCCACGCAGCGGAACTGGGCATCTTCGCGGTCTACCCGACGCGCAAGCAGCTACCGCTGAAAGTGCGCCGGCTGGTGGATTTCCTGGTGGATGCGCTGCAGACGCCGCCCTGGGCGCAGTGACATGGCGGGCGGGATACTAACCTCAGGCGGCCGGTCGTGCCGCAAAAGTGCGTCGTCGGGCGAGGCGAGGGCGGTTCAGACTTCTTCGCCCAATCGGTCGCCGCTGAGCCGGGCGGCCATGAAATCGATCAGTGCCTTGATCTTGGGCTGGGGCTGTCGGCTGGCTGGCCAGAGGATGAACAAATCGCGCTGGTCGCTTACGTAGTCGTCGAGCACCGCGGCCAAGCGCTTGGCGGTGATCGCATCGGCGACGATGAAATCCGGCAGCAGGGCGATGCCCAGGCCCGCCTCGGCCATGGTCAGTAACGGGTCGATGGAGTTGGTGATGGCTGTCTGCGGCAGTTCCAGATCGAGCGGCTCGCCGTGCGCGTGCAGCGGCCACGGCGCGAGTTTGCCGCTGCTCGGGTAGCGGTAGCGCAGGCAGGCGTGCTCGAGCAGATCGTTCGGCCGGCGCGGCGTGCCCCGGCGGGAAAGGTAGTCCGGCGCTGCCATCAACCGATGGCGGTAGCCGCCCAGCCGGCGCAGGGTCAAGCGCGAATCATCGACCTCGCCGATCCGCAGTACCGCGTCGAAGCCTTCCTCGATCACATTGACCAGCCTGTCGCTGAAGTCCATTTCCAGCTCGATGTGGGGAAAACGCTGCTGGAACGAGGCCAGGTGATGCATCAGGTGCACCCCCAACTGGGGCAGGCTGATTCGCAGCCGGCCCCGCGGCTCTTGGGTCGATCGGCTGAGCTCGTTCTTGGCCAAGTCGAATTCGGCGAAGATCCGGTAGCAGCGCGACAGGAACAGCTCGCCTTCGGCGGTGAGGGCGATGGCGCGGGTGGAGCGGTGGAACAGCCGGGCGCCTAGCTCCTGCTCCAGCCGGGCCACCGAGCGGCCGATCGCCGACGAGGATACGCCCAGCCGCCGCCCGGCCTGGGTGAAGCTGCGGGTTTCGGCCGCCTGTACGAAAGCCTCGAGTGCGCCAAAGTAGTTCATGGTCGATTGATGCGTTTCATTCCGATATGTTTGGAAATTTAGCCCATTTTTCTTTCGAATGCAGGGGGCTAGATTGATCGTCTTCGTTCGGGCCGCACCGTTGCATGCCTGGACCCTCCTACAGGCGAGATATCCATGACCCAGAACCATCCGCAGGGCGCGCTCCCGTCGGAGCTTGCGCAGCATCCCGGCTATGCCCGGGTATTCCAGCCCGGCCACCTGACCTTCGGCTTCATCGCGCCGCTCGAGAGTTATCCCGATAGCCCCGGACCGACCCTGGCCGACCATGCCGAGATGGCGCAAAAGGTCGACGCGGCCGGCTTTGCCGCGCTGTGGCTGCGCGACGTGCCTTTTTATGACCCTTATTTCGGCGATGTCGGCCAGGTGCTCGATCCCCTGGTCTATGCGGGATTTCTCGCCGCCATCACCCGGCGGATCGCGATCGGCACGGCCGGCATCGTGCTGCCGCTGCGCGACCCGCTGATCGTGGCCAAGCAGGCGGCGACGATCGACCAGCTGCTGGGCGGGCGTTTCCTGCTCGGCCTTGCGACCGGTGACCGCCCGGTCGAGTACCCGGCCTTCGGAGTCGACTTCGACAACCGCGCCGAGCGCTTTCGCGATGCGCTGGAGATGATCCGCGCGGCCACCGAGCGTGCCTGGCCGGTCCATGCGTCGCGCTTCTATGGTCGTCTCGACGGTGGCCTGGACCTGGTGCCGAAGCCGGCCGCGCCGCGTCTGCCCAGCATCGTCATCGGTCACGCAGGCCAGACGCTGGAATGGACGGCGCGCAACACCGACGGGATCATATCCTACATCGCCGATCCGCTGAGGATCCCGCAGATCCTCGCGCAGTGGCGCGCGGTCAGCGAACCGGGCGTGTTCAAGCCGTATGGCTACGGCACGCTGTTCGACCTCGATCGCGATCCGAACATGCCGATCCAGCCCGGCCGGGTGCTGAGGGGCGGGCGCAACGCCCTGCGCGAGCTGTGGCTGCGCCAGCAGGAGCAGGGCGTGTCGCACGTCGGGCTGCACTTCAAGCCCCAGCGCCGCCCGGCTCGGGAGGTGATCGACGAACTGGGCGAATACCTGCTGCCGGTGTTTCCTAGTCTGAAGCCGCAGCAAGACAGCTCGGAAGACCAGTCATGAACCATCCGCTGCACCACATGGATTTCATCTTCCAGACCAAGCTCGGCACCTATCCGCTGGCCGTGCAGTGCGAGATGCTCGCCGAGCTCGGCTACCAGGGCATCACCGTCTCGGCCTGGAGCAAAGAGCTGGATCAGCTGCCGCGGGTGAAGGCGCAATGGGGGCTCGACGTGGGTGCGCTCTATTTGATTCATCGCCCAGGGCTCGAGTCGTTCGTCACCGGGATCTTCGAGTCGCTCGAAGGCTGCACCAGCATCGAGCTGGCGCTGCACTCCGGTGACAAGGTCGAAGACGGCGATCGTCGGATGCTCGAGCGCCTGCTGCCGATCGCCGAGCGCCGCGGTATCGATATCGCGCTCTACCCGCACGTGCGCTATGGCATGCAGACCACCTCTGAAGCGGTGGAGCTCTGCCGCTACTTCGACCATCCGCGCCTGGGCATCGTGTTCAATGGCTACCACTGGTACGCCACCCAGGAGGGGGCGCTCGAGCAGCGTCTCGACGCGCTCTGGCCATGGCTGCGCCAGGTCAATATCGCAGGCTGTCGCATGTCGCCGCTGGGCTGGGGAGGCGTTGCCACCATCGAGCCGCTGGACGAGGGCGAGATGGACAATTTCGTCCTGCTCGGCGCGCTGAGCCGCCGGGGCTTTGCCGGCCGCTACGGCGTAATGGGCTGGGAGAGCATGGGCGGCGACGTCTACGGCAACCTGGTTCGCTCGATGAGCGCGTTCCGTTCGATGGAGCGGCGGCTGGTGGCGCATCCCGACTGGGCGATCATGACTGAACTCCCCAACTAGCCGAGGAACGATGGTCATGGCTCACCCGATTCACGCACTGGATTCGTTCTTCTACAGCTCGATGGGCGTCTACGCCTTCCAGTCGCAGTGCGAAATGCTCGCCGAGCTCGGCTACGATGGCATCACCGTCTCGGCCTGGAGCGGACAGCCGCTCACCGACCTTACGCTTCTGCCCTCGGTCAAGCAGCGCCATGGCCTGGATGTGGCGGCGTTGTACCTGGTGCTGCATGAAGGCCGCAATGATGCGCTGCTGCGCCGTATCGTCGAGCGCGTAGAAGGCGTGGAGCTGATCGAGCTGGCGGTGCAGACCTCGATCAACGGCGCCGGGGCGATCATCGACATGATCGAATCGCTGCTGCCGATCGCCGAGCGGCGTGGCCTGCGTATCGCGCTGTACCCACACCTGCGCCACGTTACCCAGACCACCTCGCAGGTGGTGCGCCTGTGCGAGCACTTCGACCACCCGCGCCTGGGCGCTTCGTTCAATGGCTATCACTGGTTCGCAAGCCAGGAAGGACGCCTCGAAGAGCGTCTGGCCGCGATCGAGCCGTGGCTGATGCAGGTGGTGCTGTCGGGCAGCGCGATGTCGCCGCTGGGGTGGGGACAGGTGGCGACCATGGAGCCGCCGGACCGGGGCGAGCTCGATAATTTCGCCGTCGTCGCGGCGCTGGACCGGATCGGCTACAGCGGCAGCATAGGGGTCTTGGGCTGGGACTATGGCGGCGATATCTACTTGAAGCTTCGCCGCAGCCTGGCGGCGATGCGTGCCATCGACCAGCGCTTGGCGTCGCATCCGGGCTGGGCCGCAGCGATAGCCGGCGATTGAGGCGATGGTCCGCCCCGGGGCGGGCGCTTGCGCGATGCTGTCTGTAGCCTGAACCATTCGTCCGGGGCATTCCCGGACGAATGGCGTGCTTGGCTCATGCTTCGCGGTAGGTGCCTTTTTGCTTGGCCGCATGGATGGCCAGCGCATCCATCAGCGTGGGCGAGAGGCTGTCGTAGGGCGCAAGGCCCAGCTTTTGCAAATGCTCGCGGATCGCGGGCATGCGCGACGGCGGCGTACCGCCTTCGATCAGAGACGACACGAAGGCGGCGAATCCCGGCGCCGCCCAGCCGGTTTGTGGCGACAGCTCGGTATGGACGAAGTCCAGGCCATAGAAGGCGTGGTCTTTGTTCTCGATGCGACCGAACAGGTGTGCGCCGCACTCCCGGCAGGCATGGCGCTGGATGGTGGCGCTTTCATCGACGATCTCGAGCTTCTCGCCGTGGGCGACGACGCTGACTTTGTCGCGCGGTGCGACGGCGACCACGGCGAACAGCGCGCCTTGCGGTTTCCAGCACTTGGTGCAGCCGCAGGCGTGGTTGTGCTGGGTCTGGGACTCGACTTTGACCTCGACTTTGTCGCTGTCGCAGAGGCATTGCAGGACGCCCCCGGCGAAGCCCGGCTGCTCGGCGGCGATGCCGTTGTCCACGCTGGGGTGGATGCTGATCGGATTCATGATGATGTCCCGGTAGTAGGGCGCGGTCTGCACCGCGCCATGGACGAGTGATGACTTCTAGTAGTGGACGACGGAGCGGATCGATTTGCCTGCGTGCATCAGCTCGAAGGCTTCATTGATCTGTTCCAGCGGCATGGTGTGGGTGACGAAGGGAGCGAGGTCGATCTCGCCTTTCATCGCATCCTCGACCATGCCCGGCAGCTGGGTGCGGCCTTTGACGCCGCCGAAGGCCGAGCCGAGCCAGCGGCGGCCGGTGACGAGCTGGAACGGGCGGGTGCTGATTTCCTGGCCGGCGCCGGCGACGCCGATCACCACCGACTGACCCCAGCCGCGATGGGCGCACTCGAGCGCGGCGCGCATCACGTTGACGTTGCCGATGCACTCGAAGGAGTGATCGACGCCCCAGCCGGTCATCTCGATGATGACTTCCTGGATGGGCTTGTCGAAGTCCTTGGGATTGATGCAGTCGGTCGCGCCGAAGCTACGGGCGAGGTCGAACTTCGACGGGTTGGTATCGATGGCGATGATCCGCCCGGCCTTGGCTTGGCGCGCGCCCTGGATGACCGCCAGGCCGATGCCGCCGAGGCCGAACACGGCGACCGAATCACCTTCTTGCACCTTGGCGGTGTTGTGCACCGCACCGATCCCGGTGGTCACGCCGCAGCCCAGCAGGCAGACATGCTCCGGGTTGGCCTCGGGGCTGATCTTGGCCAGCGAGACCTCGGCGACGACGGTGTATTCGCTGAAGGTGGAGCAGCCCATGTAGTGGTAGATGGGTTGTCCGTTATAGGAAAACCGGGTGGTGCCGTCCGGCATCAGTCCCTTGCCTTGGGTGGCGCGCACGGCCACGCAAAGATTGGTCTTGCCTGATTTGCAGAACAGACACTCGCCGCACTCGGCGGTGTAGAGGGGGATGACGTGATCGCCGGGCTTGACGCTGGTGACGCCTTCGCCGACTTCGACCACTACCCCTGCGCCTTCGTGGCCCAGTACGGCGGGGAATACGCCCTCGGGGTCATCTCCGGACAGGGTGAAGGCGTCGGTGTGGCAAACGCCGGTATGGGTGACCTTGATCAGCACCTCGCCCTTCTGCGGCGGGGCGACGTCGATCTCGACGATTTCCAACGGCTTGCCAGCTTCGAATGCAACGGCTGCGCGAGATTTCATGGTAGGCCCTCTTGTGGAAGAAGTGATTGAAGGTGCGTCAGCGAAGATAGGAGCGCACCAGGGAGACGACATCGTCGATGGACTTCTGCTGCGCTGCGTCGGGCTCTGCGAGATGACCGAACTCTTCCCGCAGGTGGCTCTCCAGCACGCCGGCCATCAACCCATTGATTGCACCGCGCACGGCTGCGATCTGCTGGAGCACCGGGCCGCATTCGGCCCCTTCCTCCAGCGCACGCTCTAGTGAATCTAGCTGACCGCGCACGCGGCGCACGCGAGCCAGGACACGTCGCTTCTCTTGCGCGGTGCTTGGCATGGGTTGCTCCTGGATACTGTAGGGGAGTATATGATGATACTCCCGGGGGGTATGTGGATCAACCACCCCGTCCGTATGATCAGCGGTCTTTGATTCGGGCCGTTTCGCCCTGTGGCGGTGACCAACGCGAAAAAAAACCGCTTGCCCATCGGTGATGAGCAAGCGGTGGTGTTGGACGCAGATGGCGTCGTTCAGAACGGATAAGGCTGGGCGGGATCCTCGAGCGTGATCCACTTGATCTCGGTGAACTCATCGATGACCGCGCGGCCGTCGAAGCGACCATAGCCGCTGTTCTTCATCCCGCCGTAGGGCGCCTGCGCCTCGTTTTGCACCGTGGCACCGTTGACGTGCACGCAGCCCGCCTGGATACGCGAAGCCACGGAGATGGCGCGGGTGAGGTTGCTGCCGAATACCGCCGCCGACAAACCGTACTCGGAGTCGTTGGCCACGCGCACGGCCTCTTCAGTGTCACGCACCCGCACGATGGTGGTGACCGGGCCGAAGGTCTCTTCGCCGTAGATGATCATGCCTGGCTTGACGTGGTCGACGATGGTGGCGTCCATCGCCGCGCCCTGCGCGTTGCCGCCGGCGACGATCTTGGCGCCTTTGTCCACCGCATCCTGGAGCATGTGGTTGAGCCGCTCGCCCGAGCCTGAGTTGACCATCGGGCCAAGCGCGTACCGATCGGGATTGGTCAGGTCGCCCACCTTCAGGTCCCGGGCGCGTGCGGCGAAGCGCTCGACGAAGGCGTCGGCGACCTTTTCGTCGACCACGAAACGCTCGGTGGACATGCAAATCTGGCCCTGGTAGAGGAAGGCGCCGAACATCGCTGCATTCACTGCGCCGTCCAGATCGGCGTCATCCAGTACCACGAACGGTGCCTTGCCGCCCAGTTCGAGCAGGCAGCGTTTCAGATGGCGTGCCGAGGTCTCGGCGATGATGCGGCCTACGCGGGTCGAGCCGGTGAAGTTGATCCGGCGCACGGCTGGGTGGGCGATCAGCGCTTCGGTCACCGCGGCCGAGCCTTCAGGCGAGGTGGTCAGGAAGTTCAGCACGCCGGCCGGCAGGCCGGCCTCGTACAGGCAGGAGGCCAGCAGGGCATGAGTGCGCGGGCTGTTCTCCGAGGCCTTGAGAATCACCGGGTTGCCGCAGACCAGCGGGTAGGCGATGGCGCGCGCGCCGAGCAGCACCGGCCCGTTCCACGGCACGATGCTCAGCACCACGCCGGCCGCCTGGCGGACGGTGAGTGACAGCGAGCCGGGCTTGTCGGTCGGCAGCGTCTCGCCTTGGATCTGCGTCGCCAGTCCGGCGGCCTCGCGGAACAGCGCGGCGGAGCCCAAGACGTTGAATCTGGCCCAGAGTTCCGGCGCGCCGACCTCAGCCGCCATGACCTCGCAGAACTCCGGCAGCTTCTGTTCGAGCAGGTCGGCCGCCTTGAGCAGCAAGGTGCGCCGCGTGGTCGGGCCGCTGGTCGACCAGGATGCGAACGCCTTGGCCGCCGATTCGGCCGCCGCGAGCGCATCGTTGACCGAGGCGGCGGCGGCGGTGGTCACCAGCTCCTGGCTGATCGCATGACGCCGTTCGAAGGTGGCGCCGTGCTCGGCTGGACGGGAGAGGTTGTCGATGACTAGTTCGGTTTGCATGTACTTCTCTTTGCTGGATGGTGGATGGGATCGTGGTCACTAGGGAGCGCTCAGGCAGCATCGATGATGCGCTGGATGAGTTCGGCAGTGATGTAGCGGATATCCAGGCGTTGATCGCAAAGCTGGATCCGCTCCAGCTACTGGTGATGTTGGACCACTCGATTCGTGCTTGATTCCAGCGCTGGCGCAGGAGGGCCGAGGTTCACGTTCGCTGCGATGATTGGGCTGCCTCGAGCGCTGCGCCTGCGGGACATCGTCCTTGGCGCGATACCTGGAGCAGCGCAGCGATGATGGATAGCCGTCGATAGGCCTGTGGTGGCATCTGGATAGACCCCTTCGGAGATGAGCGCTTTACGCGCGTTCTGGCGAGATGCGACCAAGTAGTATAAAGACGAGCGGTTGCTGGCAGAACCACCGTTTTGATAGGGTTCATATCGATTTGATATGGATTGGGTCGCGTCGTCCGCGCAGGTAGCGCGGATTGGCTTTGATTATACCTTTACCGATATGAAAATGGACCTCAAACGACTTCGTTATTTCGTCACGGTGGCGCGCCTTGGCAGCTTCACGCGTGCAGCCGAGGAGTTGCGCATGGCGCAGCCCCCGTTGAGCCAGCGCGTCCAGGAACTCGAAGCCGAGGTGGGTGCGCCGCTGCTGGACCGGGACTCGCGACCGCTGGTGCTGACCCCGGCCGGCCGGTTGCTTTACGACCAAGCGGTGCAAGTGCTGCAGAAGACCGAGGCGATGGTGACCAGCATGCGCCGTTTGCTCAGCGATGAGCGGGCGGTGTTCAACTTCGGTGTGGTGCCGGCCAACTTCCACAGCAGCCTGGCTAGCATCATCCGCGAGTATCGGCGTGTGCTGCCTGGCGTCGAGGCGCGGATCCTTGAGCTGAACAGCTTGGAGCAGGTGGACGCCCTGCGCACCGGGCGGATCGATGCGGGTATCAGTCGGGTAGAGGTGCCTGCCGAAGGAATCCGGCGGATCGTGCTGCGCGAAGAGCCCATGGTGGTGGCATTGCCGAGCGATCATCCGCTGGCGACGCTGGAGGAGGCGATGCCGCTGGCGGCGCTGAAAGACGAACCCTTCATCGTCTATGCCAGCAACCCACGCCCCAGCCTGGCCGATCACGTGCTGGCGCAGTTCGAAAGTCGTGGGGTCACGCTGTCGCGGACCATCGAGATCGACCAGTACGACACCGCCCTGATCCTGATCGCCGCGGGGACGGGGGTATCGATCGTACCCGCGTCCGCGCGCCTGGTGACCTCGCCTGGGGTTGCCTATCGGCCCTTGGTCGAGCACATCGCTTCGCCGATCATCTTCTGCCACCGCGAGGACGACGCTTCGTCCGAACTCCGTGCTCTCTACTTCGCACTCGCCCAGTTCCTCACCGAGTGTGGGCACCCGGTTCCCAAGGAGCTGAAGCTTCGCGCCGATACGGCGCTGAAGTGATCGCGCGATAGCGCGTGAGATTAATGACAAACCCCTTTTGACCCAGCGACGCTCTCGATCCTGGCGAGTCGAGAACCGTTTGGGTCCTAACGCACCTCTTGCTCGCTTAGATGCGAGGGGCGGTCCCCTCGCGCTCCCCCTGAAAGGGGGGCGCGCCGCCACGAGATCGCGAAACCCTGGCCGATCAATCGCTTGCCCTCGGGTCGGCGCGCATGGACGTCCCTGTCCGGGCGCGCCTTTTGCGACATCCATGTCGCAAACCCCGGTGCAATCGATTGCCGGCCAGCGCGCTCTCGGAGGCGGCTGGAAACCATCGTGGCATTTTCAAATACTTTGTCAGCAGTTTGTCGCGCGATAGCGCGTGCAATACCGGCTCAGGCGGCGAGAGTTGGCTGTCGTTGCCGATATCGAAAACGACCTGGGACGCCTTTCGGCGCCCCTGGTAGTTTTGCTTCCGGTGACCTCGTCGGGTCGGTCAGGGAGTGGCGCTGTCGGCGTCATCCGGCAGTGCGTAAGCGATGACGTAGTCGCCGCGATCCGGTGATTGCCGCGCGCCGCCGGCCGAAACGACCACGTACTGGCGGCCGCTCGCCGGCGATACGTAGGTCATCGGCGTGGCCTGTGCGCCGACCGGCAGCCGGCCTTTCCACAGCTCCTCGCCGGTTTCGATGTCCAGCGCACGCAGGTAGTAGTCCTGGGTGCCGGCGTAGAACACCAGGCCCGAGGCGGTGTTCACCGCGCCTCCGAGGGTCGGCATACCGAGCGGGACGGGTACGCTCGCCTTGATGCCGTTCACCACTGCGTCCTCGACCGTACCGGCCGGGCGCTGCCAGACCAGCGCACGCGTGTTGAGGTCGATCATCGAGAAAGTCCCCCACGGTGGCGCATGGCAGGGAATGCCGAGCGGCGAGGAGAGCGATGCATGGTCGACCACGAAGGGGGTTCCTTCCATCGGGTAGACGCTACCGACGCCGTGGCCGGCAGGCATCTGGGACTCGTCCAGTCCTTCGCGCGGGATCAGCTTGACGATCTGAGGCATACGGATGTCGTTGATGAACATGTAGCCTTCGTTCTCGTTGATCGAGACGCTGCCCCAGTTCATCCCGCCATAGTAGCCCGGATACAGCAGGCTGGGCTCAGTGGTCGGCGCGGTGAATTCGCCTTCGTAGCGCAGCTTGCGGAAGGCGATGCGGCAGGCGAGTTGATCGAAGAAGGTGGCGCCCCACATCGCCTGTTCGGTCAGCGGCTCGGTGCCGATGGACGGCATGCCCACCGAATACGGCTGCGTCGCACTGACCCAGTCGCCTTCCTGGTGCTCCTGCGGTACCGGCCTTTCCTCGACCTCGGCCAGCGGTGAGCCATCGCGCCGGTCGAGCATGAAGATCTGCCCGCGCTTGGTCACCTGGATCAGCGCCGGTACGGTGCCCCCGTTACCATCGGGCAGCTCGTAGAGCGCAGGCTGCGCCGGCACGTCATAGTCCCAGAGGTCGTGGTGCGCGGTCTGGAACTTCCAGCGCACGCGACCGGTGGCGAGCTCCAGGGCAACGATGGATGACGAGAACTCATCGGCCGCTGGAGAGCGATGGGCACCCCAGAAGTCCGGCTGCTGGTTGCCGGTGGGCAGGTAGATCAGGCCCAGCGCTTCATCGAAGGCCGGTGTGGACCACACGTTCGGGGTCGCCCGGGTGTAGGTGTCGCCCTCGGGTGGCAGCTTGGTGATCGCTGGGTTGCCGAGATCCCAAGCCCAGACCAGTTCGCCGGAGTTCGCATTGAAAGCGCGGACCACGCCGGAGGGCTCGTCGACCGAACGGCCGTCGAATACCCAGCCGCCGACGATCACCAGGTCCTGGACCACGGTGGGCATCGAGGTCGGGAAGTAGTAGGCCGGCTTGATCTCTCCCATGCCGACTTTGAGATCGACGGTGCCGCCCTGGCCGAAGTCTTCGCACAGCTCGCCGGTATCGGCGTCGAGCTCGATCAGGCGTGCGTCGATCGTGGTCAGGACGATGCGGCGGCGGCAGGCGTTCGCCGCAGCCGGCTGTGCAGCGGCAGTTTCCAAAAGCGCAGGTGCCGCGGCGTCATCGACGCTATCGGTGTCCGCACTCTCCAGCAGGGAGTTGGTGACCGCGCCCGGCTCGTAGTAGCCCACGCCGCGACAGCGGTTCCAGGTGTGAGTGTCTGGCGCCTGCGGATCGAAGCTCCATTTTTCTTCGCCGGTATCCGCGTCCAGTGCGAACACCTTGTTCATCGGTGTGCACAGGTAGAGGGTGTCGTCGATCTGGATCGGCGTGTTCTGGTTTTCCGAGAAGGGATTGGCGGGATCGCCGGTGCGGAAGGTCCAGGCGACTTCAAGGCCTTCGACGTTGTCACGGTTGATCTGGGTCTCGGGGACGAAGCGGGTTCCGTTCGGCGTGCGGCCGTAGTACTGCCATGCCGCCGGATCCGAAGATTCCGGCTCGCCGCTGTCCGCCAGCGAACCGATGCCGCCATTGCTGATCACCCCGTGGGGAACGAACATGCCAACCCCGCCAGCGACGAGGACCAGCACCAGGGCGGCTGAAAGGCCGCGCGACACGCCGCGCCCGCTGCCGCCGAGCAAGGGGGGCAGCAGCAGGGAGGCGATCAGCGCCAGCACCAGCATCGGCGCCAGACGCGGTACCAGCGGCCAGAAGCTCAGGCCGACCTCCCATAGCGCCCACAGCACGGTGCCGACGAAGACCAAGGCATACAGCCAGGCGCCGGCGGGCTTGCGCCGCAGGTAGAGGAAACCGGACACCGCCATCGCCACACCGGCGATCAGGTAGTACCAGGATCCGCCCAATATGACCAATTGCATGCCGCCCGCGGCCAGTGCGACGCCGACCAACGACAGCAGGCCGCCAAACACGAGCAGAGCCGTTTGCGAGCACTTGCGTGACGCACCGGATGGACTCTTGTTTCTTTCCCCTGACATTTTCGATCCCTTGATTATTGATACCGCCGATAGTGATCAACTCGCAGAATGCACATCCCTCCTGAAGCGGTGACGGCCGCTCAGCTACCGTCCGAAGAATCGTTGCCGAAGAGCTTGCCGGCGCCGGCCCAGTCCGAAGGGGCGACATCTTCGAAGATCACGTAGATGTAGTTCGGATCGGTGCCGGTGTTCTTGACGATGCTCTCGGTGATTTCGGCAGCGACGGCTTGCTTGGCTTTCGCATCTTTGCCTTCGAACCAACTGACGCGTACTACAGGCATGTTCAATCCCTCTCTTTGGGTGATGAAAGTGCCGAGTCATGATGAGCCGGCACATGGGAGTCGATCTTTTCTCGACCGACGGTTAGCGGAAGAAACCTTCGAAGGGCTTGAAGTAGACCGCACCGAATCCATCCAGCCTGGCTCGGGCGGCGGCATCGGGTTCGCCGTATACCGTTAGCCGCGTCACATCGACCAACGAGATGAAGCGTTCGCCGAACGGCGCGAACGTCTCGTCGACGTGGGACACGACCGACGCCGAGTCACGGTAGTGCTCGAAGATGTGAACGGCGCTTTCGTCGGCGTTGATGCTGTATTCGTAGGCCAGGGTAGTGGGTTCGGTGCGGGCAGCGACCACCGCTTCGGCCACCATCTGCTTGAACTCCTCGAGCCGGCCAGGCTTAGGGGCCAGCTCGAATACCATGTAAACGGCGTTGTTCATGGGTTTTCCTCATATTGATCAAGGGCGGATGAAGGCAAGGCGAGTCGGCGCTCGATCCTGGCCCAACCAGTGCCGGGGCGCCGGCCCTACTCGGGGTTTCTCACCCTTTGGTGAAACTCTCCGATTCTATTTGTTGTCAGGAGGTCGATAAACTGGCGTTTGGTCTATAATTGATAGACATAAATTCCACTATCGGTGTGCGCGCATGACTGGGCAAGCGGGGGTTCCGGATTCACTCTCAGGCATCGGCGCGTTCGTTGCCGTGGTGCGGGCCGGCAGTTTCACCTTGGCGGCCGAACGCCTTGGGGTCACCAAGTCGGCGGTAGGGAAAAGCGTCAGCCGTCTCGAGCGACGCCTAGGCGTGATACTCATCCGCCGGACCACGCGGCGTCTTCAGCTGACGCATGACGGCGAGGCGTACTTCCAGGCATGCGCCGCGGCGCTGGATGGGATAGCGGCGGCGGAGGCGCAGATCATGCCTTACGACGAGGTGCTGCGGGGGCGGGTGTACATCGACATGCCCATGGCCTTCGGCAAGAGCGTGCTGCTGCCCATCCTGCTCGAGATAGCAGCGCCGCATCCGGAGCTGGCTCTGACCATGAGCTTCAACGATGCAACGGTCGATTTGATGCGTGATGAGGCGGATCTCGCGATCCGGTTCGGCGAAGTTCCGGACAGCGGTCAGTTGATCGCGCGGAAATTGACCAGCCTCGAGCGGGTGATCTGCGCCTCTCCCAGCTATCTGAAAGCCCATGGTATCCCGATGAACCCTTCCGATCTCAACGGACACCGCTGCATCGTCGGGACGACCCACGGGCCTCCGCAGCATTGGACCGTGCGGCAAGGGGGGCGCGACACATGCATCACGCCGCCGGCCACTTATCAGCTGAGCGACGGGGAGTCGATCGTGCAGACCGCCGTGGCCGGGTTCGGGCTGTGCCAGATGCCGATTCCTCTGGTCAGGCCCAATATCGAGCAGGGGCTTCTCGTCCCCGTGCTCGAGGCGTATTCGGGCGTGATGGTTGACGTGAGCATACTCTGGGTCCAGCAGGCGACGCACGCGCCGAGGATCCGCTATGTGATCGATCGGCTCATGGAGTATGCGCAGCGAGGCGCCTTGGCTTGAACCGCGGCGCGTTAGCCTCAGCGCCTGACCTGCGGCGGCAGACGCTCGCCAGGGCGCGAGTCCCCTCCGTCATGGATGGCCATGTCGCTTGAACCGGCGTGGCGCCATCCACCAGATGATCAATGCGGCCAGCGCCAGGGCGGCACCGACGAAGCCGGTCGATTCCCATGGCAGGCCCGCCGTGATGGCCACGCCTCCCGCCCATGGGCCCAGCGCATTCGCAATGTTGAATGCCGCCTGGTTGGAAGCCGCCGCCAGGGTCTGGGCGCCTTTGGCCACATCCATCAGGTGGATCTGCATGATCGGGGCGAGGGTGCCCATCGTCCCCAGCAGCAACACGGCAGGGATGATGGTCAGGCTCGAAGTGGCGGCCAGGGGATAGATCAGTAGCACGACGAGCGCGCCAATCAGGCTGATGGCGACCGCCTGGCTTTGGAACCGGTCGAACAGCCATCCTCCGAGTTGCGCTCCGATCAGCGAGCCGACGCCGAACGCGGCCACCCCGAAGGGAATCCAGTTGGCGCCGACCCGGGTGGTATTCAGCATCGTCGGTGCGAGGTAGCTGAACACGCAAAACATCCCCGCGAAGCCGACCGCGCCGACGAGCAGTGCGAGCCAGACCGGCGCTGTGTTGAAATCTCGAAGCTCGGTCAGTGGACTGGTGGGCTTTTCCTTTCGATCAGTCGGAAGCGCCACTGCCACCAAGGCGACGGTGATCAGCGCACCGACCGTGACCGCGACGAAGGCGTACCGCCAGCTCAGGGTCTGTCCCAGGCTGACCGCCAAGGGGTTTCCCACCAGCAGCGCGAGCGTGATTCCCATCATCACCCGTGCCACGGCTGCGCCGCGCTGACCGGGCCGGGCGACCGATGCGGCGACCAGGGCCGCCACGCCGAAGAATGCGCCATGGGGGAGGCCGGAAATGAACCTGAAGACCAGCATCCAGTGGTAGCTGCCGGCCAGGCCGCTGAAGAGATTGGCGATGGCGTACGCGCTCATCAGCGCCATCAGCATCGTTTTGCGTCTCAGACGTCCTCCGAGAATCGCAAAAGTCGGAGCGCCGACCACGACGCCGAGCGCATAGGCGCTGATCAGATGGCCCACGGATTGCTCCGTGACATTGAAGTCGCTGGCGACGTTCGGCATCAGGCCCATGATCGAGAACTCACTGAGCCCGATGACGAATCCACCCATCGCCAGCGCGAATATGACCGCGACGTAGCGTTTTCCATCGAATGAGTGCTGTGCTTCGGTTACCGCTTCATTCATCTTGCCAGGCCCTATGATTTAACCATTGGCGAACGAGCGCCCGTCTCCTCGAGGATCGATCCGAGCGCCCAATCTGCCGGGTGCTGCCTATGGATGGAGGATCTCGGTTTCATTATGGGGAGAGCAAAGCCGCGCCCGACCGCCACTGTCAGATGGCGGTCGGGCGCGGCACGGCGCTCCAGCGTGCGCCGTGTTCAGGGCGTCAAGTCAGGCCGATTCGGGATCCTCGCCGAACAGCTTGCCCGCGCCCGCCCAATCGGAAGGTTTGACATCCTCGAAGATGACGTAGATGTAGTTGGGATCGGTTCCGGTGTTCTTGACGATGCTCTCGGTGATCTCGGCAGCGACGGCCTGTTTGGCTTTCGCGTCTTTACCTTCGAACCAACTGACACGGACGACTGGCATGGCGTATTTCTCCCGATGATGTGGTAACGCTGGGTTGGGTGGGGCGTCGATGTACGTTTCGGGCAATCGCAGTCGCCGTCACGTTCACCTCGATGTGGCTCGAGGGTTCGAGCCGGAGCTCGGTATGGTCAAACCAAGGGCGCAGGCGTCTCATCGCCTTCCCTGGCAACGCTGTCCTGGCACCTCGGTCCATCTCAGGGCGCTTCCTGCAAGAAAGTGCGCAGATCGGTAGTGAACTTGACTGGATTCTTGAACATCAGGAAGTGGTCGCCCTGTTCAGCCTCAGAGTAGACGAAGAGTTTCGAGCCAGGAATGGTCTTTTGCATCCATCGCTGGCTGGGCAGGTTGTTGCTGACCTCACCGCTGAAGATCGCCACCGGCACGTCGATCTTGTGCCGGATGACGTCGCGCCAGTCGTTGGTGATGTGGTCGAACAGCACTCGCCCTACCGCCTGGGGGTCGTTCTCGATGAAGGTGTTGGCGAACGCCTCGGAGTTCGCATAGTAGGGCGAGTCCATCGCCTGCGAGCGCTGCATTGGCAGCAGGTCGGTGATCAGGGTGTTGAGCGGCGCGCCCTGGGTGAAGCCCGCGACCATGCGTTCTGGAGAGGTGGTCGTGCCGCCGGCGTCCAGGCGCTCCTGTTCGCTCCAGTCCTCGTGGGCGTAGATCGAAATGGGCTCGTCGACGAATACCGCCTTGCTGATGTCATCGGTCCCGAACAGGTCGATGTAGCTCCACAGCACCGCGGCGCCCATCGACCAGCCGGCGTAGTCGGCCTTCTTGAGGCCCAGGTGGTCGCCGAACTCCTTGAGGTCCATGGCGAAGCGCGCGATACGGCCGCCGTGCTCGACGCGCTGGGACAGCCCCTGGTTGCGCGGATCGAGCACGTAGACGTGATAGTCCTTGCTCAGCAGGTAAAGCACGTTGAAATACTCAGCGCCGTTGGCCGACCAGCCCGGGATGAATACCAGCGGTTCGCCCTGGCCAGCCTCCCAGTAGGCCAGCTCGACGCCATCGGAGGTGGTGAAGCGGTTGATCTGCAAGCCGGGGAAATCCGAAAGCTTCTGCGGCAGCCCCTCGATCCGGTTGGGGAAGGTGTAGTCCTTGCCGAGCACCTGCAGCGCCGGTGCGGCGAGGGCGAGGGCGGAGGTGGAGGCGAGGGCAACCCCCAGGCCCAGGCTGAGTATCAGTCGTGGCAGCATGGCTTTAGTCCTGCAAGGAGTGGGCTCGCCGGCGAGCCCGGATGACGGTTCAGGCATGTGCCCAGGACGGTGCGGTGGTCGGGCCGGCGCCGAGGAAGAAGCCGAACTGGATGTTCATCATTCCGATCGGCTCGAGGAAGCGGCTGTTGCGCAGCGGCCCGGCATCGACCGCGACGAATCCCAACGCTTGCGCCAGTTCACGCACCTGCGCGGTGGCGGCGGCATCGTCGCCGGCGACGAACACCTGCAACTGCCTGCCGTCGCGAGCCTCGGCCGGAATCAGGTCGGCGAAGATCGTATTGAATGCTTTGACCACTCGCGCGGTCGGGGCGGCGGCCTGGGTTCGTTCCGCCGCTGAAGTGGTCAGGCCCACCACCAGGTCCTTGAAGTCCTCACTGACCGGATTGCTCACATCGATCAGCACCTTGGCGGTCAGATCGCCGGCCTCGGCCAGCACTGCGGCGACGGCTTGGTGCGGCAGCGCCAGGATCACCGTATCGGCGAGCTTGAACGCGGCGACGATACCGCCGCCTTCCACCTGTGGGCCAATCTCATGCGCCAGGGCCGCCGCCTTGCTCGGATCGCGATCACCGATCGCGACGTCGAATTTCGCTTGCGCCAGCGCGCGCGCGTAGGCTGCACCGATGTTGCCGGTTCCAATCACTGCGATCTTCATGGGAAACCTCGCATATTGGGTTGTTCAGACGCTTGAGTTCAGAAACTTCGGTTCGGCAAGCTCAGAGTAGATTTGATCCAATTATTGGTAAATGACTAAAATGATTGTTCATTACAAACGAAATGTTTCCAATGGATCGACTGACCAGTATGGCGGTGTTCGTCAAAGCCGTGGATCTCGGTTCGTTCAGCGCAGCCGCCGAGGCGCTGCAGATGTCGCCGCAGCTGGTGGGGAAGCACGTTCGGCTGATCGAGCAACGCTTGGGGGTGCGTCTTATCAACCGCACCACGCGACGCCAAAGCGTGACGGACTTCGGCCAGGCTTTCTACGAGCGCTCCAAGATCATCCTCGCCGAAGTCGAAGTGGCCGAGAGCATGGCGGCCGAGACGCGCGCCTCGCCTACGGGGAGGTTGCGCATCAATGCCCCGGTGAGCTTCGGCATGCGGACGCTGGCCGAGCGCCTGCCCGAGTACATGCAGCGCTACCCGCAAGTGGAGGTGGAGCTCAGCCTGAGCAATCGCGCGGTGGACCTGATCGACGAGGGCTACGACGTGGTCTTCCGGGTCGGGGAGCTGTCCGATAGCGGCCTGGTCGCTCGACCCCTGGCACCCTATCGCCTGGTGCTGTGCGCAGCACCCAGCTATCTCGAGGGCCGGCCGCCTCTGCTCACGCCATGGGACTTGCAGCAGCACGACTGCCTGGGCTTCGCCCATACGGAGCTGCGCACCCACTGGTCCTTCGACGGGCCGGACGGGCGTGTCGTCGTGCCGGTGCCTGCCCGGCTGATGGTCGACCATGGTGAGCCCTTGCTCTGCGCTGCGCTTGCCGGCATGGGCATCCTGCTGCAGCCGCTGGAACTGGTCGGCAGCGCGCTGGCCGATGGTCGCTTGGTGCGTTTGTTGCCAGCCTACCAAGCACCGTCGCGGCCGATGCACGTGCTGTATGCCCCTGACCGACGCCTCACGCCGAAGCTCAGGAGCTTTCTTGATTTCGCCGTTTCCGCGTTCGGCGCCGAGTCCTTTGCGCACGACATCCCGGGAGCCGTTCGCTGACGCCAGCACGCGGGCCTCATTTCAGAGCATGTAAGGCTCGCGCCGCAGACGTTCGACGCACCTTTGCTTGGTGGGGAAATATCGATGGCCTGGAAGAACCGCAAGCATCGGCTCAACCTCGGCTTGCAGTTCGTCCACTTTGGTCTCGCTATTTATTGGTAGTTCGACGCTTCAGTCGCCCGGCTTGAATGTTTTGATTGTTTTTCAAAACGAATAGCGATAATACAGGCTGTATGATTCGATTCCTTCATTAGGGCTCGCTAGATCGGCATTCGAGTAGTGCATAGCGCGTATCCCGATGACGTGATGAACAGCGAACTCGACGCCGGCGCCGATCCGATCTTCGAATGCAAGGCGTGATCCAAGGTCTCGATCGCCGACATGAGTGCCGCTGAATGCGGCAGCACCGATGCCTGCTTCGATGAATGGGGTGAAGCCATCGGTGTTGAATCGATAGACGAACACCGGGCTGAAGGATATCGAATAGCGGTCAGGCGCTGCATCACCCTCTTCCCAGTAGGTCAGTCCCAGGTCCCAGTATCCGCCGAGCTCGCCGCGCTGGCTTTGCAGCCAACGATTATCCCATTCTCGGCCGTATGCCAAGCGCAAGGTCGTATCGGACTGCCCGGTAATACCGGGCGCGATGGTCACGTTGCCGGCGTACGTCGAAACCCACGGCAGGCAGGCGAGGGCTGCGATGCCGAGTGAAAATGCATAGCGCATAAGGTACCAACTCCTCGTGTCCTTGGTTTTAGTGCACAGAATCTAGCACGAAATTATTAGCGGACTAACAAAAAGTTCATGGCAGCCGATGCTCTGCCGCCGGCGCCCGGTGCGCTGCTCCGCACGGTTGCCTCGAGTGCGTCGGATCGATGGCTCGAAAACGCATCATATCCCGCTATGGCGGCCATATGGTGCTCTGGGGACGGAATTCACGCTCGGCCGTCGCAGATCGACATCGATGACCTGGACGGCACCTGGCGACGATGAACGCGCTTGAATGACACGCAGGAGGGAAGGCCTATACGCGCCTGGGTTCAGGATTCATCCACGTGCTCTTTCAGTTCCAGCCGGGATGATCCGTGTCTTCGAGGTGACTTTCTTCTTTCCCGATGGGCAACGGATCGTATCCATTTCTTCACCGTCAGTCGTTCCCAAGGGCTCGAGAACCGCTTTGTATCGAACGACTCGGGCAGCAGTTCGCCTCCCTCTTCGCTGGGCAGGATGAAGACACGTTGGGCGCCTACCGGCCGGTCTTCGCTACTGTATATCGCGATGACACGTATTTCGATTCTATCGAATAGCAGATCTTGTGCGTTTTTATAGGTGGATATTATGCCGTCGTTTTCTCTCAATACTCGCTCGTAGAGCGCTCTATAAGTGCCTATCCTTTTCGTTTGACCACTCTCCAGAGGGCCTTGACGGGTTTCGTTTTCGAGCGACAAATCATCCTCTTTGTCGCTAGGAAGCTCGAACTCGGCAATATCCGCGGTGACACAGCCTTTTTCGGAGTGCAGGGTGACCAGAATGTATTCGATGAAGATTTTCTCAGAGCTCATGTTGCTCAACAGGCATATTGAGTCCAGGTTTCTCGATCGACTTCGATTGATCAATATTCTCGGACGCCGCTGTCGGGCAAAATTCTGATATAGAAGTTGTGCATAAAACAGCCATACGCACAAGGTGGCAATCCCGTTGATGACCAGCAGTGCGCCTGAGTTTTCATTGATCCAGTTGATCATGTTCCATCCTTGGTCTTTAGCTTCTCCACGGTAGAGATCCATAGCGTAGGAAGGTTCCATGGATGGCGCTCGTTCCTTGACCTCACCCGATGTCTCCGGTGCGAGTACACAATCGTTCGGTTCGGCGTCGGTGACTCAAAGGACCCATGCGCTAGTGAGGATCGCCCATCCGGCTAATGCCGTCGTTGGGACTAATTTTCCGCTAATCAAGACAGTAAGACTTTGTGTCATCATGTGGATCGAATGATTATCTGGTGATCCGTATGGAAGGCTTCGTTTTTGCGCTCATATCATTTTTCATCATTGGCCCTCTCCAGCAAACGGTAGAGAACAATATCGAGGAAATGGGGCTTACGCAGCAAAGCGCGCGGCAGGTAGTGCAATGCTTGAGTGAGGATTACCAGGAAATCTACCAAAGGGCCGCTTCCGATATCTGGAGAACGGCGACGATTGCGTTCACGCTCTGGACGGGCATGGTCGATGCGAACGATGCCCTGGAATCCATCGCCCCGTCATGCACTTTCGTGCCTGACGACAAGGCCGTGGAATCGTGACGCTCGGCATTCTTTGCTGATCCACAATGCGCCTTCGGCATGCAAGGCCTATATTGGGCTTATCGAGTTCAAGTTGATGCAGGAGGTGATATGTCTGTATTGGAAAGGCTGGCAGGCAACAAGAACGTGGCACGTGGCGCGCTGCGCCAGCTGTCGCTCGCTGAGCTTGAGAAGCTGGCCACGACCTTCGACGAAGTTTGGCAGGAAAAGGCCGAGGAGCAGCAAGCGTTGGATGCCGCCGTGGATGAAAAGAAAAAGCAGCTGGCCGCTATTCGGGCTCAGTTGGAGGCGCTGGGTATTTCTCCGGAAGAGCTGAAACCAGCCAAACGGCGCCCAGGTCGTCCTCGCAAGAGTTCCTCATAGTCAGCTTGCGCCGGCGGATGGGGTATGAGGTGCGGAGAGTTGCGCTGAGCGCTCATACGCTATGTAGGGTGTTATTTTTCTCTAGGTGATCAAATGTTATTAATGTTCGCCGCCTTGGCAGGCTATGGTTTTCGAGCGGGGCTATTCGAGGAGTAACTCTAAGGATGGAGGAGCTAGATTCTGGCTCGACCATCGCGTGAGCCAGACCGTGCAAGGATTTTGCCGCATAGCCCCGCACCCTATTCAAAACCCAGCCTTCACCGGCTGGGTTTTCCCGTTTCATAGGCCAAGGTTTCTAATTTCTTTCTGCCAAGGCCCGCCTGCCTCTCTCGATGGCCTCGCCGCCGCTCGATCCCTCGACTGGCGTTCCCGACTGTTGTGTCGAACCGGCTCGTTGGCGTGTAGGAACGCCGCTCGGGACGAACGGGGGAGAGATTGGTGCTGAGCCCCGGCCTCGGCGCGGCCGCTCGATCCCTCGACTGGCGTTCCCGACCGCTGCGTCGAATCGGCTCGTTGGCGTGTAGGAACGCCGCTCGGGACGAACGGGGGAGAGATTGGTGCTGAGCCCCGGCCTCAGCGCGGCCGCTCGATCCCTCGACTGGCGTTCCCGACCGCTGCGTCGAACCGGCGTGTTTGCGCGTGGGAACGCCGCTCGGGACGAACGGGGGACAGATTGGTGCTGAGCCCCGGCCACGGCGTGGCCGCTCGATCCTTCCACTGGCGTTCCCGACTGTTGTGTCGAACCGGCGTGTTCGCGCGTAGGAACGCCGCTCGGGACGAACGGGGGAGGGCATGCGCGTGCAAGGCGGGAATAGCGGTTGAGCAGCCTACGTTGAGCTGCTCAATAATAAGATTTATCGAATATTATTATTAGTAAATATTTGTTCGGTTCGTTGCATGTCTCCGTTAGCTTGAAGAGCCGGTTGAGATCAGTAGACGCTCATTGTGAGCTGCTCACACATCCACCAAGGCCTTCCCAATGCCCGACGCTGACCCTTCGCTCACTGCGGTGCCCAGCTCTCAGGGTGATGCCGCGTACAGGCGCATTCGTCGAGATATCCTCAGCTGTCGTTTACTGCCTGGATCGAGGCTCACCGAGCCTGAATTGATGGATGTCTATGGGATCGGCAAGAGCAGCTGTCGCATCGCACTGACCCGCCTGTGTCATGAGCACTTGCTCGCATCGCTGCCACGCAAGGGCTACCAGGTCGCGCCCGTCACGGTCAAGGACGTCGAGGAGGTGTTCACCCTGCGCGCGCAGTTGGAGCCGCTGGCGGCGAGACTGGCGGTGGAGAGGGTGGATATCGAGCGGCTGCGAGTGCTGGAGGCCGCTTGCCGGGTCATGCATCCGGCGCCGCTGCCTGAGCAGATAGATGTGTTCATGGATGCCAACAAGGCCTTCCATCTCGAGATCGCCCGGGCGGCCGGCAACGAGCGGCTGCTGCGTACCCTTTCGGGGCTGATGGATGAGATGACCCGGCTGGTGGCGCTGGGCTTCAACGTGCAGGGCACCAAGCCTGAGATCAAGCACGACCACAATGCGATGATCAAAGCCTTCGAGGAGCGGGATGGGAAGCGTGCCGAGCTGATCGCGCGCCGGCATATCGAGACCTTCCAGGCGATGACCCTGGAGAAGGTGTACGCCAGCCTGAGCGAGTCGGGTGTCTCGCTGCCGCTGCTGATGGCGAGATTCTCTTGATGAATGCGCCGTCTTCTCTGGCTCTCGCCGTGCCGGCGCTCTCGTTGAAGGATATCGGTAAGCACTTCGATGGCCTGGAGGCGCTGCGCGGCATTTCGCTGGATGTCGCCAAGGGAGAGATCGTCGCTCTGCTCGGTACCTCCGGCTGTGGCAAGAGCACTCTGCTCAATATCGTCTCAGGGCTGCTGCCGGCCGACCGCGGCGAGCTGCGTATCGATGGCCAGCCGGCGGCCAGCTTTCGCGACTGGCGGCGGATCGCCTACATGTTCCAGGAAGACCGCTTGCTGCCATGGCGCAGCATCCGGGCCAACGTGGCGTTCGGCCTGGAGGCGGAGCGTTCGCGGCGCGCCGAGCGCATCGTCAAGGCCGAGCAGGCGCTGCGTCTGGTCGAGCTCGATGGCTTCGCACGCGCCTGGCCGCATCAGCTCTCCGGCGGCATGCGCAGCCGGGTGGCGCTGGCGCGCAGTCTGGTGGTGGAGCCGCAGATCCTGCTGATGGACGAGCCGTTCTCCAAGCTGGACCCGCAGACGCGAGCGCAAATGCACCAGGAGCTGCTGCGCCTGCAGCGATTCAAGAACATCACCGTGGTGTTCGTCACCCATGACGTGGAAGAGGCGGTGGTGCTGGCCGACCGCGTGGTGGTGCTAGAGCCGCGTCCTGGCCGCATTCGTGCGATCAAACCGCTCGATTTGCCGCGTCCGCGCATCCCGACGGACCTGGCGGTGAGCGAGCAGGTTCGCCAGCTGCGGATGGCGCTATGACGATGGAGACCGCGAAACGCATCGTCAGTCTGCTGCTGCAGCGTGGCGTCTTGATCGCCGTGTTCCTGCTGCTGTGGTGGTACGCTGCCGTGCAGCTTCCTTCCTTCGTGCTGCCGGGGCCCGAGCGGGTGTTCTCTGCGCTCGTTGGCCTGGTGCACAGCGTCACCTTCCTGCATGACCTGGGCGCCACCATGGGCCGGGTGTTCAGCGGTTTCGTCCTGGCCACGCTGATCGGCACGCCGCTCGGCCTCGCGCTGGGGTCGAGCCGGGCGCTGGCGCGCTTTTTCGAGCCGATCCTCGCGGTGCTCAACACCGTCTCCTCGGCGATCTGGGCGATCTTCGCGATAATCTGGTTCGGTATTTCGGACGCGACCACGATCTTCGTGGTGTTCATGACCGCGATGCCATTGATCCTCACCAATGTCTGGCAGGGCGCGCAGACCGTGGAGCGCCAGTTCATCGACCTGGCGCGCTCGTTTCGCATGTCGCGCTGGCAGGTCCTGGTGAAGATCTCGCTGCCGAGCATCCTGCCTTACTTCTTCTCCGGTGCGCGTCTCGCATTCGGCTTCGGCTGGCGCGTGTCGCTGGTGGCCGAAACCCTGGGCGCGTCCGACGGTATCGGCTATCGGCTTCGGCAGGCCGCCGACCTGGTCCAAAGCGATCAGGTGTTCGCCTGGACGCTGCTATTGGTCGCGCTGATGCTGCTGCTCGAGGCGGGCGTGCTCAAACCGCTGGAACGCTGGTTGTTTCGTTGGAAAACCCCTAGTCGCTGATCGTCAAGGAGTCGTCCCATGCGTAAGCTGCTCGCCGTCGCTGTCCTCGCAGTGACCCCCCTGTTGAGCTTTTCGGTCCAAGCCGCGGAGAAGGTCCGGATCGGCTATTGGACCAGCGGCGTCAGCCTCGGCTATGGCTCGGTGCTGGAATCCAAGGATTTCCTCGCCGAGCGGGGGATCGATGCCGAGTTCGTTCACTTCCCCGACGTCAACGCGCCGATGCGCGCGCTCGCCGCGGGTTCGATCGATCTCGCATTTGGTGCACCGCTGGCCGGCGTGTTCAGTACCGCGGCCGAAGGCGTACCGGTCAAGATCTTCGCCGCCACCCAGCCCGCCGACGTTCAGTTCGTGGTGTCGGAGGACTCGCCGATCGAGTCGCTGGACGAACTGCGCGGCAAGAAGATCGGGATGTCGCCGGCCGGTTCATCGGTCGCGGTGATCGCAAGCGCCGTGCTCGCCGGCAACTACGGCATCGGCAGCAATGATTTCTCGCTGGTCGGCGGCAACGAATCGCGCCTTGCCCAGTTCCTCGCCCAGAAGCAGGTGGATGGCGCTGCGCTGCGCTCGGTGACTATCGCCCAGCTCGGTGACGAGTTGAAGGTCAAGCGGCTCGGCAGCTTCGCCGATGAATGGCGCAAGCTGACCGACTCCGATTCGGTGCCCTACATCGGCGTTGGCGCGGTCAACGCCGGGCTGGTCGATGCGCACCCCGAGACCGTCGCACGGGTGATCGCCGCGTTGCGTGACACCCTGGCCTGGGGCGAGGCGCATCCCGATGAGGTCATCTCGATCCTCCAGAGCAGTGCCAATCTGCCGGAGCATGACGCGCGGGTCTATGTCGGCCAGTGGAGTGCGATGAACCGAGTGGCCTTCGAGCCGGAGGATATCGAGACGCTCAAGCGCCAGCACCAGGTGTTCGCCGACAGCGGCCTGATCAGGGGTGAGCTCGACGACGCCCTGTTCGCCACCCAACCCTATGCTCGAGCCGAGCAGCTGCGATGACCGAGGAGACGAGAGACGTGAGCAAAACCATGAAAGCGCTGGTGCTCGACGAGCATGGCGAGCTGGACCGCCTGCACGTTGTCAGCGACAAGCCGGTGCCGGCGGCTGGCGAAGGACACGTCGTCGTACGCGTCGGTGCCTCGTCGTTCAACTATCACGACGTGTTCACGGTCAACGGCATGCCCGGCATCAAGGTGCCGCTGCCGGTGGTGATCGGCCTCGACCTGGCTGGCACGGTGAGCGAGGTGGGCGCAGGTGTCGAGGGTTGGCAGGTGGGTGAGCGGGTGTTGGTCAATCCGCTCAAGCCCGGCGTCGGGCTGATGGGAGAGATGACCGATGGCGGCATGGCGGAGTACGCGCTGGTCGACGCACGCCAGCTGATCCGCCTGCCCGACGCGGTGAGCTTCGAGCAGGCGGCGGCGCTGCCGGTGGCCTATGGCACCGCGCACAGGATGCTCATCACCCATGCCACGGTGAAAGCGGGCGATCGGGTGCTGATCCTCGGTGCCAGCGGCGGGGTGGGCACCGCCTGCGTGATTTTGGCCAAGCTGCTCGGTGCCGAGGTGATCGCCTGCGCCGGCAGCGAAAGGAAGGCCGAGCAGCTCAAGGCGCTGGGGGCTGACCAGGTGGTCAACTACCGCACCACCGACTTCTCGAAATGGGCGATCGGCCAGTATGGCAAGCCGCAGCGGCGCACTTTCGAGGGCGGCGTCGACGTGGTGATCAACTTCACCGGCGGCGACACCTGGGTGCCATCGCTCAAATGTCTCAAGCGCGGCGGCACCCTGCTGGTCTGCGGTGCCACGGCGGGCTACGCCCCGGCCGAGGATCTGCGCTACGTCTGGAGCTTCGAGCTCAACATCAAGGGCTCCAACAGCTTCTACGAGCAGGACTTGGCCGCGCTGCTCGATCTCGTCGCCACCGGCAAGGTGGACCCGGCGATCGACCGCGTGCTGCCGTTGGAGCAGGCGGCCGAGGGCCTGGCGCTGATCCGCGACCGCGAGGTGCTGGGCAAGGTGATCGTGACGCCCTGAGTGGGCACATGACGCTTTCCATCAGCTCATCCATGACTCACTAGGCGAGATCGACCATGACCGAAACAATCCCCACCCCCGCCGATATCCAGGCCAGTCTGCTCAAGGGCCCTTACCATCAGTGGCTCGGACTGCAGGTGGTGTCCGTCGGCGAGGGCAGCATCGAACTGAGCGCCAAATGGCGCGAAGAGTGGGTCGTCAACCTAGCGGGCGGCTACATCCATGGCGGGATCCTCGCCGCGCTGGTGGACTTGACCGCCGACTGGGCCTTGGTCTCCAAGACCGGTAGGGGAGTGCCGACCATCGATCTGCGCGTGGACTACCATCGTCCGGCGAAGGGCGACCTGCGTTCGACCGGCAGGGTGATCAAGTTCGGCAGGCAGGTATCGGTGGCCGAGGCGCAGGTCTTCGATAGCGAAGGGCGCCTGGTGGCGAGCGGCCGCGGGGTGTATTCCACGCCTGATTCCGCCTCGGCGAAGGCCTAGGGCTCGACGATGAGCGCCGAACTCGATCACCTGGTGATCAATACCCGCTTCGGCACCGATGCCGCCGCCGAGCTTTTCGCCGCATTGGGTTTCACCCTGACCCCGCGCGGCTACCATTCGCTGGGCTCGATCAACCATTTGATCGTGTTCGAGCAGGGCTATCTGGAGCTGATCGGCCTGCCGTCGGGTACCGACAGGCTGCGCCAGGAAGTGTTGGCAAGCCCGCTCGGCATCGACGGCCTGGTGCTGGCCTGCGACGACCCCATCGCGACCCATGAGCGGCTGGTGCGCCAGGGCTTTGCGGCCCAGCCGGTGCAGCGGTTCTCGCGTCCGGTGGAGGTCGATGGCGTCGAGCAGGAGGCGCGTTTCGCCACGGTTCGCCTGCCCGGTGAGTTCGCCGCGGGCCGGGTCTACTTTTGCCACCACGAAACCCCCGAACTGGTCTGGCGGCGTGAGTGGCTCGGCCATGCCAACGGCGTCAGCGGCATCGCGCGGCTCACCGTGGTGAGCGCCGAGCCCAAGGAGAGCGCCCGGCGCTATGCCAGGCTCGGCGGCTTCGATGGCGACTTCCAGCTCGATATCGTCGATGCGCAGGCGCTGGTGGCGCGCTTCGGCGCGCTCGCCGGGGATGGGGAGCCGTGCCCGGAGCGCTTTGCCGCCATCAGCCTGCGCTGCGCCGACCCGGCGCTGCTCGCTCGGCGCGCCGCGGCACTCGGGTTGGCGCATGGCCCCACGCCGGCGGGTGTGGGCGTCTCGATCCCCTCATTCGCCACTCTGCTCGAGTTCGTCCAATGAATCCGTCCAACCGCAATCTGGCTGGCGTCCTCGACGCCGGTGTCGAGCGCGACCAACTCGCCTTCATCGGCCTGGACAGCGCCATGCGAGAGTCCCGCTACAGCTTTGGCCAGCTCGATGAGCTGGTCAACGCCGTCGCCCGCGGGCTGCTCGCCCGCGGCTATGCGCCGGGCGAGCGTATCGCGATACTTGCGTCCAACTCGGTGGAGTATCTCGCCGTGGTGCTCGGTACCATGCGCGCCGGGCTGGTGTCGGTACCGGTCAACTTCAAGCTGCCCAAAGCGTTGATCGAATACGTGGTCAACGACAGCGGCGCCCGGCTGCTGCTCTGCGACCGGGCGCGGCTGGCCCTGGCACCCGATGGCGTCGACCGCCTGACGCTCGAAGGAGAGGGGCCGGAGCGGCTGTCGCAGCTGCTCGACCCAGGGCCGCTCGAGATGTTCCAGCCGCGGGGCGAGGAGCCGGCGATGATCCTCTATACCTCCGGCTCCACCGGCAAGCCTAAGGGCGTGGTGCTCAGCCACGCCGCCCACCTGTGGGTGGTGCGCACCCGCCTGGAGGCGACGCCGCTTTGCAACGAGCGGGCACTGATCGCCGCGCCGTTCTACCACATGAACGCCCTGGCACTGGCGCTGCTGAGCCTCGCCTCCCGGGCGACTACGGTGCTGCTCGCGCAGTTCACCGCGCAGGCTTACCTGCAGGCCATAGAGCGCTATCGCTGCACCTGGCTCACCGCGGTACCGCCGATGATCGCGATGATCCTGCGCGAGCCGCTGGAGGGCGTGGATCTCTCCTCGGTACGGGTGGTGAGGATGGGCTCGGCCCCAGTGAGTGCCAGCCTGCTGGAGCAGATCCACCGGCTGCTGCCCAACGCGCGGGTGATCAACGCCTATGGCACCACCGAAGGTGGCCCGGTGGTGTTCGCAGCCCACCCCGCTGGGCTTGCGACCCCGCCGCTGGCGGTGGGCTGCGCCCATCCCCAGGTAAGCCTGCGCCTGCGCGATGAGGAAGGTAAGGAGAGCGACCAGGGGGTGCTCGAGCTGAAAAGCCCAGGGCTGATGTCCGGTTATCATCAGCGCCCGGACCTGGCGAGCCCCTTCACCGCGGATGGCTACTATGTCACCGGAGACGTGTTCCATCGCGACGCCGAGGGGTTCTACACCTTCGTCGGGCGGCGCGATGACATGTTCGTCAGCGGTGGCGAGAACATCTACCCCGGCGAGATCGAAAAGATGCTGGAGGGCCACCCCGCGGTGCAGCAAGCCTGCGTGGTGCCGGTGGAGGATGAGATCAAGGGCTACAAGCCGGTCGCTTTCGTGGTGCTGCGCCCCCTGGCGCGGGCGAGCGAGGAGGAGCTCAAGGCGTTCAGCCTGGAGCATGCCGCGGCTTACCAGCATCCGCGCCGGATATGGCTGCTCGACGCACTGCCGCTGGCCGGGACCAACAAGATCGATCGCCACGCCCTGCGCATGCGCGCGGCCCAGCTATGGCAAGGCTTGCGATGGGAAGAAGAGTGAGGAAGGCGCGCAGCCATCGGCCGTCTAAGGCGTCGCGCTACCGCGGTTTCTTCGCCGGCAGCCGATAGCCTTTGACCGAGATGGCCCGGACCCGCTCGAGTTCTTGCTCGAAGGCCTTGATCTGCTGATCGTCGGCAGCGGATCGCCGTTTGGACGATCCATCCATGATAGTCATCGACGTCTTTCGCCTCCTTGGCTCGGAAGTGATCAGTGTAGATTAGTGGGAGAACTGTTTCAGTTTTTATATTAAGCCGCGATGTTGTTCGTTTCTCACCTGATCAATGTACCGATCAATGGCGTTTCAAGCGCGCCTTAAAACAGCGTTGCGCCCTTAGATGCATCCACATCGCCATCGCGCGATCCTTCCACCTCGTCATGCATATCCCTCGCCCCCACGCCAGGCCCGGGATCGACATGCTGGAACGGGTGGAAGGTTCGGCGCTGGGTCTTCGGTGCGCGAGTGTGAATATCGATATTCAACTATCGGAAATAAGAGATTCGAAATAGATATCCGGTTGAAATTCAACGTCCTCTAACCGGCAGGTACTATGGTGCCCGTTCTCCTCGCCCGTCTGTTTCGCAATGGCATACGAACTTTCGATAGGGCCGGGCCTTGATATCGGTGCCGTCTACAGTGGGACTTTTTCGACCTTGATCCTCTCGATATGAATACTTCCCGTGTTTATCCACCGAGTCCTGGGGTACTTACCGACGCGCTGGCGTTCGCCATCCAGCGCTCCTCCCCATCGCAGGCTTCGGCGCGGGCGGCCGCGCGCCGCGGGGTGGCTGATTTCATCGCCTCCGCGCTGCCGGTTGCCACCGCTCTAGTGCCCGATTCGGGGCTTGGCCCGGTGCGTGAAATGTTCGCCCTGGATGAACCCGGACACCGGGCGGTAGTGCTCGGCTATCTCGGCCATGCGTTGGATTTCGACGATTACCATCCCGGAATGCGGGGGCATCCGAGTACGGTGGTCCTGTCCGCCTTGCTGGCGGCATGGAAGCAGCACCCTGGCTCGAGCGAAGAGCTCCTCAGCGCCTACATCCTCGGGGTGGAGGTCGCCGGAAGGCTTGGGTTGGCGATAGGTTCGCGCCACTATGTCGCCGGTTTCCACTCGACCGCGACGCTCGGCACCATCGCGGCCGCCGCCGCGGTGGCCAGACTGCTTCGTCTCGACATCGAACGCACGGCGATCGCGCTCGGTCTGGCGGCGACCCAGGCCGCCGGTTTGCGGGCGCAGTTCGGCTCGGCCGCCAAACCCTTGCATGCAGGCCTTGCGGCTCGGGCGGGCTATGAGTCAGCAAGGCTGGCAGCGCTGGATTTTCCCGCCAACCGGGAGGTGTTGCCGGGGTTTCTCGACACCCTGGGGCTCGGCGCTGCTCGTCCCGAGCGACTGCTGGCGGATTGGGGCGCGCCATGGCGCATCGTCGCGCCGGGCCTCGAGTTCAAGCGCTACCCTACCTGCGGCGGCACCCATGGCGCGGCGGATGCCGCGCTGGCGCTGCGCGTGCGGCTGGTCGAAGCATATGGCACCGATGATCTGGACGATTTGATCGAGCAGGTAGTGGTGCAGTTTCCGCCCGGTGCCGATGTCGCCCCCTTCATCCGCGTACCCAAAAACGGTGTCGAAGCGCGCTTCAGCCTCGAATACGTGATCGCCGCAGCGCTATTGGAAGGTGAGGTGGCGCTCTCCCGTTTCGTCGAAGGGCCGGTGGATGCCCGCCTGGCCGCGCTGGCAGCGCGGGTGGTGCGCGAGGAAGATCCCGCCGCGACGCCGGACGCGCTCGATCCCGACGCGCGTTTTCACCGCATCATCCTGCGCCTCACCTCCAAACGTGAACTGGTCGAGCAGGTGACCAGGGCCGAGGTCGTGGCGCGGCCGGTCGACATCGACGCCAAGCTCACCGGGACGCTCGATGGCCCGGCGCTGGATCGGCTCCGCCATCATCTTGCGCTGCGCAGCGACCGGGACATCGCCGCTTTGCTCGAATTTCTCATCCCGAACGGAAGCACACCATGAGTAATGCTGACATTGAGCCTCGGCGACAGCTGAGGCTAGGTCTCTTCGTACAGGCGCTGGGCCACCATGTCGGTGGCTGGCGTCATCCCGAGGCGAAGGGCTCGCCGACCGATATCGACTGGTTCGGCTGGATCGCCGAAACCGCCGAGCGCGGGGGCTTCGATATGTTCTTCGTCGGCGATGCGCTGGCCACCAGCGTGCATAGGCTGCCATCGACGATGTCACGGCTCGAGCCGCTGACTCTGCTCGCCGCCCTTGCCGGGCGTACCCGGCATATCGGTCTGGCCGCGACCGCCTCGACGACCTTCGACCAGCCGTTCCACCTCGCTCGCGCACTGGCCTCGATCGACCACATCAGCCACGGCCGCGCGGCATGGAACGTGGTCACTTCCTTTTCCGAGGGGGCCGCCCGCAATTTCAGCCGTGAGGACCTGCCGAGCCATGCCGATCGCTATGCGCTGGCGCAAGAGTTTCTCGAAGTGACCCATGCGCTGTGGGATGGCTGGGAGGAGGGTGCGATCGTGGCCGACAAGGCGCGCGGGATCTATGCCGATGACGACAAGATCCACCCAGCCAACCATCGCGGTAAGCATTTTTCCGTCGAGGGTCCGTTGAACATCGCCCGCTCACCCCAGGGGCGGCCGGTGATCATCGAAGCCGGCTCCTCGCCCGCTGGTCAGCGCCTCGCCGCGCAGACCGCCGAGGTGGTGTTCACTGCCGCCGCCACCCTGAAGGAAGGACAGGCGTTCTACCGCAGCCAGAAGCGGCTGGTCGCGGCGGCAGGGCGCAATCCCGACCATCTGCTGGTGCTGCCGGGGGTGATGCCGATCGTTGGGCGTGACCGTGCCGAGGCGCAGCGGACTTGGGATCAGCTCAATCAATGGGTCGATATCGACAACGGCATCCAGCAGCTCTCCGCGCGTTTCGGTTTCGATCTGTCCGCTCATCCCCTCGATGGGCCAGTGCCGGAGGTCGGCGAAGTGGAGGGCGGCCAGAGCCGTGTACGTCTGCTCACCGATCTCGCTGCGCGCGAGGGGCTGACCCTGCGCCAGCTGGCGGCGGTAGCGGCGGGCTCGCGCGGGCATCGGGTGGTGGTCGGTGACGCGAATGACATCGCCGACGACTTCGAGAACTGGCTCGAGCAGGGCGGTGCCGATGGATTCAATGTGATGCCCGCGGTCCTGCCCGGCCAGCTCGAGCTGTTCGTCGACCTGGTGATCCCCGAACTGCGCCGCCGTGGATTGTTCCGCGAGAACTATGCATTCGACACCCTGCGCGAGAATCTCGGCCTGCCCAGCGTGGCCGAGAATTTCGCCAACCTGCGCCCCTTCGCCGACGAGTACGCTTGATGAGCATATTGAGACGATTCGCCCTTACCATGACCCTGGCCTTGTCGGTCTGCGCCACCGCGCAGGCGCAGCAGTCCAACGTACCGATCAAGACCGACTTCGAGGTCAGCGCCGACCCAGCGCTGCAAGCGATCCTTCCTGATGCCATACGGCAGGCCGGGGTCATCAATATCGGCACCAACCCCAATACGCCGCCGACGGTGTTCTATGGCGAAGACAACCGCTCGCTCGAGGGTCGGGAAGTAGATGTGATGACCGCCATCGCGCATCGTCTTGGGCTTGAGCCCCGCTGGCACGATGCGGGCGGTTTCGACAACATCATTCCGGGGCTGAGCACCGGGCGCTACGATGCCGCGCTGGCCAATCTCGACGTCAATTCGGTGCGCCTCAAGCGGATCGATTTCGTCAGCTATTTCAACAATAACCGCCTCGGCATGGTGGTTCGAAGCGATGCCGGCGACGAGCGGCTCACCGAATTGGACCAGCTCTGTGGCAGGACCGTCGGCGGTGGCTCCGGTACCCAGAACGTGGCGGTGCTCGAACAGCAGAGCGAGCGCTGCGTCGCCGAAGGCAAAGAGAAGATCGACATACCGCTGTTCCCCGACCGTCCGTCAGGCGTGCAGTCGGTGGTCAGCGGGCGTACGCCGGCATTCTTCGGTCCCTATGAAGGGCTCAAGTACCAGGCGTCGGCCTCTCGCGGTGCGCTGATGCTGGGCGGAGAGTTCGAGGTGCCGCCGAGCTACGTCGGCATCGGCCTCGGCAAGGACTCCGAGCTCACCGAGCCGGTGCGTCAAGCGCTGCAATCGCTGATCGACGACGGTACCTATCGACGGATCCTCGAGCGCTGGGAGATCGGCTATGGCGCGGTGAGCGAGGCCAGGAGCAACCAGGAGATCCTCGATGGTGCCTGAGCCTGCCGCGGCGCCGCTGAAGGTGGTGCGCAAGCGCCACTACGGGCGCTGGTGCTCTGCGCTCGTGGCACTGGCGGTCGTCGCGCTGATGATCGATTCGATGGTTCGCAACCCCAATTTCGAGTGGGAGGTGGTGGCGCGCAATCTCACCAGCGACTCGATTCTCGCAGGGGTGGGCATGACCATCGAGCTGACCTTCATCTCAGTGGTGTTCGGCTTCGCTGGCGGCATCGTGCTGGCATTGATGCGACTCAGCGCCAATCCGGTCCTGGTGGCGGTGAGCTGGACCTACACCTGGCTGTTTCGCGCAGTGCCGATGCTGGTCCAGCTGTTCCTCTGGTACAACATCGCCGCGCTCTATCCTCGGCTGGCGCTGTCCATCCCCGGTCTCGGCGAGCTGTGGTCTGCGCCGACCAACAGTGTGATCAGCCCGTTCAGCGCCGCCGTGATCGCCCTGGTGATGCACCAGGCGGCCTATGCCGCCGAGATCGTTCGTGCCGGTATCCTCGGCGTCAATGCAGGCCAGCACGACGCCGCCCAGGCGTTGGGGCTGACCCCGTTCCAGGGTTTTCGCCGTGTGGTCCTGCCCCAGGCGATGCGTACCATCCTGCCGCCGGCGGGTAACGAGGTGATCGGGCAGCTCAAGACCACCGCGGTGGTATCGGTGATAGCGCTGCAGGATCTGCTCTATTCAGCGCAGATCATCTATCAGCGTACCTATGAGGTGATTCCACTGCTGATGGTGGCGACGATCTGGTACATGGCGATGACCACGCTGTTGTCGATCGGCCAGTTCATGATCGAGCGCCACTACGGTCGCGGCGCCGCGCAGCAGAGTGCGATGTCGTGGCAATGGCTGGCTCGCGGTGCGCTTCCCCGGTCGGGAGCACGCCGATGAGTGCCGCGATCGAAATCTCCCGGGTGAGCAAATCGTTCGGTTTCACCCGCGTGCTCGACGACGTTTCGCTGGCGATCCCCGAGGGCAGCGTCTGCGTGGTGCTCGGGCCGTCCGGATCGGGAAAGTCGACCCTGCTGCGCTGCGTCAATCACCTCGAGAGCGTCGATGCGGGCACCATCGAAGTCGGCGGTGAGCTGATCGGCTATCGCCGCGACGGCGACCGGCTGCACGAGCTCAGCGCCCGCGCGGTGGCGCGCCAGCGCGCGCGTATCGGCATGGTGTTCCAGCATTTCAACCTGTTCCTCCACCGGACCGTGATCGAGAACCTCATCGAGGCGCCACTCTTGGTGCGCCGCGAGTCCAAGGCGGTCGCCATCGCACGCGCCCAGCGCCTGCTCGCCCAAGTCGGTCTTGCCGATCGCGCAGCGGCCTGGCCGCGCGAACTTTCCGGCGGCCAGCAGCAGCGCATCGCGATTGCACGGGCGCTGGCGATGGAGCCGGAGGTGATGCTGTTCGATGAGCCGACTTCCGCACTCGATCCGGAGCTGGTCGGTGACGTGCTGCAGGTGATGAAGTCGCTGGCTCGCAGCGGCATGACCATGATGGTGGTGACCCATGAAATCGGCTTCGCCCGCGAGGTCGCCGACCAGATCGTGTTCATGGACCAGGGCCGGATCATCGAGTCCGGCCCGCCGAGCCAGGTGCTGGACGCGCCGCGCCACGAGCGCACCAGCGCTTTTCTTTCCACCGTGCTGTAGGCCGGTCGTATCGTCTGGTGGCCGACGAAAGGCCGCCTTCGTTCACTTTCATACATGCGCAGGAAGTTTCGATGACCTCTTCACCAGATCCCCTGGTATCCACCGACTGGCTCGCTCGTCATCTCCACGACGACGCGCTGGTGGTGCTCGATGCCACCTACACCTTGCCTGGGGTGACGCCCACCGGTGGCGAACTCTATGCCCAGCGGCATATCGAAGGCGCGCGTTTCTTCGACATCGATGCCTTCGCCGATCCCGGCTCGTCGCTGCCCCATATGCTGCCCGACCCCGCGCTGGCCGAGAGGCTGATCGGCGAGCTGGGAATCGACGACGATACGCTGGTGGTGGTTTACGACACCCCGGGGCTGATGTCGGCGGCGCGCGCCTGGTGGACGCTCGAGGTGTTCGGACACCGGCGCACGAGGCTGCTCGACGGCGGTTTGCGAAAATGGCTCGCCGAGGGCCGCGAAGTCACCGCGCAACCGTCGCATTGGGCGCCACGGCGGTTTCGCGCGCGCTTCAGGCCGGAGCTGGTCCGCGACCAGAGGGCGGTGGAGGAGAACCTCGCTTCGCACCGCGCCCAGCTGATCGATGCGCGCAGCGCTTCTCGCTTCACCGGCGCCGAGGCGGAGAAGCGCCCTGGCCTTCGTTCGGGGCACATACCGGGCAGCCTCAACCTCGCATTCGATCGGCTGAGCGATCCAACCACCGGCCGGATGCTCGATGAGCGTACGCTGCGTGCTCGCTTCGAGACCGTCGGGCTCGACTGGCACGCGCCGGTGATCGCCAGCTGTGGCTCGGGGGTCACCGCCTGCGCGCTGGCCTTCGCGCTGTACCGGCTCGGCAAGCACGACGTGGCGGTCTATGACGGCTCCTGGATGCAGTGGGGGGCGGACGAACGCTTGCCGTGCGCGCAGGGCGAATCCAGTTTCGAACCGGGGAAGGAGTGAGAGCAGCGATGCATGAACGAAGCAAGGCCTTCAGCGAATTGCGCGAACGTTTCGCAGATCGCTTCACCACCGATGTCGCCACGCTGGTCGCTCACGCCGGCGGCAAGGCGCATCACGCGCCGGCGAATCCCGACGCGGTGTTATTCGCCGAGAGCACTGAGGAAGTGGCGCTCGCGGTATCGCTCTGCGCGCGCGAGCGGATTCCGCTGGTCGCTTTCGGCGCGGGTACCTCGCTCGAAGGGCAGCTGAGCGCCCAGCGAGGCGGGCTCAGCATCGATCTCTCGAGGATGGATCGGGTGCTGCGGGTCAGTGCGAGCGATCTCGACTGCACCGTGCAGGCCGGTGTTACCCGCGAGGGGCTCAACCAGGCGCTGGTGGCCGAGGGCCTGTTCTTCCCGATCGATGCGGGAGTCGGTGCGACGCTGGGCGGAATGGTCGCCACCCGCGCCTCTGGAACCAACGCGGTGCGCTACGGCACCATGCGTGAAAACGTACTGGCGCTGACCGTGGTGCTGGCCGACGGCCGGGTGATCAAGACCGGCGGCCGCGCGCGCAAGTCCGCCGCCGGTTACGACCTCACCCGCCTGCTGGTCGGCTCGGAAGGCACGCTTGGCATCATCACCGAAGTCACCCTGCGGCTCTACGCCATACCCGAAACCAGCTCGGTCGCGGTTTGTGGATTTCCTTGCGTGGGGGATGCGGTCGACACCGCCATCGCGGTGGTGCAGAAGGGCATACCGATCGCCCGCATGGAACTGATGGATCGGCGCTTGGTGCAAGCGGTCAATGCCTATTCGGGGCTCTCGCTCGCACCGCGGGACACGCTGGTGTTCGAGTTCGCCGGCTCGGCCGCAGCGGTGGCCGAGCAGATCGAAAAGGTCGAAACGATCGCCGCCGCACACGGCGCGGTGGGCTTCGAATGGGCCAGCGAAATTGAAGCCCGCGAGCGTTTGTGGGCTGCGCGCAAGGATGCGTTCTTCGCCATCGTCGCCCAGCGTCCCGGTGGCCGGGGGTGGAGCTCCGACGTCTGCGTACCGGTCTCGCGACTCAGTGAATGCATCCTGCATGCCCAGGCCGCCCTCGACACCACCCAGGTGCCGGCCGCGATCCTCGGCCACGTCGGCGATGGCAATTTTCACGCGGTGTTTTCGGTCGATCCCGCGCGGCCCGAGGAGATGGCCGAAGTCGCGCGGATCAACTCGGCGATCGTCGATAAGGCGCTCTCGGTGGGCGGCACCTGTAGCGGTGAACATGGCATCGGCACCGGCAAGATCGACTACTTGAAGCGCGAATGCGGCGAACAAGCGATCGATGTCATGCTGGCGCTGAAGCGCGCCCTCGACCCCTTCGAGCTGATGAATCCCGGCAAGGTCTTCTCCACCAGCGACCCGCGCTGAGCCTTGGGAGACTGGAGAGCTCCTGGTCGTTGAGGCCGGAGACGGACAGGTCCGCCGTTGCTCCGCTGAAGTTCCGGTCTGATCAAGAGCGATTCATCGCCCCGGCATCATCTTGGTGTCATCTCGGTCAGTGATGATCGAGCCCGAGCGGGCCGAGATGGAGAATCCAGATGAAGACCTCCGAGCTGATCGCGCATCTCGAGGTGCTGCGCCGGCAGAAGGGCGATGTCGACGTGTTGATCCGCGTAACCGGCAGGCCGGGGGAGTATCTCGACCTCTACGCGCCGGAGCCGGTGCTGATCACCCGCCAGAGCCAGCGCCAAGGAGTGCTTGGCGAAGACTGGGTGATCGTACTGGGTTGAGCCGCCAGAAGCGTTCGCCTCGAGGGCGAGTAACTGGCATCGAGAGATCGCGCGGTGGTGGCAAGGCCGTGGTTCGACTCGGCTCGTCCCTCGCCGGCTATCCGAGCATCCTGAGTAAGCGAAGCGCATCGAAGGACACGAACGGACCAATGAACCCGTTCGTCCCGAGCGGCGCCTGTACGCGCCAAGGCCGAGCACACGCTCAGCAATGGGGGCGCCAGTCGAGGGATCGAGCGGCGGCGGTAAGGCCGTGGTTCGACTGCCCTCGTTCCTCGGGCGCTATCCGAGCATCCTGAGCGAGCGAAGCGAGTCGAAGGGCACGAACGGTATCGAAGCGTCCTCGGGCGCTAGCCGCAAACGGCCCAATAACCCCGTTCGTCCCGAGCGGCGCCTGTACGCGCCAAGGCCGAGTGCCGGCTCGGCAATGGGGGCGCCAGTCGAGGGATCGTGCGGCGGCGGTAAGGCCGTGGTTCGACTGCCCTCGTTCCTCGGGCGCTATCCGAGCATCCTGAGCGAGCGAAGCGAGTCGAAGGGCACGAACGGTATCGAAGCGTCCTCGGGCGCTAGCCGCAAACGGCCCAATAACCCCGTTCGTCCCGAGCGGCGCCTGTACGCGCTAAGGCCGGGTGCCGGCTCGGCAATGGGGGCGCCAGTCGAGGGATCGAGCGGCGGCGGGTGGGCTGGTGCGCTCAACTGTATCGATACGACAGGCACTCGTTCTTGCGCGGCCCTTCGATCTTCCAGCTCAACGAGAAGCCGCTCGGGGTCAGGGTCAGTGTCGCGCTGTAGCTGTCGCTGCCGCAGGGATGGGGCTGTTCGCTGTGCAGCGAGTCGGTGCCATCGTCATGCTCCACCAGGTCGAAAAGCCACACCGCGTTGGCCTCACCGCGGCGTTCATGGTGCAGCCGCAGGCGGTCATCGAACCACGTCAGTCGATAACGATTGCGAAATGCCACTGGGCGGGGGTGCTGCTCGCTGAAGAATTCGCCGGCTTCGTCGAGCCTTACCACCCGTCGGGCGCCTTCCAGGCCTGAATGGATGGTGACCCGGCCTTCGCCGCGTCCGTTCCAGCCGGTCTTCGAGCCGGGCAGGGTGTGGGCGGTGAATTCCATTCGGGTGATTGCATCGATGCGCTCGCCAAGGCGTATAATCGTCGTCAACTTTAGATTTCCAAAAAGGTTTACCACTCGATGGGTTACTTGCTGGGCGTCACGCTGTTGTGGTCGTTCTCATTCAGCCTGATTGGCGTCTACCTCTCAGGACAGGTGGATAGCTACTTCTCGGTGCTGGTGCGCATCCTGCTCGCGCTGCTGCTGTTCCTGCCGCTGCTGCGGCCGCGGCGCATCGCGCCGCGCACGGCGTGCGGTCTGATGGCGGTCGGCGCGGTGCAGATCGGGGCGATGTACATCTTCTACTATCAATCCTTCGAACTGCTCAGCGTGCCCGAGGTGCTGCTCTTCACCATCCTGACGCCGATCTACGTGACCCTGATCGACGACGCGCTGGCCAAGCGGTTCTCGCCATTCTACCTGGGCACTGCCGCGATTGCGGTGGTCGGTGCGCTGCTGATCAGCCATCCTGGCGTGGAGCCGGGCTTCTGGCGAGGGTTCTGGATGGTCCAGGCATCGAATCTTTGCTTCGCGCTCGGCCAGGTCGCCTATCGGCGCCTGCCTGGGCTCGCCGCCGTCGATGGTACCAAGCTCTCCGCCTTGCATCAGTTCGGCTGGTTCTATGTCGGCGCCGCGATCCTGGTGGTGCCTGCTTTCGTGCTCTTCGGTGACGCTTCGCGACCGGCGACGACGGCGGTGCAGTGGAGCGTGCTGCTGTGGCTCGGCCTGATCGCCTCCGGCCTGGGCTACTTCTTCTGGAACGAGGGTGCGCGTCGCGTCGATGCCGGCACGCTTGCGATCATGAACGAGGCGCTGAAGCCCGCGGGCCTGGCGGTCAATGTGCTGATCTGGAACCGGGATGCGGACGTGCTGAGGCTGACCCTCTCTGCGCTGGTGATCGGCTTCGCGCTGTGGCTCAACCTGTGGTGGACCCGCAGGCGCCGCCGCCTGGCGATCGCTTGAAGGTCATAGCGGCACGCGCAGCGGCCAGCGCTGGGCGGTGATGATCGTTGGCATCAGCGGCTCGCCGTCCAGGTCGAACAGGGCAAGCCGCAGCGGCCGCGGGGCCTCGCCCTGGTCGAAGTGCCCGGCGAGCTGGCGTTCGAATGCATCGATCGGTAGCAGCTTGGCATCGCGCGGCGGGTGCAGCGCGTGGGGCATGCCGAGACGAAATCCATAGGCGGGTGCGTAGCGTGTGCGAAACGCAGGCCATTGGTGCCAGTGCAGCCAGCGTCCGACGAGATGCCCGGGCTTGGCGTCGCGGGGGGCGGGCAGTGCGTTGGGCCAAGGATGGAAGAGCACGCCGAGCATCGCGCACTGGCGCTCGATCGGTCCTGCGGTTTCAGCCGCCAATGCGCTACCCAACTGCTGGTTCAGCGCGGCGCGGGCGAGTGGGGCGTCGAGCAGCCGGGTCTGCTGCTCGGTGAGATGGCGAAGCTTGAGCTCGAGGCTGTCGCGGCCGTCGGTGCCGATCCAGCGCCGGGCCGAGTCGGGCGCGCCGGGGCCGGGATCCAGGCCGAGATAGAACTTGATCGCCAGTTCGAGGTGAATCAGCCGGTGGGGGGCGTCGCGGCGTCGATAGAGCAAATCGAGTTCGCCGAGGGTGCGCTGGTCGGCGCGCAGCACTTGGTTGGCGGCGATAAGCTCGGCGTTGGGGGCGCGTGCGATCAGCCACTGCCACAGCCGTTCGACGTACTCGCCCAGCCGCCTGCTCGGGCGTTCGTCGAGCCAGGCGGCGAAGGGCGGCGCTTCCTCGGCGCGGCCGCGGCGCCAGCTCGGGTCGAGCACGCCGAGCGCATCCAGCGCAGGGTAGCGGGTGCCCTCGGGCTGGGCCAGCGGCGGGGCATCGAGCAGCCAGGCGAGGTCCGCGTGCGCGCGGGCTGCTAATCTCGGATCGCAAGGCAACGTCATCCGGTTTGCTCCCGGTGAGCGGCAGTCAGCATAATGGCCCGCATCGCCTCGCCCTCGAACCACCAGTGGAAAGCTTCCATGGCCCAATTCAGAACGGTCGGCCTGATCGGCCGTCCAGGCAGCCGCTACACCGACGAAACCCTGCGCCGGCTGCTGCGCTTCTTGCTCGCTCGAGGTCATCGGGTGGTGCTCGAAGAGGGCGTCGAATACATCGATGCCGCAGCCGACGAGGCGGTGCCCAATCAGCATATCATGCGCGCCAGCCTGGCCATGCTGGGAGAGAACTGCGACCTGGCGATCGTAGTCGGCGGCGATGGCAGCATGCTCGGCGCCGCTCGTAGCCTGTGCATCAGCGGCACGCCGGTGGTCGGCGTCAACCAGGGGCGGGTCGGTTTTCTCACCGACATTTCCCCCGACGACATGGAGCTCAAGCTCGCCGAGCTGCTCAGCGGACACTTCGAGCTCGAGGAGCGCTTCCTGCTCGATTCGACGGTCGAGCGCGAAGGCGTCTCCGTCGCTCGCGCCCATGCGCTCAACGACGTGGTGGTCCACCCCGGGCAGGTTGCGCGGATGATCGAATTCGATCTCTACATCGACGACCTGTTCGTCTATCGCCAGCGCTCCGACGGTATCATCATCGCAACGCCCACCGGTTCCACCGCCTATGCCTTGTCCGCCGGTGGTCCGATCCTGCATCCGAAGCTTGATGCGGTGGTGCTGGTGCCGATGTTCCCGCATACGCTCTCGAGCCGGCCGCTGGTGGTGCCGGCCGACAGCGAGATCCGGCTGCACGTCTGCGGCAAGCTCGACCAGCAGCCGCTGCTCAGCTGTGACGGCCAGACCCAGCTGCTCACCCATGCGGGCGACGTGCTGAGGATCAGGCGCAAGCCCGAGCGGCTCAAGCTGCTCCATCCGCTTGGGCACAGCTATTATGAGAGCTGTCGCAGCAAGCTTGGCTGGAGCAACAACGGGCAATGAGCATTGCGCTGGCGCAGGGTGGCGGGGTCGATCTGATCGGCGACGTGCACGGCTGCGCCAGCCTGCTCGAACGGCTGCTCGAGCGACTCGACTACTACCGTGGACGCGATGGCGTATGGCGGCATGCGCATCGTCGCGCGCTGTTCCTCGGTGATCTGATCGATCGTGGACCGGAGATTCGCGAGACGGTGGAGCTGGTGCGCGAGATGGTCGCGGCCGGCAGCGCGGAGGCGCTGCTCGGCAACCACGAGGTCAGCGCGCTGCGTGCGTTTCTCCACCCCGGCGGCGTGCGGGTGCCGCGCGTGCACAAGGCTACCCTCGAGCAGTACAGCGGTTACGAGGCGCAGTGGCGAGACACACTGGAGTGGATGCTCGAGCGGCCGCTGTGCGTCGAGGGAGAGCGCTTTCGCGCTGTCCACGCCTGCTGGGACCCGTCGCTGGTGCAGCCGTTCCTCGCCAGCCATCCCGATGGCCGGATCGACCACATGATGCTCGAACGGGCGAGCGACCCGCAGAGCTTCTTCCACCAGCTGTTCGATCGGTTGACCCGTGGGCCCCAGCTGCGCCTGCCGGGAGAGCGTACGATCACCTCGCGCGACGGTATCGAGCGTCACAGCTTCCGCACCAGCTTCTGGATCCCAGGCCCCGAGTGCTATGGCGACGTGGTGTTCCAGCCGGACCCGCTGCCGGACGATCTCGAACGCCGGCCGCTGGAGGAGAGCGCCAAGCGGCGGCTGGTTTCCTATGGCGATGATCAGCCGCCGCTGTTCGTTGGCCATTATTGGTGCCGTGGCGTGCCGGCGCTGATCGCGGCGAACCTGGCCTGTCTCGATTACAGTGCAGTGAACGGCGGCGCCTTGGTGGCCTATCGCTTCGATGGCGAGCGCAGGCTCGACGCCGACCGCCTGGTCTGGATCGACGCCGCCCGAGATTGATTCGATTTTTTTTGGCTACCGGTGAACTTTCTCCGCAAGCCGCCGTCAAAGTAAGTGTTCCCTTGAATGATCCCTTGCTCTAGCCCGGTCGGTTCTGCCACCGGGTTTCTTTTTGTCCGCGACACTCCTGCGCTCCCCGGTTCTCGCCGTGGATGCCGATCGGTTACCATGCAAGCGCTTCTCGTCTCGTACCGTCAGGACCCCGCCGATGCCACCACCCGTGATGCGTTTCCCTCCCCGGCTCGACCTCGCGCCGCTGCGCCGCGCGCTGTGGGCGGCGAGGATCAACCATTACTATCGCGAGGATGGGGAAGGCCAGTGGATCGTGCTCACCGACGCCAATCGCCTCGCTGAGGCGCGCGAGCTGGCCGAGCGCTGGCAGGCCGGCGAGCGCCTTGACGTGGTGGTTCCTCCGAAGGCCGCACGGGGCGGCGGCAGGGCCGTTAAGGCGCTTTCGAGCGCGCCGCTCACCGTGGCGCTGGTGGCGGTCTGCGTGGTGGTCTTCCTGCTGATGCAGGGCCTTCAACTGATGATGGTCGAGGCGCTGGCGATCGCGCCGCTGACTTTCTCCGCCAGCGGTGTCGGCAGCGCCGGGCTCGGCGCGACCCTGTCCAGCGGCCAGCTTTGGCGCCTGTTCACCCCCGCACTGATGCATTTCGGTGTGAGCCACCTGGTGTTCAACCTGATGTGGGTCTGGTACTTCGGCCGTCAGATCGAGCTGCGCGGCGGTACGCTGGCGCTGGCGTTGCTGGTCGCGATCACCGCGCTGGTCGGCAACCTCGCTCAGTACGCCGCGGGGGGCCTGCTGTTCGGCGGCATGTCCGGGGTGGTCTATGGGCTGCTCGGCTACGTTTGGCTGCGCGCGCGCCAAGCGCCCGCGAGCGGCTATCATCTGCCCCAGATGCTGATGCTGTTCATGCTGGGTTGGCTGGTATTGTGCATGACGCCGCTGGCGGCCTGGATCGGTTTCGGCAACGTGGCCAACGAGGCCCACCTCGGAGGCCTGCTCTCAGGCCTCGCCGCGGCGCTCGCGGTCCACGCGCGGGCGGCGGCCCGGTGAGTGATTCCAAGGAGATGACGATGAGTGAGATGACCTTCGACAAGATGGCGCAGCAGATGAGCCCGGAGATCTATCACAATCTCAGGCGTGCGGTGGAGCTGCGCAAATGGCCCGACGGGCGGATGCTCAGCCGCGAGCAGCTGGCGCTTTGCCTCGAGGCGATGATCAAGTACGAGTGCGAGCACCAGGTGCCCGAGGAGCAGCGCACCGGCTACCTGGACCGCACCAAGCATCGTGATGACGAGCGCGGCGGCGAACCCGAGGCCGAGCGGATCAGATGGCGGGAGTGACTGCGCCCGGCCCGCTCACTGCCGATGTGGCTCAGCCGCTCGAACTCGTGGCGGACTGCGCCGGTGCCAGCGAGCGCCGCCGCGCTTCCATCCGTTCGAGGAACACCTTCATCACCCGGGTGTAGATCTCGCGGCCGAGGAACACGTCCTCGATGCCCGCGTCGATATTGGGATTGTCGTTGACCTCGATCACCACCACCCGCTGTTCGCTTTGCTTCAAATCCACGCCGTAGAGACCATCGCCGATCAGCCGGGTGGCCCTGAGCGCCGCCTTGATCACCTTGGCCGGCACCTTGGCCGGGTCGATGGTATCGAAGCCGCCGCTGCGTACCTTGCCTTTGCTGTGGTCGTAGATCTGCCAGTGGCCACGCGCCATGTAGTAGCGGCTGGCGAACAGCACCTCGCCATCGATCACGCCGATGCGCCAGTCGTACTCGGTGGGCATCCATTCCTGCAGCAGCAGCAGCGCGGAGTCCTCGAACAACGTGCTCGCCTCGCGCACCAGCTGCTCGCTGGATTCGATCTTGACCACCCCGCGTGAGAAGGCGCCGTCCGGCACCTTGAGCACCTGGGGATAGCTCAGCGTCGCCGCCAGCCGGCGCAGGGCGGGAAGATCGCCGCGGTGCAGCAGCCGGCCGCGCGGCGCCGGTATGTCGTGGGTGCCGAGCAGGGCATGGAGATAGACCTTGTTGGTACAGCGCAGGATCGAACGCGGGTCGTCGATCACCACCAGCCCTTCGTGCTCGGCACGCTTGGCCATGCGGTAGGTGTGATGGTCGAGATTGGTGGTCTCGCGGATGAACAGCGCATCGAACTCGGCCAGGCGCCCCTCATCCTTGCGGGTGATCAGACTGACGTCGATGCCGAGCCGCCGACCGGCGCGGATGAACTGCTTGATCGCCGCGCGATTGCTCGGTGGCAGGGCCTCGCCCGGGTCGACCAGCATCGCCAGGTCGAAGCGGTAGCGCCTGCGCGCCGCCGGCGTACGCCAGACCTGGCGCGAATGTCGATTGAGCGCACGGGCGAAGCGCTCCTCCTCGTCTTCGCGCAGGGCCTCGAGCGGCAGCGGCTTGAGCCGCTCGAGCCGCCAGCCTTCTCCGCGTCGCCCTAAGCGGGCTTCGAGGATGGGGGCCGGCATCCGTTCGAACAGCCAGCGGCCGAGCCGCTCGAGGCCGGGCAGGCCGCTGTCGCCGAAGAACAGCCGCAGGCGCAGCTGGTCACCCTCCAGCAGGCCGCGTTTGGCTTGTTCGGCGATCACCGCGTCGACTCCGTCGAGCTCCAGGTGGGTGAGCGCCTTGCGCGACAGCTGGTTGAGCGTCTCGACGCTGGGCTGGACTCGCTGTCCGCGGGCCTGGGCAAGCAGCGAGACGTAGTAGCCGGTGCCGAGATAGCCGAGCTCGCCGCACAGGTTGATCACATGGGTGGCTTTGTCGGAGGCATCCAGGGCGAGGAAGTCCCGCGCGGTGATGACATCGTCGCTGGGATAGAAAGGGCGCCAATCGCTGATCCGATCGACGACGATGCGCAAGCGTGACATGGTGCTGATCCCGTATTGAAGCGGTGCGCGAGGAGGCCAGCATGCGCTAGCCTTGCGCCAGGAACAAGCGCTCGCCATCATGGCGCCCGCCGCCCTGGAGCCATGGATTCCCGATGACCGACGCCACCGCAGGCGCAGTGCTCGAACTGCGCACCGCGCACCCCGACGACCTCGACGAACTCGAGGAGCTCGAGTTCGACAGCTTCGACGGCGATCGCTTCAACCGCCGCCAGCTGCGCTATCTGCTCAGCCGCGCCCGCGCCGTGACCGTGGTGCTCGAGGACGCCGCCGGTACATGCGCACCGCCGCAGCGCATCCTCGCCTATGGCACCCTGCTGTTGCGCAGCAACAGCCACAGGGCTCGTCTCTACTCCCTCTGCGTGCACCCGGCCGCGCGCGGCAGTGGTCAGGGGCGCCGACTGCTGGTCGAACTCGAACGCCGCGCGCTCGAGCACGGGGCCAGCGAGCTGGTGCTCGAGGTTCGCGCCGACAACCGCCGGGCTCTGGGTCTCTACCGCCGGATGGGGTATCGCACCCTGCACTGGATCGATGACTACTACAGCGACGGCTGTGCGGCGTGGCGGATGTCGAAGCCGCTGCCGGCGATCCTGGACTGAGCGCTTGCTCCAAGGGCAGTCGAACCACGGCCTCACCGCCGCCGCTCGATCCCTCGACTGGCGCCCCCATTGCCGAGCCGAGATTCGATCCCGGTGTGTATGGCGCC
>NZ_KK211227.1:0-92662 GCF_000621205.1 Halotalea alkalilenta DSM 17697 | reverse complement strand
GTATGGCGCCGCTCGGGACGAACGGGCTTATTGGGCCGTTTGCGGCTAGCGCCCGAGGAACGAGGGCAGTCGAGCCAAGCCTGGTCGCCTACCTTCGACCCTTGCTTCGTTCGTGCACGCCGCTCGGCGGGCTCGCGGCGGCGTCGAGTCTCTTCAAAGGTGCGCGGCCAGCGAGGGCCACAGCACCAGCAGCGCGCCGAGTGCCACCAGCAAAAGCCCGAGGCGCTCGCGGCCACCCACCCGTTCGCGCAGCCAGTGGCGCGAGAGCAGCAGGGTGAACAGTACCTCCACCTGTCCCAGGGTCTTGACCAGTGCCGCGTCCTGAAGCGTCAGCGCTGAGAACCAGCACAGCGATGCCAGCGAGCTGCTGAGCGAGACGCCGAACACTGCACGCGGGCGTGCGAGCAGCTTGCCGATCGTCGAGGGTGAGCGGATCGCTAGCCAAACCACCAGCACCACCACTTGCAGGCAGACGTTCCATACCAGCGCCCAGGCGGCGGCCTGCATGAATGGCGCGTCGAGGGTCAGCGTGGCCTGGCGCACCAGCAGGGTGGTCAGGGCGAAGCACACCCCGCTGCCGAGCCCGAGCGCAAGCGTGGTGAGATCGAGATCACCCGGGGCACTGCGCCCCTTGAGCAACCACACCGCTACTGCGCCGACCGCGACGCCGAGCCAGCCCACCACGCCGAGCTGGGCGGCGAAGAAGGCGACGCCGAGAAGCGCGGCGAACAGCGCCTCGCTCTTCGCCAGGCCGACGCCTGCGGTATAGCTGCGGCGTTGGAAGAGTCGCACCATCAGCAGGGTGGCGATGATCTGGGCGAGGGCGCCGGCGCTGGCCGGGAGGATGAAGCCAAGGCCGAAACCGGGCAGCGGCGCAGGGTCCAGAACGTAGAGCAAGCCGAGATAGCCGAATGCCAGTGGCGGTGCCCAGAGAAACCTGGCCAGGGTGACGCCGAGGGCATCGATTTCGACGCTGAGGCGCTTTTGCTGGGCATTGCGTAGCGCTTGGGAGAATGCGGCGATCAAAGTGAACAGCGACCAGAGCATGGCAAGTTCCGCGCGAGAGTTCGATCGCAATGGTGCGATCAATGTCAGCCCAAGGCTGCGTTAATGAAATGGTTTATCATCCTCGCTCCAGCGGCGGGAGCCGAGTCCAGGCTGTCGGCCACCTTAGGCCGTCGTCGCCGAAGTTCACAGTGAAAAAGAGTTATTTCCAGGATTCCAAAGCGCTATGCAGCGTCGGGGGAGGGTCAATGGGGGGTAAACCAGGCAGCGAGCCGGAAGACCAGCCGATCGGGGTAGATGCGCCGCGCCCTCGACGCAGCCGCAGTCGCTGGGCCAGGACCATGTGGGTGGGTCTCGCCGTGCTCTGTTTCGCCATCGGCGTGGTTGGCATCTTCCTGCCGCTGCTGCCGGCGACGGACTTCTTCCTGCTTGCCGCGATCTGCGCATCCCGCGGTTCGCGGCGCCTGGAACGCTGGATTCGCGCCAATCGGTTCTCCGGTCCGGCGATCGATGCCTGGGAGCGCGAGCGGGCGATTTCGCCCGTGGCGAAGTGCCTGACGGTGGTGATGATGAGCCTGAGCCTTACGATCATCTACTTGCACACCGGCTTCAACCTGGTGTTCTGGGCGGTGCTCGCAGTGCTGGTCGCGGTGGCCGCGTTCGTGCTCAGCCGCCCATCCCCAAGCCGCGGTCAGCGGCGTGACTCCAACTGAGCGCGGCTTTGCACTCGAAAACGATGCAATGGTGGTCGACGGCTCAGCGAACTACCGGCTCGCCATGGAAGCGGCGACGCGAAGGGGGGGAGACGCCGAAGCCGACCTCCAGCATCAGTCGCGGTGCGCGCCGGGCCACGGTCCCCATATGGAAGCCGAACGGGTCTTCGGCAAAACCGTAGCCTGGCCCGCCGAGCAGGGTCAGGGCGTTGTCCTCGCCGTAGTCTGCGTAGACTTCATCGGCGCTGTGGCCGACCAGCGGGCTGAACTGGTGGCGCAGGCTGCGCTTTTTGTGGCTGCCGCGCAGATAGACGTGAGGCCCCTGGTCCGGTTCGACACCGCTTACGTAGAAGAAGAACTTGATCATCCGCCAGTCGTCGAGGTCGAAGTGATAGCGATCCTGGGAGGCGAGGTTCTTGTCCGCGTCGGACGCTTGCTGTGACGGGAAGCTCCACCATAGCCGGGTGCTGACCACGCGCGCCCGATCGCCCAGGTAGCGCGCGGCGACTTCGTGGAGCAGCGGGTCGCGCTGCACGCGCATCGCCGCGGGGCAGTCGAGCACTTTCTCGAAGTAGTGGCCGCTGAGCAGGGCGCGACCGAAGCGCACTTCGGCTTCGGCGTACTGTGTGGCGTCCAGCGGAAGCCGGCGATCGAAATTGCCAAAGCAGGTCTCCCGGCGGGTGAAATCGAGGATTTCAGCACAGATGTCCTCCGGCAGTACCAGCCCGACATGGATTCCCTGGGCGTGTACCTCCTCCACGACTCGCTGCGGCTCGACCCGTTCGAACAGGCTGCTGGGCTGCGGCGTAGCGGCCGGTCGATAGGGTTTCGCGCGGCGCCAGTGCAGGCGGCGGAACAGCATGATTCGCGCGAGTACGAACATCGCGATCCACGAGGGGCGCTCGCGCAGGTCGGCCATGTAGGTCGGCACCCTGGCGGCCATGCGGTGTAGCCTTCCTGAGCGACGGGCGATGGTCTCGAGATCGTCGGCTTTTATCCTAGGCTGCATGAAGGCTGCGCTCCGAGTAGGGAAACGTGGTAAGGCATGTCAACCGGCGCGGAATGATCCGATGGCGGGCAACTCGATCAGCGTTCGCGTCCTGAAACCTGGGGCGGTGCGAAGGATCCGTGCTCGAGTCGATCCAGCGCCCAAGGTCAGGTTCGGCGCCGGATGGATAAGTTTCAATTAGGTCGACGCGGGTAGGGACGGGGGAACTTAGAATGCGAACGATTTGATGTGAGGGGTTCAGGCCGGCAACGGCGCTCTGATTTAACTCGCTTTTTCCCCTATGATGTCCTATGCGAGCGCGCGAGCCTGGTGCGCCGAATGTCGTCAGCCGATGTCGTGCGCCGAGGTCGGATACGTTCTCTAATTTCACTCTCAGGCAGCGCAGGAACCTTCAATGGCCGAACCCCAAGCGATTCATCTCAAGGACTATCTGCCCCCGGCCTATCTGGTCGATGACGTGGCGCTCAAGTTCGATCTCGACGATCACGCGACCCGCGTTTCCGCCCGGCTCAAGATGCGCCGGCATCCACAGCGCGAGGCGGGGCTGCCGCTGGAGCTTTTCGGCACCGCGCTGCGCCTGACCCACATCGCGATCGAAGGCCAGCCGCTGGACGAGGGCGAGTACCGCCTCGACGCCGAGCGGCTGGTGATCGCCAAGGTGCCGGAGCGCTTCGAACTGACCACTGAGGTGATCATCGACCCGGCCGCCAATACCGCGCTCGAGGGGCTTTATCGCTCGAGTTCGATGTTCTGCACCCAGTGCGAACCCGAGGGCTTTCGCCGGATCACCTACTATCCCGACCGGCCCGACGTGATGGCGACCTTCACCACCACGGTGATCGGCGATCGCGAACGCCTGCCGGTGCTTTTGTCCAACGGCAACCCGATCGAGTCGGGCGAGCTGCCCAACGGCCGGCACTTCGTCACCTGGCGTGATCCCTTCCCCAAGCCGAGCTATCTGTTCGCCCTGGTCGCCGGCACGCTCGAGAAGGTCGAGGATCACTTCACCACCGTCAGTGGCCGCCGGGTGACGCTGCAGATCTGGGTGGAGCGGGAGAACCTCGACAAGACCGAGTTCGCGATGGGCGCGCTCAAGCGTGCGATGAAGTGGGACGAAGAGGCCTATGGTCGCGAGTACGACCTCGATCTGTTCATGATCGTCGCAGTCAATGATTTCAATATGGGCGCGATGGAGAACAAGGGGCTCAACATCTTCAACAGCTCCGCGGTGCTGGCCAACCCGGCGACCACCGTCGATGCCAACTTCCAGCGTGTCGAGGGTATCGTCGCCCACGAGTACTTCCACAACTGGTCGGGCAACCGGGTGACCTGCCGCGACTGGTTCCAGCTGGCGCTGAAGGAAGGCTTCACCGTATTCCGCGACCAGAGCTTCTCCGCCGACGTCAATTCCGCGCCGGTCAAGCGGATCGAGGACGTCAGCGTGCTGCGCACCATGCAGTTCGCCGAGGACGCCGGTCCCACCGCCCACCCGGTGCGCCCGGAGAGCTTCATCGAGATCTCCAACTTCTACACCCTGACGGTCTACGAGAAGGGCGCCGAGATAGTGCGCATGCTGCGCCAGCTGCTCGGCGCCGAGCGCTTCCGCGCCGGCGCGGATCTCTATTTCTCCCGCTTCGACGGCCAAGCGGTGCGGGTCGAGGATTTCGTCTCTTCGATGAGCGAGGCGGGAGATGTCGATCTCACCCGGTTCATGCGCTGGTATGCCCAGGCTGGAACGCCGGTGCTCGAGGTCGAAGGCGAGTATGACGCCGAAGCGCAGGTCTATCGGCTCAAGGTGCGCCAGCATACGCCTGCGACCCCTGGGCAGCCGGCGGAGCGGAAGCTGCCGCTGCACCTGCCGCTGCGGCTCGGTCTACTCGATGCCGATGGCGCGGCGATACCGCTGTGGCTCGATGGTGAGTCGCGCGGCACCGATACCGTGGTCGAGCTGTTCGAGGCCGAGCACGAGTTTCGCTTCGAGCGCGTGCCGAGCGCGCCGGTCCCCTCGCTGCTGCGCGGGTTCTCCGCACCGGTGAAGCTCAGGTTCCCCTACGACCGCGGGCAGCTCGCGCTGCTGGTCAAGTACGACGAGGACGGCTTCAACCGCTGGGACGCGGGGCAGCGTCTCGCCCTGGCGGCGATCGAAGAGGCGATCCTCGCGCTGCAGGCCGGTGTCGAGCCGCGGCTCGACCCGACCCTGCTCGATGTGTTCACCCACCTGCTCGACACGCCGAGCGACGATCTCGCGGTGCTGGCCGAGATGCTCAAGCTGCCCTCCGAGGCCTATATCGCCGGCGAGCAGGAGACGATCGACATCGACGCCATCCACCAGGCGCGGCGTTTCGTCACCAGGGCGCTGGGCGAGGCGCTCGAGCCGCGCTTCAGGGCGCTGTTCGAAGCCAATCAGAGCGAGGTGCCCTACGCACCCTCGTTCGAGCAGATCGCCCAGCGTTCGCTGAAGAACGTCGCGCTCGGCTATCTCTGCGCCACCGGAGGGGAAGAGGCGCTGCATCTCGCCCAGCACCAGTTCGAGCAGGATCGCAACATGACCGACGTACGCGCGGCGCTGACCCTGCTCGCCCATAGCGACGCCCACCAGCTCGGCGATCCAGCGGTCAAGGCGTTCGGCGAGCGCTGGGCCCATGATCCGCTGGTGATGGACCAGTGGTTCGCGATCCAGGTCACCCGGCCCCAGCCCGACGTGCTCGACCGCGTGCGCTTTTTGATGCGCCACCCGGCGTTCTCGATCAAGAACCCCAACAAGGTGCGCGCGCTCATCGGTGCCTTCGCCAATCTCAACCGGGTCAACTTCCATCGTCTCGATGGCGAAGGCTATCGACTGGTCGCCGACGTGGTGATCGAGCTCAACCGGCTCAATCCCGACATCGCGGCGCGGATCGTCACGCCGCTGACGCATTTCCAGCGCCTCGACGCCGAGCGCCAGTCGCTGATGCGCGCCGAGCTCGAGCGAATCCGCCGCGAGCCGCTGTCGCGCAACCTGTTCGAGGTGATCGAGAAAGCGCTGGCATAAGCGCAATCCAGCGAGAACGCCCCGGCCTTGCACCGCTAGCTGAAGTTGGACGCTGATCCAGCGCCGGCGGCGGTGCAAGGCCGGGGCGTTCGGTTCGCGCGGTCAGCGCTGGGGCGGGGCCCGCTCGGGCTCGAAGCGTCCGAGGCGCTCGAAGGCGTCGAACTGGAGCGCCGCATAGCGCGAGGTTCGCGCGCCGCTGTGGGCAACGCCCGGCAGCCGGCTGAACGACCAGGCGAACGGCAGGCCGAGCTCGCTGGCCTCGCGGCGGGCATGGCGATAGTAGAACCATGCGCGCTCCCGGCGATCGCTGCCCTGTGCATTCGCGCCCGGGCTGTGCCGGGGCGGCGGCGTCGCCTCAGCGTCGTCCTCGGCGCCAACGGTGATCAGCAGCGGCCGTGCGAACAGCGCGGAGAGCTCCTTCGACCCGACTTCGAACGGCGCGTCGGCGAGTCCATAGGGCCAGGGGGTGTGCCGATCCGGCAGCGTCCACCAGCCGGCCGCCGCGCATACCGCGGCTTCTGCCTTGGCGTCGGGCAGCAGGGTGAGCATGCGATGGACGAACTGGCAGCCTGCGCTGTTGCCATAGAGATAGTAGCGCTGGCGCGAGGTGTAGCCGCCGCTGCGCAGCCACTCGAACAGTTCGTCGATAGCGGTGAAGGCCCACTTCTCCCGGGGGGCCGGCTGGCCGTCCGGATCGTTGAGCCGGCCGAGGTTGTAGCCCTCGGCACCGGGATAGGCGCGCTGGGAGAAGCGCGGCGCAACCACCACGTAGCCATAGCGATCGGCAGCCTCGCGCCACACGTCACGGTAGGTGGCGGCATTGCGCAGCAGGCCGCTGAGCACGATCACCACCGGCGCATCGAGGCCGGCACCCGCGGGGCGATAGGTGAATAGCGCCATGCGCTCGCCATCGCTGCGTTGAAAGTCGAGCTCGGATGCGCCTTCCGGCAGCTCCGCCCTAGCGTGGCCGAGCAGTGCCAGCAAGCACAGCCCCAAGATGATGATCCGCACCTCGATCCTCCTCGGAATTCCTTTCAGGTCTCGCTGCTGGTGAGCGTCTGGGATCGAACCAGGCCTCAGCGCCGCCGCTCGATCCCTCGATGCTCGTTCCTCGTCCACGGGACGAACGGGCTTGGAAGTAAATTCTCCAGTGGTCCGTTCAGCCCATCGGCAGCGGCTGTTCGAGCACCCGGCGGAGCACGAAGCTCGAGTGGGCGCCGGTGACGCCTTCGATCCGGGTGATGCGATTGAGCAGCAGGTCGTGGTAGTCGTCCATGTCGCGGACGATCACCTTGAGCTGGTAGTCGGCCTCTTGACCTGTGATCAGCAGGGCCTCGAGCACCTGGGGCAGTTCGCGGATGCGCGCTTCGAAATTGGCGAAGCGCTCGGGGGTGTGCTGGTCCATCGAGATGTAGAGCAGCGCCATCAGTCTCAGGCCCAGCTTCTTGGCATCGACCTCGGCGCGATAGCCGGTGATCAACCCGCTTTCCTCCAGCGCGCGAACCCGGCGCAGGCAGGGAGAGGGGGAGAGGCCGATCCGGTCGGCCAGCTCCTGGTTACTGATCCTGCCTTCGCGCTGCAGCAGTTCGAGGATGTGGCGATCGAAGCGATCGAGACTGTAGAGGGGCTCGGCGGCGTTCATCTGGGCTCGCTCTAGAGGGGGTGGATTTCAATATTTCTGGTTTGTCTGCAACATGATGCCATAGAGGTGGGGTTATGGGGATTTTTAAGCAATATAAGTCGTGCGTGAGCGGCATATACTATGCACGTTCAAGCGTCGGGGCCTCTTTTCGCCTCACCGCCGTCATTTTCGTCGAGGAGTGATCATGTTCAACGCCCGTTCCGGTGCCTTCGATCATCGCAAGTACCGTCCCGCGCCCAAGGTGCCTTCGTTCGATCGCCGCTGGCCCGATGCCGAGATCACCGAGGCGCCGATCTGGGTCAGTGAGGATCTCCGTGATGGCAACCAGGCGCTGCTCGAGCCAATGAGCGTTGAGCACAAGAAGCGCCTCTGGGCGCTGCTGGTCGCGGTCGGGATCAAGGAGATCATGGTCGGCTTCCCCTCGGCGAGCCAGCCGGACTACGACTTCGTGCGCTGGTTGATCGACGAAGACCAGATTCCTGGCGACGTCACCATCGCGGTGCTGGTGCAGGCCCGCGAGCACCTGATCGAGCGGACCTTCGAGGCGCTGCAAGGCGTGCCCAAGGCGATCGTGCATCTCTACAATTCGACCTCGCCGGTGCAGCGTGAGCGGGTGTTCGGCATGGACCGCGCGGGGATCATCGAGATCGCCCGCCAGGGTACCCGCTGGGTGCGTGAGCGTGCCGATGCCCGTCCCGAAACCGAGTGGCGCCTGGAGTACACCCCGGAGAGCTTCTCCAGTACCGAGATAGATTTCTCGCTGGAAATCTGCGAAGCGGTGCTCGACATTTGGCAGCCCACTCCCGAGAACAAGGTGATCCTCAACCTGCCGACCACGGTGGAGGTCGCAAGCCCCAACCACCACGCCGATCAGATCGAGTATTTCTGCCGCCACATCAGCCGTCGCGACTGCGTGATCATCTCGGTGCACACCCATAACGATCGCGGCGGCGCGGTGGCCTCGGCGGAGCTTGCGCTGCTCGCCGGTGCCGAGCGGGTGGAGGGCACGCTGCTCGGCAATGGCGAACGCACCGGCAACATGGATATCGTCACGCTTGCGATGAATCTCTACAGCCAGGGGGTCGATCCGAAGCTCGATCTCTCCCGCCCCGACGAAATCATCGAGGTGGTCACCGAGTGCACCCAGCTGCCGGTGCATCCTCGCCATCCCTATGTCGGCGAGCTGGTCTACACCGCCTTCTCCGGCAGCCACCAGGACGCGATCCGCAAGTCGCTCAAGCGCCAGGGCGAGGACGAGCCCTGGCAGGTCGCCTATCTGCCGATCGACCCGCGCGACCTGGGCCGCGACTACCAAGCGGTGATCCGGGTCAACAGCCAGTCGGGCAAGGGAGGGATGGCGTTTTTGCTCGAGCGCGATCATGGCATCAGCCTGCCGCGCTGGATGATGCTCGAACTCGCTCCCCACGTGCAGCGCGAGAGCGAGCGCAGGAGCGGCGAGCTGTCGAGCGACGATGTGCGTTCGATCCTGGTGCGCGAGTACGCGGTCGCGGCGCCCTATCGGCTCAAGGGGTATCGCAGCGATCGCGGCGATGGCGGGCAGCTCAGGGTCGTGCTGGCTCGTGGTGAACAGGAAGTGATCGTCGAAGGCGAAGGTAACGGGGTGATCTCCGCTTTCATGTCGGGATGGGAGCGGATGAGCGGGCAGCGGGTGAGCGTGATCGACTACAGCGAGCATGCGCTCGGCGAGGGTAGCGATGCCAATGCGATCGCATTCGTCCAGCTCAGCGTCGAGGGCCGGCGGGTATGCGGCATGGCGGAGGACGGAGATACCGTCAGCGCGTCGCTGAAAGCGGTGATTTCGGCGCTCAATCGGGCGATGGTGGAGCGCGGTGAGGTGGTCGGAAGCGGCGAGTCGCTGACCGTGTGAGTAGCACAAAGCGAAAAAGTGTGACGTTTTCTCCCTACCGTTTGCACATTTTCAATCTATATTAAGTTTTGTCGGTTCGAGGTTCCCTGCCGACATCCCTGATTACCGCGGTGGAGAATGTTTCCACCGCGGTCTTTTTTTCGTCCCTAGCTGATCAGCCAACTGAGCACCAATAGCCCGAGCAGCAGCCAGATTACCCCCGCCACCAGCGAACGGCGCAGCAGGGCGCGTATTCCGGTGTAGAGCAGCATCAGGCCGATCACCAGGACGACGATGCTGGCCACCGAGTCGCTGACGCCGAGCGCCCCGGTCAGCCCATGGACGAACCCCCTGGCCGCGTCGCTGATGCCGGAGAAGAAACCGCCGAGCAGCTCGACGACGAAACGGATCGCATTGCCGATCGTCCGCCCCAGGGCGTTGAAGAAATCTTGCATCGTGCTTGCACTCCTTGTGCGGTTCACGGCCCCGCGCCAGGCGGGGACCGCGATGGTGTCAGCTGGGCATCTGTGCCTTCAGCCAGCGGATCTCTTCGTCCCATATCTCGGGTTCGATGGTCTCGAGGATCATCGGGATCTCATCGATCCGCGGCTCGTTCATCAGGCAGCGAAAGGCGTCGAGTCCGATGTTGCCGCGCCCCAGGCTATGGTGCCGATCGACCCGGCTGCCGAGCGTGCTCTTGGCGTCGTTGAGGTGCATCGCCTTGAGATAGCCCAGTCCCACCACCGCGTCGAACTCGTCGATCACCGCGGTGCAGCTCGCCTCGCTGCTCAGGTCATAGCCGGCGGCGAAGGCGTGGCAGGTGTCGATGCACACGCCTACCCGTGACTTGTCCTCGACGTGTTCGATGATCTCGGCGAGCTGTTCGAAGCGAAAACCCAGGTTGGTGCCTTGGCCGGCGGTGTTCTCGATCACCGCGGTGACGCCCCGGGTGGCGTCGAGGGCGAGGTTGATCGATTCCCCGATCCGCGCCAGGCAGTCGTGCTCGTCGATCTTGTTGAGATGGCTGCCTGGGTGGAAGTTGAGCAGGGCGATGCCCAGCTGCTCGCAGCGCTGCATCTCATCGAGGAAGGCGGCGCGAGACTTCTCGAGCCCCTCGCGTTCGGGGTGGCCGAGGTTGATCAGGTAGCTGTCGTGGGGAAGGATCTGGCGTGGCCCATAGCCATGCTCGGCGCACGCCGCCTTGAACGCTTCGATGCTCTTTTCTTCCAACGGCTTGGCGTTCCACTGGCGCTGGTTCTTGGTGAACAGGGCAAACGCCGTTGCCTCGATCTCGACGGCGCGGGCGACCGCCTGGTCGACGCCGCCCGCTGCGCTGACGTGGGCTCCTACGTATTTCATGCATGCTCCGCTCAAGGGGCTGGGGGCCGGCGTACCGGCCGAGGGTGGGCGCATTATCCAGGATCGAGCGCGAAAGATCAGCGCTCAGCGCGAGCGCCCCAGTCCAAGCCAGAATCGCGCCCCGGCCGGAAGTCCGATCATCTTCGCCGCTCCTATTTACCTCGTGGCGTCGAGACAGCATAGTCGCCCGTCGACATGGATCCCTGATTCCATCGTCGCCCGATGTGCAGGATGCCTGTCGGGACGTTCTGCTTTCTTCTGATCAAACGGAGTCCGCGTGCCTGCAGATCGCACCTCCTGGCTCATCGCCCTGCTGATGGCCTTCGTCATGCTGATGCCGATGGGCATCGATATCTATCTGCCCGCGCTGCCCGATATGGGCAGGGATTTCTCCAGCTCGATCGAATCACTGCAGGTGAGCATCACCTTGTTCTTGTTCGTCGCTGGTTTCGGTCAGGCGTTGATCGGGCCACTGGCCGACCGCTTCGGCCGGCGTCCGGTGGTGCTGGCTGGCGTGCTCGGCTACGCGGCAGGATCGCTGCTTGGCGTGTTCGCGCAGGAGCTGACGCTTTTCTATCTCGCTCGCGGGATCCAGGGGCTCGGCGCTTGCGCGGCCTCGCTGGTCGCTTTCTCCGCGGTGCGCGATCGCTTCTCCCCGGTGCAGGGCGCGCGACTCTACAGCTACATGAATGGTGCCCTGTGCGTGGTCCCGGCGCTGGCACCGGCGCTCGGTGGCTTTCTCGCCATCCACTTCGGCTGGCGCAGCACCTTCGTGTTCATGGCGCTGTTCGCTTTGCTGCTGGCCGGTGCGATCGCGCTGCGCTTCGACGAGACCTTGGCTCCCGGGCGCCGAGCCGGTGGCCCAATCTATCGCTGGCACCGCTATGCGCCGGTGCTGTCGAGTGCAAGCTTCTATTACTACGCGGGGCTCGCGCTCGCCGGCATGGCGATGATCCTGATCTTCGTCGCCAGCGCGCCGGTGATCCTGGTCGAACGGCTGGGCCACTCGCCGATGGTATTCAGCCTGTGGTTCGGTGCCAATGCGATGGTCAATATCGTCGCCTTCGTTCTCGCGCCGCGTCTGCTCGATAGGCTCGGGCGCGTGCGGCTGATGCGCATCGGCATGTGGGTGCTGGTCGCTTCCGGCGTGCTCAATCTGCTCGGCTGGTCGCTGCTGCCGCTCGGCGCACTGGTGTTCATGCTGCCGGTGGCGACGCTGACGATCGGCTTCTCGCTGGCGCTGGGGGCGACGCTGAGCCTGATGCTCGAGCCCTTCGCCGACCGGGCGGGCACCGCCGCGGCGCTGTTCGGCACCCTGCAGCTGAGCGGTGGCGCGCTGCTGGCGACTGTGCTGCTGGCCACGCCGCTGCCAGCGCAGCTGGCGATGGCGCTGGTCGCGATCGGTGTGGTGGCGCCGCTTCTGTACTGTGGGCCTGGGTCGTCGAATCCGCACGACGGTGATTCGAGCGCACGATGAGCCGAAGCCGTGGTCTATCTTTTCGCAGGCGACCGCTGCGGCGTGCTTTCGTCGCGGCGGGCAGGGCGTAAGCGTTGGCGCGGTGAGCGATTCACACGCATGCTTACCCGCTGGATACGCTAATCTTTTAGGGTATGCTTTTTTTTACACAGCAAGGGTCGAGTGGCAAACAAATCTCACGTTTGCCATCGCCCAGGCATGTGATGCTAAATAGCGGCCGCCGCAAAGAAATCGCAGGCTAGCCCGGTCTGTCGCGAGGCGCCGGGACGAGACGGTGGCGGTCCGCGGGCACCGTCATCCAGGTATCAAGAGGAGTTTTTCGTGCCTTTTCGCTTTCAACCGTGTCATCCCAAGCGCTCCTCCGCGCTGCTCCAGCGGGTCGCCGCACTTTCTTTGGGTGTGATCGGTCTGGTCGGTCCCCATTTCGCGCTCGCGTTCGATTTCGACGATGTCGCCGAGCAGGCCCGTGAACTATCGCAGCGAAGCTATTCGGCGCCGTCCAGCAACCTGCCCAGCGCGCTTCAGGATCTCGATTTCGAGCACTACTCCCACATCAAGTTCAAGGACCAGTATTCGCTCTGGCGCGGTGAGAACCTGCCTTTCGACCTCGGCTTCTTCCACCAGGGGATGCACTACGACCTGCCGGTGAAGATCAACGAGGTGGACGGCGAGCAGGTGCGCGAGCTGCACTACAGTCCGGACCAGTTCGATTTCGGTGACAGCCAGGTCGATCCGGCCTCGCTCAGCGATATCGGCGGTTTCGCCGGGTTCAAGATCAATTACCCGATCAAGGGCAGCAACAAGCAGGAAGTGATGGTCTTCCTCGGCGCGAGCTACTTCCGCGCGATCGGTTCCGATCAGCGCTACGGCAGCTCTGCCCGGGGACTCGCGATCGATACCGCGCTCTCCTCCGGCGAGGAGTTCCCGCGCTTTCGCGAGTTCTGGGTCGCCAAGCCCAAGAGCGACGACCGCTATCTGGTGGTCTATGCACTGCTCGACTCGCCGAGTACCACCGGCGCTTATCGGTTCGTGGTGCGTCCGGGTGACGACACCATCATCGACGTCAAGTCGCAGATATTCCTGCGTCACCAGGTCACCAAGCTCGGCGTCGCGCCGCTCACCAGCATGTACCTGTTCAGTCCGTCGCAGCCGTCCTCGTCGCTCAACTATCGTCCGGCGATCCACGATGCCTCGGGTCTGTCGGTGCGTACCAGCAGCGGCCCCGATGACGACCAGTGGCTGTGGCGCCAGCTGATGAACCCGCGCCGGTTGAGCATCTCCAACATCGATGCCTCCGGACTGCGTGGTTTCGGCCTGATGCAGCGCAGCCATGATTTCGACGACTACCAGGACCTCGATGATCGCTACGACCAGCGCCCGAGCGTATGGATCGAGCCGACCAACAGCTGGGGCGAGGGCAGCGTCGAACTGGTCGAGATCCCGACTCCCGATGAGACCAACGACAACGTCGTCGCCTTCTGGCGCCCGGCCCAGCAGCCCGAGGTCGGCACGCCGCAGGAGTTCTCCTATCGGATGACCTTCACCCGCAACGAGCAGCGGCTGCAGAACCCGGAGATCGCCTGGGTCGACCAGACTCGCCGCTCCCAGGGTGAAGTGCGCCAGGCCAACCTGGTGCGTGAGCCCGATGGCTCCACCGCCTATGTGGTCGACTTCCGCGGACCGAACCTCAAGGGGCTGGACAGCAACGCGGGTGTCACCGCCGAAGTCGATGCGGGCGAGAACGGCCAAGTGGTCGCCGCCGAGGTCAAGCGCAATCCGGTGACCGACGGCTATCGCATGATCCTGCGGGTCAAGCCGAACGACGCATCGAGGGCCATCGATCTGCGCGCCTTCATCAAGGACGGCACCGGTAGGCGGCTGTCTGAAACCTGGAGCCTCATGAAGCAGCCTGATGCCTGATCAGATTCCTACTCCCTTCAACCCCGCCCGTGACTACCTGGAGCGCTTGGCGCTCCAGGCGCGGGGAATCAAGGCGCGGCGCGAACTGCTCGGCTATGCCGAGCAGGAGCTGACGCTCGCCGAGGTGCATCAACGCCTCGGCGGCGGTGCCACCCGCGAGGACGACCCGGCGAGCGTCTCGGTCCTCCATCGCCTCGAGCTGATCTACGGCGTCGATCGCCTGGCGCCGCCTTCGGTGCTGGGGTTCGATCGGGCGGGGCGGGTGCAGCTCGCCACCACGCCGCCGATCAACCGTACCCCGATCGCGCCCAAGCCCTGGACCACTGGGCCGATCGCCCGGGTGGTCAAGGGCATCCAGCTGCGCTTGGGCAAGGCGAAGCCATGGATGAGCAAGCGCGAGGCCAGCGAGCGGCCGGCGAAGCCACGCTGGCGCAAGGTAGGGATGGCCCGCCGGCTGCTGCTGCTGGCGCTGGTGGTGGCGCAGAGCGTGCTGGCGATCAGCTATATGACCACGGTGCTGCCGCAGGATGGGCGCACGCCGCTCGAGTTCTCGGTGATGGTGCTGTTCGGCCTGCTGTTCGCCTGGGTCTCGTCCGGGTTCTGGACCGCGCTGATGGGCTTTTTCCAGCTGCTCACCGGGCGCGACCGCTATTCGATCAATGCAGACGAGGTGGATACCGAGGCGCCGATCGCGGCGGACGCGCGCACCGCTCTGGTGATGCCGATCTGCAACGAGGATGTCAGCCGGGTCTTCGCCGGGCTCAAGGCGACCTACATGTCGCTCGCCGATGCCGGCCAGCTCGAGCATTTCGACGTCTACGTCTGCAGTGATTCCTATGATCCCGATATCTGCGTCGAGGAGCAGCACGCCTGGCTCAGGCTCTGTCGCGAGGTCGATGGATTCGGGCGGATCTTCTATCGCCGGCGCCGGCGCCGGGTCAAGCGCAAGAGCGGCAACATCGACGACTGGTGCCGCCGCTTCGGTGCCAACTACCGCTACATGGTGGTGCTCGATGCCGACAGCGTGATGAGCGGCGCCTGCCTCAAGCGCTTGGTCCAGCTGATGGAGGCACACCCCAACGCCGGCCTGATCCAGAGCGCGCCGATCGCCGCGGGAGCGCATAACCTCTACGCGCGCCTGCAGCAGTTCGCCACTCGCGTCTACGGGCCGCTGTTCACCGCGGGGCTGCATTTCTGGCAGCTCGGCGAGTCCCATTACTGGGGCCATAACGCGATCATCCGGGTCGATCCGTTCATGCGCTACTGCGCGCTGGCGCCGCTGCCGGGCAAGGGCTCGCTCTCCGGCGAGATCCTCTCCCACGACTTCGTCGAAGCGGCGCTGATGCGTCGCGCCGGCTACGGGGTGTGGATCGCCTATGACCTGCCGGGCAGCTACGAAGAGATGCCGCCCAATTTGATCGATGAGCTGCAGCGCGATCGTCGCTGGTGCCACGGCAACCTGATGAACTTCCGCCTGTTCCTGGTCAAGGGTATGCACCCGGTGCATCGGGCGGTGTTCCTCACCGGGGTGATGTCGTATCTCTCGGCGCCGCTTTGGTTTTTGTTCCTGGCGCTTTCCACCGCGATGCTCGCGGTCTCCACCTTCTCGGTACCGCAGTACTTCACCCAGCCGATGCAGCTGTTTCCCACTTGGCCCGAGTGGCATCCCTGGCGCGCGGTGGCGCTTTTCTGCACCACGCTCACGTTGCTGTTCCTGCCCAAGTTCCTGAGCGTGATCCTGATCGCGGTGAAGGGGGCGTCGCAGTTCGGTGGCACGCTCAGGCTGTTCGTCAGTATGGTGATCGAATCGCTGGTATCGATGCTGCTCGCGCCGGTGCGGATGCTGTTCCATACCCGCTTCGTGCTCGCCGCGCTGTTCGGAATCAAGGCCAAGTGGACGTCCCCCGATCGCGAGAGCAGCGAGACCAGCTGGGGCGAGGCGGCACGGCGCCACGGTGGTCAGACCCTGTTCGGGATCCTCTGGATCGCCGGGGTGTTCATGCTCGATCCGCGTTTCTTGATGTGGCTGTCGCCGATCGTCGGTGCCTTGGTGGTGTCGATCCCGGTATCGGTGATCACCAGCAAGGTCGGGCTTGGCCTCGGCGCAAGGCGCAGACGCCTGTTCCGCATCCCCGAGGAGTCCAACCCGCCGCGCGAGCTGCGCCGGACCTGGAAGTTCACCGCGATCGCGCGCGAGCGGCACGTGGCGCCGGGCTTCGTCGAAAGCGTGGTCTCCCCCGCGGCCAATGCGCTCGCGTGTGCGATGGGGGTGGCCCGTCACGGCGAGTCGGAGGCGCTGGAGGCGCAGCGCCAATCGATCGTGCGTCATGCGCTGGTCGCCGGCCCCGACAAGCTCGAAAACGGCCTACGGCTATCGCTGCTCGATGACCCGGTGATGCTCTCGCGGCTGCACTATGAAGTCTGGGAGCGTCACGATCGCTTCCCGTCCTGGATCTCGAGCACCTACGGAGAAGAGCAGCTGCCCAGGCGGCTCGCACTCTGACGCTTGCGCGATTCGACATCCTTGAGTGCCCGAGTCGCATTCAGCTACGCAGCGCTACCCGGATCCGGGCGAATCCTGCAGGCCTTGGCGATCGCCTTGATCGCCAAGGCCTGCAAAGGATCGTTCGGCGGTTCGGCCGCGGAGATGCTCGATGAGTGCGCGAAAGGCCGGTGAGGTCTGACGAGCGCCAGGATAGTAGAGGCTGAAGCCCGGTAAATCCGGTAGCCACTCCTCCAGCACCGGCACCAGCCGGCCCGCGGCGATGTCGTCGGCGACCTGGCTTTTGAAGACGTAGGCGAGACCCAGTCCGTCGAGCGCCGCCGTCCTGATCGCCTCGCCATCGTTCAGCACCAGCACCGTTTCGGGCCGGAACCTGATCCACTGTCCTTCCTTCCCCAGCGTCCATCGATGCAGCCGGGAGCTTGCGAACCTGTAGCCCAGGCAGCGATGCTGCTGGAGATCCTCCGGGGTCTGCGGCGCACCGTGGGCGCGAAGATAGCCGGGCGCGCCGACGATGGAAACCGGTGACGCCTCGGTGAGCGGAAGCGCGACCATGTCCTTCGCCACCAGGTTGCCGAAGCGGATCCCTCCGTCGAACCCCTCGACCACCGGATCGTTGAGGCTGTCGTCGATCGATAGATCGAGATGAATACCGGGATGGCGGTCGAGGAAGTCGCCGAGAACCGGGCGCAGCACCTCGTCGTAGCAAACCCGGGTCAGGGTTAGCCGGACGGTGCCGGAGATCGTCTCGCGCATGTCCTGCAGCATCGACAGCTCGTCGCTGATACTGCCGAGCGCCGGCACCAGCGTCTCGAGCAGGCGCTTTCCCGCTTCGGTGGGAGCGACGCTGCGCGTGGTCCTGGCGAGAAGCGGCACGCCGAGCCTCTGCTCGAGCTGGCCTACGGCATAGCTGATCGCGGACTGCGAAAGCCCGAGTTCGGCTGCGGCTGCGGTGAAGCTTCTGTGGCGGGCCACGGTCTCGAACACGGCGAGATCACGCAGGATGAGGCGATCCATTCATCGATCTCATTGATGAGTTCATGCAAATCCTACTCTCTAGTCTCTGAACCGGTCATCGCCTATCTTGCGAAGCGACTTCCCGCGGCGGTTTCGCAGGGCCAGCCACAAAGGAAAAAAGCATGATACGCAAACTCGCAGCGCTCAGCCTTGCGGCCATGACGCTATCCGGGCCGGTGTTGGCCGATGCAAAGAACGTCGTGCTGGTGCATGGGGCCACGATGGATGGCTCCGGCTGGCGCGGCGTTCACGATCTGCTCAAGGCGCAGGGGCTGTCGGTCAGCGTGGTGCAGCTGCCGCACACCAGCTTCGAGGATGACGTGGCCGCGACCCGCTTGATCCTCGCGCAGCAGCAAGGCCCGACGGTGCTGGTCGGCCACAGCTACGGGGGGGCGGTGATCACCGAGGCCGGCTTCGACGAAGGGGTCGGGGCGCTGGTCTATGTTGCGGCGTTCCAGCCCGATGCCGGCGAGACCTTGGCGTCGCTCACCGCGCGCTACCCGATGACCTTCCAGACCAAGATGCTCGACGAGGAGCATTTCGTCCCCGATCCCGCGAGCTATCACCGGGACCTTGCGGCCGACCTGACGGAGGAGTTGGCCGACTTCATGTCGGCCTCTTCGAAGCCGATGACGTTCGCGCCCTTTTCGGTGGAGTTCACCCGTGCGGCCTGGCGGGAGAAGCCGAGCTTCCAGATCGTGACCACCCAGGACCGGGTCCTCGATCCCGAGCTTCTGCGCTGGATGTATGCGCGCTCGAGCGGGGAAACGGTCGAGATCGAGGCGAGCCACATGGTCTACATCTCCCGGCCGCAGGAGGTCGCGGAGGTGATCCTCGAGGCCGTGGCGGCGGTTCCAGACTAGAAAGCGCGGGAAGCGATGGAAGAATGCGGCGCTGCCGATGGTTTACGCCCTTGGTCGATATCTCGACCAAAGTCGGCGGCGAACCTTCGGCTAATCGCCCAGGATGCGTTAGGGGCGGGCAAGGGACCCGTCCGAAAAGCGTATCGACCGGGGAGTGGCGCATGGAACAATACAACGAACGATACCGCCGCATATTGGCTGATCCACGCTTCGATGAGTTGGTGAGGAAACGAGGGCGCTTCTCGGCGATACTCAGTGCGCTGATGCTTGGGCTCTATCTGCTCTTCATCCTGCTGATCGCTTTCGCCCCTCATCTGCTGGGCACGCCGCTCGGACGCGATACGGTGATCACCTGGGGCGTTCCCGTAGGCGTCGGGCTGATCCTGGTCGCGATCATCCTGACCGGGGTCTACGTGCGCAGGGCCAATGGCGAGTTCGATCGCCTGACCTCCGAGCTGTTGGCGGAGGTGAAATGATGAAACGCCAAAGCATCGCGCTCGGCGCGCTTCTCGCATCGCTTCCCGCCGTCGCCTTGGCCCAGAGCGGTGAAGCGGGGATCACCGGGGTCAACGTGCCGGCGATCATCCTGTTCTTGATCTTCGTCGCCGCGACTCTCTACATCACCTGGTGGGCTTCCAAGCGCAGCAGCACCGCGAGCGACTATTACGCCGCCGGGGGCAAGATCACCGGGTTCCAGAACGGTCTGGCGATCTCAGGGGACTTCATGTCGGCGGCCTCGTTCCTGGGGATTTCGGCGCTGGTGTTCACCTCCGGCTACGATGGGCTGATCTACTCGATGGGATTCTTGGTCGGCTGGCCGATGATCATGTTCCTGATCGCCGAGCGGCTCAGGAACCTCGGTCGATATACCTTCGCCGACGTGGCCTCCTATCGGCTCAACCAGCGCCAGGTCAAGGTGCTCTCCGCCTTCGGGTCGCTTGCGGTGGTGGCGCTCTATCTGATTGCCCAGGTGGTCGGGGCGGGCAAGCTGATCCAGCTGTTGTTCGGCCTCAACTACCATGTCGCAGTGGTGCTGGTCGGGGTGCTGATGGTCTGCTACGTGCTGTTCGGCGGCATGCTGGCGACGACTTGGGTGCAGATGATCAAGGCGGTGATCCTGCTGTTCGGCGCCACCTTCATGGCGCTGATGGTGCTCTACCATGTGGGTTTCAGCCCCGAGCGGCTGTTTCGCGAGGCGATCGCGGTGCATCCCAGTGGCGAGGCGATCATGAGCCCGGGAGGGCTGGTGTCCGATCCGATTTCGGCGATCTCGCTGGGGCTCGCGTTGATGTTCGGTACCGCCGGCCTGCCGCACATCCTGATGCGGTTCTTCACCGTAAATGATGCCAAGGAGGCGCGTAAGAGCGTATTCGTCGCCACCGGCTTCATCGGCTACTTCTACATCCTCACCTTCATCATCGGCTTCGGTGCGATCCTGCTGGTCAGCACCAACCCTACCTTCCATGACGCCAATGGCGCGGTGATCGGCGGTACCAACATGGTCGCGGTGCATCTTGCCGAGGCCGTCGGCGGCAGCCTGTTCCTCGGCTTCATCTCGGCGGTGGCCTTCGCCACCATCCTCGCGGTGGTCGCTGGGCTTGCGCTGGCGGGGGCGTCGGCGATCTCCCACGATCTCTATGCCGGTGCGATCAAGGGCGGCAACGTCGATGAACGCGTCGAGGTAGGGATCGCCAAGGTCACCGTGGTGGTCCTCGGCGTGGTCGCGATCCTGCTGGGTATCGCCTTCGAGAACCAGAACATCGCCTTCATGGTCGGGCTGGCGTTCTCCATCGCCGCGAGCTGCAATTTCCCGGTACTGCTGCTGTCGATGTACTGGCGCCGGCTGACCACCCGAGGCGCGGTATGGGGTGGCGGGCTCGGATTGGCCACCGCCATCGCGCTGATGATCCTCGGGCCGACCATTTGGGTCTCGATCCTCGGCAACGCCGAGCCGATCTATCCCTACGACTATCCGGCGCTGTTCTCGATGATCGTCGCTTTCACCGGGATCTGGCTGTTCTCGGTCACCGATCATAGCGAGGCGGGCGCACTCGACCGGTCGAGATTCGACGACCAGTTCGTCCGTTCCCAGACCGGGCTTGGCGCAAGCGGGCGAATGATCCACTGACACCGTCGTGCCGTCGCCGCGATACGGCCCATCGAAGTTTCGATGGGCCGACGGTGTGCTGGTAGGGCGCTCTCAGCGTGGGTGCGTCGCGCCATCGATATCGTTCGCCGCGGCTCGCCGGTCGCGGCTTGGCGGAAGGCCGAAGCAGGCGCGATAGCAGCGGGAGAAGTAAGAGGAGGAGGTGAAGCCGCAGGCGATCGCGACCTCCAGCACGCTCGAGCCTCCCTCGCGCAGCAGCTGCCGCGCCCTCTGCATCCGCAGCTCGAGGTGGAACAGCGTCGGCGTCTTGGCGAGCTGGTGCTTGAACAGGCGCTCGAGCTGGCGCAGCGAGATGCCGTGGCGTCGCGCCAGGTCGGCGCTATCCAGGGGCGTGTCGCAGCACTGCTCGAGTTCTTCGATGATCGAGACCAGGCGAGGATTGGTAATGCCGTAGCGCACGGCGGTGCGGGTTCGCTGATGATCCTGGCGGCTGCGGATCCGCCCCAGTACGAACTGTTCGGAGACCTCGAGCGCGAGCTCCCCATCCTGGTGAGCGGCGATCAGCGCGAGCATCAGGTCGAGTGCCGAGGTACCTCCCGCGCAGGTGATGCGCTGGCGGTCTATCTGATAGAGCGCTTGGCTGACCTGGACGCGTGGATAGCGCTCTTTGAATGCCGGAATCGTTTCCCAGTGCAGCGTAGCTTGATGGTCATCGAGCAGGCCCGCTTCGGCGAGCATGAAGCTTCCGGTATCGATGCCTCCCAGCACGGCGCCGCTGCGGGCCCACCGATGCAAGAGCCGCTTGAGCCCTGGCGAATAGGCATCCAGCGGTTCGAACCCGGCGACGATGAAGAGGATCGCTTCGCGCGAGGGCGGGCCGGCGGCATCGAGCTCCCCGATACCTGCTTCGACGTTGAGGATGAGCCCGCTGCTCGCTGTCACCGGCGCGCCGTCGAGGCTGCGCAGGCGCCAGCGATAGCTGCCCGGGCGAAAGCGGTTGGCGACGCGAAACGGCTCGATCGCACAGGTGAAGCCGAGCATCGAGAAGCCGGGCAGGAGCAGGAATTCGAGTCCGACCGTCATGGCATTACCGGCTCCGGCGAGAGGTGGGCGTGCTGCTGGATTCGATGTCGACGGATTGAAACTCGGTGTCGGAGGATTGCAATCGCGCGCCCGGCCGGGCCCCTAGACTGTCTGGGAGCAAAGGGGCGCAAGCCAGCGCCGAGCCGATCCCAGGAGAGGGCAATGAACCGCGATGTGATCGTCACCTGCGCGCTTACCGGCGCCGGCGACACGACCCAGCGAAACCCCAACGTTCCCATCACGCCCAGGCAAATCGCCAAGCAAGCGATCGAGGCCACCAGGGCGGGAGCGACCGTCATCCACGCGCATGTTCGCGATCCCGAAAGCGGTGCGCCGAGCCGCGATCCCGCGCTCTATCGCGAGGTGGTCGAGCGTATTCGCGAAAGTGACGAACAGGTGGTGATCAACCTCACCGCCGGCATGGGCGGGGATCTCGAGATCGGGCCCGACGAGGAGCCGATGCGGTTCGGACCCGGCACCGATCTGGTCGGGCCGCTGGCCCGTCTTCGCCACGTCGCGCAGCTGCTGCCCGATATCTGCACGCTGGACTGCGGCACGCTCAACTTCGGCGATGGTAATGCCATCTATGTCTCCACGCCAGCGCAGCTGCGCGCCGGGGCGCGGCGGATCACCGAGCTGGGGGTGAAGGCCGAGCTCGAGATATTCGATACCGGACACCTCTGGTTCGCCAAGCAGATGCTCGCCGAGGGGCTTCTGGACGCACCGCTGTTCCAGCTCTGCCTCGGCATTCCCTGGGGCGCGCCCGCCGATACCACGACGATGAAGGCGATGGTCGACAACCTGCCGCCGGGAGCGCAATGGGCAGGGTTCGGGATCGGCCGCATGCAGATGCCGATGGCCGCGCAGTCGATGCTGCTGGGCGGCCACGTGCGTGTAGGGCTCGAGGACAACCTCTGGCTCGACCGCGGGGTACCGGCCACCAACGCGGCGCTGGTGCAGCGGGCCGGCGAGATCGTCGCCCGCCTGGGCGGGCGGGTACTGACACCGGCCGAAGGGCGCGAGCGCCTCGGCCTCCCTTCGCGCTGATCCAGGAGCCTTTCGATGTCATCGATGCAGAGCAATGTCCCTACCGAGATCGAGGTCTTCGCCGCGGTGGGCACGGGAGTGATCGGTTCGGGCTGGATCGTTCGCGCCCTGGCCCACGGGCTCGACGTGCTGGTATGGGACCCCGCCCCAGGCGCCGAAGCCGCGCTGAGGCAGCGCATCGATGCCGTGTGGCCGACGCTCGAGGCCAATGGCATCGATGCGACGGCGTCGCGTGACCGGCTGCGTTTCACCCAGAGCCTCGAGGAGTGCGCCGCGAGCGCCGGCTTCATCCAGGAGAGCGCGCCGGAGCGCCTCGAGCTCAAGCGCGAGCTCCACGCCCGGTTGAGCGCCAGCGCCGATCCCACCACCTTGATCAGCTCCTCGACCTCTGGGCTGCTGCCGAGCGAGTTCTATCGCGATGCCCGGCATCCAGAGCGCTGCCTGGTCGGTCACCCGTTCAACCCGGTCTACCTGCTGCCGCTGGTCGAGGTGGTCGGCGGCGAGCGGACCAGCGACGAGAGTCGCTGGCGCGCGGCGACGTTCTATCGCCGCCTGGGCATGCGCCCGCTGCAGGTGAGGAAAGAAGTCCCGGGATTCATCGCCGATCGCCTGCTGGAGGCGCTGTGGCGCGAAGGGCTCCACCTGATCAACGACGGCGTCGCCACCAGCGGCGAGATCGACGACGCGATTCGTTTTGGCGCAGGGCTGCGCTGGTCGTTCATGGGCACCTTCCTGACCTATACGCTGGCGGGGGGCGATGCCGGCATGCGCCATTTCATGGCCCAATTCGGCCCCGCGCTCAAGCTTCCCTGGAGCTACCTCGAAGCGCCGGAGCTCAGCCAGACGCTGATCGACCGGGTGGTCGACGGCACCTCGGCGCAGCTGGGCACCAAGAGCATCGGCGAGCTCGAGCGGTTTCGCGACGACGCCCTGATCGCAGTCCAGGAGGCGCTCGAGCGCACGCGCCGCGCCCACGGCATCGAGGAGACGCTGTGACCCGCCCCTGGGATGCGCCCTGCTACGTCGGTGAAGTCGATCCGGCCTGGGTGGACTACAACGGCCATATGCGCGACGCCTTCTATCTACTGCCGATGAGCATGGCGACCGATGAAATGATGAATCGGATTGGCCTGGATGAGCGTGGTCGCGGCCTGCTCGGCCATACGCTCTATACCCTCGAGGCGCATCTTCACTTTCTCGCCGAGGCCAGTCTGGGGGCGCGAATCGAGGTCGGCAGCAGGTTGATCGAGCACGACGCCAAGCGGCTGAGGCTTTGCCACCTGATGTATGTGGGCATCGAGCGCAGGCTCTGCGCGGCGAGCGAGCAGCTGTTGATCAACATCGACGTGGCGGGCGGGCGCTCGACGCCCTTCGCTGATCGCGTCGTCGCGCGGATCGACCACGGCATCGATGCGGTAGAGGCGCTCGGATGGCGCCAGTGGAGCGGGCAGCGGATCGCACTGAAGAAGTGATCCGGGGGGAGTGCGCGAACTATCGAGTGCACCGCCCATCGGCCAAGCCGATGGGCGGTGGGGGCGGGCCGGGCGTCAGTCGCGGTAGGCGTCGATCGGTGCGCAGCTGCAGACCAGGTTACGATCGCCGAACACGTTGTCGACCCGGTTCACCGCCGGCCAGAACTTGGCCATGCGCGTCGCGGGCGAGGGGAAGCAGGCGGTGTCGCGCGAATAGGGGTGGGACCATTCGCCGGACAGGTCGCGCTGCGTGTGCGGGGCATTGACCAAGGGGTTGTCGTCGCGCGGCCATTCACCGCTCTCGACCCGGGAGATCTCCTCGCGGATCGCGATCATCGCGTCGCAGAAGCGATCGAGCTCGTAGCGCGACTCCGACTCGGTCGGCTCGATCATCAGCGTGCCGGCGACCGGGAACGACATGGTCGGTGCGTGGAAACCGTAGTCGATCAGACGCTTGGCGATATCCTCCTCGCTGACACCGCTGATCGCCTTGAGCGGGCGAACGTCGATGATGCACTCATGCGCCACACGCCCTGACTCGCCCTTGTAGAGCACCTCGAAATGACCGTCGAGCCGCTTGGCGATGTAGTTCGCGTTGAGGATCGCAAGCTCGGTCGCTTCGCGCAGGCCGCGCGCGCCCATCATCTTGATGTAGGCCCATGAGATCGGCAGGATCGAGGCGCTGCCGTAGGCCGCCGCGGAGACCGCGTGGCTGTCGGGCTCGATGCCCTCGAGCGGGGTCACCGCGTGGTTGGGCAGGTAGGGCGCGAGGTGCGCCTTCACGCCGATCGGCCCCATCCCGGGGCCGCCGCCGCCGTGGGGGATGCAGAAGGTCTTGTGCAGGTTGAGATGCGAGACGTCGCCGCCGAAGTCACCGGGGCGACAGAGCCCGACCTGGGCGTTCATGTTGGCGCCGTCGATGTAGACCTGGCCGCCCTGGGCATGGACGATCTCGCATGCCTCGCGCACCCTCGCCTCGAACACCCCGTGGGTGGAGGGGTAGGTGAGCATGATCGCCGAGAGCCGCTCGGCGTGCTGCTCGGCCTTGGCCCGCAGATCGTCGATGTCGATGTTGCCGAGGCTGTCGCACTCGACCACCACCACCTTCATCTGTGCCATTGCCGCCGAAGCCGGGTTGGTGCCGTGCGCCGAGCTCGGGATCAGGCAGACGTCGCGATGTCCCTGGCCCTGGGCCGCCTGGTAGCGACGGATCGCCACCAGCCCGGCGTACTCGCCCTGGGCGCCGGAATTGGGCTGCATCGACAGCGCATCGTAGCCGGTCACCTCGAGCAGCGCGTGGGAAAGCTCGTCGATCAGCTGCAGGTAGCCGCTGACCTGGTCGCGCGGGGCGAACGGATGGATGTCGGCGAACTCGGGCCAGGTCACCGGGATCATCTCGGTGGTGGCGTTGAGCTTCATCGTGCACGAGCCGAGCGGGATCATCGCATGGGCCAGCGACAGGTCCTTGTTCTCCAGCCGCTTCAGGTAGCGCAGCATCTCGGTTTCGCTGCGATAGCGCTTGAAAGTCGGGTGGGTGAGGAACTCGCTCTGGCGCAGCGCCTGGACGGGCAGGCCGTGGTCATCGCGATGCAGGCGGTCGAGCTCGGCGACGCCGAGGCCGTGCTCCGCGCCGAGCAGCACGTCGAACAGCTCCTGGAGATCCTGGGCGGTGGTGGTCTCGTCGAGGCTGATCCCGATCCTCCGATCCTCGCGATAGCGCAGGTTGATCCCGGCGGCGAGCGCGCGGCCGCGCACCGCTTCGACCTCGAGCCCTTCGACGGTGAGGGTATCGAAGTAGTGGCGGTTGACCCGGGCGACGCCCTTGGCGGCGAGGCCCTCGGCGAGCAGGTGGGTAAGCCGGTGGATGCGGCTGGCGATCCGGGTGATGCCTTCCGCCCCGTGGTAGACCGCATAGAAGCCGGCGAGGTTGGCCAGCAGCGCCTGGGCGGTGCAGATGTTCGAGGTCGCCTTTTCGCGGCGGATGTGCTGCTCGCGTGTCTGCATCGCCATGCGCAGCGCCTGGTTGCCCTGGCTGTCGCGGGAGACGCCGATCACCCGGCCGGGGATCGAGCGCTTGAGTGCGTCGCTGACCGCGAAGTAGGCGGCGTGGGGACCACCGAAGCCCATCGGCACGCCGAAGCGCTGGGAGTTGCCGAGCACTACGTCGGCGTCGAGTCGGCCCGGCGCCTCGAGCAGCGCAAGGCTCATCAGGTCGGCGCTGACGCAGGCCATCGCGTCCTGGGCGTGGGCCAGCTCGATCAGCGCGCGCAGGTCGTGGATCTCGCCCTGTTCGGCCGGATAGCCGAACAGCGCGCCGAACACCTGGTGCTCCTGGATTCGCTCGGGGCGATCGATGATCAGCTCGAAGCCGAGATAGGCCGCGCGGGTGCGTAGCACGTCGAGGGTCTGCGGCAGCAGGTCCGAGGCAGCGAAGAAGGCGTTGCAGCTCCTGGCTTTCTTGTTCGCCCGTGCGCACAGCGCCATCGCTTCGGCGGCGGCGGTGGCTTCGTCGAGCAGCGAGGCGTTGGCGAGCTCCATGCCGGTGAAGTCGATGATCACCTGCTGGAAGTTGAGCAGCGCCTCGAGCCGGCCCTGGCTGATTTCCGGCTGGTAGGGCGTGTAGGCAGTGTACCAACCCGGGTTCTCGAGCACGTTGCGAGTGATCACCGCCGGCATCAGGGTGTCGTAGTAGCCCATCCCGATGTAGCTCTTGAACACTTTGTTGCGCTTGGCCAGGCTCTTCAAGTAGCTGAGCGTCTCGCGCTCGCCCTTGGGCGCCTCGAGCGCGAGTTCGCGGCCGAGACGGATGTCGGCCGGGATGGTCTTGTCGAGCAGTCCGGCAAGATCGTGCTCACCGAGCACCGCGAGCATCGCAGCGACGTCTTCGCTGCGTGGGCCATTGTGGCGGGAGATGAAATCGTCGTGAGCGGCCAGATCAGCCAGCGCCCGAGTGTCGAGAGCCATGAAGTTACCTGCGACGGAATGTAAGGAAAAGGGCGGCCTCCGCGCCGATGGGGCGGAGGCCGTGCCAACGGCCTACTGCGCGTCCAGCAGGCGCGCGTAGCCTTCGGCGTCGAGCAGCTGTTCGAGCGCATCAGCGTCGGTGAGGCGCAGCTTGAGCAGCCAGGCATCGGTATAGGGGTGCTCGTTGACGCTCTCAGGGGCGTCTTCGAGTTCGGCATTGACTTCGATCACTTCGCCGGCGACCGGCGCATAGAGATCGGAGGCGGCCTTGACCGACTCGATCACGCCGAACTCGTCACCGGCGGCGAGGCTGCGGCCGATCTCGGGGAGCTCGACGAAGACCACGTCGCCGAGGGCCTCCTGGGCATGGTCGGTAATGCCGATGGTGACGGTACCATCGCCATTGTCGAGCACCCATTCATGGCTTTCGGCGTAGCGCAGCTGCTGGGGGATCTCGCTCATCGCTTATTTCCTATGAGAAACTTTTCTTGGTTGAAGAAACTCGTCGCATTATGCCGCAAACCCTCTCCATCGACTAGCGTCGCAGGGCGACTTCGAGGAGCGCGGCCAATTCTCTTCGCCGGTGCCCGATGGGCATCTCCACGCGGGATGGGAGCTGGGTTCGCTGCCGATCGACGGTGCCCGACCCTGCCAGAGTGTGGTCTCTGCCACGATCTGTCCAGTAGCCGGTGAAGCGTCGCCACGGTGGCTCGGCCAGGGCGTGTGATGGGCGATATAAAGTTTCCGATAGGAAATTTTTGCCCAGTGATATTCTCCATGCACCGCGCTCGGGCTAACCTGTCGCTTTCATTGCGCCGCAGGGTGGCGTCCTTCTCATCCATCCGTCTGGAGATTCCTCCATGTGTAGCCTCAAGCGCACGCCGCTTTACTCCCTCCATGCCGAATACGGCGCCAAGTTCGTGCCGTTCGCCGGCTACGAGATGCCGGTGCAGTACGCGCTTGGGGTCAAGCGCGAGCACGAACACACCCGCGCCGCCTGCGGGCTGTTCGACGTCTCCCACATGGGCCAGGTGCTGCTGCGCGGACGCGACGTGGCGCGCGCGCTGGAAGCGCTGGCGCCGGGAGACTTCATCGACCTCGAGCAGGGCGCCCAGCGCTACTCGTTCTTCACCAACCCAGAAGGCGGCCTGTACGACGACTTCATGACCGTCAATGCGGGGGATCATCTCTACCTGGTGGTCAACGCGGCGTGCAAGGACCAGGACATCGCGCTCTTGCGCATCGGTCTCGATCCGAGCATCGACATTGTCGCGCTCGACGATCGCGCGCTGCTCGCCCTGCAGGGGCCACAGGCGCAGGCGGTGATGGCGCGGATCTGCCCCGAAGCCAACCGCCTGCTGTTCATGCAGCACGCGCGCTTCGAAGTCGAAGGCGAAACCCTGTGGATCAGCCGCTCGGGCTATACCGGCGAGGATGGCTTCGAGATTTCGCTGCCGGCGGCTTATGCCGAAGCGTTCGCACGTCGCCTGCTGGGCGAGCCTGAGGTCGAACTGATCGGCCTGGGTGCGCGGGATTCGCTGCGTCTCGAGGCGGGCCTGTGCCTCTATGGCCACGATATCGACGAGCACACCGATCCGGTGTCGGCCTCGCTGGTCTGGGCATTGGCCAAGTGCCGTCGCCAGGGTGGCGAGCGCGAAGGCGGCTTCCCCGGTGCGAACGTGATCCTGCCGCGGCTGGCCGAGCGCGACGAGCTCGAGCGCCGCGTGGGGCTGCTTGGCGAGGGGCGTGCGCCGATACGCGAAGGCACGACGCTGTTCGACGGCGAAGGGCGCGAAGTAGGCAGGGTCACCTCCGGTACCTTCGGTCCCACCGTCGGGCAGCCGGTGGCGATGGGCTACGTGCGGGCACAGGCGACGTCGCTCGGCACCAAGCTCTATGCCGAGGTGCGTGGCAAGCGGCTACCGATGGAGGTGGTCAAGCTGCCGTTCGTGCCGGCTCGCTACCATCGCGGCTGAATCAGCCGGCGGGATGGCGGATCGCACGGAAGGTCAGGTTGATCCGCAGTCCCGCACCTTTCCTGGGGGGCAGCGCATGCTGCAGTTCGCGCTGCACCCCGGGCCCCATCACCAGCAGGGCGCCGTGCTCGAGGCTCAGGTCGAATGGCTCGCCCGAGGTACCGGGGCGGGGTCTGAAGCGCATCACCCGGGCGGCGCCGAGGCTCAGCGAGACGATCAGGGGATCAGGGCCGAGTTCGGGCTCGTCGTCGCTGTGCCAGCCCATTCGCTGATCGCCATCCTGGTAGCGGTTGATCAGCACGCTGTCCAGCGGCGCAGGCACCGGCCAGCCGAGCGAAGCGGCCAGCGCCTTGGCCTCGGCGTCGACGCGTTGGCACAGCTCGGCCAGGTCCGCACGCCACGGAGAGGGGGTGAAGAGCGTGCGCGAATAGCGATAGCGCCGGTCGGGGGCGCCCATCCATACCTGGCTGCGGGGGATCGGGTGGCGCTTGCCGAACAGGGTGATTTCGGGCCGCTGCCAGTCGAGCTCTTCATCGAGCGAGCATAGCAGCCGCCGGGTGCTGGTTTCGTCGAAGGGCTGGCGTCGAGACCACAAGGCATGGCGCGGATGGACGCGCTGCCAGCTCTCGATCGCCACGGCCGGCTTAGAACCAGCCGGGGAAGGAGCTGTCGATCGCAAGGATGCCGAGCCTTGCGATGGCGAAGCCGATCAAGGCGCCGGCGGCGACATCGGTAAGGTAGTGGAGGCCGAGAATCACCCGCGAGAGGATCACCGTCACCGCGAAGGGGACCACCACCACCAGTAACGCCGGCACGTAGTAGGCGACCAGGGTGGTGAACATCACCGCATGCAGGGTGTGGCCGCTAGGAAAGCTGTAGCGGTCGAGCGGCGGCATCGTGCACGGGATGATGTCGAAGGAAATGTAGGGCCGTTCACGGCACAGCTGGTTCTTCAGCAGGCGATAGAGCAGGCCGCCGAAGGCTGCGCAGAGGCCCCAGCTCACCGCCAGCAGCCAGCCCCGCGCGCCGAGGAACAGCGGCACGCTGAAGCACAGTACGATCCAGGCGGGATAATCGCCGAGCCGGCTGGCGACGCGGAACAGCCAGAGCAGCGGCCGATAGGCGCCGAGCCGGGCGATGCGATTGCAGGCTCGCCACTCGATCATGTCGAGGCGCTTAAACAGCGGATAGATCTTTTCGCGCATCTCCCACCTCCTGTGCCTGATGCAGATGTCCTATGAAGGTCTCGGCGATTCGCTCCCAGCCGAGGGAAGAGACCCGTGCGCTGGCGGCGCGGCCCTGGGCCCGGACTCGCTCGGTGTCGGCGGCGAGCTCAATGGCCGCGGCGACGAAACCGGCGGGATTATTGCACGCTACGGTGACACCTTCACGACCACGCTCGATCAGCTCGCTGGCCGCGGCATAGTCGAAAGCGATAGTGGCCAGGCCGCTGGCCATCGCCTCGGTGACGACGTTGCCGAAGGTTTCCGAAAGCGAAGGGAAGAGAAACAGATCGGCACTGGCGTAGTGTCTGGCCAGGGCCTGGTCGCGCAGGAAGCCTGCGAAGTGGACCCACGGCAGGCGACGCTCGGCCTCCTGGCGCAGCGGGCCGTCGCCGACGACCACCGCGATCTGGGCGGGATTGGCCGCGCGCATCGCCTCGAGCGTCTCGATCAGCAAGGTGACGTTCTTCTCCACCGCCAGGCGCCCGACGTGCAGCGCCACGCAGTCGTCGTCGCTGGCACCCCAGGCCCTGCGCAGCGCCCTATCGCGAAAACGCGGTGAAAAACGCGCCGGATCCAGCCCGCGTCCCATCACCTTCACATTGCGATAGCCCGCCTTGGTCATGCGCTCGGCCTGGGCGCTGGTCGGTACCAGGGTGATCTGGGTGCGGTTATGGAAGCGTTTGAGGAAGGTGCGCACGAAGGGTCGTACGATGCGCAGCAGGATGTAGTGCTGGCTGTAGTGGTCGAAATTGGTATGGAAGCCGCTGACCACCGCAATGCCGAGCTGGCGGGCGACGCGCAGCGCGATCAGGCCAAGCGGCCCTTCGGTGGCGATGTAGATCACGTCCGGGCGATGCGTGCGCCAGTGATCGCGCAGCCGGCGGGGGCTGGTGATGCCCATGTGCACGCCATCGTAGTCGAGCACCGGCAGCGCCTTGACCTGGAGCTCTGCGTCCATCGCCGGATCACGGTCGCCGTCGTCTGGACGAGGGCGTACCAGCTGCATCGGATAGCCGCGAGCGCTGAGCTGGGCGACCAGCTGCCCGAGCGTATGGGTAACGCCGTTGATTTCGGGTTGCCAGGTTTCGCTTACGAAAGCGACCCGGCAGGGCGCCTGCTCGATCGCGCCCCTGGCGAGGGGGGCGATACCGGTGGCGGAACCGACGCCATGGCTGAGTTCGAACGAAGAGCTCACGACCTGATCACCTCAGCAGTCGTCGCGGATCGACCGGCTTGCCCGCGTTGCGCACGTCGAACAGCAACTCAGCTCTCTGGGTCGATGGATCACGGGCCAAGCGGCAAACCGGGGTGCCGGGCGCGACCTGGGCACCAACGCTGACTTCCAGACTCGCGCATTGAGCATAGACCGTCTGTAGGTCATTCGCATGGTGAATGATCACCACCCGGCCGAGCTGGCGCATCTCTTCGGCGAAGCGCACGGTGCCGGGATAGACCGCCTTGGCATCCAGGTCGGAGCCCGCGGTGAGCAGCATCGGCTGGAGCGAGCCGCGCCCGTCGGCGCCGAACTCACGACTGACCTGGGCGTCGCGCAGCGGCCAGGGCCAATTGCCTACGCCGCGCGGGAGCGGCGCGGCTGGCGCGGCCCGGCTGGCGGCGATCGCCCGCTGGCGATTGATGTCGACGCCGCCGGAGCCGGCGGTGCGGGGAATCGAGATCAATCGACCGACCGGCAGCTGGTTGGCAGAGACCCCGGGGTTGGCCTGCTGGATCGCCCCGACGCTGGTGGAGAAGAGGTTCGCGAGCGCCGTGTAGGTGTCGCCTGCACGGACGCGATACTGATAGCTGCCGCTGCCGGGCGCGCGCTCCTCTCCATCGGGCAGGCGCAGGCGCTGGCCTACTTCCAGGCGCTCCGGCGAGACCGTCGGGTTGAAGCGCTGTACCCGCAGAAGCGGCACGCCCGCACGATTGGCGATGCCGTGCAGGGTATCGCCGCGTTGCACGACGTACCAGCCACCACCGCTGCCGGTGCCGCCGCCGCTGCTGGCACAGCCGGCGACCAGCACGACCAGCAGCAGGGTCAGCCAATGCCCGAGATGCCGGAGCGCGACGCGAGCAGGTGATCCTTTTCCTGCCAAAGCGAGTTGATCCATGCTTGGAAGCGTTTCCTGTAGTGCTCGTCGTTGAGATAGTCACCGTGGCGCGTCCACTCGGGCAGCGCTCGCTGCTGGATGTGAAGCTCGATCGGTGGGGTGCGCCCGCAAAGGAAGTCCCAGAAGCCGAGCCGTAGAGGCTCGCCTTGCCTCGTACGATAGACCAGCGTGGCATCGAGGACGCCGGCGAGTCGGTCTCCGAGCAGCGCGGCCACCTGGGCGCAGCCACCCGCCCGGGGCCTGAGCAGGTGGGCATGGGGGCTTCGCTGGGCATCGTGCTTGGCGCGGGTGAAGCGAGTGCCCTCGGCGAAGACATAGAACGTCGTCGGAGAGCGCCGGGCGAGTTCGCACATCCTTTGCATCTGTCGCAGGTCGCGTTCGGAAGCATCGCGGCTGCGGCGCAGCAGCGGGAACTCCATCGCCCAGAATGCAAGGCCCACGATGGGGAGCCAGCGCAGCTCGCGCTTGACCAGGAAACGCGGCGGTGAAAGCCGTCGGCACAGCGCATGCTGGAGCACGAAGATGTCGGTCCAGCTACGGTGATTGCTGATCACCAGCCACCAGGCGTCGATCGAGACCCCCGCTGGGATCGTCGCCTCGATGCGGGGGTTCAGCCACCAGCGCATCCAGATCAGGTTGGTCGAGAGCCAGCGCTGGGCGATTTCATCGAGGCCGTGGGTGACCGCCCGTTGCAGCGCGGGACTCAATGCCAGCGGCTTCGCCGCCGCGAGCAGGCACAGCGGCACGCCCCAGAACAGGGTGGTGAGGCACAGAAGAAGCGCACTGACCGCGCCCCTCAAGGGCGCGGTCAGGCGGTCGATGCGCGGCATGGGCGCGAAAATGCTCTGCTGATCATGGCGTGATTGTCGCACAGTCGGCAGGTCGCGAGCGAGCGGGCCAGGCGTCGTCGCTGGCGCGGCAATCGTTCGCAGCGCCGCTCAGACCGTGGCGAAGTCGCGATCGGCCTGCGCCAGCAGCGCACGCAGTTGGGCCTCGAGCTTCGGTGCGCAGCAGATCAGGTCCTCGCCATGCAGCTCGGCGGGAATGCCGGCCGGCACCGGGCCGAGATGGCCCACCAGGGCGCCGGCCTCTGCGGCGATCAGCCGACCGGCGGCGAAGTCCCAGGGCGAGACGCTTTCGTAGTAGGCATCGAGGCGGCCGCAGGCGACACCGCACAGGTCCAGCGCCGCCGAGCCATTGCGACGCACGTCGCGTCCTGCGTCGAGTATGCGTGCGAGGCGCGCCACCTGCTTCGCCCGGGCCGCGCGTGTATAGGAAAAACCAGTGGCGATGAGCGCTTCATCGAAGGCGTCGGCGGAGCTGGCAGCGATCGGTGCGCCGTTGAGCCATGCACCGCGGCCGCGGATCGCGCTGAAGGTTTCATCGAGGAAGGGCGCGTGGACCACGCCGAGCTGGATCTCGCCATCCAGCGCCCAGGCGATCGACACCGCGACGTGGTGGTGACCATGGGCGAAGTTCACCGTGCCGTCGATCGGGTCGACGATCCACAGCGCTGCCTCGAGATCGACCTCGTGCGGGTCCGGGGTCAGCTCCTCGGTCAGCCGGCCCTCGCCGGGGAAGCGCTGGTCGAGCGCCTCGGCGACCTGCCGGTCGACCGCCACGTCGGTATCGGTGACGAGCTCCACGCCGCGCTTGAGGCTCTTGCCGAAGCTTGCCTCGCGGCGGGCGGCGACGATCGTTTCGCCGGCCTGGCGGGCGAGGGCGAGGGTGAAGTCGAGACGCTCTTCGGGCGTGGGTGTTGATGGCATGCGGACTCTCCCGGGGTCAGCGTTTGACGGGGCGTTTCTGCAGCTTGCGTTGCAGGGTGCGGCGATGCATGCCGAGGCTGCGCGCTGTGGCCGAGATGTTGCCGTTGTGTTCATGGAGCACGCGTTGGATGTGCTCCCAGGTCAGGCGATTGACCGAGGGCGGGTTTTCGGCGATCTCGGTGTCCGGATCCGGCGAGGTGTGGTGCAGCGCATGCAGCACCTCGTCGGCGTCCACCGGCTTGCACAGGTAGTTGGTGGCACCGAGCTTGATCGCCTCGACCGCGGTCGAGATGCTCGAGTAGCCGGTCAGAATCACCGCCTTGCAGTTCGGGTTGATCGAGAGCAGTTCGGGCAGCAGCTTGAGCCCCGAGCTCTCTTCGAGCTTCAAGTCGACGGTGGCATAGTCCGGAGCGTGTCGATGAGCGAGCTGCATCGCGTCGGAGGCGGTCTGGGCCACCATCACTTCGAAGCCGCGGCGCTTCATCGCTCGCTCCATCACTTGGCAGAAGAGTTCGTCGTCGTCGACGATCAGGAAGGTGATCGGCTGATCCATGGCGCTCGTTCTCTTGTCGTGACCGGCTCATGCCGGTCTTCCCGCGAAAATAGCGTGCTTACCGGGGCCCTTGGAAAAGGCCGGAACGGATGGGGCGCCTGCTAGCTTGGCTCGCAGCTTTTCCCTTCCGGCCTTCTGGCCCGCTTCGTCTACGCTGGTTTTTGTTTTCCCAGACCGGCTCCAGGGTGGAGGCATGCGCATTTTCGTGCGCGTATTTCGGGCCCAACCTACTGGATATTGCCGGCGATGGGCAGGCTCACCTCGGTGAGGGTGCCGCCTCCGTGGTGATTGTACAGGCTCACGGCGCCGCCAAAACGATCGAGGGTCGAGTGGGTCAGAAACAGACCGATCCCCATGCCCTTGGACTTGGTCGAAACGAAAGTCTCGCCGAGTTGGTCGGCGATCTCCAGCGGTACGCCAGGGCCGTAGTCGCGAATCTCGAAGTACACCCGCTCATCGTCCCAATAGAGGCGCAGTTCGATATTGTCGGGATTGGCGTCGGCGGCATTGTTGAGCAGGTTCATCACCGCTTGGTCGAGCGTGGTGTCGACCTCGATCTGCGGCGGTCGCCCTTTTTCCACCTCGAACTGGTAGCTGACGTCATGGCGCATCACCAGCCAGCGGTTGATCACCGTGCCGAACCAGGCCGCGGCGTCGAGCTGCTCGATGCCGTCGGCCTTGCGTTCGGCGCTGGCGGCGAGCGCGCGCAGATGCGCCTTGCAGGTCTCGACCTGGCGCTTGATCAGGTCGATGTCCTGCAGCAGGGCGGGGTGCTCCTTGAGCTCTGCGCGCATCTCGCTGAGCACCACCGCGATGGTCGACAGCGGAGTACCGAGTTCATGGGCCGTACCCGCCGCCTGGCTCGCTACCGCGATCACCTGCTCGTTGCGCAGTGCGGCTTCGCGAGTACGCGACAGCGTCAGGTCGCGTCGGCGCAGCGCCAGCGCCATCTTCGAAATGAAGAAGGTCACCAGTACCGTGCAGAGCAGGAAGTTGAGGCCCATGCCGATGATGTGCAGGTTGAACGGCAGCCCGCGCACTTCGCGGGAGAGCTCCGGTACCGGCAGGTAGAAGAACATCAACAGCAGGTAGGCCAGCACCGCGACGCTTGCGATCAGCAGGGCGTTGCGCCAGCGCAGGGTGGCGGCGGCGATGGTGACCGGCACCAGCAGATAGGTGACGACCGGGTTGGTCGCGCCGCCGGTGAGATAGAACACCAGGGTGAGGCCGGCGATGTCGATCAGCAGATGGTAGGTGTACTCACGCGCGGTGACTGGACGATTGCGGCCGAGGCGCCACCAGGTGGCGACGTTGAACGCCGCCATCGAGAGAATCGTCGAGATCACCAGCAGTACGTCTAGTTTGAAGTCCAGCAGTTCGATCCCGGTGATCACCGCGATCAAGAAGCCCGTCCAGGTGATCCCGCGCATGATCGTCAGGCGAATCAGGTTCTGGCTCGGTGTCGACAGTGACAGCGGGGGCGGGGTGGGATCCATGGATACCGCTCAAACCGGGAAAGGGACTGCCATCTTAACGGCTCATCACATCGGTTGCATTGTCGCGTCGCGGGCTCGAACGCCTTGGACGATGGCCCGGAGCAGCGCGGCTATGACTGGATACGAGCACGGGCCACCGATCGATCGATGGCCCGTGCTTTGGGAAGAAGCGCGCCGCGGGGCGCGAGGGTCAAGCTACTTTCTGCTGCGGGAAGTTACGCTCGTGGGCTTCACGGGCGCGACGCAGTCGCATGCGCTGGTCTTCCTTGAGCATCACTTCATGGGCGCTTTGCATGGCGGTGGCCTCGCATCGGGTGAGGAGGGGCGATTCGAATGCAAAGACATATTAGACCAAAGTCTAGTTGTTGTAAATTTACTACATATCGAAAAACGCGGTTTTTTCCTGTCGCGCTCAGAGTCCCAGCAGCGTGATCAAGCTGGCATAGAAGCTTTCTTGATCGAGTGGATCGCGACGGCTCGAAAGGCGTCCCGAGGTCTTGAGACTGGCGATCTCCCACGCTCCCGTGGCGGTGCGCACCAGCAGTAGCGCCTGTTCTTCGGTGCCGGCGCGAATCACCCGCTGCTCGCCGACGAACAGGGTCGGATCGAGGGTCACCGTCAGGCTGCCGGCATGAACCCTGAACTGCTCAATCGGCACGGCCTGCTCTTCGCTGCTGAGCTCTACGGTGAGTTCGGCGGCAGCGGTGGAGTGGGCGAGCCTCGAGGCGCTGATCTCATCGAGCCAGCTGCCGAGGCGCGCGTAGAGCCGATGTACGGCCAGTACCCACTGGCGCGCCGCCTCGAGCTCGCGACGGTCGAGGTTCTCCTCCTGCTCGATGAGTCGGCGTGCCCTTTCGATCAAATAGTCGCGTGTCGCGCTCACGGTGTCCGCCCAAAGGGTGTGCTGGCCAAGAGAAGTTGGCGGCGCCTGGGGAAGGCGCCGCCGCGGTGTTTCGAAACGAGTGTCCAAACGATGTACCGACAAGCGCGATTCTTGGTCAGTCCGGCTCGCGTTGTCCAGCCTCGCGAGCTCGGACCCCACCTCCGTTTCGATCTTCCCGCGGTCGCCGGCCGTTCAGAGGAGCGCTCCCCCGGCCCGCTTGCCCCGAGCGAACGCCGCAATGTCCGCCAGTGTTCAGTAAATGAACATCCCTTTCACGGATAATTCATTTAATTACAACAAGTTATGATTGATAAGCGAAAGGCTAGTGGCACAGATTGTCGCACCCCCCCTTAAATAAGGCGCTCGCCGATCGTCGGAGTCGAACAACGTGGCTCATGTCTTTCGATCAGTCCTGCCAATTACCTGAATCGAGTACCTGAATCGAGTGCCTGAATCGAGTACTTGAATCAAGTACCTGCATGATGCGCGATTCGATGATCGGCCCGCACCCCTGCCTGCCGCCTGCGGGGCCCAGGTGGGCGAGCGGGTCGCTGGGCGACGATCTTGCCCGGGGCGGTCGTTGGCTGCCGGTTTCGCCGGGTTGGAACCTTGAAGAAACGAGGAAATAGATGAGCGACGACACATTCTTGCGGGGCGACTTCTGGTCCGGGACGCTGTTCACCGGACGTTGGGAGTCGACGGATAGCGTCTGCGAGGTGACCGAGCCCGCCACCGGCGAGACGTTGGGGCGCATCGGCATGGCCAGCCCCGAGCAGATCGGCGTCGCGGCCGCTGCCGCCGCTCGGGCCCAGCGCGGCTGGGCCGAGGCAGCTTACGAGCAGCGCGCTCAGGTGTTGCGCAAGGCCGCGCAGCTGGCCGAGCGCTACAGCGGCGAGATCGCCGAATGGATCGTGCGCGAAAGCGGCTCGACCAGGTTGAAGGCCGGTTTCGAGGCATCGATCAGCGCCAAGGTGCTGCACGAGGCCGCTGCGCTGCCGTCGCGGAGCACTGGCGAAGTGCTGCCGTCCACGCCAGGCCGGCTGAGCCTGGCACGGCGCCGCCCGCTCGGCGTGGTCGGGGTGATCTCGCCATTCAACTTCCCCTTGTACCTGGCGATACGGGCTGTGGCACCGGCGCTGGCATTGGGCAACGCCGTGGTGCTAAAGCCTGACCCGCGCACCGCTGTATGCGGTGGTCTGGTCATCGCGCGGCTGTTCGAGCTGGCCGGTCTGCCGGAGGGCGTGCTGCACGTACTGCCGGGCGACGGTGCCGCCGGTGCCGCGCTGACCGCCGATCCCAACGTCGCGATGATCCAGTTCACCGGCTCCACCGCAGCCGGGCGCAAGGTCGGTGAGGCCGCCAGCAAGCATTTGAAGAAGGTATCGCTCGAACTGGGCGGCAAGAACTCGCTGATCGTGCTCGACGATGCCGATCTCGACCTGGCCATCGCCAATACCGCCTGGGGCGTCTACCTGCACCAGGGCCAGATCTGCATGTCCGCCGGCCGAGTGCTGGTCCAGCGCGGCATCTACGACGAATTCCTGACCAGGCTCACCGCCAAGGCGCGCAGCCTCAAAGTCGGTGATCCGGCCAAGGAAGAGGTGGCCATCGGGCCGCTGATCAATGCCGTGCAGCGTGACAATGCCGCGCGAGTGGTCGAGCAGGCCGTCGCCGCCGGTGCCAAGGTCGAGACCGGCGGCAGCTTCACCGAGCTGTTCTTCCAGCCGACCGTGCTCAGCGGCGTCACCGCCGACAACCCCGCCTTCCATCAGGAGATCTTCGGTCCGGTGGCGGTGGTAGTGCCGTTCGACAGCGATGAAGACGCGATCACGCTCGCCAATGACACCGAGTACGGACTGTCGATGGCGGTGTTGTCCAGCGATGTCGGTCGCGCTCTGCGCCTGGGCGAGCGCCTGCGCACGGGCCTTCTGCACATCAACGACCAGACCGTCAACGATGAAGTGATCAATCCTTTCGGCGGCGTCGGTGCCTCCGGCAATGGCAGCAGCATCGGCGGTCCTGCCAACTGGGAGGAGTTCACCCAATGGCAGTGGCTCACCGTCAAGGGCGAGGCGCCCGCTTATCCGATCTGAGGGAAACGACATGACTGCAGCAGTCGAACTGCGCGACATCACCGTGGCGGTGGCGCGCGCGCCAGGCAAGCCTTTCACCATCGAGTCGGCACGCATCCGCGCCCCGCGGGCGGACGAGGTGCTGGTGCGGATAGTCGCCACCGGGCTCTGCCATACCGATCTGATCGTGCGTGACCAGTACTATCCGGTGCCGTTGCCGGCGGTGCTGGGGCATGAAGGGGCGGGCGTGGTCGAGGCGCTGGGACCGGAGGTCGAGGGTCTCGAGGTAGGCGACCATGTGGTTCTCACCTACGGCGCCTGTGGCCACTGCAACTTCTGCGCCAGCGGTCACGAGGCCTACTGCAACGACTTCTTCGGGCTGAATTTCGGCGGCGGCGATGCGCACGGCCACACCGCGCTGCAGACTCCGGCCGGCGAGCCGCTGCACGATCACTTCTTCGCCCAGTCCTCGTTCGCGACCTACGCGGTCGCACGTGAGAGAAATGCGATCAAAGTGCCGGCCGACGCCCCGTTGGAACTGCTCGGTCCACTCGGCTGCGGTATCCAGACCGGCGCCGGCGCGGTGATCAACTCGCTGAAAGTGCGCCCGGGCAGCAGCTTCGCAAGCTACGGCGCCGGCGCGGTCGGTCTGAGCGCGGTGATGGCCGCGCGCGTGGCCGGGGCGACCACCATCGTTGCGATCGACGTGGTGCCATCGCGATTGGAGCTGGCCAGGGAGCTTGGCGCCACCCACACGGTCAACAGTCGCGAGGTGGACGTGATCGAGGCGGTGCGCGCGATCACCGGCGGCGCCGACTTCGCGCTCGAATCGACCGGTCGCCCGGAGGTGCTCGCCGCTGGTATCGAGGCGCTGGGCAGTCTGGGTACCATCGGCGTGGTCGGTGCGCCCAAGCTTGGCACCAAAGCCGAGTTCGACGTCAATGGGCTGCTGTTGGGCGGGCGCAGTATCCGCGGTATCGTCGAGGGCGATAGCGTGCCGCGGGTATTCATTCCGCAGTTGGTCCAGCTTTTCCAGCAGGGCCGTTTCCCTTTCGATAGATTGGTGAAATTCTATCCGCTGGAGCAGATCAACCAGGCCGCGCAGGATAGCGTCGAGGGCGTCACGCTCAAGCCGATCATCAAGATATCGGACTGAAGGCTTTCGTCATCGAAGCGCTGGGCGCATCGTCGACGAGGGTTCCATGGCAACGGAAGCATTGTGTTCGCAACGACTCAAACAGGCTCGCGTACGCTTCGCTGAGGGCGAAGCGTTGCCGGCGCAGCTGCTGCCGGATGCGGTGGCGCGCTCGTGGGATCGCTCGCGCAAGGCGGGGATCTCACCCTGGAGTTCGCCCGACTACAAGGCGCTCAAGCCGCGGGACAACCCCCGCGCGCACCCGGACGATCGCCGTCTCATTCAGTGCGTACGCGCAGAGATGGAGCAATTGTGGGCCGCCTTTGGCGGCCCTCACTGGACCGTCTTCTGCGTCAATCCGCGCGGTATGATCGTTCATCAATACAAGGGGCGGGACGTTCCCGCGCTGCTGCGGCCGATCCAGGTCGGTCGGCGCATCCAGGAAATGGACGTCGGTACCACGGCGCCGAGCTGCGTATTGGCCGAGAACCAGCCGATCGTACTGCGTGGTAGCCAGCACTACCTGAGCGAATTCGATACGGTGTTCTGCCTCTCGGTGCCATTGCATGGGCTCGAAGGCGAGCTGATCGGAGCGCTGGATATCACCGGGGTCGGGGAGCGGGATCCCGAGCTCCTGCTGGCGCATTTTCGCCGAGCGGCACTGGCCACGGAAAACCGCCTGATCGCTGGTCTGCGTGATTGCCATATCGTGCGGCTACGTCATGACCCTCGCTGGACGGAATCCCCCCTGCAAGGGCTGCTGGCCGTCGATGGCGATGGTCAGCTTCGCGCGGCCAATCGGATCGCGCGTCGTGCGCTGGGCCTGCCGATAGCGGGAGCGATGCCGGTTTTGCACGTAGGCGAGCTGTTCGCCGCCGCCCGGCCCGCCCAGCGGCGGCGGTTGTTGAAGCCAGGAGCCGCCCAGCGCCTGCCCTTGGTCGACGGCACGGCGGTGTTCGTCGATCTCGTGCGCGGGGCGAGCCGTCCTCAGCCTGCCGTGCGATCAGCGCCGCGCCAGCCGGATTTGCGCGAGCAGACGCTGCAGACGGTGGCGAGGCGGCTTCGCGCCTATGGCGGCAACGTTTCTGCCACGGCGCGCGAGCTCGGTATCTCTCGCACTACGCTTTACAAGAAAATACGTGCGCTGCCCGACGATGACGAGCTGACCTGATCGGCGGGCAGGCCGGGTGGTCTCTTCGCGAGTCGCCAGGCGTTTCGGTTCGACCGCCAGGCTGAACGGGCGACGATTCGTAGCCGAGAGCGGGGCGGGCCGGTACAATCCCCAATCTCACAGCCAAGCCCGATGAGGCCACTTCAGCCTCGTTTCCAAGGGCACGTACGAATCAAGTCCGAGGCGTAATGTCTGATTCAATGCAAGCCCAGCAAGCGGGGCTTAGACGTACCTTTGCCATCATCTCCCACCCTGACGCTGGTAAGACCACGTTGACCGAAAAGCTCTTGCTGTTCGGTAACGCGATCCAGGTCGCCGGTGCGGTCAAGAGCAAGCGCGAGGCGCGCCACGCCACCTCCGACTGGATGAAGATGGAGCAGGAGCGCGGCATCTCGGTGACCACCTCGGTGATGCAGTTCCCCTATCGCGGACGGATCGTCAACCTGCTCGACACCCCCGGCCACGAGGACTTCTCCGAGGATACCTATCGGACCCTGACCGCGGTCGACTCCGCCCTGATGGTGGTCGACTGCGCCAAGGGCGTCGAGGAGCGCACGATCAAGCTGATGGAGGTATGTCGGCTGCGCGACACGCCGATCCTCACCTTCATCAACAAGATGGATCGTGAGACCCGCGACCCGGTGGAGGTGATGGACGAGATCGAGACCGTCCTCGGCATCCAGTGCGCGCCGGTGACCTGGCCGATCGGCATGGGCAAGGCATTCAAGGGCGTCTACCACCTGCTCGAGGATCGCCTTTATTTCTACAAGTCCGGGCAGGGTCACCGGATCCCTGACGACGTCCACATCGATGGACTCGACAGTGCCGAGGTCGACTCGGTGCTTGGCGCCCTGGTCGCTTCAGAGCTGCGCGAGGAGATCGAGCTGGTGCGCGGGGCGTCGCACGAGTTCGACCTCGACGCCTACCGGCGTGGTGAGCTGACCCCGGTGTTCTTCGGCACGGCGATGGGCAACTTCGGTGTGCGTGAGATGCTCGATGGTTTCGTCGAGTACGCGCCGCCGCCGCAGACCTACCAGACCGATCAGCGTGCGGTGACGCCCGAGGATGAGCGTTTCACCGGCTTCGTGTTCAAGATCCAGGCCAACATGGACCCGCGCCATCGTGATCGGGTGGCGTTTCTCAGGGTCTGTTCGGGCAGCTACGAGAAGAACATGAAGATGCACCACGTAAGGCTCGGCAAGGAGGTCAAGATCGCCGATGCGCTGACCTTCATGGCGGCCGACCGCAGCCAGGTCGATGAAGCCTGGCCGGGTGACATCATCGGGCTTCACAACCACGGCACGATCCAGATCGGCGATACCTTCACCGCGGGCGAGGTGATGCGCTTCACTGGCATTCCCCACTTCGCCCCGGAGCTCTTCCGGCGGGTACGGCTGAAGGATCCGCTCAAGGCCAAGGCGCTGCAGAAAGGGCTCCAGCAGCTCTCCGAGGAGGGCGCTACGCAGGTATTCATGCCGATCAACAACAACGATCTGATCGTCGGCGCGGTGGGTATGCTGCAGTTCGATGTGGTCGCCCATCGGCTGCATGACGAATACAAAGTCGACTGCCTGTACGAAGCGGTCAACGTCCAGACCGCGCGCTGGCTGCACGGCGACGAGCGCAAGCTCGACGAGCTCAAGCGCAAGTCGACCGAGAACCTGGCCATCGACGGCGGAGGCTTTCTCACTTATCTGGCGCCGACCCGGGTCAACCTGCAATTGATGCAGGAGCGCTGGCCCGAGATCGAGTTCCGCGCCACCCGCGAACACTGAACGCAAGCCGGCTTCGGGGCGTGCGTTCCAAGCGCGGACGTACCGTTTCCAGCCGGCCTCACTCCCTAGCGATGGAAACGAAAGGCGACTAAGGTCAAGACGTTGCCGCGCGAGGGCGGTGAACCAACAAGACTGAGGCACCCGGCTCTTTTGGGCGCCGAGATAGATAACATTCAAGGAGTCAGGCGAAGATGGCAGGCTTTCTCAAGGATTTTCGCGATTTCGCGGTCAAGGGCAATGTGGTCGACATGGCGATCGGGATCATCATCGGGGCGGCGTTCACCTCGATCGTCAATAGTCTGGTCCGGGACGTATTCACCCCGATACTCGGTCTGGTCACCGGGGGGCTCAACTTCACCGACCTATTCGTCACCCTGCGCGACGGCGCCACTGCGGGCCCCTACGCCACGCTCGCCGATGCGCAGGCCGCCGGTGCGGTGACGATCAACTTCGGGCTGTTCCTCAACGCCACCATCTCCTTCCTGCTGGTCGCGTTGGTCTGCTTCATGCTGATTCGCAACATCACCAAGCTGCAGCGCATGACCCAGAAGGAAGAGGCGGCGGCCGCGCCGACCACCAAGGAGTGCCCGTACTGCCTCTCCAGCGTGCCGCTGAAAGCGACCCGCTGCTCGGCGTGCACTTCCCAGCTCGAGGCCGCCCAGCCAGCCAGCTGAGGCCTGCGCTTCGATGCTGATCGATGCCCATTGCCATCTTGCCGCCGCCGCGTTCGATCCGGATCGCGAGGCGGTCATCGAGGCGGCGCGGACCAATGGGGTCCGCGCTTTCGTTTCTGCCGCCACCGACCGCGCCAGCTGGGTGCCGCTGCTGGCGCTGGCGCAGCGGCACGCGGAGGTATCGGTATGCCTCGGCCTGCACCCCTGGTTCGAGCATCGATGCGAGGGCGAAGACAACGACCTGGACGCGCTCGAGCGGCTGCTCTCGACGCGGCCGGCGGGGGTCGTCGCACTCGGTGAGTGCGGGGTCGATGCGAGATCGCGCGATGATGCCCAGTGGGCGCTGTTCGAGGCACAGCTTGGGATCGCCGAGCGCCTGCGGCTGCCAGTGGTGGTGCACTGCGTTCGGCTCAATGACCAGGTCGCCCAGCGGCTCGGCCGTCATCCACGGCTGCCGGGCGGGCTGATCCACGCCTTTGCGGGCAGTCTTCAACAGGCCGAGCGCTTCCTCGACGCGGGCTTTTTGCTTGGCATCGGCGGTGCGGTGACCTTCGATCGTGCGCAGAAGCTCAAGCGCGTGGTGGCGGCACTGCCAGAGGATGGCTTCGTGCTCGAGACCGATTCTCCCGACATGCTGCCGGCGCCACTGCGCGGTCGCGAACAGCGCAACACCCCCTCCAACCTCCCGCTGGTGGCCGCCGAGGTGGCGCGACTGAGAGGTGTGGAGCCCGCCTGTCTCGGTGAAACCACCAGCGCCAATGTGCGGGCGCTGTTCCGGTCCAGGCGCTGAATGGCTGAGGTTCTTCCACGCTGGTATGGAAAGGCCGACGGCTATGGGGCGTAAGGCGATGGGGACTCGCTGTCGATTGCGATCTGGAAGTAGGCATCCTCGATCGCCACCGATAGCAGTTCATCGTGGAGGATTAGGAACAGCGCGTCGTTGGACATTGATTTTGCCTCCTGCAACGGTATCTGGAGCTTTTCCGCGACCAGGATGTCCAGTGCTTTCCTGCCCGAAAGGTTGTTGAACGGGCCGCCTCTTTGCGTTCTCACCCTGTGTGCCAGGGTCTTCATCAGGATCTCCTTGAAGACGCCGCCGAATGTGTTCGGCCCATGCATCCTCGCAGGCGAGAGCAGTCGTCTGATGATGCGGGCTCTATCCTCGGCGGACGCCGGCAAATGTTCATCTCCGGCGCCGATGGTTGCCGAGGGCATCGGATCAGTGGAGCGGGGGGCTTCGCTGGTCATGGATTAACGCTCAAGCGCAATGGTCTCGACGCACGGTGGACCGGTGCCGACCCATTCCATGGCCGGGCAGTGACTTCCAACGTTCAACGCGCGCTCGCCTGCAAGGCAGCTGAGGCTGGCCGAATCCGCTGCGGTTTAGGGCGTTGGAATTCGGCTCGTGCCCAGCGGGCTGTTCGCGGTGCGTGCAGCTTCACCATGATGAGTGAGTGACATAGTGCGTCAAAATGTAACAATTAGAAACATTCTGAGCGAAGCGGGAATAATGTCAATAATTTTTGTATGGGTATTGTTCCGGGCGCAGCCGTGCCCTTGCGATCACCCGGCCGGCTGATACGCGTAGCTCACGCCCTATTGGCCGGTCGGGAGCCCAAAGCCATGCAGCCGGGTGCATCGGGTACCCCCGGTGTTAATCCGCCGCCACCAGGGTTTCTGGATCGAGCCGTTCCACCGCGTAGGGCAACTCGAGCCGTGCGGCCTCGGCACCGCCGACGCTCAGCGCAATAGGCGCTTCTCGCAGCGTCACCACCGCGAGCATTTCGCTGCCGCCGTGTTCGTTCGGCTCCACCGCCACCACCGTGCCGACCGATTTGCCGCTCTCGCGATCGACCACCGGGTCGCCCACCGTGATCGTTGCATCGCCCTCGACCCCGAGCCGCGCCAGGCGTTTCTTCACCTGGCCGCGATAGTGGGCGCGGGCGACGACCTCCTGGCCGGTATAGCAGCCCTTCTTGAAGCTGATCCCGCCGAGGGCCTCCCAGTTGATCATCTGCGGAAGCCAAGCGTCGCTCTGGCTCGCCTCGAGCCAGGCTACACCATGGCGGATCTCCTCCAGCCACCAGCGCGACTCGATCGCTCGGGTAGCCGCCTCGGCGCCGCTTGGCGCGGTGCCCAGCGCCAGAATCCGTCCTTCCCCAGGGGCGCGAATCAGCCAGCGCTGGTCGTCGCGCTGTACCTCGCCGGTCCGGCGCGGCAGCGTTGCGACCTCAAGCCATTCGTTGATGCGCTTGTCTTCCCCGGCGAGCCCGTAGAGACCGATGTCGTCACGCTGGCGAATCTCGGTCTTGAAGAACACCGCGTACTTGGCCAGGTGCGCGCGCAGCGTCTCGCTCAGGGTAGTGTGGGTGATCAGCCAGTAGCGCTCGGCTTCGGCGCGCAGCAGCTGGACGTTGGCGATGACTCGTCCCTTGGGTGTGCAGAACACGCCATAAGGAGCGAAGCGATCGTCCGCGTGGCCCACTTGGGCACTGATCTGGCCCTGGAGGAAGCGCTCGGCGTCCTTGCCCGCCACCTCGACCACGGCCAGCCGTGAGAGATGGACGTTCAAGGGGGCAGGGGCGCCGAGGATGAAATCGCTCATGGCGGGTGGATCTCCGCTGGGCTCGCGTGCTGGACGCGAGTGGAAAGTGGTTCGACACAGCAGCTGTGACCTGCTGCCGGGGGCGTCCGTTCATTCGGGTCAATATCCGGGTTGACGGTGCGTTTTTCAATCGCAGGGCTCGGGGGCGGGGGCTAGAATGGTGGCGCCAATCGAATCATCAACCGCTTGATCAAGGAGTCATCCATGGCCGTCTCTCTCAATCTCGAGGGCCTCAAGAGCGTCGAGGACGTCAATCGTCTCACCACCGCGCTGATCGAACTCGATGGCGTCGACAACGTCGAAGTCGCGCGCGAGTGGGCCGAGGTGGAAGGGCAGGTCAATCGCGGCCAGTTGGTCAAGGCGGTGGAGCGCGCCGGTTTCAAGGTCAAGGGCTGAACATTTGCCGGGCAGCGGTGACGCTCGCCCTTGCAACGTAACCTTTCTGGCCATATATACAGTGATCGCGTCCTTTCAGCGTCACCCCAGGAGCCAGGTGCCATGAGCAAGCCGTTTCGCATCGAATCCCGCTACCAACCCGCTGGCGACCAGCCTGCTGCGATCGATTCGCTGGTGGCCGGCCTCGAGGCGGGGCTGGCGCATCAGACCCTGCTCGGGGTGACCGGCTCGGGCAAGACCTTCACCATGGCCAACGTGGTCGAGCGGCTGCAGCGCCCGACCATCGTGCTGGCGCCGAACAAGACCCTGGCGGCGCAGCTCTACGGCGAGTTCAAGGCGTTCTTCCCCGACAACGCGATCGAGTATTTCGTTTCCTACTACGACTACTACCAGCCGGAGGCCTACGTTCCCTCGTCGGATACGTTCATCGAGAAGGACGCCTCGATCAACGACCATATCGAACAGATGCGGCTGTCGGCGACCAAGGCGCTGCTCGAGCGGCGCGATGCGCTGATCGTGGTCTCGGTATCGGCGATCTACGGCTTGGGTGATCCCGAGCAGTACATGAAGATGCGAATGCACTTCAACCGTGGCGAGCTGATCGACCAGCGCTCCTTCCTGCGCCGGCTCGCCGAGCTGCAGTACACCCGAAACGACGCCGATTTCCGCCGCGGTACCTATCGCGTGCGCGGAGACGTGATCGACGTCTTCCCGGCCGATGCCGAGGACGAGGCGGTGCGCATCGAACTCTTCGATGACGAGATCGATACGATCAGCCTGTTCGACCCCTTGACCGGCGAGGTGCGCGGCAAGGTGCCACGGATGACGATCTATCCGAAATCGCACTACGTCACCCCCCGCGAGACCATTCTCGGTGCGATCGAGTCGATCAAGGCCGAACTCAAGGAGCGCCTCGACTACCTGCGCAGGAACGACAAGCTGGTCGAGGCGCAGCGCCTCGAACAGCGTACCCTCTACGACATCGAGATGATGCTCGAACTCGGCTACTGCAACGGGATCGAGAACTACTCGCGCTATCTCTCCGGGCGCGCGCCTGGGCAGGCGCCGCCGACCTTCTTCGACTACCTGCCGGACGACGCCCTGTTGTTCATCGATGAGTCCCACGTCAGCGTGCCGCAGGTCGGTGGCATGTATCGCGGCGACCGTTCGCGCAAGGAGACCCTGGTCGAGTATGGCTTCCGCCTGCCGTCGGCGCTCGACAACCGGCCGATGACCTTCGAGGAGTGGGAGGGCATCGTGCCGCAGACGGTGTTCGTCTCGGCGACGCCGGGTAACTACGAGGAAGAGCACGCGGGCCAGGTGGTCGAGCAGGTGGTGCGCCCCACAGGGCTGCTCGATCCGGTGGTGGAGGTGCGTCCGGCCTCGACCCAGGTCGACGACCTGCTCTCCGAGATTCGCCTGCGCGTCGAGGTCGGCGAGCGGGTGCTGGTCACCACCCTGACCAAGCGCATGGCCGAGGACCTGACCGAGTACCTCGATGAGCATGGCATCCGGGTGCGCTACCTGCACTCCGATATCGATACCGTCGAGCGCGTCGAGATCATCCGCGACCTGCGTCTTGGCAAGTTCGATGTGCTGGTCGGGATCAACCTGCTGCGCGAGGGGCTCGACATTCCCGAGGTCTCGCTGGTGGCGATCCTCGATGCCGACAAGGAAGGCTTCCTGCGCGCGACCCGCTCGCTGATCCAGACCATCGGCCGCGCGGCACGCAACGCCAACGGCAAGGCGATCCTCTATGGCGACCGGATCACCGACTCGATGCGTCGGGCGATCGACGAGACCGATCGCCGGCGCGCCAAGCAGGTCGAGTTCAACGCCGAGCACGGCATCACCCCGCGTACGGTGACCAAGAGCGTCGCCGACATCATGGAGGGTGCCCAGGCGCCCGGCACGCGCCGGAGCAAGCGTCGCGATGAGCGCGGCGCGGACGCCTCCAAGGCGGGCCCCGACGACCAGGCACTGGCGCGGATGGGGCCGCAGGAGCTTGCGCGCGAGGCCGCCCGGCTCGAGGAGCAGATGCGCCTTGCCGCGCAGAACCTCGAGTTCGAGCGCGCCGCCGAGCTGCGCGATCGGCTCCACCTGCTCAACGAACGTCAGCTCGCGCTGGGCTGAGCCGGGAGATGCCCGAAGGTCCCGAGATCCGTCGGCTCGCCGATCGCCTCGACCGCCTGCTCGGCGGCCGGGTGATCGAGCGGGTCTGGTTCGCCTTTCCGCATCTGCAGGTCCAGGCCCCGCGGCTGGAAGGGCGCCGGCTCACCTCGGTATCGGGCCGGGGCAAGGCGCTGTTGAGCCGCTTCGACGAAGGCTCGGTGATCTACTCGCACAACCAGCTCTACGGTGTCTGGCGGGTCGGCCGGCGCGGCGAGGTGCCCGTCACCGCGCGTTCCCCTCGGCTGCGGCTCTCCACCGCCCGCCACGACGCCTGGCTATTCAGCGCATCGGATATTTCGCTCTGGCGAGAGGAGGAGCTGGCGCACCATCCGTTCCTCTCGCGGCTCGGTCCTGAACCGCTCGACCCGGGGGTCGACATCGCCGATGTGGTGGCTCGCCTGCGCCTGCGCGAGTTTTCGTCTCGCCAGCTCGGTGTACTGCTGCTCGACCAGGGCTTTCTCGCCGGCATCGGCAACTATCTGCGCTCGGAGGCGCTGTTCTTCGCCGGCCTCCTGCCCGAGTGGCGCCCGCGTGAGCTCGACGACGCGCAGTGCGCGGTGCTCGCCGAAAGCATCCTGAGCGTTACCCGCCGCGCCTATCGCCGCGCGGGGGTGACCAACCTCGCTGCCTGGCGCGAGCCGATGATCGCGCAGGGCCTGACCCGCAGGCACTGGCGTCATGCGGTGTTCGGCCGAGCGGGAGAGCCGTGCCACGCCTGCGGCACGTCGATCGAGCGACGTATGGTGGCCTCGCGCCGGCTTTATTTCTGCCCGCATTGCCAGCGCTAGCCGGGGCGGTGCAGGAGGGCGCGCCTGGATGTTTCGCATGGGCTGCGTTCGAGCCTGCCCAGAGCCACGACAATGGCGATAGTGGATTTATACCGTTATCTTGCTTGTCTGGGCTGAAGAACCACCCGATTGGCCGCTGTTTGCCGCCATAGCGGCGCATGGTGGGATGAATCGCAAGGAGCCCTCGGTTATCCTCTAGCTCACGCTAACCGTCTGATTCGCAGGCGTCCCTCCATTGGTCGGTCGAGGAGCTCGATGACAGCGATAATTGGCGGCACGCTGATCGTCATCATCCACGTGCTCGGGGTGTTTTCCGCCGTCACGGCACTGATGTCGAGCCGTACCTCCCAGGGTGCGATCGCCTGGATGATCTCGCTAGTCACTTTTCCCTACGTCGCGGTCCCGGCGTTCTGGATTTTCGGTCGTCCACGCTTCTACGGCTACGTCAGTGCGCGCGAAGAGCGTGACAGCGAGCTGCGCCGCGTGCTGGAGGGCTTCGGCAAGCGGATCGAGCCGTTCTTGCCGCATCTCGAGGCGCACAATGGCCGGGTGCGGGCGGTCGAGCGGCTGGCGATGATGCCGTTGACCTCGGGCAATCGCGCCGAGCTTTTGATCGATGGGCAAGCCTCGTTTAAGAGCATGTTCGATGGCCTCGCTCGTGCCACCGACTACGTGCTGATCCAGTTCTTCATCGTTCGCAACGACCGCCTGGGGCAGGAGCTCAAGCGCCGGCTGATCGCCTGCGCCGAGCGGGGCGTGCGGATCTGCTTCATCTTCGATGAGATCGGCAGCCACAAGCTTCCCGAGCGCTATCTTTCCGAGCTGCGCGATGCGGGGGTGGAAGTCACGCCGTTCGGCTCATCCAAGGGCTGGCCGCACCGTCTCCAGGTCAATTTCCGCAATCACCGCAAGGTGCTGGTGGTCGATGGCCGCGAGGGCTGGGTGGGCGGGCTCAACGTCGGCTGCGAGTATCTCGGCGAGAAGCCGAGCGTCGGTGCCTGGCGCGATACCCACCTGCGGCTCGAAGGGCCCAGCGCACTCGGGCTGCAGGAGGCGTTCTGGGAGGATTGGTACTGGGCCACCAACGAGATCCTCGCCCTGGACTGGCGCCCGCGGGCGGCCGAGGGGAGCGATCAGCACGTGGTGGTGGTGCCCTCGGGGCCGGCCGACCCGCTGGAGACCGCTGGGCTTTTGATCCAGAACGCGATCCATACCGCCAAGCGGCGCTTCTGGATCACCAGCCCCTATTTCGTGCCTGACCAAAGCGTGCAGGACGCCCTCAAGCTCGCCGCATTGCGCGGGGTCGACGTACGGATCATGATTCCGGAGCGCCCGGATCACCTGCTGGTGTATCTTTCGGCGTTCTCGTTTCTCGGCGAGATGATCCAGGCGGGGGTAGAGATCCATCGCTACCAGCCGGGGTTCCTCCATCAGAAGGTGATGCTGATCGATGATCATACCGCCGCGGTCGGCACCGTGAATCTCGACAACCGTTCGTTCCGGCTCAATTTCGAGATCACCGGATACGTCATCGACCATCGCTTCGCCGCCGAGGTCGAAGCCATGCTGGCGGAAGATTTCGCCCACTGCCGGCGGGTGTCGCTCGGTGAGATCACCCATCGACCGCTGTGGCGGAAACTGGTGTCGCGCGCGGCCTACCTGGCTTCTCCGATCCAGTGAATGGAAGCAATCGCGCCTTGCGCGCCATGACTCGAGTCGATTGAGATGAACCTAGAAACCAAGTGGCTGGAGGATTTCGTTGCGTTGGCGACCCTGCGCAGCTTCTCCGCCGCGGCGCGCAAGCGCCACGTCACCCAGCCCGCGTTCAGCCGTCGGATCCGTTCACTCGAGCAGGCCGTGGGCACCGTGCTGGTCGATCGTTCGACCACGCCGGTGAGCCTGACGCCGGAGGGGCAGCTGTTCGTGATCACCGCGCGCAACCTGGTTGAACAGCTCAGCGAGTGCCTTGGGCATCTGCGCGGCCTTGAGATGGCCAACGAAAAGCTCGATGTCGCCGCCGCCCACTCGCTGGCGCTGGCGTTCTTCCCGAAGTGGATTTCAAGGCTACAGAAGGGTGTGGGGGAGCTGCCGACTCGCCTGCTGGCGATGAACGTGGGCGATGCGATCCATCTGCTGCGTGAAGGCAACTGCGACCTGATGCTCGCCTACTACGACCCTGACGCCAACATGCAGCTCGATGACGAGGCGTTTCCGTCGTTCTCGATCGGTCAGGTCAAGCTGATGCCGGTCTCCGTGCCCGATGACGGCGGGCGGGCGCGCTTCGATCTCGACGGCGACGAAAGCTCGCTGCCGTTTCTCGCCTATACCCAGGATGCGCTGCTCGGTCGCAGCATCAAGCTGATGCTGAAGAACGATCCTCTGCGTTTGCGTCTGCGTACGGTGTATGAGACTGCGATGGCGGAGGGGCTGAAGGCGATGGCGCTGCAGGGAGCCGGGGTCGCATGGATCCCCGACTTCTGCATTCGCGAAGAGCTCGCCAACGAGCGGCTGGTGCGCGCCGGAGACGAGAGATGGGATATCCCGCTGGAGATTCGCCTCTACCGCTGTTCGCTGGTGCATAAACCGGGCGTAGAGCAGCTATGGCGGCGGTTGCAGAAGCTCCCACGGGACATGCTGAAGGCTTGATTCGATGGTTATACCGTTTTCTGAGAGCGCGTCATCCGCCCCTCAGTTTTCATCGCTGGCGCTGGGCAGCCGCTCCAGCGCATGCATGAAATCGTTACCCCAGCGGTGGATGTCATAGCCGCGTAGGGTCTCCATCATCCTTCGCCAACGTTCCTGACGCTCCGCCAGCGGCATGGTCAGCGCGCGGTGGATCATCTCGGCCATGCCATCGATGTCGTTGGGGTTGCATACCAATGCGCCATCGCCGAGCTCGGCGGTAGCGCCGGCCAGGTGGGAGATGATCAGCACGCCAGGGTCCTGCTCCGCTTGCGAGGCGACGAACTCCTTGGCGACCAGGTTCATGCCGTCGCGCAGCGGTGTGACCAGCCCCACCCGCGCCTGGCGCATGAAGCCCATGATCACCTCGCGGGAATAGCCGCGATTGAGATAGCGCAGCGGTGTCCAGTCGAACTCGGAGAAGCGTCCGTTGATATGGCCCGCGACCCCTTCGAGATCCGCGCGCAGCTCGACGTATTCGTCGACATCCACCCGCGACGGCGGGGCGATCTGCATGTAGGTCACCTTGTCGCGATGATGCGGGTAGAGCTCGAGCGTGCGTTCGAAGGCGGCGAATCGTTGGTGGATGCCCTTGCTGTAGTCGAGCCGGTCGACGCCGATGATCATCGGGCGCTCGAGCAGCGAGCGTGACAGCCGCCTGCTCGGCAGCGACTCGCGCCCGGAGGCGGCGAGCGCTGCGACTTCTTCGACATCGATCGAGATCGGGAAGGTGCGGATGTCGACGCAGCGATCGCCGTAGCGCACGCGGTCTCCTTCCATTTCCGCGCCGAGCCCATGGCGCAGGGCCTGGACCAGGTTGTCGCGATCTCCGTCGGTCTGCATGCCGATCAAGTCGTAGCCGGTGAAGGCCTCGAGCAGTTCTTCGTAGTCCGGCAGCACCCGCAGCACCTGCCACGGAGGGAAGGGGGTGTGCAGGAAGAAGCCGATGGGGACGTCGGGAGCCAGCTTGCGCAGGTAGGTCCCCAGCGCGATCAGATGGTAGTCATGTACCCACACCCGCGCCTGCTTGGTGACCCGCTTAGCGATCCGTTCGGCGAACATCCGGTTGACCCTGAAGTAGCCGCTGCGCTTGCGGCGGTCGTAGGCCATCTTGTCGACGCGGTAGTGGAACAGCGGCCAGAGCACTTCATTGGAGAAACCGGTGTAGTAGCTGTCGTAATCGTCACGGCTCAACGGGTAAGTGGCGAAATCCACTCCGCCGAACGAGTATTCGGCGGGCGGCGGCTCGGGTTCGCCTTCCTCGACGATCTCCCCGCTCCAGCCCATCCAGAGACCGTTGCCGCTCTTCAGCGCATTGAGCAGGCCGACCGCGAGGCCGCCTTGGTTGCCTTCGCCGCTCTCGGGCGGCGGTACCCGATTGGAGATGACGATCAAATCGCTCATCGGTGGATATCTCCTGGAGTCGGTGGAAAGTATCGAGCGAGTTTCAGGGCGTCGTTTCCCGCCAAGCGTGGAGACAGGCTGCGAGCCAAGCGTGGACGGCGGCGGGATCCTGCAGGCGATAGCGGGCCCGGCTCTCTCCCTCGCCGACCTTGATGGTGATCCCCGAGCGCTCCTCGGCCGCGCGGAAGCCGTCTTCATCGGTGAGATCATCGCCGACGAACACGGGCTTTCGGCCGCGGAAGGGCGCCTCGCCCATCACCCGGTCCACCGCCTGGCCTTTGTCGCTGCCTGCCAGGCGCAGGTCGAACACGCACTTGCCGTGGTGAACCACGTGACTGCCGAGCCTACGGGCCTCCGTCTCGATGGCGGCATGCGCGTCTATGAGTGCGCTATCGAGTCGCTCGGCGGCGACGTTGCGATAGTGCAGCGCCAGGCTCGCGCCCTTGTCTTCGAGCTGCAGTCCGGGGTGGCGGGCGCTCAGCGCAGCCAAGCGAACGCGGGCACCGTTCAGCGCTTCGGCATCGAAGGGGAGTGTGTGGTGACGTCCGTCCTGGCCCTGCCACTGTGCGCCATGCTGGCCCAGCATCACCGGCGCGAAGGGGTGCAGGAACCGCCCGAGCTGTTCGAGCGGCCGACCGCTCACCACCGCGATCGCCCCCTCGAGCAGACGCTGCAGCTCGATCAGCAGCTCCTTCACTGGCGCTGCGAGTTCGACGGCTTCGGGACGATCGACCAAGGGGGTGAGGGTACCGTCGAAATCGAGCAGCAATGCCCAGTCCGAGCAGGCGGCGGGGACGGGAGGAGGACCCCCCGACGTGAGGTGAGGCAAAACACTCTCCTTCGATAGCCAATGGCGCAAGTCTTCTTCTTAAGGTTAGGCAAGATCGCCCGCCTGCGCCAATTGGCTCGCCGCTGTCGGTCCGCTTCAGGCGGTAAGCACGGATTCCATCCAATCGACCGCGGCGACGCCATCGAGGTCGAGGCAGACATCGACCAGGCCACCCTGCTGCCAGCGTTGATCCGGATACTTGCGCCCCTCGGGGGCGAACAGGGTCAGCCCTTCCGCTGCTCCCTCGGTGACCACGCTGAGATAGCCGCGCTGGCTGGTGAAGAGCTCTGGATGGCGCAGCCAGGCCACCGCGACGCTATCGTGCGGACAGCAACCATCGATACCCAGCGCGCCGCGATAGAACTCGGCATAGAACGCGTAACTCTTCTCCAGTACTTCGCCAAGCGCGCCTTGGGCGCGTGCGATTCGCGCCATCCGCGCAGGCTCGATCACCGTCTTGTGGGTGACGTCGAGCCCGACCAAGGTCAGTGGCCATTGGGCCGTCAGGACCCGGGCGGCGGCGTGGGGGTCGGAGAAGATGTTGGCCTCCGCCACAGGGGTGACGTTGCCGCCCCTGTGGATCGAGCCGCCCATCACCACCACGCGTTTGACGCGATCGACCAGGCTCGGGTCGAGCTGCAGGGCGGTGGCGAGGTTGCCGAGCGGGCCGACCGCGACCAGGGTGATCTCGCCCGGGCGGCGGCGGGTCTCTGCGACGATGAATTCAGCGGCGCTGAGCTCGACCGGCTTGCCGCTGACCGGTGGGAGCTTTTGGTTGCCGAGGCCGTCGGCGCCGTGGATCCAGTCCGGCACGGGATGAGGCTTCTTGACCAGCGGTGCCGCGGCGCCTTGGGCGACCGGAATCGATTGGCCGGCGAGTTCGCTGAGCAGCAGGGCGTTGCGGGTCGCCGTGGCGATATCGACATTGCCGAACGTCGTGGTGAAGCCGACCACTTCGATCTCGGGATCGGCCATGATCAGGGCGATCGCTTGGGCATCGTCGACACCTGGGTCGGTGTCGAAGATCACGGGAATACTCATCGGCTGCGCTCCTCGGGGCTATCAATGGAGATGGACCGCCGGATGGTGCCGAAAAGCGCTGCGGTGGGCAAACGGAAACCGCACCGCAAGCCCTCGTCCGGCCAACATCGCCGGCTCATAGGGCTGCGATGAACGCGTCCACCTCGTCACGCTCCGGAATACTGCTCGAGGCGCCTTCGCGCTGCACGCAAAGTGCCGAGGCGGCGCTCGCCAGCGCTAGTGCCGCCTCGGGTCGTTCTCCCTGCTGACGGGCGGCGATGAAGTAGCCGACGAAGGTGTCGCCTGCGGCGGTGGTATCGCGTGCCTCGACCTGGAATGCCGGCCGGGCCAGCCGGAGCTCGCCATTGGCGTATCGAACGCCCTCACCACCCAGGGTCAGCACCAGTTCGAGCCCCGGGTAGCGCGCCGCCAGGAGATCGAGCATGCGTTGGTGATCGTGCTCCTCTACCTTTTCTCCAAGCTCTGCGAGCAGCATCTGCGCCTCGCCGCGATTGACGAACAGCATGTCGATCCGCTCGAGCGGTAGCTCGGCGATCATCGCTTCCATCGGTGCCGGGTTGAGCGCGATACGCAGGCGCTTCGCGAGGGCGAGTTCGATCACACGGGAGAGATCGCCGCACTCGTTCTGCGCCAGCAGCCAATCGCCCGGCTGAGCCGCGGTGATCGCCGCTTCGATGCGTTCGCTTGGCACCGCTCGATTGGCACCGGGAAACAAAACGATGCTGTTCTCCGCCTGGTCGTCCACCTGGATCACGGTATGTCCGCTAGGCACGTCGTCGAGCGCGGCCAGATGCCGGGTACCGATTCCCGCTGAGTCGAGCAGCGCCAGGATCCAGCCGTCCGCCGCGCCGATCGCGCCCAGGTGTTCGACCTTGGCCCCGGCCCGGGCCGCGGCGAGGCTCTGGTTGGCTCCCTTGCCGCCGAGCACTTGGACGTAGTGGGTGCTGGCGAGGGTCTCGCCGGGGCGTACCAGATGGGGCACGCGATAGACGTTGTCGACGTTGACCGAGCCGAAGTTGTAGATCATGGATGGGCCTCTGCTGGGTGCTGAGAGATCGTTGAGAGAAATCATTGTTTACATAGTATCCATCTTTCAATCGGTTAGCCTGCTCGACGGGCGAGTTCCGCGCCGTCGTTCAGCCAAGTCTTCACCATCCGGTTGGCCGGTGCGGTAGGCAGGCAAGGGGCGGGGGGATAACCACCATGGCGCTGGTGCGAGAAGCGTCAAGGCGCTCGCCAGTTCGCGCTCCAATGGTGGCATCCACATCGGTTCGCAGCCTGTTCGTGGTAATGAAAGTGATGACACTCGATTTGGCGCGGGGTGAGATGAAAAAGTTTCCCTTTCTATCATGGTGGGCTATCTTCGCACAGGCAGCCGCACACCTCAGTGATGTTGCAATATTATCATTTAATTAATTGCGCTTTCATGAAGGATGCGATGATGGCTGGTGGAAGCTTATTGACCCTGTTGGATGACATCGCCACCTTGCTCGACGATGTTTCGGTATTGACCAAAGTGGCCGCGAAGAAAACGGCGGGTGTCGTCGGCGACGACATGGCGCTGAATGCCCAGCAATTGACCGGCGTTCCCGCGAATCGCGAACTGCCCATCGTATGGGCGGTGGCGAAGGGGTCCTTTCTCAATAAATTGATCCTGGTTCCTGTCGCGCTATTGATCAGTGCCATGGCGCCTTGGTTGATCACGCCGCTGCTCATGTTGGGCGGTGCTTTCCTTTGTTATGAAGGTGCGGAAAAACTGCTGCACCGTTTTTTGCACAAGAATGAAGATAGGGCGGAGCAGGTGAGGGCGGCCGCCCGAATCGAAAATGATAGCGATCGTTTGGCGTTCGAAAAGGATAAAATAAAAGGCGCTGTAATGACCGATTTCATATTGTCGGCGGAAATCATCGCTATCACGCTGGGGAGCGTGGCCGGCAGTGAGTTCGTGCCGCAGGTCATGGTTCTTTCCATCGTCGCCATAGGGATTACGGTACTGGTGTACGGATTGGTCGCCGGCATCGTCAAAGTGGATGATTTTGGCCTGTACCTCACCAAGCAGTCGAGTCAGCTGGTCAGGAGCGTAGGCAACGGCATCCTATGGCTGGCCCCGTATTTCATGAAGCTGCTTTCCATCGTCGGCACCATTGCGATGTTCTTGGTCGGCGGCGGTATTCTGGTGCACGGCGTACCCTTCATCCAGCATAGCGTCGAAGCGGCGGCAGAAACCGACCTGGGTATTCCCAGCATCAGCGTGATAATAATGCCCATCATGCCCATGCTGTTCAATTTCATCGCCGGTATCGTCGTCGGCGGCATCATCGTCGCGGTCGTCATGCTGTTCAAGAAACTCAAGACGTCCGCCACCCGCTAAGAACCTGTTCACGATCTTTTGAGCAGCATTGTCAGGAGCGCCAGGTCCAGGCAATTCTCCACGACCTTCGAGTCATTCATGATTGCATCCTCGTATTAATAGGAAACTTGCTCATGGGACGTACAAGCGGTATGTGCCTGTACGTCGTGTTTTTCGCTATATGATTAACGTGATCGCCAATCGGTGCTGGCCTCGAAAGCAGCTGCGGCTTGGTAGATGGTACTTTCCGAGTAGTGACGAGCGATGATCATCATTCCGATCGGAAGGCCGTCGACGTTCCCACAGGGGATCGACATCGCGGGATGGCCGGTAATGTCCTGCGGGACGGTATTTCCGATCATTTCGAAAGCGTGGGTAATGTATTCAGTCAGCGAGCAACCAGGTTCAGGAAGTGGCTGGGATGCCATTGGCACGGTTGGAACAATCAATAGATCATATTCTGCCAATGCCTTGTCGTAGCCGGCTCGCGCGCGGCGAGCGATATTCTGTGCCTTGGCGTAGAAGCGCCCATTGTATTGGGTCAATCCGTACTGGCCCACGAGCATGCAAAGCTTCAGGGAGGCGGAAAGTTGGTCTGCCGTCTCGCGCCAGCCGGCGTGTTTATCCAGCAGTCCCAGGTCGTATTGACCCTTCCAGTTGAACCCCATGCCATTGCCATGCATCATCTGCATGGTCAGACCTTCACAGCCGATAGGTGTCCATAGCTGGCCTGCCAGTACATGTTCGGGCACTGACACTTCTTGCACCTTCGCACCGATCGACTCGAATACCGTGACGGCTTCGCGCACCTTGTCCGCCACCTTCGGGTCAAGGTTTGCAAGCTGGAATCCTTCGCTCAGGATACCGATACGCAGGTTGTCGACCCCGCGCTCCAGTGCCTGCGTATAGGCATCCACCTTCGGTGAATATTGGCGTGGGTCCAAACCATCCGCGCCCGCTATCACTTCCATTACCAGCGCATTGTCCCGGACGCTCGTGGTCATCGGCCCGGTATGATCGAACGTCGCTTCGATCGGCATGATGCCGGTGTAGGGCACCAGGCCATGGGTCGGCTTCATGCCATAGATGCCGCACCACGCGGCAGGGATCCGCGCCGACCCGCCCTGATCGCCCCCCATTGCGAAATCGACTTCTCCCGCAGCAACCAGCGCTGCGCTACCCGATGAAGATCCCCCAGCGGCATAGCCATGGCGCAGAGGGTTGTGGACGGGCGCAGGATCCGAGGTGTGACTCCCTCCAGCCAGGCAGTAATGCTCGCAGGTAGCCTTTCCTAGGATGGTGGCTCCGGCGTCGAGCAGCCGCGTAGCGACCGTTGCATCGAACGCCGGCACAAAACCGTCCAGTTGCGAGGCGCCATTCATCATCGGCACGCTGGCCAGGGCGATGTTGTCTTTCAAGGCAACTGTGGGACGGACGATGACCATATAGATTTCCTATGCTCCTGCCGGCCGAGATGGGCCAAGTCGGTTTCTTGTGGAGGACATCTACAGGCCATCTTGATGAGGGAAGCGGGATCAGACTTGGCTGGGAAGGCCAACCGTTTGGCCGAGAAGGACATGGAGGCCAGTTGCCGTGTCAGCGGAACCGACACGCTAAGCACGATGAGGGAGTTGATCCCTGGACCTATGCCTGATGTGACTGCACGTCTGCGCCTGATGTTGGCATCGGGTCGCCGACAGCAGCATTTCCCGGAAGCACGCAAGCCGGCCTACAAACTGCTGGTGGATTTCGGGCCGGAGATAGGACAAAGGAAATCGAGTGCGCAGATCACTCAGCTCTATACGCCCGATGCCTTGGTGGGCGAGCTGGTTGTAGCTGTGGTGAACTTCCCACCCAAGCAGATCGGGCCGGTTATGTCCGAGTGCCTGGTTACGGGCTTCCACAGTGAGCAGGGAGAGGTTGTCTTGTGCGTGCCCGATCAATCAGTGCCGCTCGGCACGCGATTACTTTGACGGCTCACTGTCGTTGAGGTGGTGAACCGCTTCGTGCGGGAACGATTCAGCAAGTGCGCAGACATCCCCATTATCGCTAAGCTAGCTGAACCTGGGCCAGGCGAAGGGTGCCCTTCGCGATGCCTGCGCGTGCCCGGCAGACTAACGATTATGGAATCGAAGTCTAGTTAAATCTTTTTAACATCCTGGGACGTTTTGTAAGCGCTGCGCGTTTGGCCCCAGCGTGCCTGAGTATCCGCGCGCTGGGACGATGTCAGCGCGACACCCAACCGCGTTCGATCAGCGTGGCGAACAGCCGGCGATGAATGCCACGGGCCACGCGATAGAGGGTCGGCATGTAGATCGGGCTGGTGACTCGTGCCAGGCAGGCGCTGGCCAGAGCCACTGCGGTGCCGCCGAGCATGTCGAGCGGAAAGTGGACGCCTAGATAGATTCGCGACCAGGCGATACCGAGGCCAAGTATCGCGAAGGCGAGGCCGAGCAGGCGGACTTCGCGGCGCAGCAGCAGGCTGAAGGCGACGGTCATGATGATCGTCATGTGGTCGCTGGGAAAGGAGGCATCCGGTGCGTGCTGGAGGAAGGTGTGGCCTACCGGCATCACGAAGGGGCGAGGATGGTGCCATAGCGAGCCGATCACGAAGTTGATCGACAGCGCCACGCCGCAGGCGAGCAGTGCGCAGAGCATCAGTTGGTGCTGGCGCTGGTCCCGTCGCAGCCAGCCGACCACCAAAAGCGCCGGCACCAGGTAGATCGCATAGACCGCGAGCAAGTGAGCGAGCAGCATCGAGGCGGCGGGAGAGTTGGGCGTGGCGTTGATCAAATCGAACAAGGCGAGGTTGAGCGCTTCCATGGCCGTTTACCTGAGTCTCTTATCGTTTTGCGCCCGATCGAACCAGTGGATGGAACCCTAGGTAGAGAAAGGGGCGAAGTCGTGCGTGAGCTTCGCCCCATCTTAGCCGAGCGGTTACCGTGGTCCATCATCTATTTGTAATGAAAATGCAACATTTTTGTCACGAGCCGGTACCGATCACCAGTGTTGCGATCGAGAAATAGATCAGTACGCCACAGGCGTCGCAGAGCGTGGCCACCAGCGGCGCACTCGCGGTGGCCGGGTCGACGCCGAGGCGGTCGAGCAGGAAAGGCAGCGACATGCCGAGCAGGCTGCCTGCGATCACGATCACCACCATGCTGATCGCCACCGCCTCGGCGACGCCCGCGCCACCGCGCACCATACTGATCGGCGAGATCGCGATCGCCATGGTGAGGCCCAGGGTTCCCGCGACCAGCAGCTCGCGGCCAAGCAGCCTGGTCCAGTCGCGGATGTTGATCTCGCCGGTACCCAGGCCGCGCACCATCAGGGTGGCGGCCTGGGAGCCCGCGTTGCCGCCGCTGCCGATCAGCAGCGGCAGGAAGAACACCAGCGCCACCTGGGCGGCGATGGTCTCTTCGAAGTGGGCGATGCCGGCACCGGAGAAGAGGTTGCCGAATACCAGCAGGACCAGCCAGAACACCCGCTTGCGATAAAGGGTGAAGAGGCTGGTGCGGCCGATGCCACGATCCAGCGAGCCGACGCTGCCCGACTTGTGGAAGTCATCGGTGGTCTCTCGTTCGACCACGTCCATCGCGTCGTCGTAGGTGACGATGCCGACCAGCATCTCTCGCTGGTTGACCACTGGCACCGCGAGCAGGTCGTAACGGGAGATCAGCTTGGCGACCTCTTCCTGCTCGGTGTCGGCTTCGACCTTGATCACATCGGTGATCATCAGCGACTCGAGCGGTGCCAGAGGGTCGGCCAGTATCAGCTGGCGCAGCGACAGCGTTCCGGTGAGGCGAAGCTCCCGGTCGAGGATGAATATCTGATAGATGGTTTCCGCATCGGGGGCGGTCTGGCGCACCCGGTCGAGCGCCTGGGAGACATTGAGCTCCTCCGGCACCGCGACGTAGTCGGTGGTCATGATCGCCCCGGCGGTGCCTTCCTCGTAGCTCGACAAGCGACGCATTTCCTCGCGCTCGCGCCGCGCCATGCGGCGCAGGATACGTTCGCGCCGCACCGGCTCGAAGAGATTGAACACGTCGGCGCTGTCGTCCGGGTCCATCTCGGTGAAAAGCCGCGCCAGCTCGTCGTCGTCGAGACGCTCGGCGAGATCCAGCTGCTTGTCGGCGGGAAGATAGGAGAAGACGTCGGCGCGCTTTTCGATCGGCAGCCGCGCCAGCAGCGCAAGGCCAAACGGATCGGTCTCCTGGGCGAGGATCTCGGCAAGGTCGGCGCTGTGCGCCTCTTCGAGTAGCCGCTCGAGGGCAGCATGATCGCCGGCGGCGAGCGCTTTGCGCACTTCCGGCATCAGGTCGGTGACGCTCATCGAACTTTCTCCTGCGCGCCGTCTCGCGCGCAGGCGCTCGTACTAGCGGGCGGCGGCGGGATCCGGGGCGGATGATGAAGCTAGGCAGCGGTCGACGTGTAGGTCTGAGCTACGCCTATGTGAGTCCATGAGATAGGGGGTCTCGTGTGTCGCCTGGTGGTCGAGGCGTGCAAACATTAGTCGCAGCCCTCGATGCCGTCAACCGCACTGGCGAGGACGTTGCCTCATGGGCGTGCTGAGGGCATGCTGGCGCCGGCCCCAGCGAGAAAGCGGGCGGTTTCAAGGAAGGATGGGACAAACAAGGAGCGTCATATGATCACACTGTTCACCCTGACCGGCGAGGGGCTGACGGTCGACGAGGAAGTCGCGCCGGGCCCCCTGCCGGACAACTGTCTTTGGGTAGACGTTTGTGATCCGAGCGACGAGGAGTACGCCTGGGTGCAGTCGCTCTACGATGGCGAGCTGCCGACCGTCGATGAGCTCGACGAACTCGAATACTCCTCTCGCTTCCAGATCGATGGAGAGGGCATCCGGCTGACCTCGCTGTTCCCTTTCCGCCAGAAGCGCGAAGCGAAGGGGCTGAACGTCTCCTTCCACCTCGGTGAGCGCTATCTGATGAGCCTGCGCGACGAGGAGATCGGCATCCTGCGCCTGTTTCGTGGCTACCTGCGCCACCAGCGCATTCGCCCGCAGACGCCGGCGGAGATCCTGATCGCGCTGCTCGAGATGAAAGTCGAGGTGCTGGCCGACCAGATCGAGCACATCTATGGCGAACTCGAGCGGCTTGGCCGCCAGGCGATGGAGCCGGATGCGCTGGAGGATACCTTGCGCGACATCCTCCAGCAGGAGAACCACAACGACGTGGTGCGGCTCTCGCTGCTCGACACCCAGCGTTCGCTGCGCAACCTCGCCCGCCACCTGCCGATGCAGCTAGACGTCCATGGCCACGGCGACGACGTCAACGAGATCCTGCGCGACATCGATTCGCTCAACCCCCATACCACCTTCATCTTCGAGAAGATCAACTTCCTGCTCGATGCGGCGATCGGCTTCACCAACGTGGCCCAGAGCAAGATCATCAAGATCTTCTCGGTCGCCGCGGTGGTGTTCCTGCCGCCGACGCTGATCGCGAGCATCTACGGCATGAACTTCGACGTGATGCCGGAGCTGCACTATCGGTATGGCTATCTGTTGGCGATGCTGTTGATGATCTGCTCGGCGCTCGGCACCTACCTGTTCTTCCGTTGGCGGCGCTGGCTGTAGCGCAGGCGCTCAGCGCGCGAAGTGGGTGCGGATGTTGTCGGCGGTGAGCTCGACGATCCGTGCCCTTGCCTCCGGCGCCGCCCAGGCGCTGTGAGGGGTGACCAGCAGGTTGAGCTCCTCGCTCAGCGCATCGAGCAGGGCATGGCCCGCGCGCGGTGGCTCCTCGGGCAGGGTGTCGACCGCCAATCCCCCCAGGGTGCCGCGTCGCAGGGCCTCGAGCGCGGCGAGCTCGTCGATTACGCCACCCCGGGCACAGTTGATCAGTAGCGCGCCGGGCTTGAGCAGGGCCAAGCGATGGGTATCGATCAGCCCGCGGGTCTGGTCGTTGAGCGGGCAGTGCAGGCTGACCACGTCGCTTTCCGGCAGCAAGGTGTCGAGCGTGGGGCGGGGATCGCTTGCGTTGCCGGGGCGCGCGGCGAAGGTCACGTGCATGCCGAATGCCTGCGCGAGGCGTGCCACTTCGCTGCCCAGTTCGCCTTGACCAACGATGGTCAGGCGCTTGCCGGCGAGCTGGACGATCGGGCGATCGAACAGCGAGAAGTGCGGGCTGCGCTGCCAGGCGCCGAGGGCCAGGTCGCGCTGCACCAGATTGAGCTGGGTAGCGAGGCCGAGGATCAGCGCCATGGTGTGCTGGGCGACGCTGGCGGTGCCATAGGCGCTGACGTTACGTACTTCTATTCCCGCGCGCCGCGCAGCGTCCAGGTCGATGTTGTTGGTGCCGGTGGCGAGTACGCAGATCAGCTCGAGTTCCGGGGTGGCCTCGATCGCCCGCTGGTCGATCGGTGCCTTGTTGGTCAGCGCGATGCGCGCACCGCGCAGCCGCTCGGCGACTTGGTCAGGGGTGCTGGTCGGGTGGACTTCGAGGGTGTCGACGCATTCGCGCAGCGGCTCGAGATCGATGTCCATGCCCAGGGTGGTGGCATCCAGTAGTACTGCACGCATCAGCCGCGCTCCTCCGCTTGATCTTGCCCGTTGGCCGTCGCTGCACGCTATAATGGCGTGCTCAATGTGTGCAACCCGTAATGCATTCATTCATCCTCGTGGCGCGAGCGTCGCCGGCGAGGTGCATCAGGTGGAACGATCATGCCGATCTATGAATATCAATGCCGCGCGTGCGGCCATCACCTCGAAAAGCTGCAGCGCATGAGCGCCCAGCCGCTGACCCTGTGCCCTGCCTGCAAGGCGGAGAGTCTCGAACGCGTGGTTTCCGCGGCGGGATTCCGACTCGCGGGCGGTGGTTGGTACGAGACGGACTTCAAGTCCTCCTCCAAGCGCAATCTCGCCGGCGATGCCGGTGCCGGCAGTGCGCCGCCGAGCAAGGGCGGCGCGGACGGTTGAGCGCTACCCCCGACGCCCCGCCGCCGCCGGCGGGGCGCGAAAGACACGTATCACGCAATGGGAACTGAAATGCGCAGCCATTATTGCGGCCAGCTGAACGAGAGCCTGGTCGAGCAGCACGTCACCCTCTGTGGGTGGGTCCACCGCCGCCGCGACCACGGCGGCGTCATTTTCCTCGATCTGCGCGATCGCGACGGCATCGCCCAGATCGTGGTCGATCCCGATACGCCCGAAGCCTTCGCCAGCGCCGACCGTGCGCGCAGCGAATATGTGCTGAAGATCGAAGGTCGAGTCCGGCTGCGCCCCGAGGGTACCCAGAACGCCGATATGCCGACCGGCATGATCGAGGTGCTGGCGAACCGGGTCGAGCTGCTCAACTCCGCGCAGACCCCGCCGTTCCAGCTCGACGAGCATGGCAAGGTCGGCGAGGAGGTGCGGCTCAAGTACCGCTACGTTGACCTGCGCCGTCCCGAGATGGTCGAGCGGCTGAGGCTGCGCTCCAGGATCACCCACAGCGTGCGCGCCTATCTCGAGGAGCACGGCTTCCTCGACATCGAGACGCCGATCCTCACCCGGGCCACGCCCGAGGGCGCGCGCGACTATCTGGTGCCGAGCCGCACCCATCCGGGGCACTTCTTCGCCCTGCCGCAGTCGCCGCAGCTGTTCAAACAGCTGCTGATGGTCGCCGGGCTCGATCGCTACTACCAGATCGCCAAGTGCTTCCGTGACGAAGACCTGCGCGCCGACCGCCAGCCCGAGTTCACCCAGATCGACATCGAGGCCTCGTTCGTCGAAGAGAACGACATCATGTCGATCACCGAGGCGATGGTGCGTGGACTGTTCCGCGACGTGCTCGAGGTCGAGCTGCCCGAGTTCCCGAGGATGCCCTATTCCGAGGCGATGCATCGCTTCGGCTCGGACAAGCCGGATCTGCGCATTCCGCTCGAACTGGTCGACGTCTCGGATTTGATGGCGAACGTCGATTTCAAGGTCTTCTCGGCACCGGCCAACGCCGCCGACGGCCGCGTCGCCGCACTCAAGGTCGAGGGCGGTGCTGCGCTTTCGCGCAAGCAGATCGACGACTATACCCGCTTCGTCGGCGTCTACGGCGCCAAGGGCCTGGCCTGGATCAAGGTCAACGAGCGCGCCAAGGGGCTCGAGGGGCTGCAGTCGCCGATCGTCAAGTTCATGGAGAACGTGATCGAGGAGCTGCTCGACCGGGTCGGGGCCAAGGACGGCGACATCGTCTTCTTCGGCGCCGACAAGACCCGTATCGTCAACGATGCGATCGGTGCGCTGCGGGTCAAGCTCGGCGAGGACCTGAACCTCTACACCCAGCGCTGGGCGCCACTCTGGGTGGTCGACTTCCCGGTGTTCGAAGTCGACGACGCCGGCCGGCTCTCCGCCTGCCACCATCCGTTCACCGCGCCCTCTTGCAGCCCTGAGGCGCTCAAGGCCGATCCCGCCAGCGCTTTGTCGCGCGCCTACGACATGGTGCTCAACGGTACCGAGCTGGGCGGTGGGTCGATTCGTATCCACGACCAGCAGATGCAGAAAGCGGTATTCGAGGTGCTCGGGATCGCTGAACAGGAGGCCAGCGAGAAGTTCGGCTTCCTGCTCGACGCGCTGCAGTTCGGTGCGCCGCCCCACGGTGGCTTGGCCTTCGGCCTCGACCGCCTGGTGATGCTGATGGTCGGTGCGCGCACGATCCGTGACGTGATCGCGTTCCCCAAGACCCAGAGCGCGGCCTGCTTGCTCACCGAGGCGCCGGGGGAAGTCAGTGCCCAGCAGTTGAAGGAGCTGGGCCTGCGTCTTCGCCAGAAGAACGGCGAGTGATGTGCCCGGGCCCGGCGCCTGCCGGGTCCGGCGGCAATTCATGCGGTAATCGAAGGTTCGCGCGCGACGCGAGCGGGGGTCGTCAGTGGCTGGCCATAGCAAATGGGCTAACACCAAGCACCGCAAGGCGGCGCAGGACGCCAAGCGTGGCAAGATCTTCACCAAGCTGATTCGCGAGCTCACCGTCGCCGCCCGCCAGGGCGGTAGTGATCCAGGCGCCAATCCCAGGCTGCGTATCGCGATGGACAAGGCGCTGGGCAGCAACATGGCGAAGGACACCGTGCAGCGGGCGATCGACCGTGGCGTAGGCGACGGCGACAGTGACCAGATGGAAGAACTGGTCTATGAGGGCTACGGCCCCGAAGGGGTGGCGGTGATGGTCGAGTGCATGACCGACAATCGCAATCGCACCGCGTCCGACGTGCGCCACGCGTTCACCAAGCAAGGCGGCAATCTCGGCACTTCCGGATCGGTCGCTTTCCTCTTCAACCAGCGTGGACAGCTCGTCTTCGCCGCTGGCAGTGACGAGGAGGCGGTGATCGAGACCGCGCTGGAGGCGGGTGCCGACGACGTGGTCGAGCAGGAGGATGGCACGCTGCTGGTGGTCACGACGCCTGCGGCCTTCGGTGCGGTCAAGGATGCGCTGGTCGAGGCAGGGCTCGTTCCCGAAAGCAGCGAGGTGGGGATGTTTCCCGACATCTACACCACCATCGACGATCCGGAGCTGGGCCGGCGGGTGATCAAGCTGATCGACATGCTCGAGGAGCTCGACGACGTTCAGAACGTCTACACCAACGCCGATTTCAGCGACGCTGTGCTCGAGGCCCTCGAGTGATCCTGCTCGGCATCGACCCGGGGTCGCGGCGCACCGGGTTCGGCGTGATCGATGCCGGCGCCGGCGCACCGCGCTACGTCGCCAGCGGCTTCATTCGTATCGATGCCGATCAGCTCGCCCAGCGGCTTGCCCAGGTCTACGCGGGCGTCGGCGAGCTGATCGCGCTTCATCGCCCGGCGGAATTCGCCATCGAGCGGGTCTTCGTCGCCAAGAACGCCGACTCCGCGCTCAAGCTCGGCCAGGCACGCGGCAGCGCGATCGTCTGCGCCGCCAATCATGGCCTGCCGGTGTTCGAGTACGCTGCTACCCTGGTGAAGCAGACCGTTACCGGCCACGGCGGCGCCGACAAGGCGGCGGTACAGCGCATGGTGGCCTCGACGCTGCATCTCGATGGCCTGCCTCAGCCCGATGCGGCGGACGCCCTCGCTATTGCGCTGACCCATTGCTATAGCCGCCGAGGACTGATAAAACGCGCCGAAGCCTCGGTCACGCGCAGGCGGGTGGGGCGCGGCTGGCGAGCCTTTCGTCCTGGATAGCGCGATATCGGACCCTGGCCTCTCGGTTCCTGCCTGATATGATGACTCAGCGGAATTTCTTATCACTCGCGGCGCGCGCCAGCGCGACCGCGAACCGGTGTACCTCGAGGGATGGATGATAGGACGGCTTCACGGCATTTTGATCGAAAAGCAGCCTCCCTGGGTCGTGATCGACGTGGGCGGGGTGGGCTACGAGCTCGAGGCCTCGATGAACACCATCCTCTCGCTGCCGGCGCTAGGCGAACAGGCACGCCTTTATACCCACCTGATCGTCCGTGAGGACGCTCATCTGCTCTATGGCTTTCGCGACGAACTCGAGCGGCGGATGTTCCGCGAGCTGATCCGCATCGCCGGGGTCGGCCCACGCATGGCGCTGGCGATTCTCTCCGGCATGGAGCGAGGTCAGTTCGTGCGCTGTCTGATGGACGAGGATGCCCGGGCCCTGACGCGGCTGCCGGGGGTCGGCAAGAAGACCGCCGAGCGGCTGATCGTCGAGATGCGCGATCGATTGACCCGCTGGCCCGAGCTCACCCGCGAGGCGCAGCCAGATCTCGGCGCGCTCGAGCGGTTGCTCGACGGCGAGGCTTCCGAGCCCCATGGCGTTGGGGCCCGTGACAACTACGCCGACGCCGAGGCGGCATTGATCGCGCTCGGCTACAAGCCGGTCGAGGCGACCAGGATGCTCGCCGAGCTCGACCATTCGCTTTCGACCGAAGCGTTGATCAAGAGCGCTTTGGCCCAGCGGATGGGTAACGGTCGCACCGAGGCACGTCGATGATCGAGCCCGATCGTCTGATCTCGGCCGAAGCGCAAGGGCGCGAGCCGCGCGTCGACTATGCGATCCGCCCGCGCAGGCTGGCCGACTACATCGGCCAACCCGCGGTGCGCGAGCAGCTGGGGATCTTCGTCGACGCCGCCCGCGGACGCGGCGAAAGCCTCGATCACACCTTGGTCTTCGGCCCGCCCGGGCTCGGCAAGACCACGCTGGCCAACATCATCGCCGCCGAGATGGAGGTCGACATCAAGTCGACCTCCGGCCCGGTGCTCGAGCGACCGGGCGATCTCGCCGCGATGCTCACCAGCCTCGAGCCCGGCGACGTACTGTTCATCGACGAGATCCACCGTCTCTCATCGACCGTCGAAGAGGTGCTCTATCCGGCGATGGAGGACTTCCAGCTCGACATCATGATCGGCGAAGGGCCCGCCGCGCGCTCGATCAAGCTGGACCTGCCGCGCTTCACCCTGGTGGGCGCCACCACGCGGGCGGGACTCTTGACCTCGCCGCTGCGCGATCGCTTCGGTATCGTCCAGCGGCTCGAATTCTACGGTGTCGAAGATCTCACCTCGATCGTTGCGCGATCGGCCCGGTTGCTGGGTCTGGAAGCCGACCCCGAAGGGGCGCTCGAGATCGCTCGTCGCTCCCGCGGCACCCCGCGAATCGCCAACCGGCTGCTGCGTCGGGTGCGCGACTACGCCCAGGTCAAGGGGAATGGACGCATCGATCTCGCCATCGCTTCGCGCGCGCTCGACATGCTGCATGTCGACCAGCATGGTCTGGACCATATGGATCGCCGCTTGCTGCTGATGATGATCGAGAAATTCGACGGCGGCCCGGTGGGAGTGGACAGCCTGGCCGCGGCGATCGGCGAGGAGCGCGACACGATCGAGGATGTGCTCGAGCCTTACCTGATTCAACAGGGCTTCATGCTTCGTACCGCCCGAGGGCGGATGGTGACTCGAGGCGCCTATCGTCACTTCGGTATCGAGCCCGATGACCAGGGCGCATCTAGTGATGGTGGGACGGCATGAGTGCGTTTTCCTGGCCGGTGACGGTCTACATCGAAGATACCGACGCCGGTGCGATCGTCTACCATGCCAACTACCTGAAATTCATGGAGCGGGCGCGGACCGAGTGGCTGAGGCTGCATGGCTTCACCCAGCAGGCGCTGTTCCAGCAGGGGCTCCAGCTGGTGGTGCGGCGGCTGGAGTGCCGCTACCTGCGTCCGGCCCGGCTCGACGACCAGCTCGATGTCGGGGTCGAGGTGAGTGTGGTCGGGCGCTGCAGCCTGACTTTCACCCAGCGCATTCGTCGGGTGGATGAACTGCTTGGCGTCGCTGAGGTCGATATCGCCTGTATCGATGTGCGTACGCTCAAGCCGACTCGCTGGCCTGAGTCGCTGCGTGCGCTGTTGGAAGAGGCGCCCTGCGGCTGAGGCCCGTCCGGGCGTGCCGCGAGGGTGAAATGTGACGAGCGTGCGCGAAGGATGTCGCGCGCGGTGGATTGAGAGGATGGACGTGGAAGATTCGATGTCGATCGTCGCGCTGGTGACCAATGCCAGCCTCGTCGTCAAGCTGGTCATGCTGGTGCTGCTGGTGTTTTCACTGGTGTCGTGGGTGCTGATCTTTCAGCGCGCGATCAGCATGCGCCGGGCGGAGCGCGATTTCGCTGGCTTCGAGGCCCGCTTCTGGTCGGGGATCGACCTCAACGACCTGAATCGCGAGCAGCCGGAGGCGACGGAGGGCGCGGCCCATGTGTTCCAGGCGGGATTCAAGGCGTTCAATCGCCTTCGCGCCCGGCTGCGCGGCAGCGAGGACCAGCCGCCGCCTACTCCCAAGCAGGCGGCTTCGATGTTGCTCGAAGTCGAGCGCGCCATGCGTGTCGCGCTTTCACGCGAGGAGGCGAGGTTGACTCACCACCTGCCCATCCTCGCCTCGATCAGTTCATCGAGCCCCTATATCGGTCTCTTCGGTACGGTATGGGGCATCATGGGCTCATTCCAGACCCTCTCCGATGCCGAACAAGCAACCCTTGCCACCGTGGCACCGTGGATCGCCGAGGCGCTGATCGCCACCGCAATGGGGCTGTTCGCGGCGATCCCGGCGGTGATCGCTTACAACCGTTTCACCTCGGCCAGCGAGCGGCTGATCGCGGCCTATCGCGACTTCGCCGAGGAGTTCCACACCATTCTTCATCGCAGCGTGGTAGCCCGCAGCGCCGCGAGCGCCAAGGTTTGATCATGATGGCACCTGCCGCAGGTACCAGGCGTCGAGCATGTTCGGTCGTTCGAGCGACCTCGAGGAAGAATTGATGTCCAGGCAATCCCAAGAAGCCAAGTTCAAGCTGCCTGTGATCCTTGCCGTGCTCCTGCACCTCGGCTTGGTCGCAGCACTCTTGATCCGCTGGCCGAGCTCGACCCCGGAGAACCAGTCGAGCTCCATCGTCCATGCCACGCTGATCTCGACCGAGACTGCGACCGACCAGGCCCAGCAGCTTAGAGATTCCCAGCAGGGCGCGCCCCGGCAGAGTGCCCCACAGCAAGACGATGTCCAGCGCGAAGCCCAGCAGCAGGCCGCGGCTCAGGCGGCGCAAGAGCAAGCCCAGCGCGAGGCCGCCGAGCAGGCTCAGCGAGAGGCCGCCGAACAGGCCGCCGCCGCAGCCGCCGAGCGACAGCAGGAAGCCGAGCGTCAGCAGGCCGCAGCCGAAGCCGCGGCCCAAGCCGCGCAGCGTGAGGAGGCTCAGCGTCAGCAGGCTGAGGCCCAGCGCGCCGCACGCGAGCAGGCGGCGCGAGAGCAAGCCGCGGCGGAGCAGGCCGCTGCCGAGAAAGCCGCTGCCGAGAAAGCCGCTGCCGAGAAAGCCGCCGCCGAGAAAGCCGCTGCCGAGAAAGCCGCTGCCGAGAAGGCCGCCGCCGAGAAGGCCGCCGCCGAGAAAGCCGCCGCCGAGAAAGCCGCCGCCGAGAAAGCTGCTGCCGAGAAAGCCGCACGGGAACGGGCCGAACAGCGTCGTCTCGCCGAGGCCGCTGCCGCGGCGAGCGAGTCCGATCTCGCCCAAGCGATCGGCAGCGAGGAGCAGTCGATCGCCAACGCACGACAGTCCGCCGAAGCCTCGAACAGCATGATGAACATCATTCGCCACGCGGTGGAGCAGAGCTGGATCAAACCAGCCGGTTCGCCCCCCGGCCTGGTCGCCACGGTGCGAGTGCGGCTGTTGCCGGCCACTGGTGAGCTGGTCGGTGCTACCTTGCAAAGCAGCAGCGGCAATGCGTCTTTCGACAACTCGGCGATCCAAGCGGTGCAACGTGCCGCACCTTTCCGCGAATTGAGCCAGCTGCCCAGTGCCGCGCAGCAGCAGTTCCGTAGCTTTGTCCTGACGTTCAATCCAGAGGATGTACGGTGATGAGACGATTAGTCGCCCTCACGGGTATGCTGATGATGCTGGTGGCGAGCGCTTATGCTCGCGCCGAGCTCAACATTCAGATCACGCGCAGCAGCGACCAGGCGATCCCGATTGCGATCGCTCCATTCACCGCCAATGGCCAGCAGCTGCCGCAGGATGTCAGCCAGATCATCGAGAACGATCTGCGCAACAGCGGGCAGTTCTCGCCGCTGCCGCGCGACCGGCAGGTCGGCAATCCTGCTCCCGGCGACCAGATCGATTACCAGGCCTGGCAGGCTTCGCGTGCCAACTATCTGGTGGTCGGCCGGGTGGAGCCCAACGGCAATGGCTATCGAATCACCTACGAATTGCACGACGTGTTCGGTAATGCCCGCGAGCTCGGCGAGGTGGTCACCTCGGGCCCCGACCAGCTGCGCTCGCGCGCGCACTACGTCGCCGACCAGATCTTCGAGAAGATCACCGGCATCCGCGGCGCGTTCCAGACCCGCATCGCCTACATCACCTCCCAGGGCGTGGACCCGAACATCAGCTTCGCGCTCTATGTCGCTGACCAGGATGGCTACAATCCGCAGCAGGTACTGACCTCCAATCAGCCGGTCCTTTCACCGACCTGGTCGCCGGACGGCGGCAAGCTGGCCTACGTCTCGTTCGAATCGGGACGCCCGGCCATCTACGTGCAGGATCTCGCCACCGGGCGACGCCTGCAGCTGACCTCGTTCACCGGCATCAACGGTGCGCCGGCCTGGTCGCCGGATGGGCGTAAGATGGCGATGTCGCTGTCCAAGGACGGTACCCCGGACATCTACGTGATGGACCTGGCCACTCGCAACCTGGAGCGCCTGACCAACAACTCGGCGATCAACACCGAACCGGACTATAGTCCCGACGGCTCGAGCCTGATCTTCACTTCGGATCGCAGCGGCCAGCCGCAGCTCTATCGTTACGATTTTGCAGCAGGACAGGCACAGCGACTAACCTTCACTGGGAACTATAATGCTGGTGGACACTATTCGCCGGATGGCGAGACGGTGTTCATGGTGACCCGCACCGACAGGGGTTATCAGGTCGCCAAGCAGGACCTGGCCACCAATCGTGTCACTGTCTTGACCGATACTGGCTGGGATGAAGCACCCGCTATTGCGCCTAATGGCACAATGGTGGTATATGCCACACAGCAGGGAACCCGAGGGGTTCTTGGTGCTGTTTCGGCGGACGGACGGGCTTCTTTCGTCATCCCTTCTCCGGAAGGAAACGTCAGAGAACCGGCTTGGTCGCCGTTTCTAAACTAAACGACTAGAATGAAATTCGTCATTCGCACTCTTAAGAGCAAGGAGATGACCATGCAGTTTTCCTCTTACGCCAAAACGCTGGCTGCTGCGTTTTCGGTCGTTGTGATCGCGGGCTGTTCCAGCAGCGGCGGTACCCAGGATGGGGATCAGGGTGGTATGACTTCCGGTGCCCAGACTTCCGGCACCTCTTCCAGCACCGGTGCCGCTGGCCAGGGTTACGGCCAGGGTCAGCAGGGCCAGATCCCGTCCGTTCGTACCGTCTACTTCGACTTCGACCGCGACACCATTCGCGCCGAGTTCGAATCGGTCCTGAACCAGCACGCTGCCTACCTGCGCGCCAACCCGAGCACTCAGGTCGTGCTCGAAGGCCACACCGATGAGCGCGGTACCCGCGAATACAACCTTGGTCTCGGCGAGCGCCGTGCCAACGCTGTCCGCCAGTACCTGACCGTCCAGGGCGTCAACGCGTCCCAGCTCGAAGTGGTCAGCTACGGCGAAGAGCGTCCGGCAGCGTCGGGCCGCACCGAGGAAGCCTACGCGCAGAACCGCCGCGTTGTCTTCGACTACTAAGACTCGAGGTAATGCATGAAACACAGTTTGAAAAAACTGTGCGGCGCGGGAGCCCTGGTGCTCCCGCTTTCCGTATGGGCCCAGAGTAGCGGTTCCTTCTACAATCAGGCAGCCACCACACAGCCTTCCGCTTCTGGCAGTCTGACGCTGTTCAACCAGCTGCAGACCCAGCAGGAAGCGATCAATCGCCTGGTAGGCCAGATCGAGGAACTCCAGCATCAGCTGGAGCAGGAGCGCCAGCTCGGCCAGCAGCGCTATATGGACCTCGACCAGCGCCTCACCCAGCTCGAGGGCGGGGAGCCCCAGGCGGGCGCGACCCAGGGTTCCGGCGCATCCAGCGGTTCGGACGACCCGATCGCGCAGGCGGCGCGTGGAGCGGCAGTGGCAACCGCGGGAGCCGGTGCGGCAGCGGGCAGCAGCGGTGGAGACCAGGCTGAGCAGAGCTACCAGCAGGCCTTCGCGCTGGTACAGAATCGGCAGTTCAGCGAAGCGACCTCGGCATTCGAGCGCTTCAACCAGGAGTATCCCGACTCCAACCTCAAGCCCAATTCACTTTACTGGCTGGGCGAGCTCTATTCCGCGCAGTCCCGGCTCGATGATGCCGCCGATGCGTTCCAGAGCGTGATCGATGACTATCCGAGCAGCAGCAAGGTCGCCGATGCGATCTACAAGCTTGGCTTGGTCAAGGCACGCCAGGGGCAGGGCAGTGAGAGCCAGCGGTTGCTCAGGCAGGTGGTAGCGGAGTATCCGCAGAGCAATGCAGCCAAGCTGGCCGAGGATTTCCTCTCCCGGACCAGCGGCTGAGCGTCGCGGTCAGGCAGCCTCACCGCAGGCTGCGAGGATCGCCGCGGCCAGTGACTCTGAGTCGGTGAAGCGCAGCTTCGCCGGCCAGCTCTCCGGGCGTTCGTCGGCCCCGAGATAGCCATAGAGCGCGGCCACCGGCAGCATGCCGGCGTTGATCGCCGCCTGCATGTCGCGCAGGTGATCGCCGACGTACCAGCATCGACCGGGATCCACCGCCAGGCGTCTTGCAGCCTCGAGCAGCGGCGCAGGGTCCGGCTTGCATGCCGATAGGTCGTCGGCACAGACCAGCACTCGCGGGTTCAGCGCCAGCTGCGATAGCAGCGGCTGCGCGAATCGCCGCTGCTTGTTGGTCACCACTCCCCAGCCCACGCCCTGGGCGTCCAGCGCTTCGACCAGTTCGACGAGCCCTGGGAACGTACGGCTTTCCTGGGCGACGTGGGCTTCATAGAGGGCGAGCAAGCGTTGCAGACCTGCGCCCCGATCGACCTCTTGCCGCTGCGCCAGCGCCAGCTCGACCAGCGCCGCGCCGCCATTGGATACCACTGCGCGTACCTGGGCATAGGGCAGCGGGGGCAAATCGTGCTCCCGGCGCAATCGATTGGTGGCCGCGATCAGATCCGGTGCGGTGTCGACCAAGGTGCCATCGAGGTCGAACAGCACCGCCTCGGGGCGCGGGCACACCGCGCTCATGCCTCGAGGGCCGGACGCTGGCAGTGGATCATGTAGTTGACCTGGACGTCATCGTTCAACCAATAGCGGCGTGTCACCGGGTTGTAGTGCAGCCCACGCAGCCGTTCGATCGAGAGTCCCGCCTGGCGTGCCCAGCGTGAGAGCTCGGAAGGGCGGATGAAGCGCTGATAGTCGTGGGTGCCGGTCGGCAGCAGGCGCAGCAGATACTCGGCCCCAATGATCGCGAACAGATAGGATTTCGGGTTGCGATTGATGGTGCTGAAGAACACATGTCCGCCCGGCTTCACCAGCCGTGCGCAGGCGCGTACCACCGAGTTCGGGTCCGGCACATGCTCGAGCATCTCCATGCAGGTGACCACGTCGTAGCGCGCCTCTTCCCGCTGGGCGATCTCCTCGACGCTGATCATCTGGTAATCCACCGCCAGGCCGCTCTCCTTGAGGTGCAGCCCGGCGACCGACAGTGGAGCCTCGCCGAGATCGATCCCCGTCACTTGGGCGCCACGACGTGCCATCGCCTCGCTGAGGATGCCTCCGCCGCAGCCGACGTCGATCGCGCGTCGCCCGGCCAGACCGTTGCACTGCTCATCGATGAACGCAAGGCGAAGCGGATTGATGTCGTGCAGTGGTTTGAACTCGCCATCTCGATCCCACCAGCGGTGGGCCAGGGCCTCGAACTTGTCGATCTCGGCCTGATCGAAGTTGCGCTGCGGCGAAGCTTGAGGCCCTGTGGCCGTGGTGGATTGCTGCGTCATGTCCCGCTCCATGTAAGGATCCATAGCCCTTGGTGCATCGTCCTTGGGCGTCAGCCCGGACGACGCCCGCCTGTCGTATCGCGGCGTCGTGATGGGGCAGTGTAACCCCCTCGCGGCTCGAACATAACCGCCGGCTCGATACCAGCATTCGCCTCGGCGAGCATGATGCGCGTATTCGCCAACGAACCGAAATCCACCCTTGCCGATGGCCTCTTGAACCATCGTAGCGTATTGTTTTTGCTTCCGTTGATGCGCCTGGGAGGAGGCTGCGAGCCTCTCCCGGCGACGCCTTGGTTCGAACACGAGATGGATGCGCCATGCCCGAACCTTCTCTACACGACCGCGATACCTTCAGTATCGTTCCCGGAGAGGACGAACTGCTCGCCAGGCCGAGGTCCGGCTATCGTCCTCCCGCCAAAACGGCGGCCTGGCCCGCGGTGCTGCTGTCGCTGATCGCGATCCTCGGCGTTGCGGCACTCGCCGCCTTTTACTGGCATGAGCGCCAGGGGCTGCTCGAAAGCGCCCAGCGCAGTGCCGAGGTAGCGTTACAACGGCAGCATGACGCCGAGCAGCTCGATACAATGCGCCAACGCCTGGACGAACTATCGATGATGCTCGAGGAGAGTCGTCGCGAGCTCGCCGCGCTGCCGGAGTTCGAGCCGCAGCGTTTGACCGCGCTCGAGACCAGGGTCGATGCATTGTCGCTGGTGAGCGCGCAGCTTTCGGGACTGACCACCAGCGACCAGCAGCGCAGCGAGCTGGTCGCTTCGCTCACCCAGTCGATGGACGCACTCGACCAGAGCGACCGGGCGCTCGACGCTCGGCTGAGCGCGATCGAGTCGAGACTGGACGGCTTCGCCGCCCGCGTGGCGGGGTTGGAGCGAGAATTGAATGAGGCGCGCTGATGAAGGGATTGGCGCCGCCAGCAAAGGGATGTGCAAGATGACTAGATCCTCCTGGGCCTTCAGGCTCTCTCCTTGGCTGCTTGGAGCCTTGGTAGCGCCCCAGACCGCCCAGGCGCTCGACGCCGAGGTAAGAGGGCTTGGCGGGCTGGCTGCGGACAACGTCGAGGCCTACCTCGATGCGTTGGAGATCCCGGCCAACGCGCGCCTCGATATTTATGATTCCGAAGTGACGAGCCGGGTCAGCGATGCACTGCGGGCATTCGGCTACTACGAGCCGCAGATCAGCGTGGATTTTCGTGATCGCGACAGCGTGGTGGTCGATATCGTGCCTGGCGAGCGGGTGGTCGTGCGCAACGTCTACGTCCGGGTCGAGGGCGAGGGCGGCCAGGACGACAGTTTCCAGCGCCTGCTCGACGCCAGCGAGCTGCTCAAGGACGAGGGGCGTCCTCTCCTGCACGCCCACTACGAGACGCTCAAGACCCAGCTCGACACGCTGGCGCTGCAGCGTGGCTACTTCGATTCCCAGTATCGGGTGTCCCGTCTTGAAGTCAGGCCCTGGGATCACAGCGCCAACGTCTACCTGGTGATGGACAGCGGCAGGCGCTACCGCTTCGGCGAGGTCACCTACAGCGGCAGCCAGATTCGCCAGGACCGGCTCGAAGCGATGCGACCTTTCCAGCCAGGTGATCCCTATCTGGCCGACGACCTTGCGCTCTACAACGGTCGACTCGGCGAGGCGGGCTGGTTTCGCAGCATCTCGGTCAAGCCACGCCTCCAGCATGAGGCCCAGCCCAGCGCTCCTCCGGGCGCACAGGCGCCTTCGCCCGACGATACCAGCCAAGGTGGCGGTGGCCAGCGAGAGGCGAGCACTGGCGCATCCGAGGTACCGGTCGACATTTCGTTGATCGCCGCCGATCGCCATCGCTTCGAGACCGGTATCGGCTTCGCCACCGACGTCGGGCCGCGGTTGCAGCTCACCTGGCGCCAGCCGTGGCTCAACGACCGAGGGCACAGCTGGGAGAACCGGCTCTATCTCTCCTCGCCGCGCCAGACCCTGGGCGGCATGTACAAGATCCCCCTCGATGATCCGCTGCGCGACAGCTACGAGTTCGGCTACGGGTTCGAGAACCTCGACGACAACGATACCCGCAGCCGGCGGCTGTTCTTCACCCCGGCCCGGGTATGGCAGTTCGACAATGGCTGGAGCCAGCGCGTCTATGTGCGGGTCAGTCAGGAGAACTTCACCCAGGCGGATCAGAGCGACAACGTCTTCCTGATCACTCCCGGAGTGAGCTGGGGGCGCACGGCGGTCGACGACCAACGCTTCCCGATGCATGGCAACCGCCAGGACCTGTTGATCGAGGGCTCGAGCGACCAGCTCGGCTCCGATATCACCTTCCTGCGCAGTGTGTTCACCACCCGATGGATCGAGAGCATTGGCAACGACAACCGGTTCTTCGTGCGCGGCAACGTCGGGGCGATCGAGACCGACGACTTTCCGCGTATGCCGCCGTCGCTGCGCTTCTTCGCCGGTGGCGATACCAGCGTGCGCGGCTACTCCTATGAAACCCTGGCGCCGCGCAACGACGACGGTGAGCTGCTCGGCGGCCAGCAGATGTTCACCGGCACGCTCGAGTACCAGCGTCGCGTCACCGGCGACTGGTGGGGTGCCGCGTTCTACGATTTCGGCGACGCTTTCGACAGCTGGAGCGACTCCTCGCTCAAGACCTCCGCCGGACTTGGCGTGCGCTGGATTTCTCCGGTCGGCCCGATCCGTTTCGACATCGCCCACCCGTTCGACGATGAGGACAACTCGTGGCGCATTCACTTCGCCATCGGACCCGAGTTCTGATGCTGTTTCCCCGGCTGCTGTTCTGGCTGTCGCTTTGGCTGGTCGCACTGGTGATGCTGCTGGCCGGGCTGGCGCTGTCTCCCTGGGGCACCGCCTGGCTGCTTGGCCAGGCACAGTCGCGAGGGCTGATTTCCTATAGTTCGGTCGAAGGCGCACCGCTGGATACCCTGGTACTCCACGATGTCGCGCTCGATGCCGCTGGCGTGCAGCTAGAGGCGCGTCGCCTCGAACTCTCTTGGTCGAGCGACTGCCTGCTTCGCGGGCGGCTTTGCATCGAGCGGCTGGCGAGCGATGGCCTGCATGTGCGCCTGCCCGCCGCTGCCGCCGAGCAGAGCGAGAGCGAAAGCGTCCCGCTGGAGAGGATTTCCACGCCGCTGCCGATCGAGCTGCGCGAACTCGTGCTCGATGACTTTTCGCTCGAGAACGAGGCGGGACTCGAGCTCGCCTGGCAGCACTTCGAAAGCTCGGCGAGCTTCGAGGGTAGCCGTTTCTCACTCGGTGAGACCCGTCTCGTCTCGCCCCGGCTGCGGCTGCCTGATGCGGCCGAGGAGCCCGCCGCCATCGAAGCGCCGAGCCTTGAGTCCGAAGTCGATATCGCCGCCGCCCTGGCGGTGGTCGCGGCGCCGGCGGTGGCGCCCGGCAGCGTGCTCGGGGCCGATGGCGTGCCGATCGCCAACCCGCTCGCCGCGCTGAGCGCCACGCCGCTCGATGACCCCCAGGCGCGGATCACGCTTGCACGGATCGAACTGCCCGTGGATGTCGAGGCGCCCTCGCTCGAGGTCACCGACTTCCGTCTCGAGGGCGAGCGTCCGCTGGTGCTAGATCGCATCGACCTGGCACTGCATGCCGAGGGCTCGTCGGTAAGGCTCGAACGGCTTGCGCTGCAGGGGCCGGAGCTCGACGCCGAGCTCGCCTTCGAGCTTGAGATGAGCGGCGACTATCCGCTCTCGCTCGATCTCTCCGCCCGCTCCGAACTGGCACCGCTGCAGGGCGAGTCGGTCGAACTGCGCTTGCGCGGTTCGCTCGCGGCGCTCGAGCTGGAGATGAACGCCGACGGACCGGCGGCGGCGCGGCTCGATGCCGGCGCGGACCTGTTCGATCAGCAGCTGCCGTTCGAGCTCGCGCTGCGCTCGCCGCGGCTCGACTGGCCGCTGCCGGGAATGCCGGACGAGGATGAAAGCGGTGCCCCGGTCGCCGGTTACCAGGTCGAGGGGCTCGCGCTCGACCTCGATGGATCGCTCGCCGGCTACCGGCTCGATCTTTCCGCTCGCGCTTCGGGCGACGAGCTCCAGCCGCTCGATCTCAGCCTCGCTGGTGAAGGCGATTTCGAACGCTTCGGCTGGTCGATGCTCCAGCTGGTCAGCGGCGATGGGCGGATCGAGAGCCAGGGCGAGGTGCGCTGGGCGCCGACGATCAGCCTGGATACCGAACTGACCCTGGATCAGCTGCGCCCCGAGCGCTTCACGCCGGCCGTCAATGGGTTGCTCGATGGCAGCGCGCGACTCGCCTTCCAGCAGCACGCGGATCAGAGCTGGGCGCTGCAGGTGCCGAATCTGGCCATCGATGGCCAGTTGATGAACCAGCCGCTGTCGCTCGCCGGCCGGCTCGACGGTGATAGTTCGATGCGCTGGAACATCGAGCGCCTCGACCTGCGCCAGGGCCCCAACCGGATTACCGCCAGCGGGGTGGTCGACCAGCGTCTGGCGCTCAACGCCGATATCGATGCGCCGAACCTGGGCGGGCTGCTGCCCGAGCTCGGCGGCCGGCTCGCAGGCCAGCTTCGTGTCAGCGGGACGCTCGAGCAGCCGCAGGGCACGATCACCCTGAATGGCGAACAGCTGCGCTATGCCGACAACCATATCGCCCGGCTGGCGCTGGAAGGACGCAGCGACGGACTCGACGATCCGCGCTTCGAGCTGCGCCTTGATGCCAGTGATGCGCTGGCCGGCGGGCAGGCACTGGCTCGGCTTGGCCTGGCCCTGGAGGGGCGGCTGAGCGATCACCGTCTCTCGCTCGAGCTGAGCGGTGGCCAGGACGCGCTGGTGAACAGCGCCTCGCTCGCCCTGCGCGGTGGGCTCGACCAGGCGAACAATCGCTACCGCGGCCAGCTGTCGTCGCTCGAGGCCGATCTCGAAGAGGGCGGCGAGCTGAGCCTCGATGCTCCGCTCGGCTTCGTCGCCAATCTCGATGCCGCTTCGGCGACGGTCGAGCCCTTCTGCCTGTCGCGGCGAGAGGGGGGCCGGCTCTGCCTCACCGAGCAGATGACCGCAAGCGCCGCGAGCGGCTCCGCAGCGCTGCGCCTCAGCGAGCTGCCGCTCGAGGCGGCCAACCCCTGGATGCCCGAGCCCTGGCAGGTCGCGGGAGAGGCGGGCGGCGACGCTCGCGCGCAATGGTCCAATGGCGGCCAGCGCTGGAACCTCGATGCCCGACTCGATGGCGATTTGCAGGTAAGCGGCGAGGATGCCGCGGGAGAGCCGTTCTCGATCCCCGCGCTCAGCCTCGGGGTTGGCCTGGAGGCGACCCCGGCGCAGGCGGATCTCACGCTCGACGCCCGGCTGCGGGATGCCGGCCAGCTGAGGCTCGAGGCGCGGGTCATCGACCCGCTGGATGGCCGGGAGCTCGGCGGACGGTTGCAGGTCGAGGGGCTCGATTTCTCTCCTTATCGAGCGCTGGTCGCCGGCTTGGATACGCTCGAAGGTCGCCTCGACGGTGATGTCACTATCTCCGGCGACCTCGAACAGCCCCGGTTCAATGGCCAGCTGGTGGTGTCGGGCGTACGCGCCGGTGGAGAGCAGCTGCCGGTCACACTCGACGACGCCAGGGTAGCGCTGCGCTTGGAGGGGGACTATGGGGTGCTCGATGGGCATATCTCCTCCGGCCAGGCTCGCTGGACGCTCGGCGGCGAGGCCAACTGGCCGACCACCGGCGACTGGCGCGCGACGCTTGCACTGCGCGGCGCCGACTCGCCGCTCGAAGTTGCCGCGCTCGGCTATGGCCGGGTGCGGGTCGCGCCCAGCATCGACGTGTCGGCGACGCCCCAGCGACTCGACATCAGCGGCCGGGTGTTGATTCCGTGGGCGCGGATCGAGGTCGCCCAGCTGCCCGCGTCGGCTCAGGCACCGTCGAGCGACGAAGTCATCGTCACCCGTGAAGAGGCCGAGCGGATCGACGCCAGTATCGACCGCGCGTTGGCAGCCCAGGCCGCAGGCGAGGAGTACCAGTGGGCCGACGCCTCGGCGCTCGAAGATGCGGGGATCGATCTCAATTTGAATGTCCAGGTGGTGATGGGCGACGACGTGCGGCTCTCGGCCTATGGGCTCAATTCACGTCTCGCGGGAGCGATCGACGTACGCCAGAGCGGCGGCGCGCTGCAGCTGTTCGGCAGCGTCTCGCTGCAGGAAGGGCGTTTCGCCTCCTTCGGCCAGAGCCTGCTGATCAATCGCGGCGAGGTGATCTTCAGCGGACCGCCGAGTCTGCCGAGGCTCGATTTCGAGGCGATTCGCAGCCCCGATACCATCGAGGACGACGTCACCGCGGGTATCCGCGTCACCGGTAACGCCGATGCGCCGCAGCTGAGCATCTTCTCCGATCCGTCGATGAACGAGACCACCGCGCTTTCCTACCTGCTCAGGGGGCGTGCGCCGGACGCGGAGGGGGACGACAACGCGCTGGCTTCGGCGCTGATTGGCCTGTCGGTATCCCAGAGCGGGCGTGCGATCGGTTCGCTGGGCGAAACCTTCGGTATCCAGGACCTGTCGCTCGATACCGCAGGCAGCGGTGACACCAGCCAGGTGGTGGTCAGCGGCTACATCTTCCCGGATCTGCGGGTCAGCTATGGGGTAGGAATGTTCACTTCGCTGGCCGAACTGACCTTGCGCTATCGCCTGATGCAGGACCTTTACCTGCAGGCGGTGTCTGGAGGCTATCAGGCGCTCGATCTGCTCTATACGTTCAGTTTTGGACGCACGCAGGATCCACAGAGCGAGTAGGATAGCGATAGGCGCCGAGTCAAGGAGAATGCCGATGTCCAATACTGTCATGCCATCCGCCGATCGTGCCCTGCCGGGGCGCGATCGAGCGGTCGAAATCAGCGCGATTCATCATATAAGCGGGCGCTCGATGGTTCCGCCCTGGCCTGCGGGGCACGCCGAGATCGTGCTGGGCCTGGGCTGCTTCTGGGGCGCGGAACGGCTGTTCTGGCAGCTGCCGGGAGTCTACGTCACCGCTGTGGGCTACGCCGGGGGCTTCACTCCCAACCCGAGCTACGAAGAAGTATGCAGTGGCCTCACCGGCCACGCCGAGGTGGTGCGGGTGGTATTCGATCCGCAGGTGATCGGGCTCGAGCGCTTGCTCAAGCACTTCTGGGAAGCCCACGATCCGACCCAGGGGATGAGACAGGGCAACGACATAGGCTCCCAGTATCGCTCGACGATCTACTTCCTCGACGAAGCCCAGCGCGAGATCGTCGAGGCTTCCTGCGATGCCTACGCCGCGGCGTTGGCCCTGGCCGGCAAGGGTGGGGTGACCACCGAGATCCGCCCGCTGGAGGTGTTCTACTACGCCGAGGAGTACCACCAGCAGTATCTGAGCAAGAATCCCGCCGGCTATTGCGGTCTCAAGGGCACTGGGGTGAGCTGCGCGATCGCTTGATCGATGATTCGAGCGCCGCGCGGCGGATAATGGCTAAAGAACGCCCGGATATCTCTGATATCCGGGCAGTTTCAGACTGCTGACAAAGTATTTGAAGATGCCACGATGGCTTCCAGCCGCCTCCGAGAGCGCGCTGGGCGGCAATCGCTTGCACCGGGGTTTGCGACATGGATGTCGCAAAAGGCGCGCCCGGACAGGGACGTCCATGCGCGCCGACCCGAGGGCAAGCGATTGATCGGCCAGGGTTTCGCGATCTCGTGGCGGCGCGTCCCCTTTCAGGGGGAGCGCGAGGGGACCGCCCCTCGCATCTAAGCGAGCAAGAGGTGCGTTAGGACCCAAACGGTCCTCGACTCGCCAGGATCGAGAGCGTCGCTGGGTCAAAAGGGGTTTGTCATTAATCTGAGACGCCCGGATATCTCTGATATCCGGGCGTCTTCGTTTGAGACGGCTTCATTCTCAACAGCTGGACGCATGCCGCTCAGAGGCTGTGTCTGGCCATCTTCAGTTCGGGCAGCCTGGACCAGGCATCGAGCTGGGCGGCGACGCGGTGCACCATCCACGAGCGCGGCAGGCCCTTGTGCTGCTCGATGAAGCCGAGATGCCCGCCGTGCTTGGCGAGTTCGATGCGCACGTTGGCGGAGGGCAGCGGCAGGCGCATGAAAATGTCCGCCGGGACGAAGGGATCGTCTTCGGCATGGAGGATCAGCGTCGGCAGCTCGATGCGGTCGAGGAGCGGCCCGGCTGAGGCACGGCGATAGAAGTCGGTCGCCGAGCTGAAACCATAGAGCGGGGCGGTGATTTCGTTATCGAACGCCCACAGGGTATCGAGGCGTTCGAGCTGCTGCTGGGTGATACCGAGCGGGAAACGGTCGAGCGCCTGCTTCGCTTCGATCTTGCGCCGCATCCGCTTGAGCAAGCGACGCTGGTAGCCGCGGGCGTGGCCGATGTTGAGCGCATCCGAGCGGCTGGCCAGATCGAGCGGGGCGCTGACCGCGATCGCGCCGGAAAGGTCCAGGCCGTCGCCGCCTTGTTCGGCGACCAGCTTGAGCAGTACGTTGCCGCCGACCGAGAGACCGACGGCGACCTTGGGGGCGTGTGGGTAGCGCTTGCCGAGCATGCTCATGAACCAGTAGGCATCGGCGGTATCCCCGGCATGGTGGCCGCGGGGATGGCGGCTGGGCACCTTGCCGCAGCCGCGAAAGTGCATCAGCACCCCGCGCCAGCCGCGCTTGGCCGCCATCGACAGCAGTGCCTGGGCGCAGGGCGAGCGACGGATCGATCCCTCTTCCTCATGCAGCACGACGAGGATCGGTGCACGCGCGTCGCTCGGCGCCGGCACGGTCCAGGCGAGCTCGAGGAAGTCGCCATCCGGCAGATCGAGCAGCTCAGTCTCGTGACGAGGGGTGCCCCGCATCAGCAGATAGGGTGCCAGCGTCTGCAGGTGGCGGTGCTTGAGCCAACGCGGCGGAGTGAAGTCAGCGTTGAAAAGTGTCCTAGCCATCGGAGCGGCGACCGTCGTGTTAGAGGAAGCGAAACCCCGGGTGGGGTACCGGCTCAAGTAAGACAGCCCAGGCGCATGAGAGTTCTCCTGTCCGTTCGATTCTCGCCATTGAGGAGGCGGCGAGAATCGAGCGGCCGGCGTACGCGGCGTCTAGTCCAACCGGTAGAGCTGCGAAACTTTGTCGAAACCGGAAATGGTGCACTCGAGATCGGTGACCAATCCATTCTGGAGGCTATAGCACCAGCCGTGAACCGACAATGGCTGGCCATTAAGCCAGGCACGCTGGATAAGTTTGGTGCGAACCAGATTCTGCACCTGCATGCGCACGTTGATCTCGCACATCCGATCGGCCTGCTCCCGGAAAGGGAGGTGGGCGAGTTCTTCGCGATGGCGGATGTATTCGTCCCTGATCGGGTGCAGCCAGTCATCGACGATACCGCTGTTGCCCGGCGAGGTCATCGATGCCTGTACGCCGCCGCAGCCGTAGTGACCGACGACCAGGATATGGCGCACCTTGAGCACCTCGACCGCGTACTGCACCGCCGACATCGCATTCATGTCGCTGTGGTAGATCACGTTGGCGACGTTGCGGTGAACGAACACTTCGCCCGGGGGAACGTTGATGATCTGGTTGGCGGGCACCCGGCTGTCCGAGCAGCCGATCCAGAGAAATTCCGGATTCTGCTGGTTGGAGAGGCGAGAGAAAAATTCGGGATCGTCGGCCTGCATCTTGCTCGACCAGTCGCGGTTCTGGCGCAGCAGGTCGTCGATATCGAGCGACTTGTGAGGATGTGCATCGCACATGGTGGGCGTGACTCTTCAAATGATCGGGCGGGGGTGAGCGGTCGTTTTACCCTCCGGCTCGATGACGCGTCAACCTGGCGCTGGCGCTTGGGACGCTAATCGGCACCTCGGTCGGGCCGGCGATTCACCCGTGGAGGAGGGTTAGGCACGCAGAAGCCGACGCGGCGGCGGACTCGTCATGCCACCGTCTTGGCGCTGCGCGATCATCGCCGTGGCTGGCTCGGTGTTCGAACCGCGTAGTACGCTGTCGGTTTCCCCCCGATGCCTCGGTGCATCGGGCACTACCGTGCGTCGGTATGGCTTGTGGTGAATGCACCACCGAGCGGTAGTGGCAACCAGGCGACTATTCGAGGAGAACGAGGGTGGCGAAGCATGACTACGACCTGGTGGTGATCGGTGGTGGTTCCGGCGGCGTGCGTGCGGCGCGGATGGCGGCGAAGCAGGGCGCGCGAGTGGCGCTGGCCGAGCAGAGCCGACTGGGCGGTACCTGCGTCAACGTCGGCTGCGTTCCGAAGAAGCTCTACGCCTATGCCTCCCATTTCGCCACCAGCTTTCGCCAGAGCGAGGGCTTCGGCTGGTCACTGTCGCCGAGCTTCGAATGGGCTCGGCTGCGCGACAATACCGCCCGAGAGATCGAGCGGCTCAACGGAATCTATCGCAACTTGTTGGTGAATGCCGGCGTCGAGCTGTTCGAGGCGCACGCCTGTATCGAAGGACCGCACCTCGTGCGCATCGGTGAGCATCGGCTCAGCGCCGAGCGCATCCTGATCGCCACGGGTGGAAAGCCCTGGCGTCCGGATTTCCCCGGTGCCGAGCGGATGCTCGATTCCAATCGCATCTTCTCCCTCGAGCGCCTGCCGAGGCGGATGGCGATCTATGGCGGCGGCTACATCGCGGTCGAGTTCGCAAGCATCTTCAGCGGCCTCGGCGTCGAGGTCACTTTGGTCTATCGAGGCGAGCTGTTCCTGCGCGGCTTCGATCACGAGGTGCGCGAGTTCGTTCGCGACGAGATGACGCGCAAGGGCGTCGGGTTGCGCTTCGGTCACGGCGTTGCGCGGATAGAGGCGAGCGAGCAGGGCGAGCGGGTGGTGCTCGACGACGGCGCCGAATTCGAGGTGGACCTGGTGCTCGGCGCGACTGGACGACGCCCGAACTTCGATGGTCTCGGGCTCGATAACCTGGAAGTCGTCCTGGGTGAAGGGGGCGTGCTCGAAGTCGACGACGGCTATCGCACCGCCACGCCCTCGGTGCTCGCGCTCGGGGACGTGATCGGCACGCCCGAACTCACGCCGGTGGCGATCGCCGAGGCGATGCGCCTGGTGGCGATCCATTTCGAGCATACCGTCCCCGCGCCGATCGACTATCAGAACGTGGCGACCGCGGTGTTCTGCGACCCCAACGTCGCCACCGTCGGGCTCACCGAGGAGCAGGCGCGCGAGCGCTGCGAGGCGGTGCGGATCTACGTCACCAAGTTTCGGCCGATGCTGCACACCCTGGCCGACGACCCGGGGCGCTGCTTGATGAAGCTGGTGGTCGACGATCGCAGCGACAAAGTGGTGGGGGCCCATATGGTCGGTCACGATGCGGGCGAGCTGATCCAAGGGATCGCGATCGCGGTGACCGCGGGGCTCACCAAGGCGGACTTCGACCGCACCATCGGGATCCATCCGACCAGTGCGGAGGAGTTCGTCACCCTGCGCGAGGTCACCCGGCGCTAGGTCAGTGAGCGTTCATCGTTCGAGCGTCTATAGTGAAGGGCGTTGGTGAGCGATGTTGGTGAACAGCATTGTGATGGCATCGCAGACACACATGGTGCGGGAGAATAATCTGGGTTTATCGAAGTATCCTTTGTCGATAACGCTTTATTTGAATGGGTCCGGCAATCCCGTTACACTATGGGCCCACTTATTCCGATAGGTGTCATCGACATGGATGCCATGAACTCCTCCTTCACCTCCTCGGCCCAGCTGGCGCAATCAGGTCAGGCGGAGCACGTGATCAATAGTGAAAAACCGATTTTCATTCGCCCACCGACCACCGACGATGGTTGGGGGATCTACGAGCTGGTGCGGGCTTGTCCGCCCCTCGACGTCAATTCTCCGTACGCCTACCTGCTGCTGGCGACGCAGTTTCGCGATCGCTGCGCGGTCGCGACCGACGAAGAGGGTGAGATCGTTGGCTTCGTTTCCGGCTATGTGAAAGTCAACGCGTCCGACACCTTCTTTCTCTGGCAGGTCGCGGTAGGCGAGAAGGCTCGCGGTACCGGGCTTGCACGACGCTTGGTCGAAGCAGTGCTGAAACGCCCGCAGCAGGCCGAGGTCCGCCACCTCGAGACCACCATCACGCCTGACAACGAAGCCTCCTGGGGGCTTTTCAAGCGCCTCGCGTCACGCTGGCAGGCGCCGCTCAACAGCCGGGAGTATTTCTCCGAAGAGCAGCTCGGTGGCGAACACAATCCCGAGCACCTGGTGCGGATCGGTCCGTTCGACCCGGCCCGCATCTGATCTTCATTGGGCGTTTGCCCATTCGGCTCTCGCGTCCAGCGGTCAGGGAAGACGACGCGGACGGTTTCGCCATTCGGCGATCTAGTTCATCCGAGCAAGTGCAAGACGCTTGCGACAGTGACTGAATCACGGCAAAGAGGGACATTACGTTGACCATGCAGACCGAGTATTTCGAGCAGATCGAGTCCAACGTTCGCACCTATTCACGTTCGTTCCCCACGCTCTTCACCAAAGCGCGCGGCGCCGAGCTCGAGACCAGCGATGGCAAGCGCTATATCGATTTTCTCGCCGGCGCCGGCACGCTCAACTACGGGCACAATCATCCGGTACTCAAGGAAGCGCTGATTCGCTACCTGAGCGAGGACAACATCGTCCATGCCCTCGATATGTGGACCGAGGCCAAGTTCGACTATTACAAGGCGGTGGAGGAGAAGCTGCTCAAGCCGCGCGGGCTCGACTACAAGATCCAGCTGCCCGGCCCGACTGGCACCAATGCGGTCGAAGCGGCGATCCGGCTCGCGCGCAAGATCAAGGGGCGGCACAACATCGTCGCCTTCACCAACGGCTTTCACGGTGTGACCCTGGGCGCGCTCGCCACCACCGGCAATGCCAAATTCCGCAATAACGCCGGCGTGCCCTTGGTCGGTGGCACCTTCATGCCCTACGACGGCTACCTGGGTGAGGGTGTCGATACCCTGGACTATCTCGAGAAGGTGCTCGGCGACAGCTCCAGCGGCCTCGACCACCCGGCCGCCGCGATCGTCGAAGTGGTCCAGGGCGAAGGTGGCACCAACGTCGCCTCCGCACCCTGGCTGCGCCGCCTGGCAGATATCTGCCAGGCCAACGACATGCTGCTGATCATCGACGACATCCAGGCAGGTTGCGGTCGGACCGGCAAGTTCTTCAGTTTCGAGCACGCGGGGATCAAGCCCGACATCGTTACCAACTCGAAGTCGCTCTCCGGCTACGGGTTGCCGTTCGCCCAAGTGCTGATGCGCCGCGAGCTCGATCAATGGGGGCCGGGTCAGTACAACGGCACCTTCCGCGGCCATAGCCCGGCGATGATCACTGGTGCCAAGGCGCTCGAGCACTTCTGGAGCGACGATTCGTTCGAGCTCGAAGTGCAGCGCAAGGGTGAACTGGTCAAGCAGGGCTTCCAGGAGCTCGCCGCGCGGCTGCGCGACAAAGGCATCGACGCCCGCGAGCGCGGGCTTGGCCTGATGCGTGGCGTCGACGTCGGCAGCGGCGAGCTGGCCGATAAGATCACCGGCGCCGCGTTCGAGAAAGGCCTGGTGATCGAGACCTCCGGTCACGCGGGGCAGGTGGTCAAGTGCCTGTGCCCGCTGGTGATCGAAGACCAGCAGATCGCCCGTGCCCTCGACATCCTCAAGGACAGCGTCGACCAAGCGGTGCGTTGATTCCTTCGCCGGGCGCCCGAGCGGCGCCCGTGTCTTCTTTATTTCCTCGATTCCCCCATCCTCGAAAAGCCAAGGAGCGCGCGTATGATCGTTCGCAACCTCGATGAGTGCCGCAAGACCGATCGTCATGTGGTTGCCGAGAACGGCAACTGGGAGAGCACCCGGCTGGTGCGTGCCGACGACAAGGTCGGTTTCTCCTACAACGTCACCGTGATCCACCCGGGCACCGAAACGCACATCCACTACAAGAATCACATCGAGGCGGTGTTCTGCTACGAAGGCGAGGGCGAGGTATATACCATCGCCGACGGTAAGACGTGGCCGATCAAGCAGGGCGACATGTACCTGCTCGACCAGCATGACGAGCACCTGCTGCGCGGCAAGGAGAAGGGCATGACCGTGCTCTGCGTGTTCAATCCCCCGCTGACCGGCAACGAGCGCCATCTTCCCGACGGCTCCTACGCGGCGCCTGAAACCGCCTGAACGCGGATGTGAAGTCGAAAAAAAGAGGCCGCGCGCGAGCGCGGCCTCTCGTCGTTGAGGGTGCTCACTGCGCCGCTGGCGCCGCCTCGAGCGAGTCGCTGGGTGCTTGACCGGGCGTCGGGGTGTCGGAAGTGCCCTGCGGGCTCGTATCGCTGGAGACGTCCCCTTCGAAGGATCCCGCCTGCCCGCCGCTTGGTTGTGAACCCGTTGCGGCCGGCGCCGAATTCATCGAGCTGCTCGAGCCTCCGGCCGAATAGTCGCGGCCCTGGCGTGCATAGACCACCAGGCGCGTTTCGTTCTCGCAGTTACCGATCACCTCTCCCGGGGTTTGCGAAGCCTGGGTGACGGGCACTGCCTCCAGCGTGAACTCGGAAGCCGGTACGCCGTTGCCCTGGATCTGAGCGGAGAGCCGATCGATCAGCGCATCGCAACCACCAGCGGCGAGCGCCTGGGTCGAGAGTGCGGTGGTCAGCGTGAAAAGGCCGATGCCCATGAGTTTCTTCATTGTGTGCTGCTCCTTGTGTTTCCCTGCGTGTTGTTGGCCTCGATGGCCATCCTTGTCGTACCGTGCCATTCGGCCAGATACGCATCGCGCCCATTCAAGATAGCCGCTTATCGACTCCAGAGGGAGGGAATCGCCGTTGTATGGAACATCTAGGCAATCGAGTGGAGTCGATTCCACCGATATTGCCAACCACACCGCGAGCGCACGGCTGCCGGCCCCTTCCTCGATGCATGGGGTCAGGATCCGCGCCCGCTGGGGCGTGCATGCTTCTCCCCTGGCGCTGCGCTATGCCGACAGCGCCAACTGGCTGTGGCGAGCCGGTGGGGAGGTACTCAAGCTCGCTCGTACCAGCGACCGCGACGATGCTTTCTGGCAGGGCGCGAAGGCGCTGTTCGGGCTCGACCGCTGGCGGAGCGGGCCTGGCCTCGCACGCTGCCTCGACGGCTTGCCGATGGACCTGCCGATACCGCCGCTACCGATGCGCTGGCTCGGCCGGCTCGATGGAGCGCCGCTCTGGGCCCAGCCCTGGCGTTCAGGCGCGCCCCCCGAATGGACGCCGGATTTCGCCGCACGGCTGGGCGAACAGTGCGGCCAGCTGCACCGCCGCCGCGCCAACCGCTTCGGCTGCTTTCCGCAGCCGCAGCACTCGCTCGCACAGTGGCCGTCTAGGCTGCAGCGCTACCTTGGTGAGCGCCTTTCGCAACGATGCATCCCCGGTGAGCTCGCGCACCTGATCGCGTGCGAGCCTGTTCGCGTCACCAGCGCGGTCCCCAGCCTGCTCGACCTGAGGGCGGACCAGTTCCTGGTCGGCGCAGGGGGTGCCTTCTGGGTCGATTGGGAAGCACTGGTATGGGCGCCGGTCGAGTTCGATTGGGCATTGCTGGAGATGGTGGTTCCCGCCGATTGTCGAGCGTCGTTCCTCACCGCTTATCGCCTTCATGGGACGCCCATACCGCTGGGCGCCCAGCGAGCGCACTGCCGCGCCGCGCTGTTCGCGATGGGCGTACTCGGCGAGCTCGGCTGGGAGGAGATCACCAGCATCGCGTCCTGGACCGACGAGCCTGCATGACCGCAGCGCATGGGCGCCGCTCGGGACGAACGGGTGGGGGTTGGCGCGAAGGACTAGCATACCGGCCGTTCGTGGTGAGCCTCCTGTGCCATCGCGATGGCACTGCGCATGGACCTTGAACCCGAGTAGCATGGCTATGTTGCCGCAAGCAGCGTGGCCGCATGTCTTTTGGTGCCGGGTGCCCGGTGGTGAGAATGGCTCTGGTCGTGGGCTGCTGCGCATTTTGGTGAGCCTGGCTTCCCGTTGGAAAGATTTGTCTTCCCAGAACACGACCGGGCTTGCGGTAACCCTCTCTCCATCGACCCGTTCCCAGGAGCTATGAGATGGCCCACTTACCGGTATTGGATCCATTGGCAGCCTTCGT
>NZ_KK211226.1:200721-399257 GCF_000621205.1 Halotalea alkalilenta DSM 17697 | reverse complement strand
TCATACACGGTGAGGATCCAGCAGCAGAATGAGAATTGCCAAGTGACGAATGCGCAGTCCATCAAAAAATGACGCTGATGCTTCAAAATTATGCGGCCTGCGACACCTGAATTCCGCTTGGAATCCAGGTGCCCCGCTTCTGGAAAGCCGGGTTTCGGATATCACCTGACCAGCGGTCCGGGGACGCCACTTCGCAGGCACTAGCGCCCGGCACTGCCGCTAGCTCGCCGGTCTCTGTAGCGTAAACAAAATCTTTTGCCATGGCGGATGGCCGTATGAAATCAAGCTATTAGCGGAACATCGTCAGAAGGCACCAGTCGTTATTCTTGATCTCAGGCCTGCCTCATGGATAAGTCGGTCCTATAGCGGGAGGTATAAGAAAAGTAGGAACAGGTATCGCAGGGCGTGCGCTAAAGTCGATGTAGGCTATTCAACAGTTGCCGACACCCCTGTGAAACTGATGGATGAGCTTTCGAGAGGAGGTGTGAAGCATACACCAGGAAGTATCGTAGATATCGCTCGAATGAACAGTAATAGAATTGTATTCTTAGAAGCGGGAAAAGGAGGTTCAGGGTTAGCACATATTAATGAAAGGCATGCTAGCCAGTTTGCAGATAAGGGCATTTCTGTAAATGACATACCTTATGTGATAATGGCAGCAATAACGGAAGATAAAATAGTTGGGAAAAATGGAACTGCACCTGTTTATGAGATTGCTTACATAGGAGAGAAGGAATATATCGCAATTGGTGTGGGCGACAATGGCTATATTGTAAGGGCTAATCCAACTTCAACTTGGAAGGAATGAAGTGAAAAAACTAAATTTTGGTGTTGAATATATGGCTACTCCCTTCTTCTGCCCTGACACTGATAGTATGGGACATGTCGATATTGAAGATTTGGAGCTAAGCGCTCAGCTTGGAAAAAACATATATGAATGGGATAAGCATTATCAGGAATCATTGAATCAGAATTATCCTCCTGATTCTATATTTGAAAAAGTGGATGAGCACAATATAGAGGGAGAGAGGCTTTTCAACGAAATAAAAAAGGAGGTTGGCGAAAAATATGACATTATATTTCATCCTTTGAAAAAAAGATGAAATGCGAAGGCAATTCGGGATGAAGTCACTACCGGCTCGATTTTGATTCATAGTAGATACTAATTTGTCGGAAGAAGATAATAAAAATAATCGCCATGTTTCATATGAGAAACTTTTTCATCGTTAATGGAATATTCCATAGATAGGGCTGTAATGTGAAGGAAGATATTAGGATATTTTTTCTTGCACGTGGCAAAAAAGGTCTCTTGGCTTACTTGCCATTAAGATGATATCGTAGCTGTAAGTATTTGTGGTATGAATCCATGTTTGCTCAGAATCTACGACGCAGGCCTTTCATTACATTCGCTTGAACGCGCTGTCAGACTACTTTCCGGGACCTAACATCCAGGCCCTGCGCTCGCCGCCATGCCATGCCGTTTAGTGCCCCATTCATTGGGTGCGGTCAGCTGCGAATTCGACTACTGATTTTAGTTCCCTTCAGTGAAATTCGCATTTCAAGGAGAGCGATATGGCTTGGTCTCGTCCCGCTGCGTGGTTGACGGTGCTGCTAGCCTCGGTTGCGACGCCCGCGCTTGCGTTGGATCAGCTGGGCATCCCGATGCCGGAGCGTGAGGATCCGCGGTTGGAGGTGGTGTTCGAGTCGCCGCGGATATGGAACGGTGCGACGATCGATCCCTCGAGTGGCGAGGTGTTCGCGGTCTATCCGCTGCTCGATGGCGCCGGGGCGCAGGTCACTCGTTTGACCGGGCGGGAGAGCGCAGAGCCCTACCCGGACGCAGCGTGGAACCAGTGGGATGAGTCCGAACCGGGGCGCCATTTCCTGCACGCCAATGCGCTCAGGATCGGTCCAGACGGGCATCTGTGGGTGGTCGATTCAGGTGTCGCCCAGGGGGAGAGCCGGCGTACGCCGGGTGCGGGTAAGTTGGTCGAGATCGATCCGGCGAGCGACCAGGTGATCAACGTCCATGTCGTTCCGGACGAGGTGCTGCACGATGAAAGTTTCATCAACGATATCCGCTTCGATGGGGACTTCATCTACGCCGCCGACTCCGGCGCCCCGGGCATCCTGGTCTTCGATCGCAAAGCGGGTGAATTCAGTCGAGTCCTGGATGGGCACCCGCTGGCGACCAGCATCCGCCCCATCCATGCCAACGGCGCGCCCCAGCTCGAAAGCGACGGCTCGCCGGCGGTGGTTCACGCCGACCAGCTCGAGGTCTCGCCCGACGGGCGCTATTTCTACTTCCAGCCGGTCGGCGGCCCGATGGCGCGGATCGAGACCCGCTGGCTCAAGGATCCCGCGCTGCGCGCCGAGGCCGACGATCACGTCGAGGAGTGGGCCGACACGCCGAGCACCGGCGGCACCGCGATCGATGCCGAGGGCAATATCTATGTCGCCGATACCAATGCGCGCAGGATCCTGCGCTTCGACCCGAACGGCGAGCACCAACAGCTGATCGAGGATCCGCGGCTGATCTCGCCGGATGCGCTGTGGATCGACGCCGAGGGCTGGCTGTGGATTCCCGCGACCCAGATGAGCCTGCTGGGTACCGACGATGGCCAGGTACCGAATTCGGTCGAGTACCCGATACAGCTGCTGCGAATGAAGATCGACGCCAAGCCCGCGCCGAATGATCATGGCTGAAGATGGGTATCGGACGCTCCTGTGCCGCTGCCCCGGCGATGGCCGGGGCTCAGCTCTCGCCGGCCAGTGCCTGCATCAGCGGCTCGATGGTATCGAGCCGTTCGAGCGCAAGGCAGGCGTGCGCGATGCGCGCGACCTGTTCGGCAGGCAGCGCCCGGCGCGCCAGGCCGTCGAACTTGGCCAGCAGCCGCGTATCGTCCAGTGGATTGAGCGGATTCCCCAGTGCGATGTCGACTCGGGTACTCAATCGGCGGCCATCCGATGTCATCAGGGTGACGTCTGGCTCGCCGTCCTTGTCGCATCTCTCATCGACCTCGAGCCGGATACGTTCCATCAGCGCGAGCAGCCGCGGTGACCGGCGCTGTTCCGCTGCGTAGGCGTCGAGCCCGGCGTCTCCCAATCCCGCCTGCGCCGCCAGCGCGTAGGGCAGGCTCATCTGTGCACTGGCCAGGTTGGCCAGGTCCCGAGTGCCGCACATCTGGTCGAGAAACGGGCTGAGCCGCACTTCGACGCGCTCGATACCCTGTGCATCGACGCTGGCTTGCGCCATCAGCTGGGCGAGCGCATCGATGGCTGCGTGGGTTCCGCGGCAGGAGGCATAGGGTTTGATCGAGCAGCGGGAGAGCCGCCACCGCTCGCCCAGGCCGGTGGTCAGCGCTGCGGGGTCGGCATGCGTTGGCGCCAGGGTGGTGAGGAAGCCGCCCCACACGTCGTCGAACAGATGCGAGGGGCCCTCGATGCCCGCCTGGGCGAGCAGGGCCGCGTGCACGCCGCCTTCCGCCGCCCGTCCAGCGTGCAGCTTCTTGCTTTGCGAGCCGTCATGGATGAACGCCCATAGGCCGGCGCTGAAGCTGCCGGAGAGGGTGATCGCCGAGCGCAGGGCATGCGGGTCGAGTGCCAGCAGCTTGGCGCAGGCGGCAGCGGCGGCGAATACCCCGCAGGTTCCGGTGGAGTGCCAGCCGTCCTGATTGTGGAGCGAATAGCCGCCGCATGCTTCGAGCACTCGGCGCCCCACTTCGTATCCGGCCACCATCGCGGTGAGCAACTCGCGCCCGCTGATTTGACGCTCGATGAGCGGAAGCACCGCGAGCAGCGCAGGTACCACCACTGCGCCCGAGTGATCGCAACCTCCGGTGTCGTCGAGTTCGAGCGCATGGGCGGCGACGCCGTTGGCGAAGGCGGCGACGCGGGGAGAGAAGCATGCATCGGTGCCCCAGACCCGCGCGCTTCCCCTCGGTTCGCTGAGTGCTAGCTGCCTGAAAGTCCTGCGTGCGATCTCGCTGGTCGTGCCCGCCAGCGCAGCGCCCAGGGTATCGAGCAGGTGGCGTTTGGCCTGCTCGACCAGCGCTGAGGGCAGGTGTTCGAAATCCAGCCGATGAATGAAGTCGACCAGGGGATCAAGCGTGCTGCTGCTCATGGCATCCGATCCCGGTAGCGTACGAAAGCTTGCGCTGGATGGTCCGCTGGAAGAGGAGGGCCCCATTTGGACCACCAATCTGCGACCTCTTCGGCGCGGGCGATCCAGCACGACGATCGTTCGTTCAGCCATGCCAGCAGTTCGCGCAGCAGCGGCGCGCGGCCTGGGGTAGCGATGATTTCGGGGCGCAGCCTCATCACCGCGCAGAGCCCGAAGCGATCGAAACCGTCGAGGTCGGCCTGCCAGTTGGCGAGGGTCGCTCGGTAGCCGGCGATCCGCGGCTGGCCGCTGGGCACGGGAGGAGAGAGGTTGAAGGCGAAATAGGCCTCGTCGTCGAGCTCGTAATGCAGCGGCAGCTCGATCAGCCCGGGGGCGAGCGGGTGGCGATAGGGGAGGTCGTCTCCACGCCATGACGAAGACCAGCTGAAGCCCGCGGCCAGCAGCTCGGCCTCGAAGCCTTTCGACCATGCTCCCACCGGCAGACGAAAGCCTTTCGGCATGCGCCCGGTGAGTGCGCTGAGCGCATCGCGACCACGCAGCAGGACGTCGCGCTGCGCTGATGCGTCGAGCCGGGAGAAATCCTCGTAGGCATAGCCCGAGCAGGCGATCTCATGCCCCGCCGCGTGGATGTCGGCGACCAGGCTGGGGTGGGTCTCGGCGACTATGCCTGGCAGGCACCAGCTGGTCGATACCTTCGCCTCATCGAGGATCCTGAGCAGGCGCTCGACGCCGCGCTGGCTGCCATAGCGCCATACGGAGAGGCTCTTGTCGCGGTTCGCCATCGCCGGAATGCGCGAAAGGATGCCGAGGACATCGGCGTAGTCGACGGTCAGGACCAAGACGCTGCGGTAGGCCCCGGGCCAGAGGGTGGCAATGGGTTCAGCCATCGATGGACGCTCCCGCATGGTGAGCTCGCCAGTGCGCTGCGACTTCGCGACCGCGCGCGAACCACACGCCGTGTTGCGATTTCATGTGGGCGATGAAGCCTTCGAGCAGGGCGATCCTACCGGGCCTGGCGCTCACTTTCGGGTGAAACAGCGTGGTGAGACAGAGCCCTTCGGCATGACTGCCATCGAACTCAGCGCACCAGTTCTCGAGCACCTGTCGGTAGGGCGCGATGCGATCGAGCCCGGCGGGAAAGTCCGGGGCCTGGGTATAGGCGAGGCTGGCGTAGTCATCGAGCTCCCAGCGTGCAGGGATCTCGACGAGGCTGGCCGATTGGTCCTCGACGTTGACGAAGTAGGGACGATCGTCGCCGCGCATGCTGCTCGAATAGGTGACGCCGAATTCGAGCAGCACCTTTGCGGTGTCCTTCCCCCAGTCACCGGAAGGGGTGCGGAATCCTTCGGCCTGGATGCCCAGGAGGTCGGCGAAGATCTTGCGGCTGCACGCCATCACTTCGCGCTGGCGATGGTCATCCAGGGTCCAGAAAGGCTCATGCAGATGCCCGTGATAAGCGACTTCATGGCCTGCCTCGACGATTTCCCTGCACTGTCGCGGCCACTGCGTCACCACCCAGGTGGGAATGAAGAAGGTCGCTGGCACCTGCTGCGACGCGAGGACTTCCAGTATCCGTCGCAGCGCGCGATAAGGGCCGTACGCGCCGAGGGTGAAGTGGCCGGGATTGTGGCGCAGCGAGCCATCGAGCATGGCGTCACCGGTGGGGCCATCGAGATCGAAGGCCAAGGCGACGCAGGAGCGCGCGCCCTCGGGCCAGACGATTGATTCCATGAGCGGGCCTGCGATCGAGGTGGAAGTGCGCGCGGGCGGGGCGCCCGCGCGAGGATCATTGGCCCGCGTTGATCTGGACCGCGTCGACCTTGGCGTCCTGGAGGCCCCATTTATCGATGATCTGTTCATAGGTGCCGTTTTCGATCAGCTCATCGAGCGATGAAGCCAGCGCGTCGCGCAGCTCGGTATTGGTCGCGGCTACGGCCATGCCGGTGAACTGCCAAGCGAGAGGATCGCCAACCACCTTGTAGGTACCGGGCTCCATCGATTGGATGTAGGGCAACGTCTCGCTGCCTTGCAGCGCGGCGTCGAGGCGGCCCTGGCGCAGCTGGGCGCGGGCGTCCGCGGAGCCCTCGGTGCCGACGCCGACCACCGCCGGGTTGCCCGCCGCCTCGCAGTGCTCGGCGCTCCACTTGCTGATTTCGTTAAGGAAGTTGGTGCGGCGACTGGCACCGACTCGCTTGCCGCAAAGGTCGGTGGCGGCATTCACCTCGGTGTTGCTTTCCAGGGTGTAGAACTGCGGGCCCGAGCGCAGGTAGTCGATGAAGCTCACCACCTTCTGCCGTTCCGGCGTGTCGGTCATCCCGGACAGCACCAGGTCGCTGCGTCCAGTGGTCAACCCGCTGAGCATCTGCTCGAACGCGCTCTCCTGCCAGCGGATCTCGATACCGAGGTGCTTGGCCAGTGCGGTGCCGAGATCATAATCGAAGCCGGTCAGCTGGTTGGTGGCCGGGTCCTTGAACTCGAGTGGTGGATAGTTGGGCACGATGGCCGCGGTAATGTAACCACGCTGGGTGATGTCGGCGGGCAGCTGCGCGGCCTGGAGCGTATGAGCGAAGACGGCGCTGGAGCAGAGCGTGAGCAGGGCGAGGGCTTTGTTCATGTCGATGACTCTTATGGTTGTGATGGTGGCCGCTTGAAAGCAGTGCTTAGTTGAGCACTGCGGAAATGAAGCTCTGGGTGCGTTCGTTGCGTGGATTCATCAGGATGTCCTCCGGGGCCCCGGTTTCGACGATCTGGCCCGCGTCCATGAACACCACCCGGTTGGCGACCTCCCGGGCGAATCCGAGCTCGTGGGTGACCACGATCATCGACATGCCGCTGCGGGCGAGGTCGCGCATCACCTGCAGCACCTCCCCGACCAGTTCTGGGTCCAGCGCCGAAGTCGGCTCGTCGAACAGCATCAGACGCGGGCGCATGGCGAGCGCCCGCGCGATCGCCACGCGCTGCTGCTGGCCTCCGGAGAGCTCGATCGGATAAGCGTCCGCTTTGTGCGCCAGGCCGACACGCCCGAGCAGCTCCATGGCATGATCACGGCTTTCTTTTGGCGCGCGCCTGAGCACTTGGATCGGCCCTTCGATGACGTTTTCGAGCGCGGTCATGTGCGGGAACAGGTTGAAGCGCTGGAAGACCATGCCCGTAGCCAGCCGCTGGCGAGCGATCTGGTTGTCGTCCAGCTCATGAAGCTTGTCGCCGACGATGCGATATCCGGTCAGTTCACCGTCGACCCAGAGCCCGCCGCCGTCGATTTTTTCCAACTGGTTGATGCAACGCAAAAGCGTGCTCTTGCCCGAGCCGGATGGGCCAATGATGCAGAGAACCTCGCCGTTCTCGACTTCGATATCTATCTCCTTGAGTGCCACGAAATCACCGAAGCGCTTGGTGACGGCCTGGCCTACGACGATCGGTCTCATCGAAATCCTCCTCTATATGGGCCGATATCAGGCGCTATCGCGTGAGCCACGGGCGAAATGGCGTTCGAGGCGACTCTGGCCGATCGATAGCACGGTGACCACCACGATGTACCAGATGCCAGCGACGATCAGCAGCTCCATTACCCTGGCATTGGCGTAATAGATGTTCTGAGCGTTGTGCAGAATCTCCGAGTACAGGATCACGCTGGCCAGGCTGGTCATCTTGATCATGCTGATGAATTCATTGCCGATCGGCGGGATGATGACTCGCATCGCCTGCGGCAGAACGATCCGGCGAAGACTGCGAATACGGGTCATGCCGATGGACTTGGCGGCCTCGTATTGGCCGTTGTCGACGGATAGGAGGCCCGCGCGCACCACCTCCGCGGTATAGGCGCCTTGATTGATCCCCAGGCCCAGCAGTGCCGCAGCGAACGGCGTCATTACGTCTACCGTGCGTGCCTCGAAAAGGCCCGGGATGCCGATGGTCGGGAATACCAGGGCAAGGTTGAACCACAGCAGCAGCTGGAGGATCACCGGCGTACCGCGGAAGAACCAGATGTAGCCGGATGCCGTGTAGCGCAGCACGGGATTCTTCGACATCCGCATGACGGCGAAGATCACACCCAGTACGACGCCTAGCGCCATCGCCAGGATCGACATCAGTACGGTGTTCCACAGTCCCCAGAGAATGGCCTGGGAGGTGAGGAACTGACCGACGAACTGCCATTCGATGTTGCCATTGGCGAAGGCCCGCAGTAGACCTCCGATCGCTAACACGATCAGCGCCGCGGCGATGAACCGGCGATAGTGGCGCTTGGGCATCACCTTGTAGTGGGAGATGTCGTAGTGGGAGATGTCCGGCATCGCGGAGGCGGACGGAGTCGGGTCTTTTTTAGTCGATTGCATCGTAGAGTCTCCGCTGGATAGGGTCGAACGATGGCCTTGGGCGGCCTAGCCCGCTCTCGGTCCCTGGTAACGTGCGCACCAGCGCGCTTGCTCGGCCAACGAGGATTCGAGCCTCTCCAGCTGTCTGGCGACTTGCACCGGCGCGGTGCCGCCATGGCCGTTACGAGCGTCTATCGCCGCCTCCAGCGTGAGCACCTCGAGCACGCTCGCCTCCAGCCGGGTGTCCACCCGTTGCAGCTGTTCTGCGTTCAATTGCGAAAGTTCGATGCCGAGATCCTCACATAATCGAACCACGGAGCCTGTGATCTCATGGGCTTGCTTGAAAGGCACGCCGCGTAGGGAAAGCCAGTCGGCTATTTCGGTGGCGAGGGTGAAACCAAGAGGGGCCTGTCGGCGTAATTCGTCGACATTGACCCTCATCGTCTCGATCATTCCCGCCATCGCGGGCAGTACCAGATCCAGCGTGTCGAGCGCATCAAGAACCTGGTGTTTGTCTTCGCCGAGGTCACGGTTATAGGCCAAGGGTTGGGCCTTGATCGTTGCCAGTATCCCGGTCAGATTGCCGATCAGTCGTCCCGCCTTGCCGCGGGTCAGTTCGGCGATGTCCGGGTTTTTCTTCTGTGGCATGATCGAGCTGCCGGTGGCGTAGCCGTCGTCGAGCTCGACCCAGCGGAATTGGCGCGATGTCCAAAGGCAGACTTCTTCTCCGAGCCGAGAGAGATTGATCCCGAGCATGCTGGTGATGAACAGGAATTCGGCGACATGATCACGGCTGGCGACGGCGTCGATCGAGTTTTCGCAGCTGCCGTCGAATCCCATCTCGTGCGCGGCCTGGTCGCTGCCCTTGGCGATCGCCGAGCCGGCAAGCGCAGCGGCGCCTAGTGGAGTGAGCGAGCAGCGGCGGTCCCAGTCAATCAAGCGTTGGACATCGCGCAGGAATGACTGCGCATGGGCGAGCAGCTGATGGCCGAAGACGATGGGCTGGGCTTGCTGTAGATGGGTGAAGCCCGGAGCGATGGTATGCAGGTGCGTACGAGCCTGGGAGATCAGCGCGTGCTGCAACTCGTGGATCTGGCGAGCGAGCCGTCGCCCCTGGTCGCGCAGCAGCAGGCGCATATCGTTGGCCGACTGGTCGTTGCGCGAGCGCCCCGCCCTCAGCTTGCCCCCCAGGGTGCCGAGCCGCTCGGTCAGGAGCCGCTCGAGCAAGGTGTGAACGTCTTCATCGTCCGCGGTCGGTTGGATCTGGCCTGCGTTGAATTCCACTTCGATTGCGTCGAGCGCAGCGATGATCTGGTCGTTTTCCTCGGGGCTCACGATACCTGCGCGAAGCAGTTCACCACAGTGGGCGCGGGAGCCCGCGACATCGTAAGGGAGTAGGCGGAAGTAGCCAGCGGGCGATCGAGAGAGCCTTGCCATCGCCTCGCTGGGACCGGTGGCGAAGCGCGCACCCCAGAGACGGTCACTGTGTGATGCCATCGTTTTTTCCTCGTGCAAACGGTTGTCGGCTGCCAGTGCCGGTTGTCTTTGTTGGCTGTCGATCAGCGTCGTAGCTTTCGATGATCGAGCCGAATCCGTGTTCGAACGCCGTTCCAATCGCTCAAAGAGCGCGCGCGATCTGGATAGACTGATATCGATGCCATCGCCAAGGCGTCTCTTGACGATGTGGTGTTGCAATAAAAGCGTCGGTTGGGCCGGGCGCGGAACGTTTCGAAGTGGCGCAGGCTACCTTTATCGGCATGGTTATGATTGTCCTGGCGCTCGTTGCAGGTATCGCATGACGTGCTGCTAGGAGGAATCCTGAATATGGAAAGTGAACTTTCCGGTTTTGAAAGTCGCCGGGTCGGTCAGGGACTCAAACGGGCTCCACAGGTCGGTGCGCTGGAACTCAAGCTCTTGAAGGTATTCAAGGCCGTCGTCGAGGCAGGCGGCTTTTCCGCCGCCCAGCAGCAGCTCGGGGTCAGTCTCGCCTCGATCAGCAAGCAGGTTTCCGATCTGGAGGTTCGGCTCGGAATGCGGCTCTGCACGCGGGGTCGCGAGGGGTTCGAGCTCAGTGAGGAGGGAGACATCGTCTATCGCAACAGCATCGAGCTGTTCCGCGCGTTGGACGACTTCAGCGATCGGATCAGCTCCTCGCATCGGGAGCTGATCGGCGAACTCAGCATCGCGGTGATCGACAACACGATCAGCGATCCCTGCTCGCCGTTGATAGAGACGCTCGGCCGGCTGGCGCGGGATGCGCCAAAGGTGCGGCTGTCGGTGCACATCGAGTCGCTCGGTGGAATCGAAAAGGGCCTGGAGACGGGTCGCTTCAGCTGTGCGCTGGTTCCCGGCTATCACGCCCTGGGCAGCTTCACCCGGCCAGGGCAGTTCGAGCGCTGGATCGCCTATGAGGAGCAGAGCGGGCTCTATTGCGGGCGGCACCATCCCGCCTTCGCCGATGCCGCGAGGCTTTCGATGCAGGCGCTGGGTGGCTATGACTTCGTCAGCCTGAACTACGTCAACGACGCCCAGCGGCGCGAGCTGGCCAGCCGTTTCACCCGGTTGTCCTGCGCCACCCAGGTGGAGGCGGTGGCGATGCTGATTCTCTCCGGCGCCTATCTCGGTGTGCTGCCTCACCACTACGCCAGGCAGTATGGCGAGACCGGGCGCATGGTCCGGCTGGCGCAGGATGAGTTCGAGCTAGGTACGCCGATCGAGCTGGTCCGCTCGCAAAAGGGCGGCTCCTCGGCGATCACTTGCCATTTCGTCGATACCCTGCGCGCGGTGACGGAGTGAGCCCGAGCCCGCCATGGCGCACGCGTGGCGCTTCAAAAACCAATACCCCGCGCGAGTTCCCCCGCGCGGGGTATTGGCGTTGCTCCGGCGAGCTGCGCTGCCCGCTGGCGCGCTCGGGGCCCAGGCTTAGAGATAGTAGGATTTCAGCGGGGGGAAGCCGTTGAACTCGATCGCGCTGTAGCTCGTGGTGTAGGCGCCGGTGGAGAACCAGTAGAGCCGGTCGCCGCTGGAGAGGTTGAGCGGCAGGCCGTACTTGTACTGCTCGTACATGATGTCGGCGCTGTCGCAGGTGGGCCCTGCGATCACCACTTCCTCGAGCTCACCCTTGCGTTCGGTCCAGATCGGGAACTTGATCGCTTCGTCCATCGTCTCGACCAGGCCCGAGAACTTGCCGACGTCGGTATAGACCCAGCGCTCGACCGCGGTGCGCGACTTGCGTGCGACCAGCACCACTTCGCTGACCAGTACGCCTGCATTGGCGATCAGCGAGCGGCCGGGCTCGAGGATGATCTCCGGCATGTCGTCGCCGAAGTCCTCCTGCAGGAAGCGGGTGATCTCCTCGGCGTAGACCGCCAGTTCGTTGGTGCGCTGGAGGTAGTTGGCCGGGAAGCCGCCGCCCATGTTGATCATCTTCAGTACGATGCCGTCTTCCTCGCGCAGGCGCTCGAAGATCACCTTGACCTTGGCGATCGCTGCGTCCCACACCCCGATGTCGCGCTGCTGCGAGCCGACGTGGAACGAGATCCCGTAGGGGTCTAGACCGAGTTCGCGGGCGAGGATCAAAAGATCCATCGCCATGTCGGTCTGGCAGCCGAACTTGCGTGACAGCGGCCAGTCCGCGGTGGAGGAGCCTTCGGTGAGGATGCGCACGTAGATCTTCGAGCCCGGCGCCGCCTTGGCGATGTTGCGCAGGTCGGCTTCCGAGTCGGTGGCGAACATCCGCACGCCCTTCTCGTAGAAATAGCGCACGTCGCGGGCTTTCTTGATCGTGTTGCCGTAGCTGATCCGCGAGGCATCGACCCCGGTGGCGAGGACCTTGTCGAGCTCATAGATCGAGGCGATGTCGAAGTTCGAGCCCTTGTCGCGCAAGAGTTCAGTGATCTCGGTCGCCGGGTTGGCCTTCACCGCGTAGAAGATCCGCGCGGAGGGAAAGCTCTCCACCAGTTCATCGAAGGCGCGCGAGATGGTGGCGAGATCGATCACCACGAACGGCGTCTCCTGGCCGTCGGCGAAGGTCTTGAGGCGCTCGAAGGTGGCGGGAGCGTAGTAGTCGTCGATGCGGATGGTCATGCGGTGATGCTCCTCGAACGAGGCAGGAATGGGCACGTGTCGAACGGCCGGTCGATCTCTCCCTCAAGGGTCGCCAAGGCCCACTGCGCGGGCATCGATAGCCCGCTCGTCATGGCTGCCAAGCGGATGGCGAAAGCGGTGGTCGTCGTTCGTCGCGGACTTTAGGGCCGCGCTCGATCGAGCGCAAATGAATTCTCGTGCACGCTCGGTTCGAACCTTGGCCAGGGGGCGATCCTCGGGCTTTTACCGGCGCGGGGCCCAGTCGGCTCCCGCATCGCGCAGCTCGCCAATGCGCTCGTCGAGATCCTGCCAGGCGGGCTGGTCGGGGGCGTAGCGAGCGCGGACATAGCGAGCGATCGCGGCGATCTGGGCATCGCTGAGGCTATCGCGGAAGCTTGGCATCAGGGCGCTATCGATCATGCCCTCGGCGTGGACGCCGTCGAGCATGGTCTGGATCAGGTTGTCCGGCCTCGCGCTCGAGACGTTGGTATTGAGCGCGAGCGAGATTTGGGCCGAGGTGGGCCCGGGCAGTGTGCTTTCATGGCACGCCGCGCAGGCGCGTTCGAAGCTGCGCCCGCCTTCGTCGGGCAGCGGCGTGGCGAGCCCGGCAGCCTGGATCCGTTCGGCGGCGGCGCTGGCGGCATCCTCGACCGTCGCCGCGAGGGGGCCGGAGAGCGCGGCGACGTAGTGGGCAATCGCCCGGACATCTTCCTCGGGCAGCTCAGCGAGTCCCGCTACCACCGGCGCCATCGGGCCACCTGCAGCGCCGTGGTGGGGCGAGGAGCCCTCACGTAGGTAGGCATAGAGATCGGCCTCGGTCCAGGGAACCGGGGCGCTGGAGAGGCCATTCAATGCCGGGGCCTCCCAGCCGTCGACGATCGCGCCGGAAAAGCGCGCCTCGGCGCCGCGCTCGGCGCCGAGCAGGTTGCGCGGCGTGTGACAGGCGCTGCAGTGGCCGGGGCCCTCGACGAGATAGGCCCCGCGGTTGTACTGCGCGGATTTGGTCGGATCGGGCTGGAACGGTGTCGGATCGTGGAACAGCGCATTCCAGCCGGCGAGCAGCGGGCGGAAGTTGAACGGTGCGCGCAGCTGGTTTTCCGGCGGCGTCGCGCTCACCGCCGGGCGCGACATCAGATAGGCGTAGAGCGCCTGCATGTCGGTATCGGAGAGCTTGGCGTAGGCGGTATAGGGGAAGGCCGGATAGAGCTGCCGTCCGTCCCGGCCGACGCCATGGCGCATGGCGCGCTCGAAAGCGGCGAATGACCAACTGCCGATGCCGGTCTCTTCATCGGGGGTGAGGTTGGTGCTGTAGAGCGTGCCGAATGGGGTCTCGAAGGCGTGCCCGCCTGCGTTGGTCTCACCTCCCGGTGCGGTATGGCATACCGCGCAGTCGCCGACCTCGGCGACCAAACGGCCGCGCTCGAGGGTGGCGGCGGAGTAGAGATCCGCCGGAGGGCGCTGGATCGGTGCGATCGCCGGCTTGAATGGCCACAGCGCCGCCGCCGCGCCGGCCAGCGGCAGCATCGAGGCGGCGAGCCAGCGCTTCTTGCGCCAAGGCCTGGTGCGAGCTCCCGGTATGCCGCCAGGCAGCGCGCGGGCGCCGGCGCTTGCGGTGGGAGCATACTCGGCAAGCGCTGCGCGCACCCGCTCGGGACTGAACGGTGGCTCGCGCAGGCGTACGCCGGTGGCGTCGAACAGCGCGTTGCTGATCACCGCCACGCTGGGCGCCAGGGTGCCTGCATCGAGTGCGCGGAGGCCGGCGCTGCCCAGCGAGGTCGACAAGGTCTGATCGCTGATCGGTGCCAGCGTGATGTGCTCGATGGAGAGCGGGCCGCGTCGCGGCTCCTCGCCTTCGCCCCATTCCTGCGCGTCGCCTGAGTTCGCAAGCAACGGACTGGTGCGCTCGATCAGCTGGCGTTGCAGTTCGGCGCGCAGCTGCTCCTGGTCGAGCCGCTCCCCGCTCTCCTGGCCCAGCACCAGCCGGGTTAAGGCGATGTCGCCGGTGATCCGATTGACTTCGACATCGGCTATCCAGGCCGCACGGGCCCGCTTGGGGTCGCCGGCGGGACCTTCTTCTCCATAGGCGAAGCCGCGCCCGTGGGAGACTTCCGGGTGCTCGCTTCGCCTGCGTCGTGTGGACCAGCCGGCGCGCGCGGCGACCGCTTCGATCAATGCCTGGCCGCGAGGGTCTTCCAGCGCAGCGAGACGCAGCGCGACCGGATCCTGTCCGAGGCGATGTGCGAGTTCGTCGAGATACGACTCGCGGGCGAAGGCGAGCTGCGCCGCGCCGAGCCCCGGCAGACGGTAGCCCGGCCGGTCGGGGGCTTCGATCTTCCAGTCGAGTGCGGTGTAGGGGATCGACAGCGGCTGGCGCGGCATCGGGTCGGCCGCCGACAGCCCGGCGAGCAGCAGCGCAAGGGCTGGCGCGGCGTCGCCGGCCAAGTGGAGCCGTGCCTCGAGCCCGCTCAGGTTGCCATCCGTCAAGGTGTCCGACAGCGCGATACGCTGACCCGGACCGAGGCGATCGCCGTCGGCGGCATAGCTGCGATCGAGCCAGACCGCCACCGGTGCGCCGGCCGCGGCGGAAAGCAGCGCCGCATCGGCGGCGGCGTCGTCGGCGCCGGTTCTCCCCAGGCCATCGTCCAGCGCTTGGTGCAGCTCGATCTGGTCGATCGGGCGACCGAGCAGCCGCGCGATATCCTCGCGCAGCGCGGTCGATGTCTGGCTCGGTGCCCACAGCCGCACCCTCCCAGCGCGGGCGTCGGCGACCACCCAGCCAGCGCTGGGGCCGAAGCGCATCCGGTTCGGCCAAGCGTAATCGGTCTCGCCCTTGGCGCAAGGCTCGGCGCAGGCGGGCGGCGGCGGCGGAGCTGCCGACCACTCGATGACCAGCCGCTGCGCGGCGATCCGGGCGCGATCCGGGGTGTCGGCGACAACGCCGATGAAGGCACCGCGCTCGACCACCTGGTAGCTGCCGGGGAGCGAATCGAGCGCGGAGGCATCGACGTTGACCGGCTGGTCGGATTCGAACCGGCCTTCTTCCAGCCGGAAACGAGGCGGCCGGACCACCGCGCCGTAGCGCACCTCTTCGTTTGCCGGTAGCTCGCTCATAGGGATGGGGATCGTGCGTCGAGCGGGTCCGCCTCATGGACCTCGATGCGCCGCGCGCGTGCGATTTCGGCCGCGCGACGGGCGGCCTGGATGATCTCGACATGGGCGCCGCAGCGGCACAGCTGATGACGCAGCGCACGCTTTATCGTCGTCTCCGAAGGGTCGGGGTCCTGTTCGAGCAGCGCGGTCACGGCAATGATCATGCCGTTGATGCAGTAACCGCACTGCGCCGCCTGAGCCTCGATGAACGCTTGCTGCACCGCGCTTGGCTGTTGGCGATCGCCGAGCCCTTCGAGCGTGGTCACCCGTCGCCCGAGGGCGACGCGGGTGGGTAATACGCAGCTGCGCGCCACGCGGCCGTCGACCAGCACCGTGCAGGCGCCGCACTCGCCGAGACCGCAGCCGTACTTGGGGCCGTTGAGCGCGAGGTCGTTGCGCAGCAGATAGAGCAGCGGCGTCTGCGGTGCGGCGCGAAGCCGGTGCTCGCGCCCGTTGACGGTCAGGGTCAGGTCATCGGGTAGGGCCATTTGGAGTCCATCATTGCCTAGTTATCGTTGTTCGCGCTCGTCATTGTATTTGGCGCCGCCTGGATCTGTCGGCCTCTGGACCACGTACGCCGCGGAGAATCAGCCGATCGAGGCCTCGGGCGCGACCACTCGACCGGCCTCGACCACCGTGGTGTCGTCGAGGCGGATGGTGCAGTGGCGCAGCGGGATGTCCATGTGACACGGCGTGTTGCGCGGTCCGCCGACCTCGGTGTTGGGGCCGGTGGAGAACAGGAAGTTGCCCTGGAAGGCGCGCGCGTCCATGGCGATGGCGTCGTTTTTGTCGTGCAGTCCCATCGCGCTCCACTCGGCGCGCGGCTGCAGACCCCAGCCGATATGAGAGAGCGCGAACACCTCCGGGTCCTTGAAGTGCTCCATGTAGCTGCGCAGGAAATCAGCATCGAAGCCGCCGCTGATCTTGCGGATGTAGCCTTCGGAGATCTCGAGCACCACCTGGGACTGCGCATAGCGCTTGAACGGCAGCAGGATGTCGCCGACATCGAGCACGATCACGCCTTCGGCGCTGGTCTCGTCCGGCCACGAGAACAGGAACCCGCTCGGCCAGTGATCCCAGCGTCCCGGCTCGTCGGCGAAACCGTACTCGGTGACCACCGGATACTGGCCGAGCCTGGCATGGAAGTCGGTACCGGCTTTCGATGCGGCGTGGAAGGTCGAGGCGTTGCGGAATACCTCGGCGGCGGCTTCGACCCGGCGCTTGTCGTCGAGCGTCGGCAGCATCCGCGCGAGCATCTCCGGCGGCTCCACCGCGAGCAGCATGCGGGTGCCCGATTTGAGGATCTGCTCCTGCTCCGGGGAGTGCAGCAGCATCATCGTATCGACGATCAGGTCCGCGGCCATCAGGGCCTCGAGCGCCGCCTTGTGGCCGCTCAATGGCGTCTGGCCGACGATCGCAGTGAGATCGTTGCCGATCGCCCGCGGATCGTTGAATGCGGGGAGCTCTACGCCGTAAACCTTGGCGCCGAGGCGCAGCGCCGCATCGGTGGCGGCGCGTACCGTACGGGGGTCGGAGTAGCCACTTTTGAGTACTGCGACGCTTTGCGTGGCGTCGACCTTGGAGAGGGTGAGGACCTCTTCGAACATCTGGCTGAGCTGGGTGTCGTTGACCGGCATGTCGTGCTCCTCGGCGCCGCTTGGCGTGCGCCTCATGGCTTGAAGTTGTTGTTGCGCTCGAAGTCGACGAGTGGGCCGTCGGGAGAAGTCGGGCTCGCCCGGGGCCTCTCGTGGAGAAGCTAGTCACTGATCCTGGTCGCTGCGTCTGGATGGTGCAGGAGGTGCGAACGGTTTGTCGTTATGGTGCATATTTATGGCGTATACGCCTTTAATAGTCGCTATTCCTTATAGCATCGAAGAAATCTGATCGGCAAACATAGTTGACAGGGAAAGCGTTCAATCCCTGTTTTTATGGGCGTTTTGTGTTTGTTTTTCTTCGATTAGAACTGGTTTTTTGATCATCCGGTAAATTTAAGCGGACGCAAAAATATAGCGTAGACACCCTTTACAGCTGAAAGATAAGGCGTATACGTTGTTAACTCTCGGCCGGGGCAACCCCTGTCCTGATCCCCGATAACATCAATAGCAAGCGCGGGAGATACAGATGAGCACCCCTACGATCGCCGTGATCGGCGCCGGACTTGGCGGCGCCGCGGTTGCGGCTCTGTTGCAGAAGGCTGGATTCGACACTCAGGTGTACGAGCAGGCCGAAGCCTTCTCGCGCCTGGGTGCGGGCATCCACATGGGCCCCAACCTGATGAAGGTGATGCGCCGGATCGGCGTCGAGCAGCAGCTCGAGGCGATGGGCTCGCACCCGAGCCACTGGTTCAGCCGTGACGGCGCCAGCGGTGACTATATGTCGCGGATCGAGCTGGGCGATCATGCGCGCAGCCGCTATGGCGCGGCCTACATCACCGTGCACCGGGGTGATCTGCATGCGCTGCTGGTCGACCAGCTCGATTCCGAGCGGCTGCATTATGGCAAGCGGCTGAGTGGCGTCGAGGAACGCGGTGACGGCGTCGAGCTGAGCTTCGTCGATGGCAGCAAGGCGCGAGCGGACATCGTGATCGGCGCCGACGGAGTCAACTCCGCCCTGCGCGAAGCGCTACTGGGGGTGGAGGCGCCGCTTTACAGCGGCTGGGTCGCCCATCGCGCGATCATTCCCGCGGCGAAGCTCGAGGCGATCGAGGAGCTCGAACTCTCGGCGTTCGAGGATTGCGTCAAGTGGTGGAGCGAAGACCGTCACATGATGGTCTATTACGTCACCGGCGACCGGCGCGAGTACTACTACGTCACCGGCGTACCGGAGCCGGAGTGGGACCACGGCACTTCCTTCGTCGAGAGTTCCCGCGAGGAGCTGCGCGAGGCGTTCGCCGACTATACCCACCCGGTGGTGCAGGCGCTGATCGACTCCACCGAGGAGGTCACCAAGTGGCCGCTGCTCGAACGTGACCCGCAGGCGCTGTGGCACAAAGGGCGGATGGTGCTGCTGGGCGACGCTTGCCACCCGATGAAGCCGCACATGGCCCAGGGTGCGGCGATGGCGATCGAGGACGCGGCGATGCTGGTGCGCTGTCTCGAGGCCTTCGGCGTCGAGCACTATCGGCAGGCCTTCGCTTGCTATCGCGACAGGCGGTTCGAGCGTGCTTCCAAGGTCCAGCAGGTCTCCCACGACAACACTTGGCTGCGTACCCAGGAGGATCCGGCCTGGGTGTTCGGCTACGACGTCTACGCCGAGCCGATCGACGCGACCGAGAAGAGCGTCGCATGAGCGCGCTGGTGTATGGCGCCAACCTCTACGCCAACGGCATTCGCCAGCACTATCTGCGTTACGGCGGCAGCGGCCGCCCGCTGGTGCTGATCCCCGGCATCACCAGCCCGGCGATCACCTGGGGCTTCGTCGCTGAGCGTCTCGCCGCCCACTTCGACGTCTACGTGCTCGACGTGCGTGGCCGCGGGCTCTCCGCGTCCGGCCCTGGGCTCGACTACGGCCCCGATGCATGCGCCGACGACGTCATTGCCTTGATCGATGCGCTCGGACTCGAGGATGTGGTGCTGCTCGGCCACTCGATGGGCGCGCGCTTCGCCGCCCGCGCGCTCAAGCGCGGCGCCAGCGCAGTGAGCCAGCTGGTGATGGTCGATCCACCGGTCTCCGGCCCCGGGCGGCGCGAGTATCCAAGCAAGCTGCCCTGGTACGTCGATTCGATCGCGGCCTGTGAGCGCGGCGCCGACATCGAGACCATGCGCGGTTTCTGCCCGACCTGGAGCGACGAGCAGCTCAGGCTGCGCGCCGAGTGGCTGCACACCTGCTATACGCCTGCGATCGTCACTGCCTTCGAGGATTTCCATCGCGACGACTTCCATGCCGACCTGCCCGCGGTCGCGGTGCCGTCGATGCTGATGGTCGCCGGGCGTGGCGGGGTGATCGAGCCGGCCGACGAGGAGGAGATCGCGACGCTCGCACCCGGCATCCATATCGCTCGAGTCGAAAAGGCCGGCCATATGATTCCGTGGGACGACCTCGAAGGTTTTCTTGCCGCGCTCGGTGCTCGTTTCGGGCTCTCCTTTGCTGGCGCCGAGCGCTGATGCGGGTGATGAGGAGGAAGGATCGATGAACGACACGATCGACAACTGCGTCGACAACTACAAGGGCGTTTGGGATAGTCGGATCGGCTTCGGCACGCGGCCGGCGCTGCTGGTGGTGGATTTTCTCAACGCCTACGTCACCTTTGGTGCGCCGCTCTACGCCCCTGGTGTGGTCGAGGCGGTGGCGGCGGCGCCGCGGTTGCTCGAGGCCGCCCGTAACGCGTACCTTCCGGTGGTGCACACCACGATCCGCTACCAGCCCGAGGGCTTTCTCGACGGCGGTCTGTGGGTCAAGAAGGCGCCGGTGATGAAGGCGATGGTCGAGGGCAATCCTCTCGCCGAGTTTTGCCAGGGTGTCGCACCAGCGGCGGGCGAGTTGGTGATCGTCAAGCAGTACGCCAGCGCTTTCTTCGGCACTTCTCTGGCCTCCACCCTGGTGGCGCTGGGGGTCGATACCCTGGTCATCGCCGGCTGCTCGACCAGTGGCTGCATTCGCGCCACCGCGGTCGACGGGGTCCAGTACGGCTTCCGGGTCGCGGTGGTGCGCGAGTGCGTCGGTGATCGGCATCAGGCTCCCCATGAAGCCAACCTGTTCGACATCGACAGCAAGTACGGCGACGTCGTCTCGCTGGACGAGACCCTCGAATACATCGGATCGCTGGGCCGAGATTGCGAGGCCCGTTAATTGCTCCATGGTCCCTGTAGCGTCAACAATCAAAAGCAGTCGCTAGCGAGGAATCCTTTCCATGTCCCACGCAACGCTCGACGGTCGGGCGCAGCCCGCCGCGACCCTTCAGGAGCAATCGCTCTACCGCCGCGTCGCCTGGCGGCTGGTACCGTTTCTGTGCATCTGCTACCTGATGTCCTACCTCGACCGGATCAACGTCGGGTTCGCGCGCCTGACGATGGAGAGCGACCTTGGCTTCAGCGCTTCGATCTACGGTTTCGGCGCGGGGCTGTTCTTCGTCGGCTACATCCTCTTCGAAGTGCCGAGCAACCTGATCCTGGCGCGGGTCGGTGCGAAGCTTTGGATCGCCCGGATCATGGTCACCTGGGGCATCATCTCGGGGATGACCATGCTGGTCACCGAGCCCTGGCACTTCTATACCCTGCGCTTTCTGCTCGGTTTCGCCGAGGCGGGTTTCCTGCCTGGGGTGCTCTACTACCTGACCTGCTGGTTCCCCTCCTACCGGCGCGGCAAGGTGATGGCGCTGTTCATCATCGGGCTACCGCTTTCCAGCGTAATCGGTGGGCCGCTGTCGGGGGGAATCATGCACTTCTTCGACGGCAGCTACGGCCTCGCCGGCTGGCAGTGGCTGTTCCTGCTCGAGGCCTTGCCGACAGTGGTGCTCGGCGTGGTGACGCTGTTTTGGCTGCCCAACGGCATCAGCGACGCGCGCTGGCTCGACGCCGAGCAGAAAGCGCTGCTCCAGCGTCGGCTCGAGGATGACAACGATGAGCTCGGCGAGGGCAGGCATTCATTCAAGGATGCCTTCCTGAGCCTCAGGGTCTGGCTGCTCGGTGGCATCGATTTCTCGATCCTGCTTTCGGCCTACGCGCTCGGCTTCTGGCTGCCGAGCTTCATCCGCGACACGGGGGTCTCCGACACCTTCCATATCGGCGTGCTCACCGCGATCCCGAGCATCGCGGGCGTCCTCGGCATGCTGGCGATCGGGTTCAGTTCGGATCACTTCCGCGAGCGGCGCTGGCACATCATCGTGCCCTTCATCATCGGCGCGTTCAGCATGTTCGCCAGCACCTTCTTCACCCACCAGCTGGTCGCCACCGTCGCGCTGTTCTCGCTTGCCTCGCTCGCGATCTTCGGCGCGATCCCGGTGTTCTTCAGCCTGCCGGGCACCTTCCTCAAGGGCACCGCGGCCGCGACCGGCTTCGCCCTGGCGATCTCGGTGGCCAATATCGCGGGCCTGATCAGCAACTCGTTGATGGGATTCATGCTCGACCTCACCGGCAGCGCGAGGTTCGCGATCTGGTTCTTCGCGGCTTGCCTGCTGCTGAGCTGCCTGATCGTGCTCTGGCTGCCGCCCAAGCTGGTCAATCGCTGAACCCGCTCGAAAGCATGCGAGGGGATCAGCCCCCGCTCTCGTTCATCTTCTCGAGCAGCATCAGTAGCGCTACTCGCTCGGCGTGATTGAGCGTCCCGAAGGTCAGGTCGGTGATCCGCTTGGCGTGGGGCACCATCTCTGCCACCAATCGCTCGCCTTCGGGGGTGACGCTGACGATCACTTTGCGCTGGTCGAGTTCATCCTTGGAGAGCTCGACCAGAGCGCGAGCCTGGAGCCGTTTGATCACGCCGCGAATGGTGGCGGGATCGATCGCCGTGGCGCGGACGATCTCCGCCAACGAGCGTGGGCCCTGTTCGCTCAACGTGCAGAGGGTGACGAACTGGATCGAAGTCAGCTGTGGGTCGCAGCTTTCGCGCTGGAAGATCGCGGTGTGGCGCTGGTAGGCCTTGCGCAGCAGATGGCCGACTTGCTCGTGGAAATCGTAGTCCTGATCAGCAGGACAGCTGCCGAGCGAAGAGCGGTGGGCCTCGGTCATGGGGTGGTCCGCCGAAAGGGGTGAAACAAGAACTAGCGTGTACACATTGTATTTCAGCCAGGACAACGACACCAAGTAAGCCTGCCGGCTCTGGATGGCTGGGGATTTCTCATTTAATAACAAATGACTGTGATGGTTCCCAAGCCGTGGGCAGGGCTTGGGTACGCAACCTTCGCAGACAAAACGCAGTATCGATGAGATTCTCGGCGCTGCTGCGATCAACCCGCTGATGGTCCGCGCCCGTGGAACCCGGGCAGTCGAATCATGATTCCTCGCCAATCCGGCTGACCCATGGAGGAGCCTCCTTGAGCGCTTTTTCAACCGCCTCACGCAATCCCAGGGTCGACCGCGCCCGGCTGTTCGACGCCGATGGCGTGCTTTGCGTCTATCGTAACCCCGCGGCACCTCCCGTCCCCGCGCCCGGGCAGCCGGGCAGCCGTTCGAGCTACGTGCCGTGCGAGCCGGAGCCGTTCGTCGCGCTGTTCGACGACGGCCGGGTGCTGGCATTCAATGGCCACGTCGACCTGGGCACCGGCATCCGTACCGCGCTGGCGCAGATCGTCGCCGAGGAGCTGGAGGTCGATTTCTCCCGGATCGACATGGTGCTCGGCGACCCCGACGAGGTGCCCAACCAGGGTCCGACCATCGCCAGCGCGACGATCCAGATCGCCGCGAGGCCGCTGCGCATCGCGGCTGCCCAGGCGCGGCGTGCGCTGCTCGAGTTCGCGGCCGAGCGGCTCGAGGCGCCGGTCGAGACGCTGGTGACCGAGGTGGGGGTGGTCATGGCCCCCGACGGCGGTTGGCTCGATTATGCCGAGCTGCTGCGCGGGCGCCGCGCGCTGCTCGAGCTGGACGAGTCGGTGGTGCCGAAGCCTGCCAGCGCCTATCGGGTGGTGGGCCGGGCGATGCCACGGGTCGACATCCCGGCCAAGGTGTTCGGCGAAACCCTGTTCGTGCATGACCTGCGCCTGCCGGGCATGCTCCATGGCCGAGTGGTGCGCCCGCCCTACGTCGGCCGCGATGGCGGCGCCTTCATCGGACGCAGCCTGATCGAGGTCGACCGCGCCTCGATCGATGAGATCGAGGGCGTGGTCGCGGTGGTGGTCGAGGGCGATTTCGTCGGTGTGGTCGCCGAGCGCGAAGAGCAGGCGATCCTCGCCGCCAAGCGGCTGGCGTGCCGCTGGCGGGTTCCGCCGCCGTTGCCCAATCTCGATCGCGCGCTCGCGGTGACCCTGCGTGACGCGCCCTCAACCCATCGCACGCTCAAGCGCGAGGGCGACGTCGAGGCTGCGATGGCGCAGCTCGACGCGCCGCTGTCGCGCACTTATCTATGGCCCTATCAGCTGCATGCCTCGATAGGCCCCTCCTGCGCAGTCGCCGACTGGCGCGAATCGAGCGAGGGCACGCGACTGGCGCTGTGGTCGGGCAGCCAGAATCCGCACAGCCTGCGCGCCGACCTGTCGCGCCTGTGCGGGCTCGATGAAAGCGCGATCGCGATCAAGCGGCTGGAGGCCTCGGGCTGCTATGGGCGCAACGGCGCCGATGACGTCTGCGCCGATGCGGCGCTGCTCTCCCGCGCGGTGGGGCGCCCGGTGCGGGTGCAGCTGAGCCGTTCCGACGAACACGGCTGGGAGCCGAAGGGAGCCGCCCAGCTGATCGAGGTCAGCGGCGGCCGGCTCGCCAGTGGCGCTTTGGTCTACGACCTGGTCATCCGCTACCCCTCCAACGATGCGCCGACCCTGGCGCTGCTGCTCACCGGGCGCGAGCCCGCCGAGCCGCGGGTGTTCGAGATGGGCGATCGCAGTGCGGTGCCGCCATACGCCATCGAGCACCTCGGCACCGCCTGCGAGGACATGGCGCCGATCGTGCGCTCGGCGTGGCTTCGCGGCGTCTCGGCGTTGCCCAATGTGTTCGCCCATGAATCTTTCATCGACGAGCTCGCCTATCTTGCTGGGCGTGATCCGCTGGCGTTTCGCCTCGACTACCTGATCGGTGGGCGCGCCCGTACGCTGCTTGCCGAGCTCGGCGCCCGCGCCGGCTGGCAGCCGCGCCGTGCCGGTCCCGATCCCGCGCGTCGCGATGAGGCGGTCGGGCGCTGGGTGCGCGGGCGGGGCCTCGCTTACGCGCACTACGTGCACAGCCGTTTCCCCGGCTTCGGTGCCGCGATGGCGGCCGCGGTGGTCGAGCTCGCGGTGGCGCTCGATAGCGGCGAAGTCCGCGTCGAGCGCGTGGTGCTGGTCCAAGACGCGGGGCAGATGGTCAACCCCGCCGGCGTGCGCCACCAGGTCCACGGTAATCTGATCCAGGCGCTGGGACGCACGCTCAAGGAGCGCGTCCAGTTCGGCTCCCTGGGCGCCGAGAGCCTCGAGTGGGGAGGTTATCCGATCCTCGATTTCAGTGAGCTACCGGCGTTCGAGGTCCATCTGCTCGAGCGCCCCGACGAGCCACCGCTGGGGGTCGGCGAAAGCGCCTCGCTGCCGGTGGCCCCGGCGATCGCCAACGCGCTGTTCGACGCCACAGGCCGCCATTTCCGCGCCCCGCCGTTCACCCCGGAGCGAGTGCGCGAGGTGCTGGCCTCCTAGGCTCGAGAATGGGTTCTACGCGGTGGCGAGCGATGACGGCGACGGCTGCGATGATGGTGGAATGGCTTGCTTGCGCACCCGCGGGCAGGCTAGCGCTGGCGTTCGCCCAGGCAGGGCTTACAATGGGCCGCCGCCATGGCGAACGAATTTCTCGCCGCAAGACATTCCCCACGGAGAACCGCCGCGATGTCATCACGCGAACTGGTGCTGGCAAGCGCCAACCCGGGCAAGCTGCGCGAATTCCAGGCGTTGCTTTCGCCGCTTGGATTTTCACTGTCGTCCCAGGCCGACCACGGCGTCCTCGATGTCGAGGAGACCGGGCTGACCTTCGTCGAGAACGCGCTGCTCAAGGCGCGTGCGGCAGCCAAGGCGAGCGGTCGGGCGGCGCTGGCCGATGATTCCGGCCTCGCCGTCGATGTGCTCGACGGTGCGCCGGGGATCTATTCGGCGCGCTACGCGGGCGAGCCTTCCGACGATGGCGCCAACAACGCCAAGCTGCTCGATGCGCTCAAGGACGTGCCCGAGGGCCAGCGCCAGGCGCGCTACTGGTGTGCGCTGGTCTACCTGCGCCACGCCGAGGACCCGGCACCGCTGGTGATCCAGCGCGACTGGCGCGGTGAGATCCTCTCGCTGCCGAGGGGCGAGGGTGGGTTCGGCTATGATTCGCTGTTCTGGCTGCCGGACCAGGGTGCAAGCGCGGCGGAGCTGAGCGCTGGCGAGAAGAACCGCTTGAGCCATCGCGGTCGCGCGGTGGCGGCGCTGCTCGAGTCGCTCAAGGCGCTGTGATGACCGCCCGCGCGGCGCTGCCGCCGCTCGCACTTTACGTCCATGTGCCGTGGTGCGTGCGCAAGTGTCCTTACTGCGACTTCAACTCCCACGGGGTCGGGCACGGTGCGGTGCTGCCTGAAGCCGAGTACGTCGAGGCCTTGATCGAGGATCTCGATCAGGACCTGGCGCTGATCGAGCCGCGGGCGCTGCGCAGCATCTTCATCGGCGGCGGTACGCCGAGCCTGCTGTCGCCGGACGCCTATGTCCGGCTGCTCGAGGCCTGCGAGGCCCGGCTCGGCTTCGAGCCGGGGATCGAGATCACTCTCGAGGCCAACCCTGGCACCGTCGAGCGCACGCGCTTCGAGGGCTATCGTCAGGCTGGGATCAATCGCCTGTCGCTGGGCATCCAGAGCTTCGACGATGCGCTGCTCGCCGAGCTCGGCCGCATCCACTCGGGCGACGACGCCGAGCGCGCGGTCGAGGCGGCGCGCGCGGCGGGGTTTTACAACTTCAACCTCGACCTGATGCATGGCCTGCCGGGGCAGTCGGTCGAAGGGGCGCTGGCCGACATCGAGCGCGCCCTTTCGCTTTCGCCCGAGCATCTGTCCTGGTACCAGCTGACGCTCGAGCCGAACACCGAGTTCTTCTCCCATCCCCCCCGGCTGCCGGAGGAGGAGACGCTGTTCGACATCCAGGACGAAGGCCATGCGCGGCTCGAAGCCGCAGGCCTCGAGCGCTACGAAATTTCCGCCTATGCGCGCGCCGGTGGCGTGGACCGGCGCGCGCGGCACAACCTCAACTACTGGCGTTTCGGCGACTATCTCGGCATCGGCGCCGGTGCCCATGGCAAGCTGAGCCGACGCGACGCCGATGGCGAACTCACCGTGACGCGCCGCTGGAAGAGCCGCCAGCCTGAGTCCTATCTCAAGCGCCGCTGCGACCCGCGCGGCTTCGTCGCCGGCCAACGGCAGATCGAGCGCGACGAGATCGGGCTCGAGTTCCTGATGAACGCGCTGCGCCTGGTCGAGGGGGTGCCGCTTGAACTCTGGCAGGCGCGCACGGGTCTATCCAACGCGCGCCTCGCCGCCCAGACTGCGCGGGCGCGGTCGATGACGCTGCTGGCCGAGGACCCCGGGAGGATCAAGGCGAGCCCACGGGGTCTGCTATTCTTGAACGACCTGCTGGCACTGTGTGAGTCCGCTCGAGTACCGCTCGAATGACCTGGTGTCCGGCACTGCCAAGAGAAGGAAGGATGCGATGAACAAGCGTTTCTGGCTGGCACTGCCGCTGGCCGCCGCCGTGGGACTGGCCGGCTGCTCGACCAATGATCCCTACACCGGCCAGCGGGTCAGCAACAATACCGGTAGCGGAGCGCTGATCGGTGCCGGCGCGGGCACTGCGATCGGGCTCGCCACCGGCGGCCACACCAGCGGCGCGGTGATCGGCGCGGCCGCGGGCTCGGTGCTTGGCGCCGGCGTCGGTGCCTACATGGACCGCCAGGAGGAGCAGCTGCGCCAGACCACCCGTGGCAGCGGCATCCAGGTGACCCGTACCGCCGACCAACTGCAGCTCAACATGCCCAGCGCGATCCTCTTCGCGCATGACTCGAGCCAGCTCTCGAGCTCGATCGGGCCGGCGATGGACAGCGTGGTCAACGTGCTGCGCGACTTTCCCGATACCGGCATCCAGATCGACGGCTACACCGACTCCACCGGTCGGGCTTCCTACAACCAGCAGCTCTCCCAGCTGCGCGCCCAGGCGGTCGGTGACTATCTCGCCCGCGGTGGGATCGCGTTCAATCGCCTGACCATGACCGGCCACGGCGCGTCGAACTTCGTCGCCAGCAACGATAGCGAAGAGGGGCGCCAGCAGAACCGCCGGGTGACCATCACCCTGATTCCGCCGAACTACTCGAACCAGGTGATCCAGGGCCAGATCACCCCGCAGCAGTACGTGCCGGGCCAGGGCTCGCCGGGCCAGCAGTACGTACCGGGGCAGAGCACACCGGGACAGTACACGCCGGGCCAGTCGGTACCGACCCAGAGCGTGCCGACCCAGACCATCGGTAACTGAACGTCGAGGCGGGCGAGGCGCTGCCTCGCCCGCCGGCGCCGGCGCTCCTGGCCTTGGCGTGTTCCATCAGCCCCTTTTCACGGCGCGTGAGGCGCCCTTGGAGCCCGACGTGCTCGCCTACCAGCATGCCTATCACGCAGGCAACATTGCCGACGTCCACAAGCACCTGACGCTGTTCGCGCTTTCGCGCCAGATGACCGCCAAGACCTCGTCGATCACCTTCGTCGATACCCACGCCGGGCGCGGGCTCTACCCGCTCGATGCCGCGGAGACGCAGCGCGGTGGCGAGTACCGCGACGGGGTGCTGCCGCTATGGCAGGCGCGCGACCGTCTCCAGGACGACGAGCTGCTCGATGATTGGCTCGCCGCGCTCGATCTGCTCAATCCACGGATGAAACTCGAATGCTACCCGGGCTCGCCCTGGTGGTTCGCGCAAATGATGCGCGAGGGCGATCGCCTCGAGCTCTATGAGCTGCACCCGCGTGAATACGCCCATCTCGACGACCTGAGCGTCGCCGCGGGCGGGCTGCCAGTCGCTGCGCGGCGGCACTTCGCCGATGGACTCGAGGCGGTGGTCAAGCATTTGCCGGTGCCGACGCCACGACTGTGCGTGCTGATCGACCCCTCCTACGAGATCAAGCGTGACTATCTGACCGTCGCCGAAACCCTCGGCAAGATCGGCGCCAAGGCGCGCCATGCGGTGGTCGCGATCTGGTATCCGCTGCTGCCGGAGGAGCGCCATCTCGAACTGCTCGAGGCGAGCCGGGCGACCGGGCTGCGCAAGCTGTTGCGCAGCGAACTGCGCTATCGCGATCCCGGCAAGGGGCGCGGCATGTACGGCTCCGGCATGCTGCTGTTCAACCCACCGTGGCGGCTCGATGACGAGCTCAGGCAGAGCTTCGACCACCTCGCCGCTTTCTATGGCGGCGGCGCCAGCCATCACCTCGACTGGTGGGTGGAAGAGTAGGCGCCGCTCTCGCGCTCAAAGGCTGGCGCTGAGCGGGAGCAGCGGCGCCCTGCCGTGATCGAGAGAGCGGCGCTCGAGGCGTCGTCCTTCGGCATCGAACAGGTGCAGTCGGTCGATTCCGGCGTCGAGGCGCAGGCGCTCGCCTTCATCCAGCTGCCGCGCGCCGTCGAGTCGCACCACCAGCGGCGTGGCGGTGCCATCGAGCCGGCAGTAGGCCAGGGTATCGGCGCCGAGCGGCTCGATCAGCTCGACCCGGACATCGAACAGTGCCGTCTCAGCGTCGCTTTCGCGCAGATGTTCCGGCCTCACCCCGAGACTGCTCGGCCGCCCTTCGAACCCTTCGAGCTCCAGGCATGCGCCGCCGGGTAGCCGCCAGCCTGCGGCGCCCTGCTCCAGGGGCAGGAAGTTCATCGCTGGAGAGCCGATGAATCCGGCGACGAAGCGAGTCGCCGGGCGCTGATAGAGCGTCATCGGCGTGCCGATCTGCTCGACTCGGCCTGCGTTCATCACCACCAGCCGGTCCGCCAGCGTCATCGCCTCCACCTGGTCATGGGTGACGTAGATCGCGGTGGTGCCCAGCCGCTTTTGCAGCCGGCGGATCTCCAGGCGCATCTGCACCCTGAGCGCGGCATCGAGGTTGGAGAGCGGCTCGTCGAACAAGAACACCTTGGGTTCGCGTACGATCGCCCGGCCCATCGCCACCCGCTGGCGCTGGCCGCCGGAGAGCTGACGAGGGCGCCGGTCGAGCAGGGCTTCGAGCCCGAGCACCCGCGCGGTCTCGCGTACCTTGGCTTCGCGCGCGGGCTTGGGCACGCCTCGATTCTTCAGCGCATAGGCCATGTTCTCGGCCACGCTCATATGCGGATAGAGCGCGTAGTTCTGGAACACCATCGCGATGTCGCGCTCCGCCGGCTCGCGCTCGTTGACCCGCTCGCCATCGATCTTGAGCTCCCCCTCGCTGATCGTTTCGAGCCCCGCCAGGCAGCGCAGCAAGGTCGACTTGCCGCAGCCCGAGGGGCCGACGATGACGATCATCTCGCCGTCCTCGACGCTGAGGTCGATACCGAGGAGCGCGGCGTTGCCGTTGGGGTAGCGCTTGTTCAGTGCATCGAGAGTCAGGGTGGCCATGGCTCGTTTCCTTGGCGTCGGTGATGGAGGGTGCTCATTTCTCGCTGTCCACCAGCCCTTTGACGAAATAGCGCTGCATCGTGACGATCACCGCCACCGGCGGTAGCAGGGCCAGCAGCGCAGTGGCCATCACCGTCTGCCAGGGCACCAGGTTGTCGCCCCCGGTGGCCATCTGCTTGAGGCTGACCACCGCGGTGGTATAGGCGGTATCGGTGGTGATCATCAAAGGCCATAGATACTGGTTCCAGCCGTAGAGGAACATGATCACGAACAGCGCGGCGACGTTGGTCTTCGACAGCGGCAGCAGGATGTCGCAAAGGAACTTCCACGGCCCGGCGCCGTCGACCCGTGCCGCCTCGAGCAGCTCCGGCGGCACGGTGAGGTAGAACTGGCGGAACAGGAAGGTGGCGGTGGCACTGGCGATCAGCGGCAGGATCAGGCCGGCGTAGGAGTTGAGCAGGCCGAGATCGGAGACCACCTGGTAGGTCGGCATGATCCGCACCTCGACCGGCAGCATCAGGGTGACGAAGATCGCCCAGAAGCACAGCATCCGCCCCCGAAAGCGGAAGAACACCACCGCATAGGCGGCGAGGATCGCGATCACGATCTTGCCCACCGCGATACCGAGCGCCATCACCAGCGAGTTGAACAGCAGCTGGGAGACGCTGACCCCGAGCCGGCCGACCGGATCTCTCAGCACGGCGATGAAGTTGTCGATGCCTTCACCGCCGAACCACAGCGGCGCGATGCCGGTATAGAGCTCGGCGCGGGTATGGGTGGCGGCGGTCAGCGCCATCCATACCGGGAACAGGAACATCGCGATCGAGAGTAGCAGCAGGGCGTGGCTGAGCAGGTCGAGGCCGGGGCGACGGTAGCGCATCAGTAGTGCACCTTGCGTTCGATGTAGCGGAACTGGACCAGCGTCAGCGCACCTACCAACAGCATCAGGATCACCGACTGCGCAGCACTTGCGCCCAGGTCGTAACCGACGAAGCCATCCTCGAACACCTTGTAGATCAGCGTTCGCGTCGCCCCGCCCGGGCCACCGCCGGTGGTGGCGTCGATGGTGCCGAAGGTATCGAAGAAGGCGTAGGTCGTGTTCATCACCAGCAGGAAGAAGGTGGTCGGCGAGAGCAGCGGGAAGGTGATCGTCCAGAACCGTTTCCAGGGGCCCGCGGCGTCGATCGCCGCGGCTTCGAGCAGGCTCTTGGGAATCGCCTGGAGGCCTGCGAGGAAGAATACGAAGTTGTAGCTGACCTGCTTCCACACCGAGGCGATGATCACCAGCGCCAGCGCTTGGCCGCCGTCGAGCCGGTGGTTCCAGTCCACGCCGAGCGTGCCGAGCATGGCGCTGAGCACCCCCAGGGTAGGATCGAACAGGAACATCCACAGTACGCCGGCGACCGCCGGCGCGACCGCATACGGCCATACCAGCAGGGTGCGATAGCCGCGCGCGCCCTTGACCACCCGATCAGCGAGCACCGCGAGCAGGAGCGCGACCGAGAGCGCCAGCAGGGCCACCGAAGCGCTGAACACCACCGTTACGCCGAGTGCGCGGCGATACTCTGGGTCGACCAGTACCTGGATGAAGTTGTCCAGCCCGGCGAAGGTGGCGCTGAGGCCGAACGGGTCCTGGACGTAGAGCGACTGGTAAAGCGCCTGGCTCGCCGGCCAGAAGAAGAACACGGCGATGACCACAAGCTGTGGCGCGAGCAGCAGCCAGGGAGTGAAGCGGTGGCGTTGGAACGTGGTCATCTCGCTGGGGCTCAGCCGTTGGCGCGCTGGAAGCGCTCGAGCAGCTGGTTACCGCGGCGCACTGCGTTATCGAGCCCCTCCTGCACGGTCTGGGCGCCGCTGAATACGCGTTCGAGCTCCTCTTCGATCACATCGCGGACCTGGACCATGTTGCCGAGCCGCAGCCCGCGCGAATTGTCGCTCGGCTCGCTCGAGGTGAGCTGCTCGATCGCCGTGCCGGTTCCGGGGTGCTGCTCGTAGAAGCCGGATTCGCGGGTCAGCTCGTACGCGGCCTCGGTGATCGGCAGATAGCCGGAGAACTGGTGCCAGTCGGCCTGCACCTCGGGCGATGATAGGTAGTGGAAGAAGCTCGCCGCGGCAGCGTTCTCCTCCGCGCTCTTGCCCGCCATCACCCAAAGCGATGCGCCGCCGATGATGGTGTTGAGCGGCTGCTCGCGACCTTGGTGTTCGAGCGCGGTGGTGGACCACGGCAGCGGCGCCACCTCGAAGTCGAAGGCCTGGGCGTTGGCGCGGATCCCGGCCAGCGAGGCCGAGGAGGCGGTGATCATCGCGCATTGGCCGCTGTAGAACATCGGCATCGCATCGTCGACCCGTCCGCCGTAGCGGAATCGGCCGTCCTGCTGCCAGTCGACCAGGCGCTGGAGGTGGGCGGCGATTTCCGGGGTGTCGAATGCAAGCCGGGTATCCAGCCCAGCGAAGCCGTTGGCTTCGGTAGCGAACGGCAGGTCGTGTCGCGCAGCGTAGTTCTCGAGCTGGATCCACGAAGGCCAGGTGGTGGTGAGGCCGCAGCGCGCGGCACCCGAGTCGATCACTCGCTGGAGCGCATCGCCGAGCGCTTCCCAGGTACGCGGTACCTCATCGACCCCCGCCTGGTCGAGGATCGTGCGATTGACGTAGAGCACCGGCGTCGAGGAGTTGAACGGCATCGACAGCATCTGGCCATCGGCGCTCGAGTAGTAGCCGGTCACCGCGGGCAGGTAGGCGCTCGGATCGAAGGGCTGGTTCGACTGCTCCATCAGCTGGTAGACCGGCTCGGTGGCGCCACGGGCGGCCATCATCGTCGCCGTGCCGACCTCGAAGATCTGCACGATGGTCGGCGCCTGGCCTGCGCGGAAGGCGGCGATCGCCCCGGTCATGGTTTCACTGTAGTTGCCCCGGTAGGAGGGTTCGACCACGTAGTCCGGCTGACTTGCGTTGAAGTCGCGGGCGATCGCGTCGATCTTGTCCGCAAGCTCTCCGGTCATCGCATGCCAGAACTGGATTTCCGTCGCAGCCCAGGCAGGGGTGGTGCCGAGCAGGCAGACGGCGGTGACGAGCGGCAGCAGGTGACGGCGGGCAGATGTCGCTTTGGGTGCGGCGTGCATGGCGCTTCCTTGAACGTTCCGATGGATATCCCGAAGGAGCGCGATCCACCCTAATGAGCGTTGATTAAGGAAGCGTGACAGCTGGAGGCTTGAAGGGGGAAAGGAGGCACAGGCAAGGCACGCCGGGACTGCGCCACGGCGTGCCTTGCTATCGGTCTTTCTTGGTTAGTTCTGCTCGATCAGCTTTTCTCGCTCAGTCCTGCGAGCCCGGGGCCTGCCGGGCCGGCGGCTGCTGCGGTGGATACTCCATGCGCGGCTCGATCTCCCGGGTCACCGGCGAGTTGGGTGCGGATTGACGCATGATGGTGGTGGCGATCTGCTCGCCGGCGCTCTTCCAGCCGGCGCCCAGCGCCTCGACCAGCGCCGGATAGCCGTCGTCGGCGAGCGGCACGGTGAGCGCGAGGGGACGCTCGACCAGTAGCCGCTGCTGGTCGTCGTAGAGCTGGTAGCGGCCTTGGATCACGGCCTCTCCATCGTAGCGGCCCTGGAACTGGTCGAGTTCCACTTCGAGCCGCTGCTCGGCCTGGCCGCTGGCATTCGCCGGCAGCAGCTGATGGCCGGGCAGTCGATTGGCCAGCTGCTCGCGCAAGGACCGGGTCAGCTGCTCGGAGAGATCCCCGGCCCAGAGGTTGGCCTGGGCCTCGCTGTATTCCACCGGGCTCAGCTGGTAGACGATCCCGCTGCCGCGCAGGTAGGTCGAGAGCACCACCGGTGCTACCGACAGGCTCTGCGGCTCCGCCCGCGGCGGCAGCACGGCGGAAGGCGCGGGGGGCGGTGCGCTGTACTCCGGCAGGCTGTAGTAGCGCAGCGTAGTGGAATCGCCGCCGCAGCCGGCGAGCAGGGCGAGCAGGGCGATGCCTGCGCACGCGCGCAGCGAATGGGCGGAAAGCGGAGCGGTCATTGGCGTGCCCTCGGTTGCGGGTCGTCGATCTGGCCGCGGTTGAAGATCAGCGAATTGGGCTTGTCGCTGATCGTTCTCGCCGCGGGTTGCAGGCTGCGCAGCAGCTGGTCGAGCTGCTGGATCGTCGCGCGCAGGTCGCGATAGGCCGGAGCCTGCGGGTCGAAGCCCTGGAGCGTGTGCTCGATCGCTTGGAGCGACGACTGGACGTCGCTTGGCAGCGAGCGCATCGCCGGATCGTTGAGCAGCTGGTTCAGCCCTTCCGTGGTGGTGTTGAGCTGCTGGACCAGGGCATTGGAGCTGCCCAGGGTCGCGTTGAGGTTGGTGATGGTGTTCTCGATATCGAGCTGGTTGACCTTGTCGAGCAGCGCCGAGACTTTTCCGGTGACCTGGCCGAAGCCGCTCTGGGTGCTCGGGAACACCGGCTTGCCCTCGAAGTTCGCCACCTGCGTCGAACCGTCGTCAGCGCTGCCGACGAAGTCGAGGTCGATGTAGAGCGCACCGGTGACCAGGTTGGCGGTCGCCAGCGACGCACGCATGCCGTTGTTGATCATCCGCGCGAATACGCCGCGGGTGCGCTCGAGGTCCTCGGCAGTGACCACCGGCTGCAGCCGCTGCGGCTCGATCCGGATCAGTACCGGTATGCGGAAGCCGCTCAGGTGGTTGTCGGCCAGGCGGTTGATCCGCCACGGCAGCGCCTCGACCGTGCCTACCCGCACGCCGCGGTATTCGACCGGTGCGCCGGCGCTGAGTCCACGGATCGAGTCGTCGAGCAGCAGCACGTACTCGAGATACTGGTTGTAGCTGCCGAGGCTCGCCTGCTCTTCGTTGGAGAACAGGTCGAAGGCGGCGCCGTCTTCGACCGGCTCGCCAGGATCGACGCCTTCGGCGACGTCGAAGGTCACCCCGCCGCTGATCAGCGTCTCGAGGGAGCCGACGTTGAGGTTGACCCCCTCCGAGGTGATGTCGAAGTTGACGCCCGAAGTCACCCAGAAATGGGTATTGGCGGTCACCAGCGACGTATAGTTGCTGAAGATATAGAGGTCGTAATGGACGACGCGCTGCTCGGCGTCGAAGTTAGAAGCCTCCACCCTGCCGACGGTATAGCCCTGGAACACCACCGGGTCGCCGACGCTCAGCGCGTTGCCGTTTTTGCTGTCGAGACGAATGCGCAGGCCCGCTGCATCCGAGGGCGCGACCGGTGGCTGGTCGAGTACCTGGAACTCGTCTTTGTCTCCTTCTCCACTGGTATCCGGCTGCAGCTCGATGTAGGCGCCCGAGAGCACCGTGCCGAGCCCGCTGATGCCATCGCGGCCGATCCGCGGCTTGACCACCCAGAACTGGGCGTCGTCGCCGAGCAGGCGCGCGGCATCGGGGGTCATCCGCGCCTTCATCACCGCGTGGGAGGCATCGTCCGAGAGTTCCACCGACTCGACCTGCCCGACCTCCACGCTGCGGGCGCGAATCCTGGTGCCGGCCTCGATCCCATCGGCGTTCTGGATCGTCAGCGTGACCTCCGGCCCGCGCTGGGAGAGGGTATGGATCAGCATCCACAGCCCGATCAGTGCCGCGAGCAGCGGCACGAACCAGACCGGCGAGATGTAGTCGCTGAGACGTTTGATGCGCGCCTTGGGAGCGGAGTCGCTCATCGGGTGACTTCCTGTCCTGAGGATGGAGGGGCGGGCGACAGCCTGGCTGCCCGGGTAGCGACATGGCGCTGGCTGGTCTGCTGCGGGTCGACAGCATCCCACAACAGCCTGGGATCGAAGCACATCGCAGCGATCATGGTGACCACCACCACCAGGCCGAAAGCGACCACGCCATGGCCGGGAACGATGTTCATCAGATTACCGAGCTGGACCATCGCCGCGAGCACGGTGACGACGAAGACGTCGATCATCGACCAGCGGCCGATGAATTCGGTGAGGCGGTAGAGCTTCATCCGCGGACCGGGGCGGAAGGGCTCCGGCTTGCGGGTCTTCCGGCACAGCCACGTAAGTGCCATGACCTTCGCCACCGGCACCATGACGCTGGCGAAGAAGATCACCAGTGCCACCGGATAGTCCCCATGCGAGAGCAGCAGCAGCACGCCGCCGATGATCGTCTGCGGTTCGGGATGGCCGAACTGGGTGATGATCATCACCGGCAGCGCCATCGATGGGATGTAGAAAATGAACGAGGTGATCACCAGCGCCAGGGTGAGCTGGACGCTGCGCTTGGTGCGCGCGTGCAGCGCCTCGCCGCAGCGCCGGCAGCGCCCCTTGCCGTGTTCGTCGACCTGGCCTGGCTGGCCGCAGGCGTGGCAGCTGGTGAACCCCTGGGCCAGCGCGCCGCGGCCGGGTTCCGGTTCAGGGGTGAGGATCGGCCCGCACATCCGCTTGAACAGCCAATCGCGGTCGACGCTCTGGGTGGTGGTGAGCAGCAGCAGCGAGAAGATGCAGAACGCCCAGAACGCCGGACCGAAGCCGATCGTCGCGAGCGACATGATCTTCACCAGGCTGACCAGTACGCCGACGATGAAGATGTCGGCCATCACCCATGGCTGCATGCGCGAGAGGCTCCTGGCGATGTAGACCCCGCCGGGCGGACGATGGTCGAGTGCCAGGCTGACGTGCAGGTAGATCACCAGCATCAGGTAGACGAATGGCAGGGCCAGCACGCCGACCAGGAAGCAGAAGGAGAGGAACCCATAGCGCTGCTCGAGGGTGACGGTGATCGCATCGACCAGATGCATGCTCTGCTCGATGCCGGTCGAGGAGAACGAGATGAACGAGAAGCTCAGCGACAGCGCGAGCATGATCACCGCCGCGATCGCGTAGGCCAGGGTGTGGTCGATCGGCGTGAACATGCGAGTCGCCAGCCGATGACCACAGCGCGGGCAGCGCGAACGCTCGCCGGCGGAGAGCGGCGGTACGTCGCTGACGAGATCGCACTCGACGCAGATACGGATCCGCGAGCGGGAGGGCGCTTGATCATCGACGGTGAAGAGCGTGGTCATCCTTTCTCCGGTATGAAAGAGGGGCGCTCGTTTGCAAGAAACATACGATAACGTATGTTTGCAGGCGTTCCACTAGCCCGCGTTCAAAATGACCCAATTTTCGCCCGCTGGGGTCTCATCCGATCGCATCCGCGCCCTGCGCGGCAGAGCGCCACAGGGCGCGGTAGGCGCCTTCGGGACGCGCGAGCAGCTCCTCATGGGTACCGCGCTCCTCGATCCTGCCCTGATTCATCACCAGGATCTGGTCCGCCTCGCGGATCGTCGCCAGGCGATGGGCGACCACCACCAAGGTCACCCGGCCGCGCAGCAGGTCCAGCGCCTTCGACAGCTCCGATTCGGTGGCGCTGTCGACGCTGGCGGTGGCCTCGTCAAGCAGCAGCACGCGGGGCTGGCGCAGCAGCGCCCGGGCCAGCGCGAGTAGCTGGCGTTCACCCGAGGAGAGCGAAAGCCCTCGCTCGCCGAGCGGTGTATCCAACCCCTTGGGGAGGCGTTCGACCAGCGTCGCCAGGCGGGCATCGCGCAGCGCCTGCTCAAGGCGCTCCTCGCTGGCCTCGCCGCCGAGCAGCAGGTTGTCGCGCAGCGTGGTCGAGCGCAGGAACGGCTCTTGCGGTACCACCGCCACCGCTTCGCTGAGGGTGGCGCGGTCGATCTCCGCCAGCGGCCTGCCGTCGATGGTCACTCGGCCGGCGGTCGGGCGCTTCAAGCCACAGAGCAGGTCGAGCAGGGTCGACTTGCCGCTGCCGCTGCCGCTGCCGGTGGCGCCGACCACACCGATGAACGCGCCGGCGGGAATCATCGCGTCCAAGCCGTGCAGCGTGTCGCTCGCCGCGCCATCGTGGCGGAAGCGAACCCCTTCGAGCTCGATTCGCGCATCCCCGATCGGCGCCTTGTCCTCGCCGAGGCGCTCGAGCGGCCAATCGAGCACGTCGAGCAGCCGGGTTCCAGCGACGCTCGCCTGCTGGAACAGATTGAAGCGTTGCGAGATATCGATCAATGGTTCGGATACTCGTCCAAGATAGGTGATGAAGGCGTAGAGCACACCGATACCTATCGCATCGCCGCCGCTGTCGATATGGGTGATGCCATAGCCGAACAGCAGCGCCGCCAGCACCAGCATGCCGAGCAGATCGATCGCCGAGCGCAGCAGCAGCGAGCCGATCCGCACCATGCGCATCCTTGCGGTGTACTGGCGCTGGCCGATGGCATCGAAGCGCTCGAGAAAACGCTGGCCCTGGCGATAGGCCTGGATCACCGCGATCCCCTGCACCGCATCGACCAGCCGTGCGCTCTGTTCGGCGCGCAGCTGGCGGACCTTCATCGCCGCGGCCACCGAGAGCCGCTGGTAGGCCCAGATCGTCGCGATTCCCGCGGGGATCAGCAGGACAGCGATGGCGGTCAGCCGCGGGTCCATCAGCGTCATCGCGACCAGGATGCCGATCAGCAGCACCAGGTTCTGCAGCACCGAGGCGAGGAAGCCGACGTAGAGCTCGCGCAGCGCATCGGTATCGCTGGTCACCCGGCTGATCAGCTCACCGGTCGGCGTGGCGTCGAGCCGGCTCTGGGGCTGCTGCAGGAGATGGCGGAAGATCCGGCTGCGCAGCTCGCGCACCGCCTCGATCGCCAGCCGGGCGAAGCGCAGGGTCTGCAGGTAGCGCCCGAGCGCGGCGAGACACTGGCTCGAGATGTAGAGGATCACCAAGAGCGCCAGCGGGGCGATGGCGAAGTCGCCGGGCACCAGGTGCCGATCGATGTAGTACTGGGTCAGCCAGGGCCCGCAGACATCGAGCGCAGTGGCACCGACCAGCAGGGCGAAGGCGATCAGCAGCTGGCGCGGGCGATCGAGCAGTGGCTGCAGCAGCAGGGTACGCAGGCGTCGGTTCATCGCAGGCTCTCCTCCAGCGGATGACGCTCGCGGGCGGCGGCCTGCTCGCGCCAGAGCGCAGCGTAGAGGCCGTCGATGGAGAGCAGTTCGGCGTGGCTGCCGCGCTCGACCACCCGGCCCTGGTCGAGCACCAGGATCTGGTCGGCAGCGGCGACCGCCGACAGCCGGTGGCTGACGATCAGTCGCGTGCGCCGCCCTCGATCCTCGTTCAGCGTGGCCAGCAAGCGGCGCTCGGTGGCGTAGTCGACCGCTGAAAGGGTGTCGTCGAGCAGCAGGATCGGCGCGTCCTTGAGCAGCGCCCGCGCCAGCGCGACCCGCTGGCGCTGGCCACCCGAGAGCGTCACCCCGCGTTCGCCGATCGGTGTCTCGAGCCCCTGCGGCAGCGCGTTGAGGTCATGTTCGAACGCCGCGGCCGCGAGCGCGGCGTTAAGCGCCTGCTGGTCCGCGTCAGGACGCCCGAGACGCAGGTTGTCGGCGAGGCTGGCCGCGAACAGGAAGGCGTCCTGGGGCACGTAGGCGAAGGCGGTGCGCAGCGTATCCAGCCGGTAGGCCTCGATCGGCTCTCCGCCGAGGGTGATCCGCCCGTGTTCGAGCGGATACTGGCGCATCAGCAGCTTGAGCAGGGTGCTCTTGCCGCTGCCGGTGTGGCCGACCACGCCGACGGTCTGGCCCGGTGCGAGGCGCAGCGAGATTCCCTCGAGCGTGGGATGCGCATCCCCTGGATAGGCGAAGCGTTCGATCTCGACGCTGAGCTCGGTCGCGTCGACCCGGGTGATCTGCCCGTGGTCCGCGACCGCCTCGGTCTCGTCGAACACGTCGAACAGCCGCCGTGCTCCGGCCTCGCCGCGCTGGAGCAGGTTCAAGCACCAGCCGATCGCGAACATCGGCCAGATCAGCTGCACCAGGTAGAGGGTGAAGCTAGTCAAGCCGCCGAGGGTCAGCGCCCCCGCGTCGAGCCGCAGGCTTCCGACCACCAAGGTCAAGAGCGTCGCCGAGGCGAGGGCGATGAACACCACCGGCTCGTAGCGCGCCTCCATCCGCTGGACCTGGAAATCGGCCTCGGCGGTGGCGCGGGCGCGATGCTCGAAGTCCTCGATCTCCGCTTCGATCAAGGCATGGCTCTTCAGCGTGCGGATGCCGGAGAACGCCTCCTGGGTACGCTCGTTGAGCCTCGAGAAGCGCTCCAGGGCGACGCCGAAGCGGGCTTGCACCCGCTTGGCGATACGATAGAAACCCCACGCCATCAGCGGGAACGGCACGATCGCGACCAGGGTCAAGGGCGCGTCGATGCTGATCAGCATCATTCCCAGCACCAGCATCAGGGTCATCGCGCCGTCGACGCTCGACAGCACCCCTTCGCCCGCGGCGAACTCCACGGCGTCGATGTCCTGGGTCGCGCGGGCGAGCAGGTCGCCGCTGCTGCGGCGCTGGTAGAAGCCGGGGTCGAGGCGCAAAAGCTTGGCGTAGAACTGCGCGCGCAGCTCTACGCCCAGGCGGTAGGCGGTGCCGAACAGCAGCACCCGCCAAAGATAACGCAGTCCATACATCGAGACGCCGACCAAGAGCAGCGCCAGCACGCTATGGATCAGCCGGGTGCGGTCCATTTCGCCGGCGGCGAGCGCATCGACGATCCTGCCGACCCACCAGGGCAGCAGCAGGTTGAGAATCCCGACCGCGAGCAGGCAGAGCACTGCCAGCGCGTAGGTGCGACGATGACGATCGAAGAATTCACGCAGGATGCGCCACAGCGACATAACCGGTTTCCTGGCTTGGGTCTCGGGTCAAGCGCCATCGGGTTGGCCCGCTGGTGTGCGGGTCGCGACGGTCGGTGACCGGATGGTCCATTGAGATGGGGCCATAGGATAGAGGGATCGGCTGGGAAGCACACTGCCCGCCGGTGGATATTCGGCTTCGGTGGGTGCTTCGAGCGGGCGCGGCTATTTCAATTTTGTCCCGGTCGCTTCATTTCAGCCCCAGCCTCGTGGCCAGCCGATGCAGGTTGCTCTTGTCGATGCCGAGGCGGCGGGCGCATTCCGCCCAGTTGCCTTGGCTTTCGGCCAGCCCTAGCTCGATCAGGCCGCGCTGGTAGGCATCGACCCGGGTGCGCAGGTCGGCACCGGGCATATCCGACGCCGGCGCTGGTGGAACGACGATGGCGGAGGCGGGTGGCTCGCCTGCGCCGAGGCCGAGGTGGATGGGTTCGAGCGTAACGATCGAGCCGCGTTCGCCGCGAGCGCGCAGCGCCGCGCGACCGAGCACGTGCTCGAGCTCACGCACGTTGCCCGGCCAGGAGTGGCCGAGCAGCGCATCCGCGGCGGCGGGCGACAGGCGCAGATTGCGCAGCCCAAGGCGGACGCGGTTGTCCTCGAGATAGATACCGGCGAGCAGCAGCACATCGTCGCCGCGCTCGCGCAGCGCAGGCACGCTGATCGGGTAGGCGCCGAGGCGGTGGAACAGATCGGCGCGAAAGCGTCCGGCGGCTACCTCTGCGGCCAGGTCACGGTTGGTGGCGCAGATCACGCGCACATCGACACGCTGGACCCGCTCGGCGCCGACCGGTTGGATCTCGCCTTCCTGCAGCGCGCGCAGCAGCTTGGGCTGCAGCGCCAGTGGCAGCTCGCCGATCTCGTCGAGCAGCAGGGTCCCGCCGTCGGCCATGGTGAAGTGGCCGCGGTGGTCGCGCACCGCGCCGGAAAAGGCGCCGCGGGCGTGACCGAACAGTTCGCTTTCGATCAGCGACGGCGACAGCGCCGCGCAGTTGATCCGCACCATCGGCCTGGTGCTGCGCGGCGAGCGCTGGTGGATCAGGCGCGCCACGCGCTCCTTGCCGACCCCGGTCTCGCCCTCGACCAGCACCGCGAAGTCGGTCGCTGCCACCATCGTCAGCTCCTCGTCCAAGCGGGCGATCACGCGGCTGCGCCCGTCCAACCTCGGCTGTTCGCGCTCGCCGAGGGTATCGGTCAGCACCGCGTCCAGGCGCTCGCGGGTGCGGCCGAGCTCCTCGGCCAGGTGCAGGCCAGTGCCGAGCAACGCCGCGACCGCCTGCAGCTCGTCGTGGTCGATCCGATCGAGCTGGCCAGGGTTCAGGGCATCCAGGGTGAGCATGCCGATCAGCCGCTGGCCATCACGCAGCGCCACTCCCATGCAGTCGTGGACGTGCTCGAGCGCCTCCAGCGGTAGAGGCAGGTCTTCGCCGTTATCCTCGCCTCGGGGCGAGAGCAGTCCATCGAAGGGGTCGGGCAGCGGCTCGTCGGCGGCGAAGCGGTGTACGCCGTTCGCCGCCGCAATCCGCTCCAGACGAGGGTTGTCGTCGAGACCGTAATGGCGCCCGAGCACTTCGAGCGGCAGGCCGTGAATCGCCACCGGTCGCAGCATCCGGTCGTCGATCGCGACCATTAGCGTGGCCGCATCGCAGGCATAGCGGCGGATCACCGCCTCGAGCACCGTCTGCCAGGGCGGTGCGCTTCGCCGCTCGAAGGCCTGGAGCAGCGCAGCGAGGGCCGCATATAGCGGAGTCATTTGTACATCCAGGGTCATTTCGACTCCTGCCTGGCGAGGTCTAAATGACCCTCTGCGGAGAAAATATTCATGATTTTCAATTGATTGAAGATTGGCATGCGGCTTGCCAAGCAGCTGGATGAATGGCCACAGGGGCCAGCTTCCACGGAGATTCGCATGCCTACCCTCACCCAGGAAACCCTCATTTCCCAGACGGCCGCGTTGGTCGCCGAACATCTCGAGCGGATCACTGCGCGGTTCTATCCGCTGCTGTTCGCTCGCCACCCCGAGGTGGTGGCGATGTTCAACCCCGCCCACCAGCGTAGTGGAGCGCAGCCCCGTGCGCTGGCGCGGATGGTGCTCGAGTACGTCATCGCCCGGCAGGACCCTCGCTGCGCGGACGCGGTGATCGCCCCGGCGGTGCACAAGCATGTGTCGCTGTCGGTGCGGCCCGAGCATTACCCGCTGGTCGGTGACTGCCTGCTCGATGCGGTCGGCGAAGTGCTGGGCGAAGTGCTGGGCGAGCCGTTGGATGCGGAAGTCGCTGCGGCCTGGCGCGCGCTCTACGACGAGCTCGCCGAGCGGATGATCGGCGCCGAGCGTCGCCAGTACCAGGCACTCGCCGCAAGCAGTGGCGGATGGCAAGGGCTGCGGCCGTTCCAACTGGTCGCGCGGGTCGATGAGGCGGATGGAATCGCTTCGTTTCATCTGGCGCCCCGCGACGGCGGCGCGATCCTCGCCGGTGAGCCGGGGCAGTACCTTGGCGTGGTGGCTGAGATCGACGGGCAGCGCCATCCGCGCCAGTACAGCCTGACTTCCGACCGCGACGCGGCGCACTACCGGATCAGTGTGCGGCGCCACCCGCAGGGCGTGGTCAGCCGCTATCTACATGATCGACTCGAGATCGGCGACACCCTGCTGCTCTCCCCGCCTACCGGCCTGCTCACCCTCGACCAAGGCGATGGGCCGGTGGTGCTGATCAGCGCCGGTATCGGCCAGACACCGATGCTGGGCCTTGCCAAACGGGCGCTGGCGTTTGGTCGCCGGGTCGTCTATCTGCACGGCGCCCGGGATCCGCAGCACCATGCCTTCGCCGACGAGACCGCTGCTCTGGCGGGCCTTTGGCCGGAGCGTTTCACGCCGGTCACGCGCTACAGCCGGGGCGGTGATCCCGCGCTGCGGGGACGGATAGATGGTGCGCTGCTTGATTGCTATCTGCCGCCTAGAGAGGCTCTGCCGAGCTGCTATTTCGTCGGCCCGGCCGGCTTCATGGCCGAGATCGAGCGGCTGCTCGCCGAGCGGGGCGTTGCCGAGGATCGGCGCCGGCATGAGTGGTTCGGTGCGAGCCAGGGGATGGCGGCATCCCCTGGCTGACGTTTTCGGACTTCGGAGGAGGGAGTGGCTGGTCAGCGGCTGATGATCGAATAGATCACGCCGGTGGCGATCGCGGCGAGGACGAAGTCGCCGTTCACCTGTAGCCAGTGCTGGCCGCTCGGTGGCGGCGCCAGATTGCGCGAGCGCCAATCGTTGACCACGTAGTTGCCGCCGCGATACTGCTGCGGCACCGCCTGGCCACGCTGCCAATCCTGGTGAGGACTCGGCCCTTGGCGCTTCGCCTGGTTCTGCCCGCCCTGTCGTGACCCGCCCTGGCCGTGGCCACCATTCTTGCTCTGCCCCTGACCGCCCTGGGCCTGATGCTGGCCCTGGGAGTGGCCGTTCTGCTGCGCCATGGCGAGCGGCGAGGCGAGCAGCAGCGTACTGAGAAGCATCGCCAGCAATCGTTGATTACGCATGGGCACCTCTGCATGCCTTGAGTTCGGTGCTGATGATGATTCACCGGCGTGCAAGAAATGATCATCGATCGTGGCTTTTCGTCTGAATCGGTGAGGCCGTAGCATCGAGCGTTATCCCGCGCCCGATCAGCGTCGCTTAGCTCATGACGCCACCTCCAGCGCCTCGACCTGGTAGCGGTGGCGCAGCTCGCGGCCGAGCACCGGGTCGACCAGCGCAACCTCGAAGGCCTCGCCGTGGCCGAGCTCGCCGATCACCGGCTGAGTACCGCAGAACATCGCCCAGCCGGTCGGCAGCCGTTCACCGCCGGTGAGGCGCTGGATCAGGTCGCGAGGGTCGAGCAGGCTCGCCACTTCGCCATCCTGGTAGAGCTCGTCCGCGCCATCGCGGCTGCGCCAGCACTTGAGTTGCAGACGCTCCCAGTGTGGCGCGACCTCCTCGAAGCGCCAGAGCTCAAGGCCGATCGGTTTGGCGCAGAGCTGCTTGGAGACGGTGACGTCGTAGCTCTCCACCTTGCGGTCGGTGTGGTCCGAGCCGATGCCGAGCAGCAGGCCTTCGGGCGCCTGGATCAGCACCACCTCGGCCTCGCCGGAGGAGTTTCGCCCCGGCGTCTGCAGCCGTTGGTCGCTACTGAGCAGGCTGGCGGCGAGGCGGTAGAAGCACGGCACCTGGCTCGGGCGCGGTACGCCGAGCTCGGCAAGCTCGGCGATGTGTGCCTCGACCGCCGCCTGGTCGCGCCCGGCCCAGCCGGCGATCACCAGTTGATCGATGGCGACCTGGATCGGTCCGTGGCCGGTGAGTTCGAAAGAGAGAGTGGGCATGAAGGCTCCTGGTTGTCTTCAGTGGTTGTCGTTGTAGTTGGTCTTCATCGTCGATGGTCACCCGCACAGGGTTTCACCAATTCGAAGCCCATGGGGGCCCTGGCTCGCTCAAGGCACCCGGGCGAGCCAGGCGGGATCCTCGAACTTTTCCCTGGCCAGGCGTTCGGCGCGCTCGAGCTCAGCGGCGGTGAGCTCGCCGGGCTCGAGGCCTGCGCGGGCGGCGAAGGAGGCGGACATGCGACTGATGATCTCGTCGCGGGGCAGCCCGGTCTGGCTTTTGAGCGGGTCGACACGCTTGCCCGAGCTCTTGATCCCCTTGTCGGAGATCTTCTCCTTGCCGATCCGCAGCACCGCGAGCATCGCATCGACGTCGATGTCGTAGGCCATGGTCACATGGTGGAGCACCGCCCCGCGCAGGCGCTTTTGCGCAGCGCCTGCGATCTTGCCGGCGGGCGAGACGATGTCGTTGATCGGTACGTACCGGGCCTCGATGCCGAGCTCCTGGAGCGCATTGATCACCCAGTCGTCGAGGAAGGCGTAGCTGTCGACCAGGCTCAGCCCCTGGACCAGCGACTCCGGCACCACCAGCGACCAGGTGATGGTGTTGCCCGGCTCGACGAACATCGCGCCACCGCCGCTGATCCTGCGCATCACCGCGACGCCGCGCGCACGGGCGGCGTCGAGATCGACCTCGTTGGAGAGCGACTGGAAGCTGCCGATGATCACCGCCGGGCTGGCCCATTCCCACACCCTGAGCAGCGGACCGCGCCGGCCGGCGGCGACCTCCTCGGCGAGCACCTGGTCGAGCGCCATGTGCAGCGCGGGCGCCTCCGGGGCGCGGTGGATCAGGCTGAAGCGGTGATCGCGCCACTCGCTGGCCTGTGCCAGTGCACGGCGCACTACCACCCCGACCGCCTCGGGGGTCAGGCCGAGCAGGGTCGCGTCGGCCGGCAGCGCGGCCCTGACCCGCGCCGCCAGCGCCTCGATGTCGAGCCCGGCGGGGGCGCCCTCGAGCGCGGCATCGATCCGCTCCAGGAGGTCGTCGGGCTCGAGGAAGAAGTCCCCCGAGAGCCTTACGCCGCTCAGCCTGCCGTCGACTTCGTCCAAGTCGACCACCACCAGTTTGCCGCCCGGGACCTTGTATTCACCGTGCATGCCGCGCCTCTGTGCGAATTCGAGAATTGTTCTCGATCATAGCAGCACGGGCGGCGTAGCAGGTGACGCTACGATGGCCGGCGTAGGGTCCGAGGGGGCTTCTACTTTGGTCGTCCCACTGACGCTGATGGTTGGACAGCCGCTGCGTGGTGGGGATATGCTTTGTAAAAGAGTTAAGGTTTTTTTGACTTTAAGTCGATCGAGAATATTTGGAAATCCGATGACCGATCATCCGCAGATCGCCGTCTCGACGGTGATCTTCGCGCTGCGGGAAACCGACGACCAAGCGCTGCCGGCGCTATGGATGCCGCTGGTGCGCCGCATTCGCGCGCCGTTCGAGGGGCTCTGGGCGCTGCCGGGCGGGCCGCTGGGGATCGACGAGAGCCTGAGCGAGGCCGCGCGGCACAACCTCAAGGCGACCACCGGGCTTGCGCCGCGCTACCTCGAGCAGCTCTATGCCTTCGGCGATCCGGCGCGCTCCGGGGACCAACGGCTGGTCTCGATTGTCTATTGGGCGCTGGTCGGCAACGATGAGGCCAGCCGCAGCGAAGCGGACGACAACGTGCGCTGGTTCCCGGCCGATGCGCTGCCGGCGCTGGCCTTCGACCACCAGCTGATCGTCGACTACGCGCTGTGGCGGCTGCGCAACAAAGTCGAGTACGCGCAGATCGCCCACCGGCTGCTCGGGGAGACCTTCACCCTCGCCCAGCTGCGCAGCGTCTACGAGGCGATCCTGCAGCGCCCGCTCGATCCGGCCAACTTCCGCCGCCAGATGGCGGCCGCGAAGAGCCTGGCCGCCACCGGCGAAATGCAAAGCGGCGCCCGCCATCGTCCGCCGCGGCTCTATCGCTATGTCGAGGTACCGGGGACGACCCCGAACCCTTGGGCCTGAGGCCCGTTTTTCGCCGTTCCATCCGTGCGCCCGCAGGTCGTTGGTTCGCGCACCTCTACAGGAGAGCCGTCGATGTCGACCATCGCCACCTCCCTTGAAGCGTTCGAGAAGTCGCAGGCAGGCGCCCACTGCAGCACCGGGCTTGCCACCGATCCCTGGCGCTTCGATCGGATCCCCACCTACGGGCCGGGCGCCTCCGAGACCGACGAGCTGCCCGACCAAGCGCCACGGCAGCCGGCGCTGCCGGGCGAGTATCGCAATGCCAGCGATGAGGAGCTCGAGGCGCGGATCATCGCCGCCAAGCGCACGCTGGGTGAGCGGCTGTTGATCCTCGGCCACTTCTACCAGCGCGACGAGGTGGTGCGTCATGCCGACTTCGTCGGCGACTCCTTCCAGCTCGCCCGCGCGACCCTCGGCCGGCCGGAGGCCGAGGCGATCGTGTTCTGCGGCGTGCACTTCATGGCCGAGACCGCCGATATCCTCTCCGACCAGCGCCAGACCGTATCGCTGCCCAACCTCGGTGCCGGCTGCTCGATGGCCGACATGGCCGATCTCGCCTCGGTCGAGGCCTGCTGGGAGGCGCTGTCGCAGCTGTGGGGGGAGGAACTGGACGCCAGCGGGCGAGCGCCGGTGATCCCGGTCACCTACATGAACTCATCGGCGGCGCTGAAAGCCTTCTGCGGCCGCCACGGCGGTATCGTCTGTACCTCCTCGAACGCCGCCAAGGTGCTCGACTGGGCCTTCTCCCAGGGCCAGCGGGTGCTGTTCTTCCCCGACCAGCACCTGGGACGCAATACCGCCAAGGCGATGGGCATCGGCCTCGACCAGATGCCGCTGTGGGACCCGAACCGCCCGCTCGGTGGCAATCAGCTCGATGCGCTCGAGCGCGCGCGGGTGATCCTGTGGCATGGCTACTGCTCGGTGCACAAGCGCTTCACCGTCGAGCAGATCGCAAGCGCCCGGCGGCATTTCCCCGATGTGCGGGTGATCGTCCATCCCGAATGCCCGATGGCGGTGGTCGATGCCGCCGATGAGGCGGGTTCGACCGACTACATCAAGAAGGCGATCGAAGCCGCGCCGCCCGGCGCGACCTTCGCGATCGGCACCGAGATCAACCTGGTCCAGCGGCTCGCGCGGGAGCATCCCGAGCACACCATCTTCTGTCTCGATCCGGTGGTTTGCCCCTGCTCGACCATGTACCGCATCCACCCGGCCTACCTGGCCTGGATCCTCGATGGCCTGGTCGAGGGCGAGGTGCGCAACCGCATCCGCGTCGATGTCGCCACTTCGCGCGATGCGCGGGTGGCGCTCGAGCGAATGCTGGCGGCGCAGCCATGAACCGGCCGTTCGGCTTCACTCCCAGGCCTCGTGCCGAGCGCCGCGGGCGCTTCGCGCTGGTCGTGGTCGGCAGCGGTGTCGCTGGCTTGAGCTGCGCGCTGCTGGCGCAGCAGCGCGGCCTGGGGCCGGTGGCGCTGGTGACCAAGGCGGAGCTCGAGGAGAGCAACACCCGCTATGCCCAGGGCGGCATCGCCGGCGCCCTGCACCCGCTGGATCGCGCGGGGTTGCACGCGCGCGACACCCTGGTCGCCGGTGCCGGCGGCTGCGTGGTGGAGTCGGTGCGCCGGCTCTGCGCCGGCGGGGCCGAGGCGCTCGAGTGGCTGATCGCGCTCGGCGTGCCGTTCGATCGTGAGGGCGATGACTGGGCGGTGGGGCTGGAGGCGGCCCATTCGCGGCCACGTATCCTCCATGCCGGCGGTGACGCCACGGGGCGCGCGATCGAGGCGACCCTCGCCGATCACGTTCGCCGGGCCGAGGTGACGCTGTTCGAGCACTGCATGCTCGCCGAGCTCCAGCTGCATGGCGGCCGGGTCACCGGCATTGAATGCCTGGATGCCGATGAGCGGCGCTTCGGCCTCGAGGCCGAAGCGGTGGTGATCGCGACCGGGGGCGCCGGCCAGGTCTATGCGCATACCACCAACCCCTCGGTCGCCACCGGCGATGGGGTCGCCTGCGCGTTTCGCGCCGGCGCTGCGATCCTCGATGCCGAGTTCTACCAGTTCCACCCCACTGCGCTTGCGCTCGGCGAGCAGCGCTTTCTGATCACCGAGGCGCTGCGCGGCGAGGGCGCGGTGCTGCGCGATGTCCATGGGCGGCGCTTCATGCCGGCGCTGCACGCCCAGGCCGAGCTCGCACCGCGCGACGTGGTCGCACGCGCCATCGCCCGGACCATGGCCGCGCAGCAGGGCCAGCCGGTCTGGCTCGACGCCACCGGGCTCGAGGCCGAGCGGCTGGCGGCGCGCTTCCCCGGGATCTCCGCGCACCTCGAGGGGCTGGGGCTGCGGCTGGCCCGCGACTGGCTGCCGGTAACGCCCGCGGCGCACTACTGGATGGGCGGGATTCTCACCGACACCCTCGGGCGCAGCTCGCTGGCCGGGCTCTACGCCCTCGGCGAGGCGGCCTGCACGGGCGTGCATGGCGCGAACCGGCTGGCCTCCAACTCGCTGCTCGAAGGCGTGGTGTTCGCCCGCAGGCTGGTCGAGGCGCTGGCCTGCGATGAGGGCCAGGGCCTGCCGGCGCGCTTCGATGAGATCCGGATGCAGGTCCTGCCGATCTTCGGCGCCAACGACGAGGTGCCTTTCTCGCTCAGCGCGCTGCGCGAGACGATGTGGCGCGAGGTCGGGCTCGAACGCAGCGGCGAGGGGCTCTCCCGCAGCCTCGAGCGGCTCACCGGCTGGCAGCGGGGCTGGCGCTTCGCCGACCATCGCGCCGCGCTGGAGGCGCGCAACCAGCTCGAGATCGCCACGTTGATCTGCGAATCGGCGCTGGCTCGCGAGGAGTCCCGCGGTGCGCACCATCGCCTCGACTTTCCCAACGCCGCGGCCCGCTTCGCGCGGCGGCGGGCGGTGACCCGCCTGTTCGTCGAGGAGTCGTCCGAGGCGCGGCCGTTTCCTCTGTCATTGGTCATGAGGTGATCACGATGCTGCTTTCACCCTCCCAGATCGACGCCGTGGTCGAGGCCGCGCTCGCCGAGGACGCGCCCTGGGGCGATCTCAGCTCGGAGACCTTGATTCCCGCCGAGCGCCGGGCCAGGGCGCTGCTCGCCGCGCGCGAGCCCGGCGTGTTCGCCGGTGGCGAGGTGCTGGCGCGTACTTTTCGCGCCGTCGATCCTGGCGTCGAAGTTCGCCTGCTGTGCGCCGACGGTGAGCGTTTCTCCCGCGGCGACGCACTCGCGCAGATCGAAGGCCCGGCGCGGGCGCTGCTGCGCGCCGAGCGGGTGGCGCTCAACCTGGTCCAGCGGATGAGCGGGATCGCCACCCTCACCTCTCGTTTCGTCGAAGCGGTGGCCGGCACCTCGGCGCGGATCGTCGACACCCGCAAGACCACGCCCGGGCTGCGCGCGCTGGAGCGCCACGCGGTGCGCGCAGGCGGCGGCCACAATCATCGCTTCTCGCTGTCGGACGCGGTGATGATCAAGGACAACCATCTCGCCGCGCTGGGGGCCGACTCGCCCGCGGCGGTCACCCAGGCGCTCGAGCGCCTGCGCGAGCAGCTGCCGCACACGGTGCATATAGAAGTCGAGATCGACCGGCTCGATCAGCTCGATGCGGTGCTCGAGGCCAAGGTCGACACCGTGATGCTCGACAACTTCTCCCTCGATGAGCTGCGCGAGGGCGTGGCGCGGATCAAAGGGCGGGCATGGATCGAGGCCAGCGGCGGGGTCGATCTGACCACGGTGAGGGCGATCGCCGAGACCGGCGTCGAGATCATCTCGGTCGGGGCGCTGACCCACAGCGCCCGCGCCCTCGATCTCGGGCTCGATTTCGAGCCCGATCGATGATCACCGAGGACGAGCTTCTCTACCTCGACCACGCCGCTACCACGCCGCTCAGGCGTGAGGCGCTCGAGGCGATGTGGCCGTGGCTGACCGCTCGATTCGCCAACCCCTCGAGCCCGCACGGGCTCGGGCGCGAGGCCCGCGCAGCGCTCGAAGCCGCGCGCGAGGAGCTGGCCCGCGGGCTCGGCTGCCGCGCGGGAGAGCTGATCTTCACCTCCGGCGGCACCGAGGCGGACAACCTGGCGATCAAGGGCATCGCGCTCGGCGTCGAGCGCCCGCCGGCGGCGCGGCGGCTGATCATCTCCCCCTTCGAGCATCCCGCGGTGGAGGGGGCCTGCGACTATCTCTGCCGCCATCACGGCTATCGGCTCGAACGCCTCGCGGTCGATCGAAACGGGCTGATCGACCTCGACGATCTCGCCCGCAGGCTCGCGCTTCCGGCGGCGCTGTGCAGCGTGATTCTCGGCCACAACGAGATCGGCACCCTGCAGCCGATCGAGCGCATCAGCGCGATCGCACGCGCCCACGGCGTGGCGCTGCACGTCGATGCGGTGCAGGCCGCCGGCTGGGAGGCGATCGACGTCGAGCGCCTCGGCATCGCCGCGCTGAGCCTCAGCGGCCACAAGCTCGGCGCCGGGCGGGGGATCGGCGCGCTGTTCCTCAGGCGCGGCGTGCCGCTCGAGCCGCTGCTCCACGGCGGCCACCAGGAGCGCGGCCGGCGCGGTGGCACCGAGCAGCTGCCGGGCGTCATCGCCCTTGCCCGCGCCTTCACCCTGGCCCGGGCCGAGGCCGAACGCCACGGCGAGCGGGTCGCGGCGCTGCGCGATGCGTTCATCCGCGGCGTGCTCGAGGGCTGCCCGGGTGCCCGCCTCACCGGCGACGCCGAGCGGCGCCTGCCCCACCATGCGTCTTTCCTGTTTCCCGGTACCCACGGCGAAGCGGTGCTGCTCGCACTCGAGGCCCGGGGGGTGATCTGCTCCAGCGGCTCGGCCTGCAAGGCCGGCGAAGACGAGCCTTCACCTGCGCTGCTCGCGCTCGGCGTTTCCCGCCAGGAGGCGCAGACCGCGGTGCGCTTCTGTTTCGACATCGACATCGACCAGCCCCAGGTCGACCGCGCCGTGCGCGCGGTCGTCGAAGCGGTGGCGCAGGTGCGGGGGTTGGGCGGGCGCTGAGGGTGGGATCAGCGGTTGGGCGATTTTACGCGCAGGAGAGGGCTGGGGCGGCGGCGGCAAGCATCCTGACGCTGGCGGTGCTGTTTCTCGGCACGGATGACCTGGTCGATATCGAGGCCTGAGACCGAACGGAAGATCGCCGGGTCGAAGCCGCTCACCGAGTACAGCTCGGTCCGAGGAATGAAGATCGCATCCATCAACCGCTCGTCGATATCCGCGTATTGGTGGGTGAAGAAGCGTTGGTAGCGATTGGTGATGATCAGCTCTCGGGTTTCATGGTGACGAAAACCGCTGTAGGCGGGTTGGAGGACAAGCTCTTCGAATACCTCGGTATCCATGTCCTGGCCGAGTTCGCCTATGCCCAGGATGGTGCCGACGTAGACCTTGCCACTCTTGGTATGGAGTTGAACGAGGGTGAAAGTGAGCGCCGACTGGAAGAGGAAGGAATCTATGCGGCTTCCTTTCACTCTCTGCTCGATCAAGCGCAGTCTGGCGTGGGCACCCGCTTCCAAGTTGAGGCGGTGACAGCGTTTCTGGCCGATCCTCAGCAACCAAAGCAGTCTGTGGCCTTGCACGGAGTCTCGGCTAGCGCCTGCGCGTCTTGCACGCTCCAGCAGGGCATCGAGCCAGCGTCGATAGTGCCACCGGCCGATTACCTCTTTGCTCGCCAACAGCGCTTCGCAGCGGCGATAGAGCCGATAGACGAATACGCCGAGCAGCGCGATGCCCAGGGAGAGTGCGCTCAAACCAGCGAGAAAATGGATGTTCAATGACCGCTCATCGATAGCCTGATTCCAGCTATTCGGGGCGAAGACGAAATGGATGAGAGTCAGTGATAGGAGCAGGCACAGCAGACCCCAGGTGGCTACTTCCAGGTAGAGTCTCTGGCCTTCATAACGGCGAATCTTGAATTTTCGCTCGGGTGCGAGCACGCAAACGATGTAGCCGCTGACCAAGGCGACGAGCACGAGAAACACGAACATCTTTGGTTGGCCCTGGCGTAAAGCGCGGGATCAGCTATGTTCGAGTTCGCGATCTTTCGGGGGTGCTTCCTGCCGGCCCGGCGCCGCGCGATGAGATTTAGCGTATTTTTTTTGCGCTGCGTTGAGAGCGTCATTGGAGAGGATGATGCTCCCGCGACCGACGATCGTTACGTCGGAGGCCTTGATACCGCCTTTGCGTAGCCACTGCTTCAATTTCGAGCCTGCCATGATTGAAACTCCCATAGCGGTGTGCAATTGAATTTAGCGATGCATCTTTGGACTCTAAGTGCTGGGATTGGCCTGAGCAAGATCTGTGAGTGAAGCGAAGAGCATTTTGCTTAAGAAACGGTGGATAGTTTATCGAGTTGCTGTCGATCCATATAGGCGCAATGAGAAATTGCGTTCTGATTGCGAAAAGCGATTGATGAGTACGTTGTCATGCCGAGTCGGAATGCGCTTTAATCCAACGACGCCTTGCAATCAGGGCGTACCAGCCGCTCAGGAGTACCTGATCATGATGATTTCTTTCCGAGTCAATCACGCGCCGACCCTCGTCTCCCTGCATGGGATGCGAGTACGCCACTCGCCGCGCGCCCGGAACTGAAATCAATCGACCGGCCGCGGATCTTGCCGCGGTCGTCTGATCATCATCGTTTTACCGATCATTCCACCTTTGCCGGGTCCGTGGCCTCCAACTGCCCTTGGAGACCGCCACCATGGCTTTCATCGCTAGCCTGCTCGACCACCTGACCACTTTGCGCGCGCGTCGCCACCATCGTCGCGCCGAACGTTCGCTGCGCGGCCTGCCCGCCTATCTGCTCAAGGACATGGGCCTGCACTACGAGGCGGGAGAACTGCGCCCGCTGGCCAGCGAGAGCGACCAAACGCTTTCGCCCGCGCCGCCGAAGCTGACCCTGATCCTGGGCGGCGCGGGCCGCGAAGAGCAGATGTTTCATGTGAAACGCCGCCGCCAGGAAGCGCCGCCAGTGTGTAGACACTGCGGGGCCCCCCTGCCGTAGCGCATGCCCCGGGGCCGTCAGGCGACCGGGGCGCTGCAAGGGCCCTTCGGGGCCGGGCGCGGGTGGGTGGACCCACTCGCGCTGCATGGGGCGTCGCTGCGTGCGCCCCGCTCCTCGATGTCTGGTCGTGATCGGCGCTCACCGCTATTGCTCAAAACCCTATACAATCGCCGGTCTTTATGTATCGAGGAGCTTCGAATGAGCCAGCTGCCCCCCTGCCCCCAGTGCCAGGCCGACTACACCTACGAGGATGGACTGATGCTGGTCTGCCCTTCTTGCGCCCATGAGTGGTCCTCGACCGAGGAGGCGGCGGACGCCGCCAGCGAGGAGCAGGGCGTGATCCGTGATTCGGTGGGCAATGTCCTAGCCGACGGCGACAGCGTCTCGGTGATCAAGGACCTCAAGGTCAAGGGCTCTTCGCTCGTGGTCAAGGTCGGCACCAAGGTGAAGAACATCCGTCTGGTCGACGGCGATCACGATATCGACTGCAAGATCGACGGCATCGGGGCGATGAAGCTCAAGTCCGAGTTCGTCAAGAAGATCTGAAAAAGCGGTTTTGCGTAAAGCGAGAGACCGGCCTTCGGGCCGGTTTCAGACTGCTGACAAAGTATTTGAAGATGCCACGATGGCTTCCAGCCGCCTCCAAGAGCGCGCTGGACGGCAATCGATTGCACCGGGGTTTGCGACATGGATGTCGCAAAAGGCGCGCCCGGACAGGGACGTCCATGCGCGCCGACCCGAGGGCAAGCGATTGATCGGCCAGGGTTGCGCGCTCTTGTGGCGGCGCGTCCCCTCAAAGGGGGAGCGCGAGGGGGCCGCCCCTCGCATCTAAACGAGCGATAGGTCGTTGGGGCGAAAACGGTTCTCGACTCGCCAGGATCGAGAGCGTCGCTGGGTCAAAAGGGGTTTTTCATTGATCTGAGACCGGCCTTCGGGCCGGTTTCTTGCGTTCAAGTGGGGCGCCGCTTCGCTTGGGCTCAGCCCAGCCGCGCGGCCAGCTCGGTGCGGGCCTGCTCGTCGGTGCGCTCGAACTGCAGCGGGGTGACGGTGATCCGGCCGTGGCGCAGCAGGTAGGCCTCGCTCTGCGGGTCGTCGTCGAGCTCGCGGCGCTTGATGTCGAACCAGTGGTAGCGCTGGTCGCGAAGGTCGGTGCGTTCGACCACGTCGATGGTCTCGAGCGTGCCGCGCCCTTGGCGGCTGGCGGTGATCGGACCGGCCTGGCCGGCGGCGACGTCGGGGAAGTTGACGTTGAGCGCGACCTCCCGGGGCCAGCCGATCGCGTGGAGGCGGCGGATGGTATCGGGGGCCAGCCGCTCGGCGGTCGCCCAGCGCACCGCCGAGCGATCGGTGAACGCCTGGCTCAGCGCGATGGTGGGTACACCGAGCAGCAGCGCGGTCAGTGCCGCGCCCACGGTGCCGGAGTAGAGCGTTTCGCGACCCAGGTTGGCGCCGCGGTTGATACCCGACAGCACCAGGTCGGGCGGGGCGTCGCGCATCAGGTGGCGCACCGCCATGGTCACGCAGTCGGCCGGCGTGCCGGTCACCGAGTAGCGGCGCTCGCCGAAGTGCGCCAGACGCAGCGGATGGTGCAGGCTGATCGAGGTCGCCACCCCGCTCTGGTCGAAGGCGGGCGCGACGATCCACACCTCGCGGGCCAGCGTCGAGGCGACCCGGGCGAGGGTCTCGAGGCCGGGGGCGTCGATGCCGTCGTCGTTGGTCAGCAGGATACGGTCGACGATCGGTTGGCTCATGCGGGGATCTCCAGATGGTGGGAAAGCGTTCGATGCATGGTGTAGTCGTGGTGGATCTCGCCGGCGAAATCGAACCGATGGGTGCCGGTGATCTCGAAGCCCTGGCGCTGGTAGAAGCGGATCGCGCGGTCGTTCTGGCGCCAGACGCCGAGTCCGAGCCGGCGCTTGTTGAGGGTACGCGCGTGCTCGGCCGCCGCCTCGATCAGCCGCGCGCCGAGCCCGGCCCCCTGGGCCCGGCGGTCGAGATAGAGTCGTGCTATCTCGAGAGTGTCGGCGTCGAAGGTTGCAGTTCTTGCATCATCGGCGTGGAGCTGCAGGAAGCCGGCCAGTTCGCCCGCGCGCTCGATCAGAAGCACAGTGATATCGGCGTCGTCCAATGCCGCGCCGAGGGCCTGGTGGGAATAGGCCTCGGCGATGTAGGCCTCGATCCTGGCGGCGTCGCAGCCTTCTGCATAGGTATCGATGAAGGTCGTACGGGCGAGCTCGCGCAGCGGTGCGATATCGCGGGCGTTGGCGGGACGGACTGCGGCGAACATCGATGGTTTCCTTGTGTGCTCGATCGAACCGGTCACTCGATCCTCAGCGATGTGCGTGGGCAAGTCCAGGACTCGGCCGATTGTCGTAGAGGCGGTTTTCAAACGAGTGTTTAAACTGGTGCTCAGTCGATACCAGAGGAGACACTCGATGACCGTCGAGGAATTGAAGGCCCAGCTGCGCCTGCCGCTGATCGGCGCTCCGATGTTCATCGTCTCCACGCCCGAACTGGTGATCGCCCAGTGCGCAAGCGGCGTGCTCGGCGCCTTTCCCGCACTCAACGCCCGGCCCCAGGCGCAGCTCGGCGACTGGCTGGGCCGCATCACCGCCGCGCTCGACGCTCTGCGGCGTGAGCACCCCGAGCGCGCCATCGCGCCTTTCGCGGTCAACCAGATCGTCCATCCGAGCAACCCGAGGCTCGAGCAGGATATCGACACCTGCGCCGAGCACCGTGTACCGCTGATGATCACGAGCCTCCACGCCCCCGACCGGGCGGTCGAGGCGGCGCACGCCTACGGCGGGCTGGTGTTTCATGACGTGACGACCGTGCGTCACGCCAAGCGTGCCCTCGACGCCGGGGTCGATGGGTTGATCCTGGTCTGTGCCGGCGCCGGCGGACACGCCGGGCGATTAAGCCCCTTCGCGCTGGCCGGCGAGGTGAGGCGCTTCTATGACGGCCCTATCGCGCTGGCCGGCGCGATATCCCGCGGCGAACACCTGCTCGCCGCCCAGGCGCTCGGTGCCGACTTCGGCTATCTCGGTACCCGCTTCATCGCAAGCCTCGAGGCCAACGCCTCAGTGCGCTATCGCCAGATGCTGATCGAGGCGGGCGCCAGTGAGGTGATCTACACTGACCTGTTCACCGGCATTCACGGCAACTATCTCGCCGCCAGCATCCGCGACGCAGGCCTCGACCCCAGCGCCCTGCCGGCCTCGAACGGTGAGAAGCTCACCCTCGGCGATGGCGGGCTCAAGGTCTGGCGCGACGTGGTTGGCGCCGGGCAAGGCGTAGGCGCGATCGAGGCGATCGAGCCCGTGGCAGTCATCGTCGAGCGCATCGAGCGAGAGTATCGAGACGCCCGCCGCCGGCTGCTCGGCAGCGCCTGTGGATGACCAGGCCACTCACCGCGGCCACCGTATCTCTCCCTCGACCGCCTCGCGCTCGAAGGCTTCGAGCTAGTCGCGGGTAAAGCGCACCGTTTCGGTCGAATCGGCCAGGAAACCGGCTAACATGCCACTTTGAATTGCTTGGATCGAGCGAATAATGGACCGGATCAAGGCCGCGCAGGTCTTCGTCGCCATCGTCGAGCGTGGCAGCCTGACCGGCGCGGCCGAGGCGCTGGATATGTCGCGTGCGATGGTGACGCGCTATCTCGCCGAAGTGGAACGGTGGGCGAGCGCGCGGCTGCTGCACCGCAGCACCCGCCGGCTGGGCCTGACCGCCGCTGGCGAGACCGCGCTTGCCTACTGTCGCGAAATGCTCGGGCTCGCCGAGCAGATGGCGCTGGTCGCCGATGCCGAGGCGGCCGAGCCGCACGGCATGCTGCGCATCGCCTGCGTGCAGTCGCTGGCGCAGGCGGCGGTGGCGAGAGCGGTCGCAGCCTACCTGCAGCGCTACCCGCGTACCGCGATCGATCTGCAGGTCGACGGCCGGACGGTGAACCTGGTCGAGGAGCGCATCGACCTGGCGATCCGGATCACCAACCAGCTCGACCCGAACCTGATCGCCCGGCGGCTGGCCCGATGCGCCTCGGTGGTCTGCGCCTCGCCCGCCTACCTCGCCGCCCATGGCACGCCGCAGCGTGCCGAGGAGCTGAGCGCGCACAACTGCCTGACCTACTCCTACTTCAGCAAGAGTCTGTGGCGGTTCACCCATGAGGGCGAGCAGTTGGACGTCCCGGTCGACGGCAACCTCAGCGCCAATGAATCCCTGGTGCTGCTCGAGGCCGCCGTGGAAGGCGCGGGCATCGTACTGCAACCGCTGCATTCGGCGGCGGCGCTGATCGCCAGTGGTCGACTGGTCGCGCTACTGCCCGGCTACCAGCCCCAGACGCTGGATATCTACGGCATCTATACCTCGCGCCAGCACCTGCCGGCGACGCTGCGTACCCTGCTCGACTTCCTGGTCGAATGGTTCGCCACCGACGAGGGCTGGGCGGGGCTGCACGAAGGCTTTCCCCGCTGAATGTGCTCCGCTTCGATGAATGAAAAAGCCCGGCGGCAAGCCATCGCACGATGACCTGCCGCCGGGCGGATATCGACCGGCGAGACCCCGGTGCCGCCGGGGTCTCGCCAAGGCGGCCGCTTACTCGGGCAGCGCGTAGGTGACCACGTAGTCGCCGGTCGGCGTCTCCATGAAGTGGTGGCCGGTGGCGACGATCGTCAGGTACTGGCGACCGTCGACCTCATAGACCATCGGATTGGCCTGGCCGCCGGCGGGCAGCACGTCCTGCCACACGGTCTTGCCGGTGCGCATGTCGATCGCCCTGATCAAATCGTCGGTCGCCGCGGCGATGAACACCAAGCCCCCGGCGGTGACCACCGAGCCGCCGTTGTTGGGCGTGCCTATGTCGATCGGCAGGCCCGAGCGGATGCCGAATGGGCCATTGGAGCGAGCGGTACCCAACGGGCGATCCCAGATCGTCTCGCCGCTGGCCAGGTCGATCGCGCGAATCCCGCCGTAGGGTGGCTCCTTGCACAGCATGCCGGTGAACGGCACGCGCCAGCCGGCGTTGACGTTGATCGCATAGGGCGTGCCCTGCTGCGGGTCGCCTGCGCCCTCGGCGCCGCCGCGGTCCTGCGCCAGCTCATCGCGCGGCACCCAGCCCAGGCGGTCGGCCTCGGCGCGCGGCACCAACTCGTTGTAGTTGGGCATGTCGTTGTAGTTGGCGATGATCACCCCGCGCTGCGGGTCGACCGCCACGCTGCCCCAGTCCGACCCGCCGTTGTAGCCGGTGTACTGGATCCACGGCTTGTCGGCGTTCGGCGGCGTGTACATGCCCCGGTAGTCGGCCTGGCGATACTGGATGCGGCAGAACAGCTGGTCGAACGGCGACATCCCCCACATGCTCTGCTCGGTCAGTTCAGGCTTTTGCAGCGAGTGGTAGAGCGAGAATGGCTGGGTCGCCGTGCGCATCTCTGGCTCCGCGCCGCCCTGCGGTACCGGGCGCTCCTCGATCCCGGAAAGCGGGGTGCCGTCGCGGCGGTCGAAGACGTAGATCTCCCCCTGCTTGGTCGGCATGATCACCGCGGGCACCTTGCCCTGGTCGGTGGGGAAGTCGATCAGCGTCGGCTGCGAGCCCGGATCGTAGTCCCAGACATCGACGTGCGAGGTCTGGAAGTGCCACTCGGGCAGGCCGGTCTCGACGTTCAGCGCCACCAGCGAGGCGGCCCACTCGTTCTCCTCCGGCGTGCGCGAGCTGCTCCAGTAGTCGGCTGCTGCGTTGGCCATCGGCAGGTAGACGAGCCCGAGCTGGCTGTCGCCGGCGGCGGTGGTCCACATGTTCGGCGAGCCGCGCACGTAGGTCTCGTCACCGCTCACTGGTTCGCTGCGATCCGGCCGGCCCGCGTCCCAGGCCCAGCGTAGTTCGCCGGTGAGCGCGTCGAACCCCTTGATCACCCCGGAAGGCGGGTAGCGCCGCTGGCCATCGAGCACTTGGTGCCCGGTCACCACCACATCGCGCACCACCACCGGTGCCGAGTTGATCGAAACGTAGCCCGGCGGGGTCTCGCCCATGCCGACCTTGATATCGACCTGGCCGTTGTCGCCGAAGTCCTCGCAGGGGCGGCCGGTCTGCGCGTCCACCTCGATAATCCTGCCATCGAGCGTGCCCGAGATGATCCGCGCCTGACACACGCCGCCATCCGCGAGCTCGGCCTGGCGCTGCGCCGGTACCTCGTAATAGGTCACCCCACGGCACGCCGCGGTATAGGGGATCGCATCCTCCGACACCTGCGGGTCATAGCGCCAGCGCTCCTCGCCGCTGCTTGCCTCGAGCGAGATCAGGATGTTGCGCGAGGTGCACAGGTAGACGCTGTCGCCCACCTTCAACGGCGTGGTCTCCGCGCCCCAGCGGTGATCGAGCAGGTCACCGGTGCGATAGACCCAGGCGCGCTCGAGCTTGCCTACGTTGTCGACGTTGATCTGGTCGAGCGGAGAGAAGCGAGTCGCCGCCGAGTCGCGCCCATAGGCGGTCCAGTCCTCATCGCTTGGGCGATCCGCCGGCTGCAGGGTGCCTACGTCGGTGGCCAGCGACGCCGCCGCGATATCCGGCAGCTGGCCGGGGTTGTCGTAGCCGCGCGGCACGAACGCCAGCGCACCCGCGATCACCAGGCCCAGGAACAGCACACCGGCGCTGGCGAAAGCGCCACGGCGCGAAGGCCCGCCATCGAGGCGGTGCATCACCAGCGCGACCAGGATCGCAAGGATCAGCACCACATCGAGGCGAGGAATCCAGCGCCAATAGTTCAGCCCCGACTCCCACGCCGTCCACCCCAGCGTGCCGACCAGCACCGCCGCGTACCACCACGCACCCGACGCCCGGCGGCGGATCAACTGCACACCGGAGATCAACAGCGCCACACCCGCGATCAGGTAGTACCAGGAGCCACCGACCACCGCCAACCAAGCACCGCCCGCGGCAAGTACCACCCCAACGACCGCGACCAGCACACCCACCAGCAGCGTCGGTATTCCACTCCCGCGACTTCCACTCTCATTTCCCATGCCGTTCACCTTGCGTGATCAACGTTGCTAAACGTCTGTTTCGGCTGGCTCAGACACCCATACCCACGACCAGCCCATCGACGCAGCTTCAAGGCTGAGCGCGCCGATTTGGTAACTGATGATAGTCTGAAGAAAACAGTGGGTCAGCCTATTAATGTAAATCATTCTCTTTTGTGGAGAGGCAAAGGCGGCTTGTCCAACTCGTCTACCTTTGTGTCGCTGCCCCGCATCGAGCGCGAGGAAAGGCCCATGGTTGGTGGCCTAACGGCTTGATCGCGTCGGCGAGGTAAGTGGTTGAAAGAGGAAGCGGGATGGAGCACGGCCTAGGCGGTGAGGAGGGTGGGGTTAGACCAAAGGACTAGGAGAGGATGCGCGATGATAGCGGCCTGTCGATGCTAGTCAGGCTGGTTTGCAGTTCTTCAGGCAGGGATTCGATATGGATTTACAGCGCGGCACGTGATCGGCCTTGTTCCCGGGTGCGCCGGGCGTTGGCTAGGCTCTGTGGGCTGCTTCAGCTTGGTTAGCAATACCAGGTTGTGGCCCCAGGGCAATGGTCCAACAGCCTGTTGGACCATTGCCCTGGGGCCAGATGTTGGCGAAAGAGCGCATATACATCGGGTTGGCGCGGGATAGCCCTGCATATCGGAAATTGTGTTGGATGACATCGAATATCTCTCTAAATCCATCACTTCCCGATGCAGAAGCGGAATTTCTGCCGCATGTCGTTGATTTTCAAGCCAATCATGGCGGTCCCGCAACGTGCTTGGACCTATTCTTGGACCCAAGTACCAAGTGTGTCCCTTGGTAGCGGCGGATGGCCCATCTTGGACGCTCCCCGCACTCTCGTCGCCGGTACAGCACGCCAGCAAGCGGTCTGATCAAGGACGGCGAACATGGCCATCAGCGTTCAGCAACGTCCAATGACTGTAGCGGAGGATCATTTTCCCACCTCCTGACCCGGAACACCAAGGATGTTGCGCCCTGCTTCAGTCCGAAAAAACGGGAAGCACGCAGTTCGGATTGATGGCTGCGGCAGCGGTGATGCCGGGGTGAGATGACGGCTCCTTTGGCCAGTTGGCCGATACCGATAGGAGCCTCACCATGTCACACCAAACCTCGGACATCATCACTCCGAAAGCCCTGTTGCTCGATGAGCGGCTGACACCACTGGAACGCAACGCCTGGCTGACTTTCCGTGCGCTGGCCGGCAGCGACGGCACCGTGGTTCTCAGTTACGACGCGCTGCGCGGGTACCTGCCGAGCGCGCCGGGCAGCAAGCGGGCTGCCCTTGAAACCGTGTCCAGGGCCGTGCTGTGCCTGCGACTGTCCACGTGGATTGCGCTGGTCGAGTACCGCCGCAATCCCATGACTGGCTTTTCGATGGCCAGCCGCTACGCAGTGCGCAATCAGCCCCTCGCGTTCGACGACGCCTGCATGGAGGACGAGGACTACCTGCCCCTGCTGGAACGGGCGCTCGGCCATGCCAGTGCGACGATTCGCCAACTGGCACAGTCCATTCTTGATGAGGCCATGCGTCATCCGGGCAGGTTGGGAAAGCTGCCCGCAACAATGCAAGAGCGGATCAGGCGCTTGCAACACCGGGGCGATGACCATGATCCGGGCAGCCCTGGAGGCTCAACTGCGCGCGATGCCCTCGTGCCCGAAGCCAGCGGCGGCATTCCGAAACCCGTTCCGGCATCTGCGACAGCAGTACGTACTGTAGAAAAAGAAGTATTCAAAGAAGTACGTACGTACCGCTCATCACCCGAAGTGCAGGCATCGGGGTCAGATGTGCCAGCCCGCTTCCAGCAACTGCCACAGGATCAGCAACGGGTTCTCACCGCGCGCCTCAAGGGCTTGCCTCCGGAGCAACGCCTGGCGGTACTGGCCGAGTGGGACGTGCGCTGCGAATCAGGCGGCGTGCACAACGCCATCGCCTACCTCTACGGGTTGATCAAGAAGGCCGCGGAAGGCGTGTTCAAGCTCTGGGCGGCGCGCAAATCCGCCCCGCAGCAGACACCCGTGCAGGCCGTCAGCAACAGCCAGCATGGCTCGCCGCTCGCCCCTTCTCCATCGTCCAGCAGCCAGGCAGCAAAACCCGCGTCGCGCGAGGTCGCACAACGGCATCTGGAGCAGATCCGGCGCATGCTGAAGCTGCCGCCCCAGCCCATCGGGCAGATCATCGAGAACCTGACTGGCAACGGGCATCTGGTTCAACCTGGCGACCTGCCTGCTGCAGGCGGACTCAGACATGTTGGCGCAACGTAATAACCCCGGGCCGTCACTGCCCGCCGCAGTGACGGCCCGGCGAACTGCAGCAACAATGCGGGTTGGCGCGGCATCGCATTGATGGCGGCGCACATGATGATGCCCCGGCACACTGGCCCAGCAACAACCTGCCGGTGGGTCTGAACACCGGAACCCTGGCGCAGGTTCCTGCAAGCGCCGACCCGGCCCGCCGGACGGAACCATTCCAGGCACACCCAGGCTCGTTCGGTGTGCCGCCCTACCCACGGGCAGAGCCTTCCTCATCCTCGGCGTGGCTTGTCCCGCCATCGTCGCACTACACGCTCGCCTTCGTCGCTGGTCGCCCAACCTCGCACGGCCTGCCGGCTCCTCTTCCACCATCCATAACAGGAGGTATCCATCCCAGCACATCGCGTTGTCATCTCTTGCCATTCCTCCGCCCGGCCTTCCCACAGGAAGCAAGGCGGACGCCTCATTCGAGGCCGCAGGTGAACTGAGCACCTGGCCCTTGCCCTTCGGGGATCTCGCCTTGGCGAGTTGGCAAAAACACTGACCGTTTGCTTCTCAGCCCCGACAACCGATGGAACAACACCGCGATGGACGACCTGACCTATACCCTGCGCCAGCTCTGCCTGCGCAACCGCGACGGCAGCCACGCCACCCAGGCTGACCGGCAACGGTCGCTGACCCTGGCCGCCCGCCAACTGCGCGAGGCGGGCTTTTGCCAGATGCGGGCCACCTCGCTCAAGGTCAAGCATGTCGAAGCGCTGTTGCAGCGCTGGCAAGCCGAAGGCTTGTCGGCGGGCACGATCAAGAACCGCATGGCGCATCTGCGCTGGTGGGCAGAGAAGGTCGGCAAGGCAGGCATCCTGCCAGCGGACAACACCAGGCTGGGCATCCCTGACCGCCGCTATGTGACCAACGAAAGCAAGGCCAAGGAATTGGGCGATGGGCTGGACAGAATCACCGATCCACACGTCCGCATGAGCCTGCGCTTACAAGCGACCTTTGGTCTGCGACGGGAGGAGTCCATCAAGTTCCAACCCCGTTATGCCGACCGTGGCGACCACATCGCCATCAAAGGATCATGGGCCAAGGGCGGGCGCGACCGGACGGTGCCGATCACGACGCCGGAGCAGCGGACGGTGCTGGACGAAGCACACCGGCTGGCAGGGTTGGGTTCGCTGATCCCTGCGAACAAGACCTACATCCAGCAGCGGCACGTTTACGACGGGCAATGCAAGGCGGCGGGTCTGAGCAACATGCACGGGCTGCGGCATCGGTATGCGCAGATGCGGTATGAGGCACTGACCGGGCGGAAAGCACCTGCGGCAGGTGGGCCTTCAGTCGGTGGGCTCAGTCCAACGCGGCGCGTGGAAGACGGCCATGCTCGTCAGACCATCAGCCGCGAATTGGGGCACGAGCGGATTCAGATCACCGCCACCTATCTCGGCAGATAGTGCAGTCGGCAACCGGTACAGCGATCAATGTGCTGCCCGGCACGAAAGCCACGAAATGTGATGCACCAAGCCTCTCTTTCCTTATGTCAGCCTGATAAACTGCCATACATCTTTCTTTCGCCATCCTGCCCAAGATGAAGCGTTGCACCGTCGGCATACGCCGACCCGAGGATCAGAGCCATTCTGCTGACGGCCCTGGTCAGCCCTCGGTCTGGTTTCCGTCGATGGCGACGATGGCGGCGGTGCTGTCCGAGGACAACCGGGCCTTGCTGCGCGTGATCCGCGACCAGCAGCCCAAGTCGCTGACGGCGCTGGCAGCGCTCACCGGTCGGCGCGTGTCCAACCTGTCGCGCTCGCTGCGGATGATGGAAGGCTACGGCCTGGTCAGACTAAAGCGTGACGCACATGGCGTGGAGCCGGAGGCGCTGGCGACCAGTTTCAAGATTCTGATTGATTGAAGGTTCGGACGTGAACAACAACAAAGAAGCCGAGCGGGCGGAGCTGCACAAAACCATCTGGCGAATCGCCAACGATCTGCGCGGCAGCGTGGACGGCTGGGACTTCAAGAGCTATGTGCTGGGCATGTTGTTCTACCGCTTCATCTCGGAGAACCTCATCGCCTACCTGAACGATGAAGCTCATCGCGCCGGAGAGAACGACTTCGACTACGCCGCCCTGTCCGACGCCGACGCCGAACAGGGCCGCACCGAAACGGTAAAGGAAAAAGGCTTCTACATCCTGCCCTCGCACCTGTTCGCCAACGTGCGCGAACAGGCACGGCACGACACCAACCTCAATGAGACCCTGTCCCGCGTGTTCAAGGACATCGAGGGCTCGGCCATCGGCGTGGACAGCGAGGACGATTTCAAGGGCCTGTTCGACGACCTGGACGTCAACAGCAGCAAGCTCGGCCCCACGGTCGCCAGGCGCAACGAAAAACTGGCGAAGCTGCTCGATGCCATCGGCGACCTGCCGCTCGGCAGCTTCACCGACAACACCATCGACCTGTTCGGCGATGCCTACGAATACCTGATGCAGATGTACGCCTCGACCGCCGGCAAATCCGGCGGCGAGTTCTACACGCCGCAGGAAGTCTCTGAACTGCTGGCGCGCATCGCCGTCAGCGGCAAGACCGAGGTCAACAAGGTGTACGACCCGGCCTGCGGGTCGGGTTCGCTGCTGCTCAAGTTCGCCAAGGTTCTGGGGCAGGACAAGGTGCGGCAAGGCTTCTATGGGCAGGAGATCAACCTGACCACTTACAACCTGTGCCGCATCAACATGTTCCTGCACGACGTGAACTACGAGAAGTTCGACATCGCGCACGGCGACACGCTCACCGACCCCGCACACTGGGACGACGAGCCGTTCGAGGCCATCGTTTCCAATCCACCGTATTCCATCAAGTGGGCGGGCGACAGCAATCCGCTGCTCATCAACGACCCACGCTTCGCGCCTGCGGGCGTACTCGCGCCCAAGAGCAAGGCCGACCTTGCCTTCACCATGCACATTCTGTCGTGGCTGGCGACCAGCGGCACGGCGGCCATCGTCGAGTTTCCCGGTGTGCTCTATCGCGGCGGTGCGGAGCGAAAAATCCGCCAGTACCTGATCGACAACAACTACGTCGATACCGTCATCCAATTGCCGCCCGACCTGTTTTTCGGCACCACGATTGCCACTTGCATCATCGTGCTGAAGAAATCCAAGCGCGACAACGCCACGCTGTTCATTGATGCGTCCGCCGAGTTCATGCGTAGCGGCAACAAGAACAAGCTGACGGATACCAACCAGCAGAAGGTGCTTGATGCCTTCACTGCTCGTAAGGACGTGGCGCACTTCGCTCGATTGGTCGATAACGCTAACATTGTGGCAAATGACTACAACGTCTCTGTCTCATCGTATGTCGAGCAGCCGAACAACGATGTAACGGTGGATATCAAGGCGCTCAACACCAAGATCGTCCGCATCGTGACAAGACAAGCTGAACTGCGGACGCAGATTGATGCCATCGTTGCCGAACTGGAAGGAGACGAGGCATGAGCCGCATTGACGACCTCATTGCCGCGCAATGTTCGGATGGCGTTGAGTTCAAGGCTATCGAGAGTATTGTCTTGCGGCCTGCGAATATTCGCTGGGCAGATCAGGGCAGTGCTGAACTTCAATATATTGACTTGACTTCGGTTGACCGGGCAACCCACGCGATTGCCGAAACATCCACCATCACCAGCGAAAACGCGCCCAGTCGCGCGCAGCAGGTCGTCCGTGAAGGCGATGTCATCTTTGGAACAACGCGCCCGATGCTGAAACGGTATGCCGTCATCCCGCGCGAGTTTGACGGCCAGATTTGCAGCACGGGCTTTTGCGTGCTCCGGCCTGACAACAACATCGTCCTGACCAATTTCCTGTTCCATCTGATAGGAACCGATGACTTTTACGCCTACGTCGAGGCCAACGAGCGCGGCGCAAGCTACCCTGCGATTCCCGACAACGTGGTGAAGAAGTTCCGTGTTCCCGTCCCGCCGCTCGAAGTGCAACGCGAAATCGTGAAAGTGCTAGACACTTTTACCAAGCTTGAGGCGGAGCTTGAGGCGGAGCTTGAGGCGCGTCGGCGGCAATACAAGTATTACCGCGATATGCTTTTGACCTTCGGCGAACGCACGGACGCTGACGCAAGCAAGCAAGCAAGCAAGCAAGCAAGCAAGCAAGCAAGCAAATTATAAGGTGGATGATGCTGAATGAAATAGGCCAATTCATTCGCGGTCGTCGCTTCACGAAAGCGGATTATGTGGGCGACGGAATCAGCGTCATCCACTACGGCGAAATTTACACGCAATACGGCGTATGGACTGATCGCGTCATCTCGCAAGTCCGTTCGGATATGGCGGACACCTTGCGCTACGCAAAGCCCGGCGATGTTGTCATCACTGATGTCGGCGAAACCGTCGAAGATGTCGGCAAAGCGGTAGCCTGGCTTGGCGATGAAGAAGTTGCCATCCACGACCACTGCTACGCCTTCCGCCATTCGATGAATCCGAAGTTCGTCTCCTACTGCATGCAGACGACTTCGTTCATCGCAGAGAAAGCCAAGTATGTGGCGCGCACAAAGGTCAACACGCTTCTAATTGACGGATTCTCGAAAATCCGTATTCCTATTCCGCCCCTTGAAGAACAGGAGCGTATTGTTTCCATTCTCGACAAGTTCGACACACTGGTAAACGATCTTTCTATCGGCCTGCCCGCCGAAATCAAGGCCCGCCGCCGGCAGTACGAACACTACCGCGACCGCCTGCTAACCTTCAGGGAGGTCGCGTGAGCGAAGACCTCAAACCCTACCGCTACGAGCCGATTGCGCTTTCCAACGAAAGCACCGTCGTCGCCGAATTCGTGCACCCGAACGAGGTGCGCGAAGAACGCTACCAGCCCGAAGCAGAGCTTGAGCGCGACTTCATCGCACGCTTGCAGGTACAGGCTTACGAATATCTGCGCATCACCAGCGAGACCGACCTCATCGCCAACCTGCGCCGCCAGTTGGAGGCGCTGAACAAGATTACGTTCAGCGACAAGGAATGGCAGCAGTTCTTCGGCGAGAAGATCGCCGGGGCCAACGATGGCATCGTCGAGAAAACCGCACGCCTTCAGGAAGACCACATCCAGGTCTTGAAGCGCGACGATGGAAGCACCAAGAACATCTACTTGATCGACAAGCAGAGCATCCACAACAACCGCCTGCAAGTCATCAACCAGTATGAAGCCGAAGGCGTGCGCGCCACCCGCTTTGACGTAACCGTGCTGGTCAACGGCCTGCCGATGGTTCACATCGAACTGAAGCGCCGGGGCGTGGACATCCGCGAGGCGTTCAACCAGATCGACCGTTACCAACGCGACAGCTTCTGGGCCGGTTCCGGCCTGTTCGAGTACGTGCAGTTGTTCGTCATCAGCAACGGCACGCTGACCAAGTATTACAGCAACACCACGCGCGACGGCCACCTGGCCGAGCAGCGCAGCAACCGACGTGCACGCGGCAAGACGTCCAACAGCTTCGCCTTCACCAGTTGGTGGGCCGATGCGAAGAACCAGCCCATCACCGAGCTGGCCGACTTCACCAAGACCTTCTTCGCCAAGCACGCGCTGCTGAACATCCTCACCCGCTATTGCGTGTTCGACGTGGATCGCAAGCTGCTGGTGATGCGGCCCTACCAGATCGTCGCGGCCGAACGCATGCTGCAACGCATCGCCACGGCGACCAATCACCGGCAACTCGGCACGGTGGCGGCAGGCGGCTACATCTGGCACACCACGGGCAGCGGCAAGACGCTGACCAGCTTCAAGGCCGCGCAACTGGCGCGCGGGTTGCCGGAAATCGACAAGGTGCTGTTTGTGGTGGATCGCAAGGATCTGGACTACCAGACCATGCGCGAATACGAACGCTTCGAGAAAGGCGCGGCCAATTCCAACACCTCGACGGCGGTGCTGCAAAGGCAACTGGAAGATGCGAACGCGCGCATCATCATCACCACCATCCAGAAGCTGAGCCGCTTCGTCGCCAGGAACAAAAAGCACCCGGTCTACGACGCGCATGTGGTGGTGATCTTCGACGAATGCCACCGCAGCCAGTTCGGCGACATGCACACGGATATCACCCGGACTTTCAAGCGCCACCACCTGTTCGGTTTCACCGGCACACCGATCTTCGCCGACAACGCAGGCACAGGCGGCAATCCGAAGCTGCGCACCACGGAACAAGCGTTCGGCGACAAGCTGCACACCTACACCATCGTCGATGCCATCAACGACAAGAACGTGCTGCCGTTCCGAATCGACTACATCAACACCATCAAGGCAGCGGCGGCTATCCGCGACAAGAAGGTTCCGGCCATCGATACCGAACGGGCCTTGCTCGCGCCGGAACGCATCAAGCAGATCGTCAGCTACATACGCGAGCACTTCGACCAGAAAACCAAGCGCAGCGCCAGCTACCGGCACGGCGGCAAGCGACTGGCCGGGTTCAATTCGCTGTTCGCCACCGCGTCCATCGACGCAGCTAAACGCTACTACACCGAGTTCGCGCAGCAGCAGAAGGATGTGCCACCGGCCCAGCGGCTCAAGATCGGCCTGATCTACAGCTTTGCCGCCAACGAAGGCAGCGAAGACGGCTTGCTGGATGAAGAGGCGTTCGAGACCGACGGACTGGATCAAAGCTCGCGCGATTTCCTCGATGCCGCCATCCGCGACTACAACGATCTGTTCGCCACCAGCTTCGATACCTCGAACGGCAAGTTCGAGAACTACTACAAGGATTTGTCACAGCGCCTGAAAAACCGCGAGCTTGACCTCGTGATCGTGGTCAACATGTTCTTGACCGGCTTCGACGCCACCACGCTCAACACCCTGTGGGCGGACAAGAACCTGCGGGCGCACGGGTTGATCCAGGCGTATTCGCGCACCAACCGCATCCTCAATTCAGTCAAGACCTACGGCAACATCGTTTCCTTCCGAGATCTGGAGCAGGCGACCAACGACGCACTGGCGCTGTTCGGCAACAAGGATGCCAAGGGCATCGTGTTGCTGAAGCCCTATGCGGACTACTACACCGAATACCAGAAGAAGGTCGCCGAATTGGTGGCGCTGTTTCCGCTGGGCCTGGCCATCACGGGCGAAGCGGCGCAGAAGGCGTTCATCAAGCTGTTCGGTTCAATCCTGCGGCTGAAGAACATCCTGACTGCCTTCGATGACTTCGCGGGCAACGAAATCTTGAGCGACCGCGATTTTCAGGACTATCAGAGCCTGTACTTGAACCTGTACGCCGAGTTCCGCAGCACTTCCGAAGCCGAGAAGGAATCGATCAACGACGACGTGGTGTTCGAGATCGAACTGATCAAACAGGTCGAGATCAACGTCGATTACATCCTGATGCTTGTCGAGCGCTACATCAAGGCCAAGGGCACCGGTCAGGACAAGGAAATCCGCGCGACCATCGAGCGCGCGATCAATTCCAGCCCGTCCCTGCGCAACAAGAAAGACCTCATCGAAGCGTTCGTGGATTCGGTTTCCCCGAAAGCCCAGGTGGATGCGGAATGGCAGGCGTTCGTCGCCAGGAGAAAGGTCGAGGAGCTTGACCGCATCATTGCCGACGAAGGTCTAAACCCGGACGAGACGAAGACGTTCGTGGACAACGCCTTCCGCGACGGCGGTATTCCGACCACAGGCACGGCGATCACAAAGATTCTTCCGCCCGTCTCGCGGTTCTCCAAGAACAATAACCATTCAGCGAAGAAGCAGACGGTGCTGGAGAAGCTGGCGGCGTTCTTCGAGCGTTATTTCGGGTTGGCCTGACCATGACTGATATGACCGCCGCCGAACTGCCGGATGATCTCTTCGCGGATATTCAAGGAGTTTTCCGCAAAACTCCGGTGCTGCTTATCGGCTCTGGCTTTTCCTGCGGCTACGGTCTTCCCGGTATGGGCGCTTTGGCGGAACACTTGGCAACAGCCGTTCACGATGCACTGACCACCGAAGGGGCAAAAAATGCTTGGGCACAATCAGTCGAGGCCATAAAGGAAAATCTGGAAGCGGGCCTGAATGGCATTCCACTTGGTATGGCGGAATGGGGAGAAATCGTTTCAGCCATACGCGGAGAAACGGCGAAGCTGATTCTGGATAAGGCCATCGCCGCAGAGGGGAGGATTCTGGGTGAAAAGGTCGCAGGCGGTCATGCGCCATCACGTCTCCTGAACCGCTTGTTCAACGGTTCGCCACAGAACGCGGAAAGCATACACGTCATCACGACCAACTACGACACTTTGCTGGAGTTGTTCTGCGATCTGGCGGAGCTTCCACTGGACACGGGTTTCACGGGGTTCCGTCGGCGCAAGCCGCGACCTCGCCCGCTTTTCCAGACGCAATACAGCCGTGTTCTGGTGGCTGAAAAACGCCAGCAGCAGGTCGATCACCGCCTCTGTAAAACTGTTCGCCTGTACAAGCCGCATGGCTCGATCAGTTGGCTGACAACCGATGATGGGCCGGTGGAAGCCCTCAACGACGTGTCCATCGCAGGGCGAGCCATTGTCGTGCCCGGCCCGGCGAAGTATCAGGACACATTGGTCAACACGCTGTTCGATGCCATGCGTGCCGAGATGAATGAGGTGCTCACCAAGGCTGAAGCCTTGTTGTGCATTGGCTTCGGATTCAATGACGACCATTTGCAAGGTGTCATCAAGCGCCGATTGGCGGCTGGAATGCCCGTCATCATCGTCACGCGCGATGCGACTCCGAACATCGAGCAACTGCTCAGCGACCACTCCCATCTGATCGCCCTGTTCAAGTCGGGTGACGGGGCGGTTTGTCACTGGAATGGGCAAACGCTGCAATCCCCGGAGCCGCTCTGGCAGCTTGATGATTTCCTGAAAAAATTCTTGGAGTGAGGCGACGATGAGCATTTTCAATTTCACCGAAGAACAGTCCTTGGGCGAAGTCCGCAGCGTCGAAACCTCACGAATCACGGTACGGGTGACCGACGGGCAGCGCCTGCAAAAGGCGCGCGTCGGCCGCTTGGTTGCCATCCAGTCGATGGGAGACGAATGGCTGATCGGCATCATCGAGCGCGTTTGGCGTCACCCAGTCGAGTTGCCAACCTTCTCGGAGGGCGAAGAAATCCCCGACCTGACAGGCGTATCTCAGGAAGAGAACGGTATCTCGATCAGTCTGGTCGGCACCTATCGCGCTCGTGACGGGCAGCGCAAGGACACTTTCACGCGAGCCGTTTTCATCTTGCCCGAAATCAACCGGCCCGTGTTTCCCATCGAGGAGAAGTCCCTCGAAGACTTCATGGGCATCTTGAGCACATCGTCCAAGACGGATGCGGTCGCCCCGCTCAACGTTGGAACCTACACGCTGGACGGCAAGGCCAGCGCCTACATCGACGGAGACAAACTCTTCCAGCGGCACGCTGCGCTGCTGGGCAGCACGGGATCGGGAAAATCCTTCACTGTGGCTTCCATTCTGGAGCAGTCCGCGCTATTGCCTCACGCGAACATTGTTGTGCTCGACCTGCATGGCGAATATTCGAGCATGAAGTTCGCCTCGCACTACCGAATTGCAGGTATCGGCGATATCAAGGCCAAGAATGATGGTGCAATATTCCTGCCCTTTTGGCTGCTGACTTACGATGAAATGCAATCGGTTTTCGTGGATCGTTCGGGGGACAATGCCCCAAATCAGGCGCTCGCACTTATGGATTCGGTCGTAGAGATGAAGCGCGCAGCCATCAATGCGCTTAGCAAGCCAGAGCTTCTTGAAGGCTTCACGGTCGATACGCCGGTGCCGTACAAGTTGAGTGACTTGGTGGAATCTTTGGACAAGAAAAACGATGAGGTCATTCCTACGGGCGAGGAGTACGTCAGCGGCGCGAAAAAGGGGCAGCCTAAAACTGAAAAGGGTCCATTGAACGGCAAGCTCTCGCGCTTTCTCATCCGCTTGAAGACCAAGATGAACGACCGTCGTTATGCGTTCATGTATCAAGCGCCGGAGGAATACGAGGCTTACGAAGCGTTGCACGTCTTGGCGAACAAGCTGCTCGGCACTGGCAATATCAAGGACGGCGTCAATCCCGGCATCAAGATCATCGACTTCTCTGAGGTTCCCTCCGACATCTTGCCGGTAGTTGTGGGCTTGGTCGGGCGATTGATCTACCAGATCCAGTTCTGGAGCAGTCCGGGTGAAGACGGCGATGCGCGGCACCCCATCGTGATCGTTTGCGACGAGGCGCACCTGTACTTGCCTAGCAGCGCGGCATCCACTGGCCCGCTGGAAAAGCGCGCTTTGGAGAACTACGAACGTATCGCCAAAGAAGGACGCAAGTACGGCGTTGGCCTGATGGTGGTCAGCCAGCGGCCTTCGGATGTGAGCACGACCATTCTCAGCCAGTGCAGCAACATCATCAGCCTGCGTCTTGCTAACAAGACCGACCAGTCGGTCGTCAAGCAGCTCTTGCCGGAAAGTCTGGAAGGGTTGATGGAGGTACTACCGACACTGGATGTGGGTGAAGCCGTTGTGGTGGGCGATGCCACCTTGCTGCCGACCCGAATCAAGATGTCGAAACCCAAGCACGAACCACGCAGCGCGACAATTCCATTCTGGACACGCTGGGCCAAACCTAAGAGTGATGTCGATTTGGCTGCTGCAGTTGAGAACATGCGTCGCCAGTCGCGTGATCTCGCGAAATAGGATGCTCGTGGTGTTATCTCCTGTTTTGAAGGTAGCGCTCCATACGAATGCAGGCCAACACATTCAATTTCTAGCCCGTGTGCATTGCTCATGACCGACCAACTTCAGCCTCTGCCCGGCGAATTCCTACTCTACGAGACCGAGGACGGGCGAACCCGCGTCGAATGCCGCTTCGTGGCCGATACACTGTGGCTGCCGCAGGCGGGCATGGCCGAGCTGTTCCAGACCAGCAAGCAGAACGTTGCCAAACACCTGAAGGCGATCTTTGCCGAGGGGGAGCTGCGGCCCGAGGCAGTTGTCAACCAATGGTTGACAACTGCCTCTGACGGCAAGAACTACCGGGTGGCCTACTACAGCCTGGAGGCGATTCTGGCGGTCGGCTACCGGGTGCGCTCGCCACGCGGCACCCAATTCCGCCGCTGGGCTACGGAGCGCCTGGCTGAGTACCTGGTCAAGGGCTTCACGCTGGACGACGAACGCCTGAAGAATCCGCCCGTCGCCGGTTCCGCCGTTTCCGACCGTTTCGACGAGCTGCTCGAACGTATCCGCGACATCCGGGCCAGCGAACGCCGGATGTACCTGCGAGTGCGCGAGATATTTTCGATGGCAGCGGACTATTCGCCCACGCTGCCGGAAACCACCCAGTTCTTCCGCTTTATCCAGAACAAGCTGCACTTCGCCGTCACAGGCAAGACCGCCGCCGAACTGATAGCCGAGCGTGCCGACAGCCGCCAGCCCAACATGGGGCTGACGACCTGGAAATCCGGCAGCGTACAGAAGGCCGATGTGACCGTTGCCAAGAATTACCTGCGGGAATCGGAAATCAGCGAACTCAACCGCATCGTCACGATGTGGCTGGACTTTGCCGAGGATCAGGCTCGTCGGCGCAAGGAGGTGTTCCTGAAGGACTGGGCGGAGCGGCTCGATGCCTTCCTGACCTTCAACGAACGCGATGTGCTCACCGGCGCAGGCCGCATCTCCAAGAAGCAGGCCGACGCCCACGCTGAGAACCAATATGAGCAGTTCGCCGTCCAGCGGCGGGCCTTGTTGGAGGCTGAAGGTGCAGATGCCAATGTACGAGCGTTGGAGGACGCCGCCAAGGCGCTGCCCAAGCCGGGCAAAAGTAGCAGGAAGAGAAAATGAATTGCCGGGCTTGGCCCGGCCAAAGGGAAGATGAAAAAGGCGATAAGGGAATGGAGACCAAGGGACAACGGCCCTACCCGGAAAAGGAAAAGGTCCCCCTCAAGCCGAAGCGGCGCCGATCACCAGATTTGCCGACGGCACCAGCCTGTCGATGTAATCCGACCACGCCTGCAACATCTCCCGCCGCTGCTCGGCGTACTCCGCCCGGTTGTAGACACCGCGCACGCCGCCGATGGTGTGGTTCAGCGCCTTCTCCACCACGTCCGAAGGCCAGCCCTGTTCGTGCAGCAGCGTCGATGCGGTGCGCCGCAGGTCGTGGATGGTGAAGGCAGGAATCTCCTGCCCCTGTAATGACACCTTCAACGCCTGGTTCAGTGCATTGCTGGCGAAGGGCTTGGCCAGGGTGCCACGCCCCGGCAACACCCAGACGCTGCTGCTGGCCAGCGGCTTGAGCTCCTTGAACAGCATCTGCGCCTGGGTGGACAGGTAGACGATGTGCGGCTTGCCGGTCTTGGAGTTCTCGACCGGGATGTGCCATTCGCCTTCGTCCAGATGCATGTCCTTCCACTGCGCCAGCATCAGTTCGGACTTGCGCACCAGAGTCATCAGGATCAACTGGAAGGCGATCTTGAACTGGCGGCGGATGTTGGAGGTCTGCATGGCGCGCAGGAACTGCCGGATCTCGTCCGGCGTCAGCGCCCGGTCGCGGGCTGCTGCGCGGTAGACGTGCCGCATCGGCAGGGCCATGACCGGGTTGGCCTGGATCAGGCCGCAGGTCAGTGCGTAGTCGAACATGCGCTTGAGCAGGCCGCGCACCTGGCCGGCGGCGGCATCGAAGCCTTGTTCTTTCTTGCGCCAGATGACGCTGCGCACGTCCTCGGCGGTAATGTCCCGGACGGGCTTGCTGCCGATGTGCGGCAGGATGTCCTTTTCCAGGTAGCGCCGGGGCATGGTCACGTCCTTGCGGTCGCGCGATTGGATGTCTTTGAAGAAGCGCTCGGAGAACTCGGCTACGGTGGCGTCTTCTGCGCCGGCCACCTTGGCTTGCTGTTTCTTCTTTGCCGGCGATTCGCCCATTGCTACTTGCTGGGCCGCCTCATCCCGTTTCAAGCGAGCATTCTTCAGCGTCAGCGCGGGGTATTTGCCCAGCGTCAGCTTCTCGTACTTGCCATTCAGGCGGTAGCGGTAACGCCAGACGATGCCGCCGGTCGGGAAGACTTCCACATGAAGCCCCCGGTCGTCGGTAATCGTGTAGGTCCTGTCTCTGGGCTTGAGCGCCTTGAGTGCGTTGTCGGTCAGTGCCATCTCATCCTCCGTATGTCCAAGTAGGGGTAAGAAAGCGATCAACCAGCTACTTGGAACTAAACTTGGACATAAAAATGAGTGGCTTTGAGTGTATCACCGAATCACTCAGTAGACAAAAATCCCTTTATTTATGCGGCTTACAGGCGCATCAGCAGACTTCGATGGACATCAATGGAACCTATCTCACTTCCCTATACAAAAACTGCCGAATATCTCCCCGAGCAGATCGTCGGCGGTGAATTCGCCGGTGATCTCGCCGAGGGCTTGCTGGGCGGCGCGGAGGTCTTCGGCGAGCAGTTCGCCGGCGCCGCCGCCTTGGAGCTGGGCGGTGCCGGTGGTGAGTGCGGCGCTGGCGCGTTCGAGGGCTTCGAGGTGGCGGCGGCGGGCGGAGAATTGGCCTTCGCTGGTGGTGGTGTAGCCCATCACTTGCTTGAGGTGGGCTTTCAAGTTATCCACACCCACTCCTTGGCGGGCGGAGAGGCGGATGACGGGTGGGGTTGTGGATAGTTCGCTGGCGTCGCCTTCGCCGCTGAGGTCGACTTTGTTGCGCACCAGGGTCAGCCGTGCGGGGTCGGGGAGGCGGGAGACGAATTCGGGCCAGATCTGGAGCGGGTCGAGGGATTGGGTCTCGGTGGCGTCGACCAGCAGCAGGACGCGGTCGGCGCGCTCGATTTCGGCCCAGGCGCGCTGTACGCCGATTTGCTCTACGGCGTCGGGGGTGTCGCGCAGTCCGGCGGTGTCGATCACGTGCAGCGGCATGCCGTCGAGGTGGATGTGCTCGCGCAGTACGTCGCGGGTGGTGCCGGCGATGTCGGTGACGATCGCGCTGTCGCGCTCGGTCAGGGCGTTGAGCAGGCTCGATTTGCCGGCGTTGGGGCGCCCGGCGATCACTACGCTCATGCCTTCGCGCATCAGCGCTCCTTGCGCCGCTGCGGCTCGCACCTGGTCGAGGCGTTGGCGCAGCTCGGCGAGCCGGGTGGCGACGACGCCGTCGTTGATGAAGTCGATCTCTTCCTCGGGGAAGTCGATCGCCGCTTCGACGTAGACCCTGAGCTCGACCAGGGCGTCGGTGAGCGCGCTCACCCGGCGTGAGAATTCGCCCGACAGCGAGCGCAGTGCGTTGGCGGCGGCCGCGCGCGAGCTGGCTTCGATCAGGTCGCTGATCGCTTCGGCCTGGGCAAGATCGAGCTTGTCGTTGAGAAAGGCGCGTTCGGAGAACTCTCCGGGCCGGGCGAGGCGCGCGCCGAGGGCGAGGGTGCGTTCGAGCAGCCAGTCGATGATCACCGGGCCGCCGTGGCCTTGGAGCTCGAGCACGTCTTCGCCGGTGAACGAATTGGGCCCAGGAAAGTAGAGCGCGATGCCTTGATCGAGGACGCTGCCGTCGTGGTCGAGGAAGGGTCCATAGTGGGCGTGGCGCGGGCGCGGAAGATAGCCGAGCAGGGCTTCGGCGATCGCGCTCGCCTTCTGGCCTGAGATTCGCACGATGCCGACCCCGCCGCGTCCGGGCGGGGTCGCCTGGGCGCTGATGGTGTCCTGGTCGAGGGTGGACAGCGAAAGGGGGGACGAAGTGGCCATGCGAAGCTCCTCGGCACGCCGTGAGTGGCGGATGACGCTTGGGTGTCATCCGAGGCGGCAAATGATAAGGCCTCGCTTGCTCAGCGACCAATTTGTGTGGGTTGGGGGTGGGTGCACCAATTGTTGGCGGGGTGGTGTCGGTGGGGGTGGTGTTGGCACCATCTTGGGGCTGGTGTTTGGGTTGGCTTTGACGTCGGGCCGTGGTTCGAGAGGCTCGTCCCTCGCTCCTCACTACGAAGGGGTGGGGGCTGGCGTTGCCGTGGTCGTGGTTGGCGTGCGATTTGCTTTGCTTAACGAGTCAGCGCTTTGGCTGCGCTCGGATAACAACGATAAGCACAGGACCACGATATGGACTTCGGATCTCTCGCTCCGGCGACCCGCTTGCGCCGGGCGGCGCTCGCTCTGGCTATCTCTTCGGCACTTGCACTGCCGGGCCTTGCCGCTGCGCAGACCACGCTGCGCATCGGTATGACCGCCGGTGACATCCCGCTGACCCACGGTCAGCCCGACCAGGGCTATGAGGGCAATCGTTTCAGCGGTATTCCGATCTACGATTCGCTGGTCCAGTGGGATTTGTCCCAGGGCGATGCGCCGAGCGGCCTGGTGCCGGGTCTTGCCACCGAGTGGCAGGTCGATGCCGAGGATCACACCAAATGGCGCTTCACCCTGCGCGAGGGTGTCGAGTTCCATGACGGCACGCCGGTCAATGCCGATGCGATCGTCTGGAACGTCGACAAGGTGCTGAACAGCGAGGCGCCGCAGTACGCGCCGGGTCAGATCGGCAATACGCTGTCGCGGATGCCGACTTTGCGTTCGGCGCACAAGATCGACGACTACACCGTCGAACTGGTGACCTCCGAGCCGGATGCCTTCTTGCCGTTCAACCTGACCAACCTCTTCATCGCCTCGCCTTCGGCCTGGCAGGGCTTCTACGATGCGACGCCCTCGAGCGCGGATGCGGCGACCCGCAGCCAGCAGGCGTGGACCGAGTTCGCGGCCCATGCGGTCGGCAGTGGTCCGTTCAAGCTCGAGCGGCTGGTGCCGCGCCAGCAGCTGACGCTTGCCAAGAATCCCGACTACTGGAACCCCGACCGGGTGCCGAAGGTCGACCGCGTGGTGCTGCTGCCGCTGCCGGAGGCCAATGCCCGTACCGCCGCGCTGCTCTCCGGCCAGGTCGATTGGATCGAGGCGCCGGCGCCCGATGCGATCCCACAGATCGAAAGCCGTGGCTTCAAGATCTACTCCAATACCCAGCCGCACCTGTGGCCGTGGCAGTTCTCTTTCGTCGAGGGCTCGCCGTGGAACGACAAGCGCGTTCGCCAGGCCGCCAATCTGTGTCTCAACCGCGCGGATCTCAAGGAGTACCTCGGTGGCTACATGGTCGAGGCGACCGGGATCTTCGAGCCGGGCTCGCCGTGGCGCGGCGAGCCTGAGTTCCAGATCTCCTACGATCCCGATCGCGCCCGCGAAATGATGGAGGAGGCCGGCTTCGGCCCCGACAACCCGGTGAAGGTCAAGATCCAGACCTCAGCATCGGGCTCAGGCCAGATGCAGCCGCTGCCGATGAACGAGTTCATCCAGGAGAGCCTGCGCGCCTGCTACATCGATACCGAGCTCGATGTCACCGAGTGGAACACGCTGTTCACCAACTGGCGGCTCGGCGCTCGTGACCCGGCCGCCCAGGGCGCCAACGGGATCAACGTCAGCGCGGCGACCATGGACCCCTACTTCGCGATGATCCGCTTCGCCACCGAGGCGGCCTTCCCGCCGGCGTCGACCAACTGGGGCTACTTCTCGACCCCTGAAGTGGAGGAGCTCGCCCGCGAGGCGCGCAATGCCTTCGAGCCTGCCGCGCTCGATGAGGCCGCGGCCAAGCTCCACGCCGCGATCGTCGACGAGACGCCGTTCTTGTTCGTCGCCCACGACGTCGGCCCGCGTGCGATCTCGCCGAAGGTCCATGGCGTGGTCCAGCCGCAGAGCTGGTTCATCGACCTCGCCACCATGTCGATGGAAGACTGACCGGTCCCGGGAGAAAACGATGGGAGGCTACGTGGTGCGTCGGCTGCTGCTGACGATCCCGATCATGCTCGGCGTGGCGCTGGTCTGCTTCATGCTGGTGCATCTGTCGCCGGGAGATCCGCTGGTATCGGTGCTGCCGCCGGATGCGTCGCAGGCGCTGCGCGAGCAGATGATCTCGCTCTACGGCTTCGACCAGCCCTACGTGGTGCAGTTCTTCAAGTGGCTCTTCAACGCGCTGCAAGGCAACCTCGGCACCTCGATCGCCACCGGCCGGCCGGTGATCGACGAGGTGCTGGTGGCGGCGGTCAATTCGCTGCGCCTGGCGGTGCTGGCGACCCTGCTCGGCTTCTGCTTCGGCAGCCTGTTCGGCTTCGTCGCCGGCTACTTCCAGAACAGCTGGATCGACAAGCTGGCGTCGATGCTGTCGATCTTCGGTGTCAGCGTGCCGCACTACTGGCTCGGCATGGTGCTGGTGATCATCTTCGCCTCGCAGCTCTACTGGCTACCGGCCACTGGCGGTGGGCCGACGGGTTCTGATGGCTGGCAGTGGGACTGGGACCACCTGCAGTACATGATCCTGCCGGCGATCACGCTGTCGGTGATTCCTACCGGGATCATCTCCCGCACCGTGCGCGCCGTGGTCGCCGAGACCCTGGCACAGGAGTTCATCGTCGGCCTGCGCGCGCGGGGCCTCGGCGAGGCGGCGGTGTTCCGCCACGTGGTCAAGAACGCGGCCCCCACGGCGCTGGCGGTGATGGGGCTGCAGCTCGGCTACCTGATGGGCGGCTCGATCCTGGTCGAGACGGTGTTCTCCTGGCCGGGCACCGGGCTTTTGCTCAATACCGCGATCTTCCAGCGCGACATGCCGCTGCTCCAGGGTTCGATCTGGGTGCTGGCGCTGTTCTTCGTCAGCCTCAATCTCTGCGTCGACATCTTCCAGGCCCTGCTCGACCCGCGCATCGAGCGCAGCTAGGGCGAGAACACCTAGGAGAATCAACATGACGACTTCCCCGGTGGTCGACCCCGCTCAGGTCGCCCCCCTGGTGCATCGCTCCAGCGGCTACTGGCGCACGGTCGGTGGGCGCCTTGCGCGCGATCGCCTCGCTTTGGTGGTGGGCTTGATCATCGTGGCACTGCTGGCGATGGCGCTGTTCGGGCCGTGGCTTACCCCGCACGATCCCTATGCCACCTCGATGATCAGAAGGCTGCGCCCGATCGGCACCGAAGGGCATCCGCTCGGCACCGACGAGCTCGGGCGCGACCTGCTCTCGCGGTTGATCCTCGGCGCCAGGCTCTCGCTGTTCATGGGCATCACCCCGGTGGTGCTGGCGTTCTTCATCGGCAGCGCCCTCGGTATCGTCGCCGGCTACGCCGGCGGCTGGCTGAACGCGGTGATCATGCGCACCATCGATGTCTTCTACGCCTTCCCCTCGGTGCTGCTGGCGATCGCGATCTCCGGTGCGCTGGGCGCCGGGATCGGCAACGCGCTGCTGTCGCTGACCCTGGTGTTCATTCCCGAGGTGGCGCGGGTCGCCGAGAGCGTCACCACCCAGGTGCGCGGGCGTGACTACATCGAGGCGGCGCGCGCCTCGGGCGCCAGTGCGCTGTTGATCATCCGTACCCAGGTGTTCGGCAATGTGATCGGGCCGATCTTCGTCTACTCCACCGGGCTGATCTCGGTGTCGATGATCCTCGCCTCCGGGCTCTCCTTCCTCGGCCTCGGCGTACGTCCGCCGGAGCCGGAGTGGGGGCTGATGCTTAACACCCTGCGCACGGCGATCTACTCCCAGCCGCTGATCGCCGCGCTGCCCGGCGTGATGATCTTCATCACCTCGATCTCGTTCAATGTCTTCGCCGATCGCCTGCGCGCGGCGATGGCGGTGAGGAGCTGACGATGCCATCCAGCAGTGATTCCCGCGCTGCCGATCCGCGCGATCTCGGCGGGCCGATCCAGCCCCTGCTCAAGGTGCGCGGCCTGGTGAAGCACTTCTCGGTCAGGGGCGGGGCCGGCAAGCGGCGGGTGGTGCGCGCGGTCGACGGCATCGACTTCGAGGTGCGCAAGGGCGAGACCCTCGGCGTGGTCGGCGAGTCCGGCTGCGGCAAGTCGACCACCGCGCGGCTTTTGATGCAGTTGATCAAGCTTGATGCCGGCGAGCTGATCTTCGACGCCGCCACGGTCGGCGGGCAGCAGCTGCCGCTGCGCGAGTTCCGCCGCCAGGTGCAGATGGTGTTCCAGGACAGCTACTCATCGCTCAACCCGAGGATGACCATCGAGCAGTCGGTGGCCTTCGGGCCGCGGGTCCACGGCGTCGGCAGGCGCGAGTCGATGGCGCGTGCGCGCTCGCTGCTCGATCGTGTCGGGCTCGACCCCCAGCGCTTCGGCGGGCGCTATCCCCATGAGCTTTCCGGCGGCCAGCGCCAGCGGGTCAATATCGCCCGCGCCCTGGCGTTGGAGCCGCGGCTGGTGATCCTCGACGAGGCGGTGTCGGCGCTCGACAAGTCGGTCGAGGCCCAGGTGCTCAACCTGCTCGACGACCTGAAACGCAGCATGGCGCTGACCTACGTGTTCATCAGCCACGATCTTCACGTGGTGCGCTACGTCTCGGACCGCATCCTGGTGATGTACCTGGGCGAAGTGATCGAGATCGGCCCGGCGGAGGCGCTGTTCGAGCGCTCGGCGCACCCCTACACGGTCGCGCTGCTCGGCTCGATGCCCTCGCTCGACCCTGACCAGCGCACCGAAGCGCCGCCGCTGGTCGGCGACCCGCCGAGCCCGATCGATCCCCCCAGCGGCTGTCGTTTTCACACCCGCTGCCCTTACGCCGAGCCGCTTTGCGCAGAACAAAAGCCGCCGTTCGCGGAGCTCGATGAGGGCCACCGGGCGGCGTGCTGGATGGTGGTGCCGGGTTCTCAGCACTCGCAGGCCGCCAAGGCGCAGTGCGTCGATGCCTGACCGCGACAGGCGCTGGGAACCTTCCACGGGCGCGCCGCGCGCCGCCCATCAATCCGCTAGCGAGGAGGCAGCATGAGCGACCTGCAACCGGCGGCGATGGTCGAGACGCGCGGCCTCAAGGTGCGCTTCGAGCAGGCCGGCAAGCGCATCGAGGCGGTCAATGGCGTCGATCTCAGCGTCTCGCGGGGCGAGGCGCTGGCGCTGATCGGCGAGTCCGGCTCGGGCAAGAGCGTCACCCTGCGCGCGCTGATGCGCCTGCACCCCGAGCGCAGCACCCGGATCGAGGGCCAGATCGAGATCGAGGGGCGCGAACTGATGGCGATGTCGCGCGGCGAGCTATCGCGGCTGCGCGGGGGCGAGGTGGCGATGATCTTCCAAGAGCCGCTTCTGGCGCTCGACCCGGTCTATACCGTGGGCCAGCAGATCGTCGAGGGGCTGCGCCGGCATCGCGGGCTATCGCGCAGTGAGGCGCGCGCGCGGGCGCTGGAGGCGCTGAAGAGCGTGCGCATCCCGAGCCCCGAGTCGCGCCTCGACGCCTACCCCCACGAGATGTCGGGAGGGATGCGCCAGCGCGCGATGATCGCGCTGGCGCTCTCTTGCCACCCCAAGCTGCTGCTCGCCGACGAGCCGACCACCGCGCTCGACGCCACGGTGCAGATCCAGATCCTGATCTTGCTGCGCGAACTCAGGCGCGAGCTCGGCCTGGCGCTGATCTTCGTCACCCACGACATCGCCGCCGCCGCGGAGGTCGCTGATCGGGTCGCGGTGATGTACGGCGGGCGGATCGTCGAGATGGCGCCGGTCAGGGAGCTTCTGCGCGCGCCGCGCCACCCCTACACCATCGCCCTGCTCGCCAGTCGGCCGGATGGCGGGCTGGCCAAGGGCAAGCGGCTGGAGACCATCCCCGGCTCCCCGCCGGACCTCGCCGCGCTGCCCCCCGGCTGCGCCTTCGCCCCGCGCTGCCGCCACGCGATGGCGATCTGCTCGAGCCAGCTGCCGCCCAGCGAAAGGATCGACAGCGAGCATCTCGTCGCCTGCCACTGGGCGATGGGACGCAGCGACGCCGATCCCTATACCCAACCCCGCCAAGAGGAGCGAATGGATCGATGAACATCGAGGATGTACAGGGCGACGAGCCGTTCGCGCTGATGCCCTATCCGCCGGCCAGCGTCGCGCATGCAGAGCAGGGGCCACTCGCGGGGCTGAGTTTCGCGGTCAAGGACCTGTTCGACGTCGCCGGCTACCCGACCTCCGGCGGCAACCCGACGCTCTTGGCGATGTCGGGGATCAAGCGCACTACCGCGCCCACCGTGCAGCGGCTGCTCGACTCAGGCGCGAGGATGATCGGCAAGGCGCAGACCAATGAGATGGCGTTCTCGATGAGCGGCAAGAACGCGCACTTCGGCACCCCGCGCAACGGCGCCGCGCCGCAGCGGATTCCCGGCGGCTCCTCCTCGGGCTCGGCCTCGGCGGTCTCGAACGGCCTGTGCGACTTCGCGCTGGGCACCGATACCGGCGGCTCGGTGCGTACGCCTGCGAGCTACTGCGGTCTGTACGGGCTGCGCCCAAGCCACGGGCGGATCTCGCTCGAGGGCTGCCAGCCGCTGTGCGCGAGCATGGACACCTGCGGCTTCTTCGCGCGCGACCCTGAGGTGTTCCAGCGGGTCGCCGAGTGTCTGCTTGGCGAGGACAGCGCGCCGCTGATCGAGGCGCCGGCGCTGTCCAGCGCGGTGCTGATGGAAATGCTGCCAGCGGCTTCTCGCGCCGCGCTGGCGCCGGCGTTGGCGCGTATCGAGCGCGCCTGCAGCGGTATCGAGGCGTTCAGCGATCAGTGGCCGTCGCTTGAGGAGGCCTACTGGGCGTTTCGCTACATCCAGGGCCGCGAGGCCTGGCAGGCGCAGGGCGAGACGATCCTGCGCCACGGCCTGGTGCTTGGCCCGGATGTGAGCGCTCGCTTCAGCTGGGGGCGGCAGGTCAGTGACGAACAGCTGGCCGAGGCCATCGCATTTCGGGCGCGCTTTCGCGATGCGGTGGATGCAATGCTCGGCGACCGCGTGCTGGTACTGCCCACCGTCGCCGACATCGCGCCGCGCCTCGACGCCAAGGACGAGGAGATCGAGGCGGCTCGCACCATCGCTCATCACCTGCTCGGAATCGCGGTGCTCTGCGGCCTGCCCCAGGTCAATCTGCCGCTCGCCGAGAAAGACGGCGCGCCGCTGGGTATCTCATTGCTCGCCGGGCGCGGTCGCGACCTTGCGCTGGTGCGGCTGGCGGCGCGTATCGGCGCATCGGTGGAGGGCTGAGTGTGACACGCATCGCGGTTGAGAAGCTCACCGCGCTGATCGTCCGCAAGCTCGTGCTGGCGGGGCTGAGTGCCGAGCACGCTGGCATGGTCGCCGCCTCGCTGGTTCATGCTGACGCCCGTGGGGTCCACTCCCACGGCGCGCTGCGGGTCGAGTACTACGCCGAGCGGATCAGCAAGGGGGGCACCAACCCCGCGCCGCGCTTCATGGTCGAGCGCCGGGCACCCGCCGCGGCGGTGTTCGACGGCGACAACGGCGCCGGCCACGTCGCCGCTTTCGAGGCGATGGAGGTGGCGATCGAGATCGCCCGCGAGCAAGGCGTAGCGGCGGTCGGCGTACGCCGGATCGGCCACAGCGGGGCGCTCTCGTTCTTCGTCGAGCAGGCCGCCCGGCAAGGGCTGGTCGCGCTATCGATGTGCCAGTCCGACCCCATGGCGGTGCCCTACGGCGGCGCCGAGCCTTACTACGGTACCAATCCGATCGCTTTCGCCGCGCCGGGCGAGGGGGACGATCGGATGATGCTCGACATGGCGACCACGGTGCAGGCGTGGGGCAAGGCGCTGAATGCGCGGATGCGCGGCGAGGCAATCCCACCCGATTGGGCGGTCGACGCCAGCGGCGCGCCGACCACCGACGCCGATGCCGTGCGTGCGCTGCTGCCGATCGCCGGGCCCAAAGGCTATGGCTTAATGATGATGGTCGACGTGCTCGCCGGCATGCTGCTCGGCCTGCCGTTCGGCAAGCACGTCTCCTCGATGTACCACGACCTCTCGGCCGGGCGCGAACTGGGCCAGCTGCACCTGGTGATCGATCCCGCCGCCTTCACCGACGCCCGCGCGTTTCGCTCCCGCGTCTCCCAAGCGATGCGCGAGCTCAGCGCCTCCACCCCCGCCGCCGGCGTCGAGCGAGTGCTCTACCCCGGCGAGGACTGCGTACTGCGCGAGCGCGAATCCAAGCGTCTCGGAGTGGAAGTCGACGATGCCGTGCTCGCCTATTTAGAAAGCGAAGTGATCCACCGCAACGCCTACGCCGGCAAAGATCCCTTCGCACGCTGAAGCGGTGGTCGAGGCCGTGGTTCGACACGGGCCTCCATGGTGTCTCGCAAGATTGGCCCAAGTCGGCGAAGGCCCGGTTCACCGCGAGCGGTGGGGAAATCCCGGGCCTTGGCGCCAACCCCCAACCCGTTCGTCCCGAGCGGATTCCAAGTGCCTTGGAGATTAGACCGCAGTCCGCGTGGGACAGACATGCGCCTGATCGACTTGCTGTGGGCATGCACTTCATCTTTATGTTGCGGTTTTTTGATCGAAAATGGTGCATTTGATGGATTTTTGACAAAAACTATCTCTCGATATCTTGTTTAAGATTTTGAAATATAAGATTAAAAATAAAATGGAACGTATTTTGCTTTAGTGTCAATGCCAAATTGTTCAACAATAATCAGACTCGGACTCTCCCATGCGCCTCTCTCGTCTCTCTCAACTGTGTCGCGCCGCCGTGATACTTACTGCCCTTGCCTCCTCTACCTCCATTGCCCAAGCTGCCTCGCCGACGCTGAGCCAGGGTCGGCTGACGATCGGCTCCGATTTGACCTACCCCCCTTACGCCTACATGGAGGGTGACCAGCCTGCGGGTTTCGATCCCGACTTCATGCGTGCGATGGCCGGGCGGATGGGTCTTACGGCGGACTTCGTCGATACCCGGTTCGCCAGTTTGATCACCGGTCTACGTTCGCACCGCTTCGATTTGATCGCTTCCGCGCTGTTTGTGACCCCTGAACGGGGCAAGGTGCTCGACTTCGTTCCCTATCTACGTGCGGGTGAGTCATTGCTGGTACTCACGGGTGCGGCGCAGGCGCCTGAAGTTCCAGAGCAGCTGTGCGGGCTACGGGTAGGCTCTATCCAGGGAGCCTCATGGACACCCAAGCTCGAGGCGCTTTCCGCCTCTTACTGCGTCGAGCAGGGCAAGGCACCGATCCGGGTGCAGGAGTACGACACCGACCCGCAGACTACCCAGGCGTTGCTGTCGCGGGCGATCGACGTGCAGATGTCCGATGCGGCGGTGGCCAAGCAGGTGGTCGAACGGCTCAATGGCCGGGTCGAGATCAGCTCGACTTCGCTGATCTACCCGGTACTGATCGGGCTTGGCGTCAACAAGGGTGATCAGGCGCTGCTCGATGCCCTCGATGCCGCCTTGGCAGCGCTGCGTGACAGTGGCGAGTACCAGGCGCTGCTCGAGCGCTACAACCTTGAAGCGCCGAGCCAGGATGACCTGAACGCGGCTCTGGCGGGCGAATAGGAAAGCGTTTCGACCCCCGTCGGGCTCGAGCGGGGTTTGAAGTATCTCCAAGTGCGTTCATGGCGAGTACGGCGGGTGCGATGATGATTTTTGACTGGAATTACGCCCTGGGGCTGCTCGGTAATGCCGATTTTTGGGCGGCGACCTGGACGGTGATCCAGCTCAGCATGGCCTGCTGGCTGATCGGCATCGTCTTGGGTTTCGGCCTGGCGCTGTGCAAGCAGGCTGAGTCTCGACTGCTGAGCGGCGCAGCCAGGCTCTACATCTGGTTCTTCCGCAGCCTGCCGCTGCTGGTGCTGCTGATCTTCGTCTACAACCTGCCGCAGGTCTGGCCGGCGAGCAGTCGAGTGCTGTCCAATCCGTTCTATGCCGGGCTGATAGCGCTGGTGATGAGCGAGTGCGCCTACATCGCCGAGATTCACCGTGGCGGACTGCTCGCGGTGCCTCGCGGCCAGCATGAGGCTGCGCGTGCGCTCGGCATTGGTTTCGGTGGCACCCAACGGCTGGTGGTGATTCCCCAGGCGCTGCGTATCGCGCTGCCGACGCTTGCCAACGAGTACGTCACCATCGTCAAGCTCACTTCGTTGGTCTCGGTAATCTCTCTGACCGAGATATTGATGGTCGGCCAGCGGCTCTACACCCAGAATTTCTTGGTGCTCGAGACGATGGCAGCGGTGGCGTTTTATTACGTGCTGATCATTACTTTGTTCGATCGCGGCCTGGGGCTGCTGGAGCGCAGTCTCGACGTCCAGGCGCGTGGTCGCAAGCGTGGCAATCTCTCCCTCGATGAGATCGAGTGTGAGCTCGCCGGGAGCGCGCCATCGGCCGGCGCTGTTGCGGCATTCAAGGGCGATGCCCCAGCGCTCGAGGCCCGCGGGCTCTACAAGGCGTTCGGCGATGTCGAGGTACTCCATGACATCGATCTGCGCGTCATGTCGGGGGAGGTGATATCGATCATCGGACCCTCCGGCTCCGGCAAGACCACGCTGATTCGAAGCCTCAATGGGCTCGAACGGATCGACGAGGGTCGGATCGAGCTCCACGGCGAGCCATTCATCGAGGCACGTCGTCGGGTCAATGCGCCATCGAACTTCACTGAGCACGGTGAGCGGATTCTCGACATCGGCATGGTGTTCCAGGGCTTCAACCTCTTCCCGCACCTTAGCGTGCTCGACAATCTGCAGCTTGCACCTCGCTATCATCGCCGCAGTACGTCCGGCCAACGCCGACATGAGGCTTTCGTTCTGCTCGATAAGGTTGGCATGGCCGAGCATGCAATGAAGTTCCCCCATCAGCTTTCCGGTGGCCAGCAGCAGCGGGTAGCGATCGCCAGGGCGCTGATGATGCGGCCGAAGGTGATGCTTTTCGACGAGCCGACCTCGGCGCTCGACCCGGAAAAGGTCAGCGAGGTGCTGGCGGTGATCGAGACCCTGGCCGGAGAGGGGATCACGATGCTGATCGTCACCCATGAAATGGGTTTCGCCTTCGACGTCTCCGACCGCATCCTATTCATGGAGCAGGGACGCATAGTCTGCGATGCGCCGCCGGCGGAGCTTCGCGAGCGGGTCGAGCCGCGGGTCGAACGGTTCCTGCGCAACGTGGCCTTTCACTGAGAGCACCGAGCATGAGCGTCAATTCCACCGCTGAACCCGCCTTTGCAAGAGTCGCCGCACAGATTCGTGAAACGATCCTGACCGGTGGCCTGGTCAGCGGTATGCCGCTGGTCGAAGCGGAGCTGGTCGAGCGACACCAGGCTTCGCGCAATACCGTACGCGAGGCGCTCAGGCTGCTGCGTGAGCAGGGGCTAATCACCCACGAGCCCAACAAGGGGGTCAAGGTGCGACGCTTGGATGCCGAGGATTTGCGCGACATCTTCATCGTCAGGCGCACCCTGGAGCTTGGTGCATTGCGCAGCCGTCGCTCGATCGGCGATGGCCAGCTGGCGCGGATGCTCCAGTCCATCGAAGGTGCCCAGCAAGCGTGCGAGAACGAAAACTGGCGCGAGGTCGGCACTCAGAGCCTGCGTTTCCACCAAGCGATCGTCTCACTGCTCGGTAGCTCTCGGTTCGATGCGTTGTTCGTCTCGATCGCCGCGCAGCTGCGGCTGCTATTCGCTTCCGGCGCCGACGAGCCGGCCTTCCAGCAACCTTGGGTGGCGCGCGATGTACTGATATATCGACTGCTCGAAGAGCAGCGCTGCGCGGAAGCGATGGACCAGCTGGAGGCCTATCTTGGCGATTCCGAGCGCCGACTGCTCGCCTCGCTTTGATTCGAAACTATCGGGTGTCGATCGCCCATGTTGTCATCCCATTCACAGAGGATTCATTCGATGGCCGACGTTGCCGCCGCTTATCAAGCCACCCAAGGCTCGCCGCTCGAGGTTGATCGCGCCTTCTACGATCGGATCTCGGCTGCGGTCGGTGAAGATACCCTGGTCGAGGAGCTGACCATACCGATCCGTGACGCGCGTGCCTGGAAGGTGCCGGCCGGGCATGTGTTCAGGATCAAGAGCGTCGATGGTCCTCAGGTGGGCGATTTCAACCTCTGGTCAGCTGCCGACCCGCGCGAGCGGATGTGGGCCTCTCGTACCCGTCAGTTGCAACGGGCCCACGTCAGCACCTACGACCGGTTGTGGTCGACCCTGCCGTTCCTGCGCCCGATGGCGACGATCACCCATGACACCCTGGCCGACTACGGTATCGACGAGGATGGCGGTCGAGTCCACGACCTGCTCGGCACCCGCTGCGATCCCTATGTCAACAAGCTGCTCAGCGGGGTCGATTTCGACTACCACTGCCACTCAAATCTGACCCGGGCGGTGGCACCCTTCGGGCTGACTGAGTTCGATATCCATGACGTGCTCAACGTGTTCCAGTGCACCGGCCTCAATGGGCGTGATCAGTATTTCATGAAGGCCTGCCCGGCGCGCCCCGGGGACTATCTCGAGCTATTCGCCGAGATCGATCTGCTTTGTGCGCTCTCCTGCTGTCCCGGTGGTGATCTGTCGATCGATCTGTGGGGGCCTGATGCCCGCGACCCACTCGAAACCTGCCACCCGATCGGCATCGAGATCCATCGCATCGATCCCGCTTTGCTCGATGGCTGGAAGACGCCCACCCGCCCCGACTACCGTGGCGCCCACGGCATGCGCCGCCCGGAGCTCGACTGGACCGAAATCAAGCGCCAGCGCTGCTGCTGAGATTGCTCTGCCCCTGAACATCCTGAAACGCGAAAGGCCCGCTTCGATTCGAGGCGGGCCTTTCGCTTGCTGCGGTGGGCGGGCGTTTACTTGCCTTCCACGTTCTGCTCTTTCTGCTTCTGGCGCTCGAGCTTCTTCTGGTGCTCGGCGGCCTGTTCGGCTTTCTTCTGCGCTTCGCGCTTCTCGTCGGCCTTTTCGATCTGCTTGGTGATCATGTACTGCTGGGCGATCGAGAGCACGTTGTTGGTGATCCAGTACAGCACCAGGCCGGCCGGGAACCAGAGGAAGAAGAAGGTGAAGATGATCGGCAGCATCTTCATGATCTTCGCCTGGGTCGGGTCCGGCGGGGTCGGGTTGAGCTGCTGCTGCACGAACATCGACAGGCCCATCAGGATCGGCAGGATGAAGTAGGGGTCCATCGCCGAGAGATCCTGGATCCACAGCATGAACGGCGCGTGGCGCAGTTCGACCGACTCCATCAGCATCCAGTAGAGGGCGATGAAGACCGGCATCTGCACCACCATCGGCAGACAGCCGCCCAGAGGATTGATCTTCTCCTTCTGGTAGAACTTCATCATCTCCTGGGACATCTTCTGCCGATCGTCCCCGTGCAGCTCCTTGATCCGCTGCATCTCGGGGCCCATCTTGCGCATCTTCGCCATCGACTTGTAGGCCTTGGCGGAGAGCGGCAGTAGGATCGCTTTGACCACGCAGGTCAAAAGCACGATCGACCAGCCCCAGTTGCCGACCAGTCCGTGGATCTTCGACAGCAGCCAGAACAGCGGTGCTGCGAGGAACCACAGCCAGCCGTAGTCGACGGTCAGCTCGAGGTTGGGTGCGGCGGCGGCGAGCTGGCTCTGGATCTTCGGTCCGATGTAGAGGGTCGCGCCGAAGTCGCCTTGGCTGCCGGCGGCGACCTGCATGCTCGGGCCGGCGAAGGCGGCCACGGTGCGGCTGGCGGCATCGACGTCGCCATAGAACAGGTTGCTCTGGTTCGGGTTCGGCACCCAGGCGGAGACGAAGTAGTGCTGGATCACCGCGACCCAGCCGCCCTGGACGTCGCGATTGGCGAAGCGGCCGTTGCGGATGTCGTCGAAGCTGACTTTCTCGTAGCGGCTGTCCGGCGAGGAGAAAGCGGCGCCGAGGTACGACTTCATCCCCATCCCGCCGGTGGTGGTCGGGTCGGCGGACTGGTCGCGGGCGAGCTGGCCGATGAAGCGGGCGGTCGCGGGCTCGGCGCTCTGGTTGTCGACCAGGTAGTCGATCTTCACCGCGTAAGAGCCGCGCTCGAAGGTGTAGCGCTTGGTCACCGCGATGCCGTCGACGTTGGCGTTCAGTTCGACCACCAGCTGGCGCTCGCCGTCGGCGAGCCGGTAGTCGGTCCGCTCGGGCGAGAAGATGATGCGGCCGGGGTGGTTCTCGAGCTGCAGGCCGGAGCGGGCGATGTAGCTGCGCGAGCTGCTGTCGGAGAGCAATACGAACGGCGTCTCGGAGTTGAGCGCCTGCTGCTGTTCCGGCAGTGCGGCATAGATGATGTCGCCGCCGCGCGGGTCGATGCGCAGGTCGAGCACGTCGGTGTCGACGCTGATCAGCGAGCTGGAGGCGTTCTCCTGCGCTGGGTTGGCGCTTTGCCCGTTCTCCAGCGGAGAGGTCGCGCGCTCGCTGGTCGATTCGGGCGCGTCGAGCACATCGCTGGGCTGCGTCGCGTCGCTCGAGTTGGCGGCGAGCGTCGGTGCCTGCGGCTCAGGGGTCGGCTGGTGATAGTCCTGATTCCACTGTACGACCAGCAGATAGGCGAGGATCGCCAGCGGAATCAGGATGATGATGCGTTTCAGATCCATGAGGGATGAGCCCGGTGAAAGGGTGTCGTGGCGTATCTTTGATGAATGCTGAAGACGGCTCGGCGCGTCGTCTCGAGCGGGAGGCCTTTCACCGGCGGCGTGCGCGGGGAGATGTCTCCCTTTGCACTCCATCCCTCGCGCCGGGAACGGGCAGGGACGGGATCAGGCGGGTTCGCGATCAGGCGCGGGGGCTCGTCGCTTCACGTCCTGCTCCAGGCGGCGCCACATGCCGGCAAGCTGCCGACTGAGGGTCTCCCGGTCGAGTTCGAGAACTCCTCGGCGCGACAGTACCACGATGTCGACGGCTGGCAGCCGGTGCTGGCGCAGGCGTATCGACTCGCGGGTCAGGCGCTTGAGCAGGTTGCGATCGACGGCGCGGCGCACGTTCTTGCGGCTGAACACCAGGCCCACTCGAACGTGACCATGCTGGTTCGGGCAAGCGAGCGCCAATAGCCCCTTGCCGTGAACCTTGAAGCACGCATGCTCGAAGACGTGGCCGTACTCCCCGCTGGTCAGGATTCGCAGACTGCGGGGAAAGCCGTGGATCGCGTCCTGACCGGCCATGGTGGCCTCTCTTGAAATCAGGCGCTCAGGCGTTTACGGCCTTTGGCGCGACGACGAGCCAGGACCTGACGGCCGCGTTTGGTGGCCATGCGAGCACGGAAACCGTGGTTGCGCTTGCGCTTCAGGACGCTGGGCTGAAAAGTGCGTTTCATGACTGCTTTCCTCGAGACGGAGGGAGTGGTGGAGAGATGGAAAAACGCCGGTGCAAACACCTGCGGTCCCGTCAAGAGCGGGAATTCTAGTGAATACGCGCAGGCGGCGCAATTTTTCTCTTACCAAGTAGGATTTTTTTTGCTAAGGGAGCCTTCGGCTGTGTGCAAAAAGCTGTGGATAGTCGGGGGGAAAGCTATGGGCAAGCTGGGGAGTGGCTGTGTCATAGGGCTTGGAAGCAGTTTCAGGGCGCTTTTTACCTGAGTTATGCACAACCTCTTCAATCGCAGAGATGGTGTGGATAACTCCTGCGGCCCCCGATACACTAGCGGGTCCGTAATATAGCCATTGAGTCCGAATCGCCTTCCGCCCTTCCGGCGCCGGAAGTCCGCGTGCATGGCCCTCCACTTCGCAAGGATGACGAGTTCGCGTGTCGATAGCACTCTGGCAGAAATGTCTCGAATACCTCCAGGACGAGCTGAACTCCCAGCAGTTCAACACCTGGATACGTCCGCTGCAGGCTGAGGAGGGCGAGGCCAATGGCCTCGCGCTGCTCGCGCCGAACCGTTTCGTGCGCGACTGGGTCAGCGACAAGTACCTGAAACGGATCAACGAGCTGCTGCGCGAACTCGCGCCCGGCAAGCCGCCCAAGGTGTCGCTCGGGATCGGCAGTCGGCGCAGCGTCTCCAACCCCCGGCCGACCGAGCCGGTGCGCCCGGCCGCGCCGATGATGCCGCGCAGCGCGCCGTCGCGGGCGTCGTTCTCCGGCGAGGCGGAGGATGCGGTCGAAGCGGCGGGCGAGACGGCGGTAGAAGAAGAAGGCAGTGCGCGGCGCCCCAACCGGCAGGTGCAGGTCGAGGGCAGTCTCAAGCACCAAAGCGGGCTCAATCCGAACTTCACCTTCGAGACCTTCGTCGAGGGCAAGTCGAACCAGCTCGCTCGCGCCGCCTCCCGCCAGGTCGCCGAGAATCCGGGCGGAGCCTACAATCCGCTGTTCCTCTACGGCGGTGTCGGCCTCGGCAAGACCCACTTGATGCATGCCGTGGGCAATCATCTCGCCGGGCTGCGCGAGAATGCGAAGGTGGTCTATCTGCATTCCGAACGCTTCGTCGCCGACATGGTCAAGGCGCTGCAGCTCAACGCGATCAACGATTTCAAGCGCTTCTATCGCAGCGTCGATGCGCTGCTGATCGACGACATCCAGTTCTTCGCCGGCAAGGAGCGCTCCCAGGAGGAGTTCTTCCACACCTTCAATGCGCTGCTCGAAGGTGGCCAGCAGATGATCCTCACCTCGGATCGCTATCCCAAGGAGATCTCCGGCGTCGAGGAGCGTCTCAAGTCCCGCTTCGGCTGGGGGCTGACCGTGGCGATCGAGCCGCCGGAGCTGGAGACGCGCGTCGCTATCCTGATGAAGAAGGCAGAGCAGGCCAAGGTCGACCTGCCGCACGACGCTGCCTTCTTCATCGCCCAGAAGATCCGTTCCAACGTCCGTGAGCTGGAGGGGGCGCTGAAGAAGGTGATCGCCGACTCGCATTTCATGGGCCGGCCGATCAACCAGGATTTCATTCGCGAGTCGCTCAAGGACCTGCTGGCGCTGCAGGACAAGCAGGTCGGGGTCGACAACATCCAGCGCACCGTCGCCGAGTACTACAAGATCAAGGTCTCCGACCTGCACTCGAAGCGCCGCTCGCGCTCGGTGGCGCGTCCGCGCCAGGTGGCGATGGCGCTGGCCAAGGAGCTGACCAGTCACAGCCTGCCGGAGATCGGCGACGCCTTTGGCGGGCGCGACCATACGACGGTGCTGCACGCCTGTCGCAAGGTCGCCTCGCTGAAGGAGGAGAGCGCCGATATCCGCGAGGACTACAAGAATTTGCTGCGCTTGCTGACCAGTTGAACGCAAGGCCGCCCCCGGCGGCGCCCGAGCCGATTAGAGACCCAAGACGATCCAAGAAGAGAGTGGACCCCTCATGAAATTCTCCATCTCGCGTGAAGCCCTGCTACGTCCCCTGTCGCTCGTCGCAGGCGTGGTCGAGCGGCGCCAGACCCTGCCGGTGCTTTCCAACGTACTGCTGATCGCCGGCGGCGACGGCCTGGCGCTGACCGGTACCGACCTCGAGGTCGAGCTGATCGGCCATGCCGAGCTCGATTCGCTCGAGGCCGCCGGCTCCACCACCGTGCCGGCGCGCAAGCTGATGGACATCTGTCGCTCGCTGCCCGAGGGCGCGATGATCAGCCTGGCGCTCGAGGAGGGCCGCGCGGTGCTGCGCTCCGGGCGCTCTCGCTTCACCCTCTCGACCCTGCCGGCGGCCGAGTTCCCCAACATCGAGCAGAGCAAGCACGATGCCGAACTGACCCTGCCGCGCGGAGTATTGAAGCGCCTGATCGATGCCACCGGCTTCGCCATGGCCCAGCAGGACGTGCGCTATTACCTCAATGGCATGCTGTTCGAGCTGGTTTCCGGCGTGGTGCGCGTGGTCGCCACCGACGGCCACCGCCTGGCGGTCAGTGAGAGCTCCGCCGGCGTCGAGTTCGATGGCAGCCAGAAGCTGATCCTGCCGCGCAAAGGGGTGCTAGAGCTCGGCCGCTTGCTCGACGACAGCGACGCGCCGATCACCCTGGTGCTCGGCCCCAACCACTTGCGCGCGCGCACCGGTGGCTACGTCTTCACCTCCAAGCTGATCGACGGCAAGTTCCCCGACTACGAGCGGGTGGTGCCCAAGGGCGGCGACAAGAAGATCATCGCCGAGCGTAGCGAGCTGCGCCAGATGCTCTCGCGCACCGCGATCCTCTCCAACGAGAAGTACCGCGGCGTGCGGCTTTATCTCGAAGAGGGCAACCTGCGCGTCCAGGCCAACAACCCGGAGCAGGAGGAGGCCGAGGAGAACGTCACCGTCGACTACCAGGGGGCGAGCCTCGAGATCGGCTTCAACGTCGGCTACCTGGTCGACGTGCTCAACGTCATCGGTACCGACCGGGTGCTGATCACGCTGTCCGACGCCAATTCGAGCGCGCTGCTCGAGGCGGTGTTCGAAGGCGACCAGGAGACCCCGGCGACGCTGGGCTCCAAGTACGTGGTCATGCCGATGCGCCTGTGAGCGTATCCGCCGCCGGGCCTCGTCCGGCGGCGGGCACGTGCGCATCGTCGCCGACACCATGCCGCTAGATCGACTCCACTTCACCGGCCTGCGCAACCTCATGCGCGTCGAACTGCGTCCTTCGCCCGGTATCAACCTGATCTCCGGCGCCAACGGCAGCGGCAAGACCAGCCTGCTCGAAGGCCTGCACCTGCTCGGCCTGGCGCGCTCGTTCCGCGCTCGCCAGCTCAAGACCCTGATCCACTTCGACTGCGATGCGCTGACCGTGTTCGGCCGGCTGCAGGGCGATCCTCCGATCCCCCTCGGGCTTGAGCGCCGACGCGATGCCGATACGCCGGTGATGAAGCTCGCCGGCGAACGGATCGAGCGGGTCAGCCAGCTGGCTGAGCGGCTGCCGCTGCAGCTGATCGACAGCCGAACCTTCGAGCTGGTCGAGGGTTCGCCGAAGGCGCGCCGCGAGTATCTGGACTGGGGTGTGTTTCACGTGGAACAGGCCTTCCTCGACTGCTGGAAACGGATGCGGCGGGCGCTGAAACACCGCAATGCACTGCTCAGACATGGTAGAATCGATCGATTGTCGATCGCTGCCTGGAACCAGGAGCTGGCCCGTGAAGCGCAGCGGCTGGATGGCATGCGCGAGGCCTATGTCGCCCGGCTGGAACCGCTGTTCATGGCGACCCTGGCGCGGCTTGCCGAACTGCCGGAGCTATCGCTCGGTTACTACCGCGGTTGGGACCGCAGCCGGCCGCTTGGCGAGATCCTCGAGGCGAGTGTCGAGACCGACCGCCAGATGGGTTTCACCCAGCAGGGCCCGCAGCGCGCCGACCTGCGGCTCAAGGTGGGCCGGCGGCCGGCGGCGGAAGTGCTCTCGCGCGGGCAGCAGAAGGTGGTGGTGAGTGCGTTGAAGCTGGCCCAAGGGCAGCTGCTCGAAGCGCTCACCGAGCACCACTGCCTCTATCTGATCGACGATCTCGCTGCAGAACTCGATCTCGAGCACCGGCGGCGCTTCTGCGAGCTGCTCGAAGAGCAGCGCGGCCAGAGCTTCATCACCGTGATCGAGCGCGACACGCTCGGCTACCGCTTCACCACCGAGGTCAAGGCGTTCGAAGTGCGCTCGGGCCAGGTGAGCGAGGCATGAACGGCGGACGCTGGCGTATCGGGCGGCGCCGGGCCGGGTTCGACAGCATTGCAGTCGAGCCAGGCACGATCAAGACGCGGCGGATCCGATCCGCCGACCATCAGCACCCCTAGGAGTGGACATGAGCGAAAAGGCTTACGACTCGTCGAGTATCAAGGTCCTCAAGGGATTGGACGCCGTTCGCAAGCGGCCAGGCATGTACATCGGCGACACCGATGACGGTAGCGGCCTGCACCATATGGTGTTCGAGATCGTCGACAACTCGATCGACGAGGCGCTGGCCGGGCACTGCAGCGAGATCCTGGTCACCATCCACGCCGATGAATCGGTCAGCGTGTCCGACAACGGCCGCGGCATCCCCACCGACCTGCACTCCGAAGGCGTCTCCGCGGCCGAGGTCATCATGACCGTGCTGCATGCTGGCGGTAAGTTCGACGACAACTCCTACAAGGTCTCCGGCGGTCTGCACGGGGTCGGCGTCTCGGTGGTCAATGCGCTCTCCTCCAAGCTCAAGCTGACCATCTGGCGGGCGGGCAAGGTCCACGAGCAGACCTACGTCCACGGCGTGCCCCAGGCACCGCTGGCGGTGGTCGGCGATACCGAGCGCTCGGGCACCCAGATCCACTTCGTGCCTTCGCCTGAGACCTTCGCCAACATCGAGTTCCACTACGAAATCCTCGCCAAGCGCCTGCGTGAGCTCTCGTTTCTCAACTCGGGCGTGGCGATCCGGCTGGCCGACGAGCGTGACGGCCGCGAGGAGCTGTTCCACTACGAAGGCGGCCTGCGTGCGTTCGTCGATCACCTGAACAAGAACCGCGCCACGGTCTGTCCGGTGTTCCACTTCAATGTCGAGCGCGAAGACGGCATCGGGGTCGAGGTGGCGATGCAGTGGAACGATAGCTACAACGAGAACCTGCTCTGCTACACCAACAACATTCCCCAGCGTGACGGCGGTACCCACCTCGCCGGTTTCCGCGCGGCGCTCACGCGCACGCTGAACAGCTACATCGAGGCCGAGGAGCTGCAGAAGAAGGCCAAGGTCGCGACGACCGGCGACGATGCCCGCGAAGGGCTGACCGCGATCATCTCGGTCAAGGTGCCGGATCCCAAGTTCTCCTCGCAGACCAAGGACAAGCTGGTCTCTTCCGAGGTCAAGACCGCGGTCGAGCAGGAGATGGGGCGCAACTTCGCCGACTACCTGCTCGAGCACCCGCAGGAAGCCAAGACCATCGTCAACAAGATGATCGATGCCGCCCGCGCGCGCGACGCCGCGCGCAAGGCGCGCGAGATGACCCGGCGCAAGGGTGCGCTCGACATCGCAGGGTTGCCCGGCAAGCTCGCCGACTGCCAGGAGAAGGACCCGGCCAAGTCGGAGCTCTACCTGGTCGAGGGTGACTCGGCCGGCGGTTCGGCCAAGCAGGGGCGCGATCGCCGCACCCAGGCGATCCTGCCGCTCAAGGGCAAGATCCTCAACGTCGAGAAGGCGCGCTTCGACAAGATGCTCTCCTCGGCCGAGGTCGGCACCCTGATCACCGCGCTCGGCTGCGGTATCGGCCGCGAGGAGTTCAACGCCGACAAGCTGCGCTATCACTCGATCATCATCATGACCGACGCCGACGTCGATGGTTCGCACATCCGTACCCTGCTGCTGACCTTCTTCTTCCGCCAGATGCCGGAGCTGATCGAGCGCGGCCACATCTTCATCGCCCAGCCGCCGCTCTACAAGATCAAGCGCGGCAAGCAGGAGATGTACCTGAAGGACGAGGCCGCGCTGGAGCAGTACCTGACCAGCACCGCGCTCGACGGTGCGAGCCTGCACGTCAACGAGACCGCCCCAGGGATCACCGGCGCCGGGCTCGAGAAGCTGATCGATCAGTATCGCGACGTGATGAAACGCCTCGATCGCCTCGCCCGGGTGTACCCGATCCAAGTGCTCAAGCAGATGATCCACGTCCGCGGCCTGAGCGAGGCCGACCTCGCCGACCGCGACAAGGTCGAGCAGTGGATGGCGACGCTCTCGGCACGGATGGCGGCGCTGCTCGCCTACGAGGGTGCGGCGACCTATGTGTTCAGTGCCAACTTTGACGCCGAGCGCCAGCTCTACTTCCCGAGCGTCGCGCTCAAGGCCCACGGCGTGACCACCGACTACGCGCTCGGCCTGAGCTTCTTCCGCTCGCCCGACTACGCGGCGATGATCGCGCTCGGCGAAACCCTCGAAGGGCTGCTCGAAGAAGGCGCCTACGTCGCCCGCGGCGAGCGGCGCAGGAACGTCGCCGACTTCGAGGAGCTGCTCGCCTGGCTGATGGGCGAGGCCCAGCGCGGATTCAGCATCCAGCGCTACAAAGGGCTCGGCGAGATGAACCCGGACCAGCTGTGGGAAACCACCATGGATCCCGAAGTGCGCCGCATGCTGCGCGTTTCGATCGAGGACGCCGTGGCGGCGGATCAGATGTTCAACACCCTGATGGGTGATGAGGTCGAACCGCGGCGCGATTTCATCGAGCAGAACGCGCTGGTCGCCAACCTCGACGTCTGAGGTCGGCTGGTCATAGAGTGACGACGATGCCCCGCCTCTTCTCCGGCGGGGCATCTTCATGTACGGCATCCACTCACGAGAGCGCCGATACCCTTTCCTAACGTCACCGCCCGTCCCCATTCATCGCTTCCCCTCCAGCAGGGTCATCCAGCGCCCGCGCTCGTATCCGGAGTAGCTCCGCGAAGCGTTTGGCGGGAGGCCCCAATGTTTCTCCACGCCGCTGGAGCAGACCGAAGGGCCCCAGCGCGTCTGCGAACGGCAGCGGCAGTTCGACCACTCTGCCTGAGTCCAATGGCTCACGCAGGATCGACTCGGACAGCACCAGGATAGCTTCGCAGCGTTGGACCAGCTGCAGCGAAGCGAAGATGGAGCCACTCTCGATGACGTCACGCGGCGACAGCAGGCCTGCGCGTTCGAAGGCCTGCTCGAGCATCTGGCGCGCCGGCGTAGAGGGCGGTTGCAGGATCCATGGCCAGGCTTCCAACAGCTTGGACAGCGGCGGGAAAGGAGACCCGAGCAAGGGGTGTCCCTGGCGGACCACCGCAAGAATGGTTTCTGAACCGAGAGGTTCGAATTCGAATTCGGTCTGCTGGTGGGAAGGCAGGTGGCGCGACACGGCGAGGTCTATGCGCCCCTGTCCGAGCAGCTCGATGAGCTGGTCACTGGTCTCTCCCGACAGGCTGATCTTGAGCAGCGGATAGCGGCGTTTCATCTCGATGATGCAGTGAGCGACCAGATCCGGTGCGGCGCCCATGATCGCACCTATCTTCAGTTGCCCTTTGCCACCGCTCTGCAGGCGGTGCAGTTCATCGGTACAGCGATCCAGCCGGGAAAGCGCGTTGTAGGCGAAATCCACCAGCAGATGGCCGGCATCGTTGGCGGCCAGTCCACGTGGGCCGCGGTCGAAAAGCCGGCAGTCGAACAGTCGCTCGATTTCCCCGAGCATTCTCGTTGCCGCGGGCTGCGACATGTTCATCTTTAGCGCAGTCAGGTGAAGATTCCCCTGTTCATTGAGCGTCTTGAGTAAATATAAATGCTTATACTTAAGTCGTAAGAAAAGATGGAAATATTCGTTCATTGAAAGACCTCGTCGGATATCCAGAAGCTGACTGGGTACGGGCGTTTCGATGTCTCTGATAATCAGCCATTAGTCGTAAATCTTAGTTTGAATTCCTAGGCAAGGAACAATTTTTTCATTTATCAACAAAGGGTTGTGGGGGAAATAACCTGAAGGTATCGATGCCCACGCCGAATTCATTGGTCGCTGCATGAAGGGCGGCGTTACAACGAGATCGTTCATCACCTCGGTCGTGCCCCCCCGGTCGACAGTGGAAATACAGGTTACGCATCCCTATCTTCGAGGCCGAATTGTATGTCGAATCGTACTGATTCATCACTCGATAGTGCCATTGGAAAGGCCACCAAAAGGCTAGTGCCTCTGCTGTTGATGATGTACGTTTTCGCGTTTCTCGATCGCGCCAATATCGGCTTTGCTCGAGAAGCCTATCAGCTGGATACAGGTATTTCAGACGCCGCCTTTGCACTTGGCGCGGGTCTTTTCTTCGTGGGCTATGCGTTTTTGGAAGTGCCGAGCAATTTGATCATGACCCGGGTCGGCGCCCGTTTCTGGATGTGCCGGATCATGGTGACCTGGGGAGCGATCTCCACCGCGATGGCCTTCGCCTACACCGAATGGATCTTCTATACCTTGCGCCTGCTGCTGGGTATTGCCGAGGCGGGCTTCTTCCCCGGGGTGATCTATTACCTCACCCAATGGTTTCCAGGCGCCAGCCGTGCCCGAGTGCTCGGGCTGTTCTACTTTGGCGCTCCCCTCGCTTTCATTTTGGGTTCCCCATTTTCAGGCCTGCTCCTCGACTTGGATGGGTTCTCCGGCGTGCATGGCTGGCAGTGGATGTTCATTGTCACGGGGCTTTTGACCATGCTGCTTGGCATCGTGGTACTGCGCTATCTCTGCGACAGCCCCCGCTTGGCGAGCTGGCTGACCGAGGCCGAGCGCGAGGCGCTGTCGACAGCCGTGGAGAGCGAGGACCGGAGCAAGTCCAGCCATGGGCCGCGGGGGGCGCTCATGGCGTTGGGTAATCCTCGCGTGCTCCACCTCTGTTTGATCTATTTGCTGATCCAGATGAGCGTCTATGGGGTGGTTTTCTATCTGCCTTCACAGGTCGGGGCGCTGTTGGGCACCCAGGTCGGCCTGACGGTGGGGCTGGTCGCCGCCATCCCGTGGCTATGTGCGATGTTCGCCGCCTGGTGGTTGCCGAGAGCCGCTGGCCGTAGCGGTCGCTACCGCGAAGTCGCGGTGCTCGCGCTGGTCGCCGCCGGACTCGGCATTGCCTGCTCCAGCGCCGTCGCCTCTCCGGTCGTCGCCCTGATCGCGCTCTGCTTAGCTGCCGCCGGATTCATCGGTGTCCAACCGCTTTTTTGGCATTTTCCCACTGCTTATCTCGGCGGTACCGCTGCCGCCGGTGGCATCGCATTGATCAATTCGTTGGGTAACCTCGGCGGCTTCATCGCACCCAACGCGCGGGTTTGGGCAGAAGAGAGCTTCGCCCTGTCTGGCGCCGGGCTCTACCTGCTGAGTTTCACCACGCTGATCAGCGCCGCTTGCCTGTTCGCACTGCCGCAGCGGCCGCGTCCGCCAAGGCGGGGAGAACTGGTTCGCGCAGATGGATGACTGTTCCGACATCAATCGAGGAGATCCACCCATGGCGGTTGCCACCATCAAGCAGATCCGAGCCTTTACCACCGTCGCCGGAGGCGGCGCGGACTATCACGACCAGGGCGACGATCATTGGATCGATGGGCAGATATCGACGCCGATGAGCAAATATCCGCAGTACCGGATGCAGCGCAAGAGCTTCGGGCTCAACGTGCTCGGTACCCTGATCGTCGAAATCGAAGCCAGCGATGGCACGGTGGGGCTTGGGGTCAGCACCGGTGGTGAGCTGGGCGCCTGGATCGTCGAACACCACCTGGCCCGATTCATCGAAGGCCGCAAGGTCACCGAGATCGAGATGATCTGGGACCAGATGTACAACGCCACATTGTTCTATGGCCGCAAGGGAATCGTGCTCAACACCATCTCCGCGGTCGATCTGGCGCTTTGGGATCTGGCCGGCAAGCTTCGCGACGAGCCGGTGCACGCGCTGCTCGGTGGCGCGGTGCGCGACGAGCTGGTCTTCTATGCCACCGGTGCCCGCCCCGATCTGGCCAAGCAGCTGGGTTTCATTGGCGGCAAGCTGCCGCTCAAGTACGGTCCGGCGAGCGGCGACGAGGGATTCGCCGCCAACATCGCTCAGCTCGCCGAGATGCGCGCTCGAGTCGGCGACGACTTCTGGCTGATGTTCGATTGCTGGATGAGCCTCGATATCAACTATGCCACCAAGCTTGCCTGGCATGGCCATGAGCTTGGACTCAAATGGATCGAGGAGGCGCTGCCGCCGGACGACTACTGGGGCTATGCCGAGCTCAAGCGCAGCGTGCCGAAGGGGATGCTGGTCAATACCGGCGAGCACGAGGCGACCCGCTGGGGCTTCCGCCTGCTGCTGGAGATGGCCTGCTGCGACGTGATCCAGCCGGACGTCGGCTGGTGCGGCGGGGTCACCGAACTGATCAAGATATCGGCCCTGGCCGATGCCCACGGCAAGCTGGTGGTGCCCCATGGCTCCTCGGTCTACAGCTACCACTTCGTGATCACCCGCCATAACAGCCCGTTCGCCGAGTTCCTGATGATGGCGCCCCAGGCGGACGAGGTGGTGCCGATGTTCAATCCTCTGCTGCTCGATGAGCCGGTACCGGAGAATGGCCGGATGAAGGTCTCGGCGCTCGACGCACCCGGTTTCGGTGTCCGGCTCAACCCTGACTGCGAACTGGTACGGCCCTATGCACGCTGACCCATCGGCAGGCACCGGCAGCGGCGTGCGCGCCTTCCGCATGACCCTCTACCCCGGGATGAAGGCCGAGTACCAGCGGCGTCACGAGGAGATCTGGCCCGAGCTGGTCGAGGCGCTGCGCGAAGCCGGGGTCATCGACTATCGGATTTTCCTGGACGACCGCGACGGCTCGCTGTTCGCAGTGATGCGCCACCGCCGGCCGCACGGACTCGATGAGCTGCCGACCCTTTCGGTGATGCGGCGCTGGTGGCATCACATGGCCGACATCATGTACACGGAAGCCGACGAGTCGCCGAGCAGCTCGCCGCTGGACGAGGTGTTCGCTCTGAGCGGGAGCGCGCCGGCATGCAGGTGATCGATGCTCATTGCCACCTGTGGTCGCTTGGCGAAGGCAACTACCCTTGGCTCGAGCGGCCCCGCCCCAATCTGCTCGGTGACTATTCGCCGCTGGCGCGGGACTTCCTGGTCGACGACCTGCGCCGGGTCGCCGCCGAGGCCGGGGTCGAACTGCTCGGGGCAGTGCATGTCGAGGCCGATGCGCGGGACTCGCTGGCCGAGACCCGCTGGCTGGCGAAAGTGATCGAGGAACAGAGGGAGCAGGGGATTTCGCCGCTGCCGAGCGGGCTGTCGGTATACCTGGATCTTTGCGCCGAGGACGCCGAGGCCGCGCTGGATGCCCAACTCGCGCTCAGCCCCATGATCCGCGGCGTGCGCCAGATTCTCAATGTGCATGCCGACCCCCGCTACGACTACGTTGGCCGCCACTACCTGCGCGAGCCTGCATGGCAGCGTCGGCTGCTGTTCGAGCTTCAGCTCTATCCCAGCCAGATGGCGGAGGCCGCGACGCTGGCGGCACGTCACCCGGGACTGGTGATGATGGTCAACCACGCCGGCATGTACGTCGATCGTGACGGGCCGCGCGGATGGCGTGAATGGCGTGACGGTCTGCGGCTGCTGGCCGCGTGTCCCAACGTCGCGATCAAGCTCAGCGGTTTCGGCATGCTCGACCATGGCTGGACGCTCGATAGCTTGCGCCCGCTGGTGTTCGAGGCGATCGATGCCTTCGGTGTCGAGCGCTGCCTGTTCGCATCGAACTTCCCCGTAGACGGCCTCTACGCCAGCTACGCGCAGATCTGGCACGGCTACGACCGGCTGCTCCAGGACACCGCCCCTGGTGAGCGACATGCCATGTTCGTCGGCAACTCCCGGCGTTACTACCGGCTCCAGGAGGCATGACGCGTGGAGATCATCCTGCTGGGTATTTTCCTGCACTTCGTCGGCGGTCTGGCGTCCGGTAGTTTCTACATACCGTTCAAGGGAGTGCGGCATTGGGCATGGGAGAGCTACTGGCTGGTCGGTGGGCTGTTTTCCTGGCTGGTGGTGCCGCTGATCGCGGCGATCATCACCGTGCCCGACTTCGCCAGGATTCTCGCCGAAGCGCAGGTTTCGACACTCGGGTGGACCTATCTGTTCGGTGTGCTGTGGGGCATCGGCGGGCTGACCTTCGGGCTGACCATGCGCTACCTCGGCCTATCGCTCGGCATGTCGGTGATCATGGGCTTGACCTCGGCGTTCGGGGCGCTGATGCCGCCGCTCTATCGCGACCTGTTCGGCGACTGTGGGGCGTATTCGCTGAGCGCGATGGCGCAAAGCCTGGGCGGAGCGCTGGTGCTGGTGGGGGTGGCGGTTTCGCTGGTCGGTATCGCGATCTGTGGCTGGGCGGGAGTGCTCAAGGAGCGCGAGGTCGACGAAGCGACCAAGCTCGCCAGCGTCAGCGAGTTTTCGCTGCGCAAGGGGGGGACCGTCGCGCTGATTTCCGGGGTGTTGAGCGCCTGCTTCAGCTACGGCATCGCCGCCGGCCGGCCGCTGGCGGAAGCAGCGGTGGCCTCGGGCGCCAACGATTTGTTCCAGAACAACGTCACCTTCATGGTGATCATGTGGGGTGGGTTGACCACCAACGCGATCTGGTGCCTGTCGCTCGGCTTCAAGAACCGCAGCTATACCGACTACGCCGACCGGCGCACGCCCCTCGCCCGTAATTACCTGCTCTGCGCACTGGCAGGCACGATCTGGTTCCTGCAGTTCTTCTTCTATGGGATGGGCGAGAGCCGGCTCGGCAATGATGCCAGCTCATGGGTGCTGCATATGTCCTTCATCATCGTGGTCTCGAACCTCTGGGGACTCTATTTCCGTGAGTGGCAGGGTACCAGCCGAGGCAATCGCCAGGTGCTGTTAGTGGGAATCGTGGTCATCCTGTCGTCGATCTGCCTGGTCGGCTACGGTAACTATCTCGGCTGAAGCTCGCGTTTGGCCGCCAGCTAATCAAAGGAGACGAGCGAATGCTGCTCAAGGACAAACGAGTGATCGTCACTGGGGCGTCGCGTGGCATCGGCCGCGCAATCGCGCTCGAGTGCGCGCGCCAGGGCGCCGACGTAGTGATTGGCCATAGCGGTAGCGAATCCAGCCGCGCACAGGTCCAGGCGCTGGTCGACGAGATCGAATCGCTCGGCCGCCGCGCGGTGGAGGTCGGCGCCGACGCCGCCGATCCCGATACCGGAGACAAACTGGTCGAGGCCGCGGTGGAGCGCATCGGCGGGGTGGACGTATTCGTCAACAACGCTGGTATCTGTCCATTCCATTCATTCCTCGACATGCCCCGCGAGATCTATTACCGCACCGTCGACACCAATCTCAACGGTGCTTACTTCGCGGTGCAGGCTGCGGCCCGGCGGATGAAGGAGCAAGGCAGCGGCGGTTCGATCATTGCGGTCAGTTCGATCAGCGCCTTGGTGGGTGGAGGGATGCAGACGCATTACACCCCAACCAAGGCGGGCCTGCTGTCGCTGATGCAGTCCTGCGCGATCGCGCTCGGCCCTTATGGGATCCGCTGCAACGCACTGCTGCCGGGAACCATCGCCACCGACATCAACCAGGAGGACCTGGCCGATGAAGAGAAGCGCGCACGGATGATCGGGCGCACGCCATTGGGCCGGCTGGGGCGTCCTGAGGATCTCGCCGGTCCAGCGGTGTTCCTCGCCTCGGACATGGCCGGCTATGTCACAGGAGCGGCGCTGCTGGTCGATGGCGGGCTATTCGTCAACCTACAGTGACTTTGTCGAGGAACATGCCATGCGACTGCCGATCAACGCCTTCAAAACCGCCTTGGCCCAGGGCGAGCCGATGCTCGGTTGCTGGGCCGGAATGGCCCAAGCCTATCCTTGCGAAATCATGGCCACCGCTGGCTTCGAGTGGCTGCTGCTCGATGGTGAGCACGCGCCCAACACGGTCCCGAGCATGCTGGCCCAGCTCCAGGCGCTAGCGGCCTATCCGGACTGCGCGCCGGTGGTACGCACCGTCAATCACGATCCTGCCTTGATCAAGCAATTGCTCGACATCGGTGCGCAAACGCTGATGGTCCCGATGGTCGATACCTTCGAACAGGCCCAGGCGCTGGTACGGGCGATGCGTTATCCACCCCGGGGCATTCGCGGCGTCGGTGGCGGATTGGCGCGGGCGACTCGCTGGGACGGGGTAGAAGACTATTTCGCCCAGGCAGAGCGCGAGCTGTGCCTGATCGTGCAGATCGAGTCCGCCACCGGAGTCGACAACGTCGAGGCGATCGCGGCAGCGGATGGCGTCGATGCGGTGTTCGTCGGCCCCGCCGATCTGTCGGTCAGCCTCGGCCATCCGCTCGAGCCCAACCATCCGCAGGTGCAGCGCAAGATTCGCCAAGCGATCCAAGCGATCCATGCGGCGGGTAAACCCAGCGGCATCCTCGCGCCCCGCGAGGAGGACGCCAAGCGCTACCTCGAGTGGGGCTGCACGTTCGTTGCCATCGGTATCGACATCAGCCTGCTGCGCCAGGCCGCGCTCGCCGCGCTCGCGCCGTTCAAGGGTGGCGCTCCCGCCGCGGCGCCTTCCTCCACCTACTGACTCACCGACCATCGTCAGGAGTGCAGCATGTCCCAATCGATCACCGAGTATGAAAACTACGTCGATGGCACGTTCATTCGCGCGAAAGCCTTGCTCGAGGTCTTCAATCCAGCCACCGGCGCGCTGCTCTCGAGGATTCCCGCCTCGACTGCGGCGGAGGTCGAGCAGGCGCTCGAAGCCGCTCGCCGCGCCCAGCCCGCCTGGTCGCGGCTCACCGCGGTGGCGCGCGCGGACTTCCTGGTCCGGCTGGCCGCCAAGCTGCGCGATCAGGCGCCTCGGCTCGCTAGAGTGATTACCGAAGAGCAGGGCAAGATCTCCTCGCTCGCCGAAGTGGAGGTGCTCTTTACCGCCGACTATCTCGACTACATGGCTGGTTGGGCCCGGCGGATCGAGGGGGAGATCATCGAGAGCGATCGCCCGGGCGAGAACATATTCCTGTTCCGCAAGCCGCTTGGGGTAGTCGCCGGGATCCTGCCATGGAACTTCCCGTTCTTCCTCATCGCGCGCAAGATGGCGCCGGCCCTGGTGACCGGCAACACCATCGTGGTCAAGCCGAGTGAGGAAACCCCCAACAACTGCTACGAATTCGCCAGATTGGTCGACGAGGTTGGATTGCCGCCCGGGGTGTTCAATCTGGTCGGCGGCGATGGCGCAGTGGGCGGGGCGCTCTCGGCGAGTCCGAGAGTCGATATGATCAGCTTTACCGGCAGCGTCGAAACCGGCAGTCGGATCATGGCCGCAGCGTCGCCCAATCTGACCAAGCTCAACCTGGAGCTGGGCGGCAAGGCGCCGGCGATCGTTTGCGCCGACGCTGATCTCGATCTCGCGGTCAAGGCGATTCGTAGCTCGCGAATCATCAATACCGGTCAGGTGTGCAATTGCGCCGAGCGCGTCTATGTCGAGCGCAGGGTAGCCGATGAGTTCACGGCTAGGATGGCAAGCGCGATGCAAGCCACTCGCTTTGGCGATCCATTGGCCGACTCGAGCGTCGAAATGGGGCCATTGATCAATCAGGCAGCGCTCGACAAGGTCGCGCTGATGGTCGAGACCGCGCGTGGCGAAGGAGCCGAACTGGTGACGGGTGGCGCGTCCGCCGAGCGAGGACGAGGATTCCACTATCTGCCGACGGTCCTCTCCGGCTGCCGACAGTCGATGGAGATCATGCGCAAGGAGGTCTTCGGTCCCGTGCTGCCCATTCAGGTGATCGACGACCTCGACGAAGGCATCGCGCTGGCCAATGACTGCGAGTACGGCTTGACCTCCTCGATCTACACCCGTGACCTATCCAGTGCGATGAAGGCCTGCCGCGAACTGGACTTCGGCGAGACCTACATCAACCGCGAGAACTTCGAGGCGATGCAGGGGTTCCATGCCGGGGTGCGCAAATCAGGCGTCGGCGGGGCCGACGGTAAACACGGGCTCTATGAGTACACCCATACCCATGTGGTCTACCTGCAAGCCTGAGGGCGGCCCGGTCGCTGCCGGGCCGGGCGTCATGTCTCGAGCAGGCTTGGAGGCAGCCGGTAGTAGCGTACCGCGTTGCCGATGAAGGCGGCGGTCTGTTCCGCGGCCGACCAGTCGCTGGTGATCTCGACGAAGCCGCCGTAGATCTCCTGGTAGCTGCCGGTCAGCTCGTCGACCGGAAAGTTGCTTGCGAACATGATCCGCTCAGGCCCGAAGATGTCGGCGGTGCGCAGGACGATCTCGCGATTGTTTTCAGCCGTCCACGGCACGCCGGGCAGGCCGATCCCGGAGATCTTGATCGCGACGTTCTCATGCCTTGCAACCAGCGAAAGCGCCTTCGCCCATCCTTCTATCCCTTCTCGCGATCGGTCCGAGGGCAATCCGGTGTGATTGATCGTGATCTGGGTGTCTGGATGACGGGCCGCCAGCGCGGCTGCCTCGCTCAAGTGCCACCATGCCACCTGGAGCTCGAAGTCGAGACCATAGCGCCTGAGCAAGGCGAAGCCCTTCTGCCATTGGGCGTCGGTCAAGAGGCTCGGGTGGGCGCTGGCCTCGGCCGGTGAGGCGGCTTGGCCTGGTTTGTTCCGCACCGCCCGTACCAAGGGGCGCTCGGCCAGCCGTTCGATCACCGATTCGACGTTCGGGTCTTTGAGTATCGCGTGGGCGACGGCGGCGGTCGGTAGCCCATATTCATCGGCGATGGATTGGGTGTACGCCATCTCCCCGATCGGATCGTCGAGATCCCATTCGGTCTCCATGGTCACCGTGCCCACGATGTCGAACCCCTGGGCGGCGGCCAGCAGGTCGGGCGGAAGGAACGAACGTTTGATGCTGTCGTAGTTTCCGTAGCGAAACGCTATCCGCGCCTCTTTCAGCAGCCAGGGCTGGCGCCCGAGCCCGGGCTCCCAGAAGTGGTGGTGGGCGTCGACGATCGGGCCTGTGTATGCGCTCATGATTGGACTCCGTCGATGCCCTTGTGGCGCGCTGTCGCCAGAGGCCGGTTGAAGTCGATCGCGAGCGAACCGGCCAGATAGAGGCCGCCGGCGGCGGCGAGGAAGATGAACGCGCCGGCGTAACCGCCGGTCGCAGCGATCGTGTAGCCCATGACCACGGGGGCGAAGCCGCCGCCCAGGCTCGAGGCGACGTTCATCACCCCGCCCACCGTGCCGACCTGCCGCTTGGGTGCAAGCCACGCCGGGAAGGCCCAATAGATGCCGCCGAACTGGTTGAAGAAGACCGCGACGCCTAGCGCTGCGAGGGCGACATAGCCGTTTTCGATCACCGGCAGGGTGAGGATCGCCGCTACGGTGCCGACGCCTGAGATGGCCAGGATGGTTTTCATCACGATGTTGTAGTTGGTCGCGTTGGCGCGGAAGCGGTCCGTGGCCCAGCCGGCCACCAGCTGCCCCAGCACGCCCATGGCGTAGACCGCGAAGGTTCCCCAGCCGAGGCTCGAGAGGTTGAAGTTCATCGCCGTGGAGAGATACGAAGGCGTCCACGAGATGATGCCCCACCATACGGTCGCCCAGCCGAGCCGGCCGAGCCATAGCGCCCAGAACGAACCCGAGCGCAGGTAGTCGTTGGCACGGGGCAGCGCACCGCCGTCGCTGGTATCGGCAACGTCGGCGTCGTGCTGGATGTAGGTGCGCTCGGCGTCGTTCACCTGAGGATGTTCCTCTGGCGTGTCGCGCAGGTACAGGTAGTACAGCACGGCGACGACGATCGTCAGGCCGCCGGTGATGATGAACGCCCAGCGCCACCCGCCGGTGATTCCGATCAGCCCGGTGACGATGATCCCGCCGACCGCGGAGCCGAATGGCCCTGCCGCATCGATGAAGGTGGCGCCACGCGCCCGCTCCTTCGAGGGGAGCCAGCGGGAGTTGAGCTTGGCGGCCGCCGGAAAAACCGGCGCTTCGGTCGCGCCGAGCCCGAGACGGGTGAATGTCAAAAAGGCGCCGCTCATCGCGAAACCACCGAGAAGCTGGAAGCCGCCCCACAGCGCACCGGCGCCGCCGACGATCTTTCGCGCGCCGAATTTATCGAGCAGCCAGCCACCGGGGATCTGGAACAGCAGGTAGGTCCAGAAGAACGAACCGAGCAGCCATCCTTGCGCCTCAGGGCTGAGTTGGAACTCCTCGCTGATGAAAGGCATGGAGATCGACAGGGCAGCCCTGTCGATGAAGTTGAGCAAAACGAGGATCCAGAGCACCGCGAATATCTTCAGCCTTACGTTGCTCTTCTTGCACGAAATTGCCGCCGACGTCATCGGGATGACTCCTTTGCCAACGGATTTGATGGTTGCGCGCGAAGCATCGGCCCTGGCATGCAATGGCTCCTAGCGTCGGCGGTCTCAGGTTGCCCATGCCTGGGTGGATACTGGGCGTTCAATGCGTGTACGGGATTTCTCAGCGTCGCTGGACGAGCTGGACAAACGCATCTTCAATCGTCGTTATGCGCGCTGGTCTATCCGGATCGACTCTCCATGGGAGATGGACAATGGCCGGAAATCCTCGGTTTTTTTCTCGATCTACCGGATTGAATCACCGATTTTTAAGTCATCATCGATAAACAAATTGAGTCATTGGGTCGGCGGGTTATCGTCTATTGGAGAAAATATTGATGTCGATATGGAGGGAATACTGCACTCTTGAACTTAATGTATACATTATACGATGGTAGCCGGGGAGACTTTGGTCTCAGGGTTATAGGTGCCGAAGTTTGGGGACTGAGGACGAAGTCGAACCTGCGTCAGCGCAAGCGCTTCGTGAGCAGGACGCGAGTAGCGAAGGCGGACGTGGAAGGGATCGGTATCAGTGAGAACGAGCGAGGTGAGTGCCAAGATTCCCTTTATCGCGGGGAAGGGGCGTTTGGCGTGGAGTTTCAGTGAGAGGCGTCTTTCATCCTTTGCCTTGCGCGTTCGCTCGCAGTGCCCCTGACCGAATAGCGGATCAAGGGGGCCAGCGTCCGTACGCTGGTGCGTACCGCCTGGCGCTGGACGAAGCCGAGGCGAAGGCCGAGTTGCGCGGTGGCCCAGTCGGGCAGCAGGTCCAGGCCTGCGCGCTTGAACAGGCGGCCGAAGTGCTTGGTGAGCAAATCGTCCGCGCCTGCAGCGAGCAGCAGCCGGGCGACTTCACGGGTGCGATCGTCGCAGACCAGCTCGGCGCGCATCCGGCGCAGGTATTCCTCCACTTCGACGCGCGACGCCGGCACCTGCCGGGCGCCGAGCGCGAGTGCGATGCGCGCGCTCTCGGCGTAGTAGCGATCCTGTACTTGTGGGGGCAAGGCCGGGTCGCGGTAGCGCAGATGAGCGGCGAGAAAGCAGCTGGTCTCGGCTACGTGCACCCAGGTCAGGAGCTCGGGGTCGGAGGCCGAATAGTGGCGCCCGTCCGGTGCGGTGCCCTCGACCCCGAGGTGGATGCGCTTGACCCGTTCGATCGCGGCCAGGGCGTCGGTGCTGCTGGCGTAGGTGGTCACCGCGATGAACTGGCTGGTGCGGCGCAGCCGCCCGAGCATGTCGGCGCGAAAATTGGAGTGGTCCCACACCCCGGCAAGCGCCAGCGGATGCAGCATCTGCAAAAGCAGCGCGCCGATGCCGCCGCAGAGCATCGCGGTGAAATCACCATGCACGCGCCATACCGCGCTACCCGGGCCGAACAGGCCTGGGTCGTTGGCGGGGCGTGCGTAGTCGATGACGCTTTGCCGGCGGCCAGTGAGATCCGCCACGCGTGCGTCGATCGCTTTGCGGATCCTTTTCATCCTGCATCCTCTCCTGATCGTGGCCGCCGTCAGTGGGGGCCCGATCTTTCCACTCTACCGGAGGCCTGGCGCGCTCGCTGGTCAGTCGGCTATTTCGATTCGGTTTCGCCCGTTCGCCTTCGCGCGATAGAGCGCGGTGTCCGCGGCCACGATGGTGCGCTGGTAGTCCGGATGGCCGTCGTACAGGGCGAGGCCGAAGCTCGCAGTCAGCGAAATCGCCTGATCGGCACTGAAGACGATGGTCTCTTGCTCGATCCTGGCGCGCAGGCGTTCGGCTACGCTCAGCGCCAGACGGATATCGGTCTCCACCAGCACCAGGAGAAACTCCTCCCCACCGTAGCGAAAGATGAAATCGATCGGCCGCAGGCTCTCCAGCAGCACCGAGGCGACCTTGCGCAGCACGTCGTCCCCGGCGCCATGGCCATGTAGATCATTGATCGATTTGAAATGGTCGATATCCATCATCACGATGACGAAAGGGTTCTTCCGCTGTCTCGCCAGTGTGACTTCATGGCTCAGTATGGTGCCGACGAAGCGCCGATTGAGCAGCTGGGTCAGGCTGTCGCGACCGGCCTCCAGTTCGCAGAGTTGTTCGAACAGGTTGGCGAGGAGAAATTTGATTTGCGCGACGTCGTCACGGACCAAGGGCAGGATTTCGGACAAGTACGCGTTGCTGGCCTGCTGCCCGCCTGCGCTGAGCAGCTGGTCGACATGGTTGATCAGTGCGGTGGTGGTATTGATGTCCTCGCACCCGCCGAAGCTCGGTCTTCCCCTGTGATTGAACCAGCGATCGAACTCCGAGCCGGTCAGGCTCTGGATCCCCGCCAGGCCCGCGCCGGTGGCGATGCGATAGACGAACTCGTTTTCCCAGTCGAGCAGTGCGGCCCGCTGGCGCTCCCGTTCGGTGCCGATGTCGTGGATCAGCGAGTGGAGCCGGTAGGCTTCATCGCTCTTGGCCGAGAGTTCGCGGGATTGGGCATAGGAGGCGGACATCACTTCCAGGGCCAGGTCCAGCACGTGCGAGGCATAGACGATGGATTGGACCCGGGTGTCGGGATCCAGCGGGGCGGCGCAGAGCATCTCGAAGATACGCGACTTGAGCCGCCTCGCACCGCTGGCCACCAGGTTGATCGGGATGTTGATCCGCGCATGTACGTCGCCGATCCGCTTCTGCATCCCGATGTACTCCTCCATCTCACCTGCCCCGGGAGGCGTCAGGACCTTCTTCAGCCATGCCTGCAAGGCGCTGAACAGCTTGCTGTGCACCTGCTCGTTGGTGAGGAACTGGGATGCCTGGGCGTCAGCGAGCATATGGGCGTAGAAATCGGCTGCCAGCTCGCTGGACTGAGCTGCGATGCCATCGAGCGCTCGCTGCACGGGAAGGGGGGTTGCCGCGGCCAGCGCTTGCCATTCAGAGGCAATCCTCGAGGTCTGTGACGCATCGTCGTGTGACATGTTGCAAGCTTGTCCTGTGGTGTTCAGATACGTATCGATGGCACGGCTGAAGGTGGGGGTGCCCGGCGTACGCTCGAAGGTCCGGGAGGGGAGCGATCGGTCGATCCTCGCGCTGCTACCTCACCCTCTGACCCGGCGGTGTAGGCCGCTGGAGCGACGACATAGCAGAGAGCAGGAAGAAGACAAGTGCAAGTAGGTCGAACCCGGGCTGCGGTAGATCGAACGTGGAGTAACTTGAATCGGCAATATGCTAGCAGGCGGATACATCGAACAGTGTGTGTGAATCGCAGCTACAACCAAAGGGAGGGCAAATGCTACCGAGACGGCGGGCGTGGTCGGTGATAATCGAGAGGCTACCGTCGTTCGAGGTGTTCGATGCCGCTCTTCGTTTTCTCTCTACTGCTCATGTCGCTGCTCTCTTCGCCGCTGGCGTATGCGGTGGCGAGTCCGGCCGATGTGCCATCGCCGCAGCAGGTGTTCGAACCAGTGGGTGCCTTTCCCGAACGTCTCGATGGGCTGCAGCTCACCGAACTCGAGCGCCAGCCTAGCCGTGCGCTCGAGCGAGCGGTCTATCGCGGTGCCGACATCGCAGGCACCGCTTGGGTCGAGGCGGGCAGCGATCCTCGCGCTACCGAGCACTATCTCGACATGGCCTACGCTTTCCACAGCGATCGCGGTGGCTATCGCGCCGAACGCATCCGTCTCGGCTACGGCGAACATGGTCGCTCGCTGCCCTGCGTGCTCGCCGACGATCGCCAGCACCAGAACCTCTACCTGGTCTGCGCGACGCGCTTCGACGGCCGCAACCTGATCCTGCAGCCCGGGGTGACCTACGGCGAGGAGACCAGTTTCAATCGCAGCGCAGCCCAGCGGGCTTTGATCGATTTCGCCGTGGCGGTGTCCTCCGCGGTGGAGGCGTCGGCCGGTGACCGCTACCGTCGCGAGACGCTGGCATCGCAGGACGTGGACTAGCCGCTCGATCCCTCGACTGGCGCCCCCCATTGCAGAGCTGGCATTCAACCTTGGCGCGTATGGCGCCGCTCGGGACGAACGGTTTAGGAGAGCGGCTACCCACTCGAGGCGCAGTGAGGGCAGTCGAACCATGACCTTACCGCCGCCGCTCGATCCCTCGACTGGCGCCCCCCATTGCAGAGCTGGCATTCAGCCTTGGCGCGTATGGCGCCGCTCGGGACGAACGGTTTAGGAGAGCGGCTACCCACTCGAGGCGCAGCGAGGGCAGTCGAACCACGGACTTACCGCCGCCGCTCGATCCCTCGACTGGCGCCCCCCATTTCCTAGCCGGCATTCAGCCTTGGCGCGTATTGGCGCCGCTCGGGACGAACGGGTAGGAGAGCGGCTACCCACTCGAGGCGCAGCGAGCGCAGTCGAGCCATGACTCGTCGCCAACCTCCCATCCCTCGGCCCCGGGCTAACGGGCCCGGCCCAGCCGATGACCAGACTCGCTAGAAGGTACCCGGATAGGCGCCGCCATCGAGCAGCACGTTCTGGCCGGTGAGGTAGCCGGCAAGGGCGCTACAGAGGAAGGCGCAGAGGGCGCCGAACTCATCCGGATCGCCGAATCGTCCGGCGGGGATCTTCGCTTGCCGTTCTTCGGCGGTCTGCTCGACGGATTTGCCGCTGCCCTTGGCCTCGCTGGCGAGATTGCTGCGCAGCCGCCCCGTATCGAAGCTGCCGGGCAGCAGGTTGTTGATCGTCACATTGTTGCTGGCGAGCCGTGCTTGGCGGGCGATGCCGGCGACGAAACCGGTGAGCCCCGCGCGGGCGCCGTTGGAGAGACCGAGGGCCTCGATCGGTGCCTTGACCGACGACGAGGTGATGTTGACCACCCGGCCGAAGCCGCGCGCTGCCATGTCGTCGACGCATGCCTTGATCAGTTCGATCGGGGTGATCATGTTGGCATTCACCGCCCGCTGCCAGTCCTGCGCCGTCCAGTTGCGGAAGTCCCCTGGCGGCGGCCCGCCTGCGTTGTTGACCAGGATGTCGAGCTGCGGCGCGGCGGCGAGCGCGGTCTCGCGTACGCTCGCCGTGGTGATGTCGCCCGGCACCGCGATCACCTCGATAGTGGGGTCGAGGGTGCGCAGCCAGGCGGCGGTGTCGACCAGCGTGTCGGGGTCGCGCGCATTGACCACTAGGTTCACCCCCTCGCGCGCCAGCGCGGCGGCGCTCGCGCGTCCCAGTCCCTTGCTCGCTGCGCACACCAGTGCCCAGCGTCCCGCGATTCCCAAGTCCATGCGTGTCCTCCTCGACGGCGCTTCGATCGGTTCGATCTTCCACGCTAGCGCGGTGCTCGCCGCTGGGCAATGTCGCCCATGGGCTAGGCCAGCTTGTCGAGCAGCCGGTAGTAGTTCACCGCCGTGCCGAAGTAGAGCCGCTGCAGCCCATGCAAGGGGATCGGCCTGATCGGGGTGATCGGCAGCGGGAAGGGGGCCGATTCACCGGCCAGCCGTGCGGCGAGATGGCGAGCGAGGGTGTTCGACATCGCCACGCCGCGTCCGTTGTAGCCGAGCAGTATCGAGATCCCGGGCGCCGGCTCGTGATAGTGGGGCAGATGATCACGGGTCAGCGCCAGGCGTCCGCACCAGCGGTGCTCGATCCTGAGATGCCCGGCGAGCGCCGGGAACAGCTCGGTCAGGTTGCGCTCGATATGGGCCCAGTCGGCTGCGCCGCGGGCGTCGCGGAACGGGCCGCGCCCGCCGAGCAGCAGCCGGTTGGCTGCGTCGAGGCGATAATAGAGCAGCAGGTGGCGGCCATCCGAGCAGACCGCGCCGCCGGGGAGGATTCCGGCGGCGTGGTGCTGTGCCAGCGGTGCGGTGGCGACGATGAAGCTCTGCGCGGCGATCAAAGTGCGGCTGAGCCCCGGCCACAGCCCATCGCTGTAGCCGTTGGTCGCCAGCACCACCCGCTCGGCGCGCAGCCGCGCGCCCTGGGCGGTGGTCAGTACCCAGTGCTTGCCTTCGCGATGCAGGCGTTGGGCCCGGGTGCCGCCGTGGATCTCCGCCCCCTGGCGCTGCGCCGCGCGAGCGATGCCGCGCGCCAGGCTCAGCGGCTGCACCGCACCGGCGCGAGGATCGACCCATCCGCCCAGGTAGCCGCTCACGCCGGTACGCGCGGCGACCCCCTGCGCGTCGAGCCACTCCACCGCCACGCCGCGGCGACGCCACTGCTCGGCGCGCGATTCGATGGTGCGCAGGGCCGTATTCGAGAGCGCCGGTTGGATCCAGCCACCGCGGACCGCCTGGCAGTCGATGCCGTGGCGCTCGATCAGGGCGAAGACCTCGTCGGCGGCGCGGCCTATCACCTCGATCAGCGCCTCGCCGCGCTCGCCGAATTTCTCCACCAGCGCATCGGGATCGTCCTTGAGCCCGGGAATCACCTGGCCGCCGTTGCGCCCAGAGGCGCCCCAGCCGGGCTGGCCTGCGTCGATCACCGCGGTGGAGACGCCGCGCTCGGCGAGGTGCAGGGCGGTGGTGAGCCCGGTGAACCCGGCGCCGACGATCGCCACGTCGACCTCCCGATCGACATCGAGCGGCGCGCACTCGGGGGCGGCGATGGCGGTGGCGGCCCACAGCGAGTCGGGCATCGGTAGAGCGCTCATGGCGCATCTCCTGAATCGAGAATTCGGCGCAGGAACTCCCGCGTACGCGGGTGCTCGGGGGCGCCGAGCACTTGTTCCGGAGGGCCGGATTCGACCAGCCGGCCATCGTGGAGGAAGCAGACCTTATCGGCGACCTCGCGGGCGAAGCCCATCTCATGGGTCACTACCACCATGGTCATGCCCTCCGCGGCAAGGTTGCGCATCACCTTGAGCACCTCGCCGACCAGCTCGGGGTCGAGCGCCGAGGTCGGCTCGTCGAACAGGATCGCCTTCGGCTTCATCGCCAAGGCGCGGGCGATCGCCACCCGCTGCTGCTGGCCGCCGGAGAGCTGCTGGGGATAGGCATCGCCACGGTGGCCGAGGCCTACCTTGTCGAGCAGGGCCTGCGCTTCCTCGCGCACCTGCGCGAGGGGACGCTTTTGCACATGGAGCGGCCCTTCCATCACATTCTCGAGCACGCTGCGATGGGGAAAGAGGTTGAAGCGCTGGAACACCATCGAGACCTGGGTGCGAATCTCATGGATGCTCTTCTTGTCCCGATCGACCGGCGTACCGAGCACTTCGACGATACCGTCGTCATAGCGCTCGAGGCCGTTGATGCAGCGCAGCAGGGTCGATTTCCCCGAGCCGGACGGGCCGATCAGGCAAATCACCTCGCCGCGCTCGACGCGCAGGTCGACCCCCTTGAGCACCGGTGTCTCGCCGAACTTCTTGTGCAGTGCCTCGATGGTGATCATCGCTTGCCTCCGATCGCGAAGCGCTTCTCTACCCGCCGCAGCATGAAGGTCAGCGGCAGGCTCAAGGCCAGGTAGAGCAGTGCCACCAGGGTGTAGACGGTGAGATTGTCGAAGGTCGAGGCGGCGATCAGCTGGCCCTGGCGGGTCATCTCGGCGACGGTGATGGTCGACACCAGCGAGGAGTCCTTGAGCATCATCACCAGGGTGTTGCCGTAGGGCGGCAGCGCGATGCGCAGCGCCTGGGGCAGCACCACCCGGCGCATCACCTTGGCGCTCTTCATGCCCAGCGATTCGGCGGCCTCGACTTGACCGGGATCGATCGCCTCGATGCCGGCACGGAAGTTCTCCGCCTGATAGGCGCTGTAGGCGACGCCGAGGCCGATCACCCCGGCCTGGAAGGCGGTGAGATCGATGCCGAACTCAGGCAGTACGAAGTAGATGTAGAACAGCTGGACGATGATCGGCAGGCCGCGGATCACGTTGACGATCGAGCGGCCGGCGAGCGCCACCGGCGCCACCTTGGAGACCGTCATCAATGCCAGCAGCAAGCCGAGCAGAGTGCTGATCACGAACGAGAGCGCGGTGACCTGTACCGTGACCAGCGCTCCTTGGAGCAGCAGCGGCATGTAGCTTGCGATGGTATCGAAGGACATGGTTCACCCCGGGAAGTGGAACGGGCTCAGCCGTCGTTCAGCCATCGCTCGGCTGGGTGTCGAGATTGCTCTGGTCGAGGCCCCACTGGGCGATGATCTCGGCCAGCCGGCCATTGGCCTTGAGCGTCGCGATCCCTTGGTTGAGCCGCTCGCGCAGCGCCTCATCGTCCTTGCGCACCACCAGGCAGACGTCGCCGCTGACCACCGGTTCATAGCTCTGCACCCGCTTGAGCCGGTCACCTGCGCCATGGGCGAGCTGGTAGTCGATGATCGGCGCGTCGGCGAATACCGCCTTGATCCGGCCGAGGGCGACGTCGCGGAACATGTCATTGACCGAGTCGTAGCTGCGCACCTCCTTGAATACCCCTGAGCGCACCAGCGCGTCGTAGAAGGTGGTACCGACCTGGGCGCCGACCACTTCCCCGGCGAGATCCTGCATCGAGGCGTAGGGAGTATCGTCATCGGCGCTGACCACCAGACCTTCGCCATAGGCGTAGACCGGATCGGTGAACGACACCGTGCGCTCGCGCTCCTCGGTCTTGAGCATCGCCGCCGAGATGATGTCGATGCGCCCGGTGGTCAGCGAGGGGATCAGCGAGGCGAAAGGCGTCTGCTGGACCTCGATGGAGAAGCCCTGCTCCTCGCCGAGGGCGGCCGCGATGTCGACCATCAGGCCCTGGATCTGCTGGGTCGAGATATCGAGGAAGGTGAATGGGATCCCGGTCGGGGTCGAGCCAACCTTGAAGGTCTCCTCGGCCTGTGCGGCGAGCGGTGCGGCGAGCGCAAGTGGAACGGCAAGCAAGGTGACCAGGCGCCTGGCCTGGCGAATCAGCCGGAGTGGCATCGCTTTTCTCCTGAAGAGAATCGTTATGGTTGTTGAGGCAGGAAGAATCGATAAGCGCAGCGTTAAGAACATAATTCATTGCACTTGAATCGTAAATAGATATGATCGTATCGATATTCGATACAATGGAGTGGCGCATGCCGCAGGATCCGCTGTTCAACCAATCGCTGGAAAAGGGCCTTGCGGTTCTCAAGGCATTCGGCACCGGGCGATCGACACTGAGCCTGGCCGAGATCGCCGAGCGCGCGGAGATCACCAAAAGCTCCGCGCAGCGCATGGTGCATACCCTGGAGCTGCTCGGTTACCTCGCCAAGGAGCCCGGCTCCCGGCGGATGCGCTTGACACCCAAGGTGATGGAACTCGGCTACAACTATCTCGCCGGCGACGCGCTGCTCGATGTCGCCAACCCCTATCTCGCCGAGCTCTCGCGGCTCAGCGAGGAGACCGTCAACCTGACCGAGCCCGACGGCGACTCGATGGTCTACGTCGCGCGCTTCGTCGCCCATCGTTTCATTCCGATCCACATGCCGATCGGCAGCCGCATCCCGATGTACTGCTCAGGGGCGGGGCGCGCCTACCTCAGCGCGCTCGACCACGACACCGCCCGCGCGCTGGTCGAACGGAGCCCGCGTCCGCGCCATACCGAGCACACCCTGGTCGAGAGCCGAGAGATCCTCGAGCGTATCGAACTTGCCCGCAGGCGAGGTTTCTCGAGCCAAGCGGAGGAGATCTTCCTCGGCGACATGAGCCTTGCCGCGGCGGTGGTCAACAGTCACGGCCAGCCGCTGGCCGCCGTGCACATCGCCGCACCCACCAGCCGCTGGCGGCTCGAAGAGGCCGAAGCACGGCTGGCACCGCTGCTGATCGACTGCGCGCGCAACATCAGCGGATCGTTTCGCGGGCGCTGATGAACGCGACCGCCGCAGCCGTTCATGATGGGCGCGAGGGCCGGTATTTTCGCTCCTGGCGCACACGATGAGCCGAAGAACACGCGGCCAGACGAGCCTTGGTGCGTGGAACCGCTTGAAGGGGGAGGTGATGGGAGATGTGTTTTTAGCCGAATCCCTTCACTCGGGGCGCACCTGGTGGTGGGCAAGCTGACGACTGGATACTTGAAGGTGATGCCATGCCTTTCAGCAGATTTAAATTTCTAGATGGGCGAAATAGATGGTAAAAGGCTGCGTAGGGACACTAGCGTCTTTCTCGTTAACCCGATTGGAAAGGTCGAAAGAGCGACAGAGCATGTCACTAGGCTGAGCCCGGCTGTCGGTGTTTTTCATCTCTCATCTTGAATGTTGGTCTCATTGATTTTTAGTAATTAACAACTTGGAGCAGAGTTAATTAATGGAAGTAATAAATATAATTTCATTCGCGCATATAAAGATGATGGGTGTGGGTGAAATGACAAGGGCTTCGCTACGAATCTGGTGAAGATCGCCGGGGTGCGGCTCTCGTCGAACGGATGAAGTCGCAGCGCCCCGATACCCGACTGGTCGCCGGGCCCTGCCGCAGAGGTGCTGCCACCCCAGCGTGCTTCACTTCGCACGGGACGCATGGGTATCCCGGGCTGAACTTGCATGCGATTGGGTAGGATGCGCCCTTTCCCTCCCTGTCGAGGCTTAATCTGTGCGGTCGCGATCTACACGATGACTGGATTTTAGAGAAAATTCTGACAGATTCGCGCCAACAGGCCGATAGATAATTCGCTGTCTTGTGCGTCGCTGAGGGTCATTCGATACCCAGGCGGCGCTTATGGTGAATGTGCGATCGGTCATAGGGTGGAGAGTGAAGTTATGAACTTAGAGGAGATCGGCATCTCGGAGCTGCGGCTGTCGGAGGAGTCGAACGATGGCCCTTTGGCCTTGATCGCGCTGCACGACCGTTCGGGAAACTGCGGTATGGGATGTATCGCGGCGACTCCGCTGCGGGTCAAGGAGATGCTGCGCGGCTTGTCCGTGGTGATCGAGACGCTCGATGTGTCTCGCCTGGGCAGCTGGCTCAGTCCACTCAGCGCTGCGGTGGGGCGCCGCTCGGAGCTTGCGGTGATGCTGCCGGGGCTCGACCTTGCGCTCTGCGATCTTCATGCGCGCCAGCGCGGGGCTGCGTTGGGGGTGCTGCTCGGCGGCAGTGCCGATGCCAGTTGGCCGGCTCTCGCGCGTTTGCCCTTGAGTCGGGCAGCACTGCGGGAGAGCAGGCTGGAACGGCTATGGTCGCATGGCTTTCGCGCTTTCCTGCTCGAATGCGATACGCGGCTCGATATCGATGAAATCGCGCGATTGCGTGCCCGCCTCGGTGGCGAGACGCGGCTGGCGATCGATGCGCGCGGCTGTGCGGAGCAAGACCTGGCGTCCGGCTGCGCGGCACTCGCCGAGCTGGGCGTGGATTGGCTCGAGCCTCCGCTGGTGGCGAATGACCTTGCCAGGCACGTCGAATTATCCCGCCGCTCGTCCGTGGCGATCGCCGCTCCCTCGGGGATGGAGGGCTGGATCAACTACCTCGCCTTGAGCGAGCGAGCGGTACCGGGGCTCTATCGGCCCAACCTGCTCGGTGGCTGTGGGCCGAGTGCGCTGCTCGGCATCGGGGCCGGGGCAGTGGCGGGCGGGAATCGGCTGGTCCCCATCGCTCTGCCGAGCTGGCTGGGTCTGGCTACCCAGCTACACTTCTCCGCAGCGCTCGGAACGGTGAGGGCGATCGAGTGCGCAGCAGCGGTAGGGGTGGAGCGACGAGGCCTCGATTGGCGCGCAACGCTGCCGAAGTTGGATGCCAGTGGGCGAGTCGGCCTGCCATCCGGGGCCGGGCTGGGCCGCGACCCAGATGGCAACGGAGAGACGAGCCGTGTCTGGCACCGGCTCGCGCTTGCGGTCTGAGTCCTGGCGTTTCAGGGCGCGGTGACACGCCCTGGCGCATTCAGACCCAGCGACCGGTCCAGACGATCTTGCCGAGCACCGTCAGAGCATCGAGCGAGTCCTCAGGCACAGCCACATTCTCGAGACTCGGGTCTTCACACACCAGAGTGAGTCCATTCATCGTGCGCTGGAGGCGTCGGGCGAGCAGCTCGCCTTTGAATTTCACCATGTGGATGCCGGCGCTGCTGGGCGTGGTGCGGGTCAGGTCGACGAGCACCATATCGCCACGTTCCAGCAGCGGTTGCATGGCATCTTCCTCGATCACGAATGCGGCCAGCCGCTTGAGCTCGAGATGGCGTAGCGTCAGCTCCTCGCTGGTGACCGGCAGGTGGGCGGGGGACTGGTGGTCGGAGCTGGCAGGGTGCAGTGGCACCAACACATAGTCGGCGCTGGGCTCACGGGTTTCCTGGGGTGGCCGGAGGTAGCGCGCGCCCTCTCCGCTGATCAGCCAATCCATCGAGATGCCCGTGCGCTTGAGTAGCGGTACCAGGTTGCGCAGCTTGGGATTGGGCGTCGCCGCGCGCTCGGTCCAGCGACCGATGGTGTTGGCATCGACACCAGCGATCTTCGCTGCCGCCGATTTGGTCTTGAAGTGATCGATCACTATCGCAATGCGTTCCGGGAATCCTGCTGCGATCTCGTCATCAGGCTGATGTTGCTCGGGCTGTTCTGATTCTGACATCAGGGCATCTTCCCTCTGCCTTGGTGTAGTCATTGGGTCTGAGTTATGCATACAGATTGAATGTTTGCGTAACCATGTTGAAATCCCTTGGCGGTATTGATAGTGTCTATGGTGAGGTTGATTGGATGCTGTCTTGGTGGTGGCGTAAGCTCTCGGGTTCCATCATCCACGTTGGCTTGGTGGATGAGGGGGCATCGATAGTGTCGTCGTCGCCACATTAATGTTCGCCTTTTTCATTGCGCGTGGATCGCCCCTGCGAGCAATGAAGAGGCGAACGCTCTTGACTCGGCATATTACCGGGTCAGGCCGTTTGCGCCCATAGCTTTAGTGCCGACTGATCAAGGGCTGACTCGTCATAGGGAGGCTGCATTGAAGATCACCGACATCAATGTCATTGGCCTGCGTCCTCCGGGTGGAAATGGCGGCACCCGCACACTGCTCGAGATCGTCACCGACGAGGGTCTGATCGGCCATGGCTGCGTGGGGTACGGCCCAACGCTCACCAGCGCGGTGCTCGAGGAGCTGCAGCCGTTCTATCGCGACGCCTGCGCGCTGGAGGTGCATCTCAGCTGCGAGCGGATGCGCGCCCACTGGGGCGAATGCCTGACCTTCGCCCGGGTGATCGCGACGATCGAGCTCGCGCTGTGGGACATCTTCGGCCACGTCGTCGAGCTGTCGGTGGGGACGCTGCTCGGCGGTCATCAGCGTCAGCGGGTGACCGGCTGCGCCATTCTCGAGTTTTCCGAGAACGGCCGGCTCGAAGCCCAGATCGAAGCGCTCAAGGCGGCCAACTGCAAGGCCTTTCGTCTCCACGGTGGCGACTTCGGCCGGCTCGACCCCCGCCATGACGAACGTCTCATCGGCCGCGCGATGCGCGCCATCGGCGAGGAGCTGACCCTGCTGGTCGCCGACTGCTCCGGTCGCCCTACCGATCTCAAGTGGGCCAAACGTACCGCGGACATGCTCGACGATCATGGCGTCCAGGCCTTCGAGGTCCATTTCCCCAGCTGCGACACCTCCTCCTACCGCCAGTTGCGCGACCATGCGCGGCTACCGATCGCGGCGGCCGTCGGCCCTCGCGAGCGTGCCGAGGGGCAGGCGCTGATCGGTGCCCAAGCGGTCGACCTGCTCACCCTCGACAGCAGCCGCTGCGGCGGGCTGGGCACTGCGCTGCGGCTGGGTCGCTGCGCCGAATCGTTCGGTATCATTCCCAGCCTGCGCGGCGGCCACGACCCCTTCAGCCTCGCCGCCGACCTGCATCTTGCCAGCGCCTTCACCGATAGCGATCTCATCGATCTCCCGCTCGGCAGTACCGGCCTCGAATCGATGGTCGTCCCCCACTGGCGCCTCGATGCCAATGGTCAGCTCGAGGTTCCCCGGGGGCCAGGGCTGGGTGTGCGGATCGACCAGGATGCGCTGCACGACGGCGTGCTGAGCATGATGCACTGAGCCTGGCGACTAGGCCGAATCCCACTTTGTGAGACGATGAGGGCCAGGTTCGCGAGGCTGCTTGAGTGCGGCGAACGGCGGGTGCTAGAACCCGGGAGACAAGATGCTCACCTCCCATGGGATGCCCATGTACCCTCGAATCGCTCAGGTCGCCAGTGACCCAGCCCTGCCCAAGCGCGCCGATGCGGTGGTGATCGGCGGTGGCATCGTGGGTGTCAGCACCGCGTATTTCCTCGCTGAGCGTGGCCTCGCGGTGGTACTGCTCGACAAGAGCGGCATCGCCCATGAGCAGTCGAGCCGCAACTGGGGGTGGTGTCGGACCATGGGGCGCGACGTTGCCGAGATCCCGCTCGCGATCGAGAGCCTCAAGCTGTGGGAAGGCTGGCGCGAGACCCTCGAGCACGACACCGGCTTCGTCCGCAGCGGGATCCTCTACGCTTGCGAGAGCGATGCCGAAACCGAGACGCAGAAGGCCTGGCTCGCCCAGTCCAGCTCGTTCGGCAGTGAAGCGAGGCTGCTCGATCGCGATGCCCTGGCGACGCTGCTGCCCGGCGGTGTGCCGTCCGGTTGGCAGGCAGGGCTCTGGACCGAGAGCGACGGTCGTGCCGAGCCCGACGTCGCCACCGCGGCGATCGCCCAGGGCGCGCGCAAGCTCGGGGTGAAGATCCTCGTGCCCTGCGCGGCCCGTGGGCTCGCGCTCGAGGCTGGCCGGGTACAGGGTGTGTTCACCGAGCTTGGCCGGATCGACTGCGACACCGTGGTGCTCGCCGGCGGCGCCTGGTCGAGCCTGTTCTGCCGCACGCTCGGCGTACGTTTGCCGCAGCTTCGGGTGCTTGGCTCGGTGCTACGCACCGAGCCTCTCGAGGGCGCTCCAGAGTTCGCTATCGGTACCAGCCGCTACGCCTTTCGCAAACGCGCCGACGGCGGCTATACCATCGCCTTGCGCAATGCCAACGTGGCCCCGCTCTGTCCGGACAGCTTTCGCTACTTCAACGATTTCATACCGCTGGTGCGTGCGCACCACCATGAATACCGGCTGCGGGTCAACGCCCACAGCCTGGCCGCACTGCGTACGCCCAACCGCTGGGCGGTGGACGCGCCGAGTCCTTTCGAGCGCGAGCGGCTGCTCGATCCGAGGCCGGTCGATGCCTATCCTGAACGTGCGTTGGAGATGATCCGCGCGCAGTTCCCGGCCTTCGCCAAGGCACGCATCGCCCAGTACTGGGGTGGCATGATCGACGTCACCCCGGATGCGGTGCCGGTGATCGACCGGGTCGCGGCGATCCCGGGTTTTCACCTCGCGACCGGCTTCTCCGGCCACGGCTTCGGCATTGGACCCGGTGCGGGACGGCTGATGGCGGACATCGTCTGCGAAGCGCCGCCGCTGGTCGACCCGACGCCCTATCGGCTGGCCCGGTTCAACGGATGAAGCGCTGCGGGTCGAGCGCTCGCTGGACGATCATCGTGGCCTCCGCATGCATCGCCTCGGCCAGCGTCACCCGGTAGCGGTTGGTCATACGCACGTTGGGCAGTGCACAGCTCAGCGCCCCGAGCGGATGGCCGTGTGGATCCAGCAGCGCGACGGCGACGCCGGTGTAGGCGCTGAGACATTGATCTAGGACTCCAGCGGTGTAGCCGTCGCGCCGTACCGCCTTGATCGCATCGTTCAGCGGGCCGAGCTCGATGCAGTATTCGCGCGCAAGCCTAGGTGCATTGTGATCGAGGATGCGCTCGCGCTGCCCGGCGGGCAGATGGGCGAGCAGTGCCACCGAGGCCTGGCCGACGCCGAACAGCACGCGCCCGCCGACTCCTCGGGTGAAACTGGAAGTGCGATGGCAGCCCTCCTGCAGTTCGAGGCAGAGGACGTGATAGCCGTCTTCGACGAACAGGAAGAAACGTTCGCCGAAACGCTCGGCCAAGCGCAGCAGCGCTGGTCTGCTGAGTTCGCGAATGCCGCCGTCGTTGCCCGCTTGCGCACCGAGCGAAAGCAGCGCATAGCCGAGCCGGTAGCCGCCTCGCTGCGGTGTGCGCACGAAGCCGTGGCACTTGAGCGACTTCAGTAGCCGATAGAGCGTCGCCCGGCTGAGTCCGGTGACCTGGATCAAGGCCTCGATGTCCGCGCCCTGCTCGCCTCGCTCGGCGATCGCATTGAGGATCAGGACGCTGCGATCGAGGGTCTGGGTGCCCTGGACCTGTGGCGTACGGGATTCGTCGAGGGGCAAGGTGAGGGTTCTCCCGGTGGATGTCGCGGTTCGACGCTAGGAGGAGCGCGCAAGGCATCGCCGGATCGGGCCTTGCCATGGGGATGCTCGGCGCGGTGGCCGAGTTTCGAGCGCATTTTGCAAGATGCATCGGGTCACGCATCGGATGCAAGCCGGCCCGCATGGTCGGGTCGGATTTCCAACTGATTTCCAACGACAACGACAACGGAAACAGCGACGCAGACAATGACGACGATGATCGAATCCACTCTTGGTTGCTGTGCCCGCTCGCCGCGGCGCATCACTCGCTGCCGCCCGCGAGCGGGGGCAATTGCCGTATCGAACGGCCATACCGCGGCGGGGGAGGAGTAGATGCCTGGTCCCAGGGTGACGACGGTTCATGGTGACGAGACCCTCCCTTCGCATGTCGAGGTGGTGGTGATCGGGGGCGGCATCATCGGGGCGAGTGCGGCGCTCGAGCTTGCCGAGCGGGGCCATTCGGTGGCGCTGTGCGAAAAAGGCGGTATCGGGCAGGAGCAGTCGAGCCGCAACTGGGGCTGGGTGCGGATTTCGCGGCGCGATCCTCGCGAACTGGCGCTGATGGCCTCCTCGATCGAGATCTGGCGCGGGCTCGATGCGCGGCTCGGACGCGCTACCGGCTATACCCGGGCCGGTATCCTGTTCGCCTGCGAGAACGCCGAACGCTACGCCGAGCACCAGCGCGCCTGCGCGCAGCTGGCGCCGTTCGATGTCGGCGCGAAGATGGTCTCGGGCGGTGAGCTCGATCGGCTGCTGCCGAGCGGCCATCGCATGGCGCTCGAAGGCGCGCTCTATACCCCAGGCGATGGCCGCGCCGAACCGCAGTGGGCGGCACCGGCGATCGCCGAGGGTGCGCGCGAGCGCGGTGCGGCGGTGCTCACGGAGTGCGCGGTACGCGGCATCGAGCGAACCGCTGGACGGATCGGCGCGGTGGTCACCGAGCGCGGGCGAATCGGCTGCGATGCAGTGGTGCTCGCCGGAGGCGCCTGGTCCGGCTTGTTCTGCGCGTCGCTCGGGCTGCGCTTGCCCCAGCTCAAGGTGATCAATTCGGTGCTGCGAACCGCGCCGCTCGAAGGCGGCCCAGAGGCTGCGCTTTGGAGCGAGGACTTCGCCCTGCGCCGGCGCGCCGATGGCGGCTATAGCGTTGCTTCTGGCCATGCCAACATCGCCGACATCGTGCCCGATTCATTTCGCTATGCCCGCGATTTCAGCGCCGCGCTGCGCCAGGAGTGGCGCTCGCTCAGCCTGCGCCTGGGCTGGCGGTTTCTCGACGAGCTACGCCTGCCCCGGCGCTGGGCGCTCGACGAGGCCAGTCCGTTCGAATACTGCCGCACGCTCGACCCACACCCCTCCAAGCGCCAGCTCGATCGCGCCTTCTCGCGGCTGGTAGAGGCTTTCCCGCTGTTCGGTCGTGCCCAGGTGGCGCAGCGCTGGGCTGGCTGTATCGATGTCACCCCTGATGCCGTGCCGGTGATCTCGCCGGTGGATGACGTCCCCGGGCTGCACATCGCCACCGGCTTCTCCGGCCATGGCTTCGGCATCGGGCCCGGTGCCGGGCGCTTGGTCGCCGACCTGGTCGTCGGTGCGACGCCTCTGGTCGACCCGAGTCCGTTTCGCTTCTCCCGCTTCAGTGACGGCTCCCGCCCGGAGCCCATCGGCGGCTTTTGATCCCCCCCACGATCCCGCCGGGCCAAGGCCCGGCCCAGGAGTAGAGAATGACCGACCATAACAAGCACAACCAGCATCGCGGTTCGTTCGACATTTTCACCCATCCGACCCGGCGCCAGGCGCTCGGTCTTGCGCTCGCCGGCGCGGCCGGAATGATGCTGCCCTGGAGCCGTGGCGGCCAGGTGATGGCGCAAAGCAACCAGCAGCGGGTGATCATCGCCTTCTCCCAGGAGCCGACGGTGATGAACCCACTGATGCCCCATATCGAGGTTGACGAGGGTATCCACTGGAACCTGTTCGATCCGCTGTTCAGGATCGCGCCGGATGGCAACTTCATCCCGGCGCTGGCGGCCGAGGTGCCGAGCGTCGCCAACGGCGGCATCTCGAGCGATGGCCTGCACTGGCGGATCAAGCTGCGCGAGGGCGTGACCTGGCATGACGGCACCCCGTTCACCGCGGACGACGTCAAGTTCACCATCGATCTGATCAACAACCCAAGCTTTCGCGCCTCCCGCCGCCAGGGCCACGAGCTGGTGCGCGACATCGAGGTGATCTCGCCCACCGAGATCGGTTGGAGGATGGAGCGTGCCTATGCCTCCTATGCGGCGCTGTTGAGCTCGACTTTCATCGTGCCGAAGCATCTGCTCGGCGAGGTGGAGGATCCCAACAGTGCCCCGTTCAACAATGCCCCGGTGGGCACCGGCGCCTACCAGTGGGATGCGCGCGTGGCCGGCGACCATATCAGCCTCAGGCGCAACCCGGACTACTTCGATACGCCCGCGGTGATCGAGCAGGCGGTGTTCAAGTACGTGCCCGACCTCAACGTGCTCTACACCCAGTACAAGACCGGCGACATCGACTTCACCGGGCTTCAGGGCATCACCCCGGATCATTACGAGGAAGCCAAGAATATCAGCGGGCGTACGCTGCTCGAGCTGCCTGCCGCGACCATCGAGTCGGTGGCGCTGAACCTCGGCCGGCCGCAGTTCCAGGACCCCAAAGTGCGCCAGGCGCTGTACCTGGCGATCGACAAGGCATCGATCATCGATGCGCTCTATTACGGGCTGCCGACCGCCACCGAGAGCTACATGCCGCAGCAGTCGCGCTACTACAACGCCGAGCTGCCGGAGCAGCGCTTCGACCTCGATGCCGCCAACCAGCTGCTCGACGAGGCCGGTTGGGAGCGCGGCGGCGATGGCATTCGCGCCAAGGATGGGGTGCGCCTCTCTTTCACCAACTCGACCACCGCCGGCAACCAGGTGCGCGAGCAGGTGCAGCAGTTCATCCAGCAGACCTGGCGTGAGATCGGCGTCGAGATGAGCATCTCCAACCTGCCGCCGGCGGTGATGTGGGGCGAATACTGGACGACGTCGCAGTTCGACAGCGTGGTGGTCGGGATCAACTTCCTCACCGGTGCCGATCCTGACGTCAGCGACTATTTCGGCTCCAGGGCGATAGCCGCCCAGGGGGGAGCGGGGCAGAACTGCTTCCAGTTCGCCAATGAAGAGGCCGACCAGCTGCTGGCCGATGGCGGCGCCAACCAGGACCCCGAGCAGCGCCTGCCGATCTACCTGCGCCTCCAGGAGCTGATCCGCGACGAGCTGCCGATGCTGCCGCTGTTCCAGTACACCAACCTGCGCGGTCATCGCGAAGGGCTCGAGGGATTCGAAAACAACGTCAACCTGCGCATCGAGTCGTGGAACGTCAAGGCATGGCGCTGGAGCTGAGCGCTGGTTCTGAACCAGGGCCTTCTCACATTCGTACGGAGCGACCGCCATGACGCGATTTTTGATCCAACGATTCGTGCAGAGCCTGATCATCCTGGTGCTGGTATCGGTGATCGGCTTCTTCGTCCTCAACCTCGCCCCGGGCGGGCCGCTTTCGCAGTTCTCGCTGAGCCCGGGGATGAGCCAGGCGGAGCTCGATCGCATCGCCGCCCAGATGGGGCTCGACCGGCCGCTGCCGGTGCAGTACCTGGACTGGTTCGGCCGTCTGCTCGGCGGCGATTGGGGCAACTCGTTCCGCGATGGCCGGCCGGTGCTCGAGGTGATCGGCGGGCATCTGCCGGCGACGCTTCTGCTGATGGGCAGCTCGACCCTGGTGTCGGTGGTGATCGGTGGCTGGGTCGGGGTGCTCGGGGCGATCAGGCGCTACTCGGTGTTCGACTACCTGGCCACGATCGGGGCGATGATCGCGCTGTCGATCCCGACCTTCTGGTTCGGCCTGGTGGCGATCTACGTGTTCTCCCTCGAGCTAGGCTGGCTGCCCGCCGGCAACATGTACACCATCGGCGATCAATCGCTTAGCGACTACGCCAGCCATCTGGTGCTGCCGACCCTGGTGCTGGCACTGGTCAACGTCGCGATCTGGAGCCGCTACATGCGCTCATCGACCCTGGATGTGATCGGCGAGGATTTCGTCCGCACCGCGCAGGCCAAAGGGCTCTCCGACTGGCGGGTGCTGCGCGATCATGTGATTCGCAACGCACTGCTGCCGATGATCACCCTCGCCGGCCTGCAGCTGCCCACCCTGCTGGGCGGCGCACTGGTCACCGAGACCGTGTTCACCTGGCCCGGCATGGGCAGGCTGTTCCTCGATAGCCTCGGCTACAACGACTATCCGGTGATCATGGGCATCCTGATGTTCAGCGCCGTGCTGGTGCTGCTCGGCAACCTGCTCGCCGACCTGCTGGTAGCGGTGGTCGACCCCCGGATCCGGATCAGTTGAAGGAGAGCGACCCATGACTACGTCCCACTCGGTGGTACTCGTCGCCGATCCCTCACCGCCGCGCAATCGTGTCGTGCGCCGTTTCCTGCGCCATCGCCTCGCGCTGTTCGGTGTCGTGACCCTGCTGCTACTGGTGCTGGCCTGCGTGGTGGGGCCTTGGCTTTTGCCATACGATCAGCTTTCGATCGACATTCGTAAACGCTTCGCCCCGCCCTTCACCGGGCTGCACTTCTTCGGCACCGACCCGCTCGGGCGAGACCTTGCCGCCAGGCTGCTGATGGCCGGGCGGGTATCGCTGATGGTCGGCTTCTCGGCGATGCTGGTCAGCGTCGCGCTCGGAGCCACGGTAGGGCTGGTCGCCGGATACCTGCGTGGCTGGGTGGGCGCAACGCTTATGCGTATCGTCGATGCCTTCCTGGCCTTTCCCAGCGTGTTCCTGGTGCTGGTGCTGGCCGCTTTCACTGAACCCAGCCCGCTGGCGATCACGCTGATCATCGCCGCCACCAGTTGGATGGAGATCGCGCGGATCGTCGAGGCCGAGACCCGCTCGCTGCGTGAGCGCGACTTCGTGCTCGCCGCCCGGCTGCTCGGTAGCTCTCATCTGCGCATCATCGGCCGCGAACTGCTGCCCAACGCGATCGGCCCGATCATCGTCGCCGCCACCCTCACCGTCGCCCAGGCGATCCTGCTCGAGGCCTACATCAGCTTCCTCGGCTACGGCATCCAGCCGCCGCTGCCGAGCTGGGGCAACATGCTCAACAGTGCCCAGCAGTACCTTGGTTCGGCACCCTGGCTTGCGATCGTACCCGGCATCGCGATCGCCTTGGCGGTGACCAGTTTCAACTTCGTCGGCGATGGCCTGCGCGACGCGCTCGACGCCCGCAGCGAAGAGCGCTGAAGCAGGCAGTGCCTCGAGCGCCGCGGCGTCGGTGTGAGCCGCGGATCGCCTTCGGGCACGAGCCTCCTTCATGCCACCACTGGGATGCTCGACAAGTCCGCCGGCAAGCTCTCCAGCGTGGGCCTTGTGAGCAGGGGCGCGGGAGCTCCCGGAGGTGCGGTCAAACCGATGCGATTGTGCCATATGGTGGGTAGCCCGACCTTCTCGGTGCCGAAGAGGTCATAGGCGGAACCGGCTACGAACACTGCATTGGCCGGTGCGACGCCGAGCATTTCCAGCGCCAGGCGATAAGGCGCGGGATCGGGTTTGTAGAAGCCCGCTTTTTCCGAGGTGACGACCACATCGAGTGGCACATCCAATAGGTCCGCGGCGATATGGCCCAGCCTTTCCGAGCAGTTGGTCACGACACCCAGCTTGTAGTGCGGCTTGAGTGCAGCCAGCACCGCCTTGGCTTCGGCCCAGGGCTGTAACTCGCTCCAGCGTGCTTCGAGCTCGGCAGCGGCTTGGCGACCGAGCCCGACTTCGATCGCCGCCTCTGCGACCAATTGTTCATAAGGCCGATAGCTTCCGCAGCCGTAGGTCGCCTTCAGGTACGCCATGCGCCATGTACGACCCATGTGCTCTGAACCGGCCACTGAATTCCACAGTGTCCATGAGTCCAGCAAGGCGGTCAGCAGATCGAACAGCACCAGCTCGATCGGAGCGCTGGGTCGGGTAGGCCGCAGGTTTGCCGTGGAGTTCGAGGTCATCTCAGGGATTCCTGTCCAGGATTGACGAGTTCAGCAACGGCGGTGATTTCCACCAACGCTCCGTAATGAAGCTCGCCACATGGAATGATCGCGCGCGCCGGTCGGTGAGCGCCCAAGAGCTTCGCGTAATGGGTATTCACGGTTGGCCAGTGCGCCACATCGGAGATGAATACCTGCACGTTCACCAGATTCGCCAGGGTTGCATCGCCAGCGCTTAGCACCGCCTCGACATTGGCCATGGCCTGGACGAACTGGGCCTCGATGCCGTCGGGAAAAGTGTTCGACTGCGGATCGAACGGCAGCTGTCCGGACACGAACAGCAAGTTGCCCGCTACTACGCCCTGCGAGTAATGACCGCCCGGCGTAGGCAGATGTGGTGATGTGACGGTTTGCATTGACGTGCTCCGATCAAGAGTTGGACAAGGGGGCGCCGCTGGCGCTTGATGATCCACTTGCGGTTACCGCTGGTTGGATGGCCTCGGCCTCGCCTTCCCATTTGGACACCGAGGCAGTGGCAATGCTGTTTCCCAGCACGTTGATCGCCGTGCGCCCCATATCGAAAAACGGATCTATACCCAGCAGCAGTAACATGCCCGATACCGGAAGCCCCAGCGAAGGCAATGAAGCGGCGACCACTACCAGAGATGCGCGCGGTACACCTGCCATTCCCTTGCTGGTCAGTAACATCACCAGCAGCACCCCGACCTGTTGGGCAAGCGTCATTTCTATATGAAAAGCCTGGGCGATGAAGATGACCGCAAACGCCTGATAGAGCATGGCGCCGTCGAGGTTGAACGAGTAACCCAGCGGCAGTACGAACCCGGATACCCGGCGCGGCACGCCGAAGCGCTGCAATTGCTCGATAGTCCTGGGGAAGGTCGCTTCACTGCTCGAGGTCGAGAAACCGATCAGCAGCGGGTCGCGAATCAGCCTTAGCAAGTGAAGGATCCGCGGCCCGAGAATCAGCCAACCCACCGCGATCAACAGCAGCGCGAGCACGGCCAGTGCCAGGTAGTAACCGCCCAGCAGCTTGCCATACACACCCAGGACGCCCAGGCCTTGGGTCGTGATGACCGAGCACAATGCCGCCCCTACGCCCAGCGGCGCCAGCCACATGACGTAGCTGGTCAGCTTCAACATGATGTCGAAGATCGCATCGGTCAGTTCCAGTATCCGCCTCTTCACCGACCCGCCTGCCGCTGCGGTGGCAACGCCGAACAGGAGTGCGAACAGCACTATCTGCAAGATTTCGTTGCTGGCCATGGCATCGACCACACTTTGCGGAACGATATTGGTAATGAAGCCCTTCAGATTGAACGGCGCGACGTCGATGCCTGAACTTTCAGTGGCCGCAGGCAGGTGCGCCGCCATCTGCCCGCCCAGATTCAAGAGGTTGCAAGCCAGGATGCCAATCAGTAGCGAAACCACCGAGGCGCAGAAAAACCAGGCCAAGGAACGCATCCCCATGCGGCCGATGGCCTGGGGGTCCTGCATGTTGGCGACGCCCGATACCAGGCCGCAAAACACCAGCGGCGCAATGATCATCTTGATCGCTCGCAGGAACAGGTCCGTCAGTATCGACAAATATTGTGACACCACTATATGGGCCGTGGCCTCATTCAAGTTGGCATTCAGGACCGCGCCAGTGACGGCCCCCAGGATCATCCCGATCAGGATCCAGACGGAGAGATTCTTCATCATGAAAGATGCGCCTTTGATGTTGTGGATTTAGTAGGCGGTAGTTGAAATGAACCGATATTTACCAACCCGAAATTCGGGGCCAGTAGCCGAGGCGACGCCCCTCGGTCAGGACGTGATAGCCGGCGTGCTGCGCGGTGGTAGCGCAGGCATGATTGGGCAGGATGCGTAGCTGGGTGCCAACGGGCAGCTCTGGGATGATTTCGGGATTTCCCGAGCGCGAGGAAATGATTCCATGCTCCTGGTTGGCCGCGGTAACGATCAGGTCGCCCAAGGGCTGGCCCGATAGGTCGCAGACGATGCCGTATCCTTGGTCCACGCGCTGTTTGGCGGTACCGCGGTCGCGAGACAGCGCCATCCAGCCGGCATCGACGATGGTCCAGCCTTTCTCGGGCTGGTGACCAATGACCGTCGTTAGTACCGAGACAGCGATGTCCTGCACATCGCACACCCCAAGCCCAGCCATGACCAGGTCGAAGAACGCGAACACGCCGGCCCGAACCTCGGTGATGCCGGACAAATCCTGAGTGAACAGCGCGGTGGGAGTGGAACCTATGCTGACGATCGATGGCTCGAACCCAGCCTCATTGAGCAGCCGTGCGGCCTCGATCACTGCTGCACGCTCTTGACGTGCATAAGCCTCGATTTCGGCGATCGATCGGCTGTCATAGGAGTTTCCGGCGTGGGTCATGACACCGCTGACCCGGACTCCTGCGTTACTGAGCAAGTGGGCGATCTCGACCAGTAGCGTCGACTGCGGGGCGATGCCTGAGCGATGTCCGTCGCAGTCGATCTCGAGAAGTACTTCGAAGACCTGCCCGCTATTACAGGCAAACTCAGCCAATAGGCGAGCGCTTTCGAGATTGTCCAGCACCAGCTTCAACTCCGCCCCTTGCTCTATCAAGCGGGCGGCATGAGCGAACTTATTGGGAGAGATACCAACGCCGTACAAGATGTCGGTGAAGCCCTCAGCCAAGAAAAAGTCCGCCTCACGCAGTGTAGAAACTGTGATGGGGCCTCGTTCGCCAGCAAACAGGCGCTCGGTGACTTCTAGGCATTTGTTGGTTTTGACATGTGGACGCAGCGTCACGTCGAACGGCATCAGCTTGTTTCGCATGCGCAGGATATTGCCGTCCAAGCGGTCGCGATCCAATAAAAGCACGGGGGTTTCGATTAGGTCTGCCATTTGTTCTCTCCGGTAATGGCGCTATTCTAAGCCGTCAAAACCGTCGAGAGTGTTAACCTCCCATAACTCTATGATTCAGTAATTCTTAATGACAGATATATTCGACATTCGCTTCTTACTGGTCATCCGGGAAAGCAAAAGTCTGCTGGAGGCGTCACGCAAACTGGGACTGACGCCTTCGGCAGTCACTCAGCGGCTTCAGCAGATGGAGAAGAGACTCGATCTCCGCCTATTGGACCGATCCGCGCGACAGCTACGCTTTACCGACGAAGGCGAACTTCTGTGTGTCCGAGGGGCCGAGCTGCTTCAGCAGTTCGACGCGCTGCTGGAAGACCTGCACGAACGGCGCAGGGGTTTTGTCGGCAAGTTGAAAATCAACGCGCCCTTTGGCTTTGGCAGGCGATACGTAGCACCTGCGGTTGCAGCGTTCAAAAGCCTGCACCCAGAAGTCGAGATCTCTTTGACCCTGTCCGACCAGCCGATGGTCGAGGCGAGCGACCGCTTCGACGTGGTGATCCATATTGGCCAGCTTGGCGTATCCAACCTGGTCTGTCGCACCCTTGCGCCAAACCGCCGGTTCATCTGCGCCTCGCCTGCGTTCATTGCCCGACATGGTTTAATCGACAGCCCCGAACAGCTCGCCCATCAGCCCTGCATCGCGCTGCACGAGAACAATGAAGACGTGACCCTATGGCATCTCAGCCGAGGCCGGAAAACCCAAAGCATACGTATTCGCCCGTCGCTCATCAGCAATGACGGCAACGTGATCAAGCAGTGGGGATGCGACGGACAAGGGATCATCCTGCGCTCAGAGTGGGATGTGGCCGACGCCTTGGCGGACGGTAGCCTTGTGCGACTGCTACCGGCCTGGAAACTGCCGGATGCCAATGTCGTGGCGCTTACCCATCAGCGCGAGGGACTGCCGGAGCGGACCCGCAATTTCATGCGTTTCCTGCAGGACTCTTTCCTACCCGTGCCGCCCTGGCGCGCTTGAACTGCCTTCTTTGCGACCGACCGCTATCGGCCCGGAGTGGGTCGCAAAACAGAGCTGGATCCTTGCTTCCAGGAGCATGGGCTTTCGATTCGCCGAGGGTTGAGCCCGGTGCCTCGACACGGCGTTTCACGTGAAACTCCTGCGCATCATCGGCCGCGAACTGCTGCCCAATGCGGTCGTGTCCGGCGGCGCCTAGCTCTCAGCCGCAGACCAAGCGAGCGGTCGTCGTCTCAGCCTGCATGTTCGAGGTTGGCCAAAGGAGAAGGATCGAGCAGCGCCTCGAGCGCCGCCGCTATCGCCAGCAGGCGGTCATCGTCGCCTCGCGAACCGGCGAGTTCCAGCCCTACTGGCAGACCATCGCGGGTGGTGCCGGCGGGCAGTGAGATACTCGGAAGCCCTGCGCTACTCAACGGTGTGGTGTTGCGGATGTAGGCATCGAAGCAGCTGTGGAGCCGCCCGGCGATTGGAATTCTCGCCTTAGCGACCGAGGTGATCGGCAGGGCGGGAAGCAGGGTGGTCGGCAGGCAGAGCGCATCGAGGCGATGCGCGGTGAAGAGCCGATCGAAGCGAGCGCTGAGCGCGGGCGCATGCTGCTCGCACGCCTGCTGGTAGAGTGGCGCAGTCTCGCCAGCCAGGGTGCGCTCGAACGCGCGCCGCACGTCATCGTCGACGACTCCTGCGATGATCTCCTCCAGGGTGAGCGGCGCGCGATGCTTGGCGAGATAGGCTGGAATCGCAAAGCTGGGCTCGTGCAGATTGATCACTGGGGAAACGCGCGCGTTCAAGGTGTCCAGCTCGTCGAGATCGACCTCGACGAGCGTCACGCCCACCTCGGCGAAACGCTGCAGGGCCTGCTCCAGCGCATCGCGCAAGCGAGGGTCCAAGGGTGACCAGAACCAAGGGGCGACGCCGAGCCGCAGCTTCGCCGGGCGAACCTCCTCGACCCTACGCCGATTGCCCGTCATGACGGCATCGAGCATTTGGATGTCTCTTACCGAGCGGCCCATTGGGCCGACCGTATCGTGGCGCGGGCTGATCGGTAGGACACCGCCTTGTGGATAGCGCTGGTGACCCAGGGAGAAGCGCGAGGGTCGAAAACCCACTATCCCGCAGAGCGCGGCGGGAATTCGCAGCGATCCTCCGGTATCGGTGCCGAGGCCACAGGTGACTATGCCTGCGGCTATCGCCGCGGCGTTGCCGCCGGAGGAGCCTCCGGCGATTCGCTCGGGGGCGTGGGGGTTGCGCACCGGCGAGGGCCAGTCTCCCTGGTGGGCGCAGGTGACCCCTGAGGCCAGCTCGTGCAGGTTGGCCTTGCCGATCACGATCGCTCCGGCCTCGATCAGCCTGGTCAATGGCGGTGCGGTAGCGCTCGGGATGAAGTCGCGCAGCGCCGGCGTCGCTCCGGTGGTGGGCAGCTCCACCCAGTCGATGTTGTCCTTGACCAGGAGCGGCAGGCCCGCCAGGGGCGGCAGGGACTCGCCACGACGTCGGCGCAGATCGAGCGCACGGGCGGTCGCCAGAGCCTTTGGCGCGGCGAGTTCGATCACCGCGTTGAGAGAGGCTCGTGAGCTCGCTCGCCGTAGCGAGGCCTCGACCAGCGCCTCGGCGCTGAGCTCTCCGCGGGAGAACGATTGGACCATGGCCACCGCATCTGATCCCACTGTCCGGCCCATGCTCATTGCCAGAACACCAGGCGCCGCTCCAGCCAGGCGAGCAGGCCGAAGAACGCTAGGCTCAGCAGCGAAGCCACGAGGATCGCCGCCCATACGGTGAGGAAGTCGCTCATCACCACCGACTGGAAGATGGTCCAGCCGAGTCCCTGGTAGGCGCCGAGCATCTCGACCACGATGGTGGCGATGATACTGCGCACGGTAGAGAGCTTGAGCGCGGTGAGAATGGATGGCAGGGCGCTTGGCAACCGCAGCTTGCGGATCAGCTCGAAGGGGCCCGCGCCGAAACTCCTGAGCAGGTCGACGGATCTCTTGTCGACGCGGTTGAGGCCATCGAGCGTGCCGAGCAGCACGGTGAAGCCGACTTCGCAGGCAACGATGATCACCTTGGATTCCATGCCGACGCCGAACCACAGCACCACCAGGGGAGCATAGGCGATCATCGGCACGATATTGATCGCCACTACTATCGACATCAGGGCATCGCGCAGCCGTCCCACGAAAGTGAGCGCGACTGCCAATGCAACGCCTAGCGCGGCGCCGATGCCAAAGCCGAGCAGCGCCTGCTGCGAAGTGGTCATGGCCGCGGCGATCAGGGGCTGCTGCTGTCGCCAGAGCTGCTCGAGTATCGCACTCACCGTTGGCAGTACATAGCCGGGCAGCGCGAGGGCGCGCACGACCATTTCCCAGATCAGCAGAAATCCGATCAGACTGAATGTCGCCCTGATACCGCCGATATATCGCGTTGCGAACATTGGGCTTTCCTCGGGGGATATGAGGCTTCAGCTACGCGGTTGCCAGAACAGCAGCCAGCGCTCCAGGACGCCGACCAGCGCGAAGGCGAGGCTTCCAAGCAGGGCGATGAGCAGGATAGTGGCCCATAGCGTGACGGTGTCTTCGTTGTACATCGACTGCAACAGCAGCACGCCGAGTCCGGTGGTGTCGCCGAACCACTCGCCCACCACTGCGCCGGAAAGGCTCAGCGCGACGGCGAGCTTGAGGCCTGTGAAGATCGCAGGTCCCGCCATCGGCAGTTGCAGCCGCAGTAGGATCTGACCCGGACTCGCGCCGAAGCTTCTCAGCAGGCTGATGCGTCGAGGATCGATGGCGGCAAGGCCGGCCAAGGTGTTGACCGTGATGGTGAAGAAGGTCAGATAGAAAGCGATGACCGCCTTGGCCCACAGCGAGTTACCGAACCACATCACCACCAGGGCGCCGAAGGCGATCACCGGCACGGTCTGCGATACCACAAGCAGTGGCAGCAGCATCTGGCGCAGCATCACGAAGCGGTGCAGTGCGACGCCGCAGCACAGGCCGAACGCCGTTCCCGCTCCCAGACCGAGCAGCATTTCGCTGGCAGTGCGGACGAAGCCTGCGATGAATGGAGATGGGTGGCGATGGAGCATCGAGAAGATGCTGTCCAACCCGGGCAGATAGTAGTCGGGCACGCCCAGCATCGAGCTACTCACCTGCCAGATGAGGCCGAGCGCGATCAGGAGCAGTATCAGCCGTCCATACGGCAGCATGCCGGTGAGCGATTTCACGGTAGCCGGGCCTCCAGGGGGATCGACTCCAGCGGCGTGGTGACGAAGGCTTGGCCGACATCGACCGATTGAGAAATCACCTCGTAGCGTGCCAGTAGGTCTTGCTCCTTGACCAAGGTGTCGTGATCGAGCCAGTAGAGGCCATGCTCGGCGGCTGGACCGGTGGTCATCAGACGCTGCATCTCAGCGAGCATTCGCTGCTGATGGTGGCGGTCGAGCGTTGGTGCGACCTGCATCACGATGTCGACGGCCTGTTCGGGGTCGGCGAAAGCCTCCTTCCAGCCGCGCAGTGTGGCGCGCAGAAAACCTGCGACCAGCTCGGGTCGTTCGGCGAGGGTGGTTTCCGACACTACCAGTGCGTCGCGGGGAAAGGTGATGCCATAGTCGTCGGGGCTGAATAGCCGCAGAGCGTCTTCGCCCAACTGGTCGCGTAGGGTGTTGAGCTCGTTGTACCAAGTGGCGGTGGCGACATCGGTGGCCCCATTGATGAAGGGCGTCATGCTGACCTGCTGCGGTTGGATCGAGACCTGGTCGCGGTCGACGCCCTGGTCTGCCAGGATCGCGAAGAGCGCGTAGTTGGCACCGGTGAACCAAGTCGATACGCGGTGGCCAGCGAAATCCTGGATGGTCTCGATCGGTCCATCGCGCTTGGTGACGAAGACGAAGTCGGTACGCTGGGTGCCGAGGCCGATCGCTACCACCGGCAGGCCCTTGTCGCGCGCTGCCAGTACGCTCTCGGCACCGCCGGCGAGGCCGAAGGTGTCGCTTCCCGACGCGACCAGGTTCTCGGTGAGGACGTTGGGACCGCCAGGATTGATCGTCAGATCGATGCCTTCGTCCTCGTAGTAGCCTTTGGCCTTGGCGACGTAGAAGCCGGCGAACTGGGCCTGCGGCAGCCATTTGAGCCTCAGGCTGGCCTGGGTCGAAGACTGTGCCTGTGCCGTCTGCAGCGTCGCTACGAGGGACAAGGCCAGCGCTAGCGCGAAGCAGGTACCGACGCGTAGTCGTTGCCAGGAAAATCGAGTCATGCTGGTCACTCCGCTGTGGGCGGTGCGCGCGTCGTCGCGTCACCGCATCGTTATCATTGTGATGAGCGGTACGGCTGGGATCGGTTGGGTCAGAACGGTCGATCACCGCTTACAGTGGTGCGGTGCATCACTCGGCGATAGCGGTTGTCGTCATAGGGCGTGGCGCAATGCATGGTGCAGCGGTTGTCCCAGATCACCAGGTCATTGGCCTGCCACTTATGGCGATAGACGAAATCACTGCGGATCGCATGCCGATTGAGTTCGGCGAGGAGCCGTTCGCTTTCATCGAAGGGCAGTCCAACGATCTCCTTGACGATGTCCTGGCCGACGTAGAGAGAAGGCCGCCCGGTTTCCGGATGGGTGCGTACGATGGGATGGACGATGTCCGGGGTCTTGGCGCGCTGGGTTTCATCCAGCGGCTCCCGGTCGGGAAACGCCTTTGCATAGTAGGTGGCGTAGGAGTGCACCGCGCTCAACGGCCTTATTCGCTCCTTGGTCTCCTCGGGCAGTGCCTCGTAGGCGGCATGCATGCTGGCGAACAGCGTATCGGCCCCTTCGGGTGGTACTTCGAGCGCATGCAGCAGCGAGCCCATGCTGGGTTCGGCGACGTACGATAGATCGGAATGCCAGTTCCAGCCCTCCTTGTGATTGCCGATCGGCTTACCGTCCTCGGCGACATTGGAAAGCACGTAGATTTCTGGATATGGCGTGGTGAGGAACTGCTTGAGCACGTGGACCATCAATGGACCGAAGGCGCGGCTCAGCTCGACGTGGCGTGCTTCGCTCAAGCGCTGGTCTCGCAAGATGAGTACCGAGTACTGATTCAACGCTCGTTTGAGTTCGTCGATCACTGATTCGGGTTGGTCGGCGGCAAGATCCAGGTCGCGCACTTCAGCGCCGAAGGCAGGCATCAGCGGAACGAGGTCGAGGCTCATGGGTAGGCTCCAGTTCGAGAGGTGATGGATCAATCGCGATAGTCAGGGGTGTCACGGTCGAGTTTGCGCAGCAGCGCAGGCCATTCGCGCTCGCCAGCGATCAGAATGTCTCCGTGCTGCTCCCAGAACTGGCGTGCAGCGTATTCACTGGTGGCCGGGTCGGGGACGACCGGCTCCCCGGCCGTGGCGATGGCGGCCTGGATGTCGAGCTGTATGCGCGCAGCGCGCTCGAAGTAATAGAGCAGCATGAAGGCCTCCGCCGGCGTGCGGCCGAGGGTCAGGACGCCGTGGTTGCGCATCAGCATCACCGGATGTTCACCGAGATCATCGATCAGGCGCTGCTGCTCGGCGATGTCGATGGCGACACCCTCGTAGGCGTGGAATGCCTGGCGGCGATAGAAGCGCATGGCGAACTGGCTGAGCGGCAGCAGGCCGTCGCGCTGCGCCGAAATCGCGACGGAGGCATTGGAGTGTGTGTGCAGTACGCATTGGGCGTCATGGCGCGCGGAATGGATCGCGCCATGGATGACGAAAGCGGCGACGTTGACGTCGAAGGGCGAGTCATCGAGTTTTCTGCCTTCGAGATCGATCCGCACCAGGCTCGAGGCAGTGATCTCCTCGAACAGTAGGCCATAGGGGTTGATCAGGAATTGATCCCGGGTGCCGGGCACGCGCGCGGAGATATGGTTGTAGATCATGTCGTCGAGGCCGAGGCGGGCGACGAGGCGATAGCAGGCGGCCAGGTCGACACGCATCCGCCACTCCGCGGCGGGGATATCGCGCTGCGCCGATGCTTGGGCAGGGGAAGTCATGCTTGGCATTGTCCTTGTGATTGACGCTTGTGAATGAGCCGGGCCTGCAGGCTTAGTGAGGAGCGAACGACTTCATGCTCTCTTCCTCGAGCGCCTCGAGCAGGACCCGCTTGTAGTGGACGAAATCGGCGCTGGTGACGAGTTCCGTGCCTCGCGGGCGGGGCAGCTCGATGCGCTGCTCGAGTTTCACCTTGCCGGGCCGGGCCGACATCACCAGCACCCGATCAGCGAGGAAGATCGCCTCGTCGATGTCATGGGTGATGAACAGCACGGTGCGCCGGTGCCGGCGCCAAATCTCCAGCAGCCAGCGCTGCATCATCGTGCGGGTAAGCGAGTCGAGCGCTCCGAATGGTTCGTCGAGCAGCATCAGTTCGCGCTCGAACAGGAAGGTGCGCATCAGTGCCACTCGCTGGCGCATGCCGCCGGAGAGCTGATGTGGGTAGTGGCGCTCGAAGCCCTTCAGGCCGAATTCTGGCAGCATCGTCAATGCTCGCTGCCGCGCCTGGCCCCGCGGCGTCCCTTCGAGCTCGATGGCGACGATGGCGTTGTCGAGGACGTTGCGCCACGGCATCAGCAGATCCTGCTGGGGCATGAAGGAGACTTGGCCGAGCAGACCTTTGGCGCCCACCGTGGCGCCTTTGTGCATCACCGAACCCTGATCGGGTGCTTCCAGTCCGGCGACGATATTGAATAGCGTGCTCTTGCCGCAGCCGCTGGGGCCGATCACGGTGATGAACTCGCCTCGGTGGATATCGATGTTCACGTCGTCCAGCGCGGTAACCTGCGCGAAGCGCTTGCTCACGCCGGCCAGTCGCAGGATCGGCTCACCGCTTGTACTGTCTTTCACGTTCGTGCTGTCGCGGGCTGGGGATGTGGGAGCGATGCTCAGCTGAGGCATGGCATGTTCCTCGTGTTGTCGTCGTAGGCGCTACAGAAGGCTGTTGCGCATTCCACTAGGTATCTCGTGTGATGCACTATGCATGCCAATGGGCGGCATTCTTCGCTATCTCATCCGCGCCATACGTTCATTAAGTCTGGGTTTTGAGTGTCAATGGCCTTTTTAGGTATTTTTATACCAATAATTTGGATACAAGAAATCGTTCATTGGTTTTCATGGTAGGCATTTGGAGAACATTATGATGCAAGAAAGACTCTATTCCGCCCCTGGCTGCACCAGCGAGGAGCGTTTTGGCGAGGCGTCTGCGGCAGGAGAGACCTTGGGTGAAAGAATGCGCAGGTCTTTGGAGCAGGACATCGCTCGAGGTGATTTGGCGCCTGGTGCGAGGCTCGACGAAAAGGAGATCGCCGAACGATTCGGGGTCTCGCGCACGCCGGTGAGAGAAGCGTTTCGGCTGTTGGCCGCGAACGGTCTGGTCGAGCTCCGCGGGCGCCAAGGTGCGATCGTGCGGGAGATCGGGGTCAACCAATTGCTTGAAATGTTCCAGGTCATGGCCGAGCTGGAAGGGCTGTGCGCGCGCCTTGCCGCGCGGCGTATCACCCCTGCGCAGCGCGCGATGATGAGCGACATCCATGCGCGTCTGGAAGCGATGGGCGAGGAGAACGACCCGGCACGCTTCTATCAGATCAATCTGGAATTTCATGAAGTCATCTACGAGGCATCTCGCAACGATTTTCTCGCCGAACAGACGCGTAGCCTGCGCAATCGGGTCGGTGCCTATCGGCTGCGGGTGACCTACCTGCCGGAGAGGGTTCGACATACCCTCAAAGAGCACGCGGAAGTGATGGAGGCGATATTCGCCCACGATGCCGAGCGAGCGCACGCCGCGATGCGGGCTCACCTCACTTTGCTAGGCGATGATCTGATCGATTTCATCGCGCAGTTCGGCAAGGAGTGAGATTTTTGGTATGCAAATTGCTTTGTCGTGTATACCCAACAATGACGGCGAAACGGGAATACCACGATGAAGCTCGAACTCAACGGCAAGACGGCGCTCGTCACCGGAGCATCCAAGGGAATTGGCGCTGCCATCGCTCGGTTGTTCGCAGCCGAAGGGTGCCACTTGCATCTTGCCGCACGTAACGAAGAAGCAATGCTGGCGCTCCAAGCCGAGATCGACCAGAGCTGCGATGTCGATGTGCAAGTCCATGCGCTGGATCTCTCCTCTACCGAGGCGATGCAGGCGCTGGTGGAGCGAGTCGGTACGATAGACATCCTGGTCAACAACGCTGGTGACATTCCCGCCGGATCGCTCGAGTTCGTCGACGACGCCGCCTGGCGACTTGGTTTCGATCTCAAGGTGTTCGGCTACATCAGTCTGGCTCGTTCTTACTATCCACTGCTGCGCGAGCGCAAGGGCGTGATCATCAACGTGATTGGCAACTCCGGGGAGAACTGGGATGCCAGCTACATCGCCGGTAGTACCGGCAATGCCGCGCTGATGGCGTTCACCAAAGCGCTCGGTGGCGCCAGCCTCAATCACGGCGTCAGGGTGGTAGGCGTCAATCCTGGCCCGGTGGCGACCGACCGGATGCTCAAAATCATGCGCCGCAAGGCGGCCGACATGCTGGGAGACGAAGCGCGTTGGGAAGAGCTGTTCGCCAAGTATCCCGGTGGCCGCCCAGCCGAATCGGAAGAAGTCGCCGACCTGGTCGCTTTTCTTGCCTCTCCTCGAGCCGGCTACATCACCGGCACCATCGTTACCATCGACGGTGGCATCGCCGCGCGTGGATCGGTGATCTGATCGCGGTTGCGATCGTTCGCTACCCCCTGCCGAGGAGAGAACACGATGAGCGATGCGAACACACGCAATCGATATTTCGACGATCTTTGCGCCAATCCCGAGCTCCAGTGGATGGGCCAGAATACCAACCATCTACCCGCCCACCCTGCCGTCGAGGCAGCGATGATCGAATCGATCCAGCGCGGTGAGTACAACGCCTACGCGCCGCCGCTGGGGTTCGAAGCACTGCGTGAGAGGATCGTCGCGGATATCGGCGCACCCGGCACCGAAGCCCTGGTCACCGAAGGTGGAGTCGCCGCCCTGGCGCTGATCTGCGCCGCTCGCTGCACCCCGGGCAGCACCTTCGTCACCACCGACCCGACCTGGAAGTGGCCATGCCAGTTCGCCGAACGTCATGGTGCGGAGGTGGTCAAGCTGCCGATCTTCGACGCCCGTTCGGACTGGCGGCTCAGCGTTGCAGCGCTGGAGGCGGCGGTCGATGAGCGTACCCGAGTGATCTATCTGGTCGACCCCAACAATCCGCTGGGAGTGCGCTATGAGCGTCACGTACTCGAGTGTTTCGTTGCCATCGCCCGTGACCGTGGCGCGCTGCTGATCCACGACTGCACCTATCGCGATTTCGCCGACGGCCATACGCCCGCGGTAACGCTCGATGCCGAACATAGCGTGGTGACGCTGAGCTTCTCCAAGTGGCTAGGACTGGCGGGGCTGCGCATCGGCGCGCTGGTCGCATCGCCCGCACTGGTCGCGGAGTTCGCAGCCGGCGCGACTAGCGTGCTCGGTGCCAGCGTGGTGGCACAGCGCGCGGCACTCGCAGGCCTCGAGGTCAAGCGGGAGTGGATGGCCCGCGTACGTGAGGTGGACGCCGCGAACAAGGAGATGATTCGAGCGTGCATCGAGTCGCTGCCCGGTCTGTCCCTGCCTGTCTGGCCGTCCCACGGCAACTTCGTGGTGATCAATCTCGAGGACCCCGAACTGACGCCGCAGGCGCTGGTCGCTCGTTATCTCGAGCAGAACATCATGATTCGCCAAGGTACCTACCACACCGAACGCTTCGGTGAGCGTTTCATCAAGGTCAGCACTTCGGTGCCGAGCGCCTGGGTGGCGCGCTTCTGCGCGCTGCTCCCCGCGATGCTCGAACGTGCCCGGGGCACACCGCCGACCGCGCCGCTTTACTGATGGAGGAATGGCCCATGCAGATCGTGACCGATGACGACGTGCGGCTGCACGTCGAGGAAGCCGGCAGCGGTACGCCGGTCCTGTTCATCCATGAGTTCGGTGGCAACCACCTGAGCTGGGAGCCGCAGATGCGCTGGTTCAGTCGACGTCATCGCTGCGTAAGCTACGCTGCGCGTGGCTATCCGCCTTCGAGCGTACCGAGCGACCCTGAAGCCTACTCGCAGTCGATCGCCGTCAGTGACGCATTGGCGGTGCTAGATGGCTTGGGCATCGAGCGCGCCCATGTGGTAGGGCTTTCGATGGGCGGCTTCACCGCTTTGCATCTCGGGCTGCGCGCGCCCGAGCGATTGCTTTCGCTGACCGTGGCCGGCGCAGGGTATGGCTGCGAGCCGGAGCATGAGGCCTACTTCCGCGAGGTCTCGATGAAGGTGGCGGCCAACTTCGAGCGCCGAGGCGCGCGCGACTTCGCACCGATCTATGCCGAGGGCGCCAGTCGCGTCCAGTTCCAGGAAAAGGATCCGCGCGGCTGGTGCGAATTCGCCGCGCGGCTGGCGACCCACTCCGACCTCGGCGCGGCCCTGACCATGCGCGGCGTCCAGGCACGGCGCCCCTCTTTCGTCGATTTGATCGAGCCGCTGGCGCGCATGTCGGTGCCGACACTGGTCATGGTCGGCGACGAGGACGACCACTGCCTGCAGCCGGGGCTGCTGCTCAAGCGCACGCTGCCAGCCTGCGGTCTCGCAGTGCTGCCGAAGAGTGGACATACCCTCAATCTCGAAGAGCCGGAACTGTTCAACCGGCTGGTCGACGAGTTCATCGCGCGGGTCGCCCAAGGCCGCTGGCTGACGCGGGATCCCAGGGCGCGCGCGGATCAGGTCATGCGTACCGGCGAGGAGGACTGAGCATGGTGCCGACGAGTATCGATGCAGAGCGCCTCTGGCAGCGGCTGATGGCTTTGGCTGAAATTGGCGCGACGCCCGGGGGAGGCGTCGACCGCCAGGCTTTGTGCCTGGCGGAGACAGCCGCGTGGCAGCTGTTGATCGATTGGGCGCAGGGTGCGGGGGCCGAGGCGTTCGCCGATCGGGCCGGCAACCTGTTCTTGCGGTTGAGCGGTGAATCGAGCGGGGCGCCCGCTGTGTTGATCGGCAGCCATATCGACACCCAGCCGCAAGGTGGCCGCTTCGATGGCGCCTACGGGGTGATCGCGGCGCTCGAAGTGCTGACCACCCTGGCCCAAAGCGAAGAAAGGTTCGGGCGTGATCTCATCGTGGTCGCCTGGATGAACGAGGAAGGCTCGCGTTTCGCCCCGGGAATGATGGGGTCGGAGGTGTTCTGCGGCGTTCGTTCGCTCGAGCAGGTCCGCGCGGTCAGGGACATCGAGGGCGCAAGTGTCGCGCAGGCCCTCGATGCCCAGCTGGCGCGCTTCCCCGAACTGGCCGTGGTCGAGCCCGGATTCGTTCCTCTCGCCTATATCGAGGCTCATATCGAGCAGGGGCCGATACTCGAGCGCGAAGCGCGCATGATCGGTGTGGTCTCCGGCATCCAGGGCAAGCGAACCTATCGTGTGGCCATCGAAGGCGCGGCGGGGCATGCTGGGACCCAGCCGATGGCCGAGCGCCAGGATGCACTGATTGCCTTCTCGGGGTTGGCCCGGCTGCTCGATGATGAAATCGGTCACCATGATGACGTGGTGAAGTTCACCATCGGTCGCATCGAGGCTTGGCCCAATGCGCCATCCGTGGTCGCTGAACGTGTGGTGTTCAGCATCGATTTGCGACATCCGCGCCAGCAGACGCTGGATATGCTCGGTGCCCGGTTGGAGGCGATCTGCGCTTCGTTTTCCACACCTTGCCGTGTGATCAATGAGCCCTTGGTCGTTGCACCGGGCAACGAGTTCGACCGCCATCTGCAGCGAGTGATCGCCAGCTGCGCTGAGCAGCGTGGATATCCCGCGCGCTCGATGCTTTCGGCGGCAGGGCACGATGCCCGCCATCTCGCGAGCATCTGCCCTGCCGCGATGATCTTCATTCCCTGCCGCGACGGTGCGAGCCACGTCGAGCATGAATGGGCCGAGCCCGAGCACGTGGCCGCCGGCGCCAATGTGCTGCTCGACACGGTGAGCGCATTGCTGGTCCAGCGAGAGGAGGACGTCGCCGATGGAGACTGACACGCCGGTGACCACACTGGGTGATTTGCCGATGCAACGGCCACAACTGGCCGTGGGAGAGACTCAGCGCCGCGCGCGCTTCTTCAATTCAGGCAACGCCTTCAACCTCAAGTTGCCCGAGGTGCCGGCGCAGGTCTTCGGGCCAGGCAAAGCGGCGCAGGATGGGGTGAGCCGGGAGATCCACTGTGACCAGGCGGACGCGATGGAGATGCCCGGGCCAGCGACTACCCCGCTGATGCTGGCCCGCTATCTCTACCTAGCCGAAGGCGAGCCGTGGCGGTTGGCTTGCCTGGCGACAGGCGTGGTGCTCTACGTGATCGAGGGTGAGGGCGCGTGCGACTGCGGCGGGGAGGACTGGGGATGGGGGCCTGGCGATATCATGTTGCTACCCGGTGACGCCAAGGCTTCCCTGTGCGCGAGCGCCGGTGGCGCGGTTCTGTGGGCGGTGTCCAACGAGCCACAGTTCGCCTTCGAGCACGCCCGCCCCGCCGGCCCGCCCATCGCCGCCGTTCATTACCCCGCTGCTGAGATCGAAACCCAACTGGCGCTGATCGACGGCATCCCAGCCGACGAGCAGACCTCCGGTGCGGCACTGATCTTCGCCTCCGAGGCACACGCCGAGCGACGCAATCTACTGCCGTCACTGACGCTCTCGCTCAACACGCTCTCGCCCGGTGGCCGCCAACGCGCTCATCGGCACAACTCCGCCGCGATCACGCTGATCCTGCAGGGAGAAAACTGCCATAGCCTGATCGACGGAATACGCCATGATTGGCGGCTCGGAACGACGATGGTGACACCGCCCGGTGCGCTGCACAGCCATCACAACGATGGTGGTCGCAAGGCGCTCTTCCTGATCGTGCAGGATGGTGGGCTCCACTATCACGCCAGAAGCATGGGCTTTCGATTCGGCGAGGGTTGAGCCCCGCGCCTCGACACGGCGTTTCACGTGAAACTCCTGCGCATCTCGAGAGGCTCTGTTAGCCTTCGTGCTTCGGTCATCCAGGGGCGTGCCATATGGATCATCGCCAGCTCAGGTTTCTCGTCGCGCTCGCCCGTGAGCGCCATTTCGGCCGTGCGGCGCGGGCCTGCCACGTCACCCAGCCGACGCTCTCGGCGCGATTGAAGCAGCTCGAGGAGGAGCTCGGTGCGCCGCTGATCGAGCGTGGGCGGCGCTTCGAGCGTTTCACTGCCGAAGGGGAGCGGGTGCTCGCCCATGCGCGGCGCATCCTCGCTGAGTTCGAGGCGCTGCGCGGGGAGCTGGTCGGCGAGCGCGCGATGAGCAAGCCTTTGATGCTCGGTGCGGTACCTTCGGCGCTCGCCGAGGTGGGGCGCTGGCTGGGGCTGCTCGACCTGCGTCTCCCGGTGCTGCCGCTGAGGCTGCGTGAGTATGCGATGCCGGCGCTGCTGCAGGCGCTGGCCGATCATGAAGTCGAGCTGGCGCTCGGCTATCTCGACCCCGCTGCGGCGATGTCCGATGTGTTCGCGGTGCGCCCGCTCTATCGCGAGCGGCTGGCGCTGTTCGCCGCGCCTGGGCGCTTCGAGCTGCCCGAGACGCTCGACTGGTCGGCGCTCGGCGCTTATCCCCACTGTGCGCTGACCCCTGAGATGCAGCATCGTCGCCGGCTGGCGCGCTTGTTCGAGCGCGCGGGGCTCACGGTCGAGACCCGCTTCGAGGCCGATTCGATGGCGGCGCTGGCGCTGATGGTGGCACAAGGCTTCGGCGTCGCGGTGCTGCCGCTCGGCTTTTCCGCGCTGCTCGAGCCGCTTGGGCTTGAGGTCCGGGTGCTGCCCGAGAGCGATCTCGAGGTACCCAGGATCGGGGCGATCTGGCGCCTGGACGAGCCGATTCCAGCGCGTCTTGGCCAGCTGTTGGAGACGATCTCGGCGCTTTCGATACCAGAGCTGGAACTGAACCTTCGATAGACGGCGTCGATCAATAGATCGTTGTCATCGATTGGCGATATTCCCTAGCGCGGCGCTAGGATAGCTGGATCAATTTTCCACTATCTGGCACCTGGTGCGCTGCCGAGGAGGTCGTATGTCCAAACCCCGTATAGAGTCCTATAAAGGGCCGGCCGCGGGCTGGGGGGCGCTCAAGGCGGTCGGCGCGCACCTATCCCACAGCGGTGCGCCGCTCGCCAACGTACGCGCGCTGCTCAAGCTCAACCAGCCCGATGGCTTCGACTGCCCGGGCTGCGCCTGGGGCGATCCGGAGCACGGCTCGTCGTTCGAGTTCTGCGAGAACGGGGTCAAGGCGGTGAGCTGGGAGACCACCTCGAAGCGGGTCGATGACGCCTTCTTCGAGCGCTACACGGTCAGTGAAATGAAGCTTTGGGACGACTACCGGCTCGAGGACCAGGGCCGGCTGACCCGGCCGATGCGCTTCGACCGCGCGAGCGATCGCTACGTGCCGATCGAGTGGAGTGATGCGCTGGATCTGATCGCCGATCATCTGCGCGCGCTCAATGATCCCGACCAGGCGCTGTTCTACACCTCGGGCAAGGCGTGCAACGAGTCCGCCTACATGTTCCAACTGCTGGCCCGGCTCTATGGCACCAACAACCTGCCGGACTGCTCGAACATGTGCCATGAGGCGAGCGGGGTCGGCCTCGGGGAGGCGCTCGGGGTCGGCAAGGGCAGCGTGCTGCTGGATGATTTCGAGCGCGCCGAGGCGATCTTCAGCTTCGGTCAGAACCCTGGCACCAACCATCCGCGCATGCTTGGCACCCTGCGCGAGGCGCACGAGCGCGGCTGCGAGGTGGTGGCGATCAATACGCTCAAGGAGCGCGGTCTCGAGCGCTTCGCCGATCCGCAGCGCAAGCTCGAGATGCTGCGCGGCGGCAGCGAGGCGGTCAGCTCGATGTATCTTTGTCCCAAGCTCGGCGGCGACATGGCGATCGTGCGAGGGATGGCCAAGGTGGTGTTCGAGCGCGACGCGCTGGATCACGACTTCATCGCGCGCTACACCCACGGCGTCGATGCCTACAGGACGGTGGTCGAGGCCACCGCTTGGGAGACGATCGAGGCGCAGTCGGGTCTCTCCAGGGCAGAGATCACCCGCGCCGCCGAGATCTACATCCGCTCCAACGCGACGATCATCTGCTGGGCGATGGGCATCACCCAGCACGAGCACTCGGTGGCAAGCGTACGCGAGATCGTCAACCTGCTGCTGCTGCGTGGCAACATCGGCAAGCCGGGAGCGGGCACCTGCCCGGTGCGCGGCCACTCCAACGTCCAGGGCGATCGCACCATGGGCGTCAACGAGAAGGCGCCGGAGTGGTTCTTCCAAGCCTTGGAGCGCTACTACGGAGTGAGCCTCAAACGCGGCCATGGCCATGACACCGTCTCGGCGATCCGCGCGATGCGCGAGGGTGCATGCAAGGTGTTCATCGGTCTCGCCGGCAACTTCGCCCGCGCCACTTCGGATTCGAACGTCTGCGAGGCGGCGCTCTCGAGCTGCAACCTCACCGTGCACATGAGCACCAAGCTCAACCGCAGCCACCTGGTCACCGGACGCGACGCGCTGATCCTGCCGGTGATCGGTCGGGTCGAGACCGACGCCAAGGCGGACGGCACGCCGCAGCTGATCACCGTCGAGGATTCGATGAGCATGGTGCACGGCTCGGCGGGCATCCAGCGCCCGGCCTCCCCGATGCTGCGCTCCGAGGTCGCGGTGATCTGCGGCATCGGCGAGCGGCTGCTCGGCAGCCAGGTGGTCGACTGGATGGCGCTCGCCGAGGACTACGACCGGATTCGCGACCAGATCGCCGAGGTGATTCCAGGCTTCAGCGATTTCAACCGGCGGGTGCGCGAGCCGCGGGGCTTCTGGCTCGGCAACCCTGGCGCGCGGCGCGAGTTCCCCACCGCCAGCGGATTGGCCGAATTCTCGAGCGACCCGCTGCCGGAAGCGGTGCTGCACCAGCGGCTCGCCCGCGAGGCGGGCTGGTTGACGCTCCAGACCTTGCGCAGCCACGATCAGTACAACACCACGGTCTATGGCTACGACGACCGCTATCGTGGTGTGAAGGGGATGCGCCGGGTGATCTTCCTCAACCCGAACGACATCGAGCGGCTCGGGCTCGAGGATGGACAGTGGGTCGATCTGGTCGGACGCGAGGAGGACGGCGTACCGCGCCGCGCCGAGGCGTTCCGGGTAGTCTCCTACGACACCCCCGAGGGCTGTGCGGCGGCATATTATCCTGAAACCAACCCGTTGATTCCGCTCGACTCGGTCGGGATCAAGAGCAATACCCCCAACTCCAAGTCGGTGGCGGTACGGCTGGCGCCGAGTGCGCGGTTGGCCTGAGAGCGCTGGTCGGAGCGGTGGTTACGCTTCGACACGCGAACGCGCTCCACTGCAATGCGCTCCAAGGGGATACTGCGAAGGTCGAAGGATTCGCCGACGGCGAATCCTGAATCCGACGGGAGGTATTGATGATGCTTGGACATTTACTCAGGATGCTCGCCCGCTACTTCGTCTTCGGGCTCAGCGTGCTTTCCTCCACCAGCCTGCTGCTCTCCTGTGGCGATGCCCGGCGGGTACTGGATGCGCCCGACGCCGCCCGGCAGCCTCGCGTGCGGCGGCCACGCTGACCCAGCGCTCTATGCACCGATGACACACTGACCAAGCCCGACGCCCCCGGCCGCGATTGAACGCGCCCGGGGGCGTTGGCTTGAATGGTTGGATAATCGTCGGATGAGCGGCTCGTGTGGAGCGAAGCCACCGAGTGGTGCTAGTTTGGCCCGAGGCCCTCTACCGGAAGATTGCGCTCATGGTGGCTGCATCGACCAAGCCTGTCATCGGCATCACCCTGGATGCCGAGCCCGCCGGTGGCTACGCTGCCTCGCCCTGGTACGCGCTGCGCCAGAACTACATTTCGAGCGTCAATGCCTGCGGTGGCGTGGCGATCGCCTTGCCCCACCATCCAGAGCTCGTCCCCGAGCTGATCGCGCTGTGTGACGCCCTGGTGATCACCGGTGGTGCCTTCGATATCGACCCCGCCTTGTTCGGCGAACGGATCAGTACGCCGACCATCCGCTTGAAGCCCGAACGCACCCGCTTCGAACGCGTACTGCTCGAAGCGGCGATGGCGCGCGACCTGCCGGTCCTCGGCATCTGCGGCGGGCAGCAGCTGATCGCTGCGCTCACCGGCGGCAGCCTGATCCAGCACATCCCCGACGAGATCGGTGATCAGCTGGGGCACAACCGCAGGGCCGCCGGCGAACTGGTCCATCATCCGGTGACGATAGCGCCGGGCAGCCTGCTGCATGCGGTGACCGGGGCCCGCGAACTGAGCGTCAATACCTCCCACCACCAGGCGGTGCGGTCGGTAGGCCCCGGCTGCGTAGTCACCGCGCGGGCGCCCGACGGCGTGATCGAGGGCATCGAGTGTCCGGGGCTCACTTTTTGCCTGGGCGTGCAGTGGCATCCCGAGTATCTCGAAACCGCCGCGGACCGCGGCATCTTCCTGGCCCTGGTGGAGGCTGCGCGCCGATACGGCGAAAGGCGCCAAGCCCCGGCATCCTGAACCTTCGGTTCGCACCGCGGCCGGCCGCCAGCACGATGGCGCTGGGGCCTCACTTGGCGAAAAGCTGGCTCATGTCCTTGAACGCTTTGAACTCGAGCGCGTTGCCGCAGGGATCGTACAGGAACATGGTGGCCTGCTCGCCGACCTGGCCTTTGAAGCGCACGTAGGGTTCGATCACGAATTCGGTGCCGTGCGCCTTGAGCCGCTCGGCCAGCGCTTCCCACTCCTCCCAGCCGAGCACCACGCCGAAATGCGGCACCGGCACGTCGTGGCCGTCGACCGCATTGGTATGGGCGGCTTCCTGCGAGGTGGTCTTGGGGTGCTCGTGGATCACCAACTGATGGCCGAAGAAGTCGAAGTCGACCCAATGGTCGCTGGAGCGGCCTTCTTCGAGGCCGAACAGCTCGCCGTAGAAGCTGCGGGCGGCGGGAAGGTCGTAGACGGGAATGGCAAGATGGAAGGGAGACAGGGCCATGGGTGTTGCTCCTCGGGAGTTCGTTGTGGCGGTCATTCTCCCTCGGCGGATATATCGATTGAAAGAGTGTAATTTAGCTATCTGATATCGGAAAAATGGATCGATCCAGAGCATGATCAGAGAGCTCAAGACCTTCCTTGCCGTCGTCGAGTACGGCACCTTCGCCGCTGCGGGCCTGCAGGTCGGGCTCAGCCAGTCGTCGGTCAGCGCTCAGATCAAGCAGCTCGAGACCCGCTTTGGCGAGCGTTTGTTCGACCGCACTGGGCGTATCGCGGTGCTCAACGCCGCGGGCAAGCGGATCCTGCCGCTGGCCGAGGAGATGGTCGGGCTCGAGCGCAGGATGCTGGCGCTGAACGAGGCCGAGGAGCTTCGCGGCGAGCTCAGGGTCGGCGCGATCGCCAGCCTGCAGAGCGGAAGGCTCCCCCAGGCGCTGCTGCGCCTGCGCGAGCGGGCGCCGAAGCTGCGGGTGCGGCTGGTGCCGGGGGTGTCGCTCGGGCTGCTCGATCAGGTCGATGCCGGCAGTGTGGATCTGGCACTGCTGCTGCGCGCGCCCTTCGCGCTGCCCAAGGAGCTCCACGCCGAGGGTATTGGCGAAGAGCCGTACGTGGTGATCGCGCCGCGCGGGGAAAACGACGGCCAGGCATCGAGCGATCCACTGCATCTGCTCGCCACCGAGCCGTTCATTCGCTATGACCGAAGCTCCTTCGGTGGCCGGCTGGTCGAGCGCTTCCTCAAGCGCCAGCGGATCACGCCGCGCCAAGTGATCGAAGCCGACGAGCTCGAGGCGATCGCGCGGATGGTCGAATGCGGTCTTGGTGTGTCGCTGATTCCCGCCGCCGGGCCGTGGCTCGAGCGCAGCGAACGGCTGCGCGTGCTGTCGCTCGGTGAGGTGACCTTTCATCGTGAGCTGGTGCTGGTCTCCCGCGCCAGCCAGCGCCGGGCCGCGGCCCTGACCCTGTTCGCCGACTGCCTGCGCAGCGCTATCGCTGGGGACTAGAAGAGCGGACCCGCGCTAGCAAGCGCCACACAGCGCTTTGCAGACGTCACGCGCGTCCGCCTGGTTGGCTGCCTGCCGCGGAGCGCGCAGGGATTTGGCGTCGAAGGTGGTTGGGCGGATGCAGCCAGCGGGAAGGCGGGTGGCCTGCCTTTCACTCTCTCGCTCCTCGTTGGCGGCGACGGCCCTGGTATCGGCGCGGCCGGCGAACAGGCGGCGAATGGCGATCGCGAGCATGGCGAAGGCCAAGACGGTGACGAGAATCCTCCTGCGTTTCATATCGATGTCCTCTTCAGCGTGCCGGGTGGCCGGGACGCATTCATTAGCATTGAAGCTAATTATGCGCCGATACCCAGGCTGCCACGAATCGATTGCAGCTATGTGACTCATTGCCGGAGATGATCAAAGTGGGGGTTGGCTTGGAGGCGATCGCACCACCGGTCGGATGACCGGCGGTTAAGACTGCCGACAAAGTATTTGAAGATGCCACGATGGCTTCCAGCCGCCTCCGAGAGCGCGCTGGCCGGCAATCGATTGCACCGGGATTTGCGACATGGATGTCGCAAAAGGCGCGCCCGGACAGGGCGGAAAAACTGCTCCTGCATTTTCCGCATTCCCGCCATCCATGGCGGTCAGATGTCCATGCGCGCCGACCCGAGGACAAACGATTGATCGGCCAGGGTTTCGCGATCTCGTGGCGGCGCGTCCCCCTAAAGGGGGAGCGCGAGGGGGCCGCCCCTCGCATCTAAACGAGCGATAGGCTCGTTGGGACGAAAACGGTTCTCGACTCGCCTAGATGGAAAACGTCGCTGGGTTAAAAGGGGTTTGTCATTGACCTGCACCACCGGTCGGATGACCGGCGGTTGGAGACACGGCTGTCTGAAAAGCGCCTGCGCTCGTCGGCCTTTCAGTCGAGATTCAGTCCGCGGCCCTCGTCGCAGCCGAGATGGACGTTCATGCTCTGGATGGCGGCACCCGCGGCGCCCTTGCCGAGATTGTCGAGGCGGGCGACGAGCAGCAGCCTTTCGGCGTTGCCGCAGATCATCAGGTCGACGCGGTTGGTATCGTTGCAGCCCTGGACATCGAGAAAACCGGCGTCGAGGTTGCGCTCGTCATCCAGCGGCAGCACGCGGATGAAGCGCTCGCCCGCATAGTGGCGCGCGTAGGCGGCGTGCACCGCGGCTGCGTCGACGCCGGCCAGCGTGGCGAGCTGCAGCGGGATCTGCACCGAGAGCCCCTTGAGGAAGGGGCCGACCACCGGGGTGAACACCGGTGCGAGCTCGAGCCCGGTCTGGGCACACATTTCCGGTAGATGCTTGTGCATCAGCCCCAGGGCGTAGGGGCGCGGGCTGGCGAGCCGTGGATCGCTCGTGCCTTGGTACTCGGCGATCATGCGCTTGCCGCCGCCGCTGTAGCCGGTCAGCGAGAAGGCGCTGAGTGGGTGGCTCGGTGGCAGGAGACCCGCGTCGATCAATGGCCGCACCAGCAGCACGAAGGCGCTGGCGTGGCAGCCGGGATTGCTGATCCGTTTCGAGGCGCGAATCTTCTCACGCTGGCCGGCGGCGAGCTCGGGCAGGCCATAGGTCCAGTGCGGATCGGTACGAAAGGCGGTGCTGGCGTCGATCACGCAGGTATCGGGGTTCTCGACCAGGCCGACCGCTTCGCGCGAAGCATCGTCGGGCAGGCAGAGGAAGGCGACATCGGCGGCGTTGAGGAAGCGGGAGCGCTCGTTGCGATCCTTGCGCTTGGTGTCATCGATGCGCAGCAGCTCGATGTCGTCGCGCAGGTTCAGATAATCGAGCAACCGAAGGCCAGTGGTACCCTCCTGCCCATCGACGAAAACCTTGAATGCCATGGCGTCCTCTTCGCTTCTCGCGTCGACCGATCGGATCGTTTGATTCAGGCCGTGCCGGGCATCGGGTGCTCGACATGGCCTAGGGTCGAACAGCATGCCATGCGCGGCGCGGAGACGAAAGCGGCCCCGCGACGTGGGTCGCGGGGCCGCGGAGGATCATCCCGGGGATGATGGCACGATGCGTTGGAGCTGGGGGCTCAGAGCCGCCAGATACGCCCGATCACGAAGCCGATGGCTGCCGCGGTCGCCAGCGCCCCGAAGGGGTTGCTGACGGTGAATTCGCGTACGTTGTCGATCGCTTCGCCGTAGCTCGCCTGGGCCTGGCCCGCCTTCTGGCGCAGCTTGCCCTTGAGCCGCTGCTCGTCATCGTCGATGAAGTCGCCGTAGCTTTCCTGCGCTTGACCCAGCACATCGCGTGCCTGGCCTTCGATACGTTCCTTGGACATGTTCGCTCCTGTGCGTGCACTTCGTGGACGACCGCGTCGTCAGTCTCGGCTCGCCAAGCAAGGCTTTTGCGATACCGAGTATTCAAACTCTAGCAGGCGGTGCCAAAAGATCACGGAAGATCGCGATATGAAGGTGGACGCATCCCTGCGTCCGGGGGCCATCCTGGCTGCTGTGAGTGGTACCGGCAGACACTGCGCTTGCGGTCGGTGCAGATCCTTCTGCACCGGGACCATCCCTGGTGCCACTACCGGTACGTGGCAGGGATTCTGCGCGTGGCGTCGAGCTTCGCATAGAGACATTAGCACTAGCTGGGCTAGTGCATTTGCGGGGGTCAGTAGCCGAGGCCGAAGATACCGCGCTCGCGTGCCCAGACGATGGCTTCCGCGCGGCTGTGGAGGCCGAGCTTGGCGTAGATGGTCGAGACGTGGTTGCGCACGGTGTTGGGGGCGAGACCGAGCTTGCGTGCGATCTCCTTGTCGGCCAGACCCTGGCAGAGCAGCGACAGGACCTCCCGCTCGCGCGCCGAAAGATCGTCGAGCCTTGGCCCTTCCGATTTTCCAGCCACGTTGGCGCGGCGCACGTTGGCGAGCTTCTCGAGCAGGGTTCGGCTGAACCAGGAAGCATCCTGCATCACCGCCTCGATCGCATTCACCAACTCCGCTTCGCTGCGCCGCCGTTCGGTGATGTCGAGCAGGGTCACCAGGGTGCAGATCTCTTCGCCTTGCAACAGCACGCGCTCCGCCGAAACCTGGCAGTCGAGCACCTCGCCCTGGCGGGTGCGGACTTGCAGCTCGAGTCCTCGCACGCTCCCCTCCTTGGCGAGACTCTCGTCGAACCGGCGGCGGCTCTCCTCCTCCCACAGGCCGAGCGACTCGGCGCTGCGTCCGACCAGCGTCTCGCCGTCGTAGCCCAGGGTGGAGACGAACGCATCGTTGACCTCGAACAGCACGAAGTCCTCGCCGACCAGCGTGCTCGGCACCGGCGACATCCTGAACGCTTTCTCGAAGCGCTCCTCGCTGAGCCGTAGCGCGAGCTCCATGCGCCGGCGCGGCTCGAGGTCGGTGAAGGTGAACAGCATGCAGGGCTCGTCATTGAAGTCGATCGGCTGTCCGGCCACCATCACCCATTTGTTGCTGCCATCGGGCAGTGCCAGCGCGGCTTCCATCTGCGCGATGGTCTGGCCCGCCTCGAGTCGCTCGATCGCCTGGGCGCGTCGCTCGGCCTGGGAGAACACATCGAGCTGGTAGACCGAGCGTTGGATCACCGCCTCGCGGGTAAGCCCGGTCATCTCGAGAAAGCCTTGGTTGACCTTGACGTAGCGCTGGTCGCTGAGCCGGCAGATCAGTGCCGGTGCCGGGTTGGCATTGAAGGTGCGCTCGAATCGCTGCTCGGCGAGCGCCCAGTCGGTGGCATCCTGGACCACCAGCACCAGGCAGTCCGCTTCGTCGTTCTCATCGGTCAGCACCAGGCCCCGCGCGCGGTGGATGCGAAGCGGTGGGGCTTCCTCTGCGACTGGGGCGACCTCGATCACTACGTCCTCGAAGCTTTCACCGGCGAGCAATCGTTCGAGCGGGTACTGACCCGGCTGGAGCGGATGGTTGTTGCGATAGCGCAGCAGGAAGCGCTCGCGATAGGTGCCGACGTCGCCGCCTAGCGACTCGAGCTCATCGACACCGTGCATCTCGAGTGCCGCCTGGTTGGCCCAGGCCAGCTCGCCGCTCGGATCGAGCAGGATCACCCCATCGCTGAGTCCTGCGATGATTTGCTGCAGCTGTCGGCGAGTGGTCTGGCGTCGCAGGGCTTGGTGGTCGATGGTGATCTCGGACATGGTATTTCCTCGACGCGTCACGGGCGCGGTGTCGACCTGGATTATCCCGGCAAACGGGCGCCGCGCAAAACGCTGCCCGCGCAGTCGGACCAGCCTCGGGGCCGGTAAGGTCGATGCCCAGGGCGGGCGGGTCTGGAGGGTCGAGTCGAGGGCGGGCTTTTCAGGATGGATGCCCATACGCCCTGGTATGGTCCAAACTCTGGCCTGACCCTCTGATGGAGCATCCGCGCATGTACAAAGTGATCCCGCTGCTCGCCGCTGCGTTGCTATTCACTGGCTGTGCCAGCCAAGGTCCCAGCGAGGGAGATGTGCGCCAGGCGCTGGTCGGCAATCTTGGAGAAATCTCAGGCTATACCGGCGGCCTGGTATCGAGCAGTGACATCGATGTCTCGCTGCCGGACGACTGCACCCGGGAGGGCAGCGACAGCCGGTATCGCTGCGAGGTATGGCTGTCGGTATCGCGCGGCGTCGCGAGCCTGATGCCCGCCCAGCCGCTGGCGCTGAACTTCATTCAGGACCGGGACGGGCGCTGGCGCCTGGCGCAGTGATCGGCCGGGCGAATTTCGAGGGGCGGCAGCGGGGGAGGAAGAAGAGGCCATGGCATTGACGCCGGGAGGAACCCGGCGCAGCTTGAGACCTCGAGTCGACTTGAGGTCAATCGCTATGACGAAAGAGCTCGGCGTCGGTGAAGTCTCCCGCCGCAGCGGTGTCGCGGTCAGCGCCCTGCACTTCTACGAATCGCGTGGACTGATCCAGAGCCGTCGCACCACCGGCAACCAGCGCCGCTATCGCCGCGACGTGCTGCGCAGGCTGGCGGTGATCCGCGCCGCCCAGCGGCTCGGTATCCCGCTCGATGAGATCCTCTCGGCGCTTGCGACTCTGCCCGAAGGCAGGACCCCCACCCGCGCCGACTGGATCGCACTCTCCGCGGCCTGGCGATCGCGTCTCGACCAGCGCATCGAGGCGCTGGTCCAACTGCGCGACCAACTCGATGGCTGCATCGGCTGCGGCTGTCTCTCGCTCAAGCGCTGCCGCCTCGCCAACCCCGACGACCTGCTCGCCGCCCACGGCAGCGGCCCCCGCCGGCTGTTGCAGGCGCCGGGGAGCGATGACGTGCCTTAGCGCCAGTGGCGTGATTTCTCCACTGCTTCAGCGAAGCATCGACGCCAGCCGGCGGCGGTGGCGGCGTCGACCCGCGGGTAGCTGACTCCGGCAATGTTGTGGTCGGCCCGCAGGGTGACGCCGAGCGCGCGGCCGGCGAGTGCGGCGCAGCCGAAAGCGGTCAGCTCGTCGAAGCGCTGGGTGATGATCGCTCGCTGCAGCACGTCGGCGAGGAACTGGACGAAGTAAGGATTTCGAGCCAGACCGCCGTCGATCGACAGCTGGTCGGTCACCGCCAGATGGCTGTCCATTGCACCGATCACCTCTGCGCTGCGCAGTGCGATGCCCTCGAGCAGCGCCTGGCAAAGATCCTCGCGGCCACTGGCCGCATCCATCCCGATCCATAGCGCTGCGCCGCGTCGGTCCCAATGCGGGCAGGCGAGCCCCGACAGGGCGGGCACGAAGGCGAGCCGGCGTGAGATCGCAGGCGCGGCGTCGAAGCCACCGAGCTGGTCGAGCCGTTCGAACAGGCCGAGCCGCGAGGCCCACTCCACCGCTGAACTCGCATCGTAGACGCCACCTTCGACGGCATAGTAGGGCGTGCCATCGAGTTCCCAGCCGATCGTCGTGGTGAGTCCCGAGGCCGCTCCCTGGATGATCCGTTCGCCGCTCAGAGCAAGGGCGAAGGCGCCGGTGCCGAAGGTGATCTTCGCCTCGCCCGGCAGTCGGCAGCCGTGGCCATAGAGCGAGGCTTGCTGATCGACTACCGAGGCGGTCACTGGGGTGCCGCGGTAGTCGCCGAAGTCGCCGACGCTCGAGCGAATCTCCGGCAGCGCCTCGATCGGTACGCCGAACAGCCGGCACAGCTCGGGATCCCAGCGCCGAGTGCGCAGGTCCATCAGCGAGGTGCGCGAGGCGGTAGTGACATCGGTGGCGAAATGGCCGGTGAGCCGCTCGAGGAACCAGGCATCGGTAGTGCCGAGTCGCAGCCGGCCGGCGCTGAGGGCGCGACCGACCTCGGGCAGCCGCTCGACCAGCCAGCCAAGCTTGCTGGCCGAGAAGTAGGCGTCCAGCGGCAGCCCGCAGCGCGCCCGGGTGAGCGCCTCGGCACCGCTGGCGCGCAGCCGTTCGATCTCATCGGTGGTGCGGCTGTCCTGCCAGACGATCACCGGTGACAGCGGTTCGCCGCTTTGGGAGTCCCAGGCGAGGCAGCTTTCGCCCTGGTTGGCGATGCCGATCGCGGCGACCGGGCCCGCCGCTTCGATACAGCATTCGAGATGGGCCAGGAGTTCGAGGGGATCATGCTCGACCCAGCCCGGCCGGGGGCGATGCTGGGCATGGCGCAGGGAGCGCACTACCCGTGCCCGGCCGGTTTCGTCGCTGAGCACCGAGCGGGTGCTGGTGGTGCCCTGATCGACGGCGAGCAGCTTCATCGGCTTCGCTCCCGGTTCTCTTCCAGTTCGATGGTGAGCCCCGATTCCCCTGCAGCCAGCCGGAGCCGGTCGAGCGGGATCAGGATGCGCCTCTCCGGTAGCAAGTGCACCTGTCGCTGCCATACCACGCCCGCGCTGCCCCGCACGCTCAGGATTCCCTTGGCAGGGCGCTCGGTGCGCAGCTGGAGATGCGCCAGGCCGTCGCCAATCGGGGTCACCAGTCGTTGAGGCACGCAGAACCTGATCGGTGGCAGGCACTGCAGCCTAATGCCCGGATGGGATCGCGGCAGTGGGTCGGTGAGGTCGCGTGCGATCAGCGCGGCGATCCGGCGGCCTTCACGATAGGACCAGCCCGCGGTCTCGATCGGGCGCAGCAGGTTGCCAGCGGCGAAATAGGCGGGATCCGAACAGCGGCCGTACTGATCGATCATCGGCCCGCCGCTGCCGGCGTCGAGCTCCAGGTGGGAGAGCCGGACTAGGCTCGACTCCGGTACGAAGCGACCGGTGAGCAGCACGCCGTCGCAGTCGATCCGTCGAAGCTCTTCATCGCTGCCTCGGATCCAGGCCGCCTCGACCCGCTCCCTGCCTTCGATCGACTCGAGCCGGGTCGAGCATTCGAACGGTACCCCGCAAAGACGCGGGAAGAGCGCCAGCGGCCAGCGCGCCAACGGTTTCTCCGCCTGTTCGATCATCAGCACCGGTTTGATCCCCGTGCGGCGGCAGCTCAGCAGTGCGGAGAGCGCGACCAGTTCGCTGCCGACGATCAGCGGTCGGCTGAACGGCTTGAGCCGCTCGAGATAGAGATAGGACTGCAGGGCGCCAGTATTGATCACGCCGAACGGGCGATCTCCGGAGATCAGGCGCGTCGAGCGCGGCGTCTCGCGCGCGCCGGTGGCGAGCAGCACGCGTTTGGCCACGATGCGAACTTGGCCCTCGGGACTGGCTGCGTCGATCACACCGCCTTCGCCGAGCGCGACCACCGAGTGGCGCAGGCGCAGCTCTACTCCCGCCGCGCGCGCGCGCTCGACGTTGCGTCGGGCATAAGCGGGGCCGCTGAGCACTCGCCGATACTCGCGCATGCCGAACGGCGGGTGGCCGCAATGGCGCGGAATGCCGCCGGCTTCGGCGTCACGTTCGAGCACTGCGACCCTGGCCACGCCCTGGTGTTTGAGCTCGATCGCCGCGGCGAGTCCGGCGGGGCCCGCGCCGATGATCGCGACGTCGTAATCGAGCAACGATTCAATCATCGGCGTGGTCCTTGCCGTGGCTGCCGCCCCTGCGGTTCGCTACCAGCGGCTCGGCGAGCGCTCGAGTGAAGTGGCCGGCGCTCAGTTCGGCGACCCGCGCGCCACAGTAGAAGCCCTGGCAGCGGCCCATGCAGACGCGGGTGCGGCGCTTCAGCCCGCCGAGGTCTCCGGGTGGTAATGGCGAGGCGAATGCAGCGTCGATCTCGCGCCGGGTGACCAGCTCGCAGTGGCAGACGATCTCGCCGTAGCCTGGGCGCTGCCAGTCGCGCTCGCGGTGCTCGGCGAGGTTGGGCAGTTTCGGCCAGAGCGGTGTTTCGACCGCCGAGTGGCGGTGGCGCTCTGCATAGCGCCGGTGGACGTGCTGGGCGATTCCCAGCGCCGCGGTGAGGCCGGTGGAGCGGATGCCGCCGACGCTGATCCAGTGGCGGTCGGGGTAGTTTTCGATCCGGTACTCCTTGCGCTCGGTGGCCGGGCGCAGCCCCGCGTAAGCGGCGGTGACCGGTACGCCGGCGAGCGCCGGAATGCGCTCGACCGCGGCGGCGATCAGCCCCTGGAGAACGGCTTGATCGAGTGCGGCGTGGTCGCGCTCTTGCTGTTCTTCTGCGGTGGGACCGACCAGCAGGTTGCCATAGACCGTGCGGGTCAGCACGATGCCCTTGGTGCGCTCGCTGGGCACCGGCAGCACGATGCGCTCGATCAGCCGGGCGGCGGCCTTGTCGAAGACCACGAACTGGCCTTTGCGTGGGTGGATGGTGAAGCTCGATCGGCCGAGCAGGCGGTGTTCCAGTCGGTCACCGTGGAGCCCGGCGCAGTTGATCACCTCCCGTGCCATCAGCGTGCCGCGAGCGGTCGAGAGTCGCCACCACTCGCCATCGAAATCGCCTGACGCCACTTCGGCCTCACGCAGCACCTTGGCATCGTGCGCCAGCGCTTGCTGCAGATAGGCCAGCGGGGTGCTCCATGGGTCGATCAAATGTTCTCCTGGCACGCTTATCGCCGCCCGGGCATTCGCTGCCAGCGCGGGTTCGAGCTGGCGCAATCGCTTCCGATCGATCAGCGAGACATCGTCCACACCGTTGTCGTGGGCCTGGGCGAGGATGCCCGGCAGCCGCTGCTCGTCTTCTTCACTCCAGGCCACCACCAGGGCGCCGCTGCGCAGCAGCGGCAGGTCGAACCGGGTGTGGATTTGCAGATATTCGCGATATCCGGCCTGCATGCACTCGAGCTCCAGACTACCGCTCGGTGCGTCGAAGCCGGTGTGGAGAATGGCGCTATTGGCCTTGCTCGCGCCGGCGAGAATATCGCTGCCGCGCTCGAGCAGCACCACGCGTGCCCCTTCGAGCGCGAAGCGCCGCGCCATGGCGCAGCCGACTACGCCGGCGCCAATCACGGCGACATCGTAGCGTTGGAGGAAGGTGTCCTTCAGGGGCATCGGTCAGCTCGGATGAAAGATGGGTCATTCGTAATGCGCAAATATGCCTCATTTAATTGACCGATTCCAAGCCAAATTGACCGAATTGCGTGCGGCGAGTTCACCCCAGTGCTGCTACCACCACTTCGACCCGGGCCTGTTCCAGTGCTTCGCCGATCGCGCCCTGCGGGGGGCGATCGACCACCAGGCGATCGATGCGGCTCAGCGGCAGCACCGGGAACAGTGCGCGTCGACCGAGCTTGGAGCCGTCGGCTATCACGGTCAGGTAGCGCGCTTGGTCGGCCATCGTGCGGGCCACCTCGGTCTCTTCGATCGAATAGTCCATTGCGCCGTCGACTCCGAGGGCGCCTACCGTCAGCACTGCGTGCTCGGCGTTGAAGCGCCTGATCTGCTCCAGCGCCAGCGCACCGAGATTCTCGCCGGCGTCGAGATGGTATTCACCACCGATCATGAAGGTGCGGTGGCCCGCCTCGCTGACCGTCGATGCGATGGCGACCGAGTTGGTGATCACCGTCAGCCGCTCGAGCCGCGCCAGCTCCTGGGCGAAGGCGAGGGTGGTAGTGCCGGTATCGATCATCAAGCTGTCACCGGGGGAGAACAGCCGCGCCGCGGCGCGTGCCACCGCCCGTTTCTCGCTGGCGTGCTCGTGCATCCTGGTATCGAAGGCGTTCTCCCACTCGCCGCTCGGCGGCAGCGAAGCGCCGCCGTGGAATTTATTCACCAGCCCCTCACCGGCAAGCGCCGTCAGGTCGCGGCGAATCGTCTCGTGGGAGGTCGAGAAGGCGCTGGCGAGGGTTTCCACGCTGAGCCGTTCGCGCTGGCGCAGCAGTTCGAGAATCCTCTGACGACGCTCTTGGGGACGCATGGCGTGCTCCTTGTGTGTGCACCTTTCCGCACCGTCGACGGCCAGACAGCCGCAGCTTGCCCCATTCTGGCGCGTGGCCCGAAACGCCTTGGTACAAGCCCGGGCGCATTCGCACAAAAGGTGTCACAGCGGAGGCGATGCGGATTGGGGACGAAAAACGGCTGCGATGTTGACCGATTTTCTCGATCAAAACAATCAAAGCCACAATTATTAACTGAAATGGCATGTCAAATGCACAAAGTCAAAGGGCCGCATGGGCCTCGTCCATCACACAACGACAAGGCTTAGCTTGGAGAAACATGCCATGGAGACGCGCATTGCTGAGGTCACCGGCAAGGTATCGCGACGCATCATCCCTTATCTGCTGCTGCTCTACGTGGTCGCCTACATCGATCGCGCCAACATCAGCTACGCCGCGCTCGAGATGAATGCCTCGCTGGGCTTCAACGCCGAAATCTATGGGTTCGCGGCGGGCATCTTCTTCATTGGCTATTTTCTCTTCGAGGTGCCGAGCAATCTGCTGTTGCATCGCTTCGGCGCACGCAAGTGGATCTGCCGGATTTGCATGACCTGGGGGATAGTGGTGGTGCTGACCGGGTTCGTGCAGAACGCCACCCAGCTCTACCTGCTCCGCTTCCTGCTGGGGGTCGCCGAAGCGGGGCTGTTTCCAGGGGTGATCCTCTATCTCACCTACTGGTTCCCGCGCGCGATGATGGCGCGGATCGTCGCTCTGTTCATGACCGCGATCCCGGTGGCGTTCATCCTCGGTGGACCGCTGTCGACGCTTTTGATCGATCACGTCCGCGCCTTCGGGCTCGACGGATGGCGCTGGATGTTCATCATCGAGGGCGCGGTCGCGATCTTGCTCGGGCCGATCACGCTCTGGTACCTGGATGATCGACCACAGCAGGCCAAGTGGCTGGATCCGCAAGAAAAAGCGCTGTTGTCGGCGCACTTGGCGTCCGATCAGCCCAGCGATGGCGATGGCAAAGGAGAGCTGCACGGCGCGCGCCTCGCTTTCGCCGACCGCCGAGTGTGGACGCTGTCGCTGCTCTATTTCGCCTACATCACCGGCACGCTGGGGTTGATCTATTTCATTCCCCAGCTCGCCCAGCGCTTCACTGCGGTCTATGGGCTGAGCAATTTCCAGATCGGCCTGGTGACCGCCATTCCCTACGTCGCCGGCGCCCTCGCGATGAACCTCTGGGGGCGGCGCTCCGATGCGCGCCAGGAGCGTCACTTCCATGCCGCGCTGCCGTTGGTGCTGATCATCTTCGTCTACTTGCTGATGATCTTCAGCGGCATCGACTCCCCGCTGGTGCTGCTGGGCGCGCTGGTGCTGGCCGTGATGGGTATCTTCGCCTTCAACGGGCCGTTCTGGGCGATACCCTCGCAGCATCTGAACCGTGAAACCGCCCCTGCCGGTATCGCGATCATCAACGCTAGCGGCAACCTAGGCGGCTTCGCTGGACCTTTTGCGGTCGGTTTCCTGAATGGCCGGGTCGATGGACAGGCCTTGGGGTTCGCCTTTCTCACCTTCTCGTTGCTGCTCGCCATTGCGCTGTTGCTGCTGATCCGCCGCCGCAGCGTTGGCGCCGGTGAATCCCAGCGCTCCGACCGGGAGGCCGAGGCATGAACGTATGCTACCTGCGTAATTCGGCGGACTCCGGAGCGGGCAATCTGATCCAGTGGGCGAGCGAGCGCGGCCATCGGCTCAGTGCGAGCCGTTTGGATCGAGGGGAACCGCTGCCATCCCTCGCTGCGTTCGACGTGCTGGTGATCCTCGGCGGGGTGCCGGCCAAATGCGCTGGCTGGCGCGAGGAGGAGACCCGGCTGATTGGCGAAGCCATCGCTGCGGGCAAGGGGGTGGTAGGCATCTGCCTCGGCGCCCAGCTGACCGCCGAGGCGTTGGGCGGAAGATTGGTCCCGGCTCGCCATGCTGAATCGGGCTGGTGGCCGGTGAAGCTCAATGCGCTGGGAGAGAGGCACCCGCTGTTGGACGGTGTCGCGCCGCTGCTGCCGCTGTTCTTCTTCCACCGCAACACCTTTGAGCTGCCAAAGGACGCGGAGTGCCTGGCCAGCAGCGAAGGATGCGCCCATCAGATCTTCACCTATGGGGATCGAGTGATCGGTATCCAGGCGCATCCGGAGATGCTCGCCGAAACCATGCGCGAACTGGCGAAGCGCCGGGCCACCGATCTACCCGCCGGCCCCTTCAACACCCTCGAGGATGACGACGCCTCGCGACTCGACTACCTCGAAGGTGCTCGCCGGATGTTCTGGCGCGTGCTCGACAACCTGATCGAACGCTTGCACCGGGCCGAGTCGCTAGGTCAAGAGGGAGACTGAGAGGGAGGCGCCATCGGCATCTCGGCACCCGCCGCCGAGCGCTTCGAGGCTCAGGAAGAGAGAGCCGACGTAGCCACTGCGGTCACCGGGCCGAAAACCGTATAGCGCTTCCCCTTGGACCACCCTCGGCTGTTTTCAGCGCCGCTCGACTTGGGCCTTGGTCAACCACTCGCGGCCTTTGAGCATGGCGTTCCAGTAGAGCCAGGGCAGCAGGCGGGTCTTGAGCTGCCAGGCGGAGGCCCGGGCGACCTTGGGGTCGAGCGGGAAGGTCGGCAGCAGCTTGCCGCCGTAGCCGAACTCGGCGAGCACCACCTTGCCGCGCTCGACCGTCAGCGGGCAGGCGCCGTAGCCGTCGTAGCGGGCGGGGAGCGGGCGGCCTTCGCGGGCGGCGAGCAGATTCTCGGCGATGATCACGATCTGCTTGCGCGCGGCGGCGGCGGTCTTGGCATTGGTGGTGCCGATCACGTCGCCCAGCGAGAATATCTCGGCATGGCGGCGGTGCTGCAGGGTCTCGGGGTCGACTGCGCACCAGCCGGCGTCGTCGGCGAGGCCGCTTCGTTCGATCAGCTGCGGCGGCACCTGTGGTGGCACTACGTGGAGCATGTCGAACGACTTCTCGATCCGGGTCTTCTCGCCATCCGGCCCCTTGACCTCGAACCAGGCGCGCTTGCTCGGCCCGTCGACCGCGACCAGGTTGGATTCGAAAGCGAGCTTGGCGCCGTAGAGGTCGACGTAGTGCTGGAGCGACGGGATGAAGTCGGCGACCCCGAACAGGGCCGCGCCGGCGAGGTCGAATTCGACCTCGATACGCCCGAGCACCCCTTCCCGGCGCCAGTGGTCGCAGGCCAGGTACATCGCCTTTTGCGGGGCGCCGGCGCACTTGATCGGCATCCCCGGCTGGGTGAACAGCGCGCGACCGCGGTCGAGCCCCTGGACCAGCTTCCAGGTGTAGGGCGCGAGGTCGAGGCGGTAGTTGGAGGTCACTCCGTTTTCGCCCAGCGTCGCCTCCAGCCCGTCGATCTTCTCCCACGCCAGCCGCAGCCCCGGGCAGACGATCAGCTGGCGATAGCCGGCCGCGCGACCGTCGTCCAGCAGCACCTGGCGCGCGTCGGTGTCGATTCGCTCCGCGGCGTGCTGGAGCCAGGTGGCGCCCGGGGGGATCAGCCCGGCGGTCGGGCGAACGGTCTTGGCGACATCGAACACACCGCCGCCGACCAGTGTCCAAGCCGGTTGGTAGCAGTGCCTGGCGCTCGGCTCGATGATCGCGATCCTGAGCCCAGGCTGGCGGCGCAGCAGGCTTGCGCAGACACCGATCCCCGCGGAGCCTCCGCCGACCACCACGACATCGAAGCTGCCGGCGCTCGGAGGCGTCTCGGGGGCGGGAGTGGGTTCGGTGGCGTGCGGTGCGGTCATCGGTAGTCCTCGTTGGTGGTCGATGCGAACAGGCAGGGCGAAGGTTTTTACCTCAAAGCGATGGGCCGAATACAGCTTTCAGCCGGGTCTGGATTAGGCAAGTTGGTTCTAAGCTCAAGCGTTGCGCCCGGATCGCCGCCCTTTTGCGCCGTCCGGCGATGAAGCTCACTCGCCGTCCCTGCGTTCCAGCTGCTCCTTGAGCTTCTTCGGCAACCCGCGAATGATCAGCCGCTCGCCGCCTGCGTCGTACTCCACCTGTGAGCCGAGCAGGGTGGTATCGAAGCTGATCGATAGTCCGCCGGCGCGGCCGGTGTAGCGGCGAAAAGAGCCGAGCGTGCGGCGGTCGGTGGGCACGTCGTGCTCGATCGCATGGTCACCACGGGAGAGATAGTCGACGAATGCCTCGGGATGGGCGTCGTCGAGCGCCGCGGCGAGCGTCTCGAGCGGCGCACGTTCCCCGCGGCTCGCATGGTCGCCGAGCTGGTCGGTCAGCTGCTCGCGCTTGTCGCGCCGCTGCTCCGCGCTCCAGCCTTCGTCCACCGCGAAGCCTTCGAAGGCTTCGAGCAGCGCGCGGGTGGTCTCCGCGCCATCGACCGGTTCGACCAGGCCGAGCCAGCGGCTGAAGTCGTCGGCCTCTCGCTTGAGCCCGCGCCGCTTGACCACCGAAAGGTAGCGCCGCGTCTCGCCTGCGCGCCACTCGTGCAGCTCGACGCGGGCGGCGAGGTCGAAAGCATTGAAGTTGAGCGTGCGCCGCGCGACCAGCTCGCCTTGCTCGTCGACGCCGAGCGTCTCGCCCTCCGGCAGCAGTGCGATCCATAGCTGCTCGATCTCCCCACGCTTGGTGTGGAGCATCACCAGCTGGCCGTCGCGCGGCTGCTCGGATGCGCGCATCAGCGAGGCGAGCCGTTCGGCGGCCTGGCGGCTGAAGGCGACGAAGTCCAGCTCGCCGCTGAGATAGGCGCCGAGCCGCTCCGAGAAGACCCGCTCCTCGCCTTCGGCTGCGAAACCACCCCATAGCCTCGGCTTGCCGTTGAAGCGCGCGCTCAGGGTATCGAGCAGCCCAGCGCTCGCCTCATCCTCTGAAAGTGAACGCTCACTCAGGTCGAGGCGCTGGGTGACGCCGTCCGGCTCGCGAGCGAAGCGGTGGAGAATGCAGTGGATAATCGACATGCGGTACCTCGGGAGACGATCGGGGGAGCGCTGGATATCACCTTTGCTGGGCGTGGGTCAAAGTTTCGGACGGACCGAGCGGGCTTGATCCATCGTTGCGGTGAGCGAGAAATCTTCGCCGAGCGATACATAGCCGTGCTCTAATGAAGTCTTGATTCAAACTTAACGACATCGCCAGGCCCTGTCGAATGAATGTCGCGAGCACCGCTGCCGCTGGGCAGGGAGAATATCGGGCAATCGTTACGCCGGCACCGCCGTGGATGGAGCCATGGGATGTCCAATCAGGAGAGTTCGATGAAAAGTACCAAGATTGCGGTTGCGGCCGGCTTCCTGCTCGCCGCCCTGGGTGGCTACGCCGAGGCGCAGCAGCCGCATGGGCAGGAACTGGTCCAGCAGTGCGTCGATCTCGCCGAGGCGCGTGATGGCTCCTCCCTGGGTACCCATCTGGTGCGTTCCAACAACGTCGAGCGCTACGTCGAGGGCCAGCCGTTCGAGCTCAAGGTCGCGCTGGAAGGACATGGCAATACCTTCTTCAATCTCGATTGCATGGTCAAAAACGATGGCGCCGTGAGCTTCCGCGGCTACGCTGAATCCGGCATGCCGGCCGAGTGAGCGCGCCGACGTCGCTCGCGCGCGGCGCTGCGTTCGGTCACTCACCGAGCGGCGCCTCCCGACGCTCCGGCCGCTGGTCGGATACGAGTGAAAGCGATGAAGATCGAACTGATCGAGGGTGACATCACTCAACTGGCGGTCGATGCGATCGTCAATGCGGCCAACCAGAGCCTGCTCGGCGGCGGTGGCGTCGATGGTGCGATCCATCGCGCCGCGGGGCCTGCGCTGCTCGACTACTGTCGGGGGCTCGGCGGCTGCGCCACCGGTGACGCCAAGCTGTCTCCTGGCTTCGATCTGCCCGCGCGCTATGTGATCCACGCCGTCGGTCCCGTGTGGCACGGCGGCGGGCGGGGCGAGGCCGGACAGCTCGCCAGCTGCTACCGGCGCGCGCTCGAGCTCGCCGAGCGGGAGGGGCTCGAGAGCATCGCCTTTCCGATGATCAGCTGCGGCATCTTCGGCTATCCCCACGAGGCGGCGGCGAAGATCGCGCTAGGCGTGCTGTGCGAGCCGCGCCCGAACGGCACGCTCGAGCGGGCGGTGCTGGTCGCGTTCTCCGCACAGATGCGTGCGCTGCTCGAGCGGGTACTGGCCGATGCGACCGGAGAACGACGAGAGTCGTAGTGACGAGCGTATCGAGCGGGAGTATTGTCGACAATTTCGCCAGTGGAACGATGTCGCCATGCCGATTCCTCCTCCAAGCCCGCTCGGACCCAACGCGCAATGACCGGGTGGCCGCTGCTATCGATGCTGATCGTGGCGGTGTTCTTCACCTCGCTGCTCTCCGGCGTATTCGGCATGGTCGGCGGCTTGCTGCTGCTCGGCGCGCTGCTGGTGATCCTGCCGCCGGCCACCGCGATCGCGGTGCAGGGCGTGCTGCAGATCTGTGCCAATGCCTCGCGCGCCTGGTTCTCGCGCGATTTCATCGACTGGAGGATTCTGGCGATCTCCTGCCTGGGGCTTGGGCTGGCGGCGGGAGCGCTCGCGCTGGTCGACTACACCCCGAGCCTGGTCACCATGACCTTGGTGATCGGACTGATGCCGATCATGGTGTGGATCCCCAGGCAGTGGCTAGCGCTCGACGCCAGCCGGCCCTCCCATGCGCTGATCAGCGGGGCGCTCAGCGGCGGATTGAATCTCGCGGTCGGAGTCAGCGGCCCCACCACCGATATCTTCTTCATTCGTACCCGGATGGACCGTCGCACGGTGATTGCGACCAAGGCGGCGATCCAGGTCGCCTCCCATGCGGTCAAGGTGCTGTTCTACTGGCGTTCGACGCTGCATCTCGGCAGCGCTGAATGGATGATGGTGCTGGTGTCGGCACCCTTCGCGCTGCTCGGCACCCGTGCCGGCAACTTCATCCTGGTACGTTTGACCGACGCCAACTTCCGCCGTTGGACGAGGTGGCTGGTCACCGCGGTGGGGGGCTTCTACCTGGCCAAGGGCATCTGGCTGCTGGCTCAGTAGCGGCTTGGTTGTCGACAATCCTTCGGGTCGATCAGTATCGATGCGATCGGGGCGCCGTCCGCGCCCTCATAGCTGTGCCGCATGCGCAGGCCGCTTGCCACTGCGCTTGCCAGTCCGCCAGGGTTTTGCCGGCAGAGCGAGCGGCGAAGCTGCTCGAGGGTCAGCGTGGTGAAGGTATCCGGGTCGAACTCGCCTGCCGTGTGCTGGAGCATGGTGTAGCGATAGCGCACTTCCCGGCTCGACCAGTCGAGGGTGACCGCATCGATCCGGGTTTCCTCATCGATCCGCGCCGGCAGTTCGGCATTCAGCGCGGCGACCGAATGGGCGAAGCCCTCCCGGGCCGGATCAGGGGAGAAGTGCACACGCCAGGCCAGCACCAGAAAGAAGGCGATCAGGGCGCAGGCGAGGAAGATCGGCAGCTTTTGGCGCATCGGCTCTGGCCTTGGCGAGGGTAGAGCGACAGTATGCCTGAGCCGAATTGGCGAGGTGAAACCGAGTGACGCCGCCGCCCGCGGCCGCGAGCGGCGGGATCGATCAGCTGCCGGCGCGGGAGTTGACGCCGAGGCGGAAGCCCGCCTGCTTGAGCACTTTGATCGCCTCCTCGGAGTAGTGCGACACCAGTCCGCCGTTATCCCCGGCCGAGCTCCAGAAGTAGAGCGTGATCGCGATGTTGCCGGCGTTGGGCACGTAGTTCACCGCAGGTGCCGGGGTGGTGTTGATCTTCTCGTCGCCCTCGATCATCGCCAGCAGCAGGCGGCGTGCCTCCTCGGGGTCGTCTTCGTAGTCGATCAGCAGGGAGACGCTGCCGCGCCGGGTGCTTTCCTGCGAGGTGTTGGTCACCACGTTGTTGGAAAGGTTCGAGTTGGGCACGTAGATGACCTTGTTGTCCACGGTGCGCAGGATGGTGCGGAACATCTCGATCGAGGTCACCGTGCCTTCGATGCCACCGGAGAGGATGTAGTCGCCGACCTTGAACGGGCGGAACAGCAGGATCAGTACGCCGCCGGCGAAGTTCGAGAGGCTGCCTTGCAGCGCCAGGCCGACCGCCAGGCCGGCGGCACCGATGATCGCGACGAACGAGGTGGTGGCGATCCCCACCATCGAAGCCACACTGATCAACAGCAATGCCTTGAGCAGCAGGCCGAGTACGCTGAGCACGAAGCTTTGCAGCGTCGGCTCGACATGGCGGGCCTTCATCAGGCGCGACAGCGAAGCGGTGAACAGGCTGATGACCCACCAACCGATCGCCAGGGTGATCAGTGCGAGCACAAGGTTGCCCGCATAGCTGAGCAGCAGCGGCATCCAGGCGCCCATTTGGCTCCAGAGCTGATTGATTTCTTCTTCCATGTTCATCTCTTCCATTGGCTGGGAACATTCGATTCACGGTACGGCCAAGCGCGCCGCCATCGACATGATACATGGGTGAGAAGTGTTTAATGGAGGCTTAACGTGGGTATCCGTATCAGCTGCGATCGATACCCTCGCGGCGAAAGGCAGGCATGTTTCATGTGAAACACGCAGGCCGCTGGCCCAGTCTTGCCCGGCAAATCAACCAGGAGCCATCGTTCATGCCCGTCGTTTCCACCTCTCGTGCTTTGCCCACCTGGCTGCTGCTGCTGATGGCGGTCGCCACGGGGGTAGCGGTGGCGAGCAATTACTACGCCCAGCCGCTGCTGCACACCATCGCCGAGCGGCTCGATCTCTCCTACTCCCGAGCGGGCATCGTGGTCACCGTCGCCCAGCTCGGTTACGCCCTCGGCCTGCTCGCCCTGGTGCCGCTGGGCGACATGCTCGAGCGGCGCCGGCTGGTGGTGACGATGATGTCGCTGTCGACCCTGGGGCTTCTGGTTAGCGCCACGGCCAACGGGCTGCCGATGCTGCTGCTGGGGACCGCGATCACTGCTCTGTTTTCGGTGGTGGCCCAAGTGCTGGTGCCGTTCGCCGCCACGCTCGCCGAGCCTGATCGCAGGGGACGAGCGGTGGGTACGGTGATGAGCGGGCTGCTGTTCGGCATCCTGCTGGCGCGCAGCTTCGCCGGCGCCCTCTCCGAGCTCGGCGACTGGCGCCTGGTCTATTGGGTGGCGAGTGGGCTGATGGCGCTGACCACCCTGGCGCTGTGGCGTGCGCTGCCGCCGCTGTATACGCCGGCGGGGCTGAGCTACGCGGAGCTGATGCGCTCGGTCGGCAGCTTGATGCTGGTTCACGCCCGGCTGCGGCTGCGTGCGCTGCTCGGGCTGCTCACCTTCGCCACCTTCGCCGCTTTCTGGACCCCGGTCGCCTTCCTGCTCGCGGCACCCCCCTATCGATTGAGCGATGGCGTGATCGGGCTGTTCGGCCTGGTCGGCGCGGCCGGGGCCTTGGTGGCGCCGATCACCGGGCGCCAGGTCGATCGTGGCCGCGCGCAGCTGACCACCACGCTGGGTTTGGCGCTGCTGCTGCTCGGCTGGGTGCCGCTGCTGTTCGCCGGGCAGTCGCTGCTCGCGCTGCTGCTCGGCATCCTGGTCCTCGACCTCGCCGTGCAGCTGGTGCACATCACCAACATGAACATGGTCTATCGGATCGATCCGGATGCGCGCAACCGGCTCAATGCCGCCTACATGGTTTGCTACTTCCTCGGCGGCGCGCTCGGTTCGCTGTTCTCCGCGATGCTCTACGTCCACTGGGGCTGGCTGGGGGTCTGCGCGCTGGGTATCGGCTTCTCCACGCTGGGGCTCGCGGTGTGGCTGGCTTGCCGCACCCGGGTCGAAGCTGATACACCGAAAGGTCAGCATGGCTAACGTGATCGCACACCCTCCACCGTCCGAGGAGATGAGATGTCCCGCCCCAACCTGCTGATCGTGATCGCCGATCAGGTCAATGGTCGTCTGTTCGAGGATGGTCCAGCCCCCTTTCTCCATCTTCCCCACCTGCGCGGGCTGTATCAGCGCGGCGTGAACTTCGCCCACTGCTATACCGCAAGCCCGCTGTGCTCGCCGGCGCGCGCTTCGCTGATGACCGGTCGGCTGCCGTCGGGGACCGGGGTGTACGACAATGCCGCCGAGTTCGCCTCCAACCTGCCGACCTTCGCCCATCACCTGCGTCGCGTCGGCTACCAGACCTGCCTCTCGGGCAAGATGCACTTCGTCGGTCCCGATCAGCTCCACGGCTTCGAGCATCGGCTGACCACCGATGTCTACCCCGCCGACTTCGGCTGGACGCCCGACTACCGCCGGCCCGGCGAGCGGATCGACTGGTGGTACCACAACCTCGGCTCGGTGACCGGCGCCGGGATCGCCGAGACCTCCAACCAGCTCGAGTACGACGACGAGGTGGCGTTCCTCGCCGAGCAGAAGCTCTACGACCTCGCCCGTGGTCACGACCCGCGGCCTTGGTGTCTGACGGTGAGCTTCACCCATCCCCACGACCCCTATGTCGCGCGCCGGCGGTTCTGGGATCTGTATGCCGATTGCGATGCGCTCGTCCCCAGCGTCGCGCCGATTCCCTACCTTGAACAGGATGCCCACTCGCGGCGGCTGCTCGAGGCCAGCGACTTCGAATCCTTCGAGATCCGGGACGCGGACGTCGCCCGCGCGCGGCGCGGCTACTTCGCCAATCTTTCCTACGTCGACGACAAGATCGGCGGACTGCTCGACGTGCTCGAGCGCACCCGGATGCGCGAGGACACGGTGATACTGTTTTTGTCCGACCACGGCGACATGCTTGGCGAGCGCGGGCTGTGGTTCAAGATGAGTCCGTTCGACGGCTCCTCGAGGGTGCCGCTGGCGATCGAGATCCCCGGTGCCGGGCCGCGCCGGGTCGATACGCCGGTCTCGACCCTGGACCTCAGCGCCACGCTCGCCGATCTCGCCGGGATCGACCTCAGCGAGGTCGCGCCATGGAGCGACGGCGAGTCGCTGCTGCCGCTGCTGCGCGGCGGCGACCAGCATGGCCCGGTGCTGATGGAGTACGCCGCCGAGGGAAGCCAGGCGCCGCTGGTGACGATCCGCGATGGGCGCTACAAGTTCACCCACTGCGAGCTCGACCCGCCGCAGCTCTTCGACCTCGAGGCCGATCCCGACGAGCTCGATAACCTCGCGTCGGCCGCCGAGTACGCGGCGCTGGTCGATGAGTTCATGCTGCGGGTGCGAGAACGCTGGGACATGCAGCGCTTCGATCTCGAGGTGCGCGATAGCCAGGCGCGTCGCCTGGTGGTCTACGATGCCCTGCGCCACGGCCACTACTATCCTTGGGACCACCAGCCGCTGGCGCGGGCCAGCGAGCGCTACATGCGCAACCACATGGACCTCAACCGGCTCGAAGAGAGCCAGCGCTTCCCGCGGGGGCAATGAGCTCAGGCGCCGGTTCGCCTCGAACACGGATAGCGACCGGACATGGCGCTGCGGCTGGGGCAAACTGGGCACCGCACGATGTTTGCCTCCAAGGACATCAATATGAACTACGACACGCTGGTGCTCGGCGCCGGTATCGTCGGTATCTGCACCGCTTTGCATCTGCAGCGCCTCGGCCAGTCGGTCGCGTTGATCGACCGCGACGGCGCGGGTGAGGGCACCAGTTTCGGCAACGCCGGGCTGATCGAACGCGCGAGCGTGATTCCCCATGCCTTTCCGCACGGCCTGGGGAGGCTTTTGCGCTATGCCGCCAACCGCCGCTCCGACGTACGCTACGCGCCAGGCGCGCTGCCGCGTCTGGCGCCTTGGCTTGCACGCTATTGGTATCACTCCTCGCCATCCAGGCTGGCGGCGGCGGCGCAGATGATGCTGCCGCTGCTCGAGCGCTGCCTGGAAGAACACGCCGAGCTGACCCGCGAGGCGGGCTGCGCTGCATTGGTACGCCGGGGGGGTTGGGTCGAGGTCTATCGAGACGCCGGGGAGCTGGATCTCGCCCAGGCCCAGGCCGCGACGGTCGGCGCGCTGTTCTCGCTCGACTTCGAGGTGCTCGAGGACCAGGCGCTGCGCGCGCTGGTACCAGCGATCGAGCCCACGGTGGTCGGTGCGGTGCACTGGCGGGATCCGCACTCGGTGAGCGACCCGGGGGCCTTGACCAAGGCTTATGCGGCGCTGTTCGTCGCTCGCGGTGGCGCCCTGCTGCGTGCGGATGCGATGGCGCTGCGCCAGGCAGGCGATCAGTGGGGTTTGGCGAGTGAACTGCACGGCGAGCTGCGCGGGGCCAATGCGGTGATCGCGCTTGGTCCGCACAGCGCCGAGCTCACCGCTCGGCTGGGGCTTTCGATCCCGCTCGCGGTCAAGCGTGGCTACCATATGCACTACGCGATCGACGAGCGGTTGGCGCCGCGGCTCCCGCTGCTCGACAAGCCTGGGGGCTACATCCTCTCGCCGATGACCCGGGGCATGCGCTTGACCACCGGGGTCGAGTTCGCCGCCTTCGATGCCCCGGCCAACACCATCCAGCTCGATCGCGCCGAGGCGCTCGCTCGCCGGGTGCTGCCGCTCGGCGTACGGCTCGATGCCGAGCCCTGGCTGGGCAGGCGCCCGGCTCTGCCGGACATGCGCCCGGTGATCGGTCCGGTAACCCGCTATCCCGGACTGTGGCTCAACTTCGGCCATGCGCACCACGGCCTGACCCTCGGCCCGGTCAGCGGTCGGTTGCTCGCCGAGCTGATCACCGCCCACGCGCCGGTGGTCGACCCTTCGCCCTATGCCCCCGCGCGGTTCGAGCGTCGTCGATGACGGATGAGTCGCCGGATCAGCGCCTGGCGCCGATCACCGCGACGCTCAGCCGCACCACGCAGTTGGTGCGGCCCTTGTCATCGTGCAGCCGGATGTCCCAGACGTGGATGCTGTGCCCGATCCGCAGCGGCCGGGCCACCGCAGTGACCCGGCCGCTGCGTACCGCGCGCAGGTGGCTTGCGTTGATCTCGAGGCCGACGCAGCTTTCGCGGTCGGGATCGATGCAGTAGTAGCTCGCGCATGAACCGAGAGTCTCGGCCAGCACTACCGAAGCGCCGCCGTGGAGCAGCCCGAACGGCTGGTGGGTGCGGGAGTCGACCACCATGCTGGCGGTGATCGAATCGTCGTCGAACGCTTCGAAGCGAATATCGAGCTGCTCGCCGAGATTGCCGCGCTGCATCTCGTTGAGCCGGTCGAGATCGGGGCGAGTACGCCAGAAACCCATGTGCTTCTCCTTAGGCCTTGGGCCGTGTCGACCGTCCAAGGGGTTGGCCTCGTCCGGCGAGCGCAGTAGAGTCGGTATGTACTCATCATATAGGATGGATCGATGGAGATTGGCTCGGCTTGGCATCCGTTTCTCGGTTGGGTGCTGCTCTCCGGTTTTCTCGCCTTCGCACTCTCGCTCGCTACCCTCACCGCCGCCTGGGTCATCGGCCGGCTGTCGTTGAATACCTTCATTCCCAATGCACGCGGCTGGTTCGTCGCTCTTGGCCAGCTCTCGGCCATCGGCTGTCTGTATCTTTACTCCTTGGCCGTGTTCGCCGCCGTCTCGCTGTCGCTGCCCTTCGCGCTGCTCGCTCCGGTACTGGTCCATTTCTCCTTTGCGCTATGCGCCGGACGGGCTCTGCAGCGTCGCCATCGGCTCGGCTTCCGCGCTCCCACCCCCGGCTACGCGGGCTGAGCGCCCGCTGCCGAGTCCGTCTTCGGCAGTGAGCGCTTGCTCACTCCCCTATCCCCGCCATACCTGCGCTAGGGTAGGCGACGAAGGCGGTCCCTTGTTCAGCGCAGAGAGCGAGCAGCTCGTGCTCCGCCTCACGGCTCCATAGCGAGTACTCACTTTGAAGCGAGGCGATGGGATGGACCGCATGGGCGCGCTTGAGCGTCTCGGCGCTCACCTCCGACAGCCCCAGCGCACGGACCTTGCCGGCCTCGACCAGGCGCGCCATTGCGCCGATTACGTCCTCGATCGGCACCTGCGGATCGCGGCGATGGCAGTAGTAGAGATCGATGCAGTCGATGCCGAGGCGCGCGAGCGATGCGTCGCAGGCGCGGGCGCGATTGAAAGAAAAAACACCCGGCGGTGAACCATCGCCATCCCGCCCGGTCGGATATGGCAGGAGGATTCTTTCTCCTTGCTCAGAGTGCAAGACATCCCCCGCTTGGCGCCTGCTTTCGCAGGCGTTTTTTTTCGCCCGCGCTTCCCCTTTCCCGTTGCCGCTCGCCTCGTACCGTCACGCTATCGTCAACTCGCGCGCCTAGGCTGGGCCTTTGTTCAAGCCCTTGTTCGTTCATGCCCTCTAGGCCCGCGAGAAGACCGACGATGCACAAACCGCTGCTGAACGCTTTGCTCGGCATATCGCTGAGCTTCGCCACGCTTTGCGCCGCACAGGCGGACACTTTGCTGCGTCTGTACACCAGCCAGCCCAACGCTGACGCCCAGGCGACCGTGGACGCCTTCCAGCGGGCTCATCCTGATATCCGGGTCGAATGGGTGCGAGACGGTACCAGCCAGCTGCTGACCAGGCTTCGCGCCGAGCGCGAGGCGGGCGCGCCCGCCCCCGACGTGCTGCTGATCAGTGATGCCCTGAGCATGCAGGGGCTGGCCGCCGAGGGGTGGCTCGAACGCTACGATGCGCCCGGCAAGGAGCGGTTCGATCCGGCCTTCTACGATCCCGAGGGCCGCTACTACGGCACCAAGCTGATCACCACCGGCATCGCCTATCACCAGCGCGCCGAACGGCGTCCGCAGCGCTGGCGGGATCTCGCCGAGCCGGAGCTTGCCGGTCTTTTGAGCATGCCGAGCCCGCTCTACTCGGGCGCGGCGATGATCCATCTGGAAAGCCTGCTCGCCGCGCCTGGGCTCGGCTGGGACTACTACGCCCAACTGCGTGAGCATGGTGCCCAGGCCCAGGGAGGCAACGGCGGGGTGCTCACTGCGGTCGCCTCCGGGGCCAAGCCCTACGGCATGCTGGTCGACTTCATGGCGCTGCGCGAGCGCGCCAAGGGAGCGCCGATCGAGTTCGTCTTTCCCGCCGAGGGCGTGAGCTACGTTACCGAACCGGTGGCGATCACCCGCGATGCGAAAGCCCCCGAGGCGGCGCGGCGGTTCGTCGACTTCCTGCTTTCCGAAGCCGGCCAGGAGCTGGTCCGCGCACAAGGCTACGTACCGGCGATGAGCGGTATGCCGACGCCCGAAGGCTTCCCGCCGCGGGAGTCGATCCGCTATCTGGAGTTCGATCCGGTCGAGGCGCTCGGGCGCCTCGATGCCGATAAGGCACGCTTCGCCGACCTCTTCGCGGGCTATTGAGATGAGCCTGCGCGCTCGTACCCATGCCCTTGGCCAGGTGCTAGGAACCGCCCCGCTCTGGCTACCGCTGGCGCTGGCCGTGCTGCTCGGCAGCGTGCCGGTGCTGCGCCTCGGCTGGGAGGCGTTGAACGGCGTCGGCTTGTCCGCCGATGCGCCGCTGGTTGCCCTGGCGCGCGCTTCAACCACTTGGCGTGCGCTCGGCAATAGCCTCTACGTCAGTCTTCTCGGCACCATGCTGGCGATGGCGCTGGGGGCGCTGTTCGCCGTGGCGCTGACCATTACCGATCTGTCGCGCAAGGGGCTCTGGGCATTCGCCTTCATGCTGCCGATGATGATTCCGCCCCAGGTCACCGCGCTCGCCTGGCTGCAGCTGTCGGGTCCGGCCAGCCCGCTGCTGGTGACGCTGGGTATCGCACCCGCGCTGGGTTCCGCGCAGCCGCTTTACGGTGCCCACGGCATCGCGCTGCTGCTCGGCGTCCAGCACGCGCCGCTGGTGTTCCTCGCCCTGCGCGCGAACCTGGTGACGCTGCCGGGTGAGCTTGTCGAGGCCGCTCGTCTGGCCGGCGCGGCGCCTCACCGGGTGCTGATCGACCTGGTGCTGCCGCTGGCCGCGCCGGGGCTGATCGCGGGTGGCGCGATCGCCTTCGTCTCGGCGCTGGGCAACTTCGGTATCCCCGCGATGCTCGGTATCCCGGTGGGCTACTACGTGCTGCCGACGCTGATCTACCAGAAACTCAGCGCCCTCGGCTCGATGGTGCTGCCCGAGGTCGCCCAGCTGTCGATGCTGGTCGCTGTGGTGGCGCTGGCGAGCCTCGCGCTGCAGCGTCGCCTGCACCGGCGCTTTGCGCATTTTAGCTGCGCGGGCGGCGGCGCTCGTCTGCCGCTCGGTCGCTGGCGTTGGCCGTTATCGCTGCTGCTGGCGGCGGTGATCGCCTCGGTTCTGGTGGTGCCGGGTCTGGCATTGGTGATGGCCTCGCTGCTTCCCGCCCAGGGCATGGCGTTCGATACCGATACGGTGACGCTCTCGGCCTATGCGGAGATGCTTGGCCGCCAGGGGGTGACGTGGCGGGCGATGAGCAACAGCCTTTTGCTCGCATCGATCGCGGCGGCGATATTGATGGCGTTGAGCCTGCCGCTGGCGTGGCTGCTGGTGCGCCGGCCGAGCCGGCCGCTGGCGCTGTTCGAGGCCGCGATCGAGATTCCCTACGCGCTGCCCGGTGTGGTCCTGGCGGTCGGCTGCATCCTCGCCTTCGCCCGTCCGCTGCCGCTGCTCGGCTTCGGGCTCTACGGCTCGCTGTGGATCATCCTGATCGCCTACCTCGCGCGTTTCATGGTCGTCGCGCTCAAACCGGTGCGGGCGAGCCTGGCCGCCAGCGATCCCGCCCTGGAAGAGGCCGCGCAGCTTGCGGGTGCCGGGCCGCTGCGCCGCTTGGTCGAGCTGTGGCTGCCGCTGCTCGCGCCGGCGGCCTTCGCCGGCGCCCTGCTGGTGTTTCTCACCGCGGTCAACGAGCTCACCGTCTCGGCGCTGCTCTGGGGGCCAGGCTCTGAAACCCTCGGTGTGCTGATCTTCAACCTCGACCAGAGCGGCGATAACGCCCTGGCCTGTGCGCTGTCGGTGATCGTGATGGCGCTGGTCGCCGGGCTGATGCTGGTGCTCGGTGGGCTGGGCCGGCGCTTGCCGCAAGGAGTGATTCCATGGCGGGACTGAGTCTCCAAGCGCTGACCAAGCGCTTCGCCGGGCGTTGCGTGGTCGATGCCCTCGATCTCGATATCGACGATGGTGCCTTCGTCGCCCTGCTGGGCCCCAGCGGCTGCGGCAAGACCACGACCCTGCGGGTGCTGGCGGGTTTCGAGGCCCCCGACGAGGGCCGGCTGCTGCTCGGCGAGCGGCTGCTCGCCGCGGCCGAGAACGGGCGGACCAGCGTGCTGGTGCCGCCCGAGCGGCGCAGCGTCGGCATGGTGTTCCAGTCCTACGCGCTGTGGCCGCACCTCGACGTCGCCGACAACGTTGGCTATGCGCTCAAGCTTCGCGGTGTGCGTGGCCTCGAGCTGCGCCGGCGGGTCGAGCAGGCGCTGGGGACGGTACGCTTGGCCGAATACGGGCGCGCGCGGGTCCAATCGCTCTCCGGCGGCCAGCGCCAGCGGGTCGCACTGGCCCGCTGCCTGGCCGCCGAGCCGCAGGTGGTACTGCTCGACGAGCCGCTGGCGAATCTGGACCGCAGCCTGCGTGCCGAGATGGAAACGCACTTTCGCGATTTCCATCGCCGCACCGGCGCCACCTTCGTCTACGTCACTCACGACCAGTCCGAAGCGATGGCGCTGGCCGACCGGATCGCGGTGCTCGAGGGCGGCCGGCTGGTCCAGTGGGCGAGTCCCGAGACGCTCTATCGCGAGCCGCGTACCGACTGGCTGGCGGGCTTCATCGGCCAGGGCGAGGTGCTGTCGCTTGCGCTGGACGCCGGTGGACGCAAAGTCGAAGGCTCGCGGCTGATGCGTGCCTTGGGCCGCCGGGGTGATCATCCGGTGCTGGTTCGGCCCGAGCACGTGCGCCCGAGCGAGGCGGGCGTGGAGGTCGAGGTGCGCGAGTGCGTGTTCAAGGGCGAGCGCTATGCGTTGAGCCTGGCGCTGCCAGATGGGCAGGCGTTGAAGGGCTATCACGCCACTGCGCTGCGGCCCGGAGAGCGGATCACCGTCACCCTCGAGCAGGGCTGGCGGCTGGAGCGCCAGCGATGAGCGCGCGGATCGAGATACTGAGCGGCGTGGGCGGCAAGCATCCGGCGGCGATCCTGGTCGAGACCGCGGGCGTGCGGCTGCTGCTCGACGCCGGCGCTTCGCTCTGCGCCGAGCGACCTGAATCCTGGTGGCGCGGGCTCGAGGTCGATGCGGTGGTGATCGGTCACGATCATGTCGATCACATCGGCGCGGTGGCCCGGTTGGACCCGCGAATTCCTCTCTACGCCACCGCCCAGACCGCGCGGTCGCTGCCGCCGGGGCGCGATTGGCGGGCGCTGCCGCTGCGTGGTGCGGTGGACATCTTGGGTGTGAAGGTGCGCTGTGGGCAGGCGGGGCACGCGTTGGGCGGCGTCTGGCTGCATCTCGGCATCGGCGGCGGAATCCTCTACAGCGGGGATTTCAGCCTCGAGTCCGCGCTGCTGCCGTTCGATGTGCCTCCCCCCGCGTCAGTGGCGCTGCTCGATGCCTCCTATGGCGCCTATCATTGCGCCCTCGACCAGGCCCAGGCGCGGATCGCCGCCGCGATGACCGGGCCGACGCTGTTTCCGGTGCCGCCCTCCGGCCGGGCGCTGGAGATGGCGCTGTGGTTGCAGCGGGGCTGGCCGGGGGAGTGGTCGATGGACGACGCCTGCCAGGCCGCGCTCGAGGCTGCGCTGGCGGATCCCCAGGCCGCGGAGCTGATTCGACCGTCCGCGCTTGCGGCGCTGGGCCGGCTGCTCGAGCGGCGCCAGGGTTTCGACCCCGGGGCCCGGCTGCTGCTGGCAGCCGACCCCGACGGCCTTGGCGGCACCATGGCGCGGCTGTTGGCCGACCCTCGGCGCCGGCATCGGGCGATCTTCACCGGCCATCTCGATCCACGAGGCCCGCCGGGAATGCGAACGCAGGACCTGCGTCTGCGCTGGAACGTCCATCCACGGCTCGAGGACCTGCGCTGGCTGCTCGAACGCATCGAGGCGGCGCGCTGCGTGCCGCTGTTCACTGCGATCGAGGACGAGGATGCCTGGCGCGCGGCGCTCGGCGTCAGCCTGGTGCTGCCCGCGCAGGTCCTGGGTGAACGGGCGGCGACCCAGGCGCCGGGGCGACTCAGCCTCGCGGTATGATGCGATAGGCGCAGCGTGCGCCGCCGCGCTGCAGGTGCTCTTCGCGCTGGATCTCCACCCCTTCGCCGAGCACCGCTTGGAACAGGCGCAGCTCGCTGGCGCAGAAGGCCTGGCAGCGCCCGGCCGCGGTGCCGATCGGGCAGTGATCCTCGATCAATCGCCAGCCTTCGCCATCGCCAAGCGGCTCGCAGCGCGCCATGTAGCCCTCTGCGTCGCGCAGTTCGACCAACAGTTCGAGTCGTTCGGCGGTGCTCGAGGCCTCGGCGCAGTGGCGAAGGTAGCGGCTGCGCATCTCTTGCTCGCGCTGGCCGAGCAGCAGCTCGACGCCGCTCTCGCCGTGCAGCGACAGCGCCGCGTCGAGCAGCTGTACGCTGAGCTGGGCGTGGGCATCGGGAAAGCGATCATGCCCGCGTGAAGTCAGCCGCCACTGGCGTTTCGGGCGTCCTACCGCGCCTCGGGTCTCGCTGCTCTCGATCAGCCCATTTTCGTCGAGCTTGTTGAGTCGCTGTCGCGCGGCCTCGTGGCTGACCCCGAGGGTGCCTGCGATCTCGGCGATCGTCGAAGCGCCCCGGCGCTTGAGCAGCTCGAGGATGCGGGTCTCGGCGGATGCACCGACGCCAGCGGGGGGATCATGGCGGGTCATCGACTCGGGCTCGGAATGCAACACATGGTTGCATACTAGGGCGTGTTGAGAATAAGGCAACGATCGCGTTGCCGAGCGCATTCTCGTTTGCGTGACGCCCGCAGGGCTCCTAATATCCAAGCGCGCGCTTGTTTTATTCGACGCGCCACCCGAGCCGATGCGGCCGGGCAGAACATAATAGATTCCAGAGGAGTCACAGTAATGGCCTACGAACTTCCGCAACTCCCCTACGCCTACGATGCGCTAGAGCCGCACTTCGACAAGGCGACGATGGAAATCCACCACACCAAGCACCATCAGACCTACGTCACCAATGCCAATGCCGCGCTCGAGAAGCTGCCCGAGTTCGCCAGCCTCTCGGCCGAGGAGCTGGTGGCCAAGCTCGACGACGTGCCTGAAGCCAGCCGCACTGCGATCCGCAACAACGCAGGTGGTCACGCCAACCACTCGCTGTTCTGGACCATCCTCACGCCGAACTCCGAAGGCGCTCCGGTGGGTGAGCTGAAAGCTGCGATCGACAGCACCTTCGGCAGCTTCGAGCAGTTCCAGGAGCAGTTCGAGACCGCCGCCAAGGGGCGCTTCGGCTCCGGCTGGGCATGGCTCACGGTCAAGGATGGCAAGCTCGCGATCGGCTCCACCGCCAACCAGGACAGCCCGCTGTCGCCGAAGTCCCTGGGCGGGCTCGAGGCGACCCCGGTGCTTGGCCTGGACGTGTGGGAACATGCCTACTACCTGAACTACCAGAACCGCCGCCCCGACTACATCAAGGCGTTCTGGAACCTGGTCAACTGGGCCGAAGTAGAAAAACGCTACCAAGCCGCCAAGTAATCCCCGCCCCTGGGCGATCCGCCCGGTGACCGCGTTGCGCCCGCGTCCTTCTGGTCGCGGGCGTTGCGTATCCGCTCGTTGGCTTCGCTCGCTCCCGCGCCTGCATCTTTTGGTGGATGCCGGTGTCGCTGCTGATGCCTTTCCTTATTTGCTGATTTGGGATTGAATCCATAGTCGCCCAAAAGGGTACTCGGACGAGCTCGCGGCCCCGCGGGTGCAGCGAAATAATTTGGAGCAGGGAATGAAGATCGATTCTAACGTCCACCGCGCGGCGCTTTTGGCAGCCGCGGTGGTAGCGCTGCTGTCGGGTTGTAACCAAGGTGCGTCCTCTACCACCACCGCTAAACGTCTCGAGCTCGGTGGTTCGCTGCAAGGCGAGATGACCACCCAGAGCCCGAAGAACTTGAACGACGGCAGCCGCTACGCCGTCGCTGATCTCAAGCTCGATGCCGACACCACGGTGCAGGTGGCGCTGTCGGGAGCGTTGAAGGGCAGGCTTGCGCTGTTCGATCCGGACGGCGCTCTGCTGGCGACGAGCGAGACCGGCTGCGGCTGCGGCGATGATGAGGCCGGGGTGTCGTTGGCCTATCGCAGCGCCCGCGCTGGCGACTATCAGCTGGCGGTGAGCGGCGTCGATCAGAACGACTATGGCCCGTTCCGGTTGAGCTCGAAGACGGTCGACACGCGCAACGACGGCGCGCTGACGCTCGATCAGCCGGTCGATGGCTGGCTCGGGAAAGGTCAGGACGTGAACGAGGGCGGGGCGGAGAATCGCTACAGCTTCGCGATCGAACAGCGGGGCATCTATGAGTTCACCCTCAGTTCGACCGATTTCGACGCTTTCCTCGCGCTCGAGGGCAACGGTGTCTCGCTCGAGGACGACGACGGCGCCGGCGGGCGCGATGCCCGGATCGTCTCTTTGCTCGAGCCCGGAGAGTATGCGCTGGTGGCGAGTGCGATCGATGGCGATCAGGGCTTGTACTCCTTGGTTGCCCAGCAGAAGCAGCTGCCTGAAGGCAGCGAGATCAATAGCGGCGGGCCGATCACCCTGGGCGGCACGCTGACCTCCTACTACGCAGGCCGGCCCGTGGAGTACGAGTTCACGCTCGAGCAGCGCCAGCGGGTGACCATCGATATGCGCTCGAGCGACATCGACAGCTTCCTCGAGCTGAGCGGCAACGGCGTACAGCTCAGCGACGATGACAGTGGGGACACCGGTAACGGGCAGGGTGATGCGCGGATCGATGCCTCGCTGGAGCCGGGTCACTATCGGCTCCAGGCGCGCGCCTACAGTACGGGTACCGGGCTCTTCACCATCACCAGCACCGTTGACGAGGCGCTGCCGCCGGGTGGTGGTGATATCGCCGTCGGAGAGGCGGTCGAGGTCGAGCTCGCTCCTGGCGCGACCGATGAGTATCGCCTCAGCATCACCCGCGCGGGCAGCTACACTCTGATGATGAGTTCCAGCAGTATCGACTCGGTGCTGGCGCTTTCGGGCAACGACGTCGATGCCTCCGACGACGATAGCGGCGGCAACAGCGACGCGCGGCTGGAGGTCGAGCTCTCTCCGGGCGACTACCTGATCGAGGCGAGCTCGTACGGTGGCGAGGGCGGGGCCTACCGTCTGTCGATTCAGTAATCGCGTACCTAGCGCTTTCGATCTTCGTAAGCCCAGGGGTGACGCCCCAATAATGGAGGAGAGCGCAGATGATTGAGCTTCGCCACGCATCCCAGCGCGGCCACGCCGATCACGGCTGGCTGAATTCGTACCACACCTTCTCTTTCGCCGATTACTTCGATCCCGAGCAGATCGGCTTCTCCGACCTGCGGGTAATCAATGACGACCGGGTCGCCCCGGGCCGAGGCTTCGGCCGCCATCCGCACCGCGACATGGAGATATTCTCCTACGTGCTCGAGGGACGAATCGAGCACCGGGACAGCATGGACAACGGTTCGGTGATCGTACCCGGTGACGTGCAGCTGATGAGCGCGGGGCAAGGCGTACTGCACAGCGAGTTCAATCCGTCGGAAACGGATCCGGTTCACTTCCTGCAGATATGGATCGTGCCGGACCGCGTGGGCTACACGCCCCGCTACCTGCAAAGCCACTTCAGCACGGAGCAGAAGCGCGGCAGGCTCAGGATGCTGCTTGCGCCCGAAGGCGAAGGGGAAGAGGCGACCCTGCCGATCCGCCAGGACGTGCGGGTCTACGCCGGGCTCTACGACGGGGACGAGCGAGAGACGCTCACCCTGGCGGAGCAGCGCTTCGCCTACGTCCACCTCGCCAGTGGACGCCTGGTGGTCAATGGCCAGCAGCTCGAGGCGGGCGATGGTGCCAGGCTTCGCGGCGTCGGCGAGATCACCGTCGAGCGCGGCGAGCAGGCCGAAGTGCTGATCTTCGACCTGCGGCCCAACGAGCTGCCGGCCATGCCGGGCTGATCGCCACGGTCCGGCTCGACACAGGGCGCGTTGGAAGACGCTGTCGAATTCATGAAGGCTACCTGGAGTAACGGATGATGCTCGAACCTACCCGACCCGCTGGCACCGATGCTGCGCTGCTCCTCGCTCGGCTGCTGGCCGGGCTTTTGTTTTTGATCTTCGGTGTGATCAAGGTGAGCGGTTTTTCCGCCACCGTCGCGGGAATGGCGGCCGGCGGGGTACCGTTGCCGATGCTCGCCGCGATCATCGCGATACTGGTCGAGCTGCCGCTGGCGATCCTTTTGATGCTCGGCTTCGCGACTCGCCCGCTGGCGCTGGTCTTCGCGGTCTATACGGTGGCGACCGCAGTGCTTGGCCATCCCTATTGGGCGGTGCCGGCGGACCAATGGCTCAATATGCTGACCCACTTCTACAAGAACCTGGCGATCGCTGGCGGCTTCCTCGCGCTTTATGTCGCGGGCCCAGGGCGCTTCTCGCTCGACGCCCGCCGCGGATAGCCAACCGCGAGCGCTTCTCGATCAGCGTCATCAATGGAGAGAACGAATGGCGAAGCGTATCCAGTTCCGCACCCCCGGCGGCCCTGAAGTGCTCGAATACGTGGATTTCGAACCCGCGGCGCCAGGCCCGCAGCAGGTGCGGGTTCGCAATCACGCGATCGGGGTCAATTTCGTCGAAATCTACTACCGCAACGGCCTCTATGCGCCTTCGTCCCTGCCCTCGGGCCTGGGGAGCGAGGGCGCCGGTGTGGTCGAGGCGGTCGGGCACGAGGTCGAGGGCCTGCGCGTGGGTGACCGGGTGGCCTACGGCACCGGCCCACTGGGCAGCTACAGCGAAGTGCATGTGCTGCCGGCCGCGAATCTGGTGAAGCTGCCGGATGCGATCAGCTTCGAACAGGCCGCCGCGGTGATGCTCAAGGGCCTGACCGTACAGTACCTGCTGCGCCAGACCTATGTGGTGCAAAGCGGTGAGACGATCCTGTTTCACGCCGCGGCCGGCGGGGTCGGCTCGATCGCTTGCCAGTGGGCCAGTGCGCTGGGGGCGAAACTGATCGGCACGGTCGGCTCGGCCGAGAAGGCCGCGCGCGCCAAGGCGCTCGGCGCTTGGGAAACCATCGATTACTCCAAGGAGGACGTAGCCGCGCGCGTGCTGGAGCTGACCGACGGCAGGAAGTGCCCGGTGGTCTACGACAGCGTCGGCCGGGACACTTGGCAAACCTCGCTGGACAGCGTGGCGCCGCGCGGGCTGATCGTGAGCTTCGGCAACGCATCCGGGCCGGTGGCGGGGGTCAACCTGGGGGTGCTGGCGCAGAAGGGATCGATCTACGTCACTCGCCCGACCCTGGCCTCCTACGCCGATAGCGCCGAGCATCTGCGCAGCATGGCCGACGAGCTGTTCGGGATGATCGCCAGCGGCAAGATCAAGGTCGATGAGATTCGAAAGTATCCGCTCGAGGATGCGGCGCTCGCGCAAACCGAGCTGTTCGCACGGCGCACCGTGGGCTCGACGATCCTGGTGCCCTGATCCTTGATCGAGCCGGCCGGCGGCGCTGGTTCGATGGCGTCAGCCGGCCAGGAAATTGCGCAGGCTCCGTGTCAGCTCTTCGCGCGGCAGGCCTTTGGTGATGAACACCAGCCGCGAGCCGCGTTCATCGTCGGGCCAGGCGTCGAGCTCCACCGGCGGATGGATCAGGTGCTGTACGCCGTGGATCACGGTTGGCCGCGTGCGGCCCTCGAGATCGAGCAGCCCCTTGAAGCGCAGCATCCGTTCGCCCATCAGCGTCTGCGAAAGCTCGAGCCAGGCCTCCAGCCGGGCGGGAGGAATGGGCTGGTCGAAGCTGATCGAGAAGCTCTCCACCTCGGGGTCGTGCATCGCGACCGGCGCGGCGCCCTGGAGCGGGGCGAGGGCGTCGTTCGGCGCGGCGTTGATCCAGACGAAGGCTTCGGCGAGGCTTGCGCCCTCCCGCGGTGCGCCGATGCCGAGCAGGCGCTCGGCGTCCAGCTCGCCGTGCTCGATCGCCAGCCTCGGGGCTGCGGGGTTGAGTGAGTCCAATCGGGCATCGAGCCGTGAGCGCGAGTCGGGGTCGGACATTTCACGCTTGGTGACCAGCAGCAGGTCCGCCAGCGTGACCTGGCGGCGAGCTTCATCGAAGCGTTCCAGGGTCGACGCACCGTTGACCGCGTCGACCGTGGTCACCACGCCGTCGAGGCGGTAGCGGCGCATCAGGCGCGGGTGCCTGGCCAGGGTGTGCAGCACCGGTGCCGGGTCGGCCAGCCCGCTGCTCTCGATCACCACCCGGTCGAACTGGCGCTGGCCTTGGCGGGCGAACCGCCAGGGTGCATCGCTCAAGGTCTTGACCAGGTCCCCACGTACCGCGCAGCACAGGCAGCCGTTGCTCAGCTCGACCTGGACGTTCTCCTGGCTGGCGGTGAACAGCCGATGATCGAGGCCGATCTCGCCGAACTCGTTGATGATCACCAGGGCGCGCGCCATCGCCGGCTGGCGCACCAGCCGGTTGAGCAGGGTGGTCTTGCCGCTGCCGAGAAAGCCACTCAGCAGGGTGATCGGGATCGGTGAGGGCGATTCGGGTTCGCCGGCCATGCGGGCTCCTCGGCCAGGGACGCAGGGATGGAAGCTGGGCTGCCGCTGTAACGTTACAATATATCGTGTTTTGCGTCAGTGCGCGGCTCGCCGCGCATGCCCTGATGTTTCACATGAAACGCATCGTCGCGCTGCTTCAATGGATGCCATGCGAGCTCAACCATGCCTCGAGCTGAGGGGCGGGCAGAGCGCCGCTTTGGCGCGCGATCTCCCGGCCGTCGCGAAACAGCAGCAGGGTGGGAATCGAGCGGATGCCCCAGCGACCGGCGAGGTTGGGCTGTGCTTCGCTGTCCAGCTTGGCGAAACGGCAGCGTCCCGCATGGCGAAGAGCGGCCTGCTCGAAGACCGGCGCGAAGGCGCGGCAGGGTCCGCACCAGTCGGCCCAGACGTCGATCAGCAGCGGCACGTCGCCTGTGCACTGGGCGCTTGCGTTGGCCTCGGTGAGTACGAACGGTTCGTGTGGGAACAGCGCCGAGTGACAGCGCCCGCAGCGGGCCTCGGTACCGCGGTCGGGATGGATGCGATTGCGCGCATCGCAGGAGGGACAGACGGAAATCATAGTGGACATGGGGTCGGCTCCGTATTCAGAGCATCCAGGGTTCGAACAGTGCGCGGCGATCGACGCTCTCGCCCGAGAGCATGAATTCGCCCTCGCCGCGGTAGTGAAAGGTGCGTGGAGGCGGACCGGGAATCACCTGGGCCGCCACCACTTCGAAGATGAAGAAATCGTAGCGCTCGACCAGCGCATCATCGAACAATTGGCACTCGAAGCAGGCGTGGCAGTCGAGCAGCCGCGGTGCGGCAACCTTGCTGCCGGCACGCGCACTGAGGCCGAACTCGGCGAACTTGTCGCGCTCCGAGCCCGAGCAGTTGCCGATTCGCACCGCGGTGTCGAGCAGCGCCTCCCCTGGCAGGTTGAGTACGCACTGCGAACTCGAGCGGACCAGGTGATGGCTGTGATTGGCCCGTGAGATCACGCAGCCGACCAGCGATGGAGAGAACTCCATCACCGTGTGCCAGCCGAGCGTCATCACATCGCGCTCGCCATCGTAGGCGCTGGTGAGCAGCAGGATCGGCCCGGGCTCGAGGTAGCGGCGTACGTTCTCGACGGGAAAAGCGCGTTTGCGCGGGCGGCCCATCGCGATCTCCAGTGGAAAACCTCACTTGAGATTAGGCCGCGCCGGCCTGGCTTGCTAGTCGAAGTGTTCGTCCAAAGCGATATCTGGCTCGATTCAGCGGCGGTCGAGCCAGACGGTCTGTGGATTGCAGAACTCGCGGATACCGAAGTGGGAGAGCTCGCGACCATAACCGCTCATTTTCACTCCGCCGATCGGTACCCGCGGGTCGGAGGTGGTCGAGCCGTTGATGAACACGCCACCGCTTTCGAACCGTGCCGCGAGCCTTTTGGCGCGCTCCACGTCCGCGCTCCACAGCGCGCCTGAAAGCCCGAAGCGGCTGTCATTGGCGAGTTCGATCGCGTGTTCGGCGTCGCGGGCCTCGATCAGCGCGGCGAGCGGGCCGAAGGTCTCCTCCTCGAAGGCGGTCATCGCCGGCGTCACGCCATCGAGCACGGTGACCGGGTAATGGTTCCCCGGACCTGGCAGCGGCTCGCCGCCGAGCAGCAGGCGGGCGCCCTGGGCGACGCTCTTCTCGACCTGGCCGTGCAGCTCGTCGCGCAGGTCGCGGCGCGCCATCGGGCCGATGTCGGTCGCCGGATCGCGCGGGTCACCGACCTTGAGCGCGCCAGCGCGAGCGAGGAAGCGCTCGCGGAAGGCCGGCATCAGCGCGGCCTCGACGATGATCCGCTTGGCCGCGACGCAGACCTGCCCCGCGTTGGCGAAGCGTGCCTGGACGGCGGCCTCGACCGCGGCGTCGAGATCGGCATCGGCGAGTACCACGAAGGGGTCCGATCCGCCGAGCTCGAGCACGCTCTTCTTCAGCGCCGCGCCCGCGCGGGCGGCGATCTGCGATCCCGCGCGTACGCTGGCGGTGACCGCCACGGCGCGCACCCGCGGGTCGTCGATCAGCATGCCGACCTGGCCGGGCTCGACGTTGACCAGCTCGAACAGCCCCTCGGGCAGCCCCGCCGCGCGCCAGGCTTCGGCCAGTTCAGTGGCCGAGCCGACCACGCTCGGCGCCGGCTTGAGCAGGTAGGCGTTGCCCGAGAGCAGGATCGGCACGGCGTTGCGCATCGCCTGCCACAGTGGGAAATTCCACGGCATCACCGCGAGCACCGTACCCAGCGGGCGGTAGGCGATCCATGCTTTGCCTTCGAGCCCCGGCGCCGGCTCATCAGCGAGCATCGCAGGTCCATGCTCGGCATACCATTCGCAGAGCCTGGCGCATTTTTCGACCTCGGCGTGCGCCTCGCGCAGGGTCTTGCCCATCTCGGCGACCATGGTGTCGGCTAGCCGGTCGGCACGCTGGCGCAGCTGGGCGGCCATGCTGGTCAGCGCCGTGACTCGCCGCTCGAGCGGGGTCTCGCGCCATGCGACGAAGGCGCGGTCGGCGGCGGCGAGGCGCGCCAGAGCGGCGCGGTCGTCGAGATAGGGATGATCGGCGATCGGCTGGCCGGTATGGGGATCGATCGAGACGGCGGCGGTCATTTCAGGCTCCGGATAGGCATATGATCAGATCGAGGCGTCGATCGAGGCTTCGAGCAGGTCGAGCGCCTCGCTGAATACCTCGTCCTGGATGGTCAGCGGATAAAGGAAGCGGATCACATTGGCGTGGACACCGCAGGTCAGCAGCAAAAGGCCGCGGGACAGCGCGGTCTGCTGGATGCGCGTTGCCAGCGCCGCATCCGGCTTGCCGTCGAGATCGAAGAACTCGGCCGCGACCATGCTGCCGAGGCCGCGTACGTCCTTGAGCTGGGGATGGCGGTGCTGGATGGTGGTGAGCCGCTCGCGCAGCCCGTTACCGAGCGCGTCCGCACGCGCCAGCAGCTGCTCCTCCTCGATCACCTCGATCACCGCCTGGGCCGATGCGATCGCCAACGGGTTGCCGGCGTAGGTGCCGCCGAGCGCGCCGGGGATCGGCGCATCCATCAGCTCGGCGCGGCCGACGATGCCGGAAAGCGGCATGCCGCCAGCCAGGCTCTTGGCGAAGGTGGTGATGTCCGCGGCCTGCGCGAAGTGCTGCATGGCGAAGAACTTGCCGGTGCGGGCGAAGCCGCTTTGCACTTCATCGGCGATCATCACGATGCCATGCTGGTCGCAGATTGCACGAATGCGCGCGACGAATTCCGGGGGAGCGGCATAGAAGCCGCCTTCGCCCTGGACTGGCTCGAAGATGATCGCCGCGACCCGGCTCGGCTCGACGTCGCATTTGAACAGCTGCTCGAGCGCGCTGATCGAGTCGTCGACCGAGACGCCGTGGAGCGCGTTGGGGAACGGTGCGCGATAGATGTCTCCCGGCAGGGCGCCTGCGCCGATCTTGTAGGGCGCGGTCTTGCCGGTCAGTGCCAGGGTCAGCGCGGTGCGGCCGTGGAAGGCGCCGCGGAAGGCGATCACCGCCGAGCGCTTGGTCGCGATGCGCGCGACCTTGATCGCGTTCTCGACCGCCTCGGCGCCGGTGGTGAAGAATGCCGCCTTCTTGGCGAAATCGCCGTGGGCACGGGCGGTGATCTTGCTCGCGAGCTCGGCGTAGCCGGCGTAGGGCACGATCTGGTAGGCGGTATGGGTGAAGCACTCGAGCTGGGCGCGGATCGCCTCGAGCAGCTTAGGATGGCGGTGGCCGGTATTGAGCACCGCGATGCCGGCGGCGAAGTCGATGTAGCGGTTGCCGTCGATGTCCCAAATCTCAGCGTTCTCGGCGCGTGCGGCATGGAAGTCGCACATCACCCCGACGCCGCGGGAGACGTGGTCGTGGCGCAGCTGAACGAGCTGTTCGTTGTTCATTGTTCGATCCTCGGAAGGGCTGGCGGGAATAGGCGATAGTAGGGAAGATTGTTAGGTCTATTGGTCCTTGGGTAAAGATCCAATCATGGTGAACCGAAGGGGCCATTTCGAGGGTGAAACATGCGCGACCTGTGGCTCGAACATCTCCAGCTGCGCTTGCCGCAGCGCCCTGATGCGCTGCTCGGCGAGCGGCTCTATGGCTGCATCCGTCAAGCGATCCTCGATGGGGTGTTCGCGACCGGCAGCCGGCTGCCGGCTTCGCGCGAGCTGGCTCAAGGGCTCGGCATTTCGCGTAATACGGTGACCAAGGTGTTCGACCAGCTGCTGGTCGAGGGTTTCCTCACCGCGCGGGTCGGCAGCGGTACTTTCGTCGCCGATCTCGATAGTGCCTACCCGCTGCGCCAGCCCGGCGGCGCCCTGCCCGACGCCAGCAGCGACGCGCCGACCGGCCTGTCGCGGCGCGGAGCCGCGCTGATCGAGCATGCCAGCGCCTCGGTACGCCAATGGGGAGCGTTCATGCCGGGCGTGCCCGACGTGCGGCTCTTCCCCCACGCGCGACTGCAGCGTCGGCTGGCGACGCTCTCCGCCACTGCCGCACCGGGGATGCTGAGCTATCCCGAGCAGGGGGGCGATCCGCAGCTGCGCCGTGCGCTAGCCAACCATCTTACCCTGGTGCGTGGGGTGCACTGCGCGCCGGAGCGAATCCTGATTACCGAGGGCCTGCACCAGGGCATCGACCTGATCAGCCGCCTGCTGGCCGACCCCGGAGACCTCGCCTGGCTCGAGGAGCCTGGCTACTGGGGCATTCGACGGCTGCTCGAGATCAACGGGCTCGATACCCAGCCGGTGGCGGTCGACGACGAGGGGATGCGCCCCGAGGAGCCGTTCGGACGCACTCCCCGGCTGATCTTCACCACCCCGTCGCACCACTATCCGCTCGGTGCGGTGATGAGTATCCAGCGGCGCCGCCAGCTGCTCGACCTGGCCCGGCGCTTCGACGCGCTGATCGTCGAGGACGACTACGACAGCGAGTTCCGCTACTCGGGCAGCCCGATTCCCTCGCTGCAAGGACTCGAGCCCGGGGCGCCGGTGATCTACGCCGGCACCTTCAGCAAGACCATCTATCCGGGGCTGAGGATCGCCTACCTGGTGCTGCCCGAGGCGCTCGCCGAAGGCTTCTCCAGCGCTTACCTGGATCTCCATCGCGGCGGCCACGGACTGACCCAGCGGGCGCTGGCGGAGTTCATCGACAGCGGCGAGTACGCCCGTCATGTCAGGCGCATGCGCAGCGTGTACGGCCGCCGCCGCGAGCAGTTGAGCAGCCTGATCGACGCACGCTTCGGCGCCAGCCTGCTGCCCGCGGACGCCCGCGACCGCGCCGGCCTCCACCTGGTGCTGCAACTGCCCGACGCGGTCGACGACGTCGCACTGGCTGGAGAAGCCGCGGCCCAGGGGGTGCTGGTCCGTCCGCTGTCGCGCTACTACACAGGCCAGACCGTGCGACGCGGGCTGATGCTCGGCTACGCCAGCGTCGACGAAAGCGAGATGCGCGCTCCCTTCGAGCGACTCGCCGCCTGCATCGAACGCGCCATGGCTGAATGAACGAGGGCGTGCAAAGGCTGTTGGCCCTCGCTCTCGTTTCGCTAACTGTCCTTGTGCATTACGCGGGACGCGCGGCAGACATCCAGCGCGGCGGCGCTTATCCTGGCGCATATTCCAGCCGGTGCGAGGAGATACGATGGAAGTCGATAAGCCCGAGGTGCTGCGCGAAGTGAACGCGGCCTGCGATCGTTATGAGGAAGCGCTGATGAGCAACGATCTGGATACCCTCGATGCCCTGTTCTTCGATGCTCCGCAAACGTTGCGCTACGGCGTCGGTGAGAATCTCTATGGGATCGATGAGATTCGTGCTTTTCGTCTTGCGCGCCCCGGCGGTTCGCCGAGCCGCCGGGTGCTGAAGCGGGTGGTGTCGAGCTTCGGCGATGATTTCGCCACCTCCAACCTGGAGTTCCAGCGTGAAGGCAGCGACAAGATCGGTCGCCAGAGTCAGACCTGGCTGCGTACCGACGAAGGCTGGCGAATCGTTGCCGCCCATGTCTCGCTGATTGGCAGCTCGCATTGAGAGCGTGACGGTTCCTTGGAGCGCCGCTCGTTTTGAAAGCGGTTCGACACGTTCACCACATGCTTGGAACGGGGCCTCGGCGCCGACCTCCCCTCCGTTCGTCCCGAGCGGCGTCCATGCGCACCGGCTGCAAGCGTCAGCAAAGGCCGGAGGACGCCAGTCGAGGGACCGGG
>NZ_KK211226.1:182971-199727 GCF_000621205.1 Halotalea alkalilenta DSM 17697 | reverse complement strand
TGGTTCGACTCGGGCCCCTCGGCCTTTGGTGATGCGGCTTGGATCGGTGAGGGCCCGGCTCACCACGAGCGGGGCTGAGAGATCGGGCCTTGGCGCCAGGGCCGTGGTTTGACTCGGCTCGTTCCTCGCCGGCCATCCAAGCATTTCAAGCAAGAAGCGCATCGAGAGACGCGAACGGGGGAGCCATGGCGTTCCTGCCGGGTTCCTCATCGGCTCCGGCTTGGGTGAACAATTTTTTCAAGGGCTGGGATCGATGGATCAACTGGACAACGCACTACTCAATATCCTGATCAAGGACTCGCGGGTGTCGTATGCCGATATGGCGCGGCAGCTGAACATTTCACGCGCCTACGCCCGGGTGCGGGTCAAGGCATTGGTCGACAGCGGGGTGATCGAGAGCTTCACCACCGTGATCAATCCTGAAAAGCTGGGCAAGAGCATTTCGAACTTCGTCGATCTGACTGTCGCTCCGCATGCGATCGAGCAAGTGGCCGAGCGGCTGGCATCCACGCTCGAAGTCGTCAGTCTCTACATCATGAGCGATCTGAAGAGCCTGCATGTGCATACCCTGACCGATGGCCCTGAAAGATTCGAGGCCTTCGTGCGCGAGCATATCTTCAATCGTCCCGAGATCCTCTCGGTCAATTGCACGGCGCTGATGACGCGGGTCAAGCACCGGCGCGGCGGCGCTCGGTTGTAGCGAGCCGTGCGTTAAATTCGTGCAGCCTAACGACGCTGGTGCGTAGGTGACATCCGGCAACGGCAGCTGCGCCAGAGAAATGGAACGGGGTGGAAAACGACAGGTTGGATGACAAATGAATGCACATGGCGGCTCCGGTTTCCATTTCGCTACGAAATAGTGAAGCGCACTGATGCTTTTTAGTGCGCACACTTCAATATGGTTAAGTTATAGTTAATTTTAGGGCTGAAAATCAATAAGTTGCGCGAACATTCATGGCATGCGGATTGCTGTTTGAGCTGAGCTTCGAATTTACATTCGTCACTCAACGCATCCTCCACCACCATGAGTAAGCCTTCGATGAGCCTGAATCGACGCAATTTCCTGGCCAAGAGCGCCATCGCTGCCGGTACTGGCGCTGGTTTGATCCTCGGTGCTCCTGCGGTAGTCAGGGCGGACAGCAATAGAACGTTCAACTGGAAAATGACCAATGCCTACGCTCCTGGGTCACCGTTCTACGTGCAGGGGCCGGGTAGCCCGACCGATTTCTGCGAGCGGGTCGCGTCGATGTCGGGAGGACGGCTGAAAATCCAGCATTTCGCCGCGGGAGAGCTGATTCCTGCGCTGGAGGGATTCGACGCGGTGTCCAGCGGTCTGGTGGAGATGAACGCCGCCAACGCATTCTTCTGGTCGGGCAGGGTGCCCGCCGCGCAGTACTTCACCGCCGTGCCGTTCGGCATGAATACCCAGGGGATGAACGCCTGGATCTACAACGGTGGCGGGTTGGCGCTGTGGGAGGAGCTGTACGAGCCCTTCGGGCTGGTGCCGATGCCGATGGGTAACACCGGTACCCAGATGACCGGCTGGTTCCGCCAGCCGCTGGAAAGCGTCGATGATCTCAACGGGCTGCAAATGCGCATCCCTGGGCTCGCGGGCAGGGTCTACAGCGAGCTGGGCGTTTCGGTCAGGCTGCTCCCGGGGGGCGAGATATTCCCTGCGCTGGAGCGTGGGGTGATCGATGCCGCTGAGTTCGTCGGGCCCTATCAGGACCGGCGCATGGGGCTGCACAACGCGGCGAAGAACTACTACACCACCGGCTGGCACGAGCCGACCAACGTCACCGAGCTGATCATCAACAAGGGCGCCTGGGACGGCCTGCCGGAGGATCTCCAGGCGATCGTCAGGAACGCGGCCCAGGCGTGCAACAACGAAAGCCTCGCTTGGTCCGACGCCGTCAATGCCGATGCCTTGGAGGACTTGGTCAGCAACGAAGGGGTCATCGCCCGCCCGCTGCCGCCCGAGATCATCGCCCGTCTGTATGAAGTGACCAACGATACCTTGTCGAGCATGGCCGCGGCCGATCCGGCTACCCAGCGGATACATGATCACTTCATGGCGTTTCGCGCCAAGTACGCTTCATGGGCGGCGGTCGGCGAGCGCGGGTTCATGAACCTGGGGGATGGACGCGCATGATGTCCGTGGTCCATGGCATAGAGAGGATCGTCGAGGCGGTGGGGTGGGTGGCGCGGTGGTGCGTTCTGCTGCTGGTGCTGCTGGTGGCCTTCAACGTGCTGGGGCGCAATTTCCTCGGCTTCAGTTCGGTGGCCTTTCAAGAGTTCGAATGGCACCTGCTCTCGCCGATCGCGCTGATCGGGATGGCCTATACCCTCAAGCACCGTGCCGACGTCCGGGTCGACTTCCTTTATGAAAAGTTTCGCCCGCGAGTTCGAGCCGGCATCGATCTGTTCAGCGCTATCGCTACCTGCGCGGTGGGCGGCTTCATCGCATGGGTCGCATTTCCCTACGTGATGCAGTCCTACCGGATCGGCGAGGGCTCGCCGGACCCCGGCGGGCTGTCGTACAGGTACCTGCTGAAGTCATTGCTGGTGATCGGCTTCGGCCTGTTCGCGCTGCAGGGCGTCGCGGATACGCTGCGAGCGCTTTGCGCGCTGGCGGCCAAGGACGGCGGGGAGCAGACGCCATGAGCCCGAACGAGCTATTACCGATCATCATGGTCGCGGGTTTCTTCACGATGATGATGATTGGCGTCCCGGTGGCGATCTCGCTGGCGGTCTCCGGCTTCGTCGCCGGCTTCATCGGTTTCGGACCGATGCTGTTCAGCCTCCTGCCCTCGCGCATGTATGGCGTGGTGAGCAACTACACCCTGCTTGCGATCCCGCTGTTCACGTTCATGGGCGTGATGCTCGAGAAGTCGCGGATCGCCGTGGACATGCTCGACACGATCGGCAAGGCGATGCGAGGGCTGAACGGCGGAATGGGGCTGGCCATCGTACTGGTCGGCGTGCTGCTCGGGGCTTCGACCGGCATCGTCGGTGCCACGGTGGTCACCATCGGGCTGCTCACGCTGCCGGTGCTGCTGCGGCGCGGCTACAAGACCAGCATCGCCTGCGGCACGATATGCGCCTCCGGTACCCTTGGGCAGATCATCCCACCCAGCCTGGTGCTGATCCTGCTGGCCGATATCCTCGGTGAGTCGGTCGGATCGATCTTCGCCGCCGCCTTCATTCCCAGCATGGCGCTGGCATCGATCTACGCCATCTTCATCCTGCTGCTGGGATGGCTGCGGCCCGACTGGATGCCGGCCATTCCGCTCGAGGAGCGCAGCCAGACCTCTCGCCTGCAGCTGGGCAAGGATATCCTCAGCTCGGTGCTGCCTCCGCTGCTGCTGGTGGTCGCGGTGCTCGGTTCGATCATCGCCGGGATCGCAGCACCCACCGAGGCGGCCTCGATGGGCGCGCTGGGCAGCCTGGTGATCGCGATCGTCTCGCGGCGCTTGAGCTGGCAGGTACTCAAGCAGACGCTGCATGGCACGCTGAGCATCAGCGCGATGATCTTCCTCATCCTGCTCTGTTCCCAGCCGTTCTCGCTTGCTTTCCGCGGGCTCGGTGGCGAGGCGCTGGTGCACGATCTGTTCATGATGCTACCGGGCGGAGAGCTGGGCGCGATCCTTTTCTTGATGGCGGTGCTGTTCGTGCTCGGCTTCTTCCTCGAGTGGATCGAGATCTCCTACATCGCACTGCCGATGTTCCTGCCGGTGTTTCTCGGCTATGGCACCGACATGGTGTGGCTGGCGATCCTGGTGGCGCTCAACCTGCAGATGTCGTTCCTCACCCCGCCGTTCGGCTGGTCGTTGTTCTTCCTCAAGGGCGTCGCGCCGCCCGGGGTCAAGACCAGCGACATCTACCTCGGCGCCCTTCCGTTCGTCGTGCTGCAGATGCTCGCGGTCGCGCTGGTATTCTTCTTCCCGGCGCTCGCGACCTGGTTGCCCGAAGCGATCGGCTGGTAGCCGGCAGTGGGGGGGACGAGCCGCCGGGATGCGATAGACTCGAACGCTCAGGCTCCCCTCCCACTGCACGGTGACCGCTCTCCATGACCTCCGCCTACGCTTCCCTCTGCGATCTATTCCAACGGCTATCCCGGCTCGAGCACCTGAGTGCGATCTCTGGTTGGGACATGCACGTGATGATGTCATCGAAGGGAAGCACGGCGCGTGCCGAAGCGATGGCCGAGCTCGAACTCGAGATCCAGGCGCGGCTCGCAGCTCCCCGGGTCGGGGAGCTGCTGTCGGCGGCCGAGCAGGAGTCGCTGGACGACGACCAGCGTGCCGATCTCGTCGAGATGAAGCGGCGTCACGCCTGGGAGACCGCGCTGCCGCCGGCGCTGCTCGAGGCCAAGTCACTGGCCGGCGCACGCTGCGAGCATGCCTGGCGGCGCCAGCGTCCGGCCAACGACTGGTCGGGCTTCGCAGCCAACCTGCGCGAGGTGGTGCGTCTTGCCCGCGAAGAGGCGTCGATTCGCGCCGAGCTTACCGGGCTCGGCCGCTACGATGCGCTGCTCGACCACTACGAGCCGGGCATGCGTGCCGAGCGGCTGGATGCGCTGTTCGCCGATCTCAGCGGCTGGCTGCCCGCGCTGATCGAGCGAGCGCTGGAGCGCCAGGCGCGGGTGGCCGAAACTCCGCTCGAGGGTGCTTTCGATCTCGAGGCCCAGCGACGCCTCGGGCTCGAGGTGATGGCGCTGCTCGGTTTCGACTTCGACGCGGGGCGCCTCGATGTGAGCGCTCACCCCTTCTGTGGAGGGGTTCCTACCGATGTGCGCATTACCACGCGCTTCGATGAGGGTGACTTTCTTCCCGCGCTGATGAGCGTGATCCATGAGACGGGGCATGCGCGCTATGAGCAGAACCTGCCTTCGCGCTTCCAGGGGCGACCGGTCGGGCTGGCCCGCTCGATGGGGATGCATGAGTCGCAAAGCCTTTCGTTCGAGATGCAGCTGGCGCGCTCGGATGCTTTTCTGTCGCTGCTCCAGCCGATGGTGAGTAATCACTTCGGGGCTCGGCCCGGGCTCGAGCTGGAGGCGCTGGCTCGGCGGGTGAGGCGGGTCGCGCCGGGCAGAATCAGGGTCGACGCGGACGAGCTTTGCTATCCCGCCCACGTGATGTTGCGCTACCAGATCGAGCGCGCGCTGATCGAAGGCGAGCTCGAGGTCGAGGATATTCCAGCGGCCTGGGACGAGCGGATGCTGCGCTATCTCGGCGTCGACACCCGCGGCGACTACCGCAACGGCTGCATGCAGGACATCCACTGGACCGACGGCGGTTTCGGCTACTTTCCGACCTATACCCTCGGGGCGATCTACTCAGCCCAGCTGTTCGCCGCCGCGCGCCAGGCGCTGCCCGGGCTCGACGAGCGGATCGCCGGCGGCGAACTCGGTGTGCTGTTCGACTGGCTGGAAGCCAACGTCTGGAGCCACGGCAGCCGCTACTCGACCGACGAGCTGCTGCGTCGAGCTACCGGTGCGCCGGTCGGTACCCAGGCCTATCGCGCCCATCTCGAGCGCCGATACGCTTAGAGGCAAGCCGCGCTGCGGCTACCCTCGTGCGTCGAACGCTCACCATCGACGGGTCTTCAAATCCGGATTCGGCGCACGGGATTTTTCTCACCGCCTCCAGCACCTCCAGCATGAAAAAAAACGGGGTGGCTCCAAGGAGCCACCCCGCTTCGATTCGGGTGCCGGGTCGAACGATCGATCAGCGAGAGCCCGGTTTGGTGTCGAGACCGCGTTCGTCGCTGCCCAGGGCAGAGGCAGGAGCGGCGTAGTCGACGTTCACGTAGTTGCCACCGGGACGGCTATCGATGCTCGGGGTCTGGGCGTGGTTGCCGCCCGGACGGCTGTCGATGCTCTGGGTGATCTGGGCGTGGTTGCCACCCGGTTGGGTATCGATGCTCGGGTAGGTCGAAGCACTGGCCTGGAGGCTGGTGGCACCGAGAGCGATGGCCGAAGCGGCAACGATGAGTTTGAGTGCTTTCATGATTTCTTGCTCCATTCGTATGGGCGCAGTGGCGTCGAGCCTTCATGGCTGCTGCCTTGTGCGATGGAGTCATTATAGTGAGAGTGCTAATTATTAGTAGGTTTCTAATGGAAGCTCTATGTTTCCAAAATGGAAACCATGCATCGATCTGGAGAGGGCCAGGCGCGCTGCGGCGGGCTAGAGGGCATCATGAACTTTGAACTTGTCCCGCTATCGTAACGGGATGAAGCCCGCTCGCCCGTATCCGACCACGTTCCGACGAGATGGTCAGCAATACGGCCTCCCTGGTTAAAAGTTCATGACGCCCTACAGGCTGGCTCGCGATCCAGAACAAGCCTCGATTTCTGGAGCGGCTACCACCGATTGCGCTGTGCAAAGTCGATGAAAGCTCGAAGTGGAGCGGGCAGATGATCCTTTCCCGGATAATAGAGAAACGGCCCGGTGAAGCTCTGCCACCATGGCTGCAACACGGGTTCGAGTTGGCCATTGTCAATTGCAGGCTGCAACCAATCTTCGAACAAATGCACGATTCCACCATCGGCAATGGCCGTGGAAACTGCGAGATCGATTGCCGTAACGTGAACGGTTAGCGCACCAGACGGCTCGATTCGCACGACCTCTCCTGCACGCTCGAACTCCCACGTTGCCAGCGTACCGCTGGCGAACTTTCCCGGTAAACAGGCGTGGTTCAGCAAGTCTCGTGGGTGCTCCGGCCGCCCACGCTGGTTGAGATAAGCCGGAGATGCCGCCGTTGCAAAGCGTTGTCGCCGCGGGCCGATCGGCACCGCGACCATATCCTTTTCCAGCCGCTCGTCGTAGCGAATTCCGGCATCGCAACCGGCTGTCACGATATCCACGAAGCTGTCATCCACCACCACGTCAACCTGAACGTCTGGATACGCCGAGAGAAACTGGGGGAGGATGCGAGGCAGCACGAGCCTTGCCGCATTGATGGGTACGTTAAGCGTCAACTTACCGCGCGGGGTCGTGCGGTAATCGTTGACGAGATCCAGTGTCGCTTCCAAGTCTTCCATCACGGACATTAGGCGGTCGAGGATCCGCGAGCCGACCTCGGTTGTCGCAACGCTCCGCGTCGTCCGATTGAGCAACCGCGCACCCATGCGCGCCTCGAGACGTTTCACGGAATCGCTCAGGCTGGAGGCGCTAATCCCCGTCGCCCGCGCCGCATCTCTGAAGCCGCCGGCCTGCGCGACTGCGATGAATGCACGCACTCCAGCAAGGTCAACTGTCATTGTACGTAATTCCGTTCAGGCTGTTAATTAATTGCATGATTGTGTCGGACAATGGTGGAGCCTACATTCCCTTCAGTCGGCGAATTGATCTACGCGAAGCCGCCGTCTTCAAAGAGAAGACCATGACCATTAATGGAGAAAGATAATGACCACCAATCGCATCGCGATCGTGACCGGCGGTAGCCGTGGCCTCGGCCGGAGCACTGTGCTTCAGCTCGCCAAGCGCGGCGTCCACTCGGTCTTCACCTACAACTCGAGTTCTGATGAAGCCGAAAAGGTCGTGGCTGCTGTCCAGGAGATAGGCGGCAAGGCAATCGCTCTCGAGCTGGACACCGGCAATGTCGCCTCGTTCGATGGTTTTGTCGGCGATGTTCGCAGTGCCCTTGCGACACTTGGCGCAAAACGCTTCGATTATCTCGTCAACAATGCCGGTATTTCTGACCATACGGCTTTTGCATCGCTCACCGAGGAAGTGCTTGACCGGATTTACTCAGTCAACTTCAAGGGCGTGGTGTTCCTGACCCAAAAGCTGCTGCCGCTGCTCAACGACGGTGGCCGCATCATCAACATTTCTACTGGCCTCACCCGATTCACCACGCCCGATACAATCCCCTACGCTTCGCTCAAGGGCGCGATCGAGGTCTTCACTGTTTATCTCGCCAAGGAACTCGGCTCGCGCGGGATTACGGTCAACGCTGTGGCTCCTGGTGCCATCCAGACTGATTTCAGCGGCGGCGTCGTGCGCGACAACCCGGCAGTCAACCAGCATGTCGCCGCTGTTACGGCGCTGGGTCGTCCTGGCTTGCCTGACGATATCGGTTTGTTGGTCGCATCGCTGCTGTCCGAGGATAGCCGCTGGGTCACGGGCCAGCGTATCGAAGCCTCGGGTGGCATGAACCTTTGAATCTCACTGGCCCACCGTCCGTTCAGGCGGTGGGCCGAGAAGGACCAAATGACAGATCTTCGAAACGAAGTGGCGGTTATCACTGGCTCGCCCCAGGGCTGGGCGATTGCCGAACGATAGGCCACCCCTTCTTGCGCTTGTAGCCATCGTAGCCGGCACGCGGACCGCTCTCGCCCCTGCACTGCAACGTGCGGCCCTCCAGCGCAAGGCATTGAGCATCGAGTGCAGGTCGTACTTGCGCTGGCGCGTCGGGATCAGTCCTCTTCGATCTTCGGCAGGCCGCCGTTGTCCGGCTTGGCCAGCAGGCCGCTGTTCACGTAGGTGGCGAGCTTCTCGCGAGTGTCGCTGATGTCGTGGTTGCGCATGGTCAGCTGACCGATGCGGTCGCGCGGGGTGAAGCTCGACTCGCCCTTCTCCATGGTCAGGCGCTCGGCCTTGTAGGTCAGGTTGGGAGAGACGGTATCGAGCAGCGAGTAGTCGTTGCCGCGGCGCAGCTCGATCACCACCTCACCGGTGACCGCGCGGGCGACCCAGCGCTGGGCGGTTTCACGCAGCATCAGCGCCTGCGGGTCGAACCAGCGGCCCTGGTAGAGCAGCCGGCCGAGCCGCAGGCCGTTGATCCGGTACTGCTCGATGGTGTCTTCGTTGTGGATGCCGGTGACCAGCCGCTCGTAGGCGATGAACAGCAGCGCCATGCCGGGGGCTTCGTAGATCCCGCGGCTCTTCGCCTCGATGATCCGGTTCTCGATCTGGTCCGACATGCCGAGCCCGTGACGGCCGCCGATCCGGTTGGCTTCGAGGATCAGTTCGACGGGATCGGCGTACTCGATGCCGTTCAGTGCCACCGGGCGGCCTTCCTCGAAGCGCACGCTGACGGTCTCGGGCTTGATCTGCACCTCTTCTTTCCAGAACGCAGTACCCATGATCGGCTGGACGATCTTGATCCCGCTGTCGAGGAACTCGAGATCCTTCGCCTCGTGGGTGGCGCCGAGGATGTTGGAGTCGGTGGAGTAGGCCTTTTCGGTCGACATCTTGTAGTCGAAGCCGTTGGCGTTCATGAACTCGGACATCTCCTTGCGACCGCCGAGCTCATCGATGAAGTCCTGGTCGAGCCACGGCTTGTAGATCCGCAGCGCCGGATTGGTCATCAGGCCATAGCGATAGAATCGCTCGATGTCGTTGCCCTTGTAGGTGCTGCCGTCGCCCCAGATGTGGACGTCGTCTTCCTTCATCGCCGCGACCAGCATGGTGCCGGTCACCGCGCGGCCGATCGGGGTGGTGTTGAAGTAGGTGACCCCGGCGGTGGTGACGTGGAAGGCACCACTTTGCAACGCCGCGATCCCCTCGTTGACCAGCTGCATGCGGCAGTCGATCAGTCGGGCATTCTCCGCGCCGTAGCTCATCGCCTTGCGCGGAATCTCGTCGTAGTCGCTCTCGTCCGGCTGGCCGAGATGCGCGGTATAGGCATAGGGCACCGCGCCTTTCTGGCGCATCCACAAAAGCGCCGCGCTGGTGTCGAGGCCGCCGGAGAAGGCGATGCCGACCTTCTCGCCGTGGGGAAGATGTTCGAGGATGGTGCTCATTGGGGCCTGGTGTCGTCGCTGAGGGTTGTATTTACGCGTCGCGGCAGTATCCAGAGCCGCTACGGGCGGGGTCAAGCACGGCGCGTTCGAGCGGACGGCGAGCCGCCCTCGACCTGGCCGGGCGAGGCCGACGGGAGGAGCGATTCGCGGGTCCTTGAGTCGCAGCATTATAACCGCGAACGACGCTGCCCACGAACCGGCGTCAGCGATGCCCTTCGAGCATGCAGGCCAAGTATTCGCCGAAGGCGCGCAAGCGCGGCGGCACGAAGCGCTTGGGCGGGTAGAGCAACCAGGCGGTGCCGTGGTAGGTGCTGGTATAGCGCCACTCCGGCAGTACCTGGCGCAGCCGCTCCTCGGCCAGCGCCCGGGCCGCGGTGAAGCGTGGCAGCGTGGCGATGCCGAGACCGGCGAGCGCTGCCTCCAGGCGCGCCTCGCTGTGGTTGCAGGCGTAGCGTCCGCGTACCGCGACCCTTCGCTGCTCGCTGCCGCGGGCGAGACGCCAGAGGCTATCGGCTGGAGTTTCACCGAGAAAGATGCAGGCATGCTCGGCCAGCGCCTCGGGGGTGGCGGGTTCGCCGTGGCGCTCGAGGTAGGCCGGCGAGGCGCAGAGCAGGTGCTCGACCTCGGTCAGCGGCCGGCCGGCCATGCCGGGCGGCGGTGTCTCGGTGATCCTCACCATGGCGTCGAAGCCCTCCTTGATCGGATCGACCAGCCGGTCGTCGAGGATCAGCCGCAGCTCGAGTTCGGGGTAGCGCTCGAGCAGCCCCGGTATCAACGGCAGCATCAGGTACTTGCCGAAGGCCTTGGGCATCGCCACCCGCAGCACGCCGCGCGGTGCGGCCTCGAGGCGCTCGGCGAGGCCGAGCGTGGCCTCGAAGGCGTCGACCATCTCGCGAGCCTGGGAGTAGGCCGCCTGGCCCGAGTCAGTGAGCCGCAGCCGCCGGGTCGAGCGCTCGAACAGCCGCAGCGAGAGCCCCGTTTCGAGCTTGCCGATCTGACGGCTCACTGCCGAAGGGCTGAGGCCGAGCTGGGTCGAGGCGGCGGTGAAGCTGCCGCTCTCGACCACCTGCACGAAGGTGACCAGCCAGGGCAGCATGGTGTCGTGTCGATTCATGATCCTGGGGAACGAGTGTTGTGTCATTGCGCTGGATTATCGGCGCTATACGCATGAATGGACAATGGCGGCTCTTGTCATGGAGAACGCTTTCGATGCATCCGCCAACCGTTGCCCATTCGCTCACCGTGCCTCGCTACGTCGACCTGATGCTGCTATTGGTCGCCGTGGCCTGGGGGAGCAGCTACGCCATCGCCAAGGAGGCGCTCGCGCTCTATCCGGTGCTCGGCTTCATTGCCTTGCGTTTCGGGCTCGCCGCCTTGCTGCTCGCCCCGCGCCTGATCCGGCGCGGCGCCTGGCCCGGACTCGGTGCGCTCCCGCTCGGTGCGCTGCTGCTGGCGATCTTCCTCTGCGAGATGTATGGCGTGGTCCATACTTCGGCCGCCAATGCTGCGTTCCTGATCAGCCTCTGCGTGGTCTTCACTCCGCTGCTCGAATGGGCGCTGCTCGGGGTGCGCCCGCGCGCCCAGGTGCTCGGCGCTTGTGGGCTCGCGCTTGGCGGCGCCGCCTTGCTGGCGGGCGAGCTCGAGCTTCGCGTGGGGCTCGGCGATGGACTGATCCTGCTCGCCGCGCTTCTGCGTGCGCTGATGGTCTGCATGACCCGACGCCAGCGACTGAGCCGGGAGAGCGATGCCCTGGCATTGACCGCGGTGCAGTCGCTGGTGGTCGCCGGTGGAGCGATCGCCCTCGCCCTGTCGCTGCCGGGGGAGGGGCTGCCAGCGCTGCCACGCGCCTGGCCGTTCTGGCTTGCGCTCGGCTACCTGGTGGTGTGCTGCACCTTGTTCGCCTTCTTCGTCCAGAACCATGCGCTGCGCCATGCAAGTCCCACCCGTGTCTCGTTGCTGATGGGCAGCGAGCCGCTGTTCGGCGCGCTGTTCGCCGCCTTTTGGCTCGATGAGCGATTGAGCGTCGGCGCCTGGGCCGGCGGCTGCGCCATCGTCTTCGCCTCGCTATGGGCGATCCGGGCAAGTGCCTCGGGCGGGATGAGCGAGCCCGACGCACCTGCCGCTCGACCTGCCGAGGCCGTGGGTGCCACACTCGCTGAACCTGAAACAACAACCATCGAAGCGAGGAAGGGATGAACGAAGGGTCGGGAGCAAGGCGGGCGGCAGTGACCGAGTGGCTGGCGGAACAGCAGGAGGCGATGCGCGCGCTGCTGGCGCTGCTGGTCGACATCGACTCGCACAGCCACGACAAGGCCGGGGTCGACTCGGTGGGCGAAGCGATATCCGACTGGTGCAAGGCAATGGGTATCGAGGTGCGGCGCACGCCACGGCCGCGCTTCGGCGACCTGTTCGAGGCCTGCTTGGGCGAGGGTGAGGGCGCGGTGGTCCTGCTCGGCCATCGCGATACCGTGTTCCCCACCGGTACGGTGGCCGAGCGCAGCTACGAAGAGCACGACGGCATGGCCTTCGGCCCCGGCGTCGCCGACATGAAAGGCGGGCTGGTGATGAACCTTTTCGTGCTCGCCGCGCTGGCGCGCACCGGCGGGCTGGCCTTCCCGCTCAAAGCGGTGTTCACCGCCGACGAGGAGATCGGCTCGCCGGATGGCAAGGCGCTGATCGAGGCCGCGGTGCGCCACGCTCGCGCGGTGTTCAACGCCGAGCCGGGCCGGGTCAGTGGCAATCTGGTCACCGCGCGCAAGGGCGGGGCGAGCTTGGTGCTCGAGGTGTCGGGCCGCGCGGCGCACTCCGGGGTCAGCCACGCCGATGGTGCCAGCGCGATCGAAGCGCTGGCGCGCAAGATACAGCGCATCCACGCGCTGACCGACTACGACACCGGCGTCACCACCAACGTCGGCGTGATCGAGGGCGGCACCTCGAGCAATACCGTGGCGCCATGGGCTCGGGCGCGGATCGACACCCGCTTCGTCACCTCCGAGCAGCGCGAAGCGCTGTTCGCGGCGCTCGAGGAAATAGCCGCGCGGGAAGAGCTGCCCGGTACCCAGGCGACGCTGACCCAGGTCTCCGGGTTCTTGCCGCTCGAGCGGGAGATGAGCGAGGCGCTGCTGGCCCGCTATCAGCGCTCGGCGGCCGAGCTGGGTTTCGAGGTCGAGGGCGAGTTCACCGGCGGCTGCTCGGATGCCGGTACCACCGCGAGCCTCGGCATCCCCACCCTCTGCGGCACCGGTCCGGTCGGCGCCTTGATGCATACCGAGCGTGAATACCTGCTGCTGTCGAGCCTCGTTCCCCGCGCCCAGGCGCTGGCCTTGACCCTGCTCGATCTCGACGAGGCCTGATGCGCGAACGGCACCCGAATGGGTGCCGTTGCCCTTTTGACCCAGCGACGCTCTCGATCCTGGCGAGTCGAGAACCGTTTGGGTCCTAACGCACCTCTAGCTCGCTTAGATGCGAGGGGCGGACCCCTCGCGCTCCCCCTGAAAGGGGACGCGCCGCCACGAGATCGCGAAACCCTGGCCGATCAATCGCTTGCCCTCGGGTCGGCGCGCATGGACGTCCCTGTCCGGGCGCGCCTTTCGCGACATCCATGTCGCAAACCCCGGTGCAATCGATTGCCGTCCAGCGCGCTCTCGGAGGCGGCTGGAAGCCATCGTGGCATCTTCGAATACTTTGTCAGCAGTCTGGAACTGCACCCGAATGGGTGCCGTTGGCCGGTTCGCTCAGGGATGTCCGCCGGCGGCGGGGCCGCCCCCGGGCCCACCGCCCGGACCGCCACCGCCGTGGCCACCGCCGCCGCCCGGAGGCGGAAAGAGGAAGCAGCCGCTGAGGGTCAGGCTGAGCAGCACCGGGGCCAGCCATAGCATACGTTTGATCATTTCAATCACCTCGGTTCACACGGGACTCCGCTGCGGGAGCCGTGGGCGCAATCTATGCGCCAACTGCGCAAGCAGTATGCAATTCACCGATGGTGACCGAACTTCCTTGCTCCCTGCGCGGGTTCAGCGCGTACCCGCCACTGCCCGATAGCATTCGATCACATGGTAGCCGGTGGTCGATTTGATCGGCCCGCGCTGGCCGAGGTACTCCTCGGGCAGATCGGCGGGGAAGTAGGCATCGAGGATCTCCTCGAGCAGCGGCTCGGCCTGGGGCGAGCCGCTCAGTGCCAGGCAGCGCAGGCGTTCGAGGTTGACCCAGATGCGTGCGTCGAAGGCCATCGGGCGGCGCTCGGCGTCGAGCTGGTTGGAGATCATCCGCGGTGCGAAGGATTCGAGAGTGACGCGCTCGGCTGCGCTGCACAGGGTCTTCGGGTCGAGGGCGGCGAAGTCCAGCCCGAGATCGGCATTCAGCAGGAGCAGCGAGGCCCATTCGTAGTTGTGGCCAAGATCGTACTCGAGCAGCCGGCCGTCCTCGGCGATCCGTTCGGCGAGCAGGCCGTGCTCGGTATCGAGGAAGCGTTCGCTGGCCACCCGGGCGATGCGCTCGATATGCGCGGCGATGCGCGGCTGTGGCCGGTAGCGCTGAGTGATGGTCAGGGCCTCGAACAGGTGCATCAGGGCGTTGAGTTCGAGGAAGTCGCCGCCCGCCCGCGGCTGCAGCCAGGTGTCGAACGGCGCCGAGAGGATGTCGTCGAGGGTGGCGTTGAGATCATCGTCCAGCCCTTCGACCGGCTCGAGCTCGGCCAGCTGTACCTGGGCATTGAGCAGGAAGGCGAGCTCGTAGCGCGCGCCGCCGTCGTGCTGGGCGGGCGGCGTGTAGCGGCCGCCCAGGTGGCGCAGATAGCGCGGGCGCATCGCTTCGTAGAGCTCGGCTGCCCGTTTGGCCGCCGGCGGATGGGCGCAGGCAAGCTGGAAATGCACCAGGTAGATGATGCCCCGGGTCTGGCACAAGAGCCGCGGAGGGCGGTCGCTGCGCGTGGCGGTAGCGAGGAATTCGGGCACCAGGCCGTCGCTTTCGAGCGCGGTGACGAGCGCATCGTGGTAGCGGCTAAGGATGGCTTGGAAGCGGTCGAGAGTGGTCATCACAGGGCCTGCTGCGGGCTTGGTTGGGCGGCGTGAAGCTATCATGAATCGCCTCGCTTTGCGCGTGATCGGGCCAAGTGAAGGTGACCTCGAGGCCTCGGTGTGGTAAGCCTAATAGGGTTCAACAATAAAACCCGACAGGTCGCAAGCTGACTTTGGTCGCGTGCGCCATCCGGCGCTGTGAGTCGAAAGCGGGCCGAATCATCGCCCGTCGCTGTATCCAACGCTGCGGCTTGCGTCCAGGAGACGAGCCATGAGCGTGATTGAAACCCATACGACGCCGCCGTCCTATGCGATCTCTTCCGTGCGCCGACTCGACCGGACATGCCTGAGCGGGCTTCCGGCCGGAATACGCCGCCCTCGCTTCGATCCGGCGAAACTGCGCAGCGGCATACTCCATCTCGGCTGCGGCGCTTTCCACCGCGCCCACCAGGCGCTGGTGACCCAGCGTGCGATCGAGGCCGAGGGCGATGCCGGGTTGCGCTGGGGAATCAGCTCGGCAAGCCTCGTGCGTCGCACCACCCCCGATGCGCTGGCCCCTCAACAGGGGCTCTACACCCTGATCGAGCGCAGCGCCGAGGGCAGCCGTGCCGAGGTGATCGGCGCGATCTCCGAGGTGGTCCATGCCCCGAGCGATGCCCGCGGTCTCGCTGCGCGGCTGGCCGATCCCGAGACCCGGATCGTCACCCTGACCGTCACCGATCGCGGCTATTTTCTCGATCCCGCAAGCCACCGGCTGGACGCCGGGGACCCGGCGATCCGCGCCGATCTTGGCGCCGTGCGCCCGGCGACGCCGATCGGCGCGCTGGTGAGAGGGCTGGCGCTGACCCGGGATGCGGGGCATGTGCCGCCGGTGATCCTTTGCTGTGACAATCTCACCGCCAACGGTGCGACGCTCAAGCAGGCGGTGAGCGATTTCGCCGCGCTCGAGGATGACGGTCTTGCGGCTTGGATCGAGCGCAACGTGCAGTTCCCCAACACCATGGTCGACCGCATCGCGCCCTCGACCAGCGACTCGGACCGCGCCGAGGCGCTCGGGCTGCTCGGTGTCGAGGACGCGGCACCGGTGGTGGCCGAGCCGTTCCTCGATTGGGTGATCGAGGAGTTCGATGGCCCCAGGCCGCGCTGGGAAGAAGGGGGGGCGACCTTCGTCAGCGACGTCGAGCCGTTCGAGATCGCCAAGCTCAGGCTGCTCAACGGCACCCATATGCTGCTCGCCTACATCGGTGCGCTGGCCGGCTATCGCACCATCGCCGAGGCGATCCAGGATCCGCTGATCGCTCGGCTCGCCGAGCGCTTCATGCGCTCCGAGCAGGGGCCGACGGTGCCGGTATCGCGCGAGCGGCGCGATCGCTACATCGACGGCCTGATCAGCCGGCTGGCCAATCCGGCGATTCGCCACGAGGTGGGTCGGGTCGGGCGCAACGGCTCGATGAAGCTCGCCACCAGGCTGCTCGAACCGATGCGCTACAACCTCGCCGAGCGTCGAGACATCCCTTGCACCATCCTCGCCATCGCTGCCTGGATCCGCTGGTTCGCGCTGATCGATACCGCCGGCACTGCGGTCAGCATCCAGGACCCGAACAAAGACGAGATCAGGCGGCTGTGCAGGGCGACGCGCGAGAACCCGATGCTGCGCGCCGAGACCTTCCTCGACTACGACGAGGTGTTCGGCGACGCGCTACCGCGCCAGGAGCAGGTCGCGAGCCAGCTTGCCCAGGCGATCAGCGATTTGCACCGCTATGACATTCACGAGGTGATCGCCGCGCATCTCGGCGAGACGATCCTCGGCAAGCACTATCCCGACTGAGCATCGCGTGACCGGGGCCAAAGACCGGCGAGGCGCAGGGAACTTCTGCGCCTCTCAGATTAATGACAAACCCCTTTTGACCCAGCGACGCTCTCGATCCTGGCGAGTCGAGAACCGTTTGGGTCCTAACGCACCTCTTGCTCGCTTAGATGCGAGGGGCGG
>NZ_KK211226.1:96000-182946 GCF_000621205.1 Halotalea alkalilenta DSM 17697 | reverse complement strand
CCCTGTCCGGGCGCGCCTTTTGCGACATCCATGTCGCAAACCCCGGTGCAAGCGATTGCCGTCCAGCGCGCTCTCGGAGGCGGCTGGAAACCATCGTGGCATCTTCAAATACTTTGTCAGCAGCCTGCGAGGCGCAGGGAACTCCTGCGCCTCTCGGGCGCTTGCGCGAAGGAGCCTGGCGTCATGCGCTGCGGGCGGCGAGCCTCGGGGTCAGCCACTCGACGACGTCATGGAGCGTGTCGACCACCTTCAGCGCGGTGTCGCGCATCTCGTCGGTCGGCGGCAGCAGGTCCGGGATCATGATCACAGGGATGTTCGCCGCGTGCGCGGCACGAATGCCGTTGTAGGAGTCCTCGAGGGCCAGGCAGCTGGCCGGTGCGACCCCGAGCTTATCCGCGGCGGCGAGGTAAGGGTCCGCATGGGGTTTGCCGCGCGAGACGTCGTCGCGGGTGACGATCGCCTGGAAGCGGCCGTCGATGCCGGCCAGCGCCAGGTGGTGATCGGTACGGTAGCGGCTCGACGAGGTGGCGATCGCACGGGGCAGGCGATGGCTGTCGAGCAGGTCGAGCAGTGCGCCGACGCCCGCCTTGGTGCTCAGCCGGCCGTTGTCGACCATCGCGCGCAGGTGCACCTCCTGGGCGGCGAAGTAGCGCTCGAGCGGGAAATCCGCGCCGTAGGTCTCGACCACCATCGCGCGGCAGCGGTCGGCCGGCACACCGATCATCGCCTGGCAGAACGATTCGGGCATCTCATAGCCGAGCTCGTCTCCCGCCGCCACCAGCGCTTCCATCGCCAGCCGCTCGGAGTCCAGCAGCAGCCCGTCCATATCGAAAATCACTGCCTCGATCGGGTGAGCGTCATGCATCGCGAATCCTCTCATTGTCGTTCTTCGAAGGGCCGCAGGGCGTCGTACGCTTGGGCCGAACCGTCTTTCATGGTGGCCAATCGGGGCGGCAATGACAAATCGAGCCGCGACTTTGGTCCTGGGGCCCAGCCAAGGCCGTCGGATTGTCGGGGTGGCGAAAAAGCGCTGGGCGCATCGTTCGCCGATGGTTAACGGGAGTTCGAGCTCGACGTGCTGGTGCCGGATACGCCGAGCATCGCCGAGCTGGACCGGATCATCTTCGACGAGCTGTGCCATGGCGAGCTGCATGAGCAGTCGCGTCGCTGCTACGTCGAGGCGATCGAGGCGTTGGCTGCTCGCGGTGCCCAAGGGGTGATCCTCGGCTGTACCGAGATCGGACTGCTGGTCACCCCGCCGGACACCGGTGTGGCGCTCTACGATACCACCCGGCTGCACGTCGAGGCGGCGGTGGAGTACGCGCTGGCCGGATGATGACGTTTCACGTGAAACCTGGCTCAGGCGCCGGCCTTGCGGTTGGTCGCTTCGAACAGCATCAGGGCGCTTGCGACCGAGAGGTTGAGCGAATCGGTGCGACCGCGCATCGGAATCCGCACGATACGGTCGCAGGCGAGACTGAGCTCGTCGCTCAGGCCGTCGCGTTCGGTGCCCATCAGCAGCACCGTGGGGCCGGCATAGTCCGGCGAGCGATAGTCCTCGCTGCGCGCAAGCCCGGTGCCGATCAGCTCGAGCGGCTCGCGCGCCGCCCAGGCGATGAACTCGTCGCGCCGGCTGCGCACCAGCCGCACACCGAACAGCGCGCCGGTGCTGGCGCGCATCGCCTCCGGTGAGTAGGGATCGCAGGCGTCGTCGATGAGAATTACGCCGGCACCGCCTGCCGCCTCGCAGCTGCGGATGATGGTGCCGAGATTGCCTGGATCGCGCGGGGACTCCAGCGCGATCCACACCTCGTCGGCCCGCGGCGAGAGCGTATCGAGCACGGTCCAGCGCTGCTTGAACACCGCGACCGCGTGATGGGGGTTGGCACGGGCCGAGAAGCCGCCGAGCACCTCGCGGGTGGTCGGCAGCAGATCGGCTCCGAGGCCGGCCGCACGGGCGAGCAGCGCCGCCAGGGCGGGATCGGTCGCGCGCGCATCGACGTCGAACAGCAGGCAGGCCAGCTGCGCCTCGGCATCGAGGCCGTCGGCGATCGCCCTTACCCCCTCGACCAGGTGCTGGCCAAGTTGCTCTCGATACTTGCGCTCCTTGAGCTTGCGCAGCGCTTTGACTCGCGGATTGGCGACGCTGGTGATGGTCACTGCGTCGAAAGAAGGATAGGGAACTGGCATGGGCGACCCTGGTCTGCGTCCTTTCGCGGCTTCAGCCGGCGGCGAGGTCTTTGTAGCGTGGCTCGCCACGCTTCCAGAACCCGGTGACATGGGTGCGTTCGAAGCCGAAGCCACGCATCCGGGTCAGCTGGAGCCGGATCTCGCGAGCATCGCTGGCTTCGGTGCCGACCCAGGCATAGCCGTGCTGGTGATCGCTGGCGCAGGCCTGGATCGCGGCGGCGAGGGAGCGCGATTCGCCGCGCACCAGCCACTCCGCATCTAGATGCGGATGGCTCGGCAGCGGCTGGATCTCACGGCGATCTTCGACCTCGATCAGCGCCGTGATCCGCCGCTCTCTCGGCTGGGCGGCAATGATCGAAACGATCGCCGGCAGCGCGCTCTCATCGCCGGCCAGCAGCAGCCAAGGCTCCTCCTCGTGCAGCGCGAAGCCGCCGCGGGGACCTGCGATGAGCGCCCGATCGCCGGGCTTGGCGCTGCGTACCCAATTCGAGGTCTCGCCTTCCTGGTTGAGCACCAGGTCGAGGGTCAACCGCCTGGCCGCGGCATCGAATTCGCGCACGACGTAGATCCGCCCGCGGTTGCGCTGCTCGCCTTCGCCCAAGAACAGCAGCACCCACTGGGCTGGCAGGCTGGGGTCGAAGTCATCGAACGCCTCGCCGGTCAGCCGCAGGCGGCGTACGCGCGGAGTCACCTCCTCGATCGATTCGACCTGCACCGGGCGCAGGCGCCGCTCGGACTGCGGGCGCACCCGCAGGTTGGCGCTGTCGTCGAGCGGATTGAGCGCCACCTTGAGCGGCGCCCGCGGGCGCAGCGCCACATTGGCGCGCTCGAGCGCCTCCGCACAGGCCCTGATCAGCTCCGCGCCGCGAAACTCCTCGTTGCCGATGATCCGCGCACGCGTGCGCGCCGCCTCCTCGACCTCGAGCGGCTGGCCCAGCGCCGCGAGCAAGTTGAGCTCATCGCGCGAGACGAACGGCGAGCTCGGCCCGAGCAGCTCGAAGTCCTCGAGTTCGTCCTCGATCGCACGCATCAAGCGCGCCAGGGAATAGATGCCGCTACTGTCCACGTCCAGCTCTTCGAGCAGGTGCCCCGCATGGGAGGGCCAGGCGTTACGCCCGTTCATCGCACGCAAGGCACGCAGCAGTCGCTGCTCCTTGCTGGAACATTGGCGGGAGATGGGCAGTACGTTGCTTCTCATGGGGGCGGGCCTTCGAAGACGGGGAAACGGACTGGATGGGAGCAGCGCGGAGCGCCCAGCGGTCCACTCCAAGGACCGAGTCTAGCACTCGGGCCGGATGCGTAGAAGCCGCAGCACCGCCATGCCTGGCGTGCATGCGCCGGTGCGCAACCGGCAGATCGCTGCATTCATCGAGGTGCATATGAGGAAACAAATATCGCTGATCGCATCCTTTTGGCGCGGATTTTTCATGCCGGCCCAAGGAGTGAAATGCACTTTGTTAACTATATGATTGATATTCAGATGTTTTATGAGGCCCTGGCTTGTTCTTTGCTTTTTTGTCGGTTGTTTAATATGCAACTTGCGGAGCCGGTATGGAGCAACGAGACGATGGCATGAGCCGTGCGACGCACGCAGCGACTCCCTTCGAGGCGAGCGGTATTCACCTTGGGCAGCGGATTCGCAGCTTCAGGCGAATGAAGGGGCTATCGATCATCGAGGTCGCAGAGCGCACCGGGATGAGCAAATCCTTCCTCAGCCGCTTCGAACGCGATATCGCTCAGGCTTCGGTCGCTTCGCTGTTGCGGATTTGTGATGCGATCGGGATCAGGCCCGGTGAACTGTTCGAGTCACCCGAAGCCAGTTACGTGCCGGCCGGTTGCGGCACGCCCATCAGTCTCGGTGGCGAGGGCATGCGCGAGTTCATCGTCGGCGGGGCCGGCAGCGAACATCTCATGGCGCTTTATTCCGAGATCGAGCCGGGGGGAGGCTCTGGCAGCGAGCCCTATTCCCTCGAGGCCGCCGCGGATCTGGTCCATATCAAGTCCGGTCGGCTTTCGATCACGATCGGTGAGCAGGTTTACCTGCTCTCCTCCGGGGACACCCTGACCTTTTCTCCCCGTCTGCCGCATTCGTGGGTCAATCCGAGCGACGACGAGCCCTGCACGGCGCTCTGGGTCATCGTTCCTCCCCCCGGCACGTCGCGTGGCTGAGCATCGATGAGGGCCCGTATGGCCAAGCTCGAGGTCGAAGGTCTGTGCAAACGCTACGGCGACCATCTGGTGATCGACGACGTTTCCTTCCACGCAGAGGAAGGCGAAGTGATCAGCTTGATCGGGGCCAGCGGCTCAGGCAAGAGCACTTTGCTGCGCTGCATCAACTTTCTCGAGCGGCCGTTTCGCGGTGACATCCGCCTCGACGGCGAGCGGTTGCTGACCTGCAGCGAGCGTCCCGGTGGCGAGCTGGTCGCAGTCGATGCCAGGCAGCTTCGGCGCTTTCGCGCGCGTCTGGCAATGGTTTTCCAAAGCTTTTGCCTGTGGACCCATATGAGCGTGCTCGACAACCTGGTCCTTCCCCAGCGCCACGTGTTGGGTCGCGACGAGGAGGCTGCCAGGGCACAGGCGCTGGCGCAGCTTGCCAAGGTAGGGCTCGAGGCCGGCATCGCCCGTCGCTACCCCGAGCGTCTTTCGGGCGGCCAGCAGCAGCGCGTGGCCATCGCGCGGGCGCTGTGCCTGGCGCCGGAGGTGCTGCTGTTCGATGAACCCACCTCTGCGCTGGATCCGCAGCGGGTGGGCGAAGTGCTTGAAGTGATGCGCGCCCTGGCGAACGAGAGACGCACGATGCTGCTGGTGACGCATGAAATGTCCTTCGCTCGGCAGGTTTCCGACCGGGTGCTGTTTCTCCATCGAGGTCGAATCGAGGAGCAAGGGGCGCCCGAGGCGGTGTTCGGCGACCCGCGCAGTCCGCGTTTGCGGCGGCTTCTCGGCCTTGGTTGAGCGTAATCGATGACTCCTACCCCAGACCAACGACAACGAGGCTCGACCTCCATGCGATACGCACTTTCCTCCTTGTGCCTGGCCACGCTGCTGTGTACCGGCGCCCAGGCCCTTGCGCAGCAGCCGATCAAGATCGCGACCGATGCCACTTTCCCTCCGTTCGAGTACATCGATGCCCAAGGGCAGCTCGCCGGCTACGACGTCGAATTGGCACAGGCCGTGTGCGAGGCGGCCGAGCTCGACTGCGAACTGATCGCAGCCGCGTGGGACGGCATGATCCCTGGGCTGATGTCGCGCAAGTACGACGCGTTGATCTCGCAGCTCACCGTCACCGAAGAGCGACGCCGATCGATGGCCTTTACCGAGGTTTACTCACGTCCGGTGTTTCGTTTCGTCGGGCGTGACGGCAGTGAATACGACTTCGTCGAGGGTGATCTTGCCGGTGCGACCATCGCGGTGCAGACCGGCACGCCGATGGATGCGTTCGTCTCGCGACACTTCCCGCGCTCGACGATCAAGCGCTACGACAGTAGCAGTGCCGCCTATCTTGAGTTGGTGTCCGGGCGCGCCGACCTGGTGATGAGCTATGAGGCCCAGATCACCTATGGGTTCCTGAGTGATCGAGGCCGAGAGGGGTTTACCCTGATGGGGCCACGCTATACGGGGCAAGATGCGCCTGAGTTCGGCGAGGGTGTGGCGATCGCGGTCAACAAGCGCAACGACGCGCTGCGTGAGAAGCTCGACCAAGGGCTGGCGAAGCTGCGTGAAACAGGTGCGATCGAGGCGCTGGACGCCAAGTACCTCGGTGGTGAGTGAGGGCGTGCGATGCTCGGTGACTATGCGCTGACCATCCTGGGGGCCGCGAGGGTGACCCTCACTCTCGCGGGAGCCTCCTTGCTGCTGTCGGTGGTGCTCGGGATGGTAGGCGCCGCGTGCAAGCTGTCGCGGCGGCGTTGGCTACGGTTGCTGGCAGGGGGCTATACCGGGCTGATGCGAGGGGTGCCCGACCTGGTGCTGCTGCTGCTGGTCTTCTACAGCCTGCCCGCGCTGGTCAATCAAGGATTGGAGGCCTTCGGCAGCGATGCCTATTTCGAGCTCGATCCCTGGGTAGCCGGGATCTTGACCCTCGGGGCGATCTTTGGCGGCTACATGACCGAGACTTTTCGCGCGGCGCTGCAGAACGTGCCTCGTGGTCAGATCGAAGCAGGGCTCGCCTGCGGCTTCGGGCCGATCGCGCTGCTGCGCCTGATCATTGCGCCGCAGATGATCCGTCTGGCGCTGCCCGGTTTCGCCAACAACTGGCTGGTGCTGGCCAAGGCAACGGCGCTGGTTTCGCTGATCGGTCTGCATGACGTGATGTTTCGCGCCCGCGGCGCAGCCGAGGCTACTGGGCAGCCTTTTCTCTTCTACCTGGTCGCTGCGGGCTTCTACCTCGCCGTGACGCTGGTGTCGGTTGGCGTACTCAGGCTGGTGGCCGATCGCTATGCCTTCGAGCGCAGGGAGTAGGTGATGAACTGGGACATCATCTTGGATAGTGCCGGGCTCTATCTTTCCGGGCTGCGTTTGACGCTTGGCTTGACCTTGGCCTCGCTGCTGTTCAGTTTTCTGCTCGCCGTACCGCTGGCATTGGCCAAATGGTCAGGTGGCGCAGTGACCCGCGCAATCATTTCGGGCTATACCCTGCTGTTCCGCGGCACTCCGCTGCTGATCCAGCTGTTCTTGATCTACTTCGGACTAGCCCAGTTCGAGCTCCTGCGCGAGAGCTGGCTGTGGCCGTGGCTATCGAGCCCGTTGGTCTGCGTGCTGCTCGCCTTCGTGCTCAACAGTGCCGCCTATTCCACCGAGATATTCGCAGCCGGGCTCGCTCATCTGCCGCGCGGCGAAATCGAAGCCGCTCGCGCGTTCGGCATGAGCGCATGGGTGCGCACGCGACGAATCTACCTGCCGGCCATGCTGACCCGCTCGCTGCCGCTGTATGGCAATGAGGCGGTGATGTTGATGCATGCCACCTCGCTAGCCAGCACCGTGACGCTGATGGAGATCACGGGCGTCGCTCGTAACCTGACCCTCAATTACTACATCCAGTTCGAACCCTATGTCACCGCGGGGCTGCTCTACTTAATCCTGACCCTCTCTCTGGTTGGCCTGCTGCACTGGGCTGAGCGGCGCTGGGCGGGTTATCTAGTGCAGCGCTAGCGTCCCATTTCCTCCGATGGACGAGTCAAAGCATGAACGAACGACAATTCGATCTCTGGGGTATCCCCTTCGACGGCGAATCCACCCTTGGCTGGCCAGGGTCGAGGGAAGCGCCGGCCAAGGTGCGCGAGTGCGCGCGGTGGATCTCCATGCGCGTCGAGGACGGCTGCATCTACAGCCTCGAGAACGACGAAGTGATGGAGGTCGGTGAACGGCTGCTGGTCGATCGCGGCGATGTCGAAGTCGTGCCCCATGACACCCTCGCTACCTTTGCCGCGACCAGCGCCGCAGTGAGCGAGTCGCTACACGCCAAACGAACGCCGATCATGATCGGCGGCGACGATAGCCTGTTGTTTCCGATTGCGCGGGGCGTCCATGATGCGCTGCCCGGACGGATTGGCATCGTTCACTTCGATGCCCACCTCGACCTGATGGACTCGAGCTCTCGGCAGGGTCGCTATAGTCAGTCCAGCGGCATGCGCCGGGCCCTGGAGCTCGAGCGTATCCAGGCAGGTGATTGCGTCCAGGTCTGCGAGCGGCATTTCAATTTTCCGGCCTCCGGGCGTTTCAAGCGTGACCATGGATTAATCCACATTTCTGCGCGTGAAGCGTTGCGCCTGGGGGCACGAGATACGGTGGAGAGAATCCTCGAGCGGGTGCGCGGCGCCGACCACCTTTATCTCTCCTTCGACATCGACGCCATCGATCCTGCCTACGCGCCCGGCGCTGGAGCCCACGAGCCAGGCGGCATTGGCGCTGATCAAGCCCTGGAGATGGTAGAGCTGCTCGCACCGCACTGCGCCGCAATGGCGATCACTGAAGTCAATCCGAGCAAGGATCACCAGGATATGACCTCGACCCTTGCCGCATATCTGGCTTTCACCTTCGCCGTGTATGGCAGCCAGGCACGGTGAGGGCCCACTGGTAGATCCAAGGAGGCGGGCACTAGCCGTCCGGCTGGTCGAAGCGGAACAGCGTCATCTGCTGTTCATCCGGGCGCGAGCCGCGGCGCGGTGCCCGCAGCGTCTCGAGGCGGTCGCGAGTTTTGGTTTCGGCTTCGGTGAGGCGCTGGTCGAGCTGCTCGATCGCTTCGCGCTGTTCGGCCAGTTTCGATCTCAGCGCGGCGATGCCCTCCATGCGCGCACCCAGGCCGGCGGGATCGTCGCCGGCCGGCTGCGTGCACAGCGCTAGCAGCGCTTGGCATTCGTTGAGCGAGAAGCCGAGTCGTTTGGCGCGCAGCACCAGGATCAGCGCGCTGCGGTCGCGCTCGTGGTAGATCCGCTCCTGGCCGCGGCGCTCGGGTTCGAGCAGCCCCTGTTCCTCGTAGAAGCGAATCGTGCGCGTGGTGATGGCCAGTTCGCTGGCGAGCGCGGAGATGCTGTAGGTGGCTGACATGCGAGCGGACCTTGGGGAGATATGGGGTCGAACGAAAGGGCGCTGTGGCTTCCGCGCGCCTGGCGGATAGCGGGCATTCTAAGCATGGTGACGTTGACGTAAAGTGCTCCGTGCGTGATTGCCGCATCCGGCCTCGTTCGTCGCGCTCGTTTCGATCCCTTGCGGCGATGAATGAGCCGGCTAGTCCCGCGGGTGCCGCTCGCACCAGACGCTCTGCGCCTGTTGGATGTCGTCGACCGGTTCGCCATTGGAATCGAGCAGTAGCAGGTGGCGAGGATCGCTCGAGGGGCAGATCGCAAGCGACGGCATGCGCTTCGGTTCGCGCAGGGTAGCGACGCGCAGGTAGCGCTGTTGGAAGGTGGGGTCGTTGCTCGGGCGCTCCTGGCCGCTGACCACCAGGCCGATCAGCAGAGCGACGACCAGCATGGCGGCACCGACGCCGAGGGTGGCGTAGAGCGAGCGCTTGGTGCCCAAGGCCATCAGGTTGAACAGCCAGAACACCAGACCGAGCACCAGCAAGGCCAGGGCAAGGGCGAGCAGCACGGTCCGGATCATCAAGCCTCCTCGGTGGAACGGATCTGGACGGATCAGATTTCCTTCATCTTAGCAGCCTGGCCCCTTGGAGCGTTCGCGCAAGGTTTGGCGAAGCTGAGGATAGGCTGATATCTTGTGCGGATATACAGTCCCAATGGGATCGGCAATGAGCCATCCGCTCGAAGACCCGCTTTACTACCTCGACAATTTTCACACCCTGCTCGATTGGGTCGCTGGTCGCTACGATGACCTGCTCGACGATGACGAGCGCGGATTCATCGAGCTTTTCTCCCGCTTGCCGGTCGCGGCACGCGCGCTGCTGGCGCGGATGGTGATGCGCAAGGGCGAGCTGTTCCGGGTCTCGAAGCTGGTCTATCCCGAGATCGAAGCGGTCGGCGGCCGGGAGAGCGCGCTTCAGGCGCTGGCCGCTGCCGGCCTGGTCGACCCGGAGCCCGCGCTCTCGCTCGAGGCGCTGTTCTCGCTGCTGCGGCGTGCCGAGCTCGAAACCTTCCTCGAGCTGCCGCCGGTGGGAACCCGCAAGGCTGACTGGTGCGCGTCGCTTTCGGCCAAGCGGCCCGAGCCGCGCTCGCTGGCGCGGTGGGCGCCGGGCATCGCCGATCGGGTGGTCGAGCTGCGTGCCCCGGCGCGCTACGACCGGCTGCGGCTGATGTTCTTCGGCAACCTGCGCCAGGACTTCTCCGAATTCGTGCTCGCCGACCTCGGCATCTACCGCTTCGAGCGCATCCGGCTCGATCCCGTATCACGCGGCTTCCACCATCGTGGAGAGGTCGAGGACTACCTGCGCCTGCATCGGCTGCGAGATCGCCTCGAGCGGGAGGGCATGGAGGCGATGGAAGGGGAGGGGGGGCGCTGGGCGATGGAGGGAGCGCTCGACAATCCATGGATCGAGCAGCGCCGCCAGCGACTGCTGCTCGGCTACGCGAAGGAGCTCGAGCGTCTCGGTCATAGTGAGCGCTCGCTATCGATCTATGCGCTATGCCAGGCTCCGGGGGCCAGGGTAAGAAGGATTCGGCTGCTCGAGCGGTCGGGGCGCACGGAGGCGGCGATGGCGCTGGCCAGGCAGGCGCAGGACGCGCCGGAGAGCGCCGAGGAGCGCCAGCAGCTGTCGCGGATCGCGCCCAGGCTGCATCGTCGTCTCGGGCTGCCTCGCCCCGCGGCGGCCAAGAGCGTGCCGGTGGAGAGCTTCGAGCTGTGCCTTCCGCGCAGCCCGAGCGTCGAGGCTGCGGTGCGCGATCATCTGACCCGGCCGGAGGCGCCGGTCCACTACGTCGAGAATGGCCTGCTCAACTCGCTGTTCGGGCTGCTCTGCTGGGAGGCGATCTTCGCCCCGATCAGCGGCGCCTTCTTCCATCCCTTCCACGCCGGGCCGGCCGATCTCCTCCGCGAAGGCTTCGTCGAGCGCCGCCGCGCGCTGTTCGATGCCTGTCTGGCCGAACTCGACGATGACCGCTACCTGGAGACGATCCGGCGACGCTTCGTCGACAAGCAGGGTATCCAATCGCCGTTCGTCCATTGGGGAGTGCTCGACCAGACGCTGCTCGAACGCGCACTGGCCTGCCTGCCGGCGGCGCACCTGAAGCAGTGGTGCCTGTGGCTATTGAGCGACCTGAAGCGCAACCGTGCAGGCTTCCCCGACCTGATCCAGTTCTGGCCCGAACAGCGCCGCTACCGGATGGTCGAGGTCAAGGGGCCGGGCGACCGGCTGCAGGACAACCAGCGCCGGATGATCGCCCACTGCCTCGAGTACGGCATCCCGGTGTCGGTGTGCTGGGTGGCTTGGGCGGAAGCGCCGGGATGAGCTATACCGTCGCGGTGCGGGCGCTTTGCGAGTTCGTTGCCAAGCGCGGCGATCTCGATTTGCGCTTCACGCCTTCGCCGAGCGCGCTCGAAGGGATCGAGGGGCATGCCAAGGTGGCCGCGCGGCGCGGCGCGGGCTACCAGCGCGAGCTGAACCTCGAGGGCGAGTACCGTGAGCTCAAAGTGCGCGGGCGCGCCGATGGTTTCGACGCGACGGTGCCGAGGCTCGAGGAGATCAAGACCCACCGTGGCGAGCTGGAGCGCCAGCCCGACAATCATCGCCAGCTGCACTGGGCCCAGGCCAAGATCTACGGCTGGCTCGCCTGCCAGCGTTTCGCGCTCGAGGAGATCGAGCTGGCGCTGGTTTACTTCGACATCGACCGGGAGCGCGAGACGGTGATTCGTGCGCGGCACGATCGAAATGCGCTGGAGCGGTTCTTCACCGCGACCTGCGAGGCGTTCCTATCCTGGGCGCAGCAGGAGGCAAAGCATGCCCTCCAGCGTGAGCAAGCGCTTGCTTCGATGAAGTTTCCGATGGCCGATTTTCGACCCGGCCAGCGCGCGCTGGCAGAGACGGTGTACAAGGCCGCGCGCCTCGAACGGCCGCTGCTGCTCCAGGCGCCGACCGGCATCGGCAAGACCTTGGGCACGTTGTTCCCGCTGCTCAAGGCGCTGCCCGCCGGCAAGCTCGACAAGGTCTTCTTCCTCACCGCCAAGACGCCCGGGCGGCAGCTCGCGCTGGATGCGCTGGCACGGCTATCCCCCGGCCTCGACACACCGCTGCGCGCGCTCGAACTGATCGCGCGGGAGAAGAGCTGCGAGCATCCGGACAAGGCCTGCCATGGGGAAAGCTGCCCGCTGGCCGCGGGCTTCTACGATCGTCTTCCCGCCGCACGCGCGAAGGCGTTGGAGCAGGTAGATGGCGAGCGCTCGCTGCTGGATGCCGAGACGCTGCGCCGGCTGGCTTTGGCCGAGGGCATCTGCCCCTATTATCTCGGCCAGGAGATGGCGCGTTGGAGCGACGTGGTGGTCGGTGACTACAACCACTACTTCGGCCTGGGCGGTATGCTGCACGCATTGGCCCAGGAGCAGCGCTGGCGGGTGGGGGTACTGGTCGACGAGGCGCATAACCTGGTCGAGCGCGGGCGGCTGATGTTCAGCGCCGAGCTCGATGAGCGCTCGGTACGCGAGCTTGCCCGCAGTGCCCCCAAGGGGCTGCGTAGGGGCTTCGAGCGGTTGGCGCGTGCGTTTCGCACCCAGCGCCAGGCGCTCGCCCCATCGGCGGGCGAGGCGCCGCTCGAAGGAGTGCTCGAGGAGGTCCCATCGTCACTGGTCGGGGAGCTTACCGGGCTCACCGCGAGACTCGGGGAGCACTTGGCCACCCAGCTCGACGAGCCGGTCGACCCCGAACTCATGCGCTTTTATCTGCAGGCGCTCGGCTTCGCCCGTGTGCTCGAGCTGTTCGACGCAAGGCACTTCCAATGCGAGTTCGAGCGGCTGCCCGGCAAGCCGCGGGAGACGCTCCGGCTGAAGCTGAGCAACCTGGTGCCAGGCCCCTGGCTTGCGCCGCGTTTCGAGGCGGCCCGCGCCTGCGTGCTGTTCTCGGCGACGCTCGCGCCGACCGATTACTTCATCGACCTGCTCGGGCTGCCGGCGCAGACCGCTTGGTTCGATGTCGCCTCGCCGTTCGCAGCCGTCCAGTTGAAGGTTCGCACGGTCTCGCGGATATCCACCCGCTATCGCGATCGCGAGGCGTCGATCGAGCCGATCGTCGAGCTGATCCAGGCAGGCTACGCTGCGCGCCCCGGCAACTACCTCGCCTTCTTCAGCAGTTTCGATTACCTCGAACGTGTCGCCGAGCGGCTCGCCGAGAAGGCGCCCGGGCTCGTGCAGTGGCGGCAGTCGCGGCGGATGGGAGAGGAGCAGCGTCGCGCCTTTCTGGAGCGCTTCGCGCCCGGAGGGCAGGGTATCGGTTTCGCGGTACTCGGCGGCGCCTTCGGCGAGGGGGTCGATCTACCAGGCGACCGGTTGGTCGGCGCTTTCATCGCCACCCTGGGCCTGCCTCAGTTCAATGCCGTCAACCAGGCGCTGCGCCAGCGGCTGGGCGCGCTTTTTGGAGCGTCGCAGGGATATCGCTATGCCTACCTCTATCCTGGTCTGACCAAGGTGATCCAGGCAGCGGGGCGAGTGATCCGGGATGAGGGCGATCGCGGTGCGCTATGGCTGATCGATGATCGTTTCGATACCGCTGAGGTGCGCGGGATGCTGCCATCGTGGTGGGAGATCGAGCGAGCGTAGGATGGGCGGAAGCTGGAAACGCTGGAAAAAGCGAAAGACACGAAAACGACGAAGCCCGCTTTCGCGGGCTTCGTCGAGAGACGCTAGAGCTTTTGGAGCTCAGGCAGCCTGAATGTTGGACGCCTGCAGGCCTTTACGGCCCTGGGTGACCTCGAAGGAGACCTTCTGGCCGTCCTGCAGGGACTTGAAGCCCTCTGCCTTGATTTCGGAGAAGTGTGCGAAAAGGTCATCGCCACCGTCGTCCGGGCAGATGAAGCCGAAACCTTTGGTGTCGTTGAACCACTTAACTGTGCCAGTTGCCATTGCTAATTCCTCGATGACGCGACAGCGTCAATAACTTCGTGTTGCCGGGTGTTACCCGAATGAAGAAGGTAAACAAGGGATATCCACCCGAACATCGAGGAACCTCGACGCCTTGTGACGAATACGACTTGCCAACCCACGCAGGCATCCTGCGCCTATTGTCGATGCAACGTCAAGCACGATCTTGGTCTAGAGCGGCAATAATCCTGCCTCAGGCTTAGTTGCCGCTGATCGAGGGGAGAAATATGATAATCACTTTCATCTAAGGCGATTGCTCAACTCATGCCGACCTCCGAGAAGCCCGTCCATCACGAGCTTCAGTGCCTCTACCGTGAGCACCGCGAATGGCTGGTCGGCTGGCTGCGAACCCGGCTGCGCTGCCATCAGCAGGCCGCGGACATCGCGCAGGACACCTTCTTGAGGCTGCTGGGGCGCGGACAGCCGGTCGTTATCGAGCGGCCCCGGGCCTATCTCAGCACCATCGCCAATGGCCTGGTGATTGGGCTCTGGCGGCGCGAACAGATCGAACGTGCCTATCTCGAAGCGCTGGCGGCGCGTGCCGATGCCTGTACGCCCTCCGAGGAGGAGCGGGCGCTGGTGTTCGAGGCGCTCGAGCGGGTCGCGCGGCTGCTCGATGGGCTGCCTCAGCGGGTGCGAGAGGCTTTTCTGCTCTCCCGTCTCGATGGGCTCGGCTATGCCCAGATCGCTGAACTTCAGGGCGTAAGCGTCAATGCGGTGCAGAAATCGATGCTGCGTGCCTACCGCCATTGCTACCAGCTGCTCTATAGCTGATCTGTGATGTCTGCGATGAATACCGGCGGTGAAAGAGAGGAGGCCGCGCTCGAGCAGGCACTTGGCTGGATGGTCAGGCTTTCATCCGGCAGCGCCGATGCGCAGGCATTCGAGGAGTGCCTGCGCTGGCGGCGGAGCGACCCTCTGCACGAGCGGGTCTGGCAGCGGCTGGCCGCGATCGATGGTGAGCTCGGCAACGACCGGCTGGATGCGGGTGCGACGAATGCCGCTCTCGACGGCCTGGAGCGGGCGAGAAAGCGTCGCATGCTGCTCAAGGGCGGAGCGGCGCTGGCCATGCTCGGGGTGGCCGGAGACGGCTGGTCGCCTCCTTCCTGGCAGCGCCTCTGGGCCGACCAGCGCACAGGGCGCGCCCCGCGCGCCCTGTCCCTCCCCGACGGCAGCCGTTTGATGCTTGGGCCGCGCAGCGCGATCGATCTGCGCTTCGATGACCGCCGCCGTCAGGTACGGCTGCTCGACGGTGCGGTGATGGTCGAGACCGCGGCCGATCCCCGCGCTCGTCCATTCGAAGTGATCAGCCAGGACGGCGCTCTGCGTCCGCTCGGGACGCGCTTTTGGGTCACGCGCTGGGACGATGATTCGAAGACCCGGCTCGACGTCGAGGAGGGCGCAGTGGAGGTGAGCGCTCGCTTCGGGGGCGAGCGACGAGTGATAGAAGCGGGGCAAGGGGCTCGGTTCGACGCCTTCGGCGCGCTGTCGCTGGAGGCGCTCGACCCCCAGGCGATCGCCTGGACGGAGGGGCGGATCGAAGCGCAGAACCGCCGGCTGGATGACTTTCTCCGCGAACTTGCCCGCTATCAGCCAGGCCATCTCGGCTGCGATGCCGACGCCGCCGAACTCAGGCTGACCGGAAGCTTCCCGGTCTCGGACCCTGAGCGGGTACTCGAGGCCATCGCCCGCGCGCTGCCGGTGAGGCTAGAGCGGCTGACCCGCTATTGGACCCGGCTGGTCGCCGTTCCATCCAACGCAGGCTGAAAGAATTCTCCTGCGGCGGGGCAGATTTTCGCCGCTCGAGCGGCCTAGTCGATGAACGCCCGCCCGACGCACCTTCTCCTGGGTGCCTCATCGACGAGAGGTCTCGCTTGAAATGGCTGTATTTCCTTTTGGTTGCTCTGTTGCCTTTGCCGGGCGTGCGGTGCTGGCCCTTGGGCTTGCGAGCGCGCTGGGCCTGGCATCGCCCGTCCATGCCGAGAGCGTGACGATTCCCCCCGGCGCGCTCGATGCCAGCCTGATCCGATTCGGCAGTGTCACAGGAGTGATGGTGGTCGCCGACGCACGGCTCACCAGCGCAAAGCGAAGCCCGGGCGCAAGCGTCGGGGCAGACCCTGGTGAGACGCTGGCTCAGCTGCTGGAAGGCACCGGGCTCGTCGCCGAGGGCGACCCCGAGCGCGGCTATCGGCTGGTGGAGGCGGCGCAGGCGCCGGGTGAGCGCTTCGATACCCTGACCGTCACCGGGCAGAGCTCCGACGAGTGGGAGCGGGTCAGCGGCTACACCTCGGATGCCAGCCGCGCAGCGACCAAGACCCCCACCGCCCTGGTCGAGACGCCGCAGTCGATCTCGGTGATCGGCCGTGCGCAGCTCGATGCCCAAGGCTCGAACAGCGTCTCGCAGGCGCTGCGCTATACCCCTGGGGTATTCAGCGAGCAGATCGGTGCTACCGATCGTTACGATTACGCGGTGATGCGCGGCTTCAGCGATGGCAGCATCGACAACGTCTTCCTCGATGGGCTGAAATCGATGGGCGACGCCGGCGGCTACAATTCGATCCAGATCGATCCCTTCTTCCTCGAGCGTATCGACGTGATCAAGGGGCCCTCCTCCGTGCTCTACGGCAACAGTTCGCCTGGCGGGCTGGTCGCCCTGACCAGCAAGAAGCCGCTGCTCGAGCCCTACCGCCACGTCGAGTTCCGCTTCGGGACCCAGGGACGCCAGGGCACCGCGTTCGATTTCAGCGCTCCGCTCGATCGCGCCGGCACCCTGGCCTATCGGCTGGTGGGGCTTGCCGAGCAGACCGACACCCAGTTCGACGCGGTCGACCCACACAAGCGTTTCACCCTCGCGCCGTCGCTCTCCTGGACCCCGGACGAGAACACCTTTCTCAACCTCCAGGCCTACCTGCAGCATGAGCCGGGCAACAGCTACCACAGCGGTTCACCCGCCGACGGTGCGGTGAATGCCCACAACGGCAAGCGGATCTCGCGCCACTTCTTCGACGGCGATCCCGACTCCGACCGCTTCGAGCGCGACCAGACCATGCTCGCCTATCAGTTCGGCCATCGCTTCAACGATATCTGGTCGGTGCGGCAGAACTTCCGCTACCTGCACAGCAAGGTCGACCTGCGCCAGGTCTACGGCTATGGCTGGGTGAACGGCGACTCCGACCTGCTCAACCGCTACTACAGCGGTGGCCAGGAGTCGCTCGACGCCTACGCGATCGACAACATCGTCCAGGCCGACTTCGCAACCGGGCCTCTCGAGCACACCCTGCTGATGGGGTTCGATTATCAATGGCGGCGCAACGATGTCGGCTGGCAGGGCGGCACGGCGAGCGCGATCGATCCGTTCGCGCCGGACTACTCGCAGCCCGCCGATGTGGAGATCACCTCGAACACCCGCTATCGGCGCGACCTGCGTCAGACCGGGATCTACCTACAGGACCAGATCGAACTCGGTGGCTGGCGCTTTTCGCTCGGTGGACGCCAGGACTGGGTGGAGACCGAGGTCGCCGATCGGGACGCCGGCACCGCCGTGTCCGACGACCCCAGCCACTTCAGCGGTCGCGCCGGGGTGCTCTATGCCTTCGACAATGGGCTTTCACCCTACCTGAGCTACTCGGAATCGTTCAGTCCGAGCAGCGCCTACGACGTCGACGGCCAGTTGCTCGAGCCGACCGAGGGGCGGCAGTGGGAGACCGGGCTCAAGTACCAGCGCCCGGGCAGCGACGATCTCTACAGCATCGCGCTGTTCCACATCGAGCAGGACAACGTTGCCGCCAAGCGGCCGGAGGAGAACTTCTATCGGGCGGTGGGCGAGATCCGCTCCCAGGGGGTCGAGCTCGAGGCCAATACCGCGCTGAGCGAGCGCTGGCGGCTGCTCGCCGCCTACGCTTTCACCGATGTCGAGTACCGCCGTACGCTCGATGGCACCGAGGGCAACGCGCCCTACCAGGCGCCGCGTCACCAGGCTTCGATCTGGAGCGACTATCGTATCGACCAGGGCCGCTTCGCTGGGCTCCAGCTGGGCGCCGGGGTGCGCTACATCGGCGGGATCTGGGCCGACGCCGAGAACACCCTGGAGCTTGGCAGCTATACCCTGGTCGACGCCTTGGTCGGCTACGATTTCCAACGCCTGGGCGCGCCTGGGCTGAATCTGCGGCTCAACTTCAACAACCTGTTCGACCGCGACTACGTCTCTTCCTGCTATAGCCTCGACTACTGCTATTTCGGCGCCGAGCGCAGCGTGGTGGCGACCCTCGGCTACACCTTCTGAGCTTGCGCAACGCCAAGGGGCGTCACTGCCCCTGGGCACGGATGCTCTCGATCACCGGCGCGCACTGGTTCTCCTCGCCGGCGCTCGGTGAGATCAGCGCGCCGAGTGCCGCGACCGGTGCGGCTACGGTGCCGAGCACCAGGGCCGCCGCGCCGCGAAGGATCAGCGGCGTGGCGGCGACCCCGGGAGAGGGATTGGCGAAGGTGCCGTGGACGTAGAGCGGCGAGCGCAGGGTGAAGATTCTGAAGCCCTTGCTCTCGGGGTGGATGTCGAGGTTCAGCCCTTCGGTGGCGAAATTGACCTGGCCGGTGACGTTGATCACCGCATTATCGGTGTCGAACACCAATACCCTCGGCTCGGCCACACCCTGGGCGATGCCGATGTTGGCGGCGGCGCAGTTGATGTGCTCCTGCTCATCGCCGAACAGCTGGCCGACCATCCAGTTGCCGACGTTGAGCCCGGCGAGCTCCATCAGGTTGCGGCTGATCTGGCCATCGCTGAGCAGCATGCTGAGCTCGCCGTTGCTGGTCGCGAGCAGCGAAGCGACCGAGTTGCCGCTGCCGTTCAGGGTCGCATCGCCGTCGAGCCGGCCCAGGCTTTCCTGCAGGGTGCCCGCGTTGGGCATCAGCTGCTGCAGCTGCATACCGCGTGCGTGGGCGTCGATCCGTCCGCGCATCGGCTCGCGCTGGCCCTCGAGCCTCAGCGTGGTATTGAGCTGGCCGCCAGCGACGCCGAAGCGCAGCGGGTCCATCAGCAGCTCGCCGCCTTCGAGACGCAGGTGGGTCGAGAGGTCGGTCAACGGCAGGCTCTCGCCGTGTTCGATCCGGCTGGCGGAGAAGCGCACGTCCGCATCCATGGTCGCCCAGGCGGCGGTGTCGAAGTTCTCTACCGGCAGTACCTTGCCCTCCGGCTGGCGCGTGGTCCCGCCCCGGGCCTCCTTGTCTTGGTTGGAGTCCGCGCCGATCAGCGGTGCCAGATCGGCGAAGCGCAGCTGGTTCGAGGTCAGCTCGCCGACCAGTTTGGGGCGGGGTGTCGAGAGGGTATAGGTGACGCTGCCGTGGATGTCGCTGTCGCCGATCTTGCCATTGAAATCGCGGTACTCGAACACCGCGCCGCCTGGCTGGTTGAAGCGCACGTAGAGATGCCCGTCGGTGGCGTAGGGGGGCGTGTTGGGCAGCACCAGGCCGGTCAAGGTATCGAGATTGCCAAGGCTCTGGCCCTCGAAGCGCAGGTCGAGATCGAGCCCGCCGAAGGTCATCGGTTGGAACAGGATGCCGTTGAGTCGTACTCGCGTGGTGCCCGAGCGCACGTCGGCCTGGAGCGGGAAGGGCCGATCGGGGTCGTCCATCGACAGCATCCCGCCGATCCTGCCCTCGCCTTCGAGTGGCTCGCCTTTGTAGCGGCCTTCGGCCTTCCAGCCGAAGATGAACGCCCCCGGCTGCGCCTGGGGCGCTTCTTCCCCTTCACCATTCGCCTGGGCGCCGGCGATCTCTTCGTAGGGCACGGGTTGGCCGAGAGGGTCGATCGCGATGTTGAAGTCGGAATCGAGAATCGCATCGCGAAAGCGCGCGGTGCCCTGGTCGAACGCGACCTCGTCGAGGCGAAAGCTCCAGCCGCTGCCCTCTTCCTGCTGCTCGTCCTGCTGCTCGCCGAGATCGAACACCCAGTTCGCCGCGCCGTCGGCATGGCGCACCAGATCAGCGCTCGGCCGGGTGAGCGATACCTTCGGCACGCGGATTTCACGGTGCAGCAGCGAAAGTGGCGCGAGGCTCGCTTCGACTCGCTCGAGGCTCGCCATCTCGCCGTCGAAGCCCTCGGGATTGCCGAGGTGGACGTCCTCTGCGTGGATGTAGGGCATCGGTACCCAGGCGCGCCAGCCTCCCGCCTCCCGGTCCCGGCCCCAATCGACACCGAGATCGCCGCGGATCTCGAACGGGCGCTGGATCGTTTCGCTGACCCGCGCGTTGATCGTCGGCTTGAGCCGGTTCCAGTCGAAGGTTGCGATCAGGATCAGCACGATGGCGATCAGCGCCAGTACGACGGCTACGATCCAAAGCGATATCTTGCGGCCACGGGACATGGTTGACCTTTTGACGGTAATCCAAGGTGAATATCAACTTAGCCCACCCCGGCGCACGTTGCCCGCGAGGTTCGCCTGTTTCACGTGAAACCTACGACCGGGGCTGGCCGCGTTGTCAGCCTAAAGTCGATAGGCGCAGTCGTTTCTAGTTTGTATGATGTCTTATAACTGAGTTCCGTCCCGCCACTTCTTGTCGTAGGAGCACCGAATGATCGAGATCACCGGCCACCAGCTGATCGCCGGCACCGCCCATCCGGGGCCGGGTACGCCGATCCATGCCATCGACCCGGCCAGCGGCGAGCCCCTCGCGCCTGCCTTTCCCGGCGCCTCGCTCGAACAGATCGAGCTGGCCTGCCAGTATGCCGCCGAGGCGTTCGACAGCTACCGCGAGGCCTCGCTCGAGACGCGTGCGGCCTTCCTCGAGCGTGTCGCCAGCGAGATCGAGGCGCTGGGCGATGGGTTGATCGTCCGAGCGATGCGCGAGACCGGCCTTCCCCGGGCGCGGCTCGAAGGCGAGCGTGCGCGCACCTGCGGACAGCTGCGTCTGTTCGCTCGCGTGGTCCGCGACGGTGAGTGGCTCGACGTGCGGCTCGACCGCGCCCAGCCCGAGCGCCAGCCGCTGCCCAAGCTCGACCATCGGCTGCGCAAGATCGGCCTCGGCCCGGTCGCGGTGTTCGGCGCCAGCAACTTCCCGCTCGCTTTTTCGGTCGCCGGCGGCGATACCGCTTCCGCCTTGGCCGCTGGGTGTCCAGTGGTGGTCAAGGCCCACGGCGCCCATCCAGGTACCTCGGAGCTGGTCGGGCGTGCGATCCAGCGTGCTGTCTCGGCGACCGGCCTGCCGGCGGGCGTGTTCGCACTGCTGCATGGCTCGGGCCGTGAGATCGGCACCGCGCTGGTCGCGGATGCGCGAATCAAGGCCGCTGGCTTCACCGGCTCACGCTCCGGTGGCACTGCGCTATGGCGCGTAGCCCAGGGGCGCCCTGAGCCGATTCCCTTCTACGCCGAGATGAGCAGCGTCAACCCGGTGTTCATGCTTCCCGCTGCGCTAAAGGCGCGCGATGAGGAGCTCGCCCAGGGCTTCGCCGCCTCGCTCACCGGCAGCGCTGGCCAGCTCTGTACCAACCCGGGCTTGGTGATCGCCCTCGCCGGCCCTGCGCTCGAGCGCTTCAAGTCCGCCGTCGCCCTCGCGCTCGCCGAGATGGACGCCTCGGTGATGCTGTCGCCGGGAATCCATCGGGCCTACGTCGAGGGGCGCGACACCCTGGGCCGCCAGCGCGGCGTGCGCGAGGTCGCCAGCAGCCGTGCGGGGAGCGGGCCGAACCGCTGCCAGGCCGGGCTGTTCGCGGTCGATGCCGCCACCTTCCTCGCTTCGCCCGCGCTGCATGAAGAGGTGTTCGGTGCCACATCGCTTGTGATCGAGTGCGATGACCAGGCGCAGATGAGCCGGATCGCGCAGGCCCTGGAGGGCCAGCTCACCGCCACGCTGATCCTCGACGATGCCGATTTGGACGCCGCACTGGAGCTGCTGCCGGTGCTCGAGCGCAAGGCCGGGAGGATTCTCGCCAACGGCTTTCCCACCGGCGTCGAGGTGTGCGATGCGATGGTCCATGGCGGGCCCCATCCCGCCACCTCGGACAGTCGAACCACCTCGGTAGGGACGCTCGCGATCGAGCGCTTCCTGCGCCCGGTCTGCTACCAGAACCTGCCCGCCACGCTGCTGCCGCAGGCGCTCGCCGACGGCAATCCGCTTGGTCTCGTCCGGCTGGTCGACGGCAAGCGCGAATCGCACTAACCCTTCATCCCTTGGAGTCATCTCTCATGCATTTCGATCATGCCCAGCTTCGCGCCGCCCTCGACGATGGCTTGCTCTCCTTTCCGGTCACCGATTTCGATGCCAATGGTGATTTCGATCAGGCCGGCTATGAGGCCCGGCTCGAGTGGCTGGGGTCTCACCCGGTCTCGGCGCTGTTCGTCGCTGGCGGTACGGGGGAGTTCTTTTCGCTGACCAATGCCGAGCTCGGCCGAGTGGTCGAAAGCGCGAGCCGGATCTGCGGCGGCAAGCTGCCGATCCTTGCCAGCGCGGGCCGCAGCCAGCGTGACGCCATCGAGCATGCGCGTATCGCCGAGCAGGGCGGCGCCGATGGCCTGCTGCTGATGCCGCCTTATCTCACCGAGTGCCCGCGCGAGGGGCTGGTCGAGTACGTGGCCGCGGTCTGCGACAGCACTCGGCTCGGGGTGGTGCTCTACAACCGCGCCAATGGCCAGCTCGATGCCAAAAGCGTACGTGTCCTCGCCGAGCGTTGCCCCAACCTGATCGCATTGAAAGACGGCGTCGGCAACATCCAGGCGCTCAACACCATCATCAAGACGGTCGGCGACCGGCTGGTCTACATCGGCGGGGTGCCGACCGCGGAGATCTTCGCCGAGGCCTATCTGGCGATAGGAGTGAATACTTACTCCTCGGCGGTCTACAACTTCGTACCCGAGGCCGCGCTTGCGTTCTATCGCGCCCTGCGCGCCGGAGAGGATGCGCGCGTGGGCCGGATGGTCCGCGACTTCTTCGTCCCCTTCGTCGAGCTGCGCGATAGCTGTCCTGGCTATGCGGTGAGCCTGATCAAAGCCGGTGCCGAGCAGGTCGGGCACGGCGCCGGGCACGTACGCGCACCGCTGATCATGCCGAACCAGTCCCAGCGCCAAACGCTCGCCGGGCTGATCGAGACCTTCAACGCCCTGGCCAAGGAAGGAGCGACACCATGAGCTCGCCGATCGCACGCATGAGGGTGGTACCGGTGGCCGGGCACGATAGCCTGCTGCTCAACCTGAGCGGCGCGCATGCGCCGATGTTCACCCGCAACCTGGTGATCCTCGAGGACGCCGACGGTCGCAAGGGCGCCGGCGAGGTACCCGGCGGACAAGGCATCCTCGACGTACTCCAAGCCTGCATCCCGTTGGTGGAAGGACGCCATGCGCACGAGTACAAGCGCATCCTGCGCGAGATCAAGTCACGCTTCGCCGATCGCGACAGCGGTGAGCGCGGCCTGCAGACCTTCGACCTGCGCGTGCTGGTCCATGTCGTCACCGCGGTGGAGTCGGCGCTGCTCGATCTCCACGGCCAGGCCATCGGGCTGCCGGTCGCCGAGCTGCTCGGCCAGGAGGGCCAGCAGCGCGATAGCGTCGAGGCGCTCGGCTATCTCTTCCTGATTGGCGATAGCCAGCGCACCGGACTGCCGTATCGCCGCGCGCAGCGGGAGCAGTGCGCCTCGGACTGGGACTACCTGCGCGATCGCGAGGCGCTGGGCCCCGACGCTGTTGCCGCGCTGGCGGTGGCCGCCCAGCAGAAATATGGTTTCAAGGATTTCAAGCTCAAGGGGGGCGTGCTCGATGGCGAGCTCGAGGCCGAATGCATCCGGGCGATCCATCGCGCCTTCCCGCAGGCACGGGTGACCCTCGACCCCAACGGCGCCTGGTCGCTGGATGAGGCGCTACGCTACCTGGCCCCGCTCAAAGGCATCCTCTCTTATGCCGAGGACCCCTGCGGGGCGGAGGGGGGCTACTCCGGTAGGGAAACCATGGCGGAGTTCCGCCGGCGCAGCGGTATTCCCACCGCGACCAACATGATCGCCACCGATTTCCGCCAGCTGCATCACGCGATCGGCCAGCGCGCCGTCGACATCCCGCTCGCCGACTGCCACTTCTGGACCATGCAGGGTGCGGTGGCGGTGGGCGAGATGTGCGATCGCCTCGGCATGACTTGGGGCTCGCACTCGAACAATCACTTCGATGTTTCGCTCGCGATGATGACCCACGTCGCCGCCGCCTGTCCGGGCGAGATCACCGCAATCGACACCCATTGGATCTGGCAGGACGGCGAGCGTCTCACCGTCGACCCGCTGCGGATCGAAGATGGTCGCATCGCCGTGCCGAAGCGGCCAGGGCTTGGGATCGAGCTCGATGAGCAGCAGATCGAGCTGGCGCATCAGCGCTACCTGGCATTTGGTAAGGCCGGACGCGACGACGCGGCGACGATGCAATACTTCATCGAGGGCTGGCGCTTCGATCCCAAGCGCCCCTGCCTGGTGCGTTGAAGAGAGGGCTCGCTGAGCGCCGGAGAGCGTCAGGCGTTCTCCGGCTCGACCCGCGAGCGGTAGAGCTCGAAGCTGCGCCTGAGGTGCTCACGCATCGCCGCGCGGGCGCCTTCGGCGTCGGCGGCCTCGATGCGCGCGAAGATCTGGCGGTGCTCCCCGAGCACCTGCTCGAGGTAGCGCTTGATCCGCGCCTGGATCACCAGCTCGCTGACGTGGGAGCGTGGCACCAGCGCCTCGCCGAGAGAGTCGTAGAAAGCGACGAAGACCGGATTGCGAGCGGCGGCGCCGATCAGACGGTGGAACTCGAAGTCTTCACGCCGGGCGAGATTGTCATCGAGTGGCGAGGCGAACTTCTCCAGGCTCGCGGCGAGCGCGGCGAGGTCGGCATCGGTTCGACGCTGGGCGGCCAGGCCCGCGGCCTCGATCTCGATCGGCAGGCGAAATTCGAGCAGCTGGAGAATCTCGTCGGCGGTGCTGGGAGACAGCCCGCGGGACAGGAAGGCCCCGCCGGCATGCCGGCGGCGGATGAATGCCCCCACTCCCCGGCGCGACTCGACCACGCCGAGCGACTTGAGGTGGGAAACCGCTTCGCGGATCACGGTGCGGCTGACGTCGAACATCCTCCCGAGCTCGCTCTCGGTGGGCAGCTTGTCGCCGACGTCGAACTCCTCGCTCTGGATCATCTCCTCGATCGCATCGGCGACATGGGACGAAAGGCTGCCCCTGCGTCGCCCGGCGATCTCATCGCGCCGTGAAACTGCCATATCGGATCTCCTCGAATTCGGCTGTCATGATATGGCATTGCCGCAGTGCAGCACACCGTTGCCGGGCATGCGCAGGCGCTGATGTCACCGCGAGGACTCGATTCTTTTTCGGATTCGCCGCTCTTTGCTGGAAGAGTGGATCGACCATATGAGCAGGAAAAGGCAGAGCGCGAGGAAGGTAGCGCTGACCGGCCTTTCGAGAAAGACCATCATATCGCCCCGGCTGATCAGCAGGGTGCGGCGAAAGTTCTCTTCTATCATCGGCCCCAGGATGTAGCCGAGCAACAGCGGCGCGGGTTCGAATCCGAGCACCAGCAGCAGGCATCCGACGAGGCCGAAAAAGGCCACCAGCACGATGTCCAGGTGCGAGTAGTTGATGCTGTAAACACCGATGGCGATGAACAGGATGATCGAGGGATAGAGCAGCGGATAGGGAATCTTGAGCAGCCTGACCCAGACACCGACCAGTGGAATGTTGAGGATCAGCAGCAGCACGTTGCCGATCAAGAAGCTCACCACCAATCCCCAGAAGAGCCCCGGGTTGTCGGTGATCACGTTGGGGCCTGGCGCTATGCCGTGAATGAGTAGCGCACCCAGCATCAGTGCCATGACCGCGTCGCCCGGGATGCCCAACGTCAGGGTGGGAATGAAGGCGGACTGGGCGGCGGCATTGTTGGCGCTCTCTGGCGCGGTGATGCCCTCGATGGCGCCCTTGCCGAATTTCTTCGGATCGCGGGAGACCCTTTTTTCGATCGCATAGGCGAGGAAGGAGGCGATCGACGTGCCGGTGCCTGGAAGGATACCGATGCCGGTGCCTATGCCCGTGCCGCGCAGCATCGGCATGATGCTCTGCTTGAGATCCTGCGCGGTGGGGATCAGCGATCTCAGGGTGATCTTGTGATCGTTCTGGGCTCCCTTGATCTTGCCGACGTTGGCGATCACTTCGGCGATACCGAATATGCCCATGGCGATGGCGACGATGTTGATGCCGTCGTAGAGAAAGGAGAAGCCGAAGGTATATCGCTGCACGCCGGTGTTCACGTCGGTGCCGACCATGCCGAGAATCAGCCCGATGATCACCGCGGCGGCGCCTTTGGCGGGGCTTCCCTGCACCAGGATGGCCGCGGCCACCAGGCCCAGCAGCATCATCGAGAAGTAGTCGGCCGAGTTGAACGAGACCGCGAAAGCAGCCAGGGGCGGAGCGAAGGCGGCCAGCACGAACACGGTGATGAAGCTGCCGACGAACGAGGCGAGCGTGGTCATCAGCAGGGCGACGCCGCCGCGGCCGTTCTGTGCCATCGGATAGCCATCCAGGCACACCACCGCCGAGGCCGGTGTCCCGGGCAGGTTGAGGAGTATCGAGGCGGTCGATCCACCGTACTGCGCGCCGTAGTAGATCCCGGCCAGCATCACCAGCGCGGTCGTCGGCGGGACGTAGAAGGTCAGCGGCAGCAGCATCGAAATCGCCGCCAGGTGGCCAACGCCCGGAATTACGCCGATGAACATGCCGATGGTCACGCCGAGCGCGCAATAGAGCAGGTTGTCCAGCGTGAACGCGACGCTGAATCCCAGCAAGATATTGTCGAAAAGTTCCATCAGAAACTCCAGGGATGCAGCCGGATGGGCATGTTGAGTCCGAAGATGAAAATCAGGTAGGAGAGCAGGCAGAGCGACAGCGAGAGGGCCAGGGTTCGAAATATTCTGTAGGGAGATTCACTCAGCGCGCTGATGTGAATGAGCAGGAAAGTGGCGGGTAGCATCCCGATCCGGTTCATGGTGAAGGCGAAGGTGAGAATGCCGAGGGTGACGAAAACCAGCGCCCTTACGTTGATGCGGGGGACCCTCTCCATCGAGTTGATCGCGCCGAGAATGGTCAGTATCCCGCAGATCGACAGGGCGATTCCGAGGATTCGAGGGAGATATCCCGGTCCCATATTGTTCAAGTTGCCATAGGAGTAGTCCTGTCCATACCACACTACGAACGCGGCGATGACGAGACAGGCGATACCAGCAATAAAATCTCTCTTGAGCAATGATTTCATCGTCGGCGGTCTGCATGAGCTTGAGGGGAGCGCCTATGCATGCTCAGCGTTTCAGCCATGCATAGGCATCGGGGAAAAATGGAGATGAGTGAAAGTAATCCTAGATAGATGCGCTAGGGTCAGCGCTCGGCCAGCTGGCTCTCCTCGATGAAGCTCGCCAGCTCGCTTTTTTGTGCCTTCATCCACTCGCTCACCTCTTCTCGCGAGCTCGAAGGCGTTGCGATGCCGCCCTGCTCAGCGATTCTGCCGCGCATCTCTTCCTCGTCGAGGATCTCGACCAGCGCACGATGCAGTCTGTCGATGATCTCAGGCGGGCTGCCGGCGGTGATCAGGATGGCCTGGTAGGTTCCATCCATTTCCCCCGGCAGGCCGAGCTCGCGGAAAGTGGGCGTGTCCGGAAGCTCGGGCAGCCTTTCCTCCCCGGTCACGGCGAGAGGCGTCATCTGGCCACTCAAGGCGAAGGGCAATGAAGCCGTGGTGCCGTTGAGCAGCATGTCGGTTTCCCCTGAGACCACTGCCCTGGTGGCGTCGGATCCACCGCGATAGGCGATGATGTTCCAATCCAGGTCCAGGCCGTGGCTCAGCCGTTCCGAGGTGATGTGGTTGTTGGCGCCCACGCCGGAAGTCGCGACCGACAGGCCGCCCGGATTCTCGCGAGAGTATTCGACCAGCTCATCGAAGCTCGGGAACGAATGTCGCTGGGCGACGCCTAGTACGTAGGGTGAGTAGGAAACCATCGTGACCGGTTCGAGATCCTTCTCGATGTCATAGGAAATCCCACTCAACACGCTGGGAGCCGCGAGTAGCGCGGTCAGGTCGGAAAGCAGCAGCGTGTGCCCATTGGGAGCCGCCTTGGCGACGAAATCGGCACCTATGTTGCCGCCAGCCCCGGCTTTGTTCTCGACGATGACCGGCTGGCCGATCTCATCCGAAAGCCTGGGGGCGATATGCCTGGCGAGAATGTCCGAAGTGCCGCCGGGCGCGAAGGGGACGACGATGCGCACCGGCCCTCTGAATTCCTGCGCTTGCGCAGGCGGTGGGAGAAGAGAAAGTGTCAATGTGGCCGCTGTGATCATCGTCGCGGTCAGCAGCGTAGCCGGCTTGGTTCTCATTGCTGTTCCTCTTCATCGGATGAATGCTCGTGTCACCGAAATTCCAGCGCTGTCCCTTGGCGTAACCCTTCGATCGAGAGTGATGTCTGGCGGGTGAATGACTCCTTTCAACCTGTAAGTGTGTTGTCATATGTATGACAAAAAGTATCATCGCGATATCCGCTCTCACATAGGACGAAGGTCAAGATAAGACGAAATACTCGACCCAGCGCCGCCGCACGATCCCTCGACAGGCGCCCCCGTTGCCGAGCCGAGATTCGATCCCAGCGCGTATCGGCGCCGCTCGGGACGAACGGGCTTGTTGGGCCGATTGCGGCTAGCGCCCGAGGACGCTTCGATACCGCTCGTGCCCTTCGGCTCGCTTCGCTCGCTCAGGATGCTCGGATAGCCAGTGAGAAACGAACTAGCCACCCCCGCTCGTGGTGAGCGCCCGAGGAACGAGGGCTGTCGAACCACGGCCTCACCGCCGCCGCTCGATCCCTCGACAGGCGCCCCCGTTGCCGAGCTGGTGCTCGATCTTGGCGCGTGGGCGCCGCTCGGGACGAACGGGTTTGTTGACCCGTTGGTGGTGAGGAGCGAGAACGTCCTGACATCCGCTCGTGCCCTTCGACTCGCTTCGCTCGCTCAGGATGCTCGGATAGCGCCCGAGGAACGAGGGCGGTCGAACCACGGCCTTACCGCCGCCGCACGATCCCTCGACTGGCGCCCCCGTTGCCGAGCCGAGATTCGATCTTGGCGCGTGGGCGCCGCTCGGGACGAACGGGCTTGTTGGGCCGATTGCGGCTAGCGCCCGAGGACGCTTCGATACCGCTCGTGCCCTTCGGCTCGCTTCGCTCGCTCAGGATGCTCGGAAGTATCTCGAACCACGGCCTCACCGCCGCCGTTCGATCCCTCGACTGGCGCCCCCGTTGCCGAGCCGGTGCTCGATCTTGGCGCGTGGGCGCCGCTCGGGACGAACGGGCTTATTGGGCCGCTCGATCCCTCGACTGACGCCCCCGTTGCCGAGCTGGTGCTCGATCTTGACGCGTGGGCGCCGCTCGGGACGAACGGGGAGTGAAATGAATGCTAAGTACCAGCGGCGAGCCGCTTTATCTCCCGCCATAGCGACTCATCCACCGCTACATGGGTAGTTCCCGCATCCCGGCGCGAGCCGGCGCCGGGGGTGCGGGGCGGGCGTTGGGGGTCGAGCGCGGCGCTGGCGTCGATATGGGCGGCGATGCCGTCGGCGATCGCTTCGCAGGCGTCACGCCCGCCGAGATGGGTCGGGTCGAACAGCATGAATACTTGGCAACAGCCGCTGCTGCTGCCGCGCTCGATCGAATCGATCCGGTGGCTGGGGCGGCCTTGGGCGAGCATTGCGCCAAGCGCATCGAGCAGGATCGCGAGGCCCGAGCCTTTCCAGTGGCCAGCGGGCAGCAGGCGCCGGGTGGCGAGGATCGCTTCGGGATCGCGGCTCGGCCGCCCCGTTGCATCGAAGCCACCATCGACCGAAAGCTGCTCTCCCGCCGCGGCGGCGCGATCGAGGGCGCCATAGGAGAATTGCGACTGCGCCATATCGAGCACCAGCGACGGCCCGTTCGAGCGTGGCACGCCCATCACCAGCGGATTGTTGCCGATGCATGGATCCTTGGCGCCCCAGGCGGGCATCACCGATTCGGTGTTGGTCCACATGATCGCAGCGAAGCCCCGCTCCACCGCATGCCAGGCGTAGCTTCCGCCGCGCATCCAGTGAGTGGTATCGCGCAGCGCGACGATGCCGAGGCCATGCGCGGTGGCGAGCGCCATCGCGCGCTCGGTCGCGAACAGCGCGTTGGGTACACCGAGGCCGAAGCCGGCGTCGTAGACTTCAATGGTCGATAGCGCCTGTACCAGGCTCGGCTTCGCCTTGGGATCGACCCAGCCGCGCTGGATGAACTCGATCAAGCGTGGAATTCGCCCTATGCCATGGGAGGCGACGCCGTCGCGGGTGCTTTCGCTATGCACGCGAGCGCAGATCGAGGCCACGGGCGCCGGGACGCCGGCGCGCAGCAAGGCCCGCTCGAGGGTGGCTCGCAGCTGCTCGAGGGCGATCTCGATCATGCCCTGCTCCTCAGGTTCTGCCACAGGGTGAGCGTGAGCAGCAGGATCGCCAGGCACAGGAAGGTGGCGCTGATCGGGCGAGTCAGGAACGGGCTCCAGTCGCCTTCGAAGATCAGCAGGCCGCGGCGCAGGTTGGCTTCGGCGATCGGCCCGAGGATCAGGCCGAGCACCAGCGGCGCGGTGCCGAAGCCGTAGCGGTTGAGGAAGTAGCCTAGTACGCCGAAGCCGAGCATCAGCCAGATGTCGAAGATATCGCCGGCGACGCCGTACACCCCGATGAAGCAGAAGGTGGTGACGGTGGCGAGCAGCAGCTTGCGTGGTACCGCGAGGATGCGCACGAAGTAGCGGATACCCAGCCACATCACCAGCAGCATGAATATGTTCGCGACCAGGTAGGCGAGGAATATCCCATAGATGGTGCCGCTCGGATCGGCGAACAGCGCGGGCCCCGGGGTGATGCCCTGGATCAGCAGCCCACCCAGCAGCACCGCGGTGGCCGCTTCGCCCGGCACGCCCAGCGCCAGGGTCGGAATCAGCGAACCGCCGATCATCGCGTTGTTGGAGCTCTCGGTGGCGACCACGCCTTCAGGATTGCCGCTGCCGAAGCGCTCTGGGGTCTTCGACCAGCGCTTGGCCTGATCGTAGGAGATCAGGCTGGCGATGCTGGCCCCCGCGCCTGGCACCGGCCCGATCACCGAACCGACCCCGACCCCGGAGAGCAGCGCGCGCCAGTGGCTGAAGGTATCGCGCCAGCGGGGGCGCGCGGTGCGGATCTGCAGCGCATCGATCGGCGCATCGTGGCGGCTGCCTACGTTGGCATAGTCGATCGCATCCTTGATCAGCTGCGATACCGCGAACAGCCCGATCAGCGCGGGCAGCAGGCTGATGCCGGTGAGCAGCGACAGCTCGCCGAAGGTGAAGCGGGCGACGCCGGTGATCGGGTCCATCCCCACGGTGGCGGCGAACAGCCCGAGCAGTCCCGCGATCAGCCCCTTGATCATCGACTGGCTGGCGACCGAGGCGATGATCACCAGGCCGAAAACGCTCAGCGCGAAGTATTCGGCCGGGCCGAAGCGCAGCGCGAACTCGGCGATCGGCGGCGCCAGCATGCTGAGCAGTATTGCGCTGACAATGCCGCCGACGAACGAGGCGACGATGGCGATGCCGAGCGCCCGCCCCGCCTCTCCGTTGCGCGCCATCGGGAAGCCGTCGAGCGAGGTCGCCACCGAGGCGGGAGAGCCCGGGATGTTGAGCAGTATCGAGGGGATCGCGCCACCGGCGCCGGCGCCACAGAGCACGCCGAGCAGCATGCCGACGCCCATCACCGCCGGCATGCCGAAGGTGAGCGGCAGCAGCAGCGCCACCGCCATCGCCGAGGTCAGTCCTGGCAGCGCACCGATCACCACGCCAAGCAGCGTACCGGCGGCGATCGCCAGCAGTACGCCCCAGTCGCTGATCATGCTCAGCCCATTGAGGTAGTTCTCGATCATCTTGAGGCTCCGGTATCAGCGTAGCGTCGGCAGCGGGACTTCGAAGCCCCAGGTGAAAGCGCAATAGACCGCGACCGGTACCCCGATCGCGATGATCGCCAGCGTCACCAGGCTGCGGGTGGAGAAAATCGCCTCGTCGTCGTTGCGCGCGCGGCTGGCGAATCCCAGCATCACCACGCAGGCGACGATGAAGCCCATGGTGCTGAGCAGGTAGCCAAGCGGCTCGAACGCCGCCGCGTAGGCCGCCATCAGCGCCACCAGCGCAACACCCGCGGTCGCGCTGCGGCGTCCCGCGACCTTGGTGGCCGCGCGGCGATAGCGCCAGGCGCGCAGCTCGCGTACCAGGCACAGCGCCGCGAGTGCGCCGACCAGCACCGCGACCGCTTGGGGCAGCGCTGCGGGAGGCAGGGTTTCCGGCGCATTACCGCTGGGTAGCGCGGAGGCGGCGAAGAAGGCCGCCAGCGCGCCGAGCAGCAGCAGCGCGTTGAATGCGATCGAGCCGGTCGATCCGTTCATCGTCGATCTCCAAAAACGGTCATTGAGTGAGCTGCTCGGCCTGCTGGTTCATTCGCTCGGCGAGGGTGAGCACGAACTCGTCCAGCTCCTCGCCATAGAGCGGCGCGAGGTCGGTGCCGAGATGGCCGATGGTGGTATGGAAGCCGGCGTCTTCGGTCGCACGCTGCAGCGCCTCCACCAAGCGGGCGCGGTGGCTGTCCTCGAGCCCTTTGGGAGCGGCGAGGCCGCGGAACACAGACGTCTGGTAGTCGATCCCCTGCTCGATGAAGGTCGCCACCTCGGGCAGGCTCGCACTGCGCTCGGGGTAACTCGTCGCCAGGGCCCGCACCCGTTGGGAGGAGAGCGCCGAGCGCAGCTCCGCACCGCCGAGCACCACCGCGTCGATGTGACCACCCATCACCGCTGAAACGGTCTCGGTGCCGCCGTCGAAGGGGATCAGGATCGGATCGATGCCCAGTGCATCGCCGATCGCGCCGGCGGTGAGGTAGGCGGACGAGCCGACCCCCGAGACGCCGATCTTGATCCGCTTGCCGCCTCGGGCATCCTCGATCATCGTGGCGAGATCGGGGTACGGAGAGTCCCGGCTGACGGCGAGCAGATAGGGCTCCTCGAGGATCTTGGCGACGAAGTCGAAATCCTCGGGGACGAAGTCGACGTTGCCCATCGCCACCTGGGTCAGCAGGCCGTCGCTGACCACCGCCAGGGTGTAGCCATCGGCGGGCAGCCGGGCGACATGGGTCAGTCCCACCGCGCCGCCGCCGCCGGCGAGGTTGCGTACCACCAGGTGGGTGCCCAGTTCTCGCTCCAGGGCCGGCTGCAAGGCACGGATGAACACGTCGTTGCCGCCGCCGGCGGAGAACGGAACGATGATGTCCAGGTTACGGTCGGGATAGGCCAAGGCCGGCGAGGCGCAGCCCAGCAAGGCGAGCAGCAGCAGCCTTCGAAGGCGGGCGACATCGATCATCTTGCTTTCCTCATTGAACGCTCAGGCCGGCCTTTGCGCCCGGTGGGCGGGAGGCAGCGGCTCGTCGAACGGGTGGTCGAAGTTGTGGCGGCTCAGCGCACCAGTGCGGGACGCTTGGGGTCGAAGCGCCAGTCGGGGATCAGGTACTGCATCGCCATGGCGTCGTTGCGTGCCGAGGAAGGCAGGCGCCGGTAGAGCGCATGGGCGCGTTCCACCTCGTCCATGTCGAGCTCGATCCCGAGACCCGGCGTGTCGTCGACCTTGATCCTGCCTCGTTCGATACGATGCGGTTCGCGGCTGAGTCGCTGGCCGTCCTGCCAGATCCAGTGGGTATCGAGAGCGGTCGGGGTGCCCAGCGCCGCGGCACCGACCTGGGCGAACATCGCCAGCGACACATCGAAATGGTTGTTGGAGTGCGAACCCCAGGTCATTCCCCACTCATGGCACAGCTGGGAGACCCGCACCGCCCCGGAGAGGGTCCAGAAGTGGGGGTCGGCGAGCGGGATGTCGACCGCGCGCAGCATCATCGCGTGGGTCATCTCGCGCCAGTTGGTGGCGACCATGTTGGTCGCCACCGGTAGCCCAGTGGCGCGCTTGAACTCGGCGAGGATCTCGCGCCCGGAGTAGCCCTGCTCGGCGCCGCAGGGGTCCTCGGCATAGGCGAGCACGCCGTGCAGGTCGCGACACAGGGCGATCGCCTCGGCCAGCGACCAGGCGCCGTTGGGGTCGAGGGTGATTCGCGCATCGGGAAAGCGCGCGGCCAGCGCGCGTGCGGCTTCTATCTCGCGCGCGCCCTCCAGCACTCCACCTTTGAGTTTGAAGTCCTGGAAGCCATAGCGTGCCTGGGCGGCCTCGGCCTGGGCGACGATCGACGCCGGATCGAGTGCGGGAGCATCGCGCAGGGCGAACCAGTCGTTGCGCTCACCGCCGCCCGGCGCATGGCGATAGTCGAGGTCGGTGCGCCGTTTGTCGCCGACGAAGAACAGATAGCCGAGCACCTCCACCTCGCTGCGCTGGCGGCCCTCGCCGAGCAGTTCGCAGACCGGCAGCTCGAGATGCTTGCCCAGCAGGTCGAGCAGCGCCGCCTCGAGTGCGGCCACCGCGTTGACCTTGAGCTCGAAGGTCCAGGCACCGTTGCCGAAGGCCTCGAAATCCTCCGCCTGCCCCTGGCGATGGAGCCGCGCCACCAGCCCATGCAGTCGCGAGATCGGCTGATCGATCAGCCACGGTCGAGCGCTCTCCAACTGGCGCTGGATGATCTCTCCTCCCGGGGCTTCGCCAACGCCGACGTTGCCCGCATCGTCGCGCAGCAACAGCAGGTTGCGAGTGAAGTAGGGGGCATGGGCACCGCCGACGTTGAGCAGCATGCTGTCCTGGCCGGCGACGGGGATCACCTCGACCGAGGTGATGAGTGGGACGCGGGTGGGCATGAGGGGTAGCCTTTGATGTTGTCATACATAGTACAAAAGACTACCCGGCCCTCTCTCATCGCCATAGTAGCGAAAAGTCGAGCCTCTCCATCGTCGTGCGCGCAAGGTTTCACGTGAAACCTTGCGCTCGCCCCGGGCGGGGGCTTCGACCTCGATCGTCCGGCTCGCGTAGAATGTCCGCCCACGCGTCTGGGTTCGCGGCGCACGATTTCATCGATTGGGTTCCAAGGGGGCATGCGCGCATGAAGATAGTCGTGCCGATCAAGCGGGTGATCGATCACAACGTCCGTGTGAGGCCGACGGCCGATGGCACTGGCGTCGATTCGACCAGCGTCAAGATGGCGATCAATCCGTTCTGCGAGATCGCGCTAGAGGAGGCGGTTCGGCTCAAGGAGCGGGGGCTCGCGAGTGAAGTGCTGGTGGTGACGATCGGCACCGCCGCGGCCCAGGAGCAGCTGCGCGGGGCACTGGCGGTGGGTGCCGACCGAGCGCTGCTGATCGAGACCGAGCGCGCGCTGGAGCCGCTGGCGGTGGCGCGCACGCTCACCCGGGTCGTCGAGGAAGAGCGCCCGGGACTGGCGCTGCTCGGCAAGCAGGCGATCGATTCCGACGACAATCAGGTCGGTCAGATGCTCGCTGCGCTGCTCGGCTGGCCGCAGGCCACCTTCGCATCCGCAGTCGAGCTCGAAGGCGAAAAGGCGCGGGTCACCCGCGAGGTCGACGGTGGCATGGTCACCCTGGAGCTCGCGCTGCCCGCGGTGGTCACCGCGGATCTCAGGCTCAACGAGCCGCGCTACGCCCGGCTGCCGGACATCATGAAGGCGAAGAAGAAGCCGATCGAGCGGCGCACGCTCGAGGAGATGGCGCTCGACCTGCCGGCGCAGACCGAGGTGCTCGCGGTCGAGACGCCGACGCCCCGACAGCGGGGGGTGATCCTCGATTCGGTCGACGCCCTGATCGACAAACTGCGTAACGTGGAGAAGGTGATCCGATGAGCAGCTTGATCCTGATCGAACACCACGATGGGCGGATCAGCCCCGCCTGCGCGCGCGTGGTCGCCGCGGCGCGCAAGCTCGGTGCGCCGATCGAGGCGCTGGTGGCGGGGTACCGGGTCGAAGAAGTCGCCGCTCAGGCCGCGCGGCTCGACGGCGTGTCGCGGGTGCTGGTCGCCGACGATGCGCGCTATGCGGATCAGCTCGCCGAACCCCTCGCCACGCTGCTCGCCGCACATGCCAAGCGCTATGGCTACCTGCTCGCCGCCGCCTCGACCTTTGGCAAGGACGTGCTGCCGCGCGCTGCCGCGCTCGCCGGAGTGGGGCAGATATCCGAGGTCATCGAGGTGGTGGATCCCGCCACCTTCAAGCGGCCGATCCACGCCGGCGCGCTGGTCGCCACGGTAAGAAGCGACGCGCCGCTCAAGGTGCTCAGTATTCGCGCCACTGCTTTCGAATCGGTCGGAGAGCAGGCGCCGGCGCCGATCGAGACCGTTGAAGCGCAGGGTGAGGCGCTCGGCGCGCGTTTCGTCGAGTCCCATCGCGAGGCCAGCGAGCGTCCGGAGCTTACCGCGGCGCGGGTGGTCGTCAGCGGCGGCAGAGGGCTCGGCAGCAAGCAGAACTTCTCCCTGCTCGAGGGAGTGGCGGGTAAGCTGGACGCCGCGATCGGGGCCTCTCGCGCGGCGGTCGATGCAGGCTATGTATCCAACGAGCTGCAGGTCGGACAGACCGGCAAGATCGTCGCGCCGGATCTCTACATCGCGGTGGGTATCTCCGGTGCGATGCAGCATCTCGCCGGGATGCAGGGAGCGAAGGTGATCGTCGCGATCAACCGGGACGAAGAGGCGCCGATCTTCCAGGTAGCCGACTATGGGCTGGTCGGCGACCTGTTCGAGCTGCTGCCCGAGCTCGAGCGCAAGCTCTAGCCCGGGCTGAGTGTCAGCGCGGCCGCATGGCGCGGTCGCCGCGGCACGGGCGCAGGAACAGCGCTTCCTCGGCGCGGGTCGCCGCGAGCCGCAGGAGGTTGGCGAAGTCGTCGTCGCTGCGCGGTTGGCAGACCAGCAGTTCGACTCGACCGCTGAGCGCGGCGAGCTCGACGCTCGAGCTGATGAACTCGATCTCCACGGCGGCAGCGGCGAGGCGCTTGCCGCGCCGCCAGATGTCGAGGCGTTTCAGTAGCTGGGGCTGGTCGGTGCCGTAGAGCAGCGCACGATGAGGTCGGACGGGGAGCTCGGCGAGCTGTGCCGAGGATAGCGCTTGATTCATGTTGGATGATGTTCCTGGGCCGATGAGAGCCGCTGGCCCGGAGGCGCGAGGCGTCGCCGGCAAGCTGCTTTAGCGGAATTTCTTCGACCGCCCGAAGGCGTCGCGCGCCCCGCAAGTTGCTGATTAAATCGGCGCGCCACTATGCTAAGTCGACCTCGCGCGGTTGTCACCTAGATCGATGAGGCGGGTGCTATCCTGCCTTGCATCGCTCGGCCGCCGGCGGTGGCGGACGATATCCTTGGGATGGACACGGTATGCTCGATCGTTTCGCTGATCTTTATGAATGGATGAAGTCGCACGGCTATGTGGACGCCCTGTTCGCTTGGGTGGCCAGGCTTGTGCTGGTCGGAGCCCTGTTCAGCGCCGGGACCCGCTATGTGGACACCCCGTCGGGCTGGCTGGTGATCGCGGTGGCGCTCGCCCTGTTCGTGCTGCTGTTCATGCAGTCGATCGACGGGATCGCCTACCTGATCAAGAAGTGGAAATTGTTCTCGGCCACCCCGGCGCGGCTCAAGCAGTACCTGGCCGGCGCGCTGGGGCTTGCGATCTCCGCGGGTGTGGCGCTGGTCGCGGGTCGACTGGTGCTGCGCCTCGCCACCGGCTGAAGGTGATCCGGCTCGGATCGCCGCGGCTGCCTCGATCGTATATCCTATGGCCCCCTTGAATTGCCTCGAGGCTCGCTGCATGGGCGCCGTTCGTCTTCGTTATGCCTGGACCGCAGTCGCGGTGCTGGTGGTTGCACTTCCGCCGCTGCTCGCGATGAGCACTCTCGATGGCTATCCACTGCTGTTCGCGTGCGCAATGCTCCACGCAGTCGGACTCGGCATCGCGGCCGAGGGCCCGAGCAAGCGGCCGCTGCTGCTCGGTACCCTGGTCACCGTGCTCAATCTGGTGGCGCTGGTATGGGTCGGCGATGTGAGCTTCATCCACGCCCTGGCCGAGCGCAGCGCTTCGGCGTGAGCCCTGGGCGCTTTCGCTGGCGCCTCACATGCTGCGGTAGTTGGGGCCGTTGCCGCCTTCAGGTGGCACCCAGGTGATGTTCTGCGCCGGGTCCTTGATATCGCAGGTCTTGCAGTGGATGCAGTTCTGGAAATTGATCCGGAACCGCGTCTGCCCTTGCTCTTCCACTACCTCGTAGACCGCCGCCGGGCAGTAGCGGGTCGCGGGCTCGGCGTAGTGCGGCAGATTGTCCCTGATCGGCACCTCGGCATCGGCGAGATGCAAATGGCAGGGCTGGTCCTCCTCGTGGTAGACGTTGGTGAGATATACCGACGAGAGCCGATCGAAGGAGAGCCGGTTGTCCGCCTTGGGATAGTCGATACGTGGCGCCTCGCTCGCTTCGCGCAGGCTGGCATGGTCCGGGCGCGGGTCGGTGAGCTTCGGCAAGCGCTTGCCCAGCCACTGGTCGATCAGGTTCCAGGCGCCGCCGAGCAGCGGGCCCAGGCGGTGCAGTGCGGCACCGAATCCTTGGCTCGCCGCATGCTCGCGTCCGGCCCAGCTGTCGGCCCAGGCGGTGTCGAAGTCCGCCAGTCCACGGCCAAGCTCGAGCGCTTCGTCGCTTGCGGCGAGCAGGGTGTCGGCGGCGACCATGCCCGACTTCATCGCCATGTGCAGCCCCTTGATCCGCGAGACATCGAGGGTGCCCGCGTCGCAGCCGAGCAGCGCCCCGCCAGGGAAGGCCAGCTTGGGCAGCGCTTCCGGCCCGCCCTTGGTCAGCGCCCGTGCGGCGTAGCCGAGGCGCTCGCCGCCCTCGAGCTGGGCGCGGATCAGCGGATGGTGCTTGAGCCGCTGGAACTCCTCGAACGGCGACAGCCAAGGGTTGGTGTAGTCGAGATCGACGATCAGCCCGACCGCTACCCGTTGCGCATCCAGATGATAGAGAAACCAGCCGCCGTGGCTGCCGCGACCCAGCGGCCAGCCGGCACCGTGCTGCACGCGTCCGGGGCGATGCTGGGCCTGGGGGATTTCCCAGATCTCCTTGAGCCCGATCGCATGGTGCTGGGTGGCGCGTCCCTGGGCCAGCGCGAAGCGTTCGATCAGCTGCTTGCCGAGATGGCCGCGGGAGCCTTCGGCGAACAGAGTATGTCGGGCCCGCAGCTCCATGCCCGGCGCATAGCCGGGCTTTTCGCTGCCGTCTGCGGCGATCCCCAGCGCACCGGTGACCACGCCACGTACCTGCTCTTGTTCGATGATCAATGACTGGGCGGCGAAGCCCGGGAACAGATCGACGCCGAGTGCTTCGGCGCGCTCGGCGAGCCAGCGACAAAGGTCTGCGGCCGAGATCAGGCGATGAGCAGGCTCGTGGCCAAGGTTGTGCAGGCTTTTCGGCACCAAGGCGCCAGGCAGGCGCCTGGAGCGTTCGGCATCGCTCAGCCAGTACAGGCCATCTTCGGCGACCATCGGCCCGGTGGGGGCGCCTTCGCTGGCCCAGTCAGGGAAGAGCTCGTCGAGCGCTCGCGGGTCGAATACCGCGCCAGAGACGATGTGAGCGCCCACTTCGGATCCTTTCTCGAGCACACAGACGCTCAGTTCGCGGCCCGCCGCCCGAGCGCCTTGCATCAGGCGGCACGCCGCCGCCAGTCCGCTCGGGCCCGCGCCGACGATCACTACGTCGAATTCCATTACCTCTACATCCATTCCCGTCTCCAGCTCGCTCGAAACGCAGCGACACATCGCCCTGTTTGTACGTGGCCAGGACGGCGTGCGTGAGCTTGCCAAAGGGCTGCGCCGCCGTCGGCGCGGTCGCGGCGCCTGGTTTCCTCACCAAGGCGGGCATGGTAGCACCCGTTGCGCTGTACGCGATCGGCCACCTTTCGGTAAAGAATCGTTGGCTGATGGTGAGCGATCTTGGCCGATGGCGGCGTAAGCGCTGTTCTCAGAGAGATACATACACTATGGAATGTAACTGGAAAAATGTCTTTTTCTTCGAAAATGTCCGCATTTTTTGTGACCTTTGACTCATTTGGCGAATTTAACGCGCAGATACAATGATTACCAAATGCCCGTGGTGGCGCCCGTGGGCACCGCATAGGATTCGCTTCCAGCAGCGCATGATTCGTCCCGTCGGCGTGCGCGTCGTCAGCCCCGACGAGAAGGGTAGGGACGTTCCATTCAGGGAGTTGAGCGATGAACAAATCGATTGCGATCGGTGCCACGATCGGTGTCCTCGGCATTGTCGGCGGCGTCGCAGTGGCCTCCTATGTCGGTGGTAGCAATGAGCCGGCCTATGCGGAAGTGCTCAGCGTCACCCCGGTGTCCCGCACCGTCGAGACCCCACGGCAGGTTTGCGAGCAGGTCAGCGTCAATCACTACAAGCCGCCGGCCGACAGTAACAACATCATCGGCACCGCCGCGGGCGCGGTGATCGGTGGTCTGGTCGGCAACCAGTTCGGCGGTGGCTCCGGCAAGAAGATCCTGACCGCCGCGGGTGCGGTGGGCGGCGGCTATGCCGGTAACCAGATCCAAGGCAACATGAATCGCGGCAGCACCTATACCACTACCGAGAACCGCTGCCACACGGTCACCGAGAGCCACGAGGAGCAGGTCGGTTTCGACGTGGTCTACAGCTATGACGGTCAGAATCGCACCGTGCGTACCGAGCAGGACCCGGGCAAGCGTCTGCCGGTCTACAACGGCCAGGTGGTACTGCCTGGGCAGAACGGCGGCGTTCCCCAGGGCTGAGGTTCACAACCCAGGGATGAACGGACAAGGACGAGCGCTCATGGATGAGCGTGTAAAAGGACGACGGGGCGGCCATCTGGCCGCCCTGCTTTGTTTTGGAGCATAGGGCCTGGGTGCGGCGGCTCGATCGAACTCAGAACATGCCCTTGGTCGCAGCGGCGGCCCCGTCGCCTGCGCTGATGCTCGATGGCATCGCCCCGGGGGCCTCGGTGTTGGCGTCGATCAGCAGGGCGTTGCGTTCCAGGTAGTCCTGGAGGAACTGGCGTACGCGCGGCGGCGCCTCTTCGCCGAATACCTGGGCCGGCGCCCCCCGGGCGATGATGCGTCCATGATCGAGAAACACCAGGGTGTCCGCCATCCGCGCGGCGAAGCCCATCTCATGAGTGACCACGACCATGGTCATGCCTTCGCTCGCGAGTCTTTTCATCACCGCCAGCACTTCGCCGACCAGCTCGGGATCGAGCGCGGAAGTGGGCTCGTCGAACAGCATGATCTTGGGTTCCATCGCCAGGGCGCGGGCTATCGCCACCCGCTGCTGCTGTCCGCCGGAGAGCCGCGCAGGATGGGCGTCGGCCTTGTCGAGCAGGCCGACGCGCTCGAGCGCCTGGCGACCCCGGCGCTCGGCATCCAGGCGCGAAAGCCCCTTCACCCGTTTGAGCGCTTCGCTGACGTTGCCCAGGGCGGTCATGTGCGGCCATAGGTTGAACTGCTGGAACACCATGCCGAGATTGCTCCTGCTCTGGCGCAGGCGGCGATTCGAGGCTCGCCTGCGGCGGCCCTGGTCGTCGATCTCCCAGCCGATCAGTGCGCCCTCGATGTAGATTTCGCCTTGGTCGTAGTGCTCGAGAAAGGCCATGCAGCGCAGCAGGGTGCTCTTGCCCGAGCCCGAGGGGCCGATCAGGCAGACCACTTCGGAGTGGGCGACCTCCAGATCGATTCCCTCGAGCACCTGGTGATCGCCGAAGCGCTTGCCGACCTGGTCGAGCCGAATCGCGGGAAAACGGGCCTGTGGGGTGGTCGGGGACTGGCTCATCGGATTCGCTCCCGGGTCAATTGAGGTAGCCGCCGACGCGCCGCTCCAGCCAGTTGCCCACGCGTGCGGTGAGCTCGACCAGCAGCAGGTAGGCGAGGCATAGCGCGACCAGGGTCTCGGCGAAGGAGAAGGTGCGCGTACCGATTCCGCCGAGCACCGCGGTCAGCTCAGGCACGGTGATGATCGAGAGAATCGCGGTCTCCTTGCACAGCACGGTGAGCAGATTGGTGAGCGCCGGCAGAATGATCACCAGCATCTGCGGCAGTTCGATGCGCACGAGCAGCTGCCAGCGGCCGAGCCCCAGGCACTCGGCTGCCTCGAGCTGGCCGCGAGGCACCGCGTTGAAGCCGCTGCGGAAGATCTCGGCGAAGTAGACGCTGGAATAGAAACCGATGCAGACGATGCCGGCGAAGATCGCGTTCAGGTCGATCCCGATGCTCGGCCCGCCGTAGTAGAGGATGAAGCAGATCACCAGGAACGGCGTGCCGCGTATCAGCTCGCTCAACGCCAGCAGCGGCAGCCGCGCCCATCGGCCCAGCGAGCGGATCAGCAGGGCGAGGGCGAGTCCGACGATCAACCCGAGCGCGCTGCCGAGCAGCCAGGTCTTGACGGTGACCAGGAAGGCGTCGCCGATCTCGCCTGCATGCGTGGTGAGGATGGAAGGATCGAAATTCATTCGGCGGCCCTGTACTGCGAACGTGCCAGGTGGCGCTCGAGCAGCCGGCCGCTGAACGTCAGCGGCAGGTTGATCAGGCAGTAAGCCAGTGCCAGCACCAGGTAGTGCTGGAAGAACAGGTAGTCCGACGCGGCAAGGTTCTGCGCCACCCGGCTGAGATCGGCAAGGCCGACCACCGAGATCAGTGCCGAGGCCTTGATCAGCAGCACCAGTTCATTGACCAGCGACGGCAGCGTCAGGCGCACCGCCTGTGGCAGCTCGATGCGGACCAGCGTCGTCGCCGCCCCGATGCCGAGCAGCCGGGCGGCTTCGATCTGCCCCGGAGGAATGGCGAGGAAGCCGCCGCGCAGGATCTCGGCGATGTAGGCGCCGGAGCACAGCGACAGCGCCAGCACGGCGGCAGTCATCGGCGACAGGTTGGGCAGCCCGGTGGTCGGTAGCAGGTAGTAGATCACCAGCAGCTGGACCAGCAGCGGCACGCCGCGAAAGACAAAGATGTAGCTCGCCCCGAGCGTGCGGGCGAGCGGTCGCGAGGAGAGGCGCAGGGCGGTGACGGGAATCGCGATCAGGAAACCGAACAGGTTGCCCGCAAGCGACGCCTTGAGCGTCACCAGCAGCGCCTGCCCGAGCAGCGGCAGGCTATGGACGAAGGATGTCCAGTCGAACATGGCGATGAACTCTCCCGTTGCGTTTTTCCCACATCGCGCAAACCAAGCGCGGCGGAGCCTCGCGGTCTCACAGCTCGGGGACGAAGTCGCCGGTCGGTACGTCCATCGGTGCGCCGAACCACTTGGTCTGCAGCGCGGCGAGCGAGCCGTCCTCGTGCATCTGGCCAAGGGTTTGGTTGATCGCCTCGACCAGTGAGGCGGATTCAGCGTCGTTGCGCGCCATGTAGGCGAAGTAGGCAGGCTTGCCGAAGGTCGGCTCGACCACCGCGAACATCGGCCGCTGGGTGGCGGTGTAGGCGATGTTGGGCAGCGAGTTGGCGACCGCATCGACGCGACGCGCGGCCAGGTCCGCCATCGACTGGGTGAAGTCGACGTATTCGGTGATCGTCGCAGGTTCCGGCAGGGTCTGGTTGAAGGCGCGGAACTCGTCGGCCTGGGCCGAGCCGCGCTGCACCCCGACGCGCTTGCCGGCGACATCTTCGGGCTTCTCGATGCTGTCGTCGTTCTCCCGCTTGATCAGCCCGACGGTGGCATCGGCGATCGGCAGGGTGAAGGCATAGCGGCTCTGGCGCTCACGGGTGACCATCGCAGGCCCGGCGACGAAGTCGTAGTTGCCCGCCTCGAGGCCCGGCAGCACGCTCGCCCAGGGCAGGTCGATCCAGCTGACTTCGAAGCCCAAGCGTTTGCCGACTTCATCCATCAGCTCGAGATTGAGCCCGGCGTACTGTCCGTCGACCAGGTAGGCGAAGGGCGCGAAGTGGAACTCGGTGGCGATCTTGAGCTCTCCGCTCGCCTTGGCATCGCTGAGCACATCGGCATGGGCCGCTTGGGAACCAATGGCGAAGGCCAGGACGGTGGCGAAGATCTTGAGCATCGAGCTTGGTTTGTAGTTGTTCATGTCGGCTCCGGGAAGAAACGATGCGCATGGCGCTCTCGGCCTGGCGCGGCGAGATGACGAAAAAAGTCTTCAGCCTGTGACGCAGCGAACCTGGGGCGTCACGCGCCCGGCATCGAATCGCCAAGGTGGGGTGGGGCAATGGACGCGATCGAGGCGAGCGGGCATCGGAGGACTCCATTGTTATCGTTATTTGGTCTTTGACCTTGGTTCCACGCTAGAGAGTCAGGCGGCATCTTTAAAATATTTTTAGATGGGCTTCGAGATCAATTTTTTTGATCCTGCGGTCGGCGCATCCAGCCGATCGACGCGAACCGGAGGGTGGTAAAGGGCTTCAGCGCCGATGCTGCAGCAGCGGCACCAAGCGGCTTGCCAGCGGGCGTGGGCAGGAGAGCTTCAGTCGCGGCAGTTCGAGCCAGTCGGCGAGGCGCTCGAGTTCGAGCGCCAGCGCTTCGAGCTCGTGTTCGTCGATTTCCACCTCGGGTTCCTGATGGACGGCGAGCAGTTCGAGGGTGCCTTCGCGCCGCCGGGTGCGCAGGTCGAGCCGGGCGACCAGGCGCTCACCAAAGAGGAAGGGCAGTACGTAGTAGCCATAGCGGCGCTTGCCCTCGGGCACATAGATTTCGAGCCGGTAATGGAAGCCGAACAGCCGTTCGGTACGCGCTCGATCCCAGATCAGCGGATCGAACGGGGCGAGCAGCGCGCTGGCCTCGATCCTTCGGGGAATCACCGGGTCGCCGGCCAGATAGCCGGGCTCGCGCCAGCCCTCTACCTCGACCGGGCGCAGCCGGCCGTCTTCGACCAGCGCTCGCAGTGCCTCCTGGGTCGCCTTGGGCGAGAGCCGGTAGTAGTCGCGTAGATCGCGCTGGGTGGCGACGCCGAGCGCCCTGGCCGCGCGTTCGACCAGCTCGCGCTGCGCTGCGGCGGCGTCCGGTTCCGGGCGCGCCAGCACCGCTTTGGGCAGCACCCGTTCAGGCAGGTCGTAGAGCCGTTCGAAACCGCGCCGGGCGGAGACGGTCACCAGGCCGGCGGCGAACAGCCACTCCAGCGCGTGTTTCTCATCGCTCCAGTCCCACCAGGGGCCGGCCGGGCCCTGGCGGGTATTGAGCGCGGACGCCGGGCGCGCGCCGTGGCGCTCGATCTCGCCCAGCACCCGCTCGATGACGTCGCGGTGCTCGACGCCGAAGCGCGCAAGCCCCTTGTAGATGCCTACCCCTGCACGTGCTTCCTGCATCCGCCAGCGCATCGCCGGGTAGAGCTCGAGCGGCAACAGTGAGGCTTCATGCCCCCAGTATTCGAACAGCTGGCGGTGGCGCCCGCCGCTCCACGCCGCCTCGTCGAGCAGCTGGCGCGGGTAGTCGCCGAGCCGCGAGAACAGCGGCAGGTAATGGGCGCGCACCACCGCATTGACCGAATCGATCTGGAGCACCTGGATACGCTCGAGCATCCGGCGCAGGTGTCCGCGGTCGCAGCGTTGCGGTCGCGGCGTGGCGAAACCCTGGGCGCTGAGCGCAAGGCGCCGTGCCTGGCTCGCCGACAGCCGCTCGCGCGCCATTGGCTCAATGCTCCGCCAGCAGCCGATCGGCGAAGTCGGCCAGCGAGGCGAAGCACGCGACCCGCTCGGGGTGCTCGAGCTCGCCGAGCTTGCCCAAGGTCTCCTCGCCGTTGCCGGTCAGCACCAGCGCCACCCGAGTGCCCGCCGCCTCGCCGGCCTGCAGGTCGCGCAGCGAGTCGCCGACCATCCAGGCGGTGGTGAGGTCGATGAGGCCGAGCGCGTCCCGAATCGATAGCAGCATCCCCGGCAGCGGTTTGCGACAGGCGCAGCCGTCATTGGGCCCGTGGGGGCAGACCTCGATCCGCGCCAGCTCGCCACCGGCTTCAGCAACCAGCGCAGTGAGATGAGCATGCATCTGTTCAAGCGCATCAGGCGTGATCAGGCCGCGGGCTATCCCTGACTGGTTGGTCGCCACCGCGACGCGATAGCCCGCACGGTACAGCTTGGCGATCGCCTCGATCGCGCCGGGCAGCGGTATCCACTCATCGAGGTTCTTGACGAAGGATTTGGAGTCGCGATTGATCACGCCGTCGCGATCGAGGATCACCAACTTATCAATCGTTTTGTCGGGCATCGGGCCTTCCCTGGGCAGAGGATCCCCAGTTTAGGCACCCCGGCGGACTAAACCAACCGCCCTGGCGAATCGGCATCCACGGCGAAGCCCAGGGTCAGCGCGGCGCCAGCCAGTCGACCAGGGCGAAGCCGAGCAGCGTCATCGCCAGCGACCCCAGCAGGTGCGTGCTGATGATCGCCAGTGCCCAGCCCGGACGGCCGCTGGTGAGCATCGTCACCACCTCGGCGGAGAAGGTCGAGAAGGTGGTCAGCCCCCCGCAAAAGCCGGTTACGATCAGCGCACGCCACACCGGGTCGATGCCCGGCAAGCGCAGGAGGATCGCCAGCGCCAGGCCAACGACCAGACCGCCGGCCAGATTGACCGTCAGCGTCCCCAGCGGCAGGGCGGGAAACAGGCCGTTCAAGCGCAGGCCGAGCCACCAGCGCAGAACGCTGCCGGTGGCGCCACCGAGGGCTACGGCGATGAAGGAAGCGAGCATATGGATTCTCCGAGCGCGAATGTCGAGGCGCTCGCGGCAGCGAGGAGAGCACGGTGGCGCGACCCACGCAGCGCTCCTCGAGGGCTGGCTCGAGCGCAGTGCGTAGGCATCATCGGCCCGGTGAGGGCGGTTCGCTTCGTGATTCGCTGGGTATATGGCCGAAGACAGGAGGCATGCCATCTCCAGCGCCCAGGATAGAGGCTGGCCGTTCCGGTCGCAATGCGCTCAGCGGCCGGAGGGCGGTGCAAGAAAGAGTGGCCGCTGATGTGACGAGGCCCGCCGGGCTTGCACCAGACGGGCCTCGTACGGTCAGCAGGCGCTTACTGCGGCAGCAGCGAGATGTCGGCGACTTCGAGGAACAGCGCTTGCAGGCTGGCGAGCAGGGCGAGGCGATTGCCGCGTGTGCGCGGGTCTTCGGCCATCACCATCACCTGTTCGAAGAAGGCATCCACCGGGCCTTGCAGCGTGGCGAGCGCGTCGAGCGCCGGCTGGTAGGCGCCGTGGGCGAGCAGCGGTGCGGTTTCTTCGCGCAGGCGCTGTACGGCCGCGGCGAGATCGCGCTCCGCGTCGCTTTCGAACAGGGTGGGGTCGACCTCGGCCGGCAGCGGTTCTTCGTGCTTCGCCAGGATGTTGGCGACTCGCTTGTTGGCGGCGGCCAGCGCCTTGGACTCGGCTCTGGCGCCGAATGCCTGGACGGCGCGCAGCCGGCGGGCGAAGTCGAGCGGGCGGGTGACCGGGCGGGCGCGTACCGCGTTGTAGACGTCGGTGTCGATCCCTTCGTCCTGGGCCCAGGCGCGCAGCCGCTCGAGCATGTAGTCGAGCACGTCGAGGGCGAGACCCTGGCGGTCGTCGTCGCTGAGCTCGACGTGCTGCTCGACCGCGAGCTGGAGCAGCGCCTTGAGGTCGAGGTCGAACTCGCCCTTGATCAGGATGTTGAGCACCCCGATCGCCGCGCGGCGCAGGGCGAACGGGTCCTTGGCGCCGGTCGGGCGCTGGCCGATGCCGAATATCCCGGTGAGGGTGTCGAGGCGGTCGGCCAGCGCCAGGGCGACGCCGGTCTTGGTCGAGGGAATCTCGTCCGCGGCGTTGCGTGGCAGGTACTGCTGCTGGATGGCCAGCGCCACTTCTTCCGGTTCGCCGGCGTCGCGGGCGTAGTAGGTGCCCATGATGCCCTGCAGCTCGGGGAACTCGAGCACCATCTCGGTGACCAGGTCGCACTTGGAGAGCTGGGCTGCGCGAATCGCCGCCTGGCGGTCGCCCTCGATCAGCTCGCTGATCGCGCCGGCGAGCGCCTCGAGCCGGCGCGACTTGTCGGCCAGCGAGCCGAGCCGGCGCTGGAACACCACCGACTCGAGCATCGGCCGGCGCGCGTCGAGCGGCTTGGTGCGATCGGTCTGGTAGAAGAAGGCGGCGTCCGACAGGCGCGGGCGGATCACCCGCTCGTTGCCCTCGATCACCTGGCGCGGATCGCGGCTCACGAGGTTGGCGATGGTGATGAACGAGGGCAGCAGCCGGCCTTCGGCGTCGAGCAGGTGGAAGTACTTCTGGTTGGCCTTCATCGACGAGATCAGGCACTCCTGCGGCACCTCGAGGAAGCGGCCATCGAAGCTACCGGTCAGCGCCACCGGCCACTCGACCAGCCCCGCGACCTCGGTGAGCAGGGCTTCGTCGATCACCGCGGTGGCCCCGATCCTGGCCGCTTCGGCCTCGACCTGGGCGCGGATGACCTCGCGCCGGCGCTCGGGATCGGCGATCACGTAGCCGGGGGATTCGAGCCTGGCGAGGTAGTCGTCGGCGTGGGCGAGTTCGATCGGCGCGGGGCAGTGGACGCGGTGGCCGAGGGTGGTGCGGCCGGACGCCAGGCCGAGGACTGCGCCTTCCACCAGCTGGTCGCCGTAGAGCATCGTCAGCCAGTGCACCGGGCGGGAGAACTCGATCCTGGAGGCACCCCAGCGCATGTACTTCGGCACCGGCAGCTGTGCCACCGCGCGCTCGACGATACCCGGCAGCAGCGCCACCGTGGCTTCGCCCGGCTGGACCTGGCGATAGCCGATGCGCGGGCCCTTGTCGGTATCGATGGTGGCGAGCTCGGCGACCTCGATGCCCAGCGAGGCGGCGAAGCCGAGCGCGGCCTTGGTCGGCTCGCCGTCCTTGAAGGCGGCGGCCAGCGCCGGGCCGAGGCGCTCGGTCTCGCGGTCGGGCTGGCGTGCGGCGAGCCGTTCGACGCTCACCGCGAGCCGGCGCGGAGTGGCGTAGGCGCGCACCTCGCCGAAGGCCAGGCCGGCGCCGCCGAGGCTTTCACGGATGCTCGCGGCGAAGGATTCGGCCAGCGCGGGCAGGCTTTTCGGGGGCAGCTCTTCGCAGCCCAGTTCAACCAGGAAAGTGGAGTCCGATGACATGCTCAAGCCTTCTGTTCTTGCGCGGATGCGGTGGAGGCGGCGGCCTCGAGTTCGGCCCGGTGGGCGGCCAGCAGCGGCTCGCGGATATCTGGATCCGCAAGCGGGAAACCGGCCTCCAGGCGGGAGGCGTAGTACGCGTGGGCGACATCGCGGGCCATGGTGCGCACGCGCAGGATGTAGCGCTGGCGCTCGGTGACCGAGACCGCATGGCGGGCGTCGAGCAGGTTGAAGGTGTGCGAGGCCTTGAGCACCTGCTCATAGGCGGGCAGCGGCAGCTTGGCCTCGAGCAGCCGGGAGCAGGCCTTTTCACACTGCTCGAAGGCGGCGAACAGCACCTCTACGTCGGCGTATTCGAAGTTGTAGGCCGACTGCTCGCGCTCGTTTTGCAGGTAGACGTCGCCATAGCTGACTTCGATGCCCTCCGGCGAGCGTGCCCAGACCAGGTCGTAGACGCTGTCGACGTCCTGCAGGTACATCGCCAGGCGCTCGAGCCCGTAGGTCAGTTCGCCGGTGACCGGAAAGCACTCTATCCCCCCGGCCTGCTGGAAATAGGTGAACTGGGTCACCTCCATGCCGTTGAGCCACACCTCCCAGCCGAGGCCCCAGGCGCCGAGGGTCGGAGACTCCCAGTTGTCCTCGACGAAGCGGATGTCGTGGATCTCGGGGTCGAGGCCGAGATAGCGCAGCGAGCCGAGGTAGAGATCCTGAAGATCCGGCGGCGAGGGTTTCATCACCACCTGGAACTGGTAGTAGTGCTGCAGCCGGTTGGGGTTTTCGCCATAGCGGCCGTCGGTCGGTCGCCGCGACGGCTGGACGTAGGCGGCGTTCCAGCGTTCCGGACCGATCGAGCGCAGGAAGGTGGCCGGATGGAAGGTGCCCGCGCCGACCTCCATGTCGAGCGGCTGCATGATCACGCAGCCGCGCTCGGCCCAGTACTGCTGGAGGGCGAGGATCAGGCCCTGAAAGGTTGTCACGTCTGGCGTCGACTGTGTCATTGGCTCCGTCCGGCTGGGATGGCGGCCCATCCCGGCCGAGCGGCGGGTGAGCCTAGAATTCATGAATTAAAAGACCCGCAAGTATACAATCGACCTCTATTTGGTTATAGGGCTGCGCCGCCCATCGGGACGCAGCCGCGACACCAGCGGAGAGAAACATGATCGTAGTGACCGGCGGAGCCGGCTTCATCGGCTCCAACATCGTCAAGGGCCTGAACGATCGCGGCCGCGATGACATCATCGTGGTCGACGACCTGACCGATGGCACCAAATTCGTCAACCTGGTCGACTGTCGGATCAGTGACTATCTCGACGTCGACGAATTCCGCGCGATGCTCAGAGAGGGGCGGCTGCCCGCGATCGATGCGGTGTTCCACCAGGGCGCCTGCTCGTCCACCACCGAGTGGAATGGCAAGTACATGCTGGACAACAACTTCACCTATTCGAAGGAGCTGTTCCACTACTGCCAGGATCATCGGGTGGCGTTCCTCTATGCCTCCTCGGCGGCGACCTACGGCGCCAGCCCGGTGTTCCGCGAGGTGCCCGAGTTCGAGCGCCCGCTCAACGTCTACGGCTATTCCAAGCTGCTGTTCGACCAGTACGTGCGCGCGCGCGAGCATGCGCTCACCGCCCAGGTCGTCGGGTTCCGCTACTTCAATGTCTATGGCCCGCGCGAGCAGCACAAGGGCAGCATGGCGAGCGTCGCCTTCCATCACCACCAGCAGGTCTGCGCTGGGCAGGATCCGAAGCTGTTCGGCGCGTGGGACGGCTTCGAGGCCGGGATGCAGAGCCGGGACTTCATCTACGTCGGCGACGTGGTGGCGGCCAACCTGTGGTTCCTCGACCATCCGGAGAAGTCCGGGGTGTTCAATCTCGGCACCGGTCGCGCCGAGCCGTTCAAGGCCATCGCCGAGACGGTGATCGACTACTACGGCAAGGGCGACATCGAGTACATCGACTTCCCCGAGCAGCTCAAGGGACGCTACCAGAGCTACACCTGCGCCGACATCGCACGGCTGCGTGAGGCCGGCTTCGATCATTCGTTCAAGACCGTCGCCGAGGGCGTGCGCGCCTATCTGGAATGGCTCAACGCGGACCGGGTGGCTGCTGCGAAGTGAGCGCTCACGCGCCTGAAACCGCGCTGGGCGAGAGAATCCTGATCGTCGGCCCTTCCTGGGTGGGCGACATGGTGATGGCCCAGAGCCTGCTGATCACGCTCAAGCGCCAGGATCCGGGGTGCGTGATCGACGTGCTCGGCCCCAACTGGTCGGCGCCGATCATCCACCGGATGCCCGAGGCGCGGCGCGCGCTGACCCTGTCGGTCGGCCACGGCGAGACCGGGTTGAAGGCGCGATGGCGGCTGGGGCGGCGGATCAAGGGCGAGTACGATCGCGCGATCGTGCTGCCGCGCTCGCTCAAGTCCGCGCTGGTGCCGTTCTTCGCCGGTGTGCCGCGCAGGATCGGTTTCACCGGCGAGCAGCGCTATGGACTGCTCAATCGCCGCCGCCGGCTCGACAAAGAGGTGCTCGACCAGACCGTCAAGCGCTTCGTCTCGCTCGGCCTGCCGGTGCCCGAGGCCAATCCGCCGGCGGAGATCCCGCGTCCCAGGCTGCGCATCGACTCCGCCAACCAGGCGGCGCTGCTCGAGCGCTTCGGTCTGCGCGGCAAGCCTTTGGTCGGCATGATGCCAGGCGCCGAGTACGGCCCGGCCAAGCAGTGGCCGCTGGCTTACTTCCGCATCCTCGCCGAGCGGCTGGTCGCGCGTGGCATCGGGGTCGTGGTGCTCGGAGGCCCCAAGGACCATCCTGCGGGGGAGGAGATCGCCTCAGGGCTCGAGGGCGTACACAACCTGTGCGGCGCGACCCGTCTTGAAGACGCCGTCGATCTGCTCGCAGCCTGTGCCCAAGTGGTCAGTAACGACTCCGGACTGATGCATGTCGCAGCCGCAGTGGGCACTCACATCCAGGCGATCTACGGCTCTTCTTCCCCGCACTACACCCCACCGCTCACCGATCATGCCGAGGTCCATTGGCTGGCGCTGGACTGTTCGCCGTGCTTCCAGCGCGTCTGCCCGCTCGGTCACACCAACTGCCTCAAGCAGATCTCCCCGGCGCGTATCGAGGCGGCGATCGAGGCACACTCCGAGGAGCGTCGCGCGTGAGTCTCTCCGCCGTGCTGATGGTCAAGAACGAGGCGCAGAACCTTGCCGCCTGCCTCGACACGCTGGGTTTCGCCGATGAGATCGTCGTACTCGATGGCGGCAGCGAGGATGCGACCCGCGAGATCGCCGCACGCTATACCGACAAGGTCTTCGTCGAGGCGCAGTGGCGCGGTTTCGGCGTGCAGCGCCAGCGTGCCGAGGCCTACGCCAGCGGTGACTGGATCCTGATGATCGACGCCGACGAGCGGGTCACCCCTCAGCTTGCGCAGAGCATTCGCGAGGCGATCGCCGGTGAGCCCGCGATCCTCTCGATGCCGCGGCTCTCCTGGTGCTTCGGTGCCTTCATTCGCCACAGCGGCTGGTATCCGGACCCGGTGGCGCGGCTCTACCCACGCAGTGGCGCGGGCTACAATGACGCCCTGGTGCACGAGAAGCTCGAGAACCGAAGCGGGCTGCCCGAGCGCTCCCTCGAGGGTGATCTGCTGCACTACACTTACCGCGACCTGCGTCACTATCTGGAGAAATCAGCCCACTACGCCGAGGCTTGGGCCGAGGCGCGCGCGGCGCGCGGCAAGCGCGGCAGCCTGGCGGCGGGGATTGGCCACGGGGTCGGCTGCTTTCTGCGCATGTACCTGCTGCGGGCGGGATTTCTCGATGGCCGGGCCGGCCTGCTGCTGGCGCTGCTGTCGGCGCATTCGACCTTCGCCAAGTATGCCGATCTCTGGGTCCGTACCCGTACGGGGTCGCCCGACTGAGTTCGGCTTCGTTCCATCACCGATCGCGAGCGATCTCGTGAGTACCCTTTGAGAGGTTGCGACATGCCGTATCGCTCCTGTGCGTTCGCGCTGCTGGCGCTGGTAGCACTGGCGGGCTGCGACCAGCTACCGGATGAGCGTTCCGAGCAGGCCCAGGAGGATGTCGCGATGATCGACGAGCGCGCGGTGTGGCGCGACAGCGGCGTCTTCGAGCTCTGTCGCAGCGAGGACGAGGCGCTGTCGCTGGATGGTTGCATGGTCGATGTGCTGCACCGCGCCAAGGCACCGGATGAGGTGATCGAGGCGGTCGAGACGCTCTCCGCCGAGGGCGACGCCGGTTTCGTCTCGGGCTTTCGCCGCGAGGGCTTGATCGGCGTCGCCCAGGTCACCTATCCGTTTCGGCCCAACACCAACCAAGGCACCCTGCTGGTCGCGAGCGATGGCGCCACCATCGACGTCGATCGCGCGATCCTCTCCGAGGAGGACCAGTACCGGGCCGACTACTCTGCCTTTCTCGCCGCCCACCCAGGAGTGATGCCCTTTCCCCCGGCGAGCCTCACGCGCAGCGAGCGGCTCAACGGCGGCGGCGAACAGCTTCGCTTCGATACCGCCTTGCGCGGCTGCCACGCCTGCGAGATCGACGGCTGGCTCTCGGTGGCCTATGACTTCGATGCCGCCGGTCGCTTCCTCGGTCACCAGCTGGTCGAGGTCAAGTGGTCGGAGAACGCGACCGCGACACCCTCGGTCGATGTCTCCCGCTGAGGCTTTCGCTGCCGTCGATGCTTGGCGAGCGTTCAGCGCTGGATCGTCACCAGCTCCGATGAGACCAGTTCGCCCTTTTCGAAGCGGCACACCACCTCGCCGCGCACGTGCGGACGCCCCGGCGCCGATACATCGAGGGTGAGGCTGGTGAGGCGCTGGCGAGCATCGCTGGTGGCGCGGATACGCTGGGAGACGTCGAGCTCGAGGTTGCGCACCACCGGCGGCGGATGCGACAAGCAGGTGTCGAGTGCGTCGCTCAACTCGTCGCTCAGCGCCGGGGACACGGGCTCGGCCGCGTTGCTGGCGGTCACCAGCGCACAGCAGGCCGCGCCGAACCATCGGCGAGGATCCATTTCGTGTCTCCTCGGCGCGATCGCGCCGACTGGGTGGGGCGGGTGGGGAAGGGGCTGGGGTATGATCCAGTCTAACACCATCCACCAATAGCAGGCCGATACGCATGCTGCGAGCCAGCGGCACGCATCGACCGCTTCAGGAGCCATCCGATGGGATATCTGCTGCACATCGCCAACAAGAACTACTCTTCCTGGTCGCTGCGTCCCTGGGCGCTGATGCGCGAGCTCGGCATCCCCTTCGACGAGATGCTGACGCCGTTCACCGATGCCGAGGACAATCATGCTCGCTTCGCCGCGTTCTCTCCCAACGCCAAGGTGCCCTGCCTGGTCGATGGCGAGACGACGGTGTGGGAGTCGCTGTCGATCATCGAATACCTCGCCGAGCGTCATCCCGGCGTCTGGCCCGAGTCGCCACAGGCTCGCGCCTGGGCGCGTTCGGCGGCGGCGGAGATGCATGCCGGCTTCACCGCGCTGCGCAGCCGCTGCCCGATGAACTGCGCACTGGTACTGCGCCTGGCTGGGATCGATGCGCCGCTCGGTGCCGATCTCGCGCGCATCGACGCGCTCTGGCGCGACGGGCTCGAGCGATTCTCAGGCCCTTTCCTCGCCGGTTCGCGTTTCACTGCGGTGGACGCTTTCTTCGCTCCAGTGGCGCTGCGCTGGGCCGGTTTCGGGCTGCCGCTTTCGGCGCAGAGCGCGGCCTATGCCGAGCGGCTGCTGGCATCCGCTGCACTGCGGGAATGGCGCGCCGCCGCGCTCGAAGAGCCGGCCGAGGCGGGCCACGAGGCGCAGGCACTGGCTGCGGGCGAGCTGGTCGAGGACCTGCGCGCCCCGGCGCATGCAGCGCGTTGAAGCTGCCAAGGTCTTAACGCCGCCTTGCGGCGGGCATGCTTGAATGGAAGCCATGCCCCCACTGGATCAAGGAGCCCGCCGATGATTCCCTCCACCGCGCTCACTCGCACCCTTGGCCTGGGTCTGCCGATCATTCAAGCGCCGATGGCTGGTGGCGCCACTACCCCTGCGCTGGTCGCCGCGGTCTCCAACGCAGGAGGTCTCGGCTCGCTGGCGGCGGCGATGCTCTCGCCCGAGCAGATCGTCGATGCGGTCGCCGGGATTCGTGAGCTCACCGACCGCCCCTTCGCGATCAACCTCTTCATCCTCGACACACCAGAACCCGATCCGGGCGAGATCGAGGCTGCCTGGGCGAGACTCGCGCCGCTGCACGCCGAGCTGGGTATCGAGCCATCGCTTCCCACCCGCTGGTGCCAGCCGTTCGACGAGCAGCTCCATGCGCTGCTCGAGTGTCGCCCGGCGGTAGCCAGCTTCACCTTCGGCATCCTCGACCCGCTGACCGTCGAGCGGCTGCACGCGGCCGAGAGCCTGGTGATCGGCACCGCGACCCGGGTCGAGGAGGCGATCGCCTGGGAGCGTGCCGGCGCCTACGCGGTATGCGCCCAGGGCGCCCAGGCGGGCGGCCACCGTGGCACCTTCATCGGCCCTATTGACGAAGCGCTGCACGATACCGGCGCGCTGGTCGAAGCCTGCGTCGAGGCGATCGACCTGCCGGTGATCGCTGCCGGCGGAGTGATGGACGGGACTGAAATTGCCGCCCTGCTCGCTCGGGGCGCCCAGGCCGCCCAGCTCGGCACCGCCTTCCTCGCCTGCGATGAGAGCGGCATCCCCGCCGCCTACAAGGAGGCGCTCGAAGCGGCGAGCGGGGAGACTCGGCTGACCCGAAGCTTTTCTGGACGCGCCGCGCGGGGCCTGCCTAACCGTGCGATGAGGCTGCTCGGTGAGTTCGAGCGCGAAGCGCCCGATTACCCGCTGCAGAATGCCCTGACCGCAGCGATGCGCGCCGAGGGCGCGCGGCGCAACGATGCCGAGTATCTGTCGCTGTGGGCCGGTCAGGGTGTGGCGCGGCTGCGGCGGATGGGGGCCGCGCAGCTGCTCGCGCGGTTGGCCGCCGAGCTCGACGCGGCAGCGGTCATCGAGGCGCTCGACGAGACCCCCAGAGCCGAACGTTAGATGCACCTGCGGTGGGCACGTTTCACGTGAAACGCAGGCGCTCGATCAGCGCCGCGATCGGCGCTGCGGCGGCGTCGAGGTCGATCCGGCTCATGTCGGTGGCGGCGGCCGGATCGCCATCGGCAGGCGGGCTGAAGGCGAGCCGCTTCGATGCGTCGTTGCAGGTCTGCCAGCGCAGCGAAGTGGCGGAGCGTTTGGCCGGATAGAAGCCGACGGTGCCGAGATCGAGGCAGCCGGCGATGTGCAGCGGCCCGGTCGAGCCGGCGATCATGCCGTCGCCGGCCGCGAGCGAGCAGGCGAACCCGGCGAGCCCTTCGCGCTTGGGCATCAGCCTGGCATCGACGCCGGAGGCGGCGAGTTCGGCGCGTACCCACTCGGCGTTGGCTTGTTCGTTCGGGCCGAAGGTGACCAGCCAGCCGGCTGGACGCTCCAGCCGGGCGTGGACCCTGGTGATGAGTTCGACGTAGCGTTCGGCGCTGAGGTTGACCGCCGAGCCGCCGCTGCCCGGGTGGAGAAACCACCAGGGGCGGTCGGGGTCCAGCCCGCACTCGGCCGCGATCCGTTGTCGCTCCGCCTGGCGCTGCTCGGGGCTGATTGGCCAGTAGGGCGGCGCGGTCTCGGGCGCTCGCTGGCCCAAGCGGTCTAGCAGCCGCTCGGCGAGTTCGACGTTGTAGCGATACTCGGGTTTCTCCGAGCGCGATCTGCGCTGGCGAATGCGCGCGTTGTAGAATAGCTGCGCCCATTTGGTCGCAGGCGCCATGCGCAGTGCGATCCCGGCGCGAAAGCCCAGCCAGCCGATCCTCGAGGTGGAGAAGAGCGTCAGCAGGGCGTCGAAGCGTCCCTCGCGCAGCTGCGCCAGCAGCTCGCGGTCGCCCTTGGGGCCGGGGTCGACGATCACCTCGTCTACCCAGGGGCAGACCCGCGCCAGGGGCGCTGTGTAGTCGGGCACCAGCACCGCGATGTGATTCGCCTTCGATCCCTCGCGCAGCGTTCTCAAGGCCGGCCAGGCGAGCATGAAGTCGCCGAGCTTGTCGTTGCGTACGACGAGGATACGGGGCTTGGCGGTCATGGCCTCTTCTCTCCTAACGGGGGCTGGTCGCGGATCACCATAGTCGATACAGGAAGCGCGTATGACCCATAAAGTGCTCCAGCTCTGCCTCTCGACCGGCTGGGGCGGGCTCGAGATGTATCCATCGAGGATCATCGCGGAGCTCGAGTCGCAAGGGTGGCAAGTGTATGGCGCGGCGATCGCCGGTTCCAGCGTCGAGCGAAGCATGCGCGCCGCCGGTGTCGAGGTGTTCAGCTGCGCCAGCCGGGCGCGCGCGCTGCTGGGAATCGTCGCGCTCTCGCGCTTCGTTCGCCGGCGCGGCATCTCGGTGGTGCACTGTCACAAATCCAGCGACCTGCGCATCGGCGCGCTGCTCAAGACCCTCGATCCCTCGCTGAGACTGGTGTTCACCGAGCACATGGGGGTGAGCAAGCCGAAGCATGATCTCTATCATCGCTGGGCCTACGGCCGGGTCGACCAGGTGCTGGCGATCAGCGACGCGACGCTTGCGCGCAACCGGCGCGCGCTGCCGGTGCCGAGCGAACGGCTGGCGCGGCTCTACCAGGGACTCGACCTGGCCTGCCATCCTGCTGGGCTGGCAGCCGGGGCGCGCAGCGCGCTGCGCGCCTCGCTCGGTATCGATGAACAGCGCGTCGCGGTCGGTCTGCCGGGACGGCTCACCGATGGCAAGGGGCACTTGGTGTGGCTCGAGGCGCTGGCGAGACTGCCCGCCGAGAGTCGCATCGAGGGGCTGATCATCGGCGGGCGGGAAGCTCGGGAAGGCAGCGATGTACGCTTCGTCGCCGAACTCGACCGCCGCATCGAGGCGCTGGGCCTGGGCGGGCGGGTACGCTTCAGCGGCTTTCGCGCCGACCTGCCGCAGGTGCTCGCCGCGCTCGACATCGTCTGCGTGCCCTCGCGCAACGAGGCCTTCGGGCTCACCGCGATCGAGGCGATGGCGGCTGGACGGGCGGTGATCTGTGCCGATGCGGGGGCCTTGCCCGAGATCGTCACCGCGAATACCGGGCTCTTGGTCGGCGCGGAGGATGTCGACGGCTGGCGCGACGCGATGCTCGCGCTCGAGCGCGATCCCGCTCGCCGGGCGGCGCTGGGCGCCGCCGGAAGGCTGCGGGTCGAGCAGTCGTTCGAACTCGGGCGCCACGTCGAAGCGCTGATCGGCTACTACACCGGGGCCGCGTAGCCGTCGCGGATCGCGGTGATCAGCTCGTGCTCGCGGCCGGGGGCGAACTTGGCCAGCGAGCGCTCGAGCCGCACCAGGTTGTTTTCGCGCCAGCGCCCGGGTGGACGCAGCCGGCAGCGGTCGAGATCGATCATCCAGGGGCGGCCCTCGGGGTCGATCAGCAGATTGCGCGCGTTGAGATCGACATGGTCGAGACCTCGTGCGTGGGCCTGGCGGATCAGCGCGCCGACCGCCTCCAGGGTCGATCGATCGATCCCCTCGAGCCGCGCGGCAAGCGCCTGGGCGCCGGGAATCCTCACACTCAGCAGCGCCGCCTCGTAGCCGAGGCCGAATCGCCACACGCAGGCGCCGACCGGCGGCGGTACCGACAGCCCCTCGGCGTGAAGCCGCGCGGTGAGGCGCAGCTCCAAAAATGCCCGCGAGCGTTCGGCGCCGCGCCACAGGTAGCGTTTCTCGCTCACCCGCGCCACCGCGCCACCGCGCCGGTAGGGGCGCAATACCCACTGCTCGTCGGTCGTGCGGGCGAGCTCCCCCGGTTCGACGAACAGGCTTTCGCCGCGCCCCGGGGCGCGCGCCACCACCGCCTTGCGCTGCGTCCAGAAGCGCGGCTCGAACAGCGCCGGATCGATCCCCTCGCTCGGTGCGTCGCCCGGTTTCCCGGCGACGCCGCAAAGACGATCGGCATCATATAGAATGTGCGCATTCGCGCGTCGTGAGCGGATGATTGGCATGGATGAGCGGCTTGCTAGGTTCCGTGCAAGTGAAGGAGAACGGCGCGCGGCCCCATTGGACCGGGGCGCGTCGTCGATGGCGGCGGCGGGCGCCGGTCAGAGCATCGCCAACCAGACATGGTCATTCGCATGAAACAACCCTTGCCAGCACGCCCTGGCCACATCTGCGTGCTGCGGCTCTCGGCCCTGGGTGACGTCTGCAACCTGGTACCCACCGTGCGTGCGCTGGCGCGCCGCTGGCCGGAAGCAAGGATCACCTGGATCGTCGGCAAGGCCGAATACAGTCTACTCAGCGGGATCGACGGGGTCGAGCTGGTGGTCTACGACAAAGCCACCGGATTCAAGGGGATGCGCGCGCTGTGGCTAAGCCTCGGTGACACTCGCTTCGACCTGCTGCTGCACATGCAGCAGTCGCTGCGCGCGAGCATCCTCTCGCTCGGACTCAAGACCCGCGTGCGAATCGGCTATGACAGCGAGCGCTCCAAGGATTGGCAGACCTGGTTCACCAACCGGCGGATCGCGCCGCATCCGCATGCCCACGTGCTCGAGTCGTTCATGGACTTCGCGGTCGCCCTCGGGCTCGACGCCGAGCAGGAGCTCTCCCGGCTGCGCTGGGACCTGGCGATTCCCGACGCCGCCGAGGCCGAAGCCGAGGGCCTGCTCGCCGGGCGCCGGGCGCTGGTGATCAGCCCCTGCGCCAACCCGAGGCTGCGCAACTTCCGCAACTGGTCGGCCGAGGGCTACGCCGCGGTGATCGAACACGCCTGGCATCGCCATGGCCTGACCTCTTTCCTCACCGGCGGCACCAGCACCGCCGAGCGCGAAATGGTCGCCCGGATCCAGGCGCTCTGCGCCCACCTCGGCGAGGGGGCGCCGGTCGACCTGCTCGGACGCACTTCGCTCAAGGGGCTGCTGGCGCTGATCGCGCGTGCGCGGGTAGTGATCGCGCCGGACTCGGGGCCGGTACACATGGCCAATGCCCTCGGCACGCCAGTGGTCGGGCTCTATGCCACCACCAACCCCGATCGCGCCGCGCCCTACCTGTGGCGCGACTACGTGGTCAATCGCTACCCTGACGCGGTGCGCACCTTCATGCACAAGTCCCCCGACCAGATCAGCTGGGGCGCACGGGTGCGCCATCCCGACGCGATGGCGCTGATCACCAGCGAAGAGGTCTGCGCCCAGCTCGACCGGCTGATCTTCGATACCGCCGCCACTTCCTCCCGCTCTTCGGAGAATCCTCGTGAAGCTTGACCTGAACGCTTTCGATGCCGCCCGCCTGCTGGTCGTCGGCGATGTGATGCTCGACCGCTACTGGCATGGCCCGACCTCGCGGATCTCTCCCGAAGCGCCGGTGCCGGTGGTGCGGGTCGACGAGGTCGAGGACCGTCCCGGCGGGGCCGCCAACGTGGCGCTCAACATCGCCTCGCTGGGCGCGCAGAGCCGCTTGGCCGGGGTCGTCGGGGTCGACGACAACGCCACCCTGCTCGAACGCGCCCTGGTCGCCGCCGGGGTCGAGCCGCTGTTCCACGCCAGTCGCTCGGTGCCGACGATCACCAAGCTGCGCGTGATGAGCCGCAGCCAGCAGCTGATCCGGCTCGACTTCGAAAGCCCGCTCGCCTCGGTCGACACTTCGCCGCTGGAGGAGCAGGTCGCGCGCGCGCTCCCGGAGTGCGACCTGATGATCCTCTCCGACTACGGCAAGGGCACCCTCTCCAGGGTCCAGACGCTGATCCAGCTCGGTCGTGCCCAAGGCAAGCGCGTGCTGGTCGATCCCAAGGGCACCGATTTCTCCCGCTATCGCGGCGCTAGCGTGCTCACTCCCAACCTCAGCGAATTCGAGGCGGTGATGGGGCGTAGTGAGAACGATGCCGAGCTGTTCGCCAAGGGGGAGCGGCTGCGTGTGGAGCTCGAGCTCGAGGCGCTGCTGGTGACCCTCTCCGAACGCGGCATGGTGCTGATCCGCGAGGGCGTGCCGCCCTTGCACCTGCCGACCCATGCCCGCGAGGTGTACGACGTCACCGGCGCGGGCGACACCGTGATCGGGATTCTCGGCCTGGCGCTCGCCGCCGGCCAGAGCCTCGACGATGCGCTATGGCTGGCCAACTTCTCCGCCGGACTGGTGGTGGCCAAGCCCGGCACCGCGACGCTGACCATGGCCGAGCTCTACGGTGCGCTGCACGAGTACGGGCTGAGCGCGGAAGAGAGCGGCGAGGGGGATGAGATGGCACTGATCCGGATGGTGCGGGCGGCCCAGCAGCGCGGCGAGCGGGTGGTGATGACCAACGGCTGCTTCGACATCCTCCACTCCGGCCACGTCGGCTATCTCGAGCAGGCCCGCCGGCTCGGCGATCGGCTGATCGTGGCGGTCAACGACGACGCTTCGGTGGCCCGGCTCAAGGGGCCGAGCCGGCCGGTCAACCCGCTCGACCGGCGGATGCGGGTACTCGGCGCCTTGGCCGCGGTCGATTGGGTGATTCCGTTCAGCGAGGACACGCCGCAGCGGCTGATCGAGGCGGTGCTGCCGGACGTGCTGGTCAAGGGTGGTGATTACTCGGTCGAACAGATCGCCGGGCACGAGGCGGTGCTCGCCAACGGTGGCGAGGTCAAGGTGCTCGGCTTCGAGCGCGGCGTATCGACCAGCGCGCTGATCGACGCGATCCGCGGCCAGGAGTGAGCGGGTGGGAAGACGACTCTACAGCGGCCTGTTCTACGCGCTCTCCCCGCTGGTGTGGAAGCGAGTCTGGCGCGAGCAGCTGCCCGGGCGCTCGCGCGCCGAGCGGCTCGGCCGGATTCCCGACCATCGCGGCCAGCGAGTGCTGTGGGTGCACGCCGCCTCGGTCGGCGAGGTGGTCACGGCGGCGCCCGTGATCCGCGCGCTGATCGATGACAACCCGGAGCACCGGGTGGTCGTCACCACCATGACCGCCACTGGGGCAGAGCGCGTAGCCGCGCTGTTCGGCAGCGAAGTGAGTCATTACTTCATTGCCTTGGACTTCCCCGCTGCCACGCGACGGATGGTGCGTCTGCTCGACCCGGAGCTGCTGGTGATCGTCGAGACCGAGCTGTGGCCGAACCTGATCCACGCCGCCGCCGACCACCATGTGCCGATCGCGCTGATCAATGCGCGGATCACCGAGCGTGGGTTCAAGCGCTACCTGCGCTTCAAGCGGCTGGTCGGCGACATGCTGATCAGGATCAACTGGGCGGCGGTGAAGAGCGGCGAGGACGGCAAGCGTTTTCGCGCCCTCGGCCTGCCGGTGAAGCGGATCACCGTGGCCGGTGCGCTCAAGTTCGACCTCGAAGTCGACGAGGCGGCGCGGGCCTTGGGCGAGGCGCTGCGCGAGCGGATCGGCCCGCGTCCGGTGTGGATCGCCGCGTCGACCCACGAGGGTGAGGAGCGCGCCGCGCTCGAGGCCCATGCGCGGCTGCGCAGCCGCTACCCCGAGGCGCTGCTGATCCTGGTGCCGCGCCATCCGCAGCGCTTCGACGCCGTCGCTGGGCTCTGCATCGACCAGCTGGGCGCACCGGCGGTGGCGCGGCGCAGCCATGACGATGCGATCCTCGCGACGACCCAGGTCTACCTCGGCGACACCATGGGCGAGCTGATGGGCCTCTACGCCTGCGCAGAGGTCGCCTTCGTCGGCGGTACCCTGGTGCCGGTCGGCGGCCACAATCTGCTCGAGCCGGCGGCGCTCGGCGTTGCCGTGTTGAGCGGCCCGCAGCTCGCCAACCTCAGCGAGATCGCCGAGGCGCTCGCTCGTGCGAATGCGCGGATCGAGGTCGACGATGCCGCGAGTCTCGGCGATACGCTGGTCGAACTGTTCGATGACCCCGCGCGGCGGCGCCGTCTTGGCGCCGCCGCACGTGGCGTGGTCGACGCCAACCGTGGGGCCAAGAAGCTGATTCGCGACCATCTGCTGGCGATGATTCCGCTCGAGCCGCGCGATCGACGGCGCTGAATCTGACCTTGAGCTGAGCCAATGGCTTGTGCAGCAAGGATGAGACGCCATAGCATGGAAAGCTTCGTTCGCATTCCAGGTGTTCCTCCATGGTGTCGAGCTATCTTCGCGACGAACTCCGCGCGTCGCAGTGGCAGCGCGAATACGTGCTCGCTCCCTATGCTCGTGACGACTTCGCCCTGATCGAAGCCTACCGGGTTCGCAGGCGTCGTGACGGCAGCCTCGACGGCGTCGAGTGGGTCGGGATCGCCGACGTCGGTGATGAATCCGACGCCCTCGATCGCCGGCTGGCCGAACTGGCGGCTCGCCAGGGCGACGGTGAACGCCTGCGCCTGGACGGCGAAGGCGGTCGGGAGGCGCTCGAGGCGCTGCTCGCAAGCCAACGCTTCTATCTCCACAATGTCGATGGCCTCGCGCTGCGCATGGGCGAAATCCGCGCGGTGCGCTTCGACTGGCGGGCGCTGGCCGGGCGTGCGCCGCGCTACCGGCTGGCCTGGCTCGCCGTCGATCCCGCGCAGGGATTCGAGCGGCTGCTGGCGCTTGCGCCGCCGCACTATCTGGATCTCGGCCATGGCCTGGTGGGGCCGCTCGACACCGGATTGCCGGTCGAGCTGGCGGTTCGCGCCGCCGCCCAGGCGCCGCTCGACGTCGATGCCGCCGAGCGGCTACGCGCGGAGCTCGTCCAGTGGTCTCCGGCACCGCCGCCGCCGCTGACCGCCGCAATGGAGGATGCCTTCGCGCCGGTGCCTCGCCTGACCCTTGGCAGCCTCCGCGAGCGCGTGTTCCAACCGCGCAGCGGACGCATGACTTTGCGTCAGCGCCACCGCGCCGCGCTGGCCTTCGACTATGGCGGCACCCTGGCGTTCGGCGAGACCCCGAAGGCGCTGGTGGTCGAGCGCGACCAGCGGCGCTGGCAGGTGACCCGGCGCTTCGAGACCGAGCGCGCGGCGCAGCGCGAGCTCGCCGCCTGGGGGCTCAAGCGTGCCGCCCGGCGTAGCGATGCGCTGAGTTCCGCAAGTGGCGATGCGTTCGAGATGAACGGCGAGCGGGGCTGGCTCAAGTTCGTCCGCGAGGCGCTGCCCAAGCTCCGTGACAGCGGCTGGGAGGTGGTGATCCAGCCCGACTTCGCCTTCGATCTGACCCCGATAGACGCTTGGTTTTTCGATTTCGACCCCGAGGCCGCCCACTTCGATGTGGCCTTCGGTGTCCGCGCGGGCGGTTACCGTATCGATCTGCGCGCGGCGCTGGCACGGGCGATCCTGCGTGCACCGCAGCGTTTCTCGCCGCAGACCCTCGCCGCCGGTGGCGAGGAAGCGGCGCTGGTGCTGGAGCTGCCAGCGGAGGCCGAGCGCCCGGCGCTGCGCTTGGCGCTGCCCCATGCACGGCTCGAAGCGCTGCTGAGCGCCTTCGAGGAGCTGCGATTCGACCCCGCCGCCTTCGCCGAGGGCGAGCCGCTGCGCTGGTCGCGGCTGGAGCTTGCGCGACTCGCCCCCTTCGCCTCCGATGCCTACGAATGGCCGGCCAAGGTATCGCTCGATGCCCTGGGCTCACTGGATGCAGTGCCGCTCGACCAGCCGCCGCGAGGACTCCAGGCGACGCTGCGAGGCTATCAGCGCGAGGGATTGGCCTGGCTACGCGGGCTCGATCGCATCCACGCTGGAGGCCTGCTGGCCGACGACATGGGGCTTGGCAAGACGCTCCAGGTGATTGCCTTCCTGCTCGGCGAATTCGAGGCCGAGCGTCTCGACCGCCCGGCGCTGGTGATCGCGCCGACCAGCCTGCTGGCCAACTGGGAGGACGAGCTGGCGCGTTTCGCCCCGGCCCTCGCGGTGCTGACCCTGCATGGAGGCGGGCGCCGTGCCATGCACCAGGAGATCGATCGCCATCAGGTGGTGCTCACCTCCTACCCGCTGCTCGCCCGCGACGTCGAGCTGCTCGAGCAGCGCTCCTGGCGGGTGCTGGTGTGCGATGAGGCGCAGATGTTGAAAAACCCCTCCAGTCGCACTGCGCTCGCGGCCCGGCGGCTGAAGGCCGACCTGCGGCTTTGCCTGAGCGGGACCCCGGTGGAGAACCACCTCGGTGAGCTATGGTCGCAGTTCGAACTATTGATGCCCGGCTGGCTCGACGATGCCAGCGGATTCACCCGCCGCTATCGACAGCCGATCGAAGGCCGTGGCGATCGAGCCCGGCTCGAACTGCTGCTCGCGCGGCTGCGCCCTTACCTGCTGCGTCGGACCAAGGAAGAGGTCGCCGCCGACCTGCCCGGCAAGAGCGAAATCGTGGTTCGCGTCGAGCTCGAAGGGCGCCAGCGCGAGCGCTACGAAGAGGTTCGCCGCAGCATGCTGGCGCGGGTCGAAGAAGCGGTCGCCGCACGCGGCCTGGGCGGCAGCCGGATGGTGGTGCTCGAAGCGCTGCTGCGGCTGCGCCAAGTGAGCTGCGACGCCCGGCTGCTCGAACCGAAGGCGGAGCGAGGGCTGCGTCCGGTCACGGTCGGCGGCGACTCGGCCAAGCTGGTGACCCTGCTCGAGATGCTGGCCCCGATGCTCGAGGCCGGGCGCCGGGTGCTGCTGTTCTCCCAGTTCACCTCGGTGCTCGCCCTGATCCAGCGCGAACTCGAACGGCGCGGCTGGCGCTACCTGCTGCTGACCGGCGAATCGCGCGACCGCCGCGAGCCGGTGCGCGCCTTCCAGGCCGGTGAAGCGCCGCTGTTCCTGATCAGCCTCAAGGCCGGCGGCGCCGGGCTCAACCTGACCGCCGCTGATACGGTGATCCACTTCGATCCATGGTGGAACCCCGCGGTGGAGAACCAAGCGATCGACCGCGCCCACCGCATTGGCCAGGACAAACCGGTATTCGTCTACCGGCTGATCGCACGCGGCACCGTCGAAGAGCGCATCCAATCGATCCAGCGGCGCAAGGCAGCGCTCAGCGATACCCTGCTCGAAGGCGAACGCGGCCTCGACTGGTCGTTCGACCACACCACCCTGCACCAACTGTTCGCCCCGCTCGACTGAGGTTGCCCCTACCTCGGCGTCCCGCCCAGGTCCCTCGACAGGCGTCCCCCGCTGTCCCGCTCGCCCGAAGGCCCATTGAGCGGGACGCCGCTCGGGACGAACGGGAGGGGGAGTGGCGCCAAGACCCGATACCCCCCACCCCGTTCGCACCACAGCCGTTCATGGTGGGCCAGCATCCGTTCGTGGAGAGCCGGCGCGGGTGCCATATCCGCTCATAGCGAGCCAGCGAGGGTGCCATATCCGCTCGTGGTGAGCCGGCGAGGGCGCCATATCCGTTCGTGGTGGGCCGGCGAGGGTGCCTTGTCCGCTCGTGGTGGGTCGGCGAGGGTGCCTTGTCCGCTCGTGGTGAGCCGGCGAGGGTGCCTTGTCCGCTCGTGGTGAGCCGGCGAGGGCGCCTTGTCCGCTCGTGGTCAGCCGGCGAGGGCGCTTTATCCGCTCGTGGTGAGCCGGCGCGGGTGCCATATCCGCTCATAGCGAGCCAGCGAGGGTGCCATATCCGCTCGTAGCGAGCCGGCGAGGGTGCCTTGTCCGCTCGTGGTGAGCCGGCGAGGGCGCCATATCCGTTCGCGGTGAGCCGGCGAGGGTGCCTTGTCTGCTCGTGGTGGGCCGGCGAGGGCGCTTTGTCCGCTCGTGGTGAGCCGGCGAGGAACGAGCCGAGTCGAACCACGGCCCACTCCCAAGGCCAGGCCCTCATATCCTTTCGTAGCGAGCCAGCGAGCCAGCGAGCCAGCGAGGCTCCTTCGACTCGCTACGCTCGTTCGGCACAGGGGGAGGAGCGGTCGAAGATGACCAATCGCGAAAGCAGCGCCACGCTCAGCCCCAGCATCAGCCAATTGATCCCGCTCCAGCCGATCGTGCCGATGCCGACACCGGCCGCGGCACTACCGATGAGGGCGGCGAGGGCGTTGGCCAGTTCCATCGCGCCCTGGGCGCGGCCGCGCTCCTCTGCGGCGTGACTCTGGGCGAGCAGTGCGGTGCCGCTGACCAGCAGCAGGTTCCAGCCCAGGCCGAGCGCCAGCGAGCTGAGCAGGAAGGTGGTGAATCCCTCCCCGCTGAGTGCGATCGTCGCGCTCGCCGCCAGCACCAGGGCGCCGGCCAGTGCCATGTACCTGGCACTGAATCGATCGACCAAGGGGCCTGCGAAGAACGCCGGCAGGAACATCCCGATCACATGCCATTGGATCACCGTCGCGGACGAATCGAGAGGATGGTGGACCGCATGCATCGCCAGCGGGGTCGCGTTCATGACCAGGATCATCAGCCCTTGAGCGGACGCGGTGACCAGCAGCGCCAGGCGAATGTCGCGGCGCGCCAGCAGCGCGCGTAGCGGCGTCGGTGTCCCTTGCGTCGCGGGCGGCGGGGCCGGGACGTGCAGGCCTGAGAGTATGACCAGCGCCAGTACGGCGAGCAGCCCGATCAATAAATAGGCGCCGAGGTAGGGGACGCTCAGCGCATCGCGCCCGTGCACCACAAGGCTCGGGGCGATCAGCGCGGCGCAGAGGCCGCCGCCGAGGACCAGGGCGATCGCGCGGCCGCGCTTGGCCGGGGCGACCACTTCCAGCGCGCAGTGGCGATAGAACATCGCCGAGGCCTGATAGACGCCAAGGGCGAGGGTTCCGGCGCAGAACAGCCAGAACTGGCGCTCGAGCAGTGCCCAGGCGCAGATCATCGCCCCAGTGAGCCCCGCCAGCGCCCCGAGGCGCAGGCCGAAGCCGCGCCCGCGACGCTGCATCAGGTTGGAGAGCGGCTGGGTGGCGAGCAGCCCGCCGAGCACCTGCAGCGCCAGCGGCAGGGTGGCGAGGCGTTGCCAGGGAGAGAGTTCCAGTCCCACCAGTCCGGTCAGGGTGATCCCGGCGATCGATGCGCTCCAGAACAGCGCCTGGAGGCAGAAGAGTCTCAGCAGTACCGGGGTCATCCGTTCTCTCCTGCGGTGAAACGGGCTCGATAGGCGCTCGGTGAGACCGCCAGATGCTTGTGGAACAACCGCCGCAGGGTCTCGGCGTGCTTGATCCCGGTCAGCCGCGCGACGGTGTCGATGCCGACCTGGCCGTCGTCGAGCAGGCCGCGCGCGGTATCGACCCTTAGCCGTTCGACATAGCGCCCCGGCGGCATGCCGAGCTCGCTGACGAACATCCTCGAGAGGCTGCGCGGCGTGGTGCAGGCGCGCTCGGCCAAGCGCTCCAGGCATAGATCCTGGTCGAGATGCATGGCGATCCACTCGAGCAGCGCGCCGAGCTTTTCGCTGCGCGCGTCTGGAACCAGCAGTGCGCTGAACTGCGCCTGCCCGCCGGGACGGCGGACGAACATCACCAGTCGGCGTGCCACGGCGAGTGAGAGGCTGCGGCCGAGATCGGCTTCGATCAGCGCCAGAGCAAGATCGATTCCGGCAGTGACGCCCGCGGAGGTGAACAGGTGCGGATCGCCGTCGCGGCCCGTGGCATCGAAGGTGTGCAGCCGGTCTCCATCGACCGAGACCCGCGGATGACGGCTGGCAAGTCGCGAGGCATCGGCCCAGTGGGTGGTGGCGAGACGACCGTCGAGCAGGCCGGTGGCGGCGAGCAGCAGCGCCCCCGAGCATACCGAGCCGAGCCGGCGTACCTGCGGCTCGGCCCGGCGCAGCCAGTCGGTCAGTGCGGGATCGTCGAGCAGCGCCTCGACTCCTTCCCCGCCGGGCACCAGCAGGGTGTCGAGCGAGGCCGGTGAGCAGTCGGTATAGGGCTGGTCCGGGACCAGGCGGATACCAGCGGAGCTCTCGATCACGCCCGGCCCGGTGCCGAGCAGGCGGATGGCATAGGCGGGCTCGGCCGCGCGCCGGCCGAGTTCCACGTTGGCCGAGGCGAACGCCTGCAGCGGGCCGCAGACGTCGAGGCTCATCACCTTGGGGTAGAGCAGGCTGGCAACGGTGCGGATGGGCGGCGGGCTGGTCATCGTGGCATCTCGATGGGGAAGATGCCTCGAGTGTGCGACCGTGGCGCGGCGTCCACAATGACACCGACCCCACGGATTCGGACGATTCGGCCAGGGCGTGCCGATGGGGCCCTAGGGGCGCTTGGCGCGCCGGGCGAGGATCAAGGCAACGACCAGGACGATCAGGATGCTCGCTGTCGCCATGATCAGGATCACCGTCGGGCCGGCGGCGCGCCAGAAGGCGATCGCTTCCGGGTCCGCCTCACGCGCGGCGAGCGCTTGAGGTGAGCAGGCGAGCCAGGCCAGTGCCAGCAGTGGCAAGGAGGCGAGACGTGACATGAGGACTCCAGTAGTAGAGCGGCGCGGTGAGGATCAGCGCCGACGCTCGAGGCGCTCGACGCCGTTGGTGCGGCCGAGCAGCAGCAGGTCCGCGCCGCGATGGGCGAAAATGCCGTTGCAGACCACCCCGACGATATCGTTGATCCGGCTCTCCATCGCCTTGGGCTGCGGGATAGGGAAGTCGTAGAGATCGAGGATCTGGTTGCCGTTGTCGGTCACCACACCCTCACGGTAGATCGGCGAGGCACCCAGCGCCACCAACTCGCGGGCGACGTACGAGCGCGCCATCGGGATCACCTCGATCGGCAGCGGATACTGGCCGAGCTGGGGCACCCACTTGCTTTCATCGGCGATGCAGATGAAGCGGTCGGCGCAGGCGGCGACGATCTTCTCGCGGGTCAGCGCCGCGCCGCCGCCCTTGATCATCGCAAGCTCGTGGTCGATCTCGTCGGCGCCGTCGACATAGAACGGGATGCGCCCGACGCTGTTGAGCTCGAGCACCTCGATGCCGTGGTCGCGCAGCTGCTTGGCGCTGACCTCCGAGCTCGCCACCGCACCGAGGAAACGATCGCGCAGCGGCGCAAGGGCGTCGATGAACAGGCTCGTGGTGGAGCCGGTGCCGATGCCGATGACGGTATCGCGCTCGAGGAGCGGGGTGATTTCATCGAGGGCGGCCTGTGCGACGGCACGCTTGAGTTCATCCTGGCGGCTAGCGCCGGAGGGGGATGCAGGCATGGCTTGGCTCCGCGGTCGCCGCCTTGCGGCGACGTCGAGTAGGGTGGCGAACCCGGAGATTATAGGCCGCCCGCCCGGGGGAAGCGAAACCGTGGCGCCCTTATCGACTCGCTGACCGCGCGCGCCGATGGGCGAGCGTCGCTGCCTCGCTTGGTACTGGACGCGTCGACGCGCGCCTGATACCAATGGCGGACTGAGCCGCTTCGTTTCGCCCCGCAGGGCGAGGTTTGCATTTCGCCGCGGCACCTTAATCAACCACCGAACGATGCCTTCGCCGTCGCCATAGTCTTTTCGAGCCAAGCGACGCGTCCGCTGTCTGGACCTGGAACATGCCTGACACCTCGATGCTCGAGTCGTACGTCAAGAAGATCCTCACCGCGAGGGTCTACGAGGCGGCGATCGAAACTCCGCTCTCTCCCGCCCCCTTCCTCTCCGAACGATTGGGCAACCGCGTGCTGATCAAGCGCGAGGACCTGCAGCCGGTGTTCTCGTTCAAGATTCGCGGCGCCTACAACCGCATGACCTTTCTCAGCGAGGAGCAGCGCGCCAAGGGCGTGATTACCGCCTCGGCCGGCAACCATGCCCAGGGCGTGGCGCTGGCGGCGCGTCAGATGGGGGTCAAGGCGGTGATCGTGATGCCGAGGATCACGCCAGAGATCAAGGTCGCCGCGGTGCGGGCGCGGGGCGCGGAGGTGGTGCTCGAGGGGGATGCGTTCAACGCCGCGCTCGACCACGCGCTCGAGCTCCAGCGCGAGTTCGGCTACACCTACCTGGCGCCGTTCGACGACCCCGACGTGATCGCGGGCCAGGGAACCGTGGCGATGGAGCTTCTGCGCCAGCACCAGGGGCCGATCGATGCGGTGTTCGTGCCGGTTGGCGGCGGCGGGCTGATCGCCGGGATGGCCGCCTACATCAAGTACCTGCGCCCGGAGATCAAGGTGATCGGGGTCGAGCCGGAGGACGCCGCCTGCCTCAAGGCCGCGATGGACGCGGGGGAGCCGGTGACCCTGACGAGCGTCGGCCTGTTCGCCGAAGGGGTGGCGGTGGCGCGGATCGGCGAAGCGCCGTTCGCACTGCTCAAGGATCTGGTCGACGAGGTGATCACGGTGACCACCGACGAGGTTTGCGCGGCGGTCAAGGACATCTTCGAAGACACCCGCGGGCTCGCCGAAGCCTCTGGTGCCGTGTCGCTGGCGGGGCTGAAAAAGTACGCCAAGCGTCCCGGTGTCTCGGGGCGCACGCTGGTATGCGTCAACTCCGGTGCCAACACCAACTTCGACCGGCTCCAGCACATCGCCGAGCGCGCCCAGCTCGGCGAGCAGCGCGAGGCGATCATCGCGGTGACCATTCCCGAACGCCCGGGCAGCTTCAAGCAGTTCTGCCAGAACATCGGCGCGCGGATGGTGACCGAGTTCAACTATCGCTACGCCGATGCCCAGGCGGCGCGGATCTTCGTCGGCATCCAGGTCGTCCCCGGCGGCGAGGACCGGCGTCGTGCCATCGCCCGGCTAGAAGAGGCGGGCTACCCGGTGGAGGATCTTTCCGACAACGAACTGGCCAAGCTGCACATCCGCCATCTCGGCGGCGGCAGGCCACCGGTCGGTGACCGCCAAGGGGTGGAGGAGGCGCTCTATCGATTCGAGTTTCCCGAACGTCCCGGCGCGCTGATGAACTTCCTCAGCCACCTGCCGGAGAGCTGGAACATCTCACTGTTCCACTACCGCAACCACGGCGCCGCCTACGGCCGGGTGCTGGTCGGCATGCAGGTACCCAGCGCCGAGCTCGAAGGGCTCGAGAGCCACCTCGACGAAATCGGCTACCGCTACTGGAAAGAGAGCGACAACCCCGCCTACAGGCTGTTTCTGGCTTGAAATGGGGTTCGGTGCTAATGGATCGGGCCATTGGCTGCGGCGAATGGCCCGACGCGCTGAGCCGCAGTCACCCGCATCGAGGTGACGCGCTGGCGGGAAAGCCGTTCAGCGATGGCGGTGCGGCTACTTTGCGTTCAATCCCGATGTATTCAATGATATCCAGTGAGTCTTCACGAAAGGCGGCAATGGTTCCCTTTCGTGGATCAAGCTGAGCGCTAGTTCAATGCAGTCCGCAACCGCTGCTCTATCTGCGTCTGCCGCAGCAGCGCTGCCGGTTGTTGGCGCAGGCCCCACGGTACTGGATCCAGGTGCCGGCGCTGTTCTTCTGGATATGGGTTTTCTGGACGAGGCTATAGGGGGCTGCCAATGGCACGGTTGATCGGGGAGCGCATGGAAAGCATGAGCCTCTCAACGTTTTTTCCGGGATCGGAGGAAAAGCCTTGTTTTGATCACTAGAGTCACGATCAGGATCATATCCAGCAGGATGAAGAAAATCATTGCGCTTAGGGCCAATGCTTTCTGATCATCCTGGGTGAAAAAATGCCATGCGAGGAAATAGGTAATCATGAACAGAAATGGAAGTGAGAAAAGCAGGAGCCATAAAGGCGCCTCCCTGCCGACCCGCTCGGCTCGTTGTGGCAATCGTTGCCGAGGATAGGGGGAAAGAGGCAGATTTTTGACCAATCGGCGGTGGATGAAGTAGAAAATCATGACGATCAGGCCTCCCAGGAAAAGTCCGAAGAAATAATGTCCGGTACTAAATGCAGGAAAGATGACAAAAAATTGGATACCAAAGGCAGAGGAATAGAGCGCCAGCAGCTTGCTCTTTATCTTTTCGGTGACGATATAGCCACGATCTCTAAACTTACCATGATAGATAATGGTGCCATCTTCTTTGGTTTCAAAAAAAATATTCCCGAGTCCTCTCGAGCGCATTGGTCTATTCCTCCTGTTCGAGACGCTTATGGTGTGGAAAAATACGAACCACTCAATGTTTTGTCTGGATCTTATGAAAAGTCTTATTTTGATCTCCGAGGTCATATTCATAGAGAGCGCAGTCATACTGGGGTGGCCCTCTATTTTTTATCGCCTTGGACAAAAAGCCAGGTGTAGTAATGAAAAAAGATAAGGAATAAGAATGCGAGAAACCAATAGTGTGTACGGGCGTTTTCCTCTCTTAGCCAAGTGATTTTCAGTGCAATACTATTTATTATTTTATCTGTCGACGTTTCTGTATGTATTCGAAAAGGTGCTTTATCTTGACGACCAAGCACAAGACCGCCCATGCATTGAGTATGAGCAGGAATATCATGCTTACGAATGCTAAAAGCTTGTGATCCTCTTGGTTAAAGAAATGATTTGTGAAAACATACAAGAGTAGGAGTAAGAAAGGGAAAAAAAGGAAATACCAAATAGGCATATTTTCTGCGATGCGATCGACTCTCTGAGGGAAGCGCTGGCGCGGATAAGGAGATATTGGGAGGTCTTTCACTAGTTTCCCATGGACATAGTAAAAGATCGCTACGACCACGGTGGCGATGGAGAGTCCCAGCAGATAATTTCCGGTGGAGAAAATAGGGAAGATGACGAAGAGCTGGGTAGTGAATATGAAGGCGAAGAGCCTCTTGATTTTCCTTTTGATCTCTTCGGTAACGATGTAGCCAGGGCCACGGAACTGGCCATGGTATATGATGACGCCATCTTCCTTGCGTTCGAAAAACGCATATCCGTACCCGTCCAAACGCATTGTCCTAATCCTCTAGCTTGTTTCTCTTATCCTTTCCCTTTTTCGTCGCTTGGCCGTTGCTAGTCGCTTCGCTGACTGCTTCGTGCCTCGATCCGCTCATTCTTCCTCTACCAGATTTTCACCGTTAAACAATGCCTTGGTAGCCTAAATTCGCCCTCGACCGGGGTGAAAAAGAAAATCCGTCTCCGGCCTCGCCGCAAGGAATGCGGTAGAGGCTAAGCGCACGGATCAATGTGAAGGCCGGCGCTGCTAGCAGTATAGCCGGGGGAGAAAAGCCTTTTCTTAGACAAATCTTAATGATATTCACTTGCATTTGAGTCTGTGTCGTATTAACTCTATGTCAGTTAGCCTTTTCGTGCTGACTTATTATAAATCTCCCGGCGCCACCTATTTTTGTGGTTGACCCAAGTCGTTTAGATCGTGCCTTGCTTAAAAAGAAAATCATTCGAGGTGAACGATGACGATGCAAACAGCTTCTGCGATGACCGTCTGGGGATATTATACTCCTCCAACGCAACCGAATTATGCTGGCGGCGGGTTCACAATGGCCGGTGTACACTTCAGCAGTGGCAGTGGGCCCACGGTGCCTACTTACTATATTTATAATTTGATCGGTCAAAACAATGACTATTACTATGAAAACTATGAGGATGAGTCCAGGCATTATGTTGATCCTGAAAGCAAGAAAGGAACAGGTGATGCTCTGTTCAATCATTTGATCCCTGAGGTAAGCAAGCTGCCAAAGTATATGGGTGAGCTGTTCAGCTCCGTTCTTACGGAGGGGCAGTTTTCCGCACTGAAGGGGGGCGCGCTAAAGAACAATGTCATTACACCAGATTAATGACAAACCCCTTTCGGACCCAGCGACACTTTCGATCCTGGCGAGTCGAGAACCGTTTTCGCTCTAACGAGCCTATCGCTCGTTTAGATGCGAGGGGCGGACCCCTCGCGCTCCCCCTGATGGGGATGCGCCGCCACAAGATCGCGAAACCCTGGCCGGCAATCGCTTGCCCTCGGGTCGGCGCGCATGGACGTCCCTGTCCGGGCGCGCCTTTTGCGACATCCATGTCGCAAACCCCGGTGCAATCGATTGCCGGCCAGCGCGCTCTTGGAGGCGGCTGGAAGCCATCGTGGCATCTTCAAATACTTTGTCAGCGGTCTGTTACACAGGGCATGTTGAGCTGGGGCAGCTTGAACTCGGAGATCACCGCGGACCAGAACCGGGAGCCGGGTTTCATCAACTGGGAGATCGGCGAAGGCAACCTATTCTTCTGATCGTTCGGTACCGCAGAGCGACGGCTCGGCCAAGCGGCTGGTTGCCGTGCCGCCGGGTAAGGAGAGCGACAACCCCGCCTACAGGCTGTTTCTGGCTTGAATCGCTGCGTGGCGTTTCACGTGAAACACCACGCAGCGATATGCGTGATCGTGGGCGCTGCCCGCCGGGGCGGTGTCCCTTGCGGGCAAAGGCGTCAAATGGGGGCGTTTTACCTCGTTACTCCTGAGATTGACATCGCCCCACGGGCAGTATCCTCACTTCTCAAGACCATGATCGCGCCATCGCTCGGAAGGTGAGTCTTCCCGCCGGACCCTCCTTTTCGGGGCTGTCTCCAGCCCATTGAGCCGCTTCGGCGCTTTTCTCGACTAGAAGGCGGGCGAAGACAGCCAGTGGGGCTTAGCCATGACGACCTTTTTCATCTTCCTGACCGTATCCGCCGGGATCCTGGCGATCTCGAGCATCGTGGCGTTGATGTGCGGACAGTGCCTGAAAGGCATGAAGAGCGGTGAGGGTGAGGACATCTGAACCGCCTGTTGATTAGCGCGCGCGCGGCCCGAGGCCCCGCGCGCGCAAGGCTTGAGGACGACGCTCAGCCGTTTTCGACGCCCCAGCGGGTGCTCTCGCCGCCGAGGAAGGGAAACAGTTCGATATCACCGTGGCCGACCCGCTCGGGATAGCGCGTCTCGCGCTTGACCAGGGTGATCTCGCCCTGGTTGATCGGCAGGCCGTAGAAGCGCGGGCCGTTGAGCGAGCAGAACGCCTCGAAATGCTCGAGCGCGTTCTCTTCCTCGAATACCTCTGCATAGACGCCGAGTGCGGCGGATGCGTTGAACACCCCAGCGCAGCCGCAGGCGCTCTCTTTGGCGTGGCGCGGATGCGGGGCTGAATCGGTGCCGAGGAAGACCCGCTCGAAGCCGCTCGCCACCAGCTGGCGCAGGGCCTGCTGGTGAACGTTGCGCTTCAGGATCGGCAGGCAGTAGAGATGCGGCCGGATGCCGCCGACCAGCATGTCGTTGCGGTTGTGGCGCAAATGCTGGGGAGTGATCGTCGCGCCGAGGTAGTCGTTGCCCTCACGCAGGTAGTCCGCGGCATCCTTGGTGGTGATGTGCTCCATCACGATCTTCAACTCGGGAAAGTCTCGGCGCACGCCATCGAGCACCCGCTCGATGAACGCCGCCTCGCGATCGAAGATGTCGACGGTGGGATCGGTGACTTCGCCATGCACCAGCATCGGCATGCCGATGCGCTGCATGGTCTCGAGCAGCGGGCGAATCTTGCTCACGTCGCTGACGCCGTGGCTCGAGTTGGTGGTGGCATGGGCGGGATAGAGCTTGGCGGCGGTGAACACGCCCTCGCGGTGCCCGCGCTCGAGCTCGGCGGGGTCGAGTCCATCGGTGAGGTAGCAGGTGAGCAGCGGGGCGAAGTCATCGCCTGTTGGGATCGCCGCCTCGATGCGCTTTTTGTAGGCGACGGCTGCCTCGATGCTGGTGACCGGTGGGACCAGATTGGGCATCACGATGGCCCGCGCGAAGTGGGCGCTGGTACTGGGTACCACCGTCTCGAGCATCATCTCGTCACGAAAGTGAAGGTGCCAATCGTCGGGGCGGCGCAGGGTCAAGCGGGAGGGTTCGGCGGAGGCTGTCATGGCGGTCGCAAGGCTCGGACTTGTTGGGATGGAAGGCGCTAGCGACACCGGACATGACGGCTGTCGCGCCCGGTATCGGATGGCACAGCATAACGTATCGCCCGGGCAGCGTCAGAAGGTGCACGGAAGGCGCGCAGTAGATGCTTTTCCCGTTGCCACACGTCCCGCATGGTCATAATATTCTTGCGTCGCGGAAGCCGACCGATACCCGATGCCAGACGCTTTAGCAGTTCGAAGGCGGGGGCGCAGGACGAGCGTCCACTGCCGCGGCGTCATGTAGCCGGTCAGGTGTTTCGAATTCGCGGAGCAGAGATGAGACGACGCAAGCCCGATTTAGTGTTGACCCTGGTCCTGGTATTCGGCATCGGCATGGTAGCGACGAGCTACGCGCAGACGCTGATCAACTCCTGACCAGCAGCGAGCGACACCAGATCGACCCCGAACGGGCCGGTGGCTTAGCCACCGGCCCGTTCGGCGTTTCGGTCGTCATTTCTAGCCGTTTTTGGCTTCATTCGATGGCTTGGCACTACCCTTCCCGCATCGCTCACTACCGCGTCGAGGGGTACGTCCCAGGGGGCCACCGGCAGCCGCTCGACCTCTTGAAGCGCATGGGCGATGCCATAGAGTCTCGGGCGCCGACCCACATTACGGCGCACGAAGCCGAGGCTGCGATCGTAGAATCCCCCTCCCATGCCGAGCCGCTCGCCCCGCGCGTCGAACCCGACCAGCGGCAGCAGCACTGCGCCCAGTGCCCAGGCGGGCAGCCGCCTGGCGGGATGGGCCGAGGCGCGGGTCTGGGGTTCGGGAATATTGAAGCGATTGGGCGCCAGGCGGGTACGTGGGGTGAGTCGTACGAACCACAGCCGGTTCTCGACCAACGGGCGCAGCACTGGCAGGTAGATACGCACGCCGCGCCGGGCGAGCAGCGCAATCAACGGGGTCGGATCGATCTCCCCGTCGCTTGGCAGGTAGAGCGCGAGATGACGAACATGACGAAGCCGGGGCTCGGCGAGCAGCCGACGAGCCAGCCGGCGCGCGGCGATGCGCTGGGCCTGGGTGCCGAGGCTGCGGCGGCGAGCGCGCAGGCGCTGCCTGAGCAGGCGACGATCGGCATCGAACGGCAGCGGCGCGAGTACCGGAGCGTGGTCCGCGACGAGTGGCAAAGGGGACGGGGTGAAGAGAAAAGAGGCGGTGAAGGGGCGCCGGGCACGCCGGGAGTGGCGTGAAAGCATGTAGAGAGTTCTCCAGAGTGCCGCTGTTGTTCTGGCCCTGAACCTACCGGTTCAGGTGGGTGGCTGCAGGAAGGGCTTTAGGCGTTCCGACGCACGGACATGCACACGGCCCCTCACTAGCATAATGCCCCCAGGTACTACACATAGGCTCGAGGGACTTCGACAACTGGCGAACACCCCAGAGAACGCGCCCAGTGTAACAGATGCTAGGCGCGGCGACAGTGCAGGCTCAGCGCTCGGCAAGGCGAACCTTGGCCAAGGCGGTATCGATCCGCTGGCCGAGCCGGGACGCCTGCTCCTCGAGCTCGCCGCGGGTTTCGAGCGCCTGCAGCAATTCATGGGTGATGTTCAATGCGGTCATCAGCGCGACTTTTTCATCGCTCATGCCGCCTGCGCGCTGCTTGACCCCGGCCAAGGCTTTGTCGAGATAGCGCGCCGCGCGCTGCAGCCCCTCGGCCTCGCCCTTGGCGCAGCGAAAGGTGTAGGACTGGCCGAGCAGGGTGATCTCGACGGTGCTGCGGGGGGAGTCGCTCATACTCTGCTCCTGGGGACCTGATTCGCTATGCGGCGACGCTCGGATTGGCGCCGCCGAATCGCTCACTGTGCTCGGGACGATGACCATGGTACGCATCGGCGATCCCAGCGATGCGGCTACCTCGGGCGGTGGCGCGATGAGGAGACGCCGTGCCGCTCGGCGGGTACCATGCACGTCGGGCGCCGTGGCCTGCCTTCTTGGCGCCCACTATAACAGTCTGCCGATAAACGTCACGAACCGGGCCATGCGGTATCGCGGCGTTGTCCGGCATTGGATTCTCGACGCCGCCGGGTTATCGGGCGGCGTCCCATGCAAGCCACGAGGACGCGATGAGCGACGACCTGCGTGCGGGCGATACCGCGATCGATTTCGCGACGATCGCCGATCTGTTCTTGAGCTACGGCTCGCTGGCCTCCCCGGCCTTTCTCGACGGTCGGATGAGCGCCAGGCTGGCGCTTGGGGAGAACGACGGGGTCGAGGCCAGCGAGCGCTGGCTGGCCGAGGTCTGCCAGGTGCTCGGCGTCGAGTCGCCGCGCGATCGCGACGACGCTGGGCTGCTGCTCGGCTGGCGCGCTCGTGCCAAGGCGCGGCTGGCGGACGAGGAGATGAGCTTCGAGCCGCTGCTTCCCGATGAGCTCTTCACCCTCACCGAGCGTGCCGAGGGGCTCAAGGCGTGGTGCCAGGGGTTCAGCGAGGCGCTCGACGATCATGGCATCGACGAGCGCTGGTCGGCACCGCTGCGCGAGGCGCTCGACGACCTGCGCGGCATCGGCGAGCTCGATCTCGACGAGGGCGTGAAGGATGATGGCGAGAGCGAGGCCGACCTGCTGGCGCTGGCCGAGCACGCCCGGGTCGCGGCGATCCTGCTCTATCTCGAGTGCCACCCAGGCAATCCACGGGTCGAGGGTGTCGACGACGACGGTGTGCCGCCGCGGCTGCACTGAACCAATCTGCAAGGAGCGAAGACGCGATGCAGCGAGTCGATGTCGCGATCATCGGTGGTGGTCTGGTCGGGGCGAGCCTCGCCTGCGCGCTGGCGGGGCTTACCGAGCGTCACCGGTTGCGTATCGCGGTGATCGAGGCGACACCGCTTTCGGCCGAGGGCGTGCGCTACCAGCCAAGCTTCGATGAGCGATCGAGCGCGCTCTCCTATGGCTCGCGGCTGCACTTCGAGCGCCTCGGGCTCTGGCACGATGCCGCTTCAATGCCTGGGCTCGCCCGGGAGGCGGCGGCGATCGAGCGGATCCACATCGCCGAGCGCGGACGTTTCGGTGCGGTGCGCCTCGACCACGCCGAGATGAAGGTCGAAGCGCTCGGCTATGTGGTGCCCAATGCCTGGATGGGCGAAGTGCTGATGCGGCGCCTGGAGCGGCTTTCGATCGATTGGCGCTGCCCCGCGCAGGTGGTGATGGTTGAGTCGTGTCCCGGTGGTCATCGGCTGACCCTCGATGACGGCGCGGTGCTGGAAGCGGGGCTCACCGTCCTGGCCGACGGCGGCAGATCGCCGCTGAAGGCGCGTCTCGGCATCGCAAGCCGAGTGCATGACTATGGCCAGCATGCGCTGATCGGCAATCTCGAGCTCGGTCGTGACCACATGGGTATCGCCTACGAACGCTTCGACCCGCGCGGACCGATGGCGCTGCTGCCGCTGCGCGGTCGGCGCATGGCGCTGGTGTGGACGCTCGCTCCGCAGGCGCTCGAGCGGATGCTCGAACTCGACGACCGGGCTTTCCTCGCCGAGGTGCAGGCGTTCTTCGGCGATCGTCTCGGCCGCTTCCAGCGCATCGGTGCGCGCCGCCATTATCCGCTGCGGCTGGTCCAGGCCTGCGAGCAGGTACGGCCGCACCTGGCGGTGCTCGGCAACGCCGCCCATTCGCTGCATCCGGTGGCGGGCCAAGGGTTCAACCTTGCCCTGCGCGGCGTGCTCGACCTGCGCGATGCGCTCGAGGTCGCGCTGGAGTCCGGCCGAACGGTGGGGGAGACGGCGACGATGATGGATTTCGAATCGCGCCGGCGGCGCGACAGGGATGTGATGGTCCAAGCCAGCCACCGGCTGGTGGAGCTGTTCGGCATCGGCAATCCGATGCTTTCCCATCTGCGCGCGGCCGGGCTGGTCGGGCTCAACCTCGCCTCGCCGCTGCGCCGTGCGCTGACCCGGCGAGCGATGGGGTTGGAGCGTTGAGCCCGAGTTCAGCACGATCACTGCAACGACCAGGAGGGTAGGAGGATGAGTCGATACGATGTGGCGATCGCCGGTGGCGGCATGATCGGCGCCACGCTTGCCGCGCTGCTCGACGATGCGGGCCTGCGGGTGGCGCTGATCGATGCGGGCACGCTCGAGTCGCGCTGGGCGCCGGCGCGCATCGACGCCCGGGTCAGTGCGATCACCAGCGCGTCGAAGGCGCTGTTCGCCTCCCTCGGGCTTTGGTCATCGATCGAAGCGCGGCGGGTCAGCCCTTACGTTGCGATGGAAGTGTGGGATCAGGAGGGCAGCGGCGAGATCCGCTTCGACGCCAGCGACGTCGGTGCCGCGACCTTGGGCCACATCGTCGAGAACGGCGCGATCCTCGACAGCCTCCTTGCCCACTTGCGCGAGTCTAGCCGGGTCACCCTGCTGAGCGAGCGTAGAGTGGTCGAACTCAGCCCGCCGAAAACCAGCGCTCCTGGTGTAAGTGAGCGCACGCTCACTATGGACGACGGAGAGACCCTGGACGCCAGCTTGGTGATCGGCGCCGACGGTAGCCATTCGCCGCTGCGCGCGCTGGTCAGGATCGCGGCGTCCGAGCGGCCCACCGGCCAGCGCGCGATCGTCGCCAGCGTCCGTCATCTCGAGCCGCACCGGCGCACCGCGCGGCAGTGCTTCCTGCCCAGCGGCCCGCTCGCCTTCCTGCCGCTCGCCTTCGGCGCGGACGACCAGCACTGGTCGTCGATCGTATGGTCCGCCGACGAAGCGCGGGCCCAGGAGCTGCTCGCCCTCGACGACGAGTCGTTCGCCGTGGCGCTTGGTGGTGCCTTCCAGCAGCGCTTGGGCGCGATCGAGTCGGTCACCCAGCGTATCGACTTCCCGCTGGTCCAGCGCCACGCCGAGCGCTACGTGGCGCCGAGCTTCGCTCTGGTCGGTGACGCCGCCCACAGCCTCCATCCGCTCGCCGGCCAGGGCGCCAACCTTGGGCTGATGGATGTCGCGGTGCTGGCCGAAGAGCTGGCTCGCGCGGCCCGGCGGGGCGCTCCGCTGGGCGACCCGCGCGTGCTGGCGCGCTATGCGCGCCGGCGCCGGCTCGACAATGCCGCCATGCTGCGGTTGATGGACGCCTTCCGAATCGGCTTCGGTAGCCGCCAGCCGCTGATTCGCCTGGTCCGCAACCTGGGACTGACCAGGGTCGATCGCTGCCGGCCGCTGAAGCGCCTGTTGATTCGCCAGGCGCTGGGTGAGCGCTTCGACCTGCCGAACCGCATCGATCGCCACCTCGACATCGCCTGAGCGCTGCCGGCGATAGCGCTTCTCCGCCGGGCCCGGCCCGGCTATTCGTCGTTCGCGGCGGCGGGCGCGGAGGCGGGCGCGGAGGCGGGCGCGGAGGCCTCGCGGGCCTGACGCCCTCGCTCGACCACTTTCAGCGCCTTGAGCAGATTGGTCGCCTCGTGCAGCTGGTAATCGGTGGCGGTGGGGTCGTCCTGTGCGCCTTCCTGGTCGCCCTCGGGCACCGCTTGTTCAGGGCGGGGTGCCGCATTCTCCAAGTGGCGCTCGAGATCCGTCTCGCGCAGCAGCTGCTGGGCCGCTTCGCTGGTGATCCGTGCGGGCGCGACCTCGACATCGGGAACGATGCCCTCGGCCTGGATCGAGCGGCCGTCCGGGGTGTAGTAGAGCGCGGTGGTGAGCTTCAGCGCGCCGCCGTTGTCGAGCGGCAGCACGGTCTGTACCGACCCCTTGCCGAAGCTGTCGGTGCCCATGATCACCGCGCGGTGATGGTCCTGCAGGGCACCAGCGACGATCTCCGCCGCCGAGGCGGTGCCGCTGTTGATCAGTACTACTATCGGCAGCTCCGGCGCCATCGGGTCGCCGTTGGCCTCGAAGCGGGACTCGCTGCCCTCGATCCGGCCTTCGGTGTAGACCACCAGGCCCGAGGGGATGAACACGCTGCCGACGTCCACCGCGGCATTGAGCACCCCACCTGGATTGTTGCGCAGATCGAGCACCAGCCCTTCGACCGGGCGTTCATCGTTGAGGCTCTGGATCGCCTTGCGCAGGTCCTCGCCGGTGCGGACCTGGAACTGGCTGATCCGCACGTAACCGATATCGCCGGCGAGGCGCCGCGAGGTCACGCTATTGGCGCGAATGCTGGCGCGTTCCAGCTCGACGATGAGCGGCTCGCTCTCGCCCTCGCGGCCTATGCCTAAGGTGATCGGGCTGCCGATCTCGCCGCGCATCTTGCCGACCGCCTCTTCGAGGCTCATGCCGTCGGTGGAGGTCCCGTCGATCGACAGGATCAGGTCGTGGGGCTTGAGTCCTGCCCGGGCGGCGGGGGTATCGTCGATCGGTGAGATCACCGCGGGCCGACCCTGTTCGAGGCCGACCTCGATGCCGATACCGCCGAATTCCCCTTCGGTGGCTTCGCGCAGGTCGCTGAGCTGCTCGGCGTCGAGGTAGCTTGAGTGCGGGTCGAGCTCGGCGAGCATGCCGCGGATCGCCCCGTGCAGCAGCGTCTGGTCGTCGACCTCGTCGACGTAGCCACGCTTGATCCGCTCGAATGCCTCGGCGAAGGCGCGGATGTCCGCAAGCGGCATCTCACCGCTTACCGGCGCATCTTCGGGCCGTTCGGCCGCAGGGACTTGCGGCGTTGGGGCCGGCTGCTGTGCCTGGACGCCGGTGAACATCAGCGCCAGTGCGGTGCCTGCGAGAGAGCGCTTGAGCAAGGTGGAAGCGGGCATGAAATCTCCTTGGCATACCTTGGCAATAGGGCCGTTCACGGCCCGAAGGCGCGCGTTGGATCAGTGACGATTCGATCTAGCGGGAGGCGGAGAGCCAGCCGGTCGGATTGACCGGCTTGCCACCGCGGCGCACCTCGAAGTAAAGCGCTGGGCTCGAGCGCCCGCCGGTGTCGCCGACGGTGCCGAGTACGGTGCCGCGCTCGACCCGGTCGCCGACTTCGACCGAGTTGCGCTGGTTGTGCGCGTAGACGGTGAGGGTACCGCCGTGGTCGACGATCACCAGGTAGCCGAAGCCGTTGAGCCAATCGGCGAACACCACCTGGCCCGCACGGATGGCGTGAATCGGCGTGCCCTCAGCGGCCTGGATCACCACGCCATTGCGGCTCAGCCCCTCGCCCTCACCGTAGTTCGAAACCAGCCGGCCATCGATCGGCCAGCGCCCGCTCCAGGCGCTCCCGGCGCGCAGTCGAGGTTCGTTCTGCGCACTTGGCGCGGGCGGCGGTGGAGGTGGTGCGCTCTGCGCTGGTGCCCGGCTCGCCAGCGTGCCGGGGGCCTCTGCGTTCATCTCTTCCTCGGTCAGCTGCGAGCCGCTCGGTGGCGGGGCGGGCTGTCGATCCTGCGGCGTCGGTCGATCCTGAGACTGCTGCGGCTGCGGCTGCGGCTGCGGCTGCTGAGACTGCTGCTGCGTGCGCCGGGCGAGTTCCTCGGTGGCGCGGGCGCGTTCATCGCGCTGCTGCGCGAGCCGTGCCTGCTCGGCCTGGCGCTCGCGTTCAGCCGCCTGACGCGCCAGTTCGGCCTGGCGGGCCTGTTCGGCTTGGCGCGCGCGCTCAGCGGCCGCCCGCTCGGCCGCGGCGCGGGCCGCGGCCACTTCACGCTCGATCCGCGCCAGGGTCTCCTCGGCGTCGCGGCGCTGTTCGCCGAGATCGGTGAGCCTCGCCTGGTCGTTGGCATAGCTGGCATCGAGCCGGGCGAGGGCGCTTTCACGCTCGCTCTGCTGGCTGGCGAGGTGCTGTTCCCGGCTGCGCTGCTCCTCGATCAAGCGCTCCAGGGTCTGGTGCTGTCGGCTCGCCTCTGCGCGGTTGGCGTTGATCTCCCGATCGAGCCGGGCCAGGGTCTCGAGCCGTTCTCGCCGGGCGCCTTCGATGGCGTTGAGGTAGCGCTGGTAGCGCTCCAGCTGAGTCGGGTCGCGCTGTTCGAGCAGCAGCTTGAGCTCCGGCTGGGCGCCGAGGCGATAGAGCGCATCGAGCTGGGCCGCGAGAGCGGCCTTCTGCGCTGCGCTTTCTTCGCGCAGCTCGCCGAGGCGCTGGTCGAGCTGGGCCAGGGTGTCGCTCGCGCTCTGGCGCTGCTCGCCGAGCGTGGCGAGCTGGGCATGGGTCTGCGCGAGCGCCTGCTCGGCCTGGCGTAGCGCACTGCGAGCCTCGTCGCGCTGGCTTTCGGTACTGCGCAGCCGTGCCTGCATCGAGGCGATATCGGCGTTGATCTCACGCAGCCGCTGCGGCGAGACGTCGACATCGGCGGCCTGCAGTGGCGCAGCCAGGGTGGCCACCAGCGCCAGCGCTGCAAGCGATGCCAGCTTCACCGTCGTGCTGCCTGGGCCTGGCCTGGGGAGCCGCGAATTCGGGATACCGCTGCCTTCAACAATCGTCATAGGGTCCGCCGTCGGACATGGGCAATACTCCGTGGCGCGGCCCGGAAAGCGGGGCGCCGGAGGCGGCGTGCGCCGGGGAATCATACCGTAGCGGGCCAGACGGCGTCAGCCGAACGCGTCACGGCCGGCCTGCGATGCGGGTGCCAGCTGGTCCGGGGATTGGGCGCCCTGGCCGGCAACGCAGTCGGTGGCTAAACGATACCCCGCCCTAGTGTATACTGGCCCGCGCTTCGGGCACGTTTCCTCCGTGCCGTCGCGCTTTCGCTTTGGAAGTGCGTTGGGTGGAGGGAGGCGTGCTCCGTCATTCGCCCGCGCGATGGCGACCCGGACAGCTGGCAGGGTCGCCTTCCCGAACGCACCGAGACGTTTGAGAGTCCGCCATCCCCATGATCGAACAGCTTTTCGAATTCGCCTCGCGCCACCCCTTGCTGGTCGGCGGCTTCCTCGCCGTCCTGCTGGTATGGATCCTTTACGAAGTCCGCCGCAGCAGTGCCAATGTGGTGAGTTCCAGTGAAGCGACCCGCCTGATCAATCGCGAAGACGCCATCGTCATCGACCTGCGCGAGCCGAAGGAGTTCAAGGCCGGGCATATTTCCGGGGCTCGCAACATCCCCGATGCCCGGCTGGAGTCCCGGCTCAGCGAGCTCGACAAGTTCAAGGACAAACCGGTGATCCTGGTCTGCAAGACCGGCCAGAGCTCCGCCGCCGCCGCGGCCAAGCTGGATAAAGCGGGTTTCACCCGTGTGACCCGGCTACGCGGCGGAATCAGCCAATGGCAGGCCGACGACCTGCCGACCGTGACCAAGTGATGCGCAGCCGCAGCCCTGGCGGCTGCGCTCGCAGGCCCTGACCTCTTTCATCGCCATCATCGACCCCGGGAGTCTTCCATGACCCAGCAGAACGCCCAGAGCAACGACGTGCAGTTCGCGCTGCAGCGCATCTACGTCAAGGACATTTCGTTCGAAGCGCCGAATTCACCGAGCCTCTTCCAGCAGCCGTTCAAGCCGAAGGTCAAGCTCGACGTGGACAACGGCTTCACCAAGGTCGCCGACAACGTCTACGAGGTGGTGGTGCACGTCACCGCGCAGGTGTTCAACGGCGAAGAGCAGGCCACCGCCTTCCTCGCCGAAGTGCAGCAGGCCGGCCTTTTCACCATCTCGGGCCTTCCCGAGACGCAGCTCGACCACACCCTCAACGCCTTCTGCCCGAACATCCTTTTCCCCTACGCCCGCGAGTGCATCGACAACCTGGTCAACCGTGGCAGCTTCCCGACCCTGATGCTGGCACCGGTCAACTTCGATGCCCTCTACGCGCAGAAGCAGCAGAAGCAGAAAGCCGACGCCTGATCCTCGATGCGCATCCACCTCGATCTCGATCTGACCGAACGCCTCGGCGAACGCTTGGCGCTACCCGAGGCGCAGGCCCGCCACGTTGGACTGGTGATGCGCGCACGCGTAGGGCAGCGGCTGGGCCTCTTCGATGGACGTGGTCACGAGGTCGAAGCGCAAATCGAGCGCGCCGACCGTAAAGTGGTCGAGGTCAGCGTGCTCGAATCGCGCCAGGCACGCCCTGAGTCGCCGCTGGCGGTGCATCTCGGGCAGGTAGTGTCGAAGGGCGAGCGGATGGAGTTCGCGATCCAGAAGTCGGTCGAGCTCGGCGTCGCCGCGATCACGCCGCTTTACAGCGAGCACGGCGATGTCCGGCTCAAGGGCGAGCGCGAGGCGAAGAAGCTCGCCCATTGGCAGGCGGTCGCGGTCAGCGCCTGCGAGCAGTGCGGGCGCGCCTGGGTTCCCGAGGTCCATCCACCGCGTGCGCTCGGCGATTGGCTCGCCGAGCGCAGCGAGGAGCTGCGCCTGATTCTCCATCCCGGCGAGGCCTCGCGCGCGCTGGATGGCCCCGCACCCAGCGACGCCGCGCTGCTGATCGGCCCCGAAGGCGGCTTCAGCGCCACCGAGGTCGACATCGCGCGCAGCCATGGCTTCGACGCCCTCGCGCTCGGCCCGCGGATCCTGCGCACCGAGACCGCCCCCATCGTCGCCCTGACCCTGCTCCAGCACCTCTACGGCGATCTCTGAGTCTCGCTGGCGGGAATGCGAAACCCTGCCATGGTTTTCCAGTCAGCGGCTTCGGTGCCGAGGGCGGTCCCTTGATTCCATCGTGCATGTCCCTCGATCCCTCGACTGGCGCCCCCGATTGCCGAGCGGGTGCTCGACCTTGGCGCGTATGGGCGCCGCTCGGGACGAACGGGTTTGTCGACCGCTCGTGTCCTTCGGCTCGCTTCGCTCGCTCAGGATGCTCGGATAGCCGGCGAGG
>NZ_KK211226.1:0-95661 GCF_000621205.1 Halotalea alkalilenta DSM 17697 | reverse complement strand
CCGCTCGTGTCCTTCGGCTCGCTTCGCTCGCTCAGGATGCTCGGATAGCCGGCGAGGGACGAGCCGAGTCGAACCATGGCCTCACCGCTGCCGCACGATCCCTCGACTGGCGCCCCCGATTGCCGAGCGGGTGCTTTGCCTTGGCGCGTATGGCGCCGCTCGGGACGAACGGGGGGCGCTCCCGTTTCGAGCCCTACCGCTGGGCGGGGCGGGCTCGCTCGAGTATGAAGAACAGCGTGGTGACGATCAGCAGTACCACCACCGAGGCTGCGGCCAGGATCGGGCTGACCTGCAGCAGGACGTCGTCCCACATCTGCTTGGGCAGGGTGGTCTTCATTCCGCCGCCGATGAACATCGCCACGGTGAGCTCTTCGAACGACTGCAGGAAGGCGGTCACCAGGCCCGCGAGCAGTCCTCCCTTGACCAGCGGCAGCGTCACGCGCAGCAAGGTGCGCCACGGGCTCGCGCCCAGCGTGGCGGCAGCTTGTTCCAAGCGCCAGTCATGCCCTTTGAAGGTGGCGAGGAGGATGACGAAGGTGATCGGCAGGGCGATCACGGTATGGCCGATGACGATACCGAGGTCGGTGGCGACCAGCGAGAACTTGGCGAACAGATAGAACAGCGCGATGGCGATGACGATCGGCGGCACGATCATCGGTGCCATGAACAGCAAGAACACCAGCCCGGACAGGCGGTTCTGGGTTCGCGCCAGACCAAGCGCGGCGAGCGTTGCGATCAGTACGGTGAGCAGCGCGGTCGAGAGCCCGATGGCGAAGGAGCGCAGGGTCGCGGAGACCCAAAGCGGTGAGTTCAGGTACTCGCTGAACCAGCGCGTGCTGTACTGCTGCGGGGGGAACGACAGGAACGTCGAATCGGTGAACGCCATCGGTACCAGCGCGATGATCGGCAGCAGCAGCAGGGCGATGAGCAGCCAAGCGTAGGTGGACAGTATCCAATCGAGACGCCCCTGGCCGAAGAGCCGCGCGGCGAGGAGCTCGAGCGTTGCGCAGGTATCGCCGGCGCGTCCGGCCAGATAGTGGCCGAGGCGCCGCAGCGGCCCGTGGGACATCCCGCCGCCACCCTGGGATATCGCCGAAAGCCCGAACACACGGTCGTAGACGAAGCAGGTCGCCAGCGCGGTGACGACCAGCATCACCGCGATCGCGCTGCCCAGCTGCCAGTTTTGCAGCTGGTTGATCTGCATGATGATCAACTGCCCCAGCATCGTCTCCCTCGCTCCCCCGAGCAGCATGGGGGTGATGAAGAAGCCGAGCGAAGCGATGAATACCAGCACCCCGGCCGCGGCGACACCTGGCATCGATAGGGGGAAGTAGATCCGCCAGAACGCTTGCGCGCGGCTCGCCCCCAGCGTGCCCGCCGCATTGGCCAGGTTGGCGTCGATCCGGTTCATCACCGGCAGCATGATCACCACCGCCAGCGGCAGCATGGTGTGGACCATCGCGAACACCACGGTGGCGTGGTTGAACAGCAGGCTGTCCGCACCCTCCATCCCCAGCGCGGCCAGCAGCGCCGAGACGCTGCCGTTGCGCCCGAGCAGCACCAGCCAGGCGAAGTTCTTGACCAAGGCGCTGGTCCAGAACGGCAGCAGCACGAACAGCATGGTCAGGCGCTGGCGGCGCTGCGACTGGCGCGCCAGCCAATAGGCCAGCGGGTAGCCGAACAGCAGGCAGCCGACGGTGGTCTGCAGGGCGATCAGGAAGGTGTTGAACAGCACCCGGGTATAGACACCGCCATTGAGTATGCGGATGAAGGCGTCGAGGGTGAAGGCGCCGGTGGCGCGGTCCTCGACACTCAGCGAGAGCAGCTGGAAAGAAGGGACGAGCAGGAACGCGACCAGGAACAGAGCGCCCGGCAGGGTCAGCCAGAGCGCGCTGGGACGAAAGCGACCGCCTTTGCGTGCCGCGCGCGTGCTTGAATCGACGGCTATGTCCGCCATGGTGTCATCCTCCTCCCGAGCGCGAGCGGCCCGCCACCGGCGGACCTTCGGCGATGATCGTCAGCCCGCGACGTAGCGATTCTCGGGCCGTTTCAGGCCGAGGTTCTCGCGCAGCGTGCTGCCTTCGTATTCGGTGCGCATCAGCCCACGCTGCTGGAGAATCGGCACCACCTGGTCGATGAAGTCCCGCATCCCGCCGGGCATGGTGTGGAAGATCATCATGAAGCCGTCCGCCGCGCCGGCGTCGAGCCACGCCTGCATGTGATCGGCCACCTGGACGGGGGTGCCGCGGAAGGTGACGTTGCCGCGCTCGTAGCGCATGCACATCTCCCTAAGGGTCAGCTTCTCCTCACGGATCATGCGCACGATGTGGTCGAAGTAGGCACGATGATGGTTGGAGGTCTGCGGAATGCGATGCTCGGGGATCGGCTCGTCGAGCGGCAGGTCGGAGAGGTCGGTCTCGAGGTCGGTGGCCAGCCGCATCCGGCCGACGTCTGGGTGGATCATGCCCTGCAGGGTCTGGTATTTGTCCTCGGCCTCCGCCTCGGTAGCGCCGATGACCACGGAGAGGCCGGTGAGAATCTTCATCTCCTCGGGGCTTCGCCCGTACTTGGCCATCCGCCCTTTGAGATCGTCGTAGAAGCGCTTGCCGGCCTCCACGGTCGGGTCGGAGGCGAACACCACCTCGGCCGTGCGTGCGGCGAACTCCTTGCCGGTCTCCGAGGCTCCCGCCTGGATGATGACCGGCTTGCCCTGAGGGGGGCGGGCGATGTTCAGCGCGCCGTGCAGTTTGAAGTAGACCCCGTCGTGATCGAGCGGATGCTGCTTCTCGGGCAGGAAGGCGAGGCCCTGTTCGCGATCGTTGACGAAGGCGTCGTCCTCCCAACTGTCCCACAGCGCCTCCACCACTTCGACGAACTCCTTAGCCTTGTCGTAGCGCTTGTCGTGCGGGGGAAGCTTGTCCAGGCCGAAGTTGCGGGCGGCATAGTCGTTGGCGCTGGTGACCACGTTCCAGGCGGCGCGCCCGTGGGAGATATGGTCGAGAGAGGCGAATTGACGAGCCAGGTTGTAGGGCTCGAAGAAACTGGTCGAAGCGGTCGCGCCCAGGCCGATGTGCTTGGTCGCTCCAGCGAGCGCTGCGAGCAGGGTGATCGGCTCGAGTACGTTCATGAACATCGGGAAGCGGCTCCACGCATGGAGGTTCTCCGTGCGCGCCGCCGGGGTATCGGCGATGAAGAAGATGTCGAAGCGGCCGCGCTCGGCGAGCTGCGCCAGGCGGCGGAAGTGCTCGATATCGGTCGAGGCGTCGTCCTGGGTATCGGTTTGCAGCCATGACGCGGGGTGGGCGCCGGTGCCCTGGACCAGGGCTGCCAGCGCCATGTGTTTCTGGGCGGTCATGCTCGTCTCCCTAGCAATGAATCGAACCGCTGCGCGGCGTTTCCACGCGGCGTGTCTCGGGCCTCAGCCCAGCAGCAGCCACTCCTGGAACCGCTCGGCCATGGCGTCGTAGTTCTCTCCCCACCAGGCGGAGTCGAGTTCGCCCAGGCGCTGGAAGTTCTCCTGCGCGGTGGGCATCACCGCCGCGTGCTCCGGCGAGATATGCTCGAAGGCCTTGGTATTGCTCGGCCCGTTCTTGGACAGAGAGGCATAGATGGCCTGCTGCTCGGGGCGCATGCAAAAGCGCACGAACTCTCGGGCGAGATCGGCGCGCGGCGTGCCCGCGGGTATCGACCAGCCGTCCACCGAGTAGAGGCCGTCCCAGACGATCTTCACCGGTGCGCCGGAGGCGATCGCGGTCGATGCGCGGCTGGTCCAGGTGTCGGAGAGGTCGACCTCGCCGTTCTGCAGGGTCTGGGTATTCTGCGCACCGCTCCCCCACCAGACGGCGACATCCGGGCGAATCTCGTCGAGCTTGGCGAAGGCCCGGTCGACATCGAGCGGGTAGAGCGCTTTGGGTGAGACCCCATCGGCGATCAAGGCCATCTCGAGCACCCCCCAGGGGCTCTTGTACAGCCCGCGGCGACCCGGGAACGCTGCACTGTCCCAGTAGTCGCGCCAGCCAGTCGGCGGGTGCTCGCTCATGGTGTCGGTTCGATAGGCCATGACGATGCCGAACACCGAGAAGCCCATCCAGTCGTCGGTCAGCATGCCCGGCAGCAGGTCGGCGGCTTCTTCCGCGGGAACGTTCAGCGGCTCGAGGTAGTTGTCGGGGGTGGTCAGGCGAACCACGTGATCCTGGGTGACCATGGCGACGTCCCAGATGTAGCTCTTGGCGTCGACCAAGAGCTTGAACTGGGTCACCGGATCCGGGTCGTGGGCGACGCCGACCACCTGGATGCCGGTCTCCTGCTCGAATGGGAGGTAGAAAGCCTGTTTGATCGCATCGCCCACCGCACCTCCGACGTCCGAGACCGTGATGCGCTCGGCGCCGAAGGCGCGATTGCCGGTCCAGACCATCGGCATGGCAAGGCCCGCGGCGGCGGCGCTGGCGCCCTTGAGTACCGAACGCCGACTTATCCCCTTGATCGCAGACATGTTTCTTCTCTCCAGGTACGGGTGGTGGTTCAACGTGGTGCTTGGCCAAGCCGTGCTGGCACGCCCTGACCCTGTGCGAAGACGAACCGGTCGCATCAGTCGGCGAGGAAGTGGCTGTCGTCCGGTCGCCAGGCGAGCGAGGCGGGCTCGCCTACCCGCAGGGGCCTGTTGCCGGCGGCCTGCCTCGCCGTCAGCGTCATGCCGCTGGTGGTCTTCAGCAGCACCCGGGTATCGGCGCCGGTGTACACGGTCTCGACCACCTGGGCCTGCACCAGCCCCTGGCCATGCGGGAGCAGATGCATGTGCTCCGGGCGGATCATCAACGCGCCGGTGCTGCCTGCCCGCGCGCTGGCCTGGGCCGGCATGGTGAAGGTGCCTTCCGAGGTCCGCAGTCGATGGCCCTCCACGATCTCGCCTTTCAGCAGGTTCGACAGTCCGATGAACTCGGCCACTCGGCTGCAGCTGGGGGTCTCGTAGATCGCTTGCGGCGTGCCGATCTGTACGATCCGCGCCTCGCTCATCAGGGCGATGCGGTTGGACAGTGCGAGTGCCTCTTCCTGGTCGTGGGTGACGAAGACGATGGTCGCGCCGCTCTCTCGATGAAGCCGCTTGATCTCGATCTGCATCGACTCGCGCAGCTTGCGATCCAGCGCCGAGAGCGGCTCGTCCATCAGGATCAGCGATGGGCGGTAGACGAAGCATCGGGCCAGCGCCACTCGCTGCTGCTGGCCGCCGGAGAGCTCGTGGGGAAAGCGTTTCTCCAGCGCGCCTAGGCCGACCATCTCGAGGGCGTCGCGCATGCGCTTTTGCAGCTGGGCGGCCGGCAGCTTGCGCATCTGTAGCGGGAAAGCGACGTTCTCCGCCACGCTCAGATGAGGGAAAAGGGCGTAGTTCTGGAACACCACGCCGATGTCGCGGCGATGGGGCGGCGTGTGGGTGATATCCGTGCCGTCGATCAAAAGGCGTCCCGTGCTCGGTGCCACCAAGCCGCTGATCACCTGCAGCAGCGTAGTCTTGCCCGAGCCGGAAGCGCCCAGCAGGGTCAGCAGCTCGCCGTTGCGTACCTCCAGGTCGAGCTCGTCCAAGGCGGTGAAGTCGCCATAGCGCTTGGATAACCTTTCGGCGCGCAGTTTGTTCGACTGCCCTGCGTCGCCGGTGGCGCGAGAGGGAAAAGCCTGACTGTCACGCACGCAGGCGCTGCCGTGATCGTTCATGGAGAAATGGGACCTCGATGCACTAGGAGTTGCGCTGTCCGTTATCGTTGTCTTTGTCGTACGGTGCCGCTGATCGGATCAGCCGGAGACCACTAGCTTCATTTGCTCGAAATGCGCGATCGAGAAGTCGCGGATGCCTTCCCAGTCCCTGGCGGTGGCTTCGGCCACTTCGTCGTCGAGCACCTTGAGCGGTGCGCCGAGGGCGCGGGCGTTGACCAGGATCTGGCAGGCGCGCTCCAGCGTGTAGATGTCATCGAAGGCCTCGCCGACGGTGTCGGCGACGATCAGCACCCCGTGATTGCCCATCAGCAGGCGGGTCTTGTCCCCGAGCAGGCGGGCGATGCGCTCGCCTTCCGCCTCGCTGTCGGCCATGCCACCGTACATCTTGTCCACCGCGATGCGGTCGAAGTAGCGCGCGGTGTTCTGGTCGATCGGCGGCACCGCTGGTTCAGCCAGGCAGGCGACCGCGGTGGTATGGATCGGATGCAGGTGCATGATCACCCGGGCGTGGGGGTGCAGCCGGTGCAGCTGGCTGTGCAGCGCCCAGGCGGTGGGATCGAGCTGGGCGCGGCTCTCGGGGTCGTCGATATCGATGGCGAGCAGGTCATCGGCACCGATGCGCGAGAAGTGGCGCCACTTGGGATTGATCAGGAACCGCGTACCCGCCTCGTTCAGCGAGGCGCTGAAGTGATTGGCCACTGCCTCGTGCATGCCGAGGTGGGCGATGATGCGAAACGAGGCAGCGAGATCATCGCGCAGCTGGGCTTCATTGAACTGGGTCATCCGGACGCTCTTCGTTTTTGGCATTATCGTTTTCGAGGAAGGCTTTGCCCCACAGGGCAGGAGCTCGCCGTGACGCTGATTTCAGCCTATACGGTGCAGCGGCACGCGCCAATCGCGCGGCGGGGCGATCGAGATATTTTGTCCTGAACCAATGCGGCGGATTTACTGATCCAACCCCGGTGGCATGGTCAATCCAGCCCCGATATGCCGTTCGCCATTCCACTGCGCTCGGCACGTTCGAGCGCGAAGCGGCGCATCGCCTCGGCGGCAGGGGCAAGGCGGATGCCGTCGAGCGTGGCGATGCCTATGCGCAGCGGGCGGGCGGCCTCCACCAGCGGCACCGCGCGCAGCCGCCGGCCATCGAAGGCGACATCGCTGCCGAGCGGCACGTTGAACAGCGAGAAGCCGAAGCCGTGGGCGACCAGGCCGCGCGCCATGCCGAGCGAGGTGGCGCGGTGGGCGACCCTGGGTGTGCAGCCTTCCGCGGAGAAAAGACCTAGGAAGTAGTCACGGCTCAGCGGCCAATCGAGCAGTACCATATCGTGCTCGGCGAGCTCCCCAAGCGAGACCTGCTCGCGGCAGGCCAACGGATGATCGAGCCCGACCACTGCATAGGGATGGTGGAGGTAGAGGGGAGTGAAGCGCAGATCATCCGGCACCGCCAGGTCATAGGCGAAGGCGAGCTCATAGGTGCCGCGGTGGAGGCCATCGATGATCTCGACCTGATGGCCCTCGTCGCACTGGGGCGAGACCCTCGGGTAGCGTTCGAGAAAATCATGCATCAGCCCCGGCACGATCACCGGGGCGAAGGTTGGGAAGGCCGCCATTCGCAGCGGGCCGGCGATCTCCTCCCCGAGTGACACCGCGAACTGCAGCACGCCGTCCGCGTCCTGCAGCAGCGCACGTGCGCGGGCGAGCAGCTGGGTGCCCGCGGCGGTGAGCGAAAGCCCTTGGGCATGATGGCGGACGAACAGCGCTACCCCCGCGATCGATTCGATATGGGCGATCGCCGCCGAGATCGACGGCTGGGAAACGTGCAGCCGCTCAGCGGCGCGGGTGACACTCTTGAGCTCGCCTGCGACGACGAAGTAGCGCAGCTGCTTGAGCGTGGCGTGGGCCATGGCGAGTCCGCGGTGAAGGGGCAGTTGCCGCGCGCTGGGCGCGGCGCAAGACGATCAGCTCGAGAGGTGTCGAGCGAGGCGTTCGAACATTGCGTCGCAGGCCTCGAGCTGGTGGATCTCGATGAATTCGTCGGGTTTGTGGCCCTGGTCCATGCAGCCGGGGCCGCAGACCACCGTCGGCACGCCGGCCTGGTCGAACAGCCCGCCCTCGGTGCCGTAGGGCACGGTGCCGAAGTCGGATCGACCGGTGAGGGTCTGGATCAGCCGCGCCACCGGGCTGTCGGCGTCGGTGCCGAGGCCGGGATAGGCTTGCAGCGGCTCGAACTCGATGCTGGTCCGTTCGGCCACCGCGCGCATTGCCGGTACCAGATCCTCGTCGGCGTAGCGTTTCAGCTCCTCCTCGACCTCGCGCGGATCGAAGCCCGGCAGCGCGCGCACCTCCCAGTCGAAGCGGCACTCGGCGGGGACGATGTTGAGCGCGTTGCCGCCTTCGATCACGCCGGTCTGCACGGTGGAGAAGGGCGGATCGAAGCGCTCGTCGCGGCGCTCTGGCGCGGCGAGCCGAGCCTGGATCTCACCGAGGCGCTGGATCAGCTTGGCCGCGTACTCGATCGCATTGACGCCTCGTGGCGCGTAGGCCGAGTGGCAGGCGGCGCCGTGGACGCGGCAGCGCACCCCGAGCTTGCCCTTGTGGCCGAGCACCGGGCGCAGCTCGGTGGGTTCGCCGATGATGCAGGCGATCGGTTTGACCGGGCGTCGCTCCAGCGCCTCGATCAGGCTGCGCACGCCAAGGCAGCCGACCTCTTCGTCATAGGAGAAGGCGAGGTGGATCGGCCGGCTCAGCGGCGCCTCGAGGAACTTGGGCACCGCTGCCAGCACGCAGGCGAGATAGCCCTTCATATCGCACGCGCCGCGCCCGTAGAGGCGCCCGTCGCTTTCGCTCATCTCGAACGGCTCGACGCTCCAGTTTTGCCCATCGACCGGCACCACGTCGGTATGGCCGGAGAGCACCACGCCACCCACATCCTCAGGACCGATGGTCGCCCAGAGGTTGGCCTTGCGGCCGTCGTCGCTCTCGATCAGTTCGGCTTCGATCCCGAACCCGGCGAGATAGCCGCGGACGAACTCGATCAATGCGAGGTTGGAGTCGCGGCTGACGGTGGGAAAACTGATCAAGCGTTCGAGCAGGGCGCGGCTTTGCATGGAAGCTCCGTTGTGGTTTTGTTCGCTGTGAGCCGCTCAATCATCTCCCGGTACGCCGTAGCTCGGCGCGGCATCGGGAGCGTTGGCGCGGGTCAGGTAATCTTCCACCTCCAACGCATAGCGCGTCCAGAGCTCGCGCACGCCCGCGATCGGCGCATCGCTCCAGTCGACCCGCAGGTCGACCACGGGCCATGCATAGCCGGGCCGGGCGACCTTGATCCCCGCCGAGTGCACGGGCCCCGCCTCGCCGCCGTGGGCGAGTCCCGCTTCGAGCGCCACCGCCAGCCGCTCGGCGAGCGCACCGGTCGAGCGTTCGAAGGCGGCGACCATCGCCTCGGGCACCCCCGCATCGGCGAGCAGGTTGCCGGCGGCCAGGCAGTCCTGGCCAAGGCTGCGGCCGACCACACCGAGCGCGCGCTCACCGTCGAACGCGGCGCTGCGTCCGTGCGCGTCGATCACCGACAGCTGTCGCCACTGGGGATAGGGTTCGTCCTGCAGCAGGCGCGCTATCGCCCGCTGTGGGTCGAGGCCCTCGGCCAGCAGCGCAAGGGCCTGGAGCCCGAGCGCCGGCTGGGTGACGTTCTGGGTCAGCACCGCCCCGTCCGGCGAAACGAAGGCGCAGCGGCTGGTCACGCAGATGCTCGACGACACCACCGCGCAGCCGAGCTCCCCGGTACGCGCGCAGCGCGCGGCGATCGAGAAGGTCATGGCGTCGTCCCCTCGCCCTCACGTGGGATCACCGCGATCACGTCGATCTCCATCAGCCACTCGGGCTGGGCGAGGCCGGCGATGACCAGCCCGGTCGAGATCGGGAACACCCCCTTCAGCCACTTGCCGACCTCCTGGTAGACCGGCTCGCGAAAGCGCGGGTCGGTGATGTAGGTGGTGGTCTTGACGATATGTGAGAGATCGCTTCCCGCCTCCTCGAGCAGCTGCTTGACGTTCTTCATCGCTTGTTCGGCCTGGGCGCGAGGATCGCCGAGGCCGACCAGCCGGCCCTCGAAGTCGGTACCGACCTGGCCGCGCACGTAGACGGTATCGCCCGCGCGCACCGCCTGGCAGAGGTCGTTGTCCAGCGTCTGGTTGGGATAGGTCTCGCGGGTATTGAACATCCGGATCCGAGTATGGGTCGGCTGGGGCATCTGTCTTGTCCACCATGGATGATTGGTCATCTGGAAGATGACGGGGCGTCAATGGGTCGACGCGCTCCCTCTGCGGCGAGGGAGCGCATGCCTTTCGAACTTACCTGCTTGGGAAAGGGGAATAAATTCACTTTACCCGGGCTTTTCCCTCAATGAATCAAAACCAGTCCCGGTGGCCACTGCTTTCACTTTTCCAAACCATACCTTCGAGAAGCGCTAACCACGCGCTGTGGCTCGATCGGTATGCTCATGGCATCGCGTAAGGACATGCCAAGCGCTGCGAGCAGAGGAAACCATGAGAGAAGCCCTGATCGACGCCATAGCCCCGGCGACCCATGGACCGGGTGCATCTCCCCGGATCGCCGTGCGGCTGGATGGCGTGATGAAGCGGTTCGGCGATTCCGTCGCGCTGCATCGAGTCTCGCTGAAGGTCTTCCAGGGCGAATTTCTGACCCTGCTGGGGCCGTCCGGCTGCGGCAAGACCACCTTGCTCAATCTCATCGCGGGGTTCGCCGAAGCCGACGGCGGTGAAATCTTCATTGACGGTCAACTGGTGACCGATACACCGCCATACCAGCGCAACATCGGGATCGTATTCCAGAACTACGCGCTCTTTCCCCATATGAACGTGGCCGACAACGTCGGCTATGGGCTGCGCATGCGGCGTGTGCCGAAAGCGCAGAGGGAGGAGCGTGTCGCTCAGGCGCTAAAGCTGGTCAAGCTCGAAGCCTTCGGCAAACGTCGCCCCAAGGAGCTCTCCGGCGGACAGCAGCAGCGGGTCGCACTGGCACGAGCGTTGGTGATACGCCCCAAAGTCCTGCTGCTCGATGAGCCGTTCTCGGCGCTGGACAAGAACCTGCGCCTCTCCATGCAGCAGGAACTGAAAGAGATCCAGCGCAAGCTGGGTGTGACCACGATATTCGTCACTCACGACCAGGGCGAAGCACTGTCGATGTCCGACCGCGTGGTGGTGATGTCCGCCGGCAAGGTTCGCCAGCTCGCGCCACCCAGCGACATCTATCGGCGTCCGAGCGACCCGTTCGTCGCTACCTTCGTCGGCGAAGTGAACGTATTGCCAGCCAGGTATGCCAGGCACGACGAACATTCAGGGGTCATCGAGTTCGGCGCCGGAAGCCTGCGTCTACCGCTGGATTCGATTTCGGCAGAGGTAGGCGACGCGGTCGAGCTCTACGTGCGCCCGGAGAACATCCGGCTGATCGCGCTGAGCGGCGGCGTCGCATTGACCGGCACGGTGGTTGGCCATGTATTCCAGGGCGATCACGTCGATGTCTTCGTCAACGCACCGGACAGTGGACTCGAGCGACCGCTCACCGTTCGCGTGGCCGGGCTCGGAGCGCTCGAGAACTTTCCCACCGGGACGGGTGTAGGCCTGGAGCTGCCGGGTGAAGACGCCAGGGCTTTCGCCCGTGAGAGCGAGGAGGCACAGGCATGAGCCGTGAGATCGACCCTGCTCCTCGCCTTACTCACTTTGGTGCGCTGTGCGTGCTGCAAGCGGCGATGGACGAGGCCGAGGCGATAGGTGTGGGACAGAACATCGCAGTGGTCGATGAGGGCGGCAACCTGGTCGCCTTCGTGCGAATGGACGGTGCCAAGCTGCTGTCACGCGAAACCGCCATCTCCAAGGCGATCAGCGCCGCTTCCCATCGCTGCCCCACGGGGAGGCTGGATGACGCCCTGGAACTCAAGCTAGCGATCGCCTCAGGTGGACGATTGACCAATCTCGAGGGTGGCGAGCCGCTGCTGGTCGACGGGTACTGCGTGGGGGGCATCGGGGTGGGCTCGGGTTCCGGGGCGCAGGACGTCCAGGTAGCGAGAGCCGGCGCGATGGCACTGAGCCAAGGAGCGGCCCAGTGACCCGTATGCGTGCAGTGATCAGCGAGCGGCCCGGGGGGCCCGAGGTGCTGCGCGTGGTCGAGCGAGCGGTGACCGAACCCGCGGCGGGAGAGCTTTTGATCCGCGTGGTCGCCGCCGGCGTCAATCGGCCCGACTTGATGCAGCGAGCCGGAGCCATGCCTCCAGCGGATGCTGGCGATATCTTCGGCCTGGAGGCTGCTGGCGAAGTAATCGCGATCGGAGCGGGGGTGGGAGCATTTCAGCTTGGCGACCGGGTGATGGCGCTGCTCGGTGGCGGCGGCTATGCGACCCACTGTCTGGCGCGCGCCGACCACTGCCTGGCGATACCATCAGGGATGTCGTTTTCGACCGCGGCGGCGCTGCCTGAGGCGCTATTCACGATCTGGCACAACCTCTACGAACGGGGGCGGCTCGCGCCGGGCGAGTCTCTGTTGATCCACGGCGGTGCGAGCGGACTGGGGAGCCTGGCGATTGGCCTGGCGATCGCGAGCGGTGCCAGGGTGGTGGCCACCGCTGGTGGCGAGGAGAAGGTCGATGCACTGCGTCGTCTAGGCGTGGCTCGGGCGATCGATCACCAACGGGAGGATTTCGTCGCGGTGATCCGCGAGGAGCTCGGCGAGGACACCATCGATGTGGTGCTGGACACGCTTGGTGGGGAGCAACTCTCGCGCAATCTCGAAGTGATGGCCCCTGAAGGACGCCATGTCAGCCTGTCGTTCTTTCAAGGCGCGCAAGTGTCGCTGTCGCTGCCGGTGGTGATGCGCAAGGGTCTGACCCTCACCTCTTCTACCTTGCGACCCAAGAGCGCTGGCGAGAAGGCGCGGTTGGCCGCCTGCGTCTCCCGTCACTTACTGCCGCTGATCACCTCCGGCCGCGCAGGGCCACTGCTGTATGCGAGCTTTCCGCTCGAGGCGGCGGCCGAGGCTCATCGTGTGCTGGAGGAGAACCGCAATATCGGCAAGGTGGTGTTGCTGATCTCTGCTACGGAGATGGACGAATGAAACCGGAACCCCCGCTGTTGAAACTCTTCCATGCGCCGACCTCGCCTTACGTGCGCAAGGTCATGGTGGTGGCGCACTGGCTCGGGCTGTCGTCACGCATAGAGTTGCTCGATTGCGCCGCCAACCCGGTGGCACGCGATGAGCGGATCACTGCCTACAATCCTCTGGCCAAGATCCCCGCAGCCCTTAGTGCGGATGGTGAGGCGCTGTTCGACAGCCGGGTGATCTGTGAGTATCTGGATGATTGGGCCGCGGGCGGGCTCTTTCCCACTGGCGCACGCCGCTGGCCGGCGCTGACTCGCCAGGCGCTGGGGGATGGGCTGCTCGACGCCGCGCTGCTGGCGCGCTACGAGCGCCAGAGTCGGCCTGCTCAGCTATGGTCGCAGCCTTGGTATCACGGCCAGATGCAGAAGATCGACGCGGCGCTGGATGAGATCGAGCGACAGGCGCCTGTCCTGGCCGAGCTGCCGTTCGAAATCGGCACGCTGACCCTGGGGTGCGCGCTGGGCTACCTGGATTTCCGCTTCGATACGCTGGACTGGCGACGGACTCGCCCCCGGGCCGCCGCATGGTTCGCTGAGTTCGACCTCAGGCCGCCGATGGCCGAGACCCGTCCTCATTCCTGATCCCCCCAACCGCGACGATACCGCCATGCCGAATTCTACTGTCGCTGCGCGCGTCATGTTTCTCAATGGTCCTAACGCCAACCTTTACGGGCTCGACCGAGCGGGCACCTATGGCAGTGACAGCTTCGACAATATTCGCCGCGACTGCGAGGCGCATGCGAGCGCCGTCGGCCTGGTACTCGATTTCCGCCAGAGCAACCACGAAGGAGTGCTGGTCGACTGGATCCAGGAGGCGCGGCGTGAATGCGACGCCCTGGTCATCAACGCCGCGGGCCTGAGCTACGGCTCGGTGCCTATTCTGGATGCCCTGCTCGCGTTCGAAGGGCCGGTCATCGAGGCGCACATGAGCAACATCTGGAAGCGCGAGGCCTTTCGCCATCGCTCCATGGTTTCTCTCGGCGCCACGGGAGTGATCGCAGGATTCGGTGCGCTTGGCTACCGTCTGGCGATCGATGCGCTGGTCGAGTTGCTCGCGCAGCGAAAGGTATGAGCATGGAGACTTTGGTCTTCTACAGCGATCTGGATGACTTCGAGCGCTGGCGCCGGCTACTGATTGAGGCGTTGCCGGATCTCGAGGTGATGCGAGCGGAGGAAATCGAAGATCCCGAACGGGTGCGCTATGCACTGGTATGGAAGCCTCCTCGGGGATTTTTCGCCCGCTGGCCCAGGCTGGGCATGATCGTCAACCTGGGCGCCGGCGTCGATGCTCTGGTCGATCGCGATGACCTGCCGCCGGTTCCTATCACCCGGCTGGTCGATCCCAACATGGCGAGAATGATGGCGGGCTATGTCCTGTTCTCTGTGCTGCGCTATGTGCGCGAAATTCCATTCTTCGAGCGCATGCAGCGCGAGTCCCGCTGGGAGTATCGCCACCCGCGCAACGCTGAGGATGTTCGCGTCGGGGTCTTGGGACTCGGTGCGCTGGGCGCCTGTACCGCGCGTGAGTTGGCTCGCCAAGGCTTTTCCGTGGCGGGGTGGTCGCGAGGAGAGAAGCGTATCGCGGGCATCGAATGTCGCCATGGCATGGAGTCATTGGCGGATTTCCTCGCGGGCTGCGAAATTCTGGTGGTGATGCTGCCCTCGACGCCACAGACTCGTGGACTGCTCGACGCCGAGCGTTTGGCGCTGCTGCCCGCAGGGGCCAAATTGGTCAACGTCTCGCGTGGCGACATCGTCGACGAGTACGCCCTCGATGCCCTGTTGGCCTCGGGCCGATTGGGCGGGGCTACCCTCGATGTATTCGAACGCGAGCCTCTGCCCGTTTCTAGTCCGCTTTGGTCGCGGGAAAACGTCCTGATCACTCCGCATCTCGCATCGGTGGCGCTGCCCGAGTCGGCGGTGGCGCAGATCGCCGACAACATTGGTCGTATCCGCCAAGGACTCGCTCCGCTTCACTGCGTCGATCCTCAGCGCGGTTACTGAGCTTTCTTTCCTCTGCTGCTTTCCTTGCCCGCGTCCCTGCCGCGACGATCTCCCCGTGAGCGTGGCGGCAGGGGCCGTTCAGCGCCCATCGAGGTTGAGGATCCTGCCGAGTCCGAGTAGCCGATCGGCAAGTATCATCAGCGCGGCGGTGAACAGGATGTAGATCGATGAGATCGCCGCCAAGGTCGGGTCGGCATATTCGCGCACGTAGTTGTACATCGCCACCGGCAGGGTCTGGGTGGTCTGGGTGGTGAGGAACAGCGATGCGGTGAATTCGTTGAACGAGAGAATGGCGGCGAAGAGCCAGCCGCCTGCTAGTCCCGGTAGCAGCTGCGGCAGGGTGATCGTAGTGACCACTCTCAGCGGTGGCGCGCCCAGGCTAGCCGCGGCCTGCTCGGTGCGAGGATCGAGATTGTGCAGCGAGACGTAGACGCTGCGTAGTACGAAGGGCAGCACCAGCAGCACATGGCAGAACACCACCACCGCGAAACCGCGGGCCAAGCTGATCTGTGCGGTCAGCATCAAAAGGCCCAGCCCGATCATGAAGTGCGGAATGTAGAGTGGTGACAGCAGCAGGCCCTCGAGCAAGCGTTTGGCGCGGAATTCGAAGCGATGGATGACGATGCCTAGGGTGGTGCCGATCAGCATCGCTAGGCTCGACGCCCAGAGCATCACGATCACCCCGTTGCGTAGCCCGGTCTGGAAGTCGCGGTAGCCCAGTGCGTTCTCGAACCAGCGCAGTGAGTACCCCCGCGGTGGGAAGACCGCGACGGAGGAGCTGCCGAACGCGGTGATGACGACCACTATGGCTGGCAGCACCACGAAAGCGAGGATCAGGATCACCAAGGCCTTTCCCGACCAATTGAGCAGGCGAGTGGATAGCGAGGATCTCATCGGCCACCTCCAAGGCTTTCGAAGCTGCGCGAGAGGCGGCTGACGCCCCACAGTACCAGCGCGGTGAGAATTAGCCCTGCGATGCTCAGGCTCGCGGCGAAGGGGAAATTGAGCGATGAGAAACCGAGTTGGTAAACCAGGGTCGAGATGGTGTTCACTCGCCCGCCGCCGATCAGCTGGGGCGTCGCGAAGGCGCTGAACGTCCAGGCGAAGGCGGTCAGCGTGCCCGCGATGATGCCGGGCATCGACAGTGGCAACGTGACTGTGAGGAAGGCTCGGACGGGCCCCGCGCCCAGGCTATGGGCCGCACGCTCGTAGTTACGGTCGATATGGGAGAGGCCGGCGGCCAGCATCAGTACCATGATAGGCAGCGTGACGTGCACCAGCGCGATCACCACGCCAAGCTGGGTGAACATCAACCGCAGCGGACGATCGATTAGTCCGATCCCCATCAGCAGGCTATTGATGAATCCGGTGGTGCCGAGGACGATGATCCATGCATAGGTGCGCACCACCTCGCCGAGGAACAGCGGTGTGATCGCGATGATCAGGATCAGCGATCGACACCAAGCACGTTGCGCGCGGATCAGTGCATAGGCCAAGGGGTATCCGATCAGCAGGGTGAACACCGCGGTGTAGAGGCTGATCTGCACCGTCTCCAGGAAGGCCTTGGCATAGAGCGGTTTCAATAGCTCGAAGAAGTTGTCGAGGGTAGGGCCGCCCACTTCAAGTGAGCCAGGTACATAGCTCCTGACGCTGTATTGCAGGATCGCGAGTAGGGAGAGTACCAGGCCGAAGGCCGTGAGCGTGGACGGCAGCAAGAACCAATAGAAGAATCGGGGTTTTTGGGGCATGGCGGGGATGTCCAAAAAAGGCATCGAGAGGCAGGCGCTTCGATGCCAGGGGGCACGATGGTCTCGAAGGCGTCGGTCAGTTCATGATGTTTTCAGTGAACCATTGCCGCCATTGAGCGGTCATTTCCGCACGCAGCCTCGGATCGATGTTGATCGTTTGTGACCACTCATCGGGAGAGGTCATCATGCCCGGTAGCGCGGCTACCTCCGCATCCACCACGGCATCGTCGACGGTCGGGCTGCCGCCCTGGAGTTGCGCGATCTCGGCCTGTACTTCCGGCGACAAGGCGATGTCCATGAACTTGTAGGCAAGCTCCTGATGGCTCGAGCCCTGGGTAATGCCTATGGTATCGATGCCGAGCACCATGCCTTCCTTGGGGCTTGCCAGTTCGATGGGTATCCCTTCTTCCATCATGTGGTATGCGTTCATGGTCAGCATCAACTGCACCGGAGTTTCTCCGGTGGCGATTAACTGCTGGCTGTTGGCATCATTGGTATAGAAAGAGCGTAGGTTGGGTTTCAGGCTCCTGAGCTTTTCTTGTCCTGCTTCCCAGTTTTGCGCGTCGGCGCCCGATAGCAGCGCCGATACGGCGATGATGTGGCTGGGGTCGAAGTCCGGAAGGGCGACGCTATCCTCGAGTTCCGGGCTCCAGAGGCCTTCCCAGCTATCGAAGCTGACTCCCTCGGGGAGCAGGTCGGGACGATAGGCGATGGTGTAGCCATAGCCCCAGACACCGATGTGGTAAGGGCTGACACGCGCCGGCTCGACCAGGTGCGCGGCATTGGGAATACGTTCAAGGTCGAGCTGCTCGAACAGACCATCGTTGGCATACAGCCAGCCTACGTGCGAAGTGGTGAAGGTCACGTCGCTCTCCGCACGCTGGGCCAGCTTGGCTTTGTTGAGACGATCGATGGTGCCTCCGGTCACATATTCCACCTCGACGCCGGTTTCCTCGGTGAACCTCTTAGCTATGGTTTGATCGATCAGATCGCGGAAGTTGCCGCCCCAGGTGCTGACTACCAGGGTCTCCTGGGCGGAGGCGATCGTCGCGTGGGTGCTCAGGACCAGTGTCGCGGTGAACAGGGTTCGTTTGATCATCTTCGCGTACTCCATTGGTTTTGTTGTCGGCTGGCCGGTAGCGGGCCAAGGTGGGGCATTCGCGCAGTGGTCGAGCCCAATGCGGCAGTGCGCCTGCCTGGGCTCGATGATTGAATCAAGCTCCGCCGAGGATGTTGTCGGAGAGCCCTGCCGATCTGCGTACCAGGTCGAGCGGACCGGAGAAATCGAAGCTCTGGTAGGTGGCTGCCAAGTGGCTGAAGTGCGGTGCCTGGGCGAACTGCACGAAGGTGAGCCGGTGGCCCGCATAGTCCGACGTCAGCAGGTCGCGCGCGTAGGCCATCAGTTTTCGACGGTCATCGGCGTTCCAGCGCTGGTTGAGGGTGTAGAACTTGTTCAGCCACTCCGCCGAGCCCGGCTGCTGGAACGCTGCTGCATTGGGTGTGACGCACAGTTGGCCACCGCACAGTTCGCGAGCCGTGTGCATCATCTGTGGAAGCTGCGAGCAGGCTAGAACTCGACCCGCGTAGAGGATCGATTGGTTGGGCATCAAAAGCCCAGCCGGACTTTGCTGCGCCAGGGTGATGGAGGCAATCAGGTGTGCGTGGATGCCCTCCCGGTAGCAGATCAGGTCGGCCAGTTTCTCGCGCACCGCCTGGAGCTTGTCGAGTCCGGTCTGCTTGGCGTTCCACATCGCCGTACCGATCATCATGTCGGCGACATAGCGCAGTCTCAGCACGTAGGGAAACGCCGAGTAGCGGTGCAGGGTGCTGCGCACGAACTGTGCGGCCTTGGTATGGCGGTAGAAGAAGACGTCCTCCCAAGGGATCAGGACATCGTCGAACACCACCAGCGCCTCGACTTCATCGAAGCGATTGGCCAGAGGATAGTCCGCAGGGTCGCCGCGTCCGGCGAAGCCGCCGCGGCAGATATGTTTCACCCCCCTGGCGCCCATCTTGACGATGCATCCCAATGCGTAGTCGGAGAGCTCCTGGGTGCTCCAGGCACCGACCGTCGGTTTGAGGAACGCTTGGTCGGCATAGGCCGCCGCGGTCTCGAACTTCGCTCCGCGAATGATGATCCCGGCGTCGGTCTCCTTGACCACCCGCACCATCATGTCGGGGTCCTGCTGTTGGGGAGGCAGCGAGCGATCTCCCTTGGGATCGGTGTTGGCGGAGACGTGAAAGATGTCGTTGTCGAACACTGCCCGAACGTGCCGGTCGATGTTGTCGGCGAAGCGGGGATCGATCTCGCTGAGCATGTCGCGACCATCGAGCAGCGACCACATCTCGCCAATGGTCTCATCCCCGACCCGGGTGGCCACACCGCCGATCTCCTGGAGGAAGCGGTCGGTGGCCTCGAGTTTGTCGTACCAGTCCTTAGCTTCGCGCGGGGGGCGGTAGAAGATGGAGTTCAACTGCTCGCCGTGGCAGTAGGTCAATGCACTGGCATGCTCCGGCTCATGGGCCATGTCGTACATGCGTGACTTGACGTCGACGATGGGCTTGAATGCAGGATGGGTGGTCACATCGCGGACGCGCTCTCCATCGATCCATATCTCGCGACCGTCCCTCAGTCCCTCCCTGTACTGCTCCCCTGTGCGAATCATCGGCGGCTTCCTTATCTTGCTTGGTGTGGGATGCCCTCCATTGTGTGACCTGCTTCGATACGAGGTAAAAACGCCAATCCCGTACTTCTGCATCGGAAATTCCTAGTCACCGCCTCCCGGCTATCTGGATAGAGATTTCCGATCCAGGCATCTGGAAAAACCTAGCCTGGCCAGGATTGCGCCGCCTGATGAGAGCTATTTAGAGTGGCTTTTCCCTGACGATAATCTGGTCGCTCTCTTCGTTGTCTCGATCATCACCGGCGATCAACCACAACTAGAAAGGGCTTGCGTCATGTTGAGTCGCATCACTCTGCGTCAGTTGGAATACTTCGTGGCGTGCGGAGAGTCGGGCAGCATTATCAAAGCCTCCGAACGGATCCATGTCTCCTCGCCGTCGATTTCCGCGGCCATCACGCATATCGAGACCGAGCTGGGTGTGCAGTTGTTCGTGCGCCATCACGCGCAGGGGATTTCCTTGACTCCGATAGGTGGGAAGGTTCTGCAGGAGGCCAAGCTGATCGTTGAGCAGACCAAGAACCTCTACTCGATCGCCTCGGACTCATTGAACGCGGTACGTGGACCGCTGAGAGTAGGGTGCTTCGATTCGCTCGCGCCGATGATCACGCCGGAGCTGGTGCATGGTTTCGCACGCGCCTTCCCAGGGGTACGAGTCACCCAGCGGGAGGGCGATCACGACCAGATGCTGGAGTGGCTGCGGCGCTCGGAGATCGATATTGCACTGACCTATGATCTGCATCTAGTCGATGAGATCGCATTCGCCGCGCTGGCGCGGCTTCCGCCACACATCATCGTTGGTGCCCAGCACCCCCTGGCGAGCCTGTCCGCCGTCACCCTGGCGGATCTCGAGACCTACCCGATGGTGCTGCTGGACTTGCCCTACAGTCGCGAGTACTTCATCGGCCTTTTCATGAATGCGGGCGTTAGTCCGAACATCGTGATGCGCTCCAGCCAGCTGGAAGTCGTACGCTCGATGGTCGCCAACGGATTGGGCTTTTCGATCGCCCATGTCCGCCCTCGGGCGAATCTTTCCCAGGATGGGCGACGGATCGTGCGAGTCAGGCTCGCGGGTGAACACCAGCCGCTGCGGCTCGGGATCGCCACACTCAAGGGAGCCCGCCCGCTCAAGGTCGTCGAGGCGTTCGCCCACCGCTGCCGCACTTTCATCTCGGATCAGTACATCCCCGGTATGGCGGCAACCAGCTTCTTCGATCCGCACATCGCCTCGCTCGATAGGGTGGGCTGAGCCCTTACTGCCCCTTCACTCGCGCCGAGAGCCCGGCTGCGCGCCGGACGAAGTCCAGGGGGCCGTCGAAGTCGAAGTTGCGATAGACCGCTTGGAGGTGGGCGAAGGGCGGGGATTGGGCGAACAGCTGGAAGGTCAGCCGGTGGCCGGCGTAGTCGGAGTTGAGCAGGTCGCGCGCGTAGGCGAGGAGCCGGCGCCGGTCGTCGGCGACCCAGTTCTCGTTGACCGAGTAGAACTTGTCGAGCCAGGGCGCGGTGGCCGGGTTGGCGAAATCCGCAGCGTTAGGGGTGACGCAGATCTGTCCGCCGCACAGCTCGCGGGTGATGTGGATCATCTCATGGAGCTGCGAGCAGGCGAGCACCCGGCCGGTATAGAGCAGGCTCTGGTTGGGCATCAGCAGGCCGCCGGGGCTTGGCTCGGCCAGTGCGATCGAGGCGCTGAGGTGGGCGTTGACGCCCTCGCGGTAGCAGGCCAGCCGCGCGAGCTTCTCCTGCACCGCCTGCTGGCCGTCGAGGCCGGTCTGGCGCACGTTGTGCAGGGCGGTGCCGATCATCGCGTCGGCGAGCTTGAGGTTGCGCTGGACGAAGGCGAAGGCGCTGTAGCGGTGCAGGGTCGCGCGGATGAACTGCGCTGCACGGGTGTGGCGGTAGAACAGCACGTTTTCCCACGGGATCAGGACGTCGTCGAAGATCACCAGCGCGTCGACCTCGTCGAAGCGGTTCGACAGCGGGTAGTCCTCGATCGAGCCGCGTCCGGCGAAGCCGGTGCGGCAGATCATCTTGAGGTTGGGGCTGCCGAGGTCGCAGACGAAGCCGACCGCGTAGTCGGAGTATTCGGCCTCTCCCCAGTTGGCGATGGTCGGCTTGGTGAAGGCCTGGTTGGCGTATGCGGCGGCGGTCTCGTACTTGGCGCCGCGGACGACGATCCCGGCGTCGGTCTCCTTGACCACCCGCAGCAGCATGTCGGGGTCCTGGTCCTGGGGGCGCTTGGAGCGGTCGCCCTTGGGGTCCGTGTTGGCCGAGACATGGAACGGATCGAGCTCGATCGCACGCTGGATGTGGCGGCGGATGTTGCTCGAAAAGCGTGGATCGACCTCGTTGAGCACGTCCTGGCCGTCGTAGAGCGACCACATCTCGCCGATGGTCTCGTCGCCGACCCGGGTGACGATGCCGCCGACGTCGTCGAGCACCGCATCGGTGGCGCGGCGCTTGTCGTGCCAGTCGTCCTGGCTGTGGGGCAGCTTGAGCGCGATCGCGTGGCGTTCGCCGCCCTCGTCCTGGTAGGTCATCGTCTCCCGGGTGGCGGGATCGTGGGCCATGTCGTAGATCCGCGCGCGAATGTCGACCAGCGGCTTGAGCATCGGGTGGCGGGTGACGTCCTCGACGCGCTCGCCATCGATGTAGACCTCGCGGCCGTCGCGGATCGACTCACGGTACTGCTCACCGGTCCTGATCATGTTGATCTCCGAATATGGGCGGTGCCTGCGCCACTCGACCGAGGGCGAATGGCTGGAGGGGCCAGGGGAAAGTGGCGGGTTCAGGCCTCGACGGCGTCTCCGGCGATGTGGAAGCGCCCGTCGTGGTAGTAGAGCGCGGCGCCGCCGGAGGTGGTCAATGCCTCGACTTCGCCGATGAAGATCGTATGGGTGCCGTGCTCGACGGTGCGCGCCAGCCGGCAGTCGAAGCACGAGGCGGCGCTCTCGAGCACCGGCGCGCCGCTGGCCAGCGTCTGCCAGACACCTGCGGCGAAGCGCTGCTCCGGTGGCAGCGAAGCGAAGCCGCGGGCGAGGCTGGCCTGGTGGGCGGCGAGCACATTGACGCAGAAGTGGCGGTTGGCATGGATCGCACGCGCGGTGCGGCTCTCGCTGAGCAGGCAGACCAGCAGCGACGGCGGGGCCTTAGACAGCGAGCTCATCGCGCTGACGGTTGCGCCGAAACGGCCTGCTTCACCGTCGGTGGTGACCAGGCTCACCCCGGTGCCGGCGAAGCGCATCGCATGGACGAACGCGTCGCCGCTGGGCGCCGCGGCGGCATGCGGCGGACGAGGCGTTGAGTTGGTGTTGTACATGGCGGCCTCCTCGGTGGAGCGTCCACCTTAGCGCCGCCGCCTGGATCGCTAAAATATGCTTATCGAAGGGAGAAGATAGAAAAAGCCGATCCAGGGCCGCGCCGGCGGCGGGGAACCACCGGCCCCGTGATAGGGTGTGGGCATGCCCCACACCACGATGGAAGCCGCTATGAATGCATCTACCTCAGATCAGGACCACGATCCCTGGCGCTGGCTGGAGGAGGTCGACTCCCCGGAGGCGTTGGCCTGGGTCGAGGCACGCAACCGCGAGACCTTCGCCCTGCTCGGCGAGGACGCCGGGTTCGAGCGGCTCGCCCGGCGGCTGCTCGAGATCGAGCAGCGCGACTCGCGGATTCCCTACGTCGTCGCCCGCGATCAGTGGTTCTACAACTTCTGGCAGGATAGCGAGCACCCGCGCGGGGTTTGGCGCCGCACGCAGTGGTCGAGCTACTTGAGCGATACGCCTGACTGGGAAGTACTGATCGACGTCGACGCGCTCAACCGGGAGGAGGGCGAGCAGTGGGTCTGGCACGGCGCGCGCTGCCTGCCGCCCGAGCGCGACGGCGAACCATGGCGGCGCGCCCTGGTGGCGCTGTCGCGCGGTGGCGCCGACGCCGATGTGACCCGCGAGTTCGACCTCGTCGACAAGCGCTGGGTCGAGGACGGCTTCAATCGCGACGAGTCCAAAGGCGGACTCGCATGGATCGATATCGATCGGGTCTATGCCTACACCGACTTCGGCCCCGGCTCGATGACCGCCTCGAACTATCCGCGCCAGGTGCGGCTCTGGCAGCGCGGCACCGCGCTCGCCAGCGCCCCGGTGGTGTTCGAGGCCGAGCACGGCGATGTGATGGCGGTGGCCTGGCGTGACCTGACGCGCGGCTTCGAGCGCGACTTCGTGCTCCAGGTCACCTCGTTTCATACCCAGCGGCTGATCGAGCGGCTGCCCGACGGCGGCGAGCTGGTGCTCGAGCTGCCGGAGGATGCCCACGCTTCGGTGCATCGCGAGTGGCTCCTGGTGCAGCCGCGTGAGCCCTGGACGGTGGATGGCGTCACCCACCCCGGCGGCGCTCTGCTGGCGATCGATTATCTTGCCTTCAAGCAGGGCGCGCGGACGTTCATGCGCTTGTTCACTCCCGCCCCGGGCGTGGCGCTGGAGGGATTCTCCTGGACCCGTCACCACCTGGTGCTCGAGCTGCTCGAGCACGTTCGCCAGCGGCTGGTGGTGCTGACCCCCGGGCAGGGCGACGACTGGTCGCCCCGCGCGCTGGCCGGCGCCCCCGAAGGAGTGCTCGGGTTCAGCCCGCTCGATGATGAGAAGAGCGACGAGTACCTACTCAGCGTCACCGATTTCCTCTTGCCGCCCACCCTTGCGCGCGGGCGCGTCGACGACCCGGAGATCGAGGTGGTCAAACGCAGCGTCGCGGAGTTCGACGCGTCCGGCATGCGCGTCGAGCAGCGCTTCGCGGTGAGCCTCGACGGCACCCGGGTGCCTTACTTCCTGATCCTGCCGCGTGATGTTTCACGTGAAACCAAGCCGCTGCCGACGCTGCTCTACGGCTATGGCGGCTTCGAGATCTCGTTGACCCCGCACTACCTGCCGGCGGCGGGGGTGGCCTGGCTCGCGCGCGGCGGGGCGATGGTCTTCGCCAACATCCGCGGCGGCGGCGAATACGGCCCCGAGTGGCACCGCGCGGCGCTCAAGCAGCATCGGCACAAGGCGTTCGAGGACTTCGCCGCGGTCGCTCGCGCGCTGGTCGAGGAGGGCGTCACGGTGCCTTCGCGACTCGGCATCCAGGGCGGCTCCAATGGCGGCCTGCTGGTCGGCAACATGCTGACCCACTATCCAGCGCTGTTCGACTGCGCGGTGTGCGAGGTGCCGCTGCTCGACATGCAGCGCTACCACCGCCTGCTCGCCGGCGCCTCGTGGATCGCCGAGTACGGTGATCCCGACAGCGGCGACTGGGACGATTTTCTCCATCGCTTCTCGCCCTATCACAATCTGCACCAGGGCACCGACTATCCGGCGGTGCTGTTCACCACCTCGACCCGCGACGACCGCGTCCACCCCGGGCATGCGCGCAAGATGGCGGCGAAGATGGCGGCGATGGGCTGCGAGGTGCACTACTACGAGAACATCGAGGGCGGCCATGGCGGTGCCGCCGATGCACCTCAGCGCGCGCGGCTCAAAGCGCTGGCGTGGCGCTTCCTCGAGCGCCGGCTGATGGGTGACGATCGCGCTGGTGACTGAGGTTTCAGCGCTCGCCGTCTGCGCGGAAGGTCTACGCTGAGAACATCGCCCCGCCGTCGCTGGTTTCGACGGCGGGTCTTTCAGCATGGTTCAGCATGGACGAGGAGGCTGCATGGCTACGAGGAACGTCGCCGACATTCTGGTCGAGACACTGGAGCAGGCGGGAGTCCGGCACGTCTGGGGACTGCCTGGAGACTCGCTCAACGGACTCACCGAGAGCCTGCGCCACAGCGAGAAGATCGACTGGCTCGGCGTGCGCCACGAAGAGGTGGCGGCGCTCGCCGCGGGTGCCGAGGCGGACATCAGCGGCGGGCTCGGCGTCTGCGCCGGCTCCTGCGGGCCGGGCAACCTGCATCTGATCAACGGGCTGTTCGAGGCCCAGCGCGCCAAGGTGCCGCTGCTCGCGATCGCCGCCCAGATTCCCTCCAGCGAACTCGGCCTCGGCTACTTCCAGGAGACCCACCCGGAGTCGCTGTTCAAGGAGTGCAGCGACTATTGCCAGCTGATCTCCAAGCCCGAGCAGCTGCCGCGGGTGCTCGAGACCGCGATGCGCAGCGCGATCCTCAACCGCTCGGTCTCGGTGGTGGTGATCCCGGGCGACGTGGCGCTCTCTCCGGCGACGGTCAAGCACGCGAGCTGGAGCACGCCGATCGCGCCGCTGGTCGTTCCCCACGGTGATCATCTCGACCGGCTGGCCGAGTATCTCGGCCAGCAGAAGCGGATCGCGATGCTCTGCGGCTATGGCTGCATGGGAGCCCATGACGAGGTGGTAGCGCTCGCGGAGAAGCTCAAGGCGCCGGTGGTCCATGCGCTGCGGGGCAAGAACGCGGTCGAGTACGACAACCCGTTCGACGTCGGCATGACCGGGCTGATCGGTTTCGCCTCCGGCTACAAGGCGCTCAAGGAGTGCGACTGCCTGCTGGTGCTCGGCACCAATTTCCCCTATCGCGATTTCTACCCCGACCACGGCAACGTGATCCAGGTCGATATCCGCCCTCATCATCTCGGACGCCGCACGCCGCTCAAGATGGGCTTGGTCGGCGACGTTCGCGCCACTTTGCTTTCGCTGCTGCCACGGCTCGAGACACGCGACGATCGCCGCTTCCTCGACGCCGCGCTCGAGCACTACCGTAAATCCCGCGATGGGCTCGACGCCCTGGCGACGCCGGCCCGCGATGGCCAGCCGCTGCATCCGCAGTACGTCACCGCCAGGATCGATGCCCTCGCCACGGATGACGCGGCGTTCTCCTGCGACGTCGGCTCGCCGACGGTATGGGCGGCGCGCTACCTGAAGATGAACGGCAGGCGGCACCTGACCGGCTCGTTCAACCATGGCTCGATGGCCACGGCGATGCCCCAGGCGATGGGGATGCAGGCCGCCTTCCCCGATCGCCAGGTGATCTCGCTTTCCGGCGACGGCGGCCTGAGCATGCTGATGGGGGATGTGATCTCGCTCAAGGAGCGCGGACTGCCGGTCAAGGTGGTGGTGTTCAACAACTCGCTGCTCGGCTTCGTCGCCATGGAGATGAAGGCGGCCGGCTACATCGACGACACCACCCGGTTCGGCGCCACCGACTACGCGGCGATGGCCGAGGCGCTGGGTATCCGCGGCATCCGGGTCGATGCTTCGAGCCAGCTCGACGAGGCGCTGGCGGAGGCGTTCGCCCACCCTGGGCCGGTGATCGTCGACGTGCTCACCGCGCCCCAGGAGCTGTCCCTGCCGCCGAAGATCCAGGCCGCCCAGGCCAAGGGCTTCAGCCTCTACATGCTGCGCGCGGTGATGAGCGGGCGCGGCGATGAGTTGGTTGACCTCGCTCGCGACAACATACCGCTGCTGCGCTGACCGGCACGCTCAGCGTCCACCGACGTAGCTCCGGGCGAAGGAGACCGCTTCGGCGTTCTCGACCAAGCGGGCGAGGTGCAGATGGAAGGCGCGGCGTACGTTGGCCGCGCCGCCGGTGGTGGCGCGGAAGCGCCCGGCGACGTTGTAGCCCTCGGCGTTGACCTTCTCCAATCCCCAGTTCTCGTAATGGCCCAGCAGCGCGCCGCGCAGCATCGGGTCCTGCTGGGTCTGGTCGGCGGCCTGCCGGACCAGTTCGAGCGCGCGGTCGATGTCGCTGTCGAGGGTGAAGCGCAGGTCCACCGGGGCGAAGGCGAACTGGCGCGAGGTGTTCTTCACCGCCTTGACCTGGCTGAACGGGATCGAGAACAGCGCGCCATTGCCATCGCGCAGCTTGAGCGTGCGGATGGTCATGCCCTCGACCGTGCCGGCGCGGCCGTCGATCTCGACCCAGTCGCCGATCGCCATGGTGTCTTCGAGGATGTTGAAGATCCCGGTGATCACATCCTGGACCAGGGTCTGGGAGCCGAAGCCGATCGCCAGGCCCACCACCCCGGCACCGGCGAGCAGCGGTGCGATATTGATGCCGACGTTGCCGAGCACGGTGATCACCGCGATCACGCAGAGCACGATCTTCGCCGCATTGCGCAGCAGCGGCAGGATGGTGCGCACCCTGAGGCTCGGCTGGGCGTGGCGTCGCCCGGAGGGAGGAGCCAGCGCACTGGCGATCGCCGCGTCGATCACGATCCAGGCGGCCAGCGTCACCAGCAGCACCGTGGCGATGCCGAACACCGCACCGCCGAACATCTGCCCGGCGTCGGTATCGCGAATCAACCCATAGATCGAGCCGCCCCATATCTGGGTCATGAACTCGGCCGCCAGCGCCAGCAGCGCTATCTGCAGCGCGCTGGCAGCGAGCCTGCGCATTCTCGTACCCATCCGTTCGCGCGGGGCGAGGTCGGATGGGGCGACCAGCTGGTGCAGCAGCGCCATGAGCAATAGCGTACCGATCAGCAGCAGCGTGCTGGCGATCATCCGGTTCATCGCCTGGTGGTTGTCGACGCTGCCGATCAGCAGCTGATAGAGCGAGACGAGGCACATCACCAGCACGGGCAGGAACCAGATCGCCGAGAAAAGCCTCAGGCTCTCTCGTACGCTGGGCGGCAGCCGCTGGCGATGGGCCAGGCCGCGATGATAGATCAGCTGGCCGATCGGGCGGCGGAACATGACGGCGAACACCGCCAGGATGATCGTTGCGATCGCACCGCACAGCGTCGCCAGCAGGTAGGCGAGCGAGTAGCCGAGCAGCGCCGTGAGTGGCGAGTTGAGCAGCGCCTCGGCGAACGAGCCGAAGGCGGCGAGGGTGGCGAGGGGAATGAAGGCGCGACGGCGCAGTATCTCCACCGCGCGCTTGCGATGGCTGCCACGGGCGAGGATCGCAAGCGACATCCAAAGGGTCGCGAACACCGTGCCGGTATTCACCGCATAGGCGATCCCGAGCGCCAGCATTCGTCCCGGCGAATCGGCACCGAAGCCGGAAGTCGCGGCGAGGGTGAGCAAGAAGGCCGTGATCGCCGGCAGTGGCACCCGTACCCAGTGCTTGGCGATATCCCGTGCGCGGCGATGGGTGGAGAACCACGTCCAGCGTGAGAGACGCGTTGCGATCCACGCGCCCAGCCAGCAGGCAGCGAACATGGAAGCCGCCCAGAAAATCATCGTATAGGAGAAGCGAGTACTCACTTGCAGAGGGCTTTGGCCGACCCTGTGGCCGAGCTCGGAGAGCTGCTGGGAGGCACGGCTGAGGTGATGTTGCCAGTCGCTGACCACTTCGCTGCCTTCGCCGAGGTTTTGCTGCAGCGAATCCAGCGTCGAGGTCAGTGCGCCGAGCACGCCGCCCTGGACCACCCCTTCCTGGGTCGACTCGGCATCGTCGGCGGCGCTCTCCTGGGCCTCGCTCGAGGCCGGCGTCGCCTCGTCGGGTGAGGCCTGGGCGCGCTCGAGCGCCTCGATCAAGGTGGCGCGCTGCTGGTCGTCGCGCAGCACCTCGAGCAGCTGGGTGAGCGGAGCAGCCTCGGCGGACGTCTCGTTCTGCTGGGCGCTGGCCGGGGTGATGACGCTGAATGCCAGGGCGAGAAACAGCCATGACCAACGAAGAAGCGAACCACGGGGCGAGACGGACAAGCGCATCGATGAACCTCGGCATCAGTCGGCGACGGGAGCGTGGTCCAGCATAGGACAGGCGCGGGCGTTTTTGTGTCTCTATCTGGCGCGCCGACTGGTCGGGGCTGGGTGAATCCCCCATACTTGCGCCATTCATAGGAGTGCCGGCAGGGCACCGGGTGTGAGCGCTCGCTTACCCTGCGAGGCTCATCGCTACAGGAATATTTCGAGAGGTTGGCATGAAACGTACGCTCAAGGTCGGCGTGGTGATGGATCCCATCACCGAGATCAGCTACAAAAAGGATACTTCGCTGGCGATGCTGTGGGCGGCGAGCGCGCGCGGCTGGGAGCTCCACTACATGGAGCAGCCGGATCTCTACCTCGACGGTGGGCGGGCCTACGGGCTGATGCGTCCGCTCGAGGTTCATCGCGACCCCTCGCACTGGTTCGACCTCGGCGAGCGCGAGGCGCGCCCGCTCGCCGATCTCGATGTGATCCTGATGCGCAAGGATCCGCCGGTCGATCACGAATTCCTCAATGCCACCCATCTGCTCGGCTTCGCTGAACGCGAGGGCGTGCTGGTGGTCAATCCCACCCGGGCGCTGCGCGAGTGCAACGAGAAACTCTATGCCCAGCGCTTCCCCGAGTGCCTGCCGCCAAGCGTGGTCTCCTGCGACGACAAGGTGCTGCGGGCCTTCCAGGCCGAGCACGGCGATGTGATCCTCAAGCCCCTCGACGGCATGGGCGGCAGCGGGATCTTCCACATCGGTCCGGACGGGCGGAATCTCGGCTCGGTGATCGAGCAGCTGACCCTGCGCGGCAGCCGGCAGATCATGGCCCAGCGCTACATCCCGGAAATCCGCGACGGCGATACTCGTATCCTGCTGATCGATGGCGAGCCGGTGCCGTTCGGACTGGCGCGGATTCCCAGCGCCGGCGAGGTGCGCGGCAACCTGGCCGCAGGCGGACGCGGGGTGGCGCGCGAGCTGACCGATCGTGACTACTGGCTGGTCGATCAGGTCAAGGCGTCGATCGTAGAGCAGGGGCTGATCTTCGTCGGCCTCGACGTGATCGGCGACTACATCACCGAAATCAACGTCACCAGCCCCACCTGCGTGCGCGAAATCGATGACCAGAAGGGCACCGACATCGCTGGGCTATTGATGGATGCGATCGATCAGCGCTTCTCCTGAACCCACCCTGGTCAGCCTGGTGCCCTTGCCTCCCGAGGCCGAGCAGGTACCGCTGTGCTCCGGCCTTCGTGTCGATATCGACGAGCCCGAGGTGGCGGTCGAGCTCGACCGCCGGGACGACGAAGGCGGCTCGGCCGCTACGTCCTCGTCCGGCTCGCGCCGTGGGCTTTTCGGCCTGCTGGCGGTGGTGGTCGGCCTGCACCTGTTCGGCCTGTGGCTGCTCGACCGGCCCGACCAGCAAGAGCCGGTCGAGACCGAGGGAGGGCCGGTCTATCGCGTCTCGCTGACCCAGATGCCGGCGGCGCCATCGGTCGATACCGGTGGCGTCGAACGCCTCGTCCAGGAGCAGGCGGCCGCGGCGGCCCGGGCGCAGGCCGAGGCCGAAGCCGCCGCCCGGGCAGAGGCGCAAGCGCAGGCTCAGGCGCAAGCCCGCGCGGAGGCCGAGGCTCAGGCGGCGGCGCAAGCCCGGGCAGAAGCCCAGGCTCGAGCGCGCCGGGAGGCAGCCCGGCAGACTCAAGGCGCCGAACGCCCGGGGCCTGCGGCATCGTCGCCGCCGAGCGCGCGCGAGCTGATCCGGCAGGCGACCCAGCAGGGCTATGCCAGCGGCTGGAATGCCGCCGCCGATCGCTTCGCCAGGGGGGCATCGAGCAGTGCCGAGCGCTCCGCCGAGGCGCGCTACATCGCCGACTGGACCAGGGCGACGCAGCGCTACATCGATAGCTTCGGCCGTATACCGCCCGGGCTCGACGGCCGCTTGGTGATCAGCGTCACCATCGGGCGGGATGGCGGGCTGCGCGACCTGCGGGTGGTACAATCCTCGGGTAAACCCGAGCTCGATCGGATCGCGCTCGACATCGTCCGGGCGTCGGGGTCGTTCCGACCCTTCGATCGCGAGCTGGGTAATCGCAATGAACTCAGCTTCACCCGTAGCTGGCTGATTGGCCAAGGTTCACTTTTTGGCGTCCGATGACGCCCTGGAAGCTTCATGCACGGCTTGCGCAACCACTTTCTCCTGGCGATGCCCCAGCTCCTCGATGAGAACTTCGCCGGCACGCTCACCTACGTCTGCGACGACGATGCCAAGGGCGTGCTCGGGGTGATTGTCAACCGTCCGCTCAAGCTGAGCCTGGGCGGACTGCTCGAGCAGCTCGACCTGGAGGTCGAGACCCTGCGCGACGCCGAGCGGCCGGTGATGTTCGGCGGTCCGGTGCATACCGACCGCGGTTTCATTCTCCACCAAGGTTCGGCCGACGATTGGGATTCGAGCCTGCAGGTCAGTGAAGAGGTCGCGCTGACCACCTCGATGGACATGCTCCGTGCGATCGCGGCCGGCCGTGGACCGGAGCGTTTCATGGTGCTGCTTGGCTGCGCCGGCTGGCAGGTCGGCCAGCTCACCGACGAGCTCAAGGCCAACGCCTGGCTCACCGTCGAGGCGCAGGATTCGGTGCTGTTCGAAACCCCGATCGAGTCTCGCCGCGAGGCCGCCGCTGGACTGCTTGGGGTCGATCTACGCCTGCTCAGCGTGGCCGCCGGCCATGGCTGAGGATCCGTCGCTGCTCGACCCGCGGATCGCGCTGCTGCGCGCCGAGAAGCCCAGCCGCGTCCCTGGCGAGCGGCTGGTGATGGCGTTCGACTTCGGCACCCGGCGGATCGGCGTCGCGGTCGGCCAGGAGCTGCTCGGCTCGACCAGCGCGCTGGCACCGCTCTGCGCGCGTGACGGTGTGCCCGACTGGCGCCTGGTCACCGACCTGGTCGATGAGTGGCGCCCGGACCTGTTCGTGGTCGGTCTGCCGCTCAACATGGACGGCAGCGAGTCCGAGATGAGCCGGCGCGCGCGCAAGTTCGGCAACCGGCTGTATGGGCGCTACGCGCGTCCGGTCGAGTTCAGCGACGAGCGCGGCACCACCCGGGCGGCCAAGACCCTCGCCCGCGAGCGCGGCCGCCGCAGCGGCAGCTATCGTGACGACGGCGTCGACGGGATCGCCGCCGAGCTGATCCTCTCCAGCTTCTTCGCTACCTCCCCGCCGCACGGCTAGCCCCTGCGCAGTTTTCTCGTCGCGCCGGCTCGACGGGGCGACGGTGTTGTCACCTGCCTGTAAACAGCCCAGTGGATGATGGTGCCGCTCTCGGGAATGAGGCCCGAGGCGCAGGCAACGTGCGCGGCTGGGCCGCGCGCGGACAATCGACAATCAACTTGCAGGAGTCGACCGTGAGCAAGGAAGTCGAAGACCATCGTATCCACAACCGCAGTGGCAACCTGCCCTTCGCCGCGATCGTCGAGCGCCGCCTGTCGCGCCGCTCGGTGATGTGCGGCGGCCTGGGGCTCGCCGCCGCGACCATGCTGGGTGGCTTTGGCTGGCCGGGAACGAGCCGTGCCGCGGACGGCGCTGCGCGAGCACCGCTCAGCCTCGGTTTCGCTTCGCTGGCGCCGCGCATGACCGATGCGGTGGTCGTACCGGAGGGCTATGTCGCGCAGGTCCTGATCCCTTGGGGCACGCCGCTGGTATCGGGGATGGCGCAATGGCATCCCGAGCTCGACCCGACGCCTGGATTCCAGGCGGCGAGCACCGGCATGCACCACGACGGCATGTACCACTTCGCCCTCGATGCCTCGGATCGCTCCGATGACTTCCTGCTGGTGCTCAACCATGAATACCTCGACCAGTCGGCGCTATGGGCGGCGCGCGGCGGGCCGACCAACGCGAAACAGGGCGCGCGGCCGCTCGATGAGGCGCGTACCGAGATCAACGCCCACGGCGTGTGCGTGGTAAGGGTACGCCGGGACGAGCAGGGCCATTGGGCGCCAGTGCTCGACGATCCTCGCAACCGCCGCATCACCACGGCGACGCCGATGCTGCTCGCCGGGCCGCTGCGAGGCTCCCTGCACGCAGTGACCGCTTACTCACCGCAAGGCACCCAGGCCCGTGGCACCAACAACAACTGTGCCTGTGGCTATACCCCCTGGGGCACCTACCTGACCTGCGAGGAGAACTGGCCGGAGATATTCATCAACCGCGCCGAGCAGGAGCCCGACCAGCTGCGGCTCGGGCTCGCCGAGTCCCGCTCGATCTATGGCTGGGAGACGGTCGAGGGCGGCGTCGACGGCGAGTTCGAGCGCTTCGACAACACCCCGCGCGGCGATGATCCTCGCGCAGACTACCGCAATGAAGCGCGCACCTATGGCTATGTGGTCGAGATCGATCCCTACGACCCCGAGCGAGCGATCTACAAGCGCACCGCGCTTGGGCGCTTTCGCCACGAGGGCTGCTGGCCGGGTAAGCTGGTCGCAGGGCAGCCGGTGGTGTTCTACACCGGCCACGACGCGCGCAACGAGTACATCTACAAGTTCGTCTCCCGCGCGCCCTGGGACCCGAGCGATGCCAACCGTCCCGGCGAGCATTACGATCGCCAGGCGATCGGGGCCAAGTACATGGACCACGGCACCCTCTACGTCGCCCGCTTCGACGAGGACGGCAGCGGCGAATGGCTGCCGCTGGCGGAAGATACCCCGGTGCCCGGACAAGGGCGCACGCTTGGCGAGATCTACGGCGACCTGGCCAGGATCATCGTCAATACCTGCGATGCGGCCGACCTGCTCGGCGCCACGCCAATGGATCGCCCCGAGTGGGGCACGGTCGATCCGTCGAGCGGTGAGGTCTACATGTCGCTGACCAACAACTCGAAGCGTACCGAGGCCGATAGCGCCGCAAGCTTCACCCAGGAGGGCGAATCGATCGGCACCCCAGGCGTGGGCTACGCCACTGCCCCGGTCAACGCCGCCAATCCACGCCCGGACAACGACCATGGCCAGGTGATCCGCTGGCTCGAGCGTGACGGTGAGCCCGAGCGCTTCGACTGGGAGATCTTCGTCTTCGGCGCGGCGCCGGGTGAAACGGCGGACAATCGCTCTGGACTCGACGACGCCAACGCCTTCGCCAGCCCCGACGGGCTGTGGTATGACCAGCGTGGTGAGGGCGAGGGTATCCTTTGGATCCAGACCGACAATGGCATCGACAAGGGGCGCGACAACGCGGTGGCGGAGATGGTCAACGACCAGGTGCTGGCGATAGTGCCCGGGGCGCTGTCGCGCCGCGAGGGCGCGGCCTCGGTGGTCGACCCCTCCAACCAGGCCGAGCTCAAGCGCTTCGCCATCGTGCCCAACCAGGCCGAGGTGACCGGGATTTTCGCCACGCCCGATCGCACCGCGCTGTTCATCAACGTCCAGCACCCTGGCAATTGGCCCGCCTACGACAGTGATGACGCGACCCTCGCGCCGAGCGCCCAGGTTCGCCCGCGCTCCTCGACCGTGGTGATCCAACGCCGCGACGGTGGACGTATCGGCGAAGCCTGAGGCGCGACCGGAGCGCGGCTGGCCGTAGGGAATCCGTCGCGTTTCCCGGCGCTTCATTCGAGCGAATGCGTTTTAATTCGATCAAAGCATGATGATGAGTCGGCGAATATAGAGACTCATTATCATGCTTATTTTATTTCAATGAATATGCCGTGGGTGATGACCGTATCGCCAGGCATCATCTTTCTATCGGTCGTCATTGATTCGATTGTCACTGATTCTACACATTCCTGATAATCGTTGGTCATATGGCGCGTGCAGACTCCTTCACTGATCGGATGCCGATCTGCGTTTCTCGATCGAATGCTCAAGGCAGGGCTTGGGCATGGGAACCTGTCAATCAAGCACAAAGTGCTGTTCTACAAGGAAAAGATGTAATGAGGATCATCGTCAAGGTGTTGGCGGGATTGTCGGCTTTGACACTGCTTCATGTTGGATCCGCGAATGCGGAAGTCATCCTGCTTGACCGCGATAATGGCTCCCCGATATTCAATGATTTGAAAATCCAGATAGGCGGAAGTATCCGTGCGGGATATCGAAACGTCATGGGGGGGAGCGACGATGGATCCTACCGCCACCGTGGATTCGACGACGGTACGCGTTTTCGATTTACCGCTGAATATTTCTTGAACGATGACCTCAACCTGGTCGCTTATTATGAACCGGGTGTGGATATCTTCAGGGCGCTCGACTGGGACGACCACTACGATCCGGACAGGAACCACACCACCAAGCGCCAGCTTTATGGCGGCATCGTCAGCCAGCGATACGGCACCTTGACCTACGGCAAGCAGAACAGCGTGTTCTACAGCGCAGTGGGCGAGAAGACCGACCTGATCCTCAACGCGATGAATGGCCAAGGGCCGGGTAACGGCGTCGACGGCAACTACGATGGCTCCTACCGTGGGCGCGACCTGGTCAAGTACGTCAATGAGTTCGGCCCTGTCACCCTTCATCTGGGCTGGACGCTGCCCACCAACGACTACTACCTGGGCGGCAGTGGCGATGATCTGCTTCGCTATACGCGCAAGGGCGGCGCCGCCGTCGGCGCCGAGTACCAGCTCAACGACGATTTGGTGCTGAGCGCGGCCTATAGCTACACCGAGGCCAGGGTTCGCCAAGGCAGCCAGGACTCGACCGAATACGACCAGCAAATGCTCGGCGGCGCGGTGAGCTGGCGGCCCGGCAACTGGACCCTCGCCGCGCTCGTGGGCCAGTACAAGGACTTCCTGCCGCTGGAGCGTCGCACACCGGTGCCGAGCGACTACTTCGAAGGCGATGCCTACGGTTGGGAATACTTCCTCGGTTACACCTTTCCGCTGCAAGCCGGGATACTCAAGAGCACCCAGCCGTACGTCGCGGGCAACGCCATGCGTTGGGACGAGTACCAGACCAACTATCACTTCGTTGGCCTCAGTACCAAGCTGGCCTATGGCTTTCGCGTCGACCTGGAGCGTACCTTCGCCAATACGTCCGACGATCAGCCTGACGAGAACTGGGTGAGGCTACGCTACGACTTCTAGTCGTCCACGGGCAGTGATGCTGCCCGAGCAGTCAGTGCAGTCCAAAGTCGCGCTCGGCCGTCTCGCCGAGCGCGACCGGCTTAGCTCAGGCCTGCTCGCTGTTCGCTACGCCATCGCCCTGCTCGCGGGCCTGGTTGATCCGCGCCATCGCTTGTTCATGGCTGACCTGCGAGCGGGGCGTGGCCAGCGACACCACCACGCCGCTGAGCACCGCCATGGCGACCGCCGGCAGGATCGGGTTACCCCATAGCGCGTTCCACTCGGCATTGGCGATCACCGCAAGCGAGGTCGCCGATCCCGCGACCAGGGTCGCCAGCGCCCCCTGCCAGTTGTAGCGCGGCCAGAAGCGGCCGAGCACACCGCAGACGAACATTCCGCCCATCACCGTGGCGATCATCCGTGTGATGTAGGTGATCACATTGTCCGAACTCAGCGCGAAGGCGAGCGCGACGGCGATGGTCGTCACCAGCGCGATGCGCGAGTAGCGCACCAGCTTGGCCTCCTCGGGCGAGCGCCCGGTCACCATGGTGAACAGATCGCGCAGCAGCGTCGCCACACCCGCCATGGCATCCGAGGTGGCGCTCGACATCGTGGCGGAGAGCCCCGCGATCAGCACCAGCATGCCGAGCCACAGCGGCAGCACCTGGGTGGTCAGGTAGGGGAAGGCGAAGCCCGGGTTGTCGAGATCCGGCGCCATGCTTCGGGCGGCCATGCCGATGATCGCCGGGATGATCGAGAACCCCAGGTAGAGCAGGCCGCTGACCAGAAACGAGCTGCGCACGCTCGACTCCGAGGCGGCGGAGTAGATCCGCTGTCGATAGGAGGGCGTGGCGAGCACGCCGACGCCGACCACTGCGGCCAGCGAGATCGCGGGGATGATGCCGATGCTCTGGAACCCGAGGAAGCTGAGCGCGGCGTCGTCCATGCCTTCGCCGAGCCGTGACCAGCCGCCGATCTCGATCAGCGAGAACACCGCCATGGCGATGAAGCCGACGAAGAGCACGATCGCCTGCACGGTATCGGTCCATACCATGGCCATGTAGCCGCCGATGATGCAGAACAGGCAGAAACCGATCGCCACGATGATCTTGGCGACGGCGAGGTCGATCCCCGTCACCCAGGAGAGATACATGCCGCCGCCGAGAATGTGCGCGCCCAGCCAGCCGAGGCTGGCCAGGTAGATCAGCACGGCCACGAGGTTGCGCACCAGGCGGTGTCCGCCGACGTAGTAGCTGAGCTCCTCGGCCATCGACATGAAGCGCAGGCGCCGCACCGGCGCGAACATCCACGCCAGCAGCAGTATCCCGATCGCGCCGCCGAGGCCGTAGAGGGTACCGGCCCAGCCGTTGAGGTAGCCGAAGCCCACCGCGCCCATGCTCGATCCGGTGCCGACCATGGTCGCGATGGTGGTGCCGATGGTCAGCAGCAGCGGCACCTTGCGCCCGCCGAGCAGGAAGTCGTCCCCACTGCCGCGATGAGCGCGCGATCCCCACCAGCCGAGCCAGATCATTGCCGCCAGATAGATGAAAAAGCAGATCAAAAACGCTTGGCTGTTCATCGAGTGACCTCGTTTTATCGTTGTTGGAAATACGTACCGGGCGCCTTGCCAATGGACACCCGGCGGGTCTGGTCAAAAATGGGCTACCTCTTCTGCGGGGGCGCTCGCCGGTGCGCGTTTGAGCAGCCGGCCGGCGCGGGAGCCGACCCGGCCCTGGTGGTAGGCGATTCGTCCGTTGACGATCACCCAGTCGATGCCGCGGGCCGCGGCCACTGGACGGGCGAAGTCGGCGAGGTCTTCGAGCATCTCGAGATCGAACAGCACCAAGTCGGCGAAAGCGCCGGTCTCGACTCGCCCCCGGCCTTCGAGACCGAACCGGACAGCCGGCAGCGAGGTCATCTTGCGGATCGCCTCGGGCAGCTCGAAGAGCTTTCTATCGCGACAGTAGTGAGCGATCACTCTCGGGAAGGTGCCCCAGAGGCGTGGGTGTGGATGGGGGTCGTTGGGCAATCCGTCGGAGCCGACCATGGTCAGCGGATGGGCGAGGATCAGGTTCATGTCCGCCTCGCTCATGTTGTGGTAGACCGCCCCCGCCGGCATCAGCCGATGCGCTGCCTCGAGCAGCGTCAGCCCCCATTGCGCGGCGATCGCCTCGAGGGTCCGCTGGGCCATCTCCGGATGGGGCGCCGACCAGGTGATGAAGATCTCGAAATCAGCGGTGACCTGGCCTGGGTCCAGCGTCGATGAGCTGGCGCTGTAGGGATAGCAGTCGCAATTGCACGGATGCTCGGCGGCGAACCGCTCGAGCCGAGCGATGGCCCCGGGAGCGTTGCCCCAGTTACCGGCGCCGGCGCACTTCAGGTGCGAGATCACCAGCGGCACGTCCGCGCGACGGGCGGTATCGAAGGCCTCGTGCATCGCCTCGGGAAGGCCTTCGAACTCGTTGCGCAGGTGAGTGGCATAGATACCGCCGGCCGCGCCGACCGCCGCTGCCAGTGCATCGATTTCCTCGGCTGGCGCGTGGCGGGCATTGATGTAGGCCAGCCCGGTGCTCAGCCCTATCGCGCCCTCGGCCAAGGCGTCGCTGAGCAGTTTGCGCATGCGCGCGATCTCCTCGGCGCTGGCGGGGCGATCGAAGCGATCCATCAGGTTGGCGCGTAGCGCAGTGTGGCCGATCAGCGCGGCGACATTGATGCTCGGTGACGCCGCCTCCAGCGCCTGCGCATAGGCTTTGAAACTCGGGTAGCGGAAATCTTCGCGGCTACCGAGCAGGTTCATCGGGTCGGGAGGGTTCCCCGGCAGGCTCACTGGCGAGGCGCTGATCCCGCAGTTGCCGACGATCACCGTGGTCACGCCCTGGGAGAGCTTCGGCAGCATGTCGGGCTGGCGTATCACGTTGGTGTCGTCGTGGGTATGGACGTCGATGAAGCCAGGGGCCAGATAGCGCCCTTCGGCATCGATCTGGCGAACCGCGCAGCCTTCGGGCAGATCGCCGATCGCGGCGATTTTGTCGCCCGAGATGGCGACATCGGCGAGGTAGGCCGGCCCGCCCAGGCCGTCGACGATACGGGCGCGGCGAATCAGCAGGTCGAAAGTCATCGTTGTGCTCCGTGCGGGCTATTCGCGAACCAGAATGCCTCGTTGGATATTTTCTAACTCAAAAATAACAAGTGTGAAAGTTATTTTCAGAAGTCGTTGCTCCAAACGATCCTGTTGGTTCGAAACCTGACGGCGCTTCCTCTTGCTTGTCCCCATGTCGCCTCAGCGCGGAGCTCCTTCCCTTTGCGCAGATTGCTTTTCCACTGATGAGTTTCTCTGCGATATCTCGCTCGAATGGCGATGGATCAATTTTTGACCAATTACGTAAAATTTTTGTCTGATTTTATGAAAAGATTGTTTGTTGAAATTTTTCTATAGTTGTGGTGCTTATGGATGAATATCTAGCGAAGTTCTTTTTGCCTTCGATGGCGTTGCAGCGCCGCCAGCCCGCATGCCTGATCGCCCTCGAAGGGTTTTAGGAGTAGTTCGCCAATCATCGACGTTTTCAGCGCTATCGTGCGGCGATGTTTCATGAATCTGTGCGCTGCCGTGTGGGCTGCGGCGCTTTTGATCTGCTGATGGCTGGGGCTTTTCGGTACTTTTGCTGGTCGTTTTTTGTACAGCATAGTTCTTGCCTGGCGATTTAATCTTGCGCTTTTTCACTTTCTGGGGCGGTTATTTTTTGACCGCCGCCATTGTTGTTATGTTTAATTACGTAATACCGTCTTGTTGATTCATGCGGTATCTCCGCCTATGCCTCGATCGGCGCGCGGGAGGCTGTGCCATGACGACGGCGGCCTAGGCCGTGCAGCCGGCAATGAAAAAGCCGCCGGTCATCGACCGACGGCTCTCATTTGCGTGAAAGCGGAAAACTTCTTCAGATGAAGGGCTACTTCCGGCTCAGGTACTCAGCGACCGCGCTGATATCCTGCTCGCCGAACCCCGCCGCTGCCGCCTCCTGCCAGATCTCAGCGATCTTCGCCAAGCCCGGCAGCCGGGCGGCGTCGCCGCTTTCGAGCGCCAGGCGTGCGTCCTTGAGCCCCCAGTCGAGCGCCATCTCGGTGGAGAAGTCCGAGGCCGCGATCTTGTCCAGCTTGGGCTTCATGTAGGGGGTCGCCAGCGGGCCGCCGTCGAGTACGGACCACAGCGTATCGGTGGAGAAGCCGAGCTGCTCGGCGAGCAGCGCAGTCTCGGCGGTGCCCTGCATCACGTTGACCAGCCAAGCGTTGACCACCAGCTTCATCCGGCTGCCCGCGCCGACCGGACCGAGCCAGCGGGTGCCCTTGGAGATCGCCTCGAACACCGGCTCGATCGCTTGGGCGCGCTGGCGGTCGCCGCCGGCGAGGATCAGCACCTGGGCCCGTTCAGCGGGGCCTTTACTGCCCGAGACCGGCGCGTCGACCAGCACCAGGTCCGGCCGCTCGGCTTCGAAGCGCGCGGCGAGCCGCTTGGTCGCCTCCAGGCCGATGGTGCCCATCTGCGCGACCACCGCGCCGTCAGGGAGCCCGGCGGCGGCACCCTGGTCGCCGAACATGATCTGCTCCGTGGCGTCGGCCGTCGCCACCATGCTCAACAGCACCGATACCTCGCGAGCGGCGGCGGCTGGGCTGTCCGCCCGGTGGGCTCCTGCGGCTACCAGCGCTTCGTCCTTGCCGGGGGAACGATTCCATACCCACACCTCGAATCCTGCCTTGATCAAGTTGGCGGCGAAGGCGTGGCCCATCGTGCCGAGCCCTAGTACCGCCACCTTGGTGCCATGTTTCATACGTTGCTCCTGGTTGTGTTGTAAGTGAGCGCTCACATTTCATGCCGCCGTCAGTCGATGGCCGGGTCGGAAACGTATGCCTAAGGGTGAGCATCAAGACTTCGACCAAAGTCGTGGTTTCAGTTAAGAGAAGTTAGCTGCTCGAGGCAAGCCCTGGCTCGGGTGGAGTCGTGCAAACCCCAACAGCGTCGAGGGTCGCGGTTGGAGTGGACCGCCTCGGCAGAGCGCCTTGGCTTGCGACGAAAGTATTAGAAAACTGAATTTATCACGCTATATTTTTTTAAGTCCCAAAAAACATTTCATTTTTTTATGGAGGCTTGGATGAGCGAACGACTGAGCCATGCATCGGACGAAAGGCGGGATGGCTTACAGGAGAGTGAATCGAGCGCGACGGACGACGGTCCGCTCAGTGCCGAGGTCTATTTGCTCACCACCGCCGGGGTCGCCGCGATAGCCGGATTCCTCTACGGCTACGACACCGGCATCATCTCCGGTGCGTTGCTGCAGATCACCGCTGATTTCGGGCTCGATCATCGCACCCAGGAGCTCGTGACCAGCGCGATCCTGGTCGGTGCGGTGATCGGTGCCCTGGGCTGCGGCAAGCTCTCGGGGCTGATCGGGCGGCGCTATACGATCATGGTGGTGGCCGCGATCTTCGCCCTCGGCGTGATCTGCTCCGGACTCGCGCCGAGCGCCTTTTGGCTGGGGGCGTCGCGCCTGCTGCTGGGCTGCGCCGTGGGAGGGGCATCGCAGATCGTCCCGGTCTACATCGCCGAACTGGCGCCGGCCGAGAAGCGGGGAAGGCTGGTGACGTTTTTCAACATCTCGATCGGCGTCGGCATCCTCACCGCCGGCGTGGTCGGCGCCTTTCTGCAAGCGTACTGGAGCTGGCGGGTGATGTTCGCGGTCGCCGCCATCCCCGCGCTGATCCTGCTGCTCGGCATGATCAAGCTGCCCGAGAGTCCGCGCTGGCTGGTCGGCCAGCGGCGGGTGAGGGAGGCGCGTGAAGCGCTGGGGATGGTCCGCGAGACCGATCGAGAGGTGCGCCGCGAGCTGCGTTCGATCGAAAAAACCAGCAAGCGCACCGCCAAGGAGCGCCAGCTCGGCTGGCGGGAACTGCGTAAGCCCTGGCTGCGCCCCGCGCTGATCGCGGGGCTCGGGGTCGCCGCGTTCACCCAGCTTTCCGGCATCGAGATGATGATCTACTACACCCCGACCTTTCTCACCGATGCAGGCTTCAGTCATCAAGGGGCGCTCTACTCCGCGCTGGGCGTCGCGGGCATCTATCTGGTGATGACCATCCTCGGCAAGCTGGTGGTGGATCATCTCGGCCGCCGGCGCCTGTGCCTTCTGATGATGCCCGGCGCGGTGCTTTCGCTGCTGGTACTTGGCGCCGTGTTCCAGTTCGGTGCCGACGGTCCGCAGACCTCGTGGCTGATCGTCGCCAGCCTGTTCGCCTTCATGGTGTTCAACGCCGGCGGCATCCAGGTGATCGGCTGGCTGATCGGTTCGGAGGTCTACCCGCTGTCGATCCGCGAGAAGGCGACCAGCCTGCATGCAGCGATGCTCTGGGGCTCCAACCTTCTGCTCACCGGAACCGCGCTGACCATGGTCAATCTGCTCGGCATCGGTGGTGCGATGTGGTTCTACGCCGGACTCAACGTTCTCGGCTTTCTGTTCATCTTCTTCCTGGTGCCGGAGACCAAGGGCAAGAGCCTCGAAGAGATCGAGAACGAGCTCAAGGAGGGCACCTTCCTCCCGATGCGCTGAGGCGCCAGGCGCTGGCGCCTAGTGCCTGGAGGAAGGCGAAAAGCCGTGGTCGAGGGGTTAGAATGCCCCTCCTGCGAATCTCTGCGTGAGTCCCTTATGTCGTCGATTGCCCCTTCCTCCCATCGTTGCGTCCGCGCCGCCGTGATCGGCGGTGGCCCCGCCGGGCTGATGGCCGCCGAGGCGCTGGCCGAGGCCGGCATGGAGGTCGCGCTGTTCGAATCGATGCCGACGGTGGGGCGCAAGCTGCTGATGGCCGGCGTCGGCGGCCTCAATATCACCCACTCGGAGGCCAAGCCGCGCTTCGTTTCCCGCTACGGCGAGCGCGCCGCGGAGGTCGGGCGCTGGCTCGAGGCGTTCGACGCCGAGCGGCTGCGCGGCTGGCTCGCCGAGCTCGGCATCGCGACCTTCGTTGGCAGTTCCGGAAGGGTCTTTCCCGCCGAGATGAAAGCTGCGCCGATGCTGAGAAGCTGGCTCAGACGGCTGCGCAGCACCGGAGTGAGCATTCACTTGAGACATCGTTGGCAGGGCTTCGGCGAGCACCGGAGGCTGCATTTCGACACCCCGGAGGGGAGGCTCGAGATCGAGGCCGAAGTGGTGGTGCTGGCGCTCGGTGGTGGCAGCTGGGCGCGGCTCGGTTCGGACGCCGCCTGGTGGCCGTGGCTCGAACAGGCCGGGGTAGCGCTCGCGCCGCTGGCACCGGCGAACGGCGGCTTCGAGGTCGAAGGTTGGTCGCCTTATCTGCGCAGCCGCTTCGCCGGGGCGCCGCTCAAGACCGTGACGCTGCGGATGAAGACGCCGGGTGGCGAGGGGCCGGCTCGCCGCGGCGAGCTGATCATCACCGAGTATGGCGTGGAGGGCGGGCTGATCTACGCCTGCTCCGCGGCGCTGCGCGAGCGGCTCTACGCCGATGGCCGAGTGACGGTGCTGCTCGATCTCGCCCCGGACCGCGACGAGGCAGGGCTGGCACAGGCCCTGGCGCGCCCGCGCGGGCGCAAGTCGCTCGCCTCGACGCTGCGCTCCCGCGCCGGCATCGACGGCGTCAAGCGCGCGCTGCTCAACGAACTGGCGCCGCGTGAAGCGCTCGCGGACCCGGTGCAGCTGGCGCGGGCGATCAAGGGGCTGGCGCTGGAGCTCAAGGCCACCCGGCCGATCGACGAGGCGATCAGCACCGCGGGCGGCGTTCGCTTCGACGCGCTCGACGACGGCGGCATGCTCGCGGCGCTGCCGGGCGTGTTCTGCGCAGGGGAGATGCTCGACTGGGAGGCACCGACCGGTGGCTATCTGCTGACCGCTTGCTTGGCCTGCGGCCTGCACGTCGGCCGCGCCGCGGCCCAGTGGCACGCGGCTGGGCGTCCGGGCGTGGCGAAGGCGTAGTTGGTAAGCGTTTGCTTACTTCGTGTGCCTCTATCCTTGGCAAGCCCGGCCTCGCCGGATGCTAGCGCTCCAGCGCTTCGCGGACGAAGCTCAGGCGATCCTGGCCGAAGAACAGCTCGCCATCGACGATGAAGCTCGGCAGGCCGAAGACTCCCTGCTCGAGGGCCTGGCGGGTACGCTGGGCCAGCAGTGCGTCGATGTCGCTACTGGTCGCACGTTCGATCAGCCGGTCGCCGTCGAGCCCGGCGCGATCGCACAGCGTACGCAGCACGCCGAGCGACTCAACCTCTTCTCCATGCGCCCACAGGGTTCTGAACACGCTGGCGATGAAGGTTTCCTGGCCGGCATGGCCGTCGCTCGCCAGCGCTATGCGCAGTGCGACATCGGCGCGCGGCGCTTTCCCCGCTGGGAGGGTCAGCGGCACCCCGTAGCGCTCGGCGAAGCGCTCCAGGTCGCGGCGCATGTAGCGGCGCTTGAGTTCATGCGGGGGCGCGGCATTCTCGATGCCGGCCAGCAGCTGGCGTAGGGAGAGCGGGCGCCAGGCGATCTCTTCGTCGTACTCCTCGGTGAGCCCTTCGAGCTGGGTCCAGGCGAGGTAGCTATAGGGACTGACGAAATCGAAGAAAAATTCGATACGCTTGGCCATGGCGGGTGCTCCTCAGCGGTCCGCACCGGCGGTGGATCGGCCGGCTAGCGTTCACCTTACTCCCTGCTCTGGATGCTTTCGAGGAGGTTTTGGTTACCCTGGTTTGCCCACATGCCAACGGGCCGCCCGCAGATTAATGACAAACCCCTTTTGACCCAGCGACGCTCTCGATCCTGGCGAGTCGAGAACCGTTTGGGTCCTAACGCACCTCTTGCTCGCTTAGATGCGAGGGGCGGACCCCTCGCGCTCCCCCTGGAAGGGGACGCGCCGCCACGAGATCGCGAAACCCTGGCCGATCAATCGATTGCCCTCGGGTCGGCGCGCATGGACGTCCCTGTCCGGGCGCGCCTTTTGCGACATCCATGTCGCAAACCCCGGTGCAAGCGATTGCCGGCCAGCGCGCTCTCGGAGGCGGCTGGAAGCTATCGTGGCATCTTCAAATACTTTGTCAGCAGTCTGACGGGCCGCCCGAGGGCGGCCCGTTGATGACGGCTGGCTGCGCTGCCTCGATCAGTCGTAGTCGACGTCCGAGTAGAGCACCCGCACGCGCAGGGTGTGCGACACCTGGCGCAGCGCCTCGAGCGCCTGCTGGCCGTAGGCCTTGTCGACGTCGATCACCACATAGCCGACCTCTGCGTTGGTCTGCAGGTACTGGCCCGAGATGTTGATGCCGTGCTCGCCCAGCACCCGGTTGATCTCCGACATTACCCCGGGCACGTTGTCGTGGATGTGCAGCAGGCGATGCTTGTTGGGGTGCGACGGCAGCGCCACCTCGGGGAAGTTGACCGAGGTCACGGTGGTGCCGTTGTCGGAGTAGGTGATCAGCTTCTCGGAGACCTCGATGCCGATGTTCTCCTGCGCCTCCATCGTCGAGCCGCCGACGTGGGGAGTGAGGATCACGTTGTCGAGCTCGCGCAGCGGCGACTCGAACTCCTCATCGTTGCTCTTCGGCTCGACCGGGAAGACATCGATCGCCGCGCCGCGCAGGTGGCCTGAACGGAGCGCTTCGGCGAGCGCCTCGATCACCACCACCTTGCCACGCGAGGCATTGATCAGCACCGAGTCCTGCTTCATCAGCGCGAGCTGCTCCTTGCCGATCATCCAAGTGGTCGAGGGCAGCTCGGGCACGTGCAGGGTGACGATGTCGGCGCGCGAGAGCAGCTCCTCGAGCGAGCCGACCTGGCGCGCATTGCCCATGTCCAGCTTGGTCACCACGTCGTAGTAGATCACCTGGAGGCCGAGCCCCTCGGCGAGTACCGAGAGCTGGGCGCCGATGCTGCCATAGCCGACGATGCCGAGGATCTTGCCGCGCACCTCGTTGGAGCGCACCGCCGACTTGTCCCAGCCGCCGCGATGGGCGCCGGCGTTCTTCTCCGGGATGCGGCGCATCAGCATGATCATCTCGCCGATCACCAGCTCTGCTACCGAGCGGGTATTGGAGTAGGGCGCATTGAACACCGGGATCCCGCGGTGGAGCGCCGCGGTGAGATCGACCTGGTTGGTGCCGATGCAGAAGCAGCCGACCGCGTTGAGCTTCTCGGCCGCCGCGAACACCCGCTCGGTAAGCTGGGTGCGCGAGCGGATGCCGATGAAGTGGACGTCCCTGATCTTCTCGATCAACGCTTCTTCGTTCAGCGAAGTCTTCAGGTGCTCGATGTTGCTGTAGCCGGCCGCGAGCAGGTTGTCCACGGCGGACTGGTGGATGCCCTCGAGCAGCAGGATCTTGATCTTGCTCTTGTCCAGGGACGTCTTGGCCATCTTTGCATCAACCTCGTGGGTGGCTGGCGCCGGTCGAAGTCGCGGCTCGGCGCGGGGAAGAATGAAGGGGGCAAGATATTACCATGGACCACCCCGGCGCTCGCGTGGAAAGCGTTCACGCCCAAGTTGAAGTGCGCTCATCCACGCGTGTCCGGCAGCGACGTTTTCCCGGCCGATGAGTCCACTGCATCCCTTGTGCCATAATGTCGGTTCGTTTCGCGGCCGCTCTCCAGCGGTCCTTGACCAGCCTTATGATGCGATGGGGAACATGGCCGAACAGCATGATGAACCGCGCGGTGCGGATGGCGCCGCGCCGGACGAGGAAGATTTCGCCGCGACCCTTTCGCGCCTGGAGGCGCTGGTCGAACGGCTCGAGGCCGGGGATCTGAGTCTCGAGGCTTCGCTCACCGCTTTCGAGCAGGGGGTCAGGCTGACCCGCGATGCGCGCAAGCGCTTGGAGTCCGCGGAGCTCAAGGTCAAGACTCTGCTCGAGCGCGACGATGGTGGGGTCGATGAGCGGCCGTTCGAGGAGGGCGCATGAGCGCGCGTGAGCCGGTGCGGCACGCGGCGAGGGTGGAGGCGGCGCTCGAGGCGCTGCTCGCCGGCGGCGCCGGTCCGGATGCGCGGCTCGAGGAGGCGATGCGCTATGCGGTGCTCGGCGGTGGCAAGCGGCTGCGACCGACGCTGGTCTACGCTACCGGCGAGGCGCTGGGCATCGCCCCCGAGCGCCTGGACGCCGTGGCGGCGGCGGTCGAGCTGATCCACGCCTATTCCCTGGTCCATGACGATTTGCCGGCGATGGACGATGACGATCTGCGCCGCGGCCGGCCCACGGTCCATCGCGCCTTCGATGAGGCGACCGCGATCCTCGCCGGCGATGCGCTGCAGACTTTGGCCTTCGAGGCGCTGGCGCAGAGCGGTGAACCGCGCGCGGCTCGCCTGATCGGTGCGCTGGCGCGGGCCTCGGGACGCGCGGGAATGGCCGGTGGCCAAGCGCTGGATCTTGGCGCGGTCGGTCGTCTTATCGATCTCGACGCGCTGATCGAGATTCACCGCCACAAGACCGGTGCGCTGATCATCGCCGCGGTCGAACTGCCCGCGCTCCTGGTGCTCGACGATAGCGATCCGAGGCTCACCGCGCTGCGCCGCTTCGGCGCCGCGATCGGGCTCGCCTTCCAGATCCATGACGACGTGCTCGATGTCACCGGCGATACCGAGGTGATCGGCAAGACCCAGGGGGCCGATGCCGAGCGCGGCAAGCCCACCTATCCCGCTCTGCTCGGTCTCGAAACCGCGGCGGCCAGGGCCCAGGGCCTGATTGTCGAGGCCTGCGATGCGCTCGCCCCGCTTGGCGAGCGTGCGGCGCCGCTGAGCGCGTTGGCCCGCTATATGGTCGACCGCGATCACTGAACGTTCCCCCGCCGGCGGGATTCGCCCGGCGCAAAGGTGCATGATGCGAAGTTTCGAGCGATTTCCCGCCAGGATGCCTGCGACTGCGCTGCTCGACCGGGCCGACACGCCTGCACGCCTGCGCGGGCTTGCGCCGAGCGAACTTGCAGCGCTCGCGGACGAGCTGCGCGAGCTGCTTTTGTATCTCGTCGGCGGCAGCGGCGGCCATCTGGGCGCAGGCCTCGGTGTGGTCGAACTGACCATCGCGCTGCACTACGTTTTCGACACCCCAATCGACCGCCTGGTGTGGGACGTCGGTCATCAGGCCTATCCGCACAAACTGCTCACCGGCCGGCGTGACACCCTCTCCAGCATTCGCCGCTTCGGCGGCCTGGCGCCGTTCCCGAGCCGGGACGAGTCGCCGTTCGACGCCTTCGGCGTCGGCCACGCGGGTACCGCGGTTTCCGCGGCGCTCGGCATGAGCCTGGCGGCGCGGGCCACAGGGAGCGGTCCGCGGGTCTGTGCGGTGGTCGGCGATGGCGCCCTGACCACCGGGATGACCTTCGAGGCGCTCGCCCACGCGGGTGATCTTGGCGCAGACGTGCTGGTGGTGCTCAACGACAACGGCATGTCGATCTCGCCCAACGTAGGCGCCCTGGCCAAGCGGCTGCCGAGCGCGCCGGATGCTCCGGTCGACGGTGTCGCCGGCTTGTTCGAGACGCTGGGCTTCGACTACACGGGGCCGCTCGACGGACACGACCTCGGCGCGCTGGTCGCTGAGCTCGGCCGGCTGCGCGAGCTGCCCGGGCCGCGCTTGCTGCATGTGGTCACCGAGAAGGGCGCGGGCTACCTGCCCGCCGCCAGCGACCCGCTGCGGCTCCATGCCCATTCGCCCTCGCGCTCGAGCGGCGGTGCGCCACGTTACGATGCGCTGTTCGGCGAGTGGGCCTGCGCCGCCGCGAGCCGCGAGCCGCGCATGGTCGCGATCACCCCGGCGATGCGCGAAGGCTCAGGGCTCGCCGGCTTCGCCGCCGCCTGGCCCGAGCGCTTCTTCGACGTCGCGATCGCCGAGCAGCACGCCGTCACCCTGGCCGCGGGGATGGCCTGCGAAGGGCTCAAGCCGGTGGTCGCGATCTACTCGACCTTCCTCCAGCGCGGTTTCGACCAGCTGATCCATGACGTCGCGCTGCAGAACCTGGACGTCACCTTCGCCGTCGACCGCGCAGGCCTGGTCGGCGAGGATGGTCCGACCCATCACGGCGCCACCGACCTCAGCTGGCTGCGCTGCGTGCCCAACCTGATGGTGATGGCGCCCGCCGATGGCGCCGAGTGCCGGCGCATGCTCGACTTTGCCCTCGACCACCCAGGCCCCGTCGCGGTGCGCTACCCGCGTGGCGAGGCGGTGCCTGGCGACGATGACGCCGCGCCGCTCGAGCTCGGCCGCGGGCGCTGGCTGCGGCGGGGCGGCGAGGTCGCGCTGCTGTGCTTCGGTGCGCCGCTGGCCGAGGCGCGCGAGGCCGCCGAGCGCCTCGACGCCAGCCTGATCGACATGCGCTTCGTCAAACCGCTCGATCGGCAGGCGGTGTTCGAGGCCGCGGCCGGCCACCGGCTGCTGGTGTCGATCGAGGAGAACAGCGTGCTCGGCGGCGCGGGCAGCGCGGTGGCGGAGCAGCTCTGCGAGCTCGAGGTGCCGCCGCCGCTGCTGCGGCTCGGGCTGCCCGATCGCTTCGTCGCCCACGGCGATCGCCGCAAGCTGCTCGAGATCTGCGGGCTGGACGCCGCCGGGATCGAGGCTGCGGTGCGTGCCCGTGTCACCCGGCGGGATGTCGAGGAGGCGTCGCTGCGTTCCGAGGGCGACGAATGACTCGCACCTGTGTAGCGTCCAAGGTAAAAGGGCGAAGACGCATCCCTGCGCGTCGGTATCCTTCCCGGTCGTGCGTGCGACACGCCGCCTCCGATCAACTCCTGAGTGGTGGACATCCCAGTGGAATATGTACAGTTTCTCATCGACTTCATCCTGAACATCGACGTCCACTTGGCCGAGTTGGTCGTAGAGTATGGTCGCTGGATCTACGCGATCCTGTTCGTGATCATCTTCTGCGAGACCGGCCTGGTAGTGACTCCGTTCCTGCCCGGGGACTCGCTTTTGTTCGTCGCCGGCGCCCTGGCGGCGATTCCAGCGAGCGACATCAACGTCCACTTGATGGTGCTTTTGCTGCTGGTTGCGGCGATCCTCGGCGACGCGGTCAACTACACCATCGGCAGGCTGTTCGGCGAGAAGCTGTTCTCCAATCCGAACTCCAGGATATTCCGGCGCAGCTACCTGGAGAAAACCCACCAGTTCTACGATCGTCACGGCGGCAAGACCATCATCATTGCGCGCTTCGTGCCGATCGTGCGTACCTTCGCACCCTTCGTCGCCGGCATGGGCCACATGCCCTATCGCCGCTTCGCCGCTTACAACGTCATCGGTGCGCTGGCTTGGGTGCTGTCGTTCACCTACGCGGGCTATCTGTTCGGCGACCTGCCGATCGTTCAGGAAAACCTCAAGATTTTGATCGTTGCGATCATCGTGGTCTCGATTCTTCCCGGTATCATTGAGTTCCTGAGGCATCGTCGCAAAGCGTCGAAGATCGACGCTGGCGAAGCGCAGAAGACTTCCAATGATCGATGAGGAAAAGTAGATGTTCGAGCGGTTCGATCGCAATGACCAAGGTGTCGACTACGTGGTCGGCGATCTGCATGGGCACTTCGATCTGCTGATGGCGGCGCTCGACGACGTCGACTTCGATCGCACACGCGATCGCCTTTTCTGCGTCGGCGATCTGATCGACCGCGGTCCGAGATCGTTCGACTGCCTCAAGCTGGTGCTGGAGCCGTGGTTCCACTCGGTGCGTGGTAACCACGAGGAGATGGCGTTCGACGCGATTTTCAAACAGCAGTGGCGGATGTGGTTGCCCAACGGCGGTACTTGGGCGGGAGAGGTCAATCCGCGCGAGCTCAAGGAACTGCTCGAGCGGGCGCTGCCGCGGCTGCCGCTGGCGATGGAGGTGGCGGTCGGTGATCAGCGCGTCGGCATCGTCCACGCCCAGCCGCCCAGCGACTGGCGGCTGCTCGAGCGCGGTATCGACAAGTATCGCGAAGCGCTTTTGTGGGCGCGCACGCGGATCTCACGCGAAGACCGCACCCCGGTCGAAGGCATCGACGCGGTGGTGGTGGGCCATACCCCGGTTGAGCGCCCCCGCCTGCTCGGCAACGTCCACTACATCGATACCGGCGCCTACAAGAGCGGCGTACTGACCCTGGCACCGCTCGCCAGCCTTCCCGGGGTTTGAGCGGCCGCTTACGCCATCGACTTCATTCGTTCATATCGCTGAGCATGCCTTGAGCATAGTAGCCCGGCCCCTTTGACGGGGCCGGGCGCTTTTGCGTTCATTGCTCGCCATCGACCGGGCTGTCGTGGCGCAGGGTGGTGCCGAGGAAGAATGCCGGTGCGCGCCAGCGCGAGATCGCCATCAGTACGATGCCCAAAAGCAGGATGAAGGCGGCGATGATGAACACTAGGCCTATACCGCCTATCTCGGAGCCGCTGCCGAAGGCGGGATCCCAGCTATCCACCGCGGTCTGCACGAAGATCACCGTGAGGATGAGGCCGCCGATGAGCGGGCAGAGGCAGCGCAGCAAAAAGTGGCGGCGGCTGTCCAGCAGCGAGGTGCGAAAGTACCAGACGCAGGCGAATGCGGTCAGCGCATAGTAGAAGCAGATCATCATCCCCAGCGCCGTGATGGTGTCGTTGAGTACGTTGTCGCTGAGCACGCGCATGATGGCGTAGAAGCCGCCTGCGGCGACGCCGGCGCTGATCGTCGCATAGCGTGGTGTGCGCGAATGGGGATGGACGCTGGCGAAGCGTTCCGGCACCGCGCCGTAGTAGCCCATCGCCAGCAGGGTGCGGGCCGGAGAGACGAAGGTCGATTGCAGCGACGCGGCGGTGCTGGCGAGTACGGCGATCGACATCAGGATCGCCAGCGGCCCCATCACCGGGATGGCCAGGTGGGCGAAGACGTTCTCCTGGATCAGCGGGTTGCCGAGGCCGATGCCGGTGTCGCCGATCCCGGCGAAGCGCAGTGCAGCGATCGCGGTGAACAGGTAGATGCCGAGGATGACCAGCACCGTGATGGTCGCCGCCAGCCCTGGCGTGCGGTGGCTACCGACCGCTTCTTCGTTGACCGTGAGGCAGACGTCCCAACCCCAGAAGATGAAGATCGACAGCGACAGGCCTGCTGCGAAGGCGGAGAACGAGTCGATCCCGAATGGATTGAACCAGTCGAGCTGGAATTCGAGTTCGGGATTTGCCGGTGCGCCGAGGAATGCCGCCAGGGTAAAGCCGATAAGTACCGCTAGTTGCAGCCCAACCAAGCCGTACTGCACGCTCTTGGTGGTGGTGATGCCGCGACAGCAGATCCACACCGCGAGCCCAATGAAGGCGAAGCAGGTCAGCACGTTGACCCAGAGGTCGTCGTTGAGTCGGGCGAGCGCGGGCTCCCCGCTGACCTGGGCGAGGAACAGATAGAAAAATTCCACCGCTACGCCCGCGAGGTTGGAGAGTACGATGGTGGTCGCGGTGACCAGTCCCCAGCCGCCGATCCAGCCGATCATCGGACCGAAGGCGCGGGTCGACCAGGTGAAGGAGGTCCCGCTGTCGGGCACCTTGGAGTTGAGCTCGCGGTAGCCGAGCGCGACCAGTAGCATCGGCAGGAAGCCGACAATGAACACCGCCGGTAGGTGAACGCCGACCTCGCGTACCGTGGGCCCCAAGGCGCCGGTCAGGGTGTAGACCGGTGCGATGCAGGAGATGCCGAGCACCACGCAGCCGAGCAGGCTGATGCGCCCGCGGGCGAGGCCCTTGCCAGAGGCGCGCGGGGCGCGTGAGGTATCCGCCGTGCTTGGGAGAGTGCCCGATTCGGTGAAATCGCTCATGAGTGTTTGCCGTTTATGTTGGGGTTGTTGTCAGGCTCGCCAGGCGAGTCCTGGGGTCACTCGTCGAAGCCTTCGATCGCAGGCTTCAGCTCAGGCGATGCGCAGCATCCAGGAAAGCTCGAGATCGGTAACCTCTCGTTCGAAGCGTTCGAGCTCGGTGCGCTTGCATCGCTGGTAGGTGTCGATCAGCGTATCGCCGAGCAGTTCACGCAGTACCGTCGACCGCTCCAGCAGGTCGAGGGCTTGGAACTGCCGGATCGGTAGCGGTGCGCCGGCCGCGTCGAGGCCGTTGCCGTCGATCGGCGGGGGCGGCGTGAGATTGGCGTCGATGCCGTGGATCAAACCGGCGATCACCGCCGCGACCGCCAGGTAGGGATTGGCATCGGCACCGGCGACGCGGTGCTCGATCCGTCGAGCGGAGGCACCGCCGCTGGGGATGCGCAGCGCCACGGTGCGATTGTTGTAGCCCCAGTTGGCGCGGGTGGGGACGTACATGCCCGGCTGGAAGCGACGATAGGAATTGACGTTCGGCGCGAGCAGCGCCATCGCCTCTGGCATCAGCGCCAGCATGCCGGCGAGGGCTTGGCGCAGCTTCTCGCTATCGTCGCCGTCGGCGGTGGCGAACAGGTTACGGCCCTGGTCATCGACCAGGCTCAGATGCACGTGCATGCCGCTGCCGCTGTGCTGGGCATAGGGCTTGGCCATGAAGGTCGCGCGCAGCCCATGACGCGCCGCCACCTGACGGATCACCCGCTTGAGCAGCAACGCCTCGTCGCAGGCCTTGAGCACATCGTCGCTGTGACGAAGGTTGATCTCGAACTGCCCCGGCGAGGCCTCGGCGACCGCGCCCTCCGCGGCGAGCCCCTGCGCTTCGGCGGCGCTGGCGATGTCGGCGAGCACGGCGGCGAAGGTATCGATGTCATCGACCGAATAGACCTGGCACTGGTCGTCGCGCTCGCCCTGCTCGTTGACCTGTGGCGGCTGCGGCTGGCCCTGGTCGTCCCAGGCCGCATCGACCAGATAGAACTCGAGCTCCACTGCCACCACCGGACGCATCCCGAGCCGATGCAGGCGCTCGAGGAGCCCGGCGAGCACGTTGCGGGGCTCCAGCGGGCAGGGACGGTCGTGTTCATCGCGCATGGTCAGCAGCAGCTGGGCGACTTTCTGCGGGTCGTTCACCGATGGCGACAGCGTGCCGGGAATCGGCCGGCAGCGTCGGTCGGGTTCGCCGATGTCGAGCCCGAAGCCGGTCTCTTCGACCACGTTGCCGAGGAAGTCCATCGCGAACAGCGAGAGCGGGAAGTAGAACGTCGGATCCTGGCCCTCTAGCGCTTCGACCGGCACGCGCTTGCCGCGAAAGATGCCGTTGAGGTCGGTGAGCAGGACGTCGACGTAGCGGGTCTCTGGGTGGGCGGCGAGGTAGTCCGCCAGCTCGATGCCGAGCGGTGAGGCCGGAATGAACTCGTCTCGAGCGGGCGTGGTGGCGAGGCTGGTCGCGGTGTCCGAGCTGGGCAGTGGCATGGCGGCAGGGCGCATGGAAGAGAAGCCTTGTTGTTGGATATTGGATGATGGGTGGAATATATATCTTACAGTCGTTGTGAATGCCAACCCCTTTCTTCACGGTGAGTCGAGCGAACATAGGGGCAAAAACCATCCGTTTTTGACTGGGTGTATTGCCGCGCAGCGCTTGTCTGTGCTTCCATCAAGGCTTCTCGATCCCAGCCAAGACAAGAATACGAGTGGTTGAAATGGAAGAAATATCATCCGCGCCAATCATCGGCGTAGTCGCTGATCGGGGCCTCCATGGTGGTCAACCGAGCCAGACGGTGATGGAGAAGTATCTCGAGGCGGTGAGCCTCGCCGGCGCCGTGCCGCTGATCCTGCCCCAGGGGCTCGCCGATTCGCCCGCAGCGCTTGCCTCGGCGATGGCCGCGCTCGATGGGATCCTGCTGCCGGGCAGCGCCAGCAACATCGAACCGCACCACTATGCGAGCAGAGCGGCGGACCAGGACACGCAGCCGGAGGTGCATGCCGACTCTGGGCGTGACCGGCTCGCCTTCGCCTTGATCGACCTTTCCCTGGCATCCGCAATGCCGCTGTTCGGCATCTGCCGCGGGATGCAGGAACTGGTGGTGCGTACCGGCGGTGCGCTGCATCGGCGCCTGTTCGAGCTGAGCGGCTTCCAGGAACATCGAGAAGACGAGGACAAGACGCTCGAGGTGCGCTACGCGCCCGCCCACGACGTCGAGCTCATCCCGGGGGGATTGCTCTGCGAGCTGTTTCCCGAGACGCCACGCTTCTGGGTCAATTCGCTGCACGGCCAGGGCGTCTCGCGGCTCGGGGAGGGCGTGCGCATCGAGTGCCGTGCTCGCGATGGGCTGGTCGAGGCGATCTCGGTGGCGAGCCATCCTTTCGCGCTCGGGGTGCAGTGGCATCCCGAGTGGAACAGCCGCGACTACGATGTTTCTCGCCGGTTGTTCGACACTTTCATCCAGCACGCGCGCGCCTATCGCGACGCTTCCCTCGAGCGACGGAGCACTCCTCGATGAACGCACTTTCCCAACCCGCCAACGGCCACGTCGCCAGCTACTACGCCGCCAGTGCCAACGCCCATACGCCCTTCACCACGCTCGAGGAGTCGATCAGCTGCGATGTCTGCGTGGTCGGCGGCGGCTATACCGGGCTTTCGAGCGCGCTGTTCCTCGCCGAAGCGGGATTCGATGTGGTGGTGCTCGAAGCCCAGCGGATTGGCTTCGGCGCCAGCGGGCGCAACGGCGGCCAGCTGGTCAACTCCTACAGCCGCGACATCGATGTGATCGAGCGGCAGTACGGCGTCGACGCGGCGCGAATGCTCGGTTCGATGATGTTCGAGGGCGGCGGGATCATTCGCGAGCGCATCCAGCGCTACAACATCGATTGCGACCTGCGCGAGGGCGGTATCTTCGCCGCACTCAACCCGCGCCAGCTCAAGGGGCTCGAGGAGCAGAAAGCGCTATGGAATCGCTACGGTAACGACCGGCTCGAGCTGCTCGACCGCGAGCGGGTCGCCGCGGAGGTAGGCAGCCGGCGCTACGTCGGTGGGCTGCTCGACATGAGTGGCGGTCACGTCCATCCGCTCAACCTTGCCCTCGGCGAGGCCGAGGCGATCCGAGGGCTGGGCGGGCGGCTGTACGAAGGCACCCCGGCGCTGTCGATCGAGCATACCGACCCCGCGCGGATCAAGACCCCCAAGGGCGAGGTGGTGGCGCGCTTCGTACTGGTCGCCGGCAACGCCTATCTCAATGACGTCGAGCCCCGGCTCAAGGCCCGCAGCATGCCCTGCGGCACCCAGGTCGTCGCCACCGAGCCGCTCTCGGTGGCGCAGCGCGAGGGGCTGTTGGCCAACGGCTACTGCGTCGAGGACTGCAACTACCTGCTCGACTACTTCCGCCTGACCCGCGATCACCGGCTGCTCTACGGCGGCGGGGTGGTCTATGGCGCGCGCGATCCCGACGATATCGAGGCGCTGATCCGGCCGAAGCTGGCCAAGACCTTTCCCCAGCTCAAGGGGGTGAAGATCGACTACCGCTGGACCGGCAACTTCCTGCTCACCCTCTCCCGGCTGCCGCAGTTCGGCCGGCTCGCCCCCAACCTCTACTACATGCAGGGCTACAGCGGTCACGGGGTGACCACCAGCCACCTGGCCGGGCGGCTGTTCGCCGAAGCGGTGCGCGGCCAGGCCGAGCGCTTCGATGCCTTCGCCAGTCTCCCCCACCTGCCGATGCCCGGTGGGCGGCGCTTCAGCGTGCCGCTCTCGGCGATGGGCGCGGCCTACTACTCGCTGCGCGACCGGCTGGGGATCTGAACCATGAGCGCTTGTGATTTCGTCATTGAAGACGACGTGCTGCTGCTGATCGACGGTGAATGGCGCGCTGGCGGCGAGCGGGAGTGGATCGCGGTGGAGGACCCGGCCAGCGGCGAGACGATTGGCCGCGTGGCGCGTGCCACCCGGCAGGATGTCGATGACGCGGCGAGCGCCGCCGCGCGGGGTTTCGAGCGCTGGCGCGAGACCCCGGCGCTCGAGCGGCGCCGGCTGATGCTCGACGCCGCGCTACTGTTCGCCGAGCGCGGCGAGGCGATCGCCCGGCGGCTGACGCTCGAGCAGGGCAAGCCGCTGGCCCAGGCCCGCAACGAGATCGAGGCTACCCGCGAGGCGATCGAGTGGTTCGCCGACGAGGGAGTGCGCGCCTATGGCCAAGTGATTCCCGCCCGGTCGAGCGGCGTGCTGCAGTACACCCTGCGCCAGCCGGTCGGCCCGGTGGCGGCGTTCACGCCGTGGAACTTTCCCGCCAGTCAGCTGGTACGCAAGCTCTGCGCCGCGCTTGCCGCCGGCTGTTCGATCGTCGCCAAGGCGGCGGAAGAGACGCCTGCCGCGCCGGCGGAGCTGGTGCGCTGTTTCCACGATGCGGGCATCCCCGCCGGGGTGGTCAACCTGGTCTATGGCGAGCCCGCTGAAATCTCCGCGCGCCTGATCCCGCATCCAGCGATCCGCAAGGTCTCCTTCACTGGTTCGACCGCGGTCGGCAAGCGCCTCGCCTCCCTCGCCGGCGAGCACATGAAGAGGGTCACCATGGAGCTCGGCGGTCATGCACCGCTGATCGTCTGTGACGACGCCGACATCGAGCGGGCCGCGCGACAGGCGGTGGGCGCTAAGTTCTACAATGCGGGGCAGGTTTGCATCGCGCCGACCCGGCTGCTGGTCCAAGAGCGGGTATTCGATGATTTCGTCGAAGCGTTCGTGGCCGAGGCGGCGAAGCTCGAGCTTGGCCACGGGTTGGAGGATGGCGTTACCCTCGGCCCGCTCGCTACCCGACGCGGCGCGCCCAACCTCGAGGCGCTCATCGATGACGCGGTGGCCCTAGGGGCCCGGCTGGTGCTCGGTGGGCAGCGCCGACAGGGGCCGGGGCATTTCTTCGCGCCGAGCGTGCTGCTCGATGTGCCGACCGGCGCTCGGGCGATGAACGAGGAGCCGTTCGGCCCGCTTGCGTTGATCAACCGCTTCGCCACCCTGGACGACGCTATCGCCGAGGCCAACCGGCTGCCCTACGGACTCGCCGCCTACGCCTATACCCGCGACCTCGGCCACGCCCAGCGGCTCGGCGAGCGGATAGAAAGCGGGATGCTGAGCATCAACCACCTCGGTCTGGCGGATCCGGAGCTGCCGTTCGGTGGGCTCAAGGACTCAGGCTACGGCAGCGAGGGCGGCAGCGCGGCGATCGAGTCCTACCTGGTCGAACGGCTGGTGACCCAGACCGGCGGCTGAGCGAAACGAGCCTCGGGACGAAGAAGGCGCGACCGCTTAAGGCCGCGCCTTCTTTTTTTCGACGCTGCCGCTGGTTCGATCAAAGCGTGAGCGGGGTATGCGCGCTGATCAGCCGGCAGGTGCGTTCGCCCGGATTGCTGAACCGGTGCGGCACGCTGGTGTCGATCACATAGCTCTGGCCGGGCTCGAGGCGATAGGTGACGCCGCCGGTGACGATCTCGAGCACGCCTTCGAGCACGGTACCGATCTCCTCGCCGGGGTGGGTGAGCTGCTCCCCGGTGGAGCTGCCCGGTTCGTAGCTTTCGATCAGCATGCCGAGGTTGCCTTCGCCGTCGGGGCGATGGATCAACTCGAGCGATACGCCCTGGCTGCCCAGCTGGAGGCGCTCCTCGGGCTCGATCACCACCTTCGGGCGAGCGCGGGCGCGCTCTTCCTCGGCGAAGAAGTCGGCGAGCGATAGCCCGTAGACCGCGAGCAGCTTGTGCAGCGTGCTGACCGAGGGGGAAACCTTGTTCTGTTCGACGGTGCTCACCGCACTGTGGGTCAGCCCCGCCAGTTCGGCGACCTTTCGCTGCGACAGGCCATGGCGCTGGCGGATCTCCGCCAGCCGGGTGCCGATCGCAAGCCACGCTGCGCCACTCATCCGCTCGACGTTCCTCGGAGTTGGGGTGAATTGGAGCTGCATGATGCGCGTAAATGTCCCGAGCGTCCATGGTCTGGAAGCGACTCGCAGAGGGGAAGAACTTCGAGCGAAATAGGCTAAGCTTCGCTACAGCAAAAGGAGCGGAGAGTCCGATGCTTCGCGCTTGAAACGCTGTTCTGCGGAGAGAGAAAAATGCTCGCAAGACTCAAGGAAGAGTGGCTACTGGCGCTCGCGCTGCTGGTCGCGCTGGTCGCCTATGGCTTCGAGTCGATGCTGCTGGATGCCGGCAGGGTGATCGCGCTGACCACGACCCTGGTGCTGATCGTGGCCATCGTCGCCACCGCGATACGCGTCGCCCACCACGCCGAGGTGCTCGCCGAGAAGGTCGGCGATCCCTATGGCACCATGATCCTGACCCTCTCGGCGGTGCTGGTCGAGGTGATCATCCTGGTCATCGTGATGAGCCACGAGCATTCGCCGACGCTCGCCCGGGACACCATCTATGCGGCGGTGATGATCGATACCAACGGGATCGTCGGCCTGGCTGCCTTGATCGGTGGACTCAAGCATGGCGAGCAGCCCTACAACGACGACTCGAGCAAGGTCTACGTGGTGATGATCATCACCGCGGTGGGGATTTCGATGCTGCTGCCGGAGTTCCTGCCCGAAGCGCGCTGGACGCTCTACTCCGGATTCACCATTTGCGCGATGGCGCTGCTCTACAGCCTGTTCCTGCGGATGCAGACCGGGCCGCACAGCTATTTCTTCAGCTATAGCTATCCCGAGAAGCGCCGCAGGCCGGCCAGCGCTGCAGGGGGCGCCGTCTCGAGCGGGGCCAGCACCGAGGCGGCCGGCGCGTCCTCCCACGGACAGGAGCAGGCGCAGAGCGCGCCCTGGTCGATCGGCGTGCTGGTCGCGGGTGTCGCCTTGACCGGGGCGCTCGCCGAGGTGATGTCGCAAAGCCTGGGGGCTGCGTCCGCGGGCCTCGTGCTGCCGCCGATGCTGGTCGCCATCGTGGTCGCGATGATCTCGGCGAGCCCTGAGATCCTCACCGCGCTTCGCGCCGCGCTCGCCAACCGGATGCAGTCGGTGATCAACATTGCGCTGGGAGCGTCGCTCTCCACCGTGATCCTCACCATCCCGGTGATCGAGGCGATATCGCTCTACCAGGGCGAGCGGATCGTGATGGCGCTGACCCCGGTGCAGACGGTGATGATGGCACTGACCCTGATCGTCGCCGCGATCAACTTAAACGACGGCGAGACCAACGCGATCGAGGGCATGACCCACTTCGTGCTGTTCGCCACCTTCGTGATGCTCTCGCTGATCGGCCTGTGAGCGGGGCGCTTAGCCTTCAGCCCACCGCCTTGCCGCCTTTTTCCACCGCTCGCTGGTAGGCGGGGCGGGCACGGATGCGCTCGAGAAAGGCGTTCAGCGCCGTGCGCTCCTCGCCGAGTCCACCGCGGGCGGCGGCGGCTTCGAGCGGGAAGCCCATCTGGATGTCGGCGGCGCTGAAGTCGTCACCGGCGAACCAGGCGAAGCGTTCGAGTTCGCCTTCGAGATAGTCGAGATGAAGCGCCAGTTGGGGATGGGTGAAGGCGCTCTCGGCGCCTTCGCGCAGCCTGCGCGCGATCGGTCGAATCATCGCCGGCGAGCCCTGCTCGACCCGGGCGAACACCAGCTTGAGCAGCAGCAGCGGCATCAGCGACCCTTCGGCGTAGTGCAGCCAGTACGCATAGCGCCGCCGCGCCTCGCTGCCTGCGGCGGGACGAAGTTCGCTGTCGGGGGCGTGGTGGTCGAGCAGGTGCTCGATGATCAGCGCCGACTCGACGATCACCCGGCGCCGGCCGCGGTCATCCTCGTCGATCAGCAGCGGCGCCTTGCCGAGGGGGTGGAGCTCGCGCAGCGCGGCAGGCGCGAGCATGGTGCCGGGGTCGCGCTGGTGGTGTACCAGGCGATAGTCGAGACCGAGCTCCTCGAGCAGCCAGAGAATGCGCAGCGACCGGGAGTTGTCGAGATGGTGCAGGGTCAGCATGGCGGCGCTCCTCCATGAGGTGAACGGAGTCTGAGTGTCGGTGAGCGCCTGGGGCGCGTCAAACCGGCCCGCCTCGACACGGACTGGTGCGAGATGCTCGGCCTGATCGAATCACCGATGGAAGATTACGAACCCAGCGCGCTGCTGGTCAGTCACCAGCCCGATGAAATCGCGCCGCTATTCCGGCGGATCGTCTTCACCACCGATGGAAGAGTCGCCTGGCACGGGGCTTCTGGGGCGCTGCGCGGAGAAACCGCCTCCATGGTGGTATGGCGCGATCTGGGCCGGGCGTCGCTCAATGGAGTCGCTCAGGTGGTTATTTTACTAATATAAGTTTTTGATTTTATTGGGTTTTTGGGACAAAAACGGGTTGCGGGCCAGCACTCGATTCCAAGATAATCGAAAGTCTGAGACGAACTCGATCCGAGTGCACGCCTCAGCCCGCGCTTCCATGCCTGGTGGGCCGAGGGACGCTGTGCGTGGTGTCGAGTCGCATTCCCCGCCCGTACGTCCCGAGAGGTCAGCCCAGGTGAGTGAGATCCAGTCCGATACCCATTTCCAACGATGGCAGGAGAGCGAAGCGCTGGCGGAGGAGATGATCCCGCTGCTGGGCCGACTCTATCGCCATTACAACGTCATCCCCTCGCTGTTCGGCCGCTCGCTGATCAACCGCTCGGTGATCCGCATCCTCAAGAACCATCGCTACGTGCTCAAGGCCGAAGGTACCGAGCTATCGGTGAGCGACACCATGCCGCTGGTGCGCGCGATGGTCGAGCTCGAACTGGCACCGGCGCACATCGATCTCGGCCGCCTCGCAGTGGCGTTCAAGCGTTCCGGACGCAGCGACGTCGACGCTTTCCTGCGCGAGCAGCTGGCTGAAATCGTCGGTGGGCATCGGCCGGGCGGCCACGGCGGCGAGCCGCAGGACGTGGTGCTCTATGGCTTCGGGCGGATCGGCCGCATCCTCGCGCGGATCCTGATCGAGAAGGCGGGAGGGGGCAATCTGCTGCGTCTTCGCGCGATCGTGGTCCGCGGCGCGCAGGACGACCTCGAGAAGCGCGCGAGCCTGCTGCGCCGCGACTCGGTGCATGGTCCTTTCTCCGGCTCGATCGTCGTCGATCATGAACGCAGCGCGATCATCGCCAACGGCCACTACATCCAGGTGATCCATGCCGATTCACCGCGCGAGATCGACTACACCGCCTACGGTATCGACCAGGCCATCGTGGTCGACAATACCGGCAAGTGGCGCGACGAGGCGGGGCTCTCCCAGCATCTCGAGGCTAAGGGGGTGGCGCGAGTGCTGCTCACCGCGCCGGGCAAGGGCAGTCTCAAGAACATCGTCTGCGGGGTCAACGACGCGACCATCGAGGAGAGCGACCGGATCCTTTCCGCCGCCTCCTGCACCACCAACGCGATCGTGCCGGTGCTCAAGGCGATGAACGACGAGTTCGGCATCATTCACGGCCATGTCGAGACCGTGCACTCCTACACCAACGACCAGAACCTGATCGACAACTATCACAAGGGGGATCGCCGCGGGCGCAGCGCGCCGCTCAACATGGTGATCACCGAGACCGGGGCGGCCAAGGCGGCGGCCAAGGCGCTGCCGGTACTGGCCGGCAAGCTCACCGGCAACGCGATCAGGGTGCCCACCCCCAACGTGTCGCTGGCGATCCTCAATCTCCAGCTCGAACGCCCCACCGATAGCCAATCGCTCAATGCTTACCTGCGCCGAATGGCGCTCTATTCGTCGATGCACAAGCAGATCGACTACGTCGACTCCTCCGAGGTGGTCTCCTCGGACTTCGTCGGCAACCGCCATGCCGGGGTGGTCGATGCGCGGGCGACGATCGCCGAGGATAGAAGCGCGGTGCTCTACGTCTGGTACGACAACGAGTTCGGCTACAGCTGCCAGGTGGTGAGGATCCTGCAGAAGATGTCGCGGGTGCACTTCCTCTACCTGCCGCGCGCCGAAGCCTGAGCCTGGCCGTCGTCGCGCCCGAGCGGGCGCGACGGACGAGCAGAGGTGGCTCAGGGATAGGCGTAGGGCAGCACCGCGAAGTAGATGGCGAAGAAGTGGCAGACGCTGCCGCCGATCACGAACAGATGCCAGATCGCGTGGTTGAAGGGAATCCTGTCGAGCGCGTAGAAGACCACTCCGGCGGTGTAGGTGAGGCCGCCGGCGAGCAGCAGCCAGCGACCGGTGGCGGAGAGCTTGGCCGCCATCTCCGCGGGGAACAGGCACATCAGCCATCCCATCAGCAGGTAGACCAGTACCCGCAGCAGATGGAAGCGCTCCGGCCAGACCAGCTTGGCGAAGATACCGACCGCGGCCAGCGACCAGACGATGGCGAACATCGTCCAGCCGGTCGCACCGCGCATGTTGACCAGCAGGAAAGGCGTGTAGGTACCGGCGATGAGCAGGAAGATCGCGCAGTGGTCGAGCTGCTGGAGAATGTAGCGGGCGCGAGGACGGCGGGTCGCATGATAGAGCGTCGAGACCAGGTAGAGCAGCGTCAGGCTGGTGCCGTAGACGCTCACGCCGACGATTTTCCACGGGTCGAGCGCAAGGCTCGCGAGGACGATCAGTATCACCATGCCAGCGACGCTCAGCGCGGCGCCGATGCCATGGCTTGCGCTGTTCAGCCACTCCTCGACCCGCGCCTGCCCGCGCAGTAACCCTCTTTCGAGCTGTTCGATCGGTTCGCGCATCGTCGTGCTCCTCGCTGCAGCAAGTATTGGCACGACGCAAGGGTCGGTCAGCGCTCCGGGGTGCTGTTTTCGTCGAGGCGTAGCGTCGCGGAGGCCAAGTCGTGCTCGTCTCCTACGCTATCGATACGACTGAAGTCGCGCAAGGCCATCATGTGGCCGAGCTTGCTCGCCTTGGTCGCCAGATAGTGCTCGTTGTAGTCGTTGAGCCCAGTGGTCAAGGGCTGGCGCTCGGTGATGATCACGCCTGCATTGGTCAGCGCGGCGACCTTGCGCGGATTGTTGGTCATCAGCCGCAGCGAATGGATGCCGAGATGCTCGAGCATCGGCATGCAAAGGTCATAGCGGCGCAGGTCCGGGGCGAAGCCGAGGTGCTGGTTGGCCTCGACGGTGTCGAGGCCCTGGTCCTGCAGATGATAGGCGCGGATCTTGTTGATCAGGCCGATGCCGCGGCCCTCCTGGCGCAGGTAGAGCAGTACGCCGCGGCCCTCCTCGGCGATCCGCTTGAGCGCCTCCTGGAGCTGGTAGCCGCAGTCGCAGCGCATCGAGAACAGGGCGTCGCCGGTCAGGCACTCGGAGTGCACTCGGCCGAGCACTGGTTCGCCGTCGGCGACGTCGCCGAGGGTCAGAGCGATGTGCTCCTTGCCGGTCTCGTCATCTTCGAACCCATGCATGGTGAAGTTGGCGAACGACGTGGGGAGCAAGCAATTGGAAATGTACCGCAGTGTCACGGGAGCCTCGCAGGTGCCAGCGATGTCATCGGGTATCGCCTGGCACGTAAAAGGAAATGGCCGCTACTTTAGCATCGTCCGGCATCAGCGTCTTATACAGCCGGGCTATAACCATGATCGCGCTATCGAATCGGCCGGCAGCGGCGGTCCGCACGGTGAGTGCTCGAAAGGTCCCGGCATGGAGGCCTGGTCCCGGATGCGCTGAGTCTCACGTACATGGCGCGGCTCGATTAGCTACAATTCTCCCGCTATCTCGAAAGGCGATGTCCATCGCTCGAGCCACCCAGAGAAGAGACTCGCAATGGCTTTGAAAAACGACCGTTTCCTTCGTGCCCTGGAGCGCCAGCCAGTGGATCGCACCCCGGTGTGGATGATGCGACAGGCTGGACGCTACCTGCCCGAGTACCGGCGCACGCGCGAGGAGGCGGGCGACTTCATGGCGCTGTGCAAGGATCCGGCGCGGGCCTGCGAGGTGACCCTGCAGCCGCTCGCGCGCTATCCGCTCGACGCCGCGATACTGTTCTCCGACATCCTCACCGTGCCTGATGCCATGGGGCTGGGGCTGCACTTCGTCGCCGGCGAAGGGCCTCGCTTCCACCACCCGGTGCGCGACCGCGCGGCGATTGCTGCGCTGTCCAAGCCGCACATCGAGCAGGATCTCGACTATGTGATCGAGGCGGTGCGAGTGATCCGCCGCGAACTCGACGACCGGGTGCCGCTGATCGGCTTCTCCGGCAGCCCCTGGACGCTTGCGACCTACATGGTCGAGGGCGGGCCGAGCAAGGAGTTCCGCTATATCAAGGGGATGCTGTATGGCGACCCGGAGGCGCTGCATGCGCTGCTCGCGCTGCTGGCCACCGCGGTCACCGACTATCTCAATGCCCAGATCCTCGCCGGTGCGCAGGCGGTACAGATCTTCGATACCTGGGGAGGCGTGCTCAGCACGCCGGCCTACCAGGCCTTCTCGCTCGACTACATGCGCCGTATCGTCGATGGCCTGATTCGCGAGCACCAGGGGCGCAAAGTACCGGTGATCCTGTTCACCAAGCACGGTGGGCAGTGGCTCGAGCGGATCGAACGGAGCGGCTGCGATGCGGTCGGGCTCGACTGGACCACTGAGCTTGGCGATGCGCGCGCCCGGGTCGGCGAGCGTCTAGCGCTGCAGGGCAACCTCGATCCGGGCGTGCTGTTCGGCGCGCCGGAAACGATCCGCGCCGAAGTCGCGCGCACGCTCGAAAGCTTCGGCCACGGCCCGGGGCACGTCTTCAACCTGGGCCACGGCATCTCGCAGTTCACTCCGCCGGAGAATGTCGATGTGTTCCTCTCAGCGCTCCACGAGCTCAGCCCTGCCTATCACGCCTGAGCGGCTGGTGGCCTACGACGGCGGCTGTCCGTTCTGCCGCCGTTCGATCGCGACCCTGCTGCACTGGCAGGCTCGTGACGCTACTGGGCTGTTCGTGCTCGACTCTCCCCTGGCGCGGCGGCTGGGCGCGCATTTCGGTGAGGATCCCGCGCCGCATGACAGCTCCTGGCTGATCGAAGCCGGGCGGCTGTATCGCGACAGCGATGCGGGATGGCGCCTGGCGCGTCACTTCCGCTGGCCGTGGCGCGCGCTGGCGGCGCTGCGCTGGGTGCCGCCGCCGCTTCGCGATGGCACCTATCGCTTGATCGCGCGTAATCGTCATCGCTTCCAACCCGGGCTCGCCGACGCCGATCGCGCAGCGATCGACGCTCGGCGTGTCGAGTCTCTGCGCGTCGCCGACTGCATCGCGCTTGGCCTGCCTGAGTCACTGGCCGAGCAGTGAGCGCGCGACCGGCACCGGCCGGCCGCGCGATGGTCGATCGGCTCAGCCAGCGCCGCCGGCCAGCGCGGCGAAGTTGGCGTTGACCCGGCTCTGCAGATAGTCCTGCGCGGTCATCGGCGGATACTTGCCCGCGGGACCTTCGATCACCGCGTCGCGGTTGGCCTGGCAGAAGAAGGCGAGGCTGTAGCGCTCATCGACCGGGCCGGCGGTGGCGGGGCTCTTGACCCGATGGAAGTTGGACTTGAGCCGGTCGTCGCTCCAGCGCATCAGCATGTCGCCGATGTTGCAGGTGATCACCCCCTCCTTGGGCTCCACGTTGGTCCACACCGGTTCATCGAGATCACGCCCTGGGCACACCTGCAGTCCGCCCTGGCCCTCGCGCTGGAACAAAAGTGTCAGGCAGTCGAAGTCGGTATGGGCGCCGGCGCGCCAGACGCTTGCGTTCTGCGCCTGTTCGGCATCGAGGGCGAAGTAGTGAAGCAAGCGCAGCGTGCTCTGGTAGCTCGACCGTGCGGGATCATGGGCCTCGGTGAAGAACTGTCGCGGAAGACCCAGCCGGTCGGCGAAGCAGGAGAGCACCCGCATGCCCACCTGCCAGCACCTGTGCTCGAAGTCGAGCATCACCGCGCGGAAGCCGGCGAGCTCTTCCTCGCTCGGCCATAGCCCTTCCATGTGCGGTCGGGTGATCTGGTAGGACTCCTTCTGGTCCGGCGTGCGGGTCGAAGGCCGTACCTGGGCCTTGCTCTCCCAGCCGACATTGAGGGCGCGCTGCAGTGGATACCGGGCCTTCACCTCTTCGGGGAGGGAGAAGAACGCCTCCATCGCCGAGAAAGCGGCGCGGATCTCATCAAGCGCAATGCCGTGGCCATCGAGCTGGAAGAAGCCGACCTCGGTGGCGGCATTCCACAGCTCGCCGGCGATCTCTTCCCGCCGGGCGTCGAAATCGCTGAGGTCTATCAGCGGGATCGCAGTGGCATCGCTCTCCACGCCCCGTGCGCCCATGCGGGCTTCCTTGTCGAGCTCGACAAGGCGCGAGGCGGCGGGGGGAGAATCCGCGGACGCGGCAGGGGTAGTTCCAGAGTGGTGTTCGGTCATCATCGGGTCTCCGCTCGAAGGCTTTCGCGCTCGCCCCCGCCGTGGCGGTCCTGCCGTCCGCCGCTCGCTCGCGCAGCTTGCAAACAACGCAGGCACGCGGTGAAGAGCGAGGATGGGGAAGGAATACGCAGCATGGCGGTGGTGGTCTCCAAAAAGCCTGACAGGCGTGTTTGGAGAGCAATGTCCCGGGCGGGAGCCCTGACCGCTTCTACTCTCTTGATTGGGATGGCGATCGATGTCGCCATGGTGGCGCCCGTTGGGTGCCACGCATGGAAGGAAAGCAGGAAGCGTGCCAAAGGTTTTCGATTCATGCGTCCATCAACGAGTGTTTCTATACGTATGAATCCAAAACGATTTTCTCACTATGGCGATACCCTGGCGATGCGTCACCGACATGGGGATGGATGCATTGCACCAAGTTGGATCATTAAATGCGCATTAAGCACGTTTTGTGTGCGCTCCCGGCACCGTGCTGGGGCATCGGTGTCATTCGCCCGTATTCTTTTAGCAACTGGCTGAAACGAAAGGTTAAATGAAAGATGCCATAGAGGAGGGAAGGGGTTTCGAGGGCGACTGGCGGGTCGCAGCCTGCACCATAGCTGCGCTGCCAAGGTCGCCTTGAGAGGAATGGTGAGGCATCGGATAGTGTCCTGGCCCCGGTTGGGGCGACTTCGTAGGCGGCGGCGCGCAAAGTTGGAACGTTCTTTGCACTATACAGATTGTTACTGTGGCAAATGCGACCACCGTCCTTGGGGAACGGACGGTACGTGGCTAGCGCGGCGCACGCCTCGTGATAACGACAAATGCTAACGATTGGAGACGTTACCCTATGCGTATCAAACACCTGTTGCCCCTCGCCGGTGTCGGTCTCGGTGCTGCGCTGGTCAGCTTCGGCGCCCAGGCCGCGACCCTCGACGACACCAAGAATCGGGGCTCCGTGCGCTGCGGCGTGAGCGATGGCCTGGCAGGCTTCTCCGCGCCCAACGCCCAGGGTCAATGGGAGGGGATCGACGTCGAGCTGTGCCGGGGGATTGCCGCCGCGATCTTCGGCGACCCGGAAAGCGTGGTCTACTCCGCGCTGACCGCCAGCGAGCGCTTCACCGCGCTGCAGTCCGGCGAAGTCGACCTGCTGTCGCGCAACACCACCTGGACCTCTTCGCGCGACAACTCGCTGGGGCTCACCTTCCCGGGCGGGGTCAACTTCTATGACGGCCAGGGCTTCATGGTGAAGGCGGAGCTGGGCGTCGAGCATGCCACCGAGCTGGACGGTGCGACCATCTGCGTCGCCTCGGGCACTACCACCGAGCTCAACCTCGCCGACTACTTCGACAGCCAAGGCATGCAGTACCAGGCGATCGGCTTCGATGAGTCGAGCCAGACCGCCGCCGGCTTCGACAGCGGCCGCTGCGACGTCCTCACCTCCGACTCCTCCCAGCTCGCGGCGCTGCGCCTGCAGCTCAACGATCCGGACAGCGCGGTGATCCTCCCCGAGCGGATCTCCAAGGAGCCGCTGGCACCGATGGTTCGTCGCGGCGACGAGGACTGGGGCAAGGTGGTGAGCTGGACGTTCTACGCCATGCTCAACGCCGAGGAGCTGGGCGTGAACAGCGAGAACGTCGACGCGATGCGCGACAACCCGCCGAACCCCGACGTCGCCCGCCTGCTCGGCCAGGACGGCAACTTCGGCGAGCAGCTCGGCCTCTCCAACGACTGGGCCTACAACATCATCAAGACGGTCGGTAACTATGCCGAGGTCTACGATCGCACCGTGGGTGCCGACTCACCGTTGGATATTCCGCGTGGCGTCAACGCGCTGTGGAACGCCGGCGGCATCCAGTACGCACCGCCAGTACGCTGATCCCCCGATGGGCGCCGCGCCAGGCGCCCTCGGGTTTCTGCCGCTTCCCTCGGGACAAGGCCTCGGCCTGCGTCGTATCGAGGGCAGCGGTTCATCGAAGCTTTACGTTATTCCGGCCCAGGCCTTGCCGGGCACCCTTCGCCCCGACGCAAAATCCAGGTTCACCTAGCGTCTGGCCGGGGGCGTGCTGACAGGCTCCAGCGGAGAGATATCCGAGACCATGCTGCGACCTTCCACTTCCATCCCCAAGCGCGCGCGCGGCCCGCTCTGGCGTGATCCGCAGGTGCGCTCGCTGGTGATCCAGACGGTGCTGCTGATCGCGCTGGTAGGGGTCATCATGCTGATGATCCACAACACCATGGCCAACCTGCAGGCCAGGGGAATCAATACCGGCTTCGCCTTCCTCGACTACCGCGCCGGCTTCTCGATCGCCCAGACGCTCAACGACTACTCGAGCAATTCAAGCTACGGGGACGCTTTCCTCGCCGGTCTTTACAACACGCTGCTGGTGTCGATCCTGGGGATCATCGCCTCCACCGTGGTCGGGCTGGTCGTCGGTATCGCCCGCCTTTCCCCCAACTGGCTGCTCGCCCGGGTAGCGACCGTCTACATCGAGATATTCCGCAACATTCCGCTGCTGCTCCAGATCCTGTTCTGGTACTTCGCCGCGCTCGGCGCGCTGCCGCAGCTGCGCCAGAGCCTCTCGTTGTTCGACCTGTTCTTCCTCAACCAGCGCGGCATGATCATCCCCGCGCCGATACTCGGCGAAGGCTTCTCGGCCACCGTCTATGGGCTGCTGGCGGCGGTGGTGCTGGCATGGGGCCTGGCGAGGATGAACAAGAAGCGCCAGGCCGAGACCGGCCAGCGGCTGCCGATCGGCTGGATCAACCTCGGTGTGATCGTGGTGATTCCGCTGGTGATCTTCCTGATCAGCGGCAGTCCCTTGTCCTGGTCGGTGCCCGAGCTCGTCGGCTTCAACTATCGCGGCGGCCTGCACATGATCCCCGAGCTGATCGGCTTGTGGGTCGCGCTGACCATCTACACCGCATCGTTCATCGCCGAGATCGTCCGCTCCGGCATCCAGTCGGTATCGCATGGACAGACCGAGGCGGCCAGCTCGCTCGGCCTGCCCAAGGGCATCACCATGCGCAAGGTGATCATGCCGCAGGCGATGCGGTTGATGATTCCGCAGCTGTCGAGCCAGTACCTGAGTCTGACCAAGAACTCGTCGCTGGCGATCGCGATCGGCTATCCGGATCTGTTCGCGGTGTTCGGCAACACCACGATGAACCAGACCGGGCAGGCGGTGGAGATCATGGCGATCACCATGGGTGTCTACCTGGCGCTCAGCCTGATCACCTCGCTGCTGATGAACCTGTTCAACTCCCGCATGGCCCTCAAGGAGCGCTGATCGATGAGCGAGCAAAACGCAAGCGCTGCGCCCCTTCCCGCGTCCGCTGACAACCAAGGCTACATCGCTGCGAGGCAGCCGCCGGAGAAAGTGGGGGGCTTGCTGGTCTGGCTGCGCAAGAACCTCTTCTCCGGCCCGATCAACAGCCTGATCTCGCTGGTGCTGCTCTACCTGATCGTGCGGATCGTCACGCCGGTGGTGCAATGGGGCCTGATCAACGCCACCTGGGTCGGCTCCTCACGCCAGGACTGCACCGGCGACGGCGCATGCTGGGTCTTCATCACCACCCGCCTCGGCCAGATCATCTATGGTTTCTACCCGACACCGGAGCGGTGGCGGGTCGATGTGACGCTGGCGATGTTCGCCGTGCTGCTGGTCTGGCTGGTGATACCGAGACTGCCCTACAAGAAGATCGCCGGCCTGCTGACCCTGTTCGCCTTCCCGGTGGTCGCCTACTTCCTGCTGCTCGGTGGCTCGTTCGGGCTGCCATACGTGCCGACTCGTCAGTGGGGAGGCTTGATGCTGACGCTGGTGATCGCGACCGTCGGCATCGTCTGCTCGATCCCGCTGGGGATCCTGCTCGCCCTCGGCCGGCGCTCGTCGATGCCGTTCGTCAAGGCGGTCTGCGTGGTCTTCATCGAGTTCTGGCGCGGGGTTCCGTTGATCACCGTGCTGTTCATGGCATCGGTGATGTTTCCGCTGTTCGTGCCCGCCCAGCTCGAGGTGGATCGCCTGGTACGCGCGCTGATCGGGATCTCCTTCTTCTGGAGCGCCTACATGGCCGAAGTGGTGCGCAGCGGTCTGCAGGCCATTCCCAAGGGCCAGGACGAAGCCGCGGCGGCGCTCGGTCTCGGCTACTGGCAGCGAACCGGTTTAGTGGTGCTGCCCCAAGCGCTGAAGCTGGTCATCTCCGGCATCGTCAGCACCTGCATCTCGCTGTTCAAGGACACGACGCTGGTACTGATCATCGGCCTCTTCGACCTGCTCGGTGTGATTCGCGCAGGCCTCACCGATACCGCTTGGCTCGGGTACGCCACCGAGGGCTACGTCTTCGCTGCGATCCTGTTCTGGGCCTTCTGTTTCAGCATGTCGCGCTACAGCCAGTATCTCGAGCGACGCCTGCATACCGGCCACCGCTGATTAGACTTATTCGAGGGATTCATCCATGACCAGCAACACCGCTAGCGCAGCCGAGCAGCCGATGATCGAAATCACCCGGCTCAACAAGTGGTACGGGGACTTCCACGTTCTGCGCGACATCGACCTGACCGTGGCCAAAGGTGAAAGGATCGTGATCTGCGGCCCTTCGGGATCGGGCAAGTCGACCATGATCCGCTGCATCAACCATCTCGAGGAGCATCAGCAGGGCGAGATCGTCGTCGGCGGCATTCCGATGACCCGTGACGTCAAGCGTATCGAGCAGATTCGCCGCCGGGTGGGAATGGTGTTCCAGCACTTCAACCTGTTCCCCCACCTGACGGTGCTGGAGAACTGCTGCCTCGCGCAGGTGTGGGTGCAGAAGAAGCCGCGCCGGGAAGCCGAGAAGATCGCCATGGAGTACCTCGAACGGGTGCGCATCGCCAACCAGGCGCAGAAGTACCCGGGGCAGCTCTCCGGTGGTCAGCAGCAGCGCGTGGCGATCGCCCGCTCGCTGTGCATGCATCCGGAAATCATGCTGTTCGACGAGCCGACCTCGGCGCTCGACCCCGAGATGATCAAGGAGGTGCTCGACGTCATGGTCCAGCTGGCCAGCGAAGGCATGACCATGCTGTGCGTGACCCACGAGATGGGCTTCGCCAAGACCGTCGCCGACCGGGTGATCTTCATGGACCAGGGGCAGATCATCGAGCAGAACCCGCCGACCGAGTTCTTCGGCAACCCGCGCTCGGCGCGTACGCGCGAGTTCCTGAGCCAGATCCTCGGGCACTGAGGCCAATTGGCGAACGAGTCCGGACAACGAGGCGAGGGAGCATCGTCATGTCGATAGAGAAGTTCATGGTGGGCACGGCGCCTCAGCCGATCGCGCCGTTCTCCCATGCGTGCCGGGTCGGTGAGCTGCTGTTCGTCACCGGTCAGATGCCCACCGTGCCGGAGACCAACGAAATGCTGCTCGGCACCTTCGCCGAGCAGACCCATCGGGTGATGCAGAACCTCGCCCTGGTGCTCGACGCCGCCGGCAGCGCGTTCGAGCACGTGATCCAGGCGCGGGTGTTCATCACCAACATGGGCCACTTCGATGAGGTCAACGCCGTCTACGCCAGCTATTTCGAGACGCCGCTGCCGACACGTACCTGCATCGGCGTCACCGGGCTCGCCGGCGGCGCCGATGTCGAGGTCGACCTGATCGCTTGGATCCCCCCCACCACCGACTGAGCCGATGCGCAGCGCCCGGGCCACCATGGCACCGGGCGCTGCGTTCAGCGAGCATCAAGTTTCCGCCCGGTATGCCGATAGCGATACGTTTTTCCGACAACGTATCGAGGACCTTGCATGAGACTATCGCTCCGGCTACGTATCCTGATTTGCGTACTGCTCATCCTACTTTCGACGCTGACCATCTCCAGTGCCTTCACCTATGTCCAGCTCAGCCGCGAGAGCCGCAGCGATATCGAGCGCAACCTCGAAACGCTGTCCCGAGCCTATGCCCTGGCGTTCTCGGAGTGGATCGAGCATCGTTCGAACACCATCGGGGCCATCGATGCGGTCAGCCTGGAAGAGAACCTCCACGGCGTCCTCTCCCGCTTGCAGGCGATCGGCGGATTCTCCGCCACCTATCTTGGGCGCGCCAACGGCCAGATGGAGACATCCGTGGCGCTCGATCTTCCGCCGGACTATGACCCGCGCCCGCGCCCCTGGTACCAGCAGGCGCTCGACAGCGACGCCACGGTAGTCACGCCGCCCTACCAGGATGCCAGCACCGACCAGTTGATCCTCACCTTCGCCCGCGCAGCGCGTGACGGTGGCACGCTGCTCGGCGTGGTCGGCGGTGACATCGCGCTGGATACCATCGTCGACGAGGTGGGCTCGATCCACCCTACCGAATACAGTTTCGCGCTGCTGGTCGATGGCCAGGGGCGGATCATCGCCGGGCGTGATTCGTCGCTTGCGCTGACTCCCTTCGCCGAATTGGCGCCCGGCTTCGACCCTTCCAGCCGCCAGGGAGAGGCGCTGATCGAGGGCCGGCAGCGGCTGCTGCATGCCGAGTCGGTACCGGGTACCGACTGGCGGCTCTACCTGGTGCTTGATCTGAACGACGCCGCCAGCGGGGCGCGCAGCGTGCTCTCCGGCATGCTCGTGGTGGCCGTGCTCGCCGCATTGCTTGGCGGGCTTCTGCTCTGGGCGGTGCTCAAACCGATCTTCCGGCGCTTGGACGAAGTGCGCAGCGAACTCGAAGAGCTCGCCTCGGGCGACAGCGACCTGACCCGCAGGCTGCCCGCTGGCGGGCATGACGAAGTAGCGCGGATCGCGCATGCATTCAATGCCTTCATCGACCGTATCCATGGCTTGATGATCGAGGTCCGGGGCAGCAGCGCCCGCGTCGCCGGAGCGGCGGTGGAGATGTCGAGCGCTGGCGAGGAGCTTTCGCGTCGCAGCGAACAGTCGGCGGCCAGCCTCGAACAGTCCGCTGCGGCGATGGAGCAGCTCTCGTCGACGCTCGAGCAGTCGGCGGATTCCGCCGTGCGTGCGCGCAAGCTCGCCGATGGCGCTGGAGAGGCCGCGAAACGCGGCACCGAGGAGGTCGCCCGCGTGGTCGAGACGATGGACGACATCGGCCGGGCGGCGGCACAGATTTCCGGCATCGTCGAAGTGATCGACGGTATCGCTTTCCAGACCAACCTGCTGGCGCTCAATGCCTCGGTGGAGGCGGCGAGAGCGGGAGAGCAGGGCCGCGGGTTCTCGGTGGTCGCCGAGGAAGTCCGGCGGCTCGCTGCGCGCAGTCTCGAGGCGGCCAAGGATATCCGTGCGTTGATCACCACCTCGGGCGAGCGCGCCGCGAGCGGCGCGGAGCGGGTCACCCACGCGCGCGAGGCGATCGATGCCATCGTCGCCCAGGTCGAGGAGGTCAACGGCGTGGTCCGCGAGATCAGCATTGCGCTGCGAGAACAGAGCAACGGCGTCCACGAGGTCAATCAGGCGGTCACCCAGCTCGATGGTGCCACGCAGGAGAATGCGCGCCAGGTCGAGTCATCGAGCCACGCAGCAGCGCAGCTGCGCGACGAGGCGACCCGGCTGGCCGAACTGGTCGGTGGCTTCCGGCTCGATGACGATGTCGCGTTCACGGGTGTGAGCGCGCGGCTTGCCTCGAGTTGATCGCAGGCAGGTGTACCCCCTGCTCCAATTGACATTTCATCTCATTTGCGCTTAAGTGCGGGGCTCATCGTCAGTCACTTTTCCTCCTCCGCCTCGCCATGCTCGTGCCGCCATTCGGCGCGGGCGTCGGCGGGGCGAGTCAGTCAGTGCAAAGGAGCTTCCATGCTCGCTCGTCCCCTCGGGCGCTTCACTGCGGCCATCCTCGTCCCGATCATGCTGCTCTTCACCGGGCAGGCGCTGGCGGCCGACGGGCAATCGCGCACGCTCGACACCGCCCATGGCGAGATACAGGTGCCGGCCGACCCGCAGCGGGTGGTGACGCTCTACGAAGCGGCGCTCGATACCACGCTCGCGGTCGGGGTCGAGCCGCTCGGCGCGGTGGCCACTCGCGGCGGCACCGATGTGGCCGACTACATCGCCGATCGCGCCCAAGGGGTGGCGATCGTCGGCGGCCCGCGGGAGATCAATCTCGAAGAGGTGCTGCGCCAGCGACCGGACTTGATCCTCGCCAGCCCCTTCCTCGCCGATGCCGACTACCAGCGGCTCAGCCGCATCGCGCCGACCGTCGTGCCCAAGCACGACGCCGAGCGCCCCTTCGGCGACGACTACTGGCGCAAGGAAAGCGAGCTGTTCGCCGACGCGCTCGGCCGGCACGACCGGATCGAGGCGGTGTTCGAAGCGCTCGACCAGCGCATCGAACGGCTGCGCCAGCAACTCAGCCCCGAGGGGGATGTGAGGGTGACGCTGATGCGCTGGAATCCGCAGGGGCCGATCGTGATGTCGGACAAGGTCTTCGCCGGCGACCTGCTCCGGCGCCTGGGCTTCGTCGCGCCGGAGATCGCCCGGACGCTGACCTCCCGGCCGCACACCGACATGCTCAGCCTCGAGAACCTCGGCCGTGCCGACGGTGACTGGCTGCTGCTCGCGACCCTCAATGCGGAGGGGCGCGATGCCTTGGCCGCGGCACAGCGCCAGCCCGCCTTCCAGCGGCTCGAGGCGGTCAGGAACGGCCACGTGCTGACGGTCGATGGCCAGCTGTGGACCAGCGCCGCCGGACCGCTCGCCGCTGAACGGATTCTCGACCAGGTCGAAGAGAAAATGCTCGGTGAACCAGCGGCCGATATCGCGGCGCAATGAGTGCCGCTACAGGCAGCGTGAGGTTCACGCGAGGTCTGGGGTTTTCTCTGCTGGCGCTGGGGGTTGCCCTGTGCGCCAGCCTTGCATTGGGGGCCGGCGACGTCACCCCGCTGCAGGTGCTGCGTTGGGCGCTCGGTGACGACGATGGCAACGTTGGCTTCGTCGTCACCGAGCTTCGCCTGCCGCGCAGCTGTGTCGGTATCGTCGTCGGTGCCGCGCTCGGCGTGGCCGGCAACCTGCTGCAGACGGTGACCCGCAATCCGCTCGCCGAGCCCGACCTGCTCGGGGTCAGCGCCGCATCGACCACCGCGGTGGTCATCGCCATCCTGCTCGGCGCCAGTGTGACCACCCTGCAGGTATGGGTCGCGGTGCTCGGCGCGATGTGCGGCTGTGCGCTGGTGCTCGCCGCCGCCCGGCTGCGCGGGGTGGGTGATGACCCGATCCGGCTGATACTCGCCGGCGCCGCGCTCAAGGGCGTACTCACCGCGCTGGTTTCATTGGTGCTGCTGGTCGATCAGCGCAGCGCCGATGAGATTCGTTTCTGGACCATCGGAGCGCTGGCGGGGCGCGGCTACGGGGAGCTGCTGGGGGTCGCCGCGCCGCTGCTGCTCGGTGTCCTCCTGGTCGCCTACCTGAGCCGTCCGCTGGCCGCGCTGGCACTCGGCGAGCGCGTCGCCAGCGGGCTCGGCCATCGTCCACGGCTGACGCGCTGGCTGACGCTGCTGGCGGTCGCGCTGCTCAGCGGTGTGGCCGTGGCTTTGGCCGGGCCGATCGCCTTCTTCGGCCTGGTGGTGCCCGTGCTGGCGCGGGCGCTGGTGGGGCCGGACATCCGCCGCACGCTGCCGCTTTGCGTGCTGCTCGGCCCCGCGGTGCTGCTGGCCGCCGACGTGGTGGCCCGGCTGCTGGTCCGCCCCTCGGAACTGCCGCTCGGCGTGGTGACCGCGGTGATCGGCGCTCCCGTGCTGGTCGCCGTGGTTCGCGCCCACCGGCTGCCGAGACTGTGAGCATTTCAGGCTGGGGCGAGTCGACGTCCCCGAGGAGAGTGGCATGATGCAGCGGCTCGGCGCGCGTGCCGGGGCGAATCGACGCCAAGGGCCTGGGCCCGGCCCCGGCGGGACGTCGCGGTCGGATCTCTCGCCGCGCGACGCCTGGCTGCTGCGCTGGCGCGGCCATAGCCTGCTGCTGCCGCGTCGCTCGCTGCTCGGCCTTGCCTGGCTGCTGCTCGGCCTGATGATGGTGTTCATCGCTTCTCTCTCGATCGGCTCGATGCCACTCGCCCCGCAGCGGGTGATCGCGGCGCTGTTCGGCAGTGGCGACCCGCTCGATATCTACCTGGTACGCGAGCTGCGCCTCGGCCGGCTGGGCGCCGCGTTGGCGAGCGGCGCTGGTTTCGCGCTTTCCGGCTGCCTGTTGCAGACGCTGACTCGCAATCGCCTGGCGATGCCCGATATCATTGGGATCAACAACGGCGCGACCGCCTTCGCGGTGGCGTCGATCGTCGCTCTGCCGATGAGTTTCGCACCGCCGATGCTGGCGCTCGTGGGGGCGGTCACCGCGACCGCCCTGACCTTCGCCCTGGCCGGTGGGGTGGGTGTGCGCGGCTATCGCTTCATCATCGTCGGGGTCGGTATCGGCGCGGTGTTCGGTGCGCTGACCAACCTGATGCTCGCCCGGACCAGTATCGACGCGGCCAATGCCGCCTTTCCCTGGACCGTCGGCAGCCTCAATGGCAGCGGCGCGGGGGCCCAGACCATGCTGTGGATCGGGCTCGCCGTCTGCCTGCCGCTGGCGATGGCGAGTACGCGCGGGCTTTCGAGCCTGCGCTTCGCTGAGCCGGTGGCGCTCGGCTGGGGAGTCCGGGTAGCCCGGCTGCGCCTGTTCGCTTTGGCCCTGGCGGTGATTTGCGCCGCGCTCGCGGTAGCGGTGGCGGGCCCCGTGGGCATGATCGCCCTGATCGGGCCGGAGCTCGCCCGCCGGCTTTCTAGCCATCGATCGGTTCCCGTGCTCAATGCAGCGCTCGCCGGGGCGATACTGATGGCGCTGGCCGATCTGCTCGGGCGCACCCTGCTCGCGCCGGTCGAGGTGCCGGTCGGCATCGTCACCGCGCTCGTTGGCGGTCCCTATCTGATCTGGATCCTGCTGCGCGGTGACTCGCCGCGTGCGCTCTGAGCGATGCGGCGTGCAATGACGGAAGCTGGAAGATGAGTGAGTTCGAACATGACCGCGCCCAGCGCGCGACCCTCGAGGCGAGCGGCATCGCGATGGACTACGGTCATCGGCGGGTCATCGAGCGGCTCGACCTGCGCCTGCCGGAGGGTAAGGTGACCGCGATCGTCGGTCCCAACGGCTGCGGCAAGTCCACCCTGCTCGCGGGGCTCGCCCGGCTTCACGCGCCCAGCGCCGGGGTCATACTGCTCGACGGTGAGCCGATCTACTCGCTGGCGCCGCGCGATGTCGCCCGCCGGCTCGCGCTGCTGCCGCAGGAGGCCAATGCCCCGGATGGGCTCACCGTGCTCGAATTGGTCCAGTTCGGACGCCAACCCCATCAGGGCTGGCTGCGCCAGTGGTCCGAAGAGGACCAGCGTGTGCTCGACGCAGCGATCCGCGCAGCCGATCTGGTCGAACTGGCCGACCGGCCGCTGGAGTCGATGTCCGGCGGGCAGCGCCAGCGTGCCTGGCTCGCCATGGCGATCGCGCAGACCACGCCGCTCCTGCTGCTGGACGAGCCGACGTCGGCGCTCGATCTCGGTCACCAGATCGAGGTCTTCGAGCTGATCCGTTCGCTCTCCGAGGAGGGCGGCAAGACCGTGGTGATGGTGGTCCATGACCTGGTCAGCGCCTGTCGCTACGCCGATCACCTGGTGGCGATGCTGGACGGGCGCATCGTCGCCGAGGGTACGCCGACAGAGGTGGTCACCCCTGAGCTCGTGCGCGAGCTCTATGGTATCGATTGCCGACTGGTGATCGACCCACTGTCGAACAGCCCGATTTTGACCGAGATTCGCCGCTGCCGGAGCTGACCGCAGCGGTAGACGATTCGTTTTGCAACCTGCGTCGTGCGATGACGCGAGAGAGGCAGCTTTAGTGAGCAAGTTTTCCACCGAACGCGTGCTCAGCGTCCACCATTGGAACGACACGCTGTTCAGCTTCACCTGCACCCGCGAGCGCGGGCTGCGGTTCAAGAACGGCCAGTTCGTGATGATCGGGCTCGAGGTCGATGGCCGCCCGCTGGTGAGAGCCTATTCGATCGCAAGCCCCAACTACCTGGATCATCTCGAGTTCTTCTCGATCAAGGTGCCGGACGGCCCGCTGACCTCCCGGCTCCAGCACCTCGAAGTCGGTGACGAGCTGCTGGTCAGCCGCAAGCCGACCGGCACCCTGGTGCTCGACGACCTGCGCGAGGGGCGCCATCTCTACCTGCTCGCCACCGGCACCGGGCTCGCGCCGTTCATGAGCCTGATCCAGGACCCTGAGGTGCTCGAGCGCTTCGACAAGGTCATTCTGGTGCACGGCGTGCGCTGGGTCAGCGAACTCGCCTACCACGACTTCATCACCCGGGAGCTGCCCGAGCACGAGTACCTGGGCGAGGAGATCCGCGACAAGCTGATCTACTACCCGACCGTGACCCGCGAGGAGTTCCATACCCGTGGCCGGCTCACCGAGCACATCCGCAGCGGCAAGCTCGCCGCGGACATAGGCCTTGCGCCGCTCGACCCCGCGCTGGACCGGGCGATGATCTGCGGCAGCCCGGCGATGCTCGACGAGACCTCCCAAGTGCTCGACGAGCTCGGCTTCCGGATCTCGCCGCGGATGGGCGAGCCGGGCGACTACGTGATCGAGCGCGCCTTCGTCGAGAAGTAGCGCTCGCCCTGGGCGGTCGCGTTATCGCCCGGTGCTGAGACGCCAGGTGTGGCTCAGCGCTCGTCGCCAGGCGCTTCGAGCGTGGGCAGATGCCAGTTGAAGCGTACCGTGAGCATCCGCAGCGTCAGGCCCACCGCGAGCGCCAGCAGGGTGGCGAGGGTCGATGGCAGGTCGAGCGCGAGGCAGGCCAGATACAGCGCCGAGACGATCACGGAAATGCTGGCGTAGAGCTCGCGGCGCAGCAGCAGCGGCACCTCGTTGCACAGTACATCGCGCAGTACACCGCCTGCACAGCCGGTGATCAGGCCGAAGATCGCCGCTGTCCAGCCCGAGTGGCCGAGATCCAGGGCGATGCGGTTGCCGATCAAGGTGAAGACGACCAGTCCCATCGCATCGAGCAGCAGGAAGGTGGTCCGCAGCCGTTGCAGGCGCGAGGCGACCAGCGCGGCGACCAGCGCGGAGCCCGCGGTGACCAGCAGCAGCCAGGGGCGAGCGACCCAGGTCAACGGATACTGGCCGAGCAGCACATCGCGCAGGGTGCCTCCGCCGAGGCCTGCGATCGAGCCGATGACCGCGACGCCGAACAGGTCGATGCGGCTGCGTCTGGAGGCGAGCGCGGCGCTCATCGCCTCGGCGCTGATCGCGATCAGGTAGAGCGCGAATAACATTCCAGGCTTCCTTCCTCCCAATGGCTCGGGGCGGGCGATGCACTCCTCATATTCGCATCCCGCATTCCCGGCGATCCTGCCACGCCGATACCCTGCTCGGCCATCTTATCGCGCAGACGTGACGAGGCCCGGTCGATGACCGGGCCTCGTCGTTGCAAAGCGCTTGGCCGAGGGCCGTCCAGCGCCGGTGAAGTCGGTTAGACCGCGTCCTTGCCGGTTTCTCCGGTACGGATGCGGATGACTTGCTCGAGCGGCGAGACGAAGATCTTGCCGTCGCCGATCTTGCCTGTGTTGGCCACCGAGGTGATCGCCTCGATCACTTGGTCGACCATCGGGTCGTCCACGGCTGCCTCGAGCTTCACCTTGGGCAGGAAATCGACCACGTATTCAGCGCCGCGGTAGAGCTCGGTATGGCCCTTCTGACGGCCGAATCCCTTGACCTCGGTCACGGTGATCCCCTGGATACCGATTTCCGACAGTGCCTCGCGCACATCGTCGAGCTTGAAGGGTTTGATGATCGCGGATACCAGTTTCATCGTCAGTGTTCCTCGGCTGTCCTTGTGATTACGTCGGTCGCTGCGCCATCGAGTGGGCTGTGCCGGCGAGCGTTACGCTCCAGGGCGGGTGTCCGTTCGACTTTCGCCATGGCGCCTATTGTCGTGCCCTCAAGCATATAGGTCCGACGATTCTTCACCAAGCGCCCTGGGCCCGAGCCTGATAAATCGAGCGGGCATCCGAACAGGATGCCCGCCAATGGGCGTAGTCGCGCCTTACTTCGAGCCTTGGACGAACTCCGGATAGGCTTCCATCCCGCACTCGGTGACGTCCACGCCGGCGAACTCTTCCTCTTCGGTGACACGGATGCCCATGATCGCCTTGATCGCCAGCCAGACGACCAGACTAGCGAGGAAGACCCAGAGGAAGATCGATACGCCGCCGATCAGCTGGGCGCCGAAGCTCGCGTCAGCATTGGTGAACGGAACCACCATCACGCCCCAGAAGCCGGCAACGCCGTGGACCGAGATCGCACCGACCGGATCGTCGATCTTGAGCTTGTCCAGGGTGATGATGGAGAACACCACGATGATGCCGCCGATCGCGCCGATCACCGTGGCGGTGAAGGCCGCGGGGGAGAGCGGGTCGGCAGTGATCGAGACCAGGCCGCCCAGCGCGCCGTTCAGCGCCATGGTCAGGTCCGCCTTGCGGAACAGGATCTTGGAGAGCAGCAGTGCGGCGATGACGCCGCCGGCCGCGGCGGTATTGGTGTTGACCAGTACCTGGGCCATGTTGTTGGCGGATGCGACGTCCGAGAGCTTGAGTTCGGAGCCGCCGTTGAAGCCGAACCAACCCATCCACAGGATGATCGCCCCGAGCGTGGCGAGCGGCAGGTTGGCACCGGGGATCGCGTTGATCGCGCCGTTCTTGCCGTACTTGCCCTTACGCGCGCCGAGTACCAGTACACCCGCCAGGGCGGCGCTGGCACCGGCCATGTGGACGATGCCGGAACCGGCGTAGTCGGAGTAGCCGACCGCGTCGAGCCAGCCGCCACCCCAGGTCCAGTAGCCGGAGGTCGGGTAGATGATGCCGGTCATGAACACCGCGAAGACCACGAACGACCACAGCTTCATGCGCTCGGCGACCGCGCCGGAGATGATCGACATCGCGGTGGCGACGAACACCACTTGGAAGAAGAAGTCCGCACGGGCCGAGTAGTAGGGTGCATCCTCGCCACCGGCGAGTACGTCGCCCAGGTCGTTCTCCGCACCGATCAGCCAACCGAAGCTCGGGAAGATCCCGCCCTCTGCGCTGGAGTACATCAGGTGGTAGCTGAACAGCAGGTACATCACGCAGGAGACCGCGAATAGGATGATGTTCTTGGTCAGGATCTCAGTGGTGTTCTTCGCCCGGACCAGACCGGCCTCGAGCATCGCGAAGCCCCCGGCCATCCACATCACCAGCACACCGCAGATCAGGAAGTAGAAAGTATCGATGGCGTAGGCGATCTCCGTCACCTGATTCGCCAAATCCGCTGCTTCATTCATTTTTGGTTCCCTTTGGTCGTCTTTTAATCAGGTCGATCTTATTTTTGTGGTGGTGCGTGTGCGGCCGCCGAGGGCGAGCCGAGTGCTACGGGCACCGGGGCTCGCGGGCTCAAATCGCGTCCGCGCCGCGCTCTCCGGTGCGAATCCTGATCACATCCTCGAGCTCGGTGACGAACAGCTTGCCGTCGCCGATCTTGTGACTGTTCGCCGCATCGCGAATCGCATCGAGTACCGCTGCCGCCTGAGCATCGTCGACCGCGACTTCGACTTTCACCTTGGGCAGGAAGTCGACCACGTATTCAGCCCCGCGATAGAGCTCGGTGTGTCCCTTCTGGCGGCCGAAGCCCTTGACCTCGGTCACGGTGATGCCCTGCACGCCATTGTCCGCGAGCGCTTCGCGCACGTCATCGAGTTTGAATGGCTTGATGATGGCTGTGATCAATTTCATTCGGTGCGTACTCCTCGCTCGACGCTCCAGGTAATTGAATGAGGCGGGGCAGACATCATGCCATATGTTGATATATGTCTTATTTATCATGCCGTTAAGATTTTTCTGCGGGTGCCGAAGAGAGCGTGGACTGGTCGGGCTCGTCATCTATGAACTGTTTTGGGTCAATCTATTGATCGCCCTGGGGCATGTGCACCAGTTTGGGTCTTTGTCTGCCGGAGAGCGCGCTTTCCTTAGGGTGAGGAGGTTGGTGGGGCTTAGGATCGCGCGTTCGACGCCGCGGTCGCGTATCCTTGGATGCAAGCCTGCTCGCGCCGACCGAGCCGAGTCGCCGGCCGGCTCTCTATTCGCAACGGAGAAGATGTCATGACTCGTAACGATGTATTCAGCCGTCTGGCTCAGCAGATCGGGGAGCGGCTTTCGAGCGTCTCCCAGGCGCCGGAGGAGATCCAGCGCAGCGTGCAGGGGGCGATGAAGGGGGCCTTCGACCGCCTGGACCTGGTCTCGCGTGAAGATTTCGACATCATGATGGACGTGCTGACCCGCACCCGCACCCGGGTCGAAGCGCTCGAGAAGCAGCTCGCCGCACTCGAGGCGCGGCTGGGTGAAGATGTCCCCAGCACCGTGGCCGAGGTCGAGCAGCGGGCGGCTGAAACCGCAGCCGAGGCGAAGGCGCTGCCCACCGAGCCCAAGGCCAAGCCGGGCAAGCCCGGCGACGCGGGCGACTACAGCCCCGAACGCGACGCCTGAGCCGCGTCCTCCATCGCTGCGCGCTCGATGATTGGGCATAGGGTGATTTTCAGCCGGCCCACTCATCGGCATTGAATGCCGTCGTGCCCCCGCGCGCGTTTCGCGTGGCGAGGGGCGCCTCGGTCTTGCATGCAAGCACCGCTACGGCCTCCCTTCGATGAGCGGAGGCAGTGCTCGTCCGTCGGCTCCCGCGGGTGGAACCGATGTCGCTATGCTGCGCCATGGTGGTGCAGTGTTTTCCGCCTCATCCCCAAGGGGTTGTCATCGAACACCCCAGATCGTCCCCATCGCTACCCACGGCATCGTCCGCTGGGTCAAAAATCGCCCGCGCCTGCCGATCCAACCAGAACCGAGTCGTCGTACTCCTCGTTTCCTGGAGGCTCCATGTCGCTGGCGGTGGTCCGCAGTCGGGCACTGCTCGGCCTGCACGCTCCCTTGGTGCAGGTCGAGGTCCATATTTCCAATGGGTTGCCGGGGCTTGCGATCGTCGGCCTGCCCGAGACGGCGGTGAAGGAGAGCCGTGAGCGGGTGCGCAGCGCACTGCTCAATGCTGGTGCCGAGTACCCGACCCGGCGAATCACCCTCAACCTGGCCCCCGCCGATTTGCCCAAGGAGGGTGGTCGCTTCGACTTGCCGATCGCGCTGGCCATCCTGGTCGCTTCCAATCAGCTGCCGCCCGAGAGCGTCGAGCGGCTCGAATGCCTGGGCGAGCTCGCCCTCGATGGCCGCCTGCGCGGCGTCGGCGCGGTGCTGCCCGCGGCATTGGCCGCTCATCGCGCCGGCGCGATCCTGCTGGTGGCAAGCGAAGATGCCGAGGAAGCCGCGCTGGTCGAAGGCCTCGAAGTGATCGCCGCCGATCACCTCCTGGAGGTCGTCGCCCACCTGCATGGCCGCGAGCGTTTGCTGCCAAGACCGGCGACCATGCCGGCGCTGGATCTCGCCGAGATGCCCGATCTTTGCGAGGTCCGCGGCCAGCACCAGGCGCGCAGGGCGCTGGAGATCGCCGCCGCGGGCGGTCACAACCTGCTCTTCGCCGGTCCTCCAGGCACCGGCAAGAGCATGCTCGCCGCACGCTTGCCGGGGCTCTTGCCACCGCTCGACCAGCAGCGCCGTCTCGAGGTCGCGATGATTCGCTCGCGCTGTGGCCTGGCACCGCTCGGTGAGTGGGGGCGACGGCCATTTCGATCCCCCCACCATGGGGCGAGTCCCGGGGCGCTGATCGGTGGTGGTTCGCAACCGATGCCGGGCGAGATCACCCTGGCCCACCATGGCGTGCTGTTTCTCGACGAATTGCCCGAGTTCGAGCGCCGTGCCCTCGAAGGGCTGCGCGAGCCGATCGAGTGCGGCACGGTGTCGATCGCCCGTGTCGCACGGCAGGCGGTCTTTCCCGCCGAGTTTCAGCTGGTCGCGGCGATGAACCCCTGCCCCTGCGGGCACCTGGGTGATCCGCGCCGCGCCTGCCGCTGCAGTGCCGCGCAGATCCAGCGCTACCAAGCGCGGCTGTCCGGGCCGCTGCTCGATCGTATCGACCTGCAGGTGGAGATGGCCGCGCTCGCCGCCGACGAGCTCGCTCGCCAGCGCCCCGGCGAGGCTTCGGCCTCGGTGAGGGAGCGGGTGGTCGCCGCACGTCGATCCCAGGCCAGCCGAGGCGAACTCAACGCCCGGTTGGGCAGCCGTGAGCTGGAGGCGGCCTGCGCGCTCAGCGATGCCGAGCGCGCTTGGCTCGCCCACGCCCTCGAACGCCTCGGCCACTCGACCCGCACTTACCATCGGGTGCTGCGCGTCGCCTTGACCATCGCCGATCTCCAGGCCTCCGTGCGGTTGACCCGCGAGCACCTGATGGAGGCGCTCGGCTATCGCCAGCTCGACCGGCTGCTGCGCGGCGATGGTGCCAAGGCCCAGCGATGAAGCGCTTGGTCGTTGCTCTTCTTCGCCATTGAGAGCCGACGGCGTGTCCGAAAGTGCATCGGCAAGAACTCAAGTTCATCCATGTGCGTGCCGATGTTAGTGCCGAGCAGAGCGTGAGCATCGCCGGAATAGTCAAGTCGAGGCGGCTTCGCTGTACGGCATGTTGGGCAGGATGGGCGGTGCGTATGGGCTTATCGGTAGCTGTCCCGCCGCGAGTGCGGGGCAAATGGGGCGGTCTCTTGCTTTTGCTGCTTGGCGCGCCGCTTTGCTGGGCGCAGTCGAGTACGCCGAGCGACCTGGAGCTGCAGCGCGAGGGCCAGCGGCGATTGATCGAGGATCAACGTCAGCGGCTCGATGGGCTGCAGCGCTTGCAGCCCGCCCCGACCCTGCGGGAGCAGCCCCCGGCGGCGGTCGGCTCGGGCTGCGTGACGGTACGGCGGCTGGTGGTGGAGGGCGGCGAGCGGCTGCCCGCCGAGCGCCTGGAGGCACTGCGCCGCGAGCATCTCGGCAAGTGCCTCGACGCTGCGGCGCTCAACGCGCTGCTGGCGAGCATCACCAACGACTACCTGGATCGAGGCTTCATCACCACGCGAGCCTACCTGCCGGTGCAGGAGACCGATGAGGCGCTGGTGGTGAGGGTGGTCGAAGGGCGGCTCGAAGGCATCGATCGCCCCGCGACCCTGCCGGCGTCTTCGGTCGCGATGGCCAGCCCGCTCGAGCTGGGCGAGGCGCTCAATCTGCGCGACATCGAGCAAACGCTGGACCAGCTCAACCGGCTGGCTTCCCGGCGAGTGACCGCGGCCCTTCGCCCTGGCGAGCGGGTCGGCGGTAGCCGTGTGGTCCTGGAAGACGACCCTGGGCGCCCCTGGCGAATCCATCTCTCCCGCCACAATGGCGGCCAGCCTTCGGTCGGACGCCAGCAGTGGGGGCTCGGGCTGTGGCTCGACGACCCACTCGGCCTCGCCGACCAGTTCGACCTCCAGCTGAGCCGCAGCCAGGCGCGAGGGGCCGAACGCAATACCGACAGCAACCAAGTCGGCTACTCCCTGCCCTATGGCTACTGGAACTTCGCCTACCGCTATATCGACAGCGCCTACGCCACCCGCGGCGAGGCCAACGGTTTCGTCTTCGACCTCGATGGCAAGAGCGAGCGCCATCTGCTGCGTGCCGAGCGTCTGATCGCCCGCGACCAGACCAGCAAGACCTCGTTGTCGACCCAGCTTTCGCGAACGGCGACGCGCAACTACATCGACGGCACGCGCATCGGCGTCAGCAGCCGGGTGCTCAGCGAGTGGCGGCTGGGGCTCAACCATGGGCGCAGGCTGGCCGGTGGATTGTTCAACGGCGATGTCGCCTGGTCCCACGGTATCGGGCTGTTCGGTGCCGACGATGACGATGGCCGTCCCGATGGCGCGCCGAAAGCCCGCTACGACAAGGCGAACTTGACCTTGAGCTACCTGCGCCCGTTCAGCGTCGCCGGCTTGCCGCTGCGCTACTTAGGCTTGCTCCACGCGCAGTGGAGCCCCGACGTTCTCTACAGTCCGGCCAGGTTGAGCCTCGGTGGCCAGGATTCGGTGCGCGGCTTCAGCGAGCAGTCGCTACCCGGCGATACCGGCGGCTACTGGCGTAACCAGGTGACCTGGTCGCAGCCGCTGAACCCGGTGCCAAGGGTCTTCGATCTCTTCGAGGTGACTTTGGCCTACGACCTCGGGGTGATCCGTCACGGCCGCTACAACGATGAACTCCACGGCAGGATGAGCGGCGCGGCGCTCGAGTTCGGCCTGCGCGGCGAGCGGCTCTCGGCACTGCTCGGCATCTCCCGGTCGATCGAGCGCCCCAGAGCGCTGCCCCAGCGTGAAACCCCGATCTACTTCGAGCTCGGCCTGACGCTATGAAACGCCCTCCCTCCCTTCGGCGCGAACCGCTACAGAGAACGAGAGCCATGCGCGACCCCGCTTCTTCTCCCTTGGCCCGGCTGCTCGCCGTGGTGCTGATCAACGCCTTGGTCTGGCAGCCCGTCGCGGCGCTTGCCGATGGCATCGTCGTGGCGCCGGGCAGCGGCCAGAATACCCGCATCGACCAGGCTGCCAATGGCGTCCCGGTGGTCGATATCGCTACGCCGAACGAGCGGGGGCTCTCGCACAACCGCTACCAGTCCTTCGATGTCGGCCGTGAAGGCGCGATTCTCAACAACGCCACCGACAAGTGGCAGGCGACCGAGCAGGCCGGCCTGATCGTCGGTAACCCCAATCTGCAGGGCTCGGCGGCGCGGTTGATCGTCAACGAGGTCACCGGCGGCGGTGGCTCGCGGCTCGCCGGCTACACCGAGGTCGCGGGGCAGGCCGCAGCGGTGGTGATCGCCAACCCCTCCGGGATCGTCTGTGACGGCTGCGGTTTCATCAATACGCCCCAGGTGACCCTGTCGACCGGTCGACCGCTGATCGACCAGGGCGAGCTGAGCGGTTTCTCCGTCGATGCCGGAAAGGTGGCAATCGAAGGGCTCGGGCTCGACGCCAGCCGGGTCGATCGTTTCGCGATCGTCACCCGTGCCGCTGAATTCAATGCCGCCTTGCATGCCAAGCGCCTGGAGGTGGTCACCGGGCGCAATCAGGTCGATGCCGGCACGCTCGAGGCGACGCCGCTCGAAGGCGCGCAGGGGGCGACACCGGAGTTCGCCATCGACGCCTCTGCGCTGGGGGGCATGTACGCCGACAGCATTCGCCTGGTCGGTACCGAGGCCGGGGTCGGCGTGCGCCTGGCCGGCGACATGGCGGCCAGCGGGGGTGAGCTGCGCATCGATGCGGCCGGCGGCCTGACGCTGGCCAACGCCTCGAGCCGGGGGGATCTCACCGCCGATGCGGCAAGTATCGAGGTCGACGGCACCCTGGACGGCGCGGCCGACCTGCGCCTTTCGGCCGAGCGGCAGATAAGCAACCAAGGCACGCTGCGCGCGGGCGGTGGCATCGCGCTCACCGCCGGTGAGCGGATCACCCAGCGTGGCAGCATGCTCGCCTCGCAGATCGATGCGCGCGCCGGGGACGAACTCGTCAACCAAGGGCAGCTCAGCGGCGACCAGGTGACCCTCGGTGCCGAGACGCTGGTCAACCAGGGCACGCTGGCGGCGAGCGGTGCGCTGAACATCGAGGCGCGCCGTCTCGACAATGCCGGCGGGGCGCTTCAGTTCGCCCAGGGACAGCACGTGGAGCTCGCGCTCGAGCGGCTCGACAACAGCGATGGCCGCCTGCTGGTCGACGGTGGCGCTCTTTCGCTCGACGCCGGGACGCTGGACAACCAGCGCGGGGTGATCGCCGCCGATACGCTTAAGGTCGATGCCGGTGCGTTGGACAACCGCGAAGGCCAGCTGCGCGCCGATACCGCGCTGGCGCTGGAGGCCGAGCGCCTGGACAACCTGGGGGGGATGGTCGCAGCGCCCCGGCTCGAGGCGTCGCTGGGCGCGCTCGAGAGCAATCGCGGTGGCGTGCTGGCGGCGAGCGATGGTCCGCTGGTGCTGCAAACCTCGGCGGCACTCGACAATCAGGGCGGGCGAATCCAGGCATCGACGGGCGAAGTCAGCGTCTCGGCGGCGCGGCTCGACAACCGCGACGGCGTGATTGCCGGCCAGCAGCTGGCGCTGGCGGCGCAAAGTCTCGATAACGCCAATGGCCAGCTGGTGGCCGACCAGGGTGGACTGCGCCTGGAGGTGGAGACCGGGCTCGACAACCGGGCCGGGCGGATCGCAGCGCAGGACGCGCTCCAGGTATTCGCCGAGGGAGAGATCGACAACCGCGACGGGGAGCTCAACGGTGAAACTCTTTTCTTGCACGCGGCGTCGCTCGACAACCGGCGGGAGGGCGGCGACGGCGGTCTAGTAGTGGCGCGGAGGGGAGATGCGCGTCTCGAAGTGACAGGTACGGTCGCCAACCAGGGAGGCACGCTGCAGGCCGGCGAACGGCTCGAGCTGACCGCCGGCGGCCTGGACAATAGTGAAGGGATCGTGCTCGCCGAACGGCTGGCGCTGACCTTGGGGCGGCTCTCCGGCAACCGCGATGGGATCATCGAGGCGTCCACCGGCCCGCTCGAGCTCGCGGCGCACGAGGCGGTCGACAACACCAGCGGCTCACTGATCGCGCGCCAGGGCGAACTGACGCTCTCCGCTTCGGCGCTCGACAACGCTGGAGGCACCCTGGCCGGCGATGAGGTCGAGCTCTCCGCGACCCGGCTCGGCAATCGCGACGGTGGCCTGATCGCCGCGCTTGCCGGCGACGCCCGGTTGCAGGTGGCAGGTACGGTCGACAATCAGGCCGGCCAACTGCAGGCGGCCCGGCGGCTCGAGCTTGCCGCCGACCAGCTGGACAACAACGCAGGCACGTTGATCGCCGACCTCGTCGCGCTCGAGCTGGGCGCGCTCTCCGGCAATCGTGATGGGGTGATCGAAGCCGTCCAGGGACCGCTCTCGCTCGCCGCGCGCAGGGCCATCGACAATAACGATGGGCTGCTGGTGGCGGACCAGGGCGAACTGGTGCTCTCAGCCGCCACGCTGGCCAACCGCCAGGGCGTGATCGCCGGCGATACGCTGCGGCTGAGCGGAGGGGATCTCGACAATCGCGCCGGCCGCCTGCTCGCACGCCAGGGAGAGCTGACGCTCTCCGCCGGGACGCTCGAGAATGCCGGCGGCACCTTGGTCGGCGAAGAGATCACGCTCGATGCGGACCAACTCGGCAACCAGGACGGCGGCCTGATCGCCGCCCGCAGCGGCAGCGCCCGGTTGCAGGTGGTCGGCACGCTCGATAATCGGGGTGGCCAGCTGCAGGCGGCGCAGCGGCTCGACCTCGCTGCCCAACATCTCGACAACCGCGACGCGGTGGTGGTCGCCGACGACGTCGTGCTCGACGCACACACGCTCGATAACGCTGCTGGGCTGATCAGTGCCGAGAGCGGCGAGCTGGGCATCACTCTCGACGAACTGGTCGACAATCACGACGGCCGGCTGCAGGCCGCCCAGGCTGTGCTGTCGCTCGCGGCGAGCGGCCGGGTGAACAACGCAGGCGGCCAGCTGGTCGCTCGCGATCTTAAGCTGTCCGCCGCGGCGCTCGATAACCGCGACGGCATCGTCGGCGCTACCGCCGGAAAGCTCGATCTCGCCCTGGCTGCAACGCTCGATAACCAGAACGGCACGCTCAGCGCGGCAGAGGCGATCGATCTCCGCGCGGATAGGCTCGACAACGGCGGTGGCCGTGTCAGCGCCGCGCGCATCGGCATCGACGCCCGTACGCTGCTCAACCAGCACGGTGAACTCGCCGCCGAAGCGGGTTCGATCATCGCTACCACGGGATCGCTGCGGTTGACCCTCGACGAGGCCTTGGCGAACGCCGGCGGGCGCCTCCAGGCGGGCGAGGAGCTCGCGGTCACCGCCGCTGGCGTCGACAACCGCGGCGGCCTGCTGCTCGGCAAGCGGCTCAGCCTCGACGCCAGCGCGTCGATCGACAACCGCAACGGTACCATCGCCGCCGATGAAGGCTCGCTCCGGCTGCGGACCAGCGGGGATTTCGACAATCGCCAGGGGCGGCTGCAGGCGAGCGGGACCGCTGAGCTCGAAGCGCTGGCGCTGCTCAACCAGGAGGGCAGCATTTCCGCTGACAGCATCGCGGCGAATGCCGCCTCGCTGGTCAATCGCGAGGGGGTCGTGATCTCGCGCCAGGGCGATCTCGATGCGCGCCTCGAGGGTTTGCTCGACAACCGCGGCGGGCGCCTCCAGGCCGGGGAGCTGCTGGGTCTCGACGCGCTGGGAGTCGACAACCGTGGCGGCGTGCTGCTTGGCGCCGAGGGCAGGATAGATGCGGACGCCCTCGACAACAGCGACGGTGGCACGATCGTCGCCGACCGCGGCGAACTAACGCTGACCTTGGCTTCGGCGCTCGCCAACCGCGCAGGCGTGGTGCAGGCGCTGGAGGCGCCGCTGATGATCCGCGCCGGCACGGTCGACAACCAAGGTGGCGACATCGCCGCGCGGCAGCTCGCGCTGGTCGCCAGCGGTGGGCTCGACAATCGAGGCGGGCGGCTGTGGAGCGACGATTGGCTGCGCTTCGAGGGGGGCGTGGTGAATAACCGCGCGGGCTCGCTCGTCGGTGGCGAGACGCGTCTCGACGCCGAGAGCCTCGACAATCAGGACGGCGCCGTGGTCGCCGCCGATGGCGACTTGACCCTCGCTATCGCAAGCGCAGTCGGCAACCGCGCCGGGCAGCTGCAGGCCGCGCAGCGCGCCGAGCTGTCGATGGGCGGGGCGCTGGACAACGGCGCTGGTACCCTCGCCGCCGACCAGCTAGTTCTGAACGCCGCCACCATCGACAACCGCAGTGGCCGGATGCTCGCCGAGCGGCTCGAACTCACCGCGGGTGAGCTCGACAACGGCGAGGGTGGGCTGGTCGCCGGTGGCAGCGAGGGGGCTGAACTGCGCATCGACGGCGCGCTCTCGAACCAGGGCGGCAAGCTGCAATCGACCCATGCGCTGAGCCTGAGCGGCGCTCATCTGGACAACCAGGGCGGCGCGGTGATCGCCGAGCGGCTGTCGCTCGACACCGCGAGTCTCGACAACCGCGATGGCTCACTGCTGGCCGAGGCCGCCGGGGCGCTGATCCGCGTCCAAGGCAGTCTCGACAATCGCGGTGGCACCATCGACGTACGCCAGGGCGACTTGGTGCTCGATGCCGCGCGGATCGACAACCGCGGCGGCGCGCTCGCCGCGCTGGGGCTCACGCTGCAGGCGGTACTGCTCGACAACGGCGTCGAGGACGATGGCGAGGGCGTTGACGAGGGCGTTGACGAGGGTGGCCGGCTACTGGCTGGCGCAAGGGGTATGCGGCTTATCGCCGCCGAGGGGCGCGTCGATAACCGCGGTGGCCTGCTGCTGGTCGACGGTGGGGCGCTCGAGCTCAGCGCCGCCGAGCTGGACAACCGCGCCGGGGTCATCCAGGCCGGGCAGGGCAGCTTCGAGCTTGGCGAATTCGACAACCGCGAAGGCGAACTCGCCGCGCTCAGCGGGCCATTGGCGCTGGAGACCTCCTCCCTCGACAACCAGGGGGGCAGGATACTCGCCCAGGGGGCGCTGGCGCTGGATGCCGAGCGGCTGGACAACCGCTCGGGCCAGCTGGCGGGAGATACGCTACTGCTGCGCGCGGCCGGCATCGACAACCGCGACGGCGGCTTGATCGAAGCCGTCGACAGCCTGGTGCTGGATAGCGACGGGCTCGACAACCGTGGAGGCGAGCTGCGCGCCCTCGGCACCGACGGAGACAGCCGGCTGCGGGTGGAGGGCGTGCTCGATAACCGCGACGGCAAGCTCTCCTTCGCCAACCAGAACCTGACGCTTGCGGCGCAGCGCTGGCGCAACCAGGGGGGCCTTCTGCGCCACGCCGGCTTGGGCCAGGCCGAGATCGAGGCGGGTGAATTCCAAGGCGCCGGTGGCACGCTCGAAAGCACCGGCGGGCTGGCAATGAGTGCGCAGCACGTCGATGGGCTCGGCAGGCTGGCTGGCAACCGCGCGCTGAGCCTGACCTCGCTCGGTGCGCTGGGGCTCGGCGTCGGCGATCGGCTGGCCTCTGCCGGTACGCTCGAGGTCGAGGCCGTGAGCCTCGGCAACCAAGGCGAAATGGCCAGCAACCAGGGCATGACCCTGCGGCTGCAGGGCAAGCTGGTCAATGCCGGAACGATCTCGGCCGGCAGTGGGCTCGAGCTCTCCGCCACCTCGCTCGACCAGCGTGGCCGCCTGCTCAGCGGCGGCGATGCCCGCTACCAGCTGACCCAGGCGCTCGACAACCGTGGGCGGCTGACTGCCACCGGCGCGCTCGAGATCGAGGCCGCACGGCTGGATAACCAAGGCACCCTCGGCGCCGGCGGTACGCTGCGGGTGAGCGCGGGCGAGATCGTCAACCAGCCGGACGCGCTGATCTTCTCCACTGGCGACATGCGCCTGCGCGCAGCCAGCCTGACCAACCGCTACGCCGACCTGTTCAGCCTCGGCCGCTTCGACTTCGCCGCCGATGACCAGGGCGGCCGGGCGCGGCTGTTCGAGAACCGCTCGGGCAGCGTCGAGGCCCAGGGCGATCTGCGTCTCGCCGCGGATGAGGTGATCAACACCCGCGATCGTTTCTCGACCCTGAGCTTCAGCGAAGGAAGCTGGATCGATTACACCGCGACCCAGGTCGATCGGTACCGGATGCTTTACGAAAATTGTGGCGAAAGAGGAGGCTGTTCTCCCAAACGTAGGTATGTAGGAACCTCCTATTACTACCAGCCGATCGTCTACGACACGCTGCGCCAGGAGGTAGTCGCCGATTCGCCGCTGGCGCGGCTGGTGGGCGGCGGCGAGGTCACGATCGACGCCGATCGGTTCAGCAACACCCTTGGTCTGGTCGCCGCCGGAGGCGACCTGAGCATCCGTGCCCGCGAGATCGACAACGGCGGACCCACCGCCTTCCTCGAGCAGCGCCGGCGCGAATACCAACACAACCAGAGCTACCGGGACTCAGGCGACGACAGATACGTCCAGAGCTCCTCCGATCAGCGTAACGCCGATATCGAGGACTGGAACGCGCGCAGCGGCCTCGACGAACAGGGCGAGCCGCTGCCACTGCCGGCAATCATCGCCGGCAGGACCTACAGCCTGGTCAGCGACGTCACCTCGCGCCAGGAGATCCCCGGTACCGTCGCCTCGACGATCCAGGCCGGCGAGCGGGTAACGCTGGTCGCCGCCGAACGGCTGGTCAACGGCCAGGTCGACGAACAGGTCCAGGCGCAGCTCGAAGGGCGGCTTGGCGATACGTCGGTGGCGGAGCCGGTCGCGCGATTGAGCTATACCCTCGCGCCCCAGGCGGCGAGCGCGAGCCAGCGCGAAGCGGGTGATCTGAGCTCGGCCAGTCGCGCGGCCTGGTCGATAGAGCGTGTTGGGACGCAGGCGGGCGATGTGGCCGCCCAGCGCGTGGCCGGCGCGGTCGACGCGCTGGCGCGGACGGAAGGTGGCCCGGAGACGCCGGCGGCCGACGCAGGGGCGCGGCTCGAGTTGGCCGGCAACGATGGCGCTGCCGCCCCGTCGCCGCCTCCCGCTGAGGGGGCGACGGCAGGGCAAGCGCTGAATGGTGAGCTTCCCGCAGCCCTTCAGCCCCTCGAGGCCGAGGCGCCGGCGTTGTCACCGGCCAGCTACGCCGATGTGCCATTCGAGCGCATCGCACCCGTCGAGCAGCCGGATTTTCGCCTGCCCCAGGGTGAGTACGGCCTGTTCGTCCAGAATCCCTCGCCGCAGAGCCGCTACCTGATCGAGTCGAATCCGGCCTTCACCGGCCTCGAAGGCGTCCTTGGTTCCGACTACCTGCTCGACAAGCTCGGCTACAGCGATGACGATGCCTACCGGCTGCTGGGCGATGGTCGCTACGAAAGCCGGCTGGTCGGCAGTGCGGTGCAGGCCGCTACCGGCTCTCGCTTCGTCGACGACCGCCTGGGCAGCGAAGCCGATCAGCTGCGCTACCTGTTCGACAACGCCATCGCCTCGAGCGAGCCGCTCGGACTCACCGTCGGCGTCAGCCTGAGCCCGGCCCAGACCGCCGCGCTGACCCACGACATCGTCTGGCCCGAGTGGCAGCAGGTCGAGGGGCAGTGGGTACTCGTCCCGGTGCTCTACCTCGCCCAGTTGGACTCGCGCACGCTGCGCGGCGGCGCATTGGTGCAAGGGCGCGACATCGAGCTGATCAGCGGCAGCGAGCTGATCAACGTCGGCACGCTCACGGCCGCGCGGGATACCACGCTCTCGGCCGGCGGCTCGATCCTCCAAGGGGGCTTGGTCGAGGCCGGCGAGCGGGTCTCGATGGTGGCGAACGACAGCATCCGCAACGCCATCGGCGGCGAGATATCCGCGGCTCAGGTCGACCTGCGCGCGCTCGAAGGCGATATCGTCAACGACCGGCTGGCAATCGTCGCTGGCAGCCGCGACCACGCCTTCACCGCGCTCGACGGCGGCGGCCGGATCGTCGCCGGCGAACGCCTCGAGCTGCGCGCCGGGGGAGACCTGGTCAACCGCGCCGAGATCGCCTCGGGAGGAGATGCAACGCTCGCCGCCGGGCGTGACCTGCGCCTCGAGGCGGTCACCGACGCGCGCCTCGATGTCAATCGCCAGCCCAACCTCACCGAGCGCCGCGAAAGCGTCGAAGTGCTCGGCAGCCGTCTCGACATCCAAGGCGACGCTCGCCTGAGCGCCGGGCAGGACCTGGTGATCGATGCATCCCGCGTCGACATCCACG